>NZ_JAHSTS010000002.1:0-1200000 GCF_019145435.1 Pseudomonas ekonensis | reverse complement strand
GCGGGCCAGGTCTGCCCAGTCGTCCGCGGTAAGAACCGGCGAGAGCCGCAGGACCGGATCGGCGCAACCTGCGACGACCTGCTCCAGCCGTTCGCGCCGTTGGCTTTGCGGCCGGTTGCGCCAATCCTCGCCCTGCCACTCCAGCAGGTCATAGGCGAGCATCGCCACCGGGGCGTCCTCGAGGACTTTCTTGTCCAGGCGCTTACGGCCGATCCGTTGCTGGAGGAGGGCGAACGGTTGCACCGACGGCGAACCCGGCGTGTCTTTCCAGACCACGATCTCGCCGTCGATCACGGTGCCGTCGGGCAAGCCGCGGAGCAGGCCGCCCAGCTCCGGGAAGCGTTCGGTCACCAGTTCTTCGCCCCGCGACCAGATCCACAGCCGGCCGTCGCGCCGCACCGCTTGGGCGCGGATACCGTCCCACTTCCATTCCGCTTGCCAACCTTCGGGCGGGCCCAAGAGCGCCTCGAACTGTTCCGGCGGCTGCGACAGGGCGTGGGCGAGGAAGAACGGATAGGGCTGGCCGCCGCGCCGGGCGTGCTCTTCGCTGGATTCGGGGGCGATCAGTTGCAGGTAGCGCGCCGCGTCGGGCCGGTTGGCGAGGTCGGTGTAGCCCACCAGCCGCTGCGCCACGCGTTTGCTGTCGAGCCCGGCCATGGCGGCCAGGGCCCGGGTCACCAACAGTTTCGAGACCCCGACCCGGAAACTGCCGGTGATCAGCTTGATGCACAGCATCAGGCCCGGCCGGTCCAGTTGCGCCCACAGGGCAGGCAGTTGCCGGGCCAGGTACTCCGGGGTTTCGCCGCGCAGCGGCAAGAGCTTGCGTTCGATCCACTCGGCCAGGCCGTCGTCAGAGGTGTCCGGGTTCTCCGGCAGCACCAGCGAAATGGTTTCCGCCAGGTCGCCGACCGCCTGATAGCACTCCTCGAACAGCCACGGCGCCAACCCCGACCGTTCCACCGCCAGATCCCGCAGGATCCGCACCGGCACCAGTTGCCGGGGATGTCCGCCGGCGAGGAAATACACCGCCCACGCCGCATCCTGCGGCGCCGCCTGGGCGAAGTACGTTTGCATGGCGGCGAGCTTGGCGTTGCTCGAAGTGCTGGTGTCGAGCTCGGCATACAGGCGGGCGAAGTCTTTCATGGCTGCACCTGGGCTATGGCCGGGCTGCCGTCTTCGTCGTCGCCGTATTCCGTGCTGAAGGCTTGGGCGTCCAGCCCTTGTTCGCGCAGGTGCCGCACCAGCGTGCCGACCGCGCCGTGGGTGACTTTCACGCGCTCGGCGCCGGTCTGGCCGATGGCCCAGAGCAGGCCGGGCCAGTCGGCGTGATCCGACAGCACAAAACCGCGGTCCACGCCGCGCCTCCGCCGGGGGCCCCGCAGGCGCATCCAGCCGCTGGCGAAACCGTCGCTGTAGTCGCCGAAACGACGCATCCAGCTGCTGCCGCCCGCCTGGGGCGGGGCGATGATCAGGGCCTGACGCAGCAGCGGGTCGTTCTTCTGTACGTCTGCGGCGTAGCGCGTGGGCGGCAGATCCACGCCGGCCTCGCGGTAGACCCGGTTCAGCGGCTCGACCGCGCCGTGGCAGAGGATCGGCCCGAGCGACGGGTCGATGCCGTGCAGAATCCGCTGCGCCTTGCCGAACGCATAGCAGAACAGCACGCTGGCCTTGCCGGCGCGGGCGTTCGCCTGCCACCAACGGTTGATGTCGGCGAACACCTTGGCCTGCGGTTGCCAGCGGTAGATCGGCAGGCCGAAGGTCGATTCGGTGATGAAGGTGTGGCAACGCACCGGTTCGAACGGGGCGCAAGTGCCGTCGGCTTCGATCTTGTAGTCGCCGGACGCGACCCAGACTTCGCCGCCGTGTTCCAGCCGGATCTGCGCCGATCCCAGCACATGCCCGGCGGGATGGAAGCTTAGGGTGACGCCGTGGTGGGGCAGGCGCTGGCCGTAGGGCAGGGTCTGCAGGTTGATGTCCGGGCCCAGGCGCGCGCGCAGGATCGCGGCGCTGGCGCTGCTGGCCAGGTAATGCCGGTTGCCGGTGCGGGCGTGGTCGCCGTGGGCATGGGTGATCACCGAGCGTTCGACCGGCCGCCACGGGTCGATGTAGAAATCCCCGACGGGGCAGTACAAGCCTTCCGGACGCGCGATGACAAGCTCCATGTCGTTACCTCGAAAGAGGGGCCTGTCAGCTATGAGGTGGGCGCGGGTCCGAAAGTTCTATTGATTTTGCGGGCGCCGAAAAGGCCGCTGCGGGAGGGTGGTGCGCAATGGCTGCGGGTGTGGCAGATCGGCCTTGCGGCGCCTTGGCGCACGCCATCGCCAGCAGGCTGGCTCCTACAGGATCTGTGCCCGCCGCCGGGATGATGCGGCGGCGGGCGGCGTTCACTTGCCCGGGGTGAGGGTCAGGCGGGTCTTGCCGTAGACCCGGTCGAAGTTCTGCGGCTGCATCGGCAGGCCGATGTACTGCCCCTTGAGCCACGGATCGATCCCGTTCAGGTAGTTCGGGCTGGCCGGGTTGCCGGATTGGCCGGTGCCGTTCTGGGCCGACAGCGGTTCGCTTTGGCCGAAATCGACGATGAAGCGCATCGACGGCGCGCGGCTGACGGCGAAGTCCTGGCCCCAGGCGAAGGCCGCCAGGTTGAGCGTGGTGTGGTCGCCGCCGGCGGCGAGCGGGCCGCGGACCGTCTGGCCGTTGGCGTTTTTCCACTCGTAGCGGTGCAGCTTGCCCCACTGCCAGGCTCTGCGGTCGCCGCCCAGCTGGCTGTCGCCGGCGCTGATGGCGGCGGCCAGGCTGCGGGCCAGGATCGCCGGTTTGTCTTCTTTCTGCGGGGTGCGGACATCGTCCCAGAACGGACTGTCCTCGCGGCCCAGCAAGTGGTCGGCCTGGGCGGCGTAGGACAGGTCGCCGTCGGCGACGAAGGCTTTCCACGCCGGGCTGCTCTGCGGGCCCAGTTCGTCGAGGAAGATCTGCTTCATGCTTTCCTGCAGGAACAGCTCGTAGATCGCCGCATCGGCCGAGGTCGGGCTGAGCTTGCCGTCGAACGCCATCAGGCGCGTGTAGGCTTCGCGGGCCTTGGCGCGGTCAGTCTCCGGCAGGGCTTCGATCGCCCGCTTGAGCGGCTGGGCCATGCCCGGCGCTTCGAACATCTTCTTCAGTTTGGCGGCGAACAGGGTGGTCTGGTCGTACTGCATGGCGATCACGCTGCGGCTGTCGTGCTTGCCGCTGCCGGCCAGTTCGGCCAGGCGCTCGCCGCGCTCCGGCGCCGCCCAGGAGTTGGACAGCTGCATGCCGTAGCCATGGGGGATGACCCGCTGGTTGGCGGTGCCGAGCCAACCCTGGGCCGGGGCCTGATCGTAGGGGTGCAGCATCGGGTCGGCGTAGCCGTCCCAGTCGTAGCGGCTCTCCCAGCCCGGCGACGGCAACAGGCCTTCGCCTTCGCGGCGGTTCGGGAAGCGGCCGGTGACCTGCCAGCCGATGTCGCTGGCGTCGGCGAACACCAGGTTCAGCCCGATGGCGCGGATTTCCCGGCTGGCGTCCGAGGCGCGCTCGGCGCTCTGGGCGCGGCTCAGGTCGAACAGCGCATCGAGGGACTTGTCGTCGGTGAAGCTCGGCACTTGCAGCGCAAGCCCGAAACCCGAGCCCTGGGCCGCCGCCTGGGCGCTGTTGAGCAGCGCACCGTGGCGGGTTTCGTACACCGCTTCACGGATCGGACGCTGGCCTTTGACGAAATAGGTTTCCTGGCGCACCGCCAGCGGCTGCCATTTGCCGTTGACCTCGTAGGCCAGGCTGCTGCCCTGACGGCGGATCTTCTCCAGGAACAGGTCCTGGTTGTCGCCCTGCACGCCGCTGATGCTCCAGGCCACTTTGCCGTTGAAGCCGCCGAGCACCATCGGCAAGCCGGCCACAGTCACCCCGGCGGCCTGGTATTTGGGGGCGCGGATCTGCACGAAGCTCCACAGCGACGGGGCCGCGAGCGGGCCGTGGCTGTCGCTGGCCAGCAGGCTCTTGCCGCTGCGGCTGCGTTGCGGGGCGATGGCCCAGTTGCTCGACGACGCGGCACCGAGCAGGTTCAGCGCCGCCAGTTGCTGGCTGGCGTCGCTCAGTTCGCTCAGGCCCGGCACCTGGCCGTTGAGCTTGATGCCTTGCAGCTTGTCGGCCTCGGCCAGCGGCAGGTTCTCGTCGGGGGCCGACGGGGTCAGCCAGGCCAGTTTGTCGGTGGTGACGGTCTGCGCGAGCACCAGCGAGGCGATCTCTTGCGGCAGGTTGGCCGACTGGCTGAAGTTGAGCAGGCAGAAGATCAGCGCCGAATCCTCAGGCTTCCAGTATTCCGGCTTGTAGCCGCTGGCGGCCAGATCCCCCGGCAGCTTGTCGGCGTAGCGGAACAGGTAAGCGTTGACGCCCCGCGCATAGACTTCGAAGAAGCGCTTGAGCCGTGGCGACGAGGCCTTGTACAGCTCGTCGGCGCTTTTCTTCAGGTTGACCGCGCGCATGTAGCGGTCGGCATCCAGCAGGGACGGCCCGGACATTTCCGCCAGACGGCCCTGGGCCAGCAGTCGCAGGGTCACCATCTGGCTGATGCGGTCGCCGGCATGGACATAGCCCAACGCGAAGAGCGCATCGTGGAAGCTGTTGCTCTCGATCAGCGGCATGCCCATGGCGTTGCGCCGCACCGAGACGTTCTGCGCCAGGCCCTTGAGCGGCTGCACGCCGGAGACGGGGGGGAGCGAATCCTGAGCGTTCCAGGTCTGGCAACCGGCCAGGCTCAAGACACCGGCCACTGCTGCGGCAACGCCGAACCGGGGAAGAAATTGTGTGAGGGCTGGCGAGGCCATGGCAAGGCTCCTGCGGGGGGGTAGCGTCAGTAAAGGCGCTACGTTAGTGAGCGCGAAGGGGCCGCGCAAGCGGGGGGCACAGTTATTTCCGGGGCGGGGCGCTGCGTGCGATGAAACAGGGGGCTTGCCCCGCAGTGAACGCAGATGTTGAAGTGGTCGATCAACTGACCTTTGGGGAGAAACACCGCCATGGAACTCCAGGCCAACGCCGCCCTGATCATCATCGACCAGCAGAAAGGCATCCTGCAGCCGCGCCTGGGGCGGCGGAACAATCCGCAGGCTGAGGCACGGATCCTCGAGCTGCTGGAGAGGTGGCGCCGCAGCGGCCGGCCGGTGATCCATGTCCAGCATCTGTCGTGTTCACCGGAGTCGGTGTTCTGGCCCGGGCAATCGGGGGTGGAGTTTCAGGAGCGCTTCGCGCCGCAGGCCGGCGAGCGGCTGATCCAGAAGCAGGTGCCGGATGCGTTCTGCGCGACGGGACTTGAAGCGATGTTGCGCGGGGCGGGGATCGGGCAACTGGTCATCGTCGGCGTGGCGACCCACAACTCCGTGGAGTCCACGGCGCGCACGGCAGGCAATCTGGGGTTCGAGGCCTGGGTGGCGGAGGATGCGTGCTTCACCTTCGACAAGGCCGATTTCTTCGGCGCGCTGCGTTCGGCCGAGGATGTGCATGCGATGTCGCTGGGGAACCTGCACGGCGAGTATGCGACGGTGGTCGGCAGTGGAGAGATTCTGGCGGCGGTCTGAGGGTGTGGTGGTGAATGGGCTGACGCCATCGCTGGCAAGCCAGCTCCCACAGGAAATGTGCGCGATGCGGATTCAGTCTGAGAGCAACAGTCTTCTGCCGGCCCTGCGGCGTTTGGGCTGACGCCATCGCTGGCAGGCTGGTTTCCACAGGCGTCTTGGTCGAATGCAGCATTTGCGGTCACTGCATCACAAGGCGGGAGCCAGCCTGCCGGCGATGGCGGTCGGTCAGGCGAAGCCGGTCTTCGCCCCAGGCATCACGCGCCGTGGCACTTCTTGAATTTCTTGCCGTTGCCGCACGGGCAAGGGTCGTTGCGGCCGACGTCCTTCAGGGCGTTGCGCACCGGCTCCTGGTGGGCGTGGCCGCAGTTCGGGCCGTGGACATGGCCATGGTCGTGGTGGTGATGGTCATGATCGTGGTTGCAGTCAGGGCCATGGACATGAGGTTGCTGGGTCATCGGGGTCACTCCGGAATCAATTCGGCGGGGATTATCACGCCATTGCGCTCCAGGTGCACGTAGTGCGCGATGAATAAACCGGTTTCCATCTCGCCCTGCAGCCGGTAGGGGATCTGCTGGTTGGGGTTCTTGAGCAGTTTCACCACCTCTTTCACCTGAGGCCACAGGTTGGTGCGCACCGGCACCTTATAGAACGCGCTGCGCTTGGGCCCCACCGTGATCCAGTGTTCGTGCTCGCCCTCGGTCAGCAGCAGGCCGGCCAGGTGCACGCGGTATTCGAGGCCGCGCACGGTCAGGTCGCTGTCGTTGGGGTTGTCGATGCGAAAGTGCAGGACGAACTTCTGCTCCAGCAGCTTGGCCCGCACCACTTCCACCTTCACCAGATGCACCGCCGGATCCGGCAAGTCGTCGGCGAACCACGAGGCGCAGCCGCTCACTCCCAATAGAACCATCAGGGTGAGTGCGCCCCGTGCCATGCGTTGAAAGCCCATGCCAAACTCCTTTTTGGACTGAGTCTAGCAACCGGTCGATGTGATGCATGCCAATGCATCCGCACTCACTTGCAAAGGGGCGGGTCAGTCTCGGGCAAATTTCTTCGCGACGGAAAGCACTTGCTCCGCCATACCGCGGTCCCAATCGAGTGCTATCAGGTGGTCCTCGGAGAGCTGCGACGATTTTTCCCGCAGGATCAGGAGTTGGCAGATGAAGGCGACGCTCGCGGACCAACTGCTGCTGCCTCGTTCCTTGTTGCGTCTGATGAGTTCGCGGAAAAATTCATGCGCGAAGACGGAGGCCGATTCGAGCGTCTCGTCAAGTTGGCGGATCGTCGTCAGCCCGGCCAATTTGCAGATTTGGATCAGTTTCGAAAACGTCTCGTTGTCGTCGCGTGCGACGGTATTGGGCCGATCGACAGCAAATCCGGCGTTTCGGGCGTCCTGGAGAAATGCCGAGCCTGAAAGCAAGTTCAAATGTTGCTTCAGGGACGCGAGGTCTATCGGTATGTCCGTCTCCTCCTGTTCCAGCTTTTTGCCAATGTTTACATCCTCCTGTTGAGACAGCGCCCTCAACGACTCGAACTCGTCGTCGGCGATCTCAAACAGGGCCGCAAGTCGAAAGAGCTTCCTTTTCAGGTTTTCTGGCACATCGGAGTCGCGCTTGTATTCGAGCTTGTGCGATATCGCCGCCCAGGCATGTTGAAGCACGGTTCTGACCTGAATCTCAAACTTCAGCCCGGTCAGTGATGTGAGCTCGTCGGGAATCTCGGTGCCGGGTTCGATCTGAACAATGAAGTGAACGGAGCGGTAACCAAAAGTCGACTCGTCTGCCGGTTTTTTGACCTCTTTGGGTTGAACCTGCTTGAACAGGCCCACCAGCTGTTTTTCCACTTCGTCTATGTCGTCTTCGTAGAAGGTGATCACCCGCAGGCCGACAAGATCGGTGATGTCTTCGAAAGGCTTCCGGTAATCCTTTACGGGGTTGCTTACTTTCTTCAGGAAGCTTTTGGTGTCTTTTGCCCTTGACTCGATCAGGTGATGCTTGACGTTGTTTTCTGTCAGTTTTTTGCTCAGGAGTTGCTCTAGGGACGCAGCGTATCTTTCGTATAGAGGGAGTTTTTCAGCGTGTTGCCTTTCCAGAGATTGGTTCGCTTCATTCATGTCTGCCTTCCTTGTTCGACTACTGAAAATAACCGGCGCAGCACTTCTTGAACTTCTGCCCGCTGGCGCAGGGGCAGGCGTCGTTGCGGCCGGTCTTCATCGCTACGGTCGGGTCGATGAAGTACCAGCGGCCGGCGTTCTGCACGAACGAGGAGCGTTCGCGGTGGCTGTGTTCGCCCTGGCTGTCGTGCCAGCGGGCGGTGAAGGTGACGAAGGCGTGTTCCGGCTGGCCGCCGAGCACTTCGGAGCTTTCCACCTCAAGGCCGAGCCAGGTGCTCTGGGCGCTCCAGTCGCTGATCGACTGGCGGTCCAGCCCCGCTTGCTGGGCGGGCAGGGTGGTCGCCACCAGGTAGTCGACCAGGCCCAGCACGTAGGCGCTGTAGCGCGAGCGCATCAGGGCTTCGGCGCAGGGGGCCGGATGGCCGGCATGATAATGGCCGCAGCAGGCGTCCAGCAGGTTGCCGCTGCCGCAGGGGCAAATGGCTGTACTCATCGGATTACCACCAGTATTTCCCGAAGTTTTCCGGGTTGGCCCAGAACTTCGAATTGAGCCAGTCGGGGACTTGCTTGTAGTCAAGCAGATCGTAGGTGAAGAGGGTCAGCACTTGCTCGTCGCGGGCAAAGCGCTCGCTGGCCTGCAGGGCCAGGGAGTAGAAGTCCGTCTCTTGCCAGCCGCTGGCCGAAAGGTCCGCCAGCACGGCGATGCGGCTGGCGTTGAGGTTGCGGATGCCGCCCAGCAGGTTCAGGCCGTCGCGCTTGGGCAGGTGCTCCAGGCAATCGACCACCAGCGCCAGGTCGAACCGCTGCGAGGCGAGTTCATCGGGCAGGGCGCCGGGGGCGGCGTGGGCGACGCGGGTGTCCGGGTGGGCCTCTTTGAAGGCGGCCAGGGCCGGGAACTCGCTGGCGCCGATCAGCAGCAGGCGGGCGGGCGCGTAGCGGTCAAGCAGGGCGGCCAGCGCCTGCTGCGGCGTACGGGTGGAAAGGGCGACGGTCATGGAAAGTCCTCGGTCAGGCCGTCAAGACTAGCGTGCCGGGGCGCCGGAGCCTAGCGCCCTGTTTCGCGGGTTTGCGGCAAGTGCGCCGAAGTCCCGTGAACAGGCGCGCAAACAGCCGTGACCTATTGCTGGCGGAGATTAAAACTCCGGTCTTTACTCCCTGAATCGGTTGCAAGCCGATCCCTCAGGAGAAAACTAGATGAGCATAGTTCGGACAGCATTGCCCTTGGTTCTGCTAACCAGTGTGTTGACTGGTTGTGCAGGTTTGCAGAAAACCGACTGGCCGACCTGTGCGGCAGTCGGCGGTGTCGTCGGCGCAGGTCTCGGGGCGACGGAAAGTTCGTCCTGGGCCGGTTACGGCGCGCTGTTGGTCGGCGGCACGGCAGCGGCCTACTGCTGGGTGCACGGTGACGGCGACGAGGACGGCGACGGTGTGCCGGACAGCCGCGACAAGTGCCCCCACACGCCTCGCGGCGTGAAGGTCGACGCCGACGGCTGCCCTCCACCGGCACCTGCGCCAGTGGTGGAAGAAGCGGTCGTGGTCAAGGAAGAAACCATCGTGATCCGCGATGTGCACTTCCAGTTCGACAAGGCCACGCTGACGCCATCCGATAAACAGGTCCTGGACAAGGTCGCCTCGCGCCTGAAACAGGAATCCTCCACCGCGCAGCTGACCGTGACCGGTCACACCGACAGCGTGGGCAGCGATGCCTACAACAAGAAACTGTCGGACCGCCGTGCGCACTCGGTGGTCGAGTACC
Organism: Pseudomonas ekonensis; assembly: GCF_019145435.1. Taxonomy (NCBI): domain Bacteria; kingdom Pseudomonadati; phylum Pseudomonadota; class Gammaproteobacteria; order Pseudomonadales; family Pseudomonadaceae; genus Pseudomonas; species Pseudomonas ekonensis. The sequence goes on along the minus strand of NZ_JAHSTS010000002.1, from coordinate 1,190,552 downwards.
TGATCCAGCAAGGCGTGCCTCGCGCAAGCTTCGTGTCGGTGACCGGTGCCGGCGAAAGCCAGCCGGTGGCGGACAACAAGACTGCGGACGGCCGCGCGCTGAACCGTCGCACGGAAATCAAAATCGTGCGTTGAGCCCCCTCGCATCCGCGGCTTGTGCAGTCGCGGATGCGGGTCTTTACTCCTGTGTAACCGGTATGGGCCGGTGACACAGGAGCTTTCACGATGAGTGTTCTCACAAGGTCCGTCTTGCCGGTTCTGCTGCTGGGCAGCCTGCTGACCGGTTGCGCCACCCACAGCGATGGCACCGCTCCCCTCAATCAACGCACATGGCCGATCTGCAGCCTCATCGGCGGGCTGGTCGGCGGCGGTCTCGGCGCGCTCGAAAACGGTGGTTGGGCGGGCGGCGGCGCGGCGTTGGGGATCCTCACCGGCGGACTGATCTGTTACGCCCAGGACGGCGATGAAGACGGCGACGGCGTGTTCGACCGCCGCGACCGTTGCCCCGACACACCGGCCAACACGCCGGTCGACCACCGCGGCTGCCCGCTGCCGCAGTACCCGGCCACCGAGAAACCGGCCCCGCAGACCGAAGTCATCACCCTGAGCGATGCCGGCAACGTGCTGTTCGATTTCGACAAGTCCGACCTGACCCCGGCGGCGAAAAGCCAACTGGATGCGTTGATGGACAAGCTGCGCAACGCCGACGTGGTGAGCATCAAGGTCATCGGCCACACCGACAGCAAAGGCACCGACGCCTACAACCAGGCCCTGTCGGAACGGCGCGCCAGCAGCGTGGCGGCGTACTTGCTGAGCCAAGGGCTGGAGCCCGGCAAGCTCACCAGCGAAGGACGCGGCGAGCGCGAACCGGTGGCGGACAACAACACCGACGAGGGCCGCGCGCAGAACCGTCGCGTGGAACTTCACATCAATCGTTAGGAAATGTCTGTAGTCCGCAGGCTAGAGCCGTCGGCCGCCGCTCCTGGGTGTGCCGGCGGCCGTCCGGCGGGTGACGGATTTTTTTCATTTTCCCCTCTGGCTAATCCATCACCGAAGCCGTTACTGTGCGCCCAAAGAATAATTCCGACACGGGGGAGCGTATGAAGCTGTTATGGGGGCTGGGGCGGTTGTTGACCCTGCTGTTCGTTTGCGTGGTGCTGGCCAATCAGTTGGTGCCGTTTGTCCGTCCGCTGCACCTGCTGGTCAACCTGGCCGGCGGTCTCTGGCTGCTGATCCACGTCCTCGAGGCGCTGCTGTGCAACCGCAGCCTCAAAGGGCGTCCGCACCCTTGGCGCGACCGTGGCCGCATCCTGCTGTTCGGCGTTTTCCACCTGCAAACCATCCCGGCCCCGGCCGCCCCGGAGGCTTCCCATGCGTAAACTCTGCCTGCTCGCTGCATTCATCAGTCCACTGGCCTGCGCCCAGGTGGTCAGCGTCGAAACCAACTCCCTGATGCGCCTGCCCAACACCACCAGCACACTGCAGCTGGAACGGCTGGAGGTCGCCGACTACGGCACCTTGCTGGTGCCGTCCAACGTCACCGAGCTGACCGTCAAGGAACTGCGCCTGGGCCACGAAGCGCGGATCGCCATCGTGCCGGGCGAACAGGCGCTGGACATGAAGGTCAGCCGTGCGGACCTGGCCGAAGGAAGCCGGATCACCGCGCGCGGGGCGCCGGGCACCTACGAAAAGGCGGCCCGCGCCGGACGCAACCTGAACCTGCAGTTCAAGGCGCTGAACGCACCGCAGCTGTCGGTCGATGCCCGCGGCGGCACCGGGGCGCCGGGGTTCGTCGGCCTGGACGGCGCCAACGGCCAGGATCCGGGCTGCACCTGGGGCCAGGCCGGCCGCGGTTTTGACGGCAGCGACGGCAGCGACGGCCAGCCGGGCGCGCCGGGCGGCCTGGTGCGTCTCGAAGTGCCGCGGGATTTCCCGGCGCAGTTGATCAAGGTCGATGTGGCCGGCGGCGCCGGCGGCCCGGCGGGGCCTGGCGGCAAGCCTGGGGCGGGCGGCAAGTCCAAGGGCTGCCTGGTGTACCGCGCCGACGGCGGCAAGAGCGGCCGTCCGGGCGCCGATGGCCAGCCGGGGCCTGTGGGCGCGGCAGGTTCCGTGACCGTGCAGCACCTGTAAGCCATTGCGCTCAGGCCGGGGAGCCGGCGCCCCGGCCTGAGCGGTGTCGCGTGCGGCTCAGAACGTCGGCCGCGCCGCCGCCACCGCCACCAGGGCAATGCCGACCAGCAGGTTGATCCCCACCACCCGACGGATCCGTCCCAAGACCGCCGCACCCGCCGGCCAGTCCTTCGCCTCCACCGCCGTGCGCAGTTCCGGCAGCATCAGTGCCTGAATCCGGATGAACAGCGCCGTCATCACCACGAACAGCCCCATCATCACCTGCACGTACCGCGGCGCGTTGTCGAAGCCGATCTGCTGCAGGTGCAGCATGCCCACGCCGGTGACCGGCAGCAGGATCACCGCGCCCCACACCCAGCGGAAAAAACCTTGAAACACTTCCACCCACAGGGTCAGCCGGCCGGGGCCGTCCAGCGCCTTGACCGCGGCGGGGCGCAGCACCATCCAGGCGAAGAACATGCCGCCGACCCAGACCAGGGCGGCGAGCACATGCAAGGGGTAAACGAGGCTAAAAGGTGTCATTGGGGCACTCCGTTCTGCGCGGGACTGATTAGCGGGGTATGATAGCGGCCGATCCGAACCACTGAAAATTTATCCAGCGCTTTTTGCGCCCGACACCCCATGATCAGCACCGAACTCAAAACCACGATCCAGGGCGCCTACTCGCGTTTCCTCGAGGCCAAGAGCCTCAAGCCGCGCTACGGCCAGCGCCTGATGATCGCTGAAGTCGCCAAGGTCCTCGGCGACATCGACACCGACGACGAAGGCAAGCGCAGCGGCGACCCCGCGGTGGTCGCGGTGGAGGCCGGCACCGGTACGGGCAAGACGGTGGCCTACAGCCTGGCGGCGATCCCGACCGCCAAGGCCGCCGGCAAGCGGCTGGTGATCGCCACCGCCACCGTGGCCCTGCAGGAGCAGATCGTCTACAAGGACCTGCCGGACCTGATGCGCAACAGCGGGCTGAACTTCAGCTTCGCCCTGGCCAAGGGCCGCGGCCGCTATCTGTGCCTGTCCAAGCTCGACATGCTGCTGCAGGAAGGCCACGCGCAGACCGCCACCGCCCAGCTGTTCGAAGAGGAAGGCTTCAAGATCGAGGTCGACGAGGCCAGCCAGAAGCTGTTCACCAGCATGATCGAGAAGCTCGCCGGCAATAAGTGGGACGGCGACCGCGACAGCTGGCCCAACGCCCTGGAGGACGCCGACTGGGCGCGCCTGACCACCGACCACAGCCAGTGCACCAACCGCCATTGCCCCAACTTCGGCCAGTGCGCCTTCTACAAGGCGCGCGAAGGGATGGGCAAGGTCGATGTGATCGTCACCAACCACGACATGGTGCTGGCCGACCTCGCGCTGGGCGGCGGCGCGGTGCTGCCGGACCCGCGCGACACGATCTACGTGTTCGACGAAGGGCATCACCTGCCGGACAAGGCCATCGGCCACTTCGCCCATTACACGCGCCTGCGCTCCACCGCCGACTGGCTGGAGACCACCGCCAAGAACCTCACCAAACTGCTGGCCCAGCACCCGTTGCCCGGCGACCTCGGCAAGCTGATCGAACAGGTGCCGGAGCTGGCGCGGGAGATCAAGGCCCAGCAGCAGTTCATGTTCAGCGCCTGCGAGCAGATCGCCGACTTCCGCCCCGGCGAAGACACCGAAGGCCGCGAGCGGCCGCGCCACCGCTTCGTCGGCGGGGTGATCCCCGAGCACATGCGCGAAATGGGCATCGAGCTGAAGAAGGGCTTCGCCCGGCTCAACGACCTGTTCACCCGCCTGACCGACCTGCTCAAGGAGGGCATGGACGGCGAGGTCAACATCGGCATCGCCAGCACCCAGGCCGAAGAATGGTATCCGCTGTTCGGCAGCCTGCTGTCCCGGGCCTCCGGCAACTGGGAGCTGTGGACCGCGTTCACCGCCGAGGATCCGCAAGACAACCCGCCCATGGCCCGCTGGCTGACCCTGGCCGAAAGCGGTTCGCTGTTCGACATCGAGGTCAACGCCAGCCCGATCCTGGCGGCGGAGACCCTGCGCCGCAGCCTGTGGAACGTGGCGCACGGCTGCCTGGTGACCTCGGCGACCCTGACGGCGCTCGGCACCTTCGACCGTTTCCGCATGCGCGCCGGCCTGCCGAAAAAAGCCGTCACCGCCGTGGTGCCGAGCCCGTTCCACCATTGCGACGCCGGCGTGCTGCGGGTACCGGACCTCAACGCCGATCCGCGGGACGCCGCCGGCCACACCGCCGCGATCATCCGCGACCTGCCGGACCTGGTCGAAGGCTCGCGGGGCAGCCTGGTGCTGTTCTCCTCGCGCAAGCAGATGCAGGACGTGTTCGACGGCCTCGACCGCGACTGGCGCAAGCAGGTGTTCATCCAGGGCAACCTGTCGAAGCAGGAAACCCTGAACAAGCACAAGGCGCGGGTCGACGGCGGCGATTCCAGCGTGCTGTTCGGCCTCGCCAGCTTCGCCGAGGGCGTGGACTTGCCGGGCGCGTACTGCGAGCACGTGGTGATCGCCAAGATCCCGTTCTCGGTGCCCGACGATCCGGTCGAGGCCGCGTTGTCGGAGTGGATCGAGGCCCGGGGCGGCAATCCGTTCATGGAAATCGCCGTGCCGGACGCCTCGCTCAAGCTGGTCCAGGCCTGCGGCCGCCTGCTGCGCACCGAAGAGGACCGCGGCATCATCACCTTGCTGGACCGGCGGCTGGTCACCCAGCGCTACGGCAAGGCCATCCTCAATGCATTGCCGCCGTTCCGGCGTGAAATTTCCTGAGGCACCGGTGGGCGGTTTCGCCCGCCGCGTTGTCTATCTCTCTGCCATCGCCTGTCCACCGGCCTCTACGGGTCGCTAGGGAGAATTCCTTTCTTATGATTCGCCGTTCGTTGCCTGCCGCTTTTGCCCTGATGTTCGCCGCCCCGTTGCTGGCGGCGCCCGCCGGCCAGCAGACCCTGTTCAATTTCGTCCGTCCCGCCGACGTGGTGAAGGTGACCACCGAAAACGCCGACTTGCCCCAGGCCAACGCCGAGCAGACGCCGGAAGGCGAAGTGCTGCGCCGGGTGACGTTCAGCCCGGTCGCCCGTCCGACCCTGCGCCTGGCCCCGCAGACCGGCGCCTGGGACTGGTCGCAGTCCGGCATGATGAGCTTGCGCCTGCAGAGCGCCATGGACTGGGCCGTCACCGTCTACGTGCAGATCCAGAGCAACGACGGCAAGACCCTGACCAGCCGCGTCGACCTGCCGGCGGGCCCTGCCCAGACCCTGCTGGTGCCGTTGACCGCGAGCTCGCCCCTGAGCCAGGGCATGAAGGCCGCGCCGCCGATGCCGATCACCGTCGACGGCCAGCGGATCCTGCTGGCCGGCAGCAGCGGCGAGCTGGATCGCAGCCAGGTGGTGTCGGTCAGTCTGTCGCTGGACCGGCCCAAGGCGGCGCAGAGCCTGCTGCTTGAGCGCTTCGGCGTGCAGGACGGCGACGAGGCGGTCAAGGCCGCCTACGGCAACCTGGTGGATGCCTATGGCCAATCCACCCGGGGCAAGTGGCCGGAGAAGGTCGCCAATGACGAGCAGCTCAAGGCCGCCGCCGCCAAGGAACAGCAGCAACTGAAAGGCTGGCTGGCGGAGCGCGAGAAGGCGCCGCTGGACAAGTTCGGTGGCTGGATCGGCGGCCCGGCGTTCAAGGCCAGCGGATTCTTCCGCAGCGAAAAGCGTGACGGACGCTGGTATCTGGTGACGCCGCAGGGCCATCCGTTCTACTCGCTGGGGGTGAACACCGTCAGCCCGGACGTGAACCCGACCTACGTGGCCGGCCGCGAATGGATGTTCGAATCCCTGCCCAAGCCCGACGAGCCGCTGGCCAGCCACTACGGCGAAGGCGACAACCGCGGCGGCAACGGCGCCGATCAGGGGCGCGGCTATAACGTCGGGCGCTGGTACGACTTCTACGGCGCCAACCTGCAACGCTTGAACGGCGACCCTTGCGCCGCGCAGATCCACAGCCAACCCGGCGCCGAGGCGGCCGCTGCCGCGCCGTGCAAAGCCACGGTCGACGAGAAGCGCTGGACCGCCCACACCCTCGACCGTCTGCTGGCCTGGGGCTTCAACACCGTCGGCAACTGGAGCGCGTCGCCCTTGGGCAACGCCCAGCGCATGCCCTACACCCTGCCGCTGTCCATCGTCGGCGACTACGCCAGCATCAGCACCGGCAACGACTGGTGGGGCGGCATGCCCGACCCGTTCGACCCGCGTTTCGCCATGGCCACCGAGCGCGCCGTGGCCATCGCCGCCCGCGACCACCGCGACGATCCGTGGCTGATCGGCTACTACGCCGACAACGAACTGGCCTGGGCCGGCCCCGGCGACGACCCGAAATCGCGCTACGCCCTGGCCTACGGCACCTTGAAAATGACCACCGACGTGCCGGCCAAACGCGCCTTCCTCAAGCAACTGCGGGACAAGTACCGCAACCAGGAGGGCCTGTCCAAGGCCTGGGGCATCGACCTGCCGGCCTGGGAACTGATGGAGGATCCGGGTTTCGTGCCGCCGCTGCCGAGCGCCGAGCACCCGGAGATCGAAGCCGACTTCAAGTACTTCCAGAAAGTGTTCGCCGACACCTACTTCAAGACCATTTCCGACTCGCTCAAATGGCATGCGCCGAACCAGATGCTGCTCGGTGGCCGCTTTGCCGTCAGCACCCCGGAAGCCGTGGCCTCCTGCGCGCAGTTCTGCGATGTGCTGAGCTTCAACCTGTACACCCTCAAGCCGCAGGACGGCTACGACTTCGCCGCGTTGCGCGAGCTGGACAAACCGGTGCTGATCACCGAGTTCAACTTCGGCTCCACCGACCGCGGCCCGTTCTGGGGCGGCGTGACGCCGCTGGCCAAGGAAGAAGACCGCGGCCCGGCCTACGCCAACTTCCTCAAGCAGGCCCTAAGCGAGCCGTCGATCGTCGGCGTGCACTGGTTCCAATACCTGGACCAGCCGGTGACCGGGCGTTTGCTGGACGGCGAAAACGGCCACTTCGGCCTGGTGGGCGTGACCGACCTGCCGTTCCAGGGCTTTGTCGAGGCGGTGCGCAAGAGCAACCTGGCGACCGTCGGGCAGATCGGCAAAGAGGCATCGCGGCCGCTGGGCGACACCGGTCACGAAGCCGAAGGCGGGCGCAAAGGCGAGGCCGGCAAGGGGCCGGACGCCGGCCATGCCGGGGGGCACTCGGGCAACGGCCACTGACGCCATCGTCAGCGGGCCGCAACGCCGGGAACCTCCGATCCTCTTTTCGGCCGCACAACCGCCCGGCTCGCAGCAGTTCCCAAAACCCTCACGGGCTGGAACAATGCCGGCCACTTTGTAGAGCGTTTGGGCGGGGGAGTTGCGGGTGCAGATTCAGGGACATTACGAGCTTCAATTCGAAGCGGTGCGCGACGCCTTTGCGGCACTGTTCGACGATCCCCAGGAGCGCGGCGGGGCGCTGTGCATCCGGGTCGGTGGAGAGACCGTCCTCGACCTCTGGGCCGGCACCGCCGACAAGGACGGCAGCGAAGCCTGGCACAGCGACACCATCGCCAACCTGTTCTCCTGCACCAAGCCGTTCGCCGCCGTCACGGCGCTGCAACTGGTGGCCGAAGGCAAGTTGCAACTGGACGTTCCCGTCGCCCGCTACTGGCCTGAATTCGCCGCTGCCGGCAAGGAATCCGTCACCCTGCGCCAATTGCTCTGCCACCAGGCCGGCCTGCCGGCCCTGCGCGAGCTGATGGCACCGCAAGCCCTGTACGAATGGCAGACCATGGTCGACGCCCTCGCGGCGGAGGCGCCGTGGTGGACGCCGGGCACCGGCCACGGCTACGCCGCGATCACCTACGGTTGGCTGGTGGGCGAACTGTTGCGCCGGGCCGACGGGCGCGGGCCGGGCGAATCCATCGTGGCCCGGGTCGCCAAGCCGCTGGGGCTGGACTTCCATGTCGGCCTCGCCGATGAGGAATTCCATCGCGTGGCCCACATCGCCCGGGGCAAGGGCAACGCCGGTGACGCCGCCGCCCAGCGCCTGCTGCAAGTGACGATGCGGGAGCCGACCGCCATGACCACCCGCGCCTTCACCAACCCGCCGTCGGTGCTCACCAGCACCAACAAGCCTGAGTGGCGGCGCATGCAGCAGCCGGCGGCCAACGGCCACGGCAATGCGCGCAGCCTGGCCGGGTTCTACGCCGGCCTGCTCGACGGCAGCCTGCTGGAAAGCGAAATGCTCGACGAGCTGACCCGCGAACACAGCCTCGGCGAGGACAAGACGCTGCTGACCCGCACCCGCTTCGGCCTGGGCTGCATGCTCGACCAGCCCGACGTGCCGAACGCCACCTACGGCCTCGGCCCGCGCGCCTTCGGCCATCCGGGGGCGGGCGGCTCCGTCGGTTTTGCTGATCCGGAGCACGATGTCGCGTTCGGTTTTGTGACAAATACCTTGGGGCCGTACGTCTTGATGGATCCGCGCGCGCAGAAGCTGGCGCGGGTGCTTGCCACTTGTCTGTAAAGCGTTGCCGGAGGTTCCAGGGCCGGAACCTCACCCGTTTTTTCGATTCAAAGCGTCTGTTTATCCGGGCCGACCAGCTCCGGTTGTTCATCACTTCATTTTGTGGGTTTCCAATGTCTTCCAAACCAACTCTCGCCCTGGCCCTGTGTTTTGCGATCACCGGTTGCGCCCAGACCCCGAAAAGCGACGCCGACGGCGGCAGCTGGTGGCCGTTCGGCTCCTCCGACAAGGTCGCGGCGAAAGAGCCGGCGCCGGCCCCGGCACCGCTGAAGCCCGCGGTCACCGCGCCGGTGGCCAAGTCCGAAAGCGGCAGCCATTGGTACTGGCCGTTCGGTTCCGACGACGCCAAGGCCGACAGCAAGGCCGAGGCCAAGCCTGAAGCGAAACCCGAAGCCAAACCGGTCGCCGTGGCCAAGGCCGACGCCGACAAGGGCGGCAAGTGGTGGTGGCCGTTCGGCGGCAAGGACCAGGACACCGGCGCCAAGGCTGCGCCGATGCCTGACCCGAAAGTCACCCAGGCCTGGCTGGACGACTACGAGCCGCGCCTGCGCGAGGCGATCAAGGAAAGCAACCTGCAGCTGGAGCGCCGCGAAAACGTGCTGGTGGTGACGGCGCCGGTGGAGGGCTCGTTCAACCCGGACCGTCCGGCGATGCTGCTGCCGGTCACCCTCGGCCCGTTCACCCGCGTGGCGAAGATCCTCGAAGCCGACCCTAAGACCGCCGTGCTGGTGCTCGGCCACAGCGATACCACCGGTGCCGCCCCGGCCAACATCAAGCTGAGCCAGGAACGCGCCCAGGCCGTGGCGGCGATTTTCCGCCTCAGCGGCCTGCAGCGTGACCGCCTGATGCTGCGCGGCATGGGTTCCGAAGCGCCGCGGGCGGCCAACGACAGCGCCGAAGGCCGTGCCCTGAACCGTCGCGTCGAACTGCTGGTGACCCCGCAGAACACCATGGTCGCGCTGCTGAGCAAGTACAACATGCCGGCGCCGAAACCGGTGACCATGGTGGCCGCACAAGACGTCAAGCCAGCCGCCAAACCGGTGACGCCGGCCCCGGCCGCCAAGAAAGCCGCCGTACCGGCCACCAAAAAGGCCCCGGCCAAGAAAGCCGCCGCCAAGGCTCCGGCCAAGAAAACCCCGGTGAAGAAGACCGCACCGGCCAAAGCCGCCACGGCCGACAAGAAAGTCGCCGCGGCCGATACTTCAAAGAAGTGATCCGTTAACGAAAAGGAATGCGCCATGACCCAGGCTCTGGCAGATATGCGTCGTGATTACACCCGTGACGGCCTGACCGAGGCGCAAGCCCCGGCCGAGCCGTTCGCGTTGTTTCACCAATGGTTCGCGGACGCGGTGAAAACCGAACAGGCACCTGTCGAGGCCAACGCCATGACCCTGGCGACGGTCGATGCGGACGGCCGTCCGCATTGCCGCATTCTGCTGCTCAAGGGCCTGGACGAGCAGGGCTTCACCTTCTTCACCAATTACGACAGCGCCAAGGGCCAGCACCTGGCGGCGAACCCGTTCGCCGCCATGACGTTCTTCTGGCCGACCCTGGAGCGTCAGGTGCGGATCGAAGGCCGGGTGGTCAAGGTCACGCCGGCCGAGTCCGATGCGTATTATCAGGTGCGGCCGCTGGGCAGTCGCCTGGGCGCCTGGGCGTCGCCGCAGAGCCGGGTGATCGACGGGCGGGGGGAACTGGAGGATTTGCTCAAGGCCACCGAGCAGCGCTTCAGCGACACCCAGCCGGACTGCCCTGAGCATTGGGGCGGTTACCGTCTGCTTCCCGAGCGCATCGAGTTCTGGCAGGGCCGTCCGAGCCGCCTGCACGATCGCCTCAACTACCGCGTGCAGGGCGCCGGCTGGATTCTGGAACGTCTGGCGCCGTAGGCAGTCTACCGCTCGGGATAGTCTGCCGCGGCGGCCTTGAGCCACTGCGGCAGGTCCCGACGCTTGATCTTCTGTTTTTGGGCCTGTGCCAAGCGTTCAAGCATGAAGGCGCGTTTGCTTTCATCCTTGCCGGCCAGCGACAATGCCAGATCGCGATCCATCCAGCGTTTGATTCGCACGTACAGCCACCCATGGAAGTACAGACCGGCAACGGTTGTGGCGACGATGATGAAGTAATCCATGAGAATCCTTGGGGCTGTGGCGCGGTTTTCCGAATTTGGCGCTACTGTTGGGTGAATCGTTTGAGGCGCCTGTACCGGGCCTGAATGAAACCAATTTTATCCGGGCGGCGCCGTGACAGGCGTCAAGCTGCGGAGTTTAATGAATACCTGTCCTTTGGAGTTGATCCTATGCGTAAGTCTGTCCTGCTGGTTGCTTCCTTTTCCACGATGGCGATGCTGCTCACCGGCTGCCAGTCGAGCCTGACCGGCGACACCTACTCCCGTGACGAAGCGCGTCGCGTGCAGACGATTCGCATGGGCACCATCGAATCCCTGCGTCCGGTGAAGATCGAAGGCACCAAGACCCCGATCGGCGGCCTCGCCGGTGCAGCGGTGGGCGGCGTCGGCGGCAGCGCCATCGGCGGCGGCAAAGGCAGCATCGTGGCGGCGGTCATCGGTGCCGTGGCCGGCGGCCTGGTCGGCTCCGCCGCCGAAGAAGGCCTGACCCGTACCCAGGGCGTCGAGATCACCGTTCGCGAAGACGACGGCAGCATGCGCGCCTACGTGCAGGAAGTGCAGCCGAACGAAGTGTTCCGCGTGGGTGAGCGCGTGCGCATCTCCACCGTGGGTGGCACCAGCCGCGTTTCGCACTAAGCGGATTGCAGTTGAAGAAAACCCCGACCGGGTGACTGGTCGGGGTTTTTTGTTTGTTTCCGGTCGGCAGTATCAGTACTTGGCACAGGTGCCCATAAAATACTCCAGACCATTCGGGAAGCTGACATTTAGAAGGGCTTCCAGTGCCGTTACCTGATCTTCGCTCAGTAACAATTCACCAGGCTCCAGTTCGCTCAGAGACTTGGACTCAATGAGCTGGGCAACTTTTTCATTCATTTCACTACCGTCGATATCTAATTCGAACTGCAGCGTGTCGTCTTGGACGTCATCTGGGTAAAAGCCGGTTATTGAAAGGAAGAGCATGGTTTGATCCTTAGTTTTTAGTGGTTCTTCTATCTGGCTCTGCGGGGCCGATTTGCTCGCCTGTGAGGTGATTGAACTCCCCCAAATGTGTGGTTCCTAGTTTGTCGTATTTTTCTACTGCATTACTTTTGTAATCCCACTCATAAATCCGGCCTTTACGGTCTACCCAACGTGCTCGCCGCTTTCCTCCGCCTCGAACCGATGACTTCGATTTCACCCTGATTGCATCAGGGAACGCTGGTAGCGTTTTTGGATGGCCGTAATAAGCATGGTCGGGGGGCTGGCTGAGAACGATGTATAACGGCCGAACTCCCGACTCTGCAGGAAACACCAGAATGAAATCCCGGTACTCCGGCGGATAGACCGGGTTCACCAGAGTGCTGTCTGCCGCTTCCGTCGGCGGGTACACCCAGATGTGCGGCGCCTGCGGGGCGGCTTCCAGGGGCGGGATGCCGAGGGTGACGGCGCCGTCGTCGGCCGGTGTCCAGATCAGTTCAATGCCTTCGCCAAGGTCCGCGGTGTACTGGCTGCCACGCGGGGCGAACTGCACGACCTCGACCATTTCCCAGTCGCGGTGCTTGCCGGTGTAGAAGCCGTAACCCGTGAGGCTGCCGTCCTCCTGCTGTTCGACGCGCAGACGCACGCGGGTGCGGGCCTGTTTGAGGGCGCGCAGTTGGTCGTCGGTGTAGAGCGCGCTGTCGCCGAGGCTCGACGGCATCAGCAATGCCACCAGTCCCGTCAGCGTGGCCGCAGCGGTGCCGGCGGCCACGGTCGGCAGGGCTTCGAACAGGGAGCCGGCGAGGGCGAACGTGCCCAGGCCTGCAGGGATGGCCGTGCCGCTGATTTTCCTGAGGGGCACGCCGCCGCTGGCATCGGCCTCACGGGCGCCGAGCAGGATCAGGTCGCCGTAGTCCTTCAGGCTGTCGGTCGGCACCATGCCGGAGGGATTGGCGTAGTCGATGACCGCGTCCGGCAATTTGCAGGACTCGGCGAACACACAACCGGCGCGAACCGGTTCAGGTTTGTTGGCGGCTGCCTCGCGGCTGCGTTCGAAAGCTTCCTGCCTTGCGAGCATGGCGTCGTAGGCGTTCTGCCGGGCTTCGCGTTCAGCCAGTTCGGCGGCCGTCATGTAGCGGTGGGTGACGAGATGGCCGTCGCCCGACGGCGGGTTGGAAATCTTGGGGGTGTCCTTTCTGCCAGCCACTGATCGTCCTTTCGTTCATGCATCGACAGCCCCGGAGAAGGGGCTGCACGACGTTAACGAAGTGGGAACGGCGTGGCTGTAGGACGCGTCTGTGATGACGTGGGGATTGTTCGTCGCGAAGGTATGGCGAGGGCGCAAGCTCCCTCGCCAAAGAGGACTCAGCTGATGGCTGTCTTTCTGCTCGCCGCAGCCGTCACGGCGTAGCCGATCAGCGCCGCGAGGATCGAGCCGGTCAGGATGCCCATCCGGTCCATGCCGACGTAGTCGCTGGCGCCCGGCACGAAGGCCAGGGAGCCGACGAACAGGCTCATGGTGAAGCCGATGCCGCAGAGGATCGCCACGCCCAGCACCTGGCCCCAGTTGGCGCCCTGGGGCAGGGCCGCGAGGCCGGTCTTGACCGCCAGCCAGGTCAGGCCGAACACGCCGACGGTCTTGCCCAGCAGCAGGCCGACCGCGATGCCCATCGGCACGTGGTGGGTGAAGCTCTCGAGGGTGACGCCGCTCAGGGACAGGCCGGCGTTGGCGAAGGCGAACAGCGGCAGGATGCCGTAGGCCACCCAGGGATGCAGGGCGTGTTCAAGGCTCAGCAGCGGCGACGGTTCGGCGTTCCGGGTGCGCAGCGGAATGCAGAAGGCCAGGGTCACGCCGGCCAGCGTCGCATGGACGCCGCTCTTCAGTACGCACACCCACAGGATCAGCCCGACGATCATGTACGGCCCCAGCTTGACCACACCGAGCCGGTTCATCGCCACCAGCGCCGCGATGCACGCGGCCGCCAGGGCCAGGGACAGGGTCGACAGCGCGCCGGAGTAGAAGATCGCGATGATCACGATGGCGCCCAGGTCGTCGATGATCGCCAGGGTCATCAAGAACAGCTTCAGCGACACCGGCACCCGCTTGCCCAAAAGGGCCAGCACGCCGAGGGCGAAGGCGATGTCGGTGGCGGTCGGGATCGCCCAGCCGCCGAGGGCCGCCGGGTTGTCGCGGTTGAGGAACCAGTAGATCAGCGCCGGCACCACCATGCCGCCGATGGCCGCCGCGCCGGGCAGGACGATCTGCGAAGGCTTCGACAGCTGGCCGTCGAGCACCTCTCGCTTCACCTCCAGGCCGATCAGCAGGAAGAACAGCGCCATCAGGCCGTCGTTGATCCACAGGAGCAGGGGTTTGGCGATCTTCAGCGCGCCGATCTGCGCCACCACCGGGGTGTCGAGCAGGCCGGCGTACAGCCACGACAGCGGCGAGTTGTTGATGATCAGGGCAAGGACGGCTGCGGCGATCAATAACAGACCGCTGGCAGCTTCCAACTGAAAGAAACGCGTGAAAGTGCTACGCAGAGGCAAGGTCGCTCTCCATCGGATTCGTCAAAAAGGTGGGACACCCTAACCCGTACGGTTAGTTGTTAAAACAAAAGTTATATTCTTTTTTGTTATATGTCGTTACAGAGCGGGATGTGGATGCGGGCTGAGCCTAGCAGTTGCCAAAGGTATTGGCGGTCAGCTGTATCTGTTGATCGTGAGGGATTTTTCCTAAGCTTGCGGACTGAGCCTGCGAAGGCGATTCCTGCCCGATTCAACGAGAACGACAGCCATGAGCGACAACCGACAGTGGGCCCGCGAAGCCATCCGGATCATCGAAGCGGACTTCCAGCGCAGTGCCGACACCCACCTGATTCCCTTGCCGCTGCCGGGGTTTGCGGGCATCGAGCTGTACTTCAAGGACGAGTCGAGCCACCCCACCGGCAGCCTCAAGCACCGTCTGGCCCGTTCGCTGTTCCTTTACGCGTTGTGTAACGGCTGGCTGAAGCCCGGGGCGCCGGTGATCGAGGCGTCCAGCGGTTCGACGGCGATTTCGGAGGCGTATTTCGCCCGCATGCTGGGCCTGCCGTTCATCGCAGTGATGCCGGCGACCACGTCGAAGGAAAAGATCGCCCAGATCGCCTTCTACGGCGGCCAGAGCCATCTGGTGGACGATCCGACGCAGATCTACGCCGAGTCCGAGCGTCTGGCCCGCGAGCATGACGGCCACTTCATCGATCAGTTCACCTACGCCGAGCGCGCCACCGACTGGCGGGCGAACAACAACATCGCCGAGTCGATCTTCCAGCAGATGCGCTACGAGCAGCACCCGACGCCGGCCTGGCTGATCTCCAGCCCCGGCACCGGCGGCACCACCGCGACCCTGGGCCGTTACGTGCGCTACCGCCAGCATTGCACCCGCGTGCTGTGCGCCGATGCCGAGCGTTCGGTGTTCTTCGATTTCTACCGGACCGGCGACGCGAGTCTGCGCCTGAGCCACGGTTCGCGGATCGAGGGCATCGGCCGGCCACGGGTCGAGGCGTCGTTCCTGCCCAAGGTGATCGATGCGATGGTCAAGGTGCCGGACGCCCTGTCGCTGGCGGCCATGCATTACCTGGCCAAGCGTCTGGGACGGCATGTGGGCGGTTCGAGCGGCACCAACCTGATCGGCGCGCTGATGGCGGCCCAGCAGATGAAGGCGGCGGGGGAGACGGGGTCGATCGTGGCGATTCTGTGCGACGGCGGCGAGCGCTATGCCGACACCTATTACGACCCGGCCTGGCTCAAGGCCCAAGGATATGAACTGGACGGGCTGGTCGCGGCGGTGGCGGCAAGCGCCGAGCGGGGCGAGGCGCTGCCGGAATCGGTGCTGCGCGCCAACATCTGAGGCCGCCGCACCAACCCATGTGGGGGCGAGCAGGCCCGCTCCCACAGGTTTTGCGGTGGTTGTGTCAGGCCTCCAGGCCCAGGATGTCGCGGGCCACGGCTTCGGCGATGCGGATGCCGTCGACACCTGCCGACAGGATCCCGCCCGCATAGCCCGCGCCTTCGCCGGCCGGGAACAGCCCTTTCACGTTCAGGCTCTGCAGCGACTCGTTGCGGGTGATGCGCAGCGGCGACGAGGTGCGGGTCTCGATCCCGGTCAGCACCGCGTCGTGCAGCGAGTAGCCGCGGATCTGCTTCTCGAACGCCGGCAGGGCTTCGCGGATCGCCTCGATGGCGAAGTCCGGCAGGGCCAGGGCCAGGTCGCCCAGCGCAATGCCCGGCTTGTAGGACGGCTCGACCTCGCCCAGCTCGGTGGACGGCTTGCCGGCGATGAAGTCGCCGACCAGTTGCGCCGGCGCCTTGTAGTCGCTGCCGCCGAGGATGAAGGCGTGGGACTCCAGGCGTTCCTGCAGCTCGATCCCCGCCAGCGGGCCGCCCGGATAGTCGACCTCAGGGGTGATGCCGACGACGATGCCGGAGTTGGCGTTGCGCTCGTTGCGCGAGTATTGGCTCATGCCGTTGGTGACCACCCGGTTCGGCTCGGAGGTCGCCGCCACCACGGTGCCGCCCGGGCACATGCAGAAGCTGTAGACCGAACGGCCGTTCTTGGCGTGGTGCACCAGTTTGTAGTCGGCGGCGCCGAGTTTCGGGTGGCCGGCGTACTTGCCCAGCCGCGCGCGGTCGATCAGCGACTGCGGGTGCTCGATGCGGAAGCCCACCGAGAACGGCTTGGCCTCCATGAACACGCCACGGCTGTGGAGCATGCGGAAGGTGTCGCGGGCGCTGTGGCCCAGGGCCAGGACCACGTGTTTCGAATGCAGGGTTTCGCCGCTGGCCAGTTCGACGCCGACCAGTTGGCCGTCTTCGATCAGCACGTCGGTGACGCGTTGCTGGAAGCGCACTTCGCCGCCCAGGGCACGGATCTCTTCACGCATGGTCTCGACCATGCCGGTCAGGCGGAAGGTGCCGATGTGCGGCTTGCTGACGTAGAGGATCTCTTCCGGCGCGCCGGCCTTGACGAACTCGTGCAGCACCTTGCGGCCGAGGAACTTCGGATCCTTGATCTGGCTGTACAGCTTGCCGTCGGAGAACGTGCCTGCGCCGCCTTCGCCGAACTGCACGTTGGACTCGGGGTTGAGCACGCTCTTGCGCCACAGGCCCCAGGTGTCCTTGGTGCGCTGGCGCACTTCGGTGCCGCGTTCGAGGATGATCGGCTTGAAGCCCATCTGCGCCAGCAGCAGGCCGGCGAAGATGCCGCACGGGCCGAAGCCGACCACGATCGGCCGTTCGCCCAGATCGGCCGGCGCCTGGCCGACGAACTTGTAGCTGACATCCGGGGCCTCGTTGACGTTGCGGTCGTCGGCAAAGCGCGCCAATACCTTGGCCTCGTCGCGCACGTTGAGGTCGATGGTGTAGATGAAGCTCAGTTCGGAGGATTTCTTGCGCGCATCGTAGCTGCGCTTGAACAGGGTGAAGTCGAGCAGGTCATCGCTGGCGACCCCCAGGCGCTGCACGATGGCGGTGCGCAGGTCTTCGTCGGGATGGTCGAGCGGCAGCTTGAGTTCGGTGATTCGTAACATGGCAGGATCCGGTTCGCGGGGCGCACAACTGCGCCAGGGCGTTTGAAGGCGGCGATTATACGCCGCATCGGCCGGATCCCGTGAGGTTAAACGATCAGTCGTCGCGGGAACCGCCGAAATACGCGCAACCGCGTTCGGCCTTGCCGTCGATGCGCAGTTCGGCGCTCATGGGCTGCACGCTGCCGGTGCGGCCGTCGACGCAGCGCTGCGGCGCCACCCACAGCTCGATCCGGCGGTTGTCGGCCTCGCTGCTGAGGTTGAAGCGCCCGTCGCCCAGTTGCTCCTCGACGTAAGGCACGGCCAGGGGCGGTTGGCCTTCGCGGTCGATGGCCATGCCCTTGCCGCTGACCTTCACGCTCCACTCCGGGCCATGGCCGGCCGCGCGCAGGATCAGCAGCTTGAAGTTCGGGTCGTCGCAGGCGGTGCCCGAGCGTTCGACGCGGTACAGCCGGGTCAGGTCGAGCCGGTCGCCGGCGACCTTGCCGCGCACGTCGGCGAACAGTTTGCCCTGTTCGTCGGCGAGGGTGGCGGCCTCCTGCAGGACGCTGGTGCCGCCGACGTCGTTGACCTCATAGCGGCGCCGGTCCTGGCAGGACTCGAACACCAGCTTGCCGTCGGCGGCGATCAGTTGGCCCTGCATCCGGCTCTGGCCGACGTGCGAGGCGCTTTGCCGCGCCCCGTCGAACAACTGGCACGCGGCAAACAACGGCAGCAAGGCAACAACGATCAACGAACGGGCGACACGCATCTTCGGCTCTCCAGACAAGTGCCGCCACGTTACGCAGCCTGACCGTTCATCACAAGGGGTCAGCCCACGTGAAAGGTCTGACCTGTCTGCAAGCCCTCGACGCTTTTGGCGTAGGCCAATGCCACATCCACCGCAGGAACCGGCTTGTAGCCCCTGAAGTACGGGGCGTAGCTGCCCATGGCTTCCACCAGCACGGTCGGGCTCACCGAGTTCACCCGCAGGCCGCGCGGCAGTTCGATGGCGGCGGCGCGCACGAAACTGTCGAGGGCGCCGTTGACCAGCGCCGCCGAAGCGCCGGTGCGGATCGGGTCATGGCTGAGCACGCCGGAGGTGAAGGTGAACGACGCGCCGTCGTTGGCGAACTCGCGGCCGATCAGCAGCAGGTTCACCTGGCCCATCAGCTTGTCTTTGAGGCCCAGGGCGAAGCTGTCTTCACTCATTTCGTTCAGCGGAGCGAAGGTGACGTTGCCGGCTGCGCACACCAGCGCGTCGAACTTGCCGGTCTTTTCGAACAGCTTGCGGATCGATGCGCTGTCGCTGATGTCGACCTGGAAATCGCCGCTGCTGCGGCCGATGCGGATGATTTCATGGCGTTGCGACAGTTCTTTGTCCACGGCCGAACCGATGGTGCCGCCGGCGCCGATCAACAGGATTTTCATTGTGGGTTGCCTCGAGTGATTGAACGAGGCTTGAGTCTAGAGTGGTTTTTTCCGCAGATAAGCGCACTAATGGGCAACCTTTGGTTTTCAGGTGGAAACAATCCATGAGCGAGATGGATGATCTGGCGGCGTTCGCCGTGTTGATCGAGGCCGGCAGTTTCACCCTGGCGGCGCAGCGGCTGGGCTGCAGCAAGGGGCAGCTGTCCAAGCGCATCAGCCAGTTGGAGGCGCAGTTTTCCGTGGTCTTGCTGCAGCGCACGACCCGGCGCCTGAGCCTGACGGCAGCGGGCGCGGCGCTGTTGCCGCAGGCCCAGGCGCTGGTCGCCCAGGCGGAGCGCGCGCGTCAGGCGCTGGCGCGGCTGAAGGACGACATGGCCGGACCGGTGCGCATGACGGTGCCGGTGTCTTTGGGAGAAACCTTCTTCGACGGCCTGCTCCTGGAGTTTTCGCAGAAGTACCCCGACGTGCAGATCGAACTGGAGCTGAACAACAACTTCCGTGACCTGGCCCGGGACAGCTTTGACCTGGCCGTGCGCACCGACGTGGCCAACGACGAGCGTCTGGTGGCCAGGCCACTGTTGGCCTGGCAGGAAATGACCTGCGCCAGCCCGGCCTACCTTGAGCGCTACGGCGAGCCGGCGACCCCGCAGGCGCTGGCCGGGCACCGCTGCCTGCTCAACAGCCACTACAGCGGCCGCGAGGAATGGCTGTACCACCAGCGGCACGAACTGCTGCGGGTAAAGGTGTCCGGGCCGTTCGCCAGCAACCACTACAACCTGCTGAAGAAGGCGGCGCTGGCCGGCGCCGGCATCGCCCGGCTGCCGTCGTACCTGTTGCCGACGGAATTGGCTGACGGCCGGTTGCGATGGCTCCTGCGGGATTTTCAGACCCGGCGCATGCCCATGTACCTGGTGCATCCGTATCAGGGCGGGCTGCCCAAGCGCACCCAAGTGCTGGCGGACTACCTGGTGGGCTGGTTCAAGCGCAGCGGCGAGGCGCTGGACAGGCTTTGACCGCCGGGCGGTCATTCTGCAGGCGCGAGCCTGCAGTGTCATTTGTTCAGCCGGGCGATCAGGTGATCGACCGACAATCTGCCCGGCCCGGTCGCCATCAGGTACAGCAACAGCGCTGCCCAGGTGCCGTGGGTCGGATAGGCGTCCGGGTACACGAACAGTTGAATGGTCAGGGTCATGCCCAGCAAGGCCAACGCCGAAAAGCGCGTGGCGAAACCGAGCAGGATCAGAACCGGGAAGAAGTGCTCGGCGAACGCCGCTAGGTGCGCGGCGAGTTCCGGCGACAACAGCGGCACGTGGTATTCGCTCTGGAACAGCGGCACCGTCGAGTCCGCCAGGTGCGGCCAGCCGGGTTCGAAGGTGCCGTCGACCAGGTCGATGGCCAGGCCTTCGACCTTGGTCTGTCCGGATTTCCAGAACACCGCGGCAATGGAAAAACGCGCGATGAAGGCGATCAGGCTGTGGGGGATCCGTTCCAGCAGCGCGATGGCGCGGGCGATCAAGTGGCTCATGGCGACACCTTGGGGTTCAAGTGGGTGATGGCGTTTCGGCTGATCAGCAGGGCCAGGGTCTGGCTGAGGTCGAAGGCCGGGAGGTCTGCCAGGGCCTGCCCCAGCGGCTGGCCGCGAAGCAGGGCGCGGATGAACCGGCTTGCGCCGGGCTCGAGGGCGAACACCTCGACGTCGAGGCCGTGGCGCAGGATCAGCGCGTGCTGTGCACAGGCCAGGTCGATACCGGCCAGCGTCGCGTCCTGCTGGTGCGCAGCCCAGATGTCCACCACAGCGAAGGCCGAGTCGAGCAGGTGCAGCGACGGGTGCAGGCCGATGCGCAGATCGTCGACGATGCCGGCATCGGCGAAGGCGTCGGCGATCCGCTCATGGGGCAGCGGCGGGGCATCGGCGGCGTGGTAGGCGACGGTGCGCAGGCGTTCCAGCCGGGCGACATCCGCCAGATAAGGCACGCCGGCGGCAGGTTCGAAACCTTCGATGAAGTCCGCCAGGCCTTCGCCGTACTCGCTCATGACCGGGCTGCAAGGTGGTTGGTCCTGCAGGAACAGCGCGGCCATGGCCCGGAAGAAATCGTCGCCGACCAGCTCGGCCACCACCGGATAGCTGTCGGCCAGGGCATTGATCAACGAGCTCTGTACGTTGTTGCGGTACACCGCGAAACGGCTCGCCGGGTCGGCGCCGTTGGCGCAGCACAGGCCTTTGGGGCAGGGCAGGCGGCTATCGAGCAGGGCTGCGCTGAACACGGCTTGATCGCTCATGGGCGGCTCCCTGCGGCCAGCAGCATCTCATCGGCTTGCCGCGCCTCGGCCATCAATACGCTGAAGGCCGGCACATGGTTGTCGCGTTCGATGAGGGTCGCCACCGGGCCGGTGCGTTGCAGCGCTTGCCGGTACAGGGCCCAGACCGCCTGGTCGACGGGGGCGCCATGGTCGTCGATCAGCAGGCGGTCGCCGAGGCTGTCGGCATCTTCGGCGAACCCGGCCAGATGAATCTCGCCCACGGCGTGCAGCGGCAGCGCCTCAAGGTAGGCCAGCGGGTCGCGCCGGTGGTTGATGCAGGAAACGTAGACGTTGTTGACGTCCAGCAGCAGGCCGCAGCCGCTGCGCCGGATGATTTCGTGGAGGAAGTCCGCCTCGTCGAAGGTCGAGCGCCGGAAAGCCAGGTAGGTGGCGGGGTTTTCCAGCAGCATCGGCCGCTTGAGGGTGTTCTGCACCTGGTCGATGTGGTCGCAGACGCGGTTCAGCGTCGGCGTGTCGTAGGCCAGGGGCAGCAGGTCGTTGAGGAACACCGGGCCGTGGCTCGACCAGGCCAGGTGTTCGGAAAAAGCGTGGGGTTGGTAGCGTTCGATCAGCGCCGCGAGACGCTGGAGGTGCCGGGTGTCCAATGGGCCTTCGCCGCCGATGGACAGTCCGACGCCGTGCAGCGACAGCGGATGGCGTTCGCGGATCAGCCCCAGGAAGTGATGGAACGGGCCGCCGGCCACCATGTGGTTTTCGGCGTGGACCTCGAAGAAGCCGATGTCCGGGCGGGTGTCGAGCACTTCGTCGAAGTGCCCGGTCTTTAGCCCCAGCCCGGCACGGGCCGGGAGCCCGGTGAGGGCTGCCCGAGTGCGGGGGAGGGCATGGTCGCAGGATGTGATCATGATCGACACTCGGGCAACCGTCGGATCAGGCCTTGGCCTTGAACGCTTCGAGCTGGCCGAAGCCGGTCGGCGAGGTCTTGCTCTCGGTGGTGGTGCAGGTGCCCTTCGGCACCAGTTTCCAGGCGTTGGGCTGGTAGTCCGTTTTTGCGGTGCCGGCGCAGGTGGTGCCAGGGCCGGCGGCGCAGTTGTTCTTGCCTTTCATGGCCACGCCGAAGCATTTCTCCATGTTGTCGTCGGCGGCGTGGGCGGTGGAGACGGCGGCCAGGCTCAGGGCGGAACCGAGGGCCAGGACGAGGGCGGTGGCGGACAGGGTGCGGGTGGTAGCGGTCATGGTGTTTCTCCGGTTGGGTCTGGGTTCTGCAAGCGAAGTGCGCTTGCTTGCCCCACTAGAGAAACGACTTCGCGATGCGTTACACGCGATCCCGAAATTTTTTTGAGAAATCTTCGGCCCCCGACATTTCCTGTAGGAGCGAGCCTGCTCGCGATGGCGGCGAGTCAGTCGGTGAACCATTGGCTGGCCCACCGCCGGGGCGGTTCCACAGCGGCATCGGGTCATATAGAGCGCCAGGGCATAAGCGCAGGGCGGTCATCGTGAACGGATCTAGGCACCTGTAATTTCTGACAGTGGGCGAGATTCACCCGGCTCAGTAGATTCAAGGTCGAGCGTACGGCTCACAAAGGAGCGCGATCATGACCAAGGCTGAACTGAAGAAATTTGTGCAGGCCAGAATCGATGAAAAGGCCAACATCATTCTGGACGAGCGGGTGAGGCACGACGATGCCGCATTCGGCGAGCTGAAGATCTATTTCTGTCTGCGGCGGATCCTCAACGGCAACGCAAACATGGAGGACATCGGTGTGCTGCATGCCGTCAACGATCTGATGAAGGCCATGGGTGTGATCGCTCCCAATGAGTCGCTTGGTTCCAGGCTCAGGCCCGAGCTTTGCGGCCCTTGGCTCAACAAGGAATGAGGAGGTGGGTATGAGCGATGTCGAGCAACGGGTGAAGAAAGTAGTCAGCGAGCAACTGGGTGTTAAAGCAGAGGACGTCACAAATGGCACCAGCTTTGTCGATGATCTGGGTGCCGACTCGCTGGACACTGTGGAACTGGTCATGGGGCTGGAAGAAGAGTTCGAGATCGAAATCCCGGACGAAGAGGCCGAAAAGATCACAACGGTTCAACAAGCGATCGATTACGCCACAAAGCGCCTCAAAGCATGACAGACACAAAAAAACGGCCCCGAAGGGCCGTTTTCCGTTCACCGCAACCGCTTAACCCCCCAGGTACGCCTCGCGCACCTTGGGATCGGTCAGCAGCGCCTCGCCGGTGCCTTGCATCACCACCCGGCCGTTCTCCAGCACGTAGGCCCGGTCGGCGATCTTCAGCGCCTGGTTGGCGTTCTGCTCGACCAGGAACACCGTCACCCCGTCCTTGCGCAGTTGTTCGATGATGTCGAAGATCTGCTGGATGATGATCGGCGCCAGGCCCAGCGACGGCTCGTCGAGCAGCAGCAGCTTGGGCTTGCTCATCAGCGCGCGGCCGATGGCGAGCATTTGCTGTTCGCCGCCGGACATGGTGCCGCCGCGTTGGGTGAAACGCTCTTTCAGGCGCGGGAAAAGTCCGAGGACCTTGTCCATCTGTTCCTGATAGTCACCCTTGTCGGTGAAGAATCCGCCCATGGACAGGTTCTCTTCCACGGTCAGGCGGGCAAACACCCGACGGCCTTCCGGCACCACGGCGATGCTCTTGCGCATGATCTGCGACGAGTCCAGGCCGACCAGTTCCTCGCCCATGTAGCGGATGCTGCCGCTGTGGGCCCGGGGCGAGCCGCACAGGGTCATCAGCAGGGTGGACTTGCCGGCGCCGTTGGCGCCGATCAGGGTCACGATCTCGCCCTGGCGGACTTCGACGTTGACGCTGTGCAGGGCCTGGATCTTGCCGTAGAAGGTGGAAACGTTTTCGAACTGCAGCATTTACGCTTCCCCCAGGTAGGCTTTGATCACTTCGGGATTGTCGCGGATCTGTTCCGGCGTGCCGTTGGCCAGGGGCGTGCCCTGGTTGATCACGACGATGTGGTCGGAAATGCTCATGACCAGCTTCATGTCGTGCTCGATCAGCAGCACGGTGACGTTGTGCTCCTCGCGCAGCACGCTGATCAGCGCCTTGAGGTCTTCGGTCTCCTTGGGGTTCAGGCCGGCCGCCGGTTCGTCGAGCATGAGGATCCGCGGGCGGGTCATCATGCAGCGGGCGATCTCCAGGCGGCGCTGCTGACCGTAGGCCAGGGTGCCGGCGGGACGGTTGGCGAACTCCTTGAGGTTGACCTTGTCCAGCCAGTAGCCGGCGTACTCCATGGCTTGCTGCTCGCTCTTGCGGAACGACGGGGTCTTGAACAGACCGGACAGGAAGTTGGTGTTCAGGTGGCGGTGCTGGGCGATCAGCAGGTTTTCCAGCGCCGTCATTTCCTTGAACAGGCGCACGTTCTGGAAGGTGCGCACCACGCCCTTGAGCGCGATCTTGTGGCCCGGCAGGCCCTGGATCGGCTCGCCGTCCAGCAGGATGCTGCCGCCGGTGGGCTGGTAGAAGCCGGTCAGGCAGTTGAACACGGTGGTCTTGCCCGCGCCGTTCGGCCCGATCAGCGCCACCACTTGTTTCTCTTTCACGGTCAGGGCCACGCCATTGACCGCCAGCAGGCCGCCGAAGCGCATGCTCAGGTTTTCGACTTTCAGGATCTCGCGGCTCATTTGCGCAACTCCATGTGTGGGCGTTGCATCGGCAGCAGACCTTGTGGACGCCAGATCATCATCAGCACCATCAGGGCACCGAACATCAGCATCCGGTACTCGCTGAACTCACGCATCATTTCCGGCAGCAGGATCATCACCACGGCGGCCAGGATCACGCCCAACTGCGAGCCCATGCCGCCCAGCACCACGATGGCGAGGATGATCGCCGACTCGATGAAGGTGAACGACTCCGGGGTCACCAGGCCTTGGCGCGCGGCGAAGAAGCTGCCGGCGAAACCGGCGAAGCTGGCGCCCAGGGTGAAGGCCGAGAGCTTGATCACGGTCGGGTTCAGGCCCAGCGCGCGGCAGGCGATCTCGTCTTCGCGCAGCGCTTCCCATGCGCGGCCGATCGGCATGCGCAGCAGGCGGTTGATGATGAACAGCGCGCCCAGGGCCAGCAGCAGGGCCACCAGGTACAGGAACACCACTTTGCTCACCGGGTTGTAGGTCAGCCCGAAGAACTCGTGGAACGTCTGCATGCCTTCGCTGGCCGAGCGTTCGAAGCTCAGGCCGAAGAAGGTCGGCTTGGGGATGTTGCTGATGCCGTTCGGGCCGCCGGTGAGGTCGGTGAGGTTACGCAGGAACAGACGGATGATCTCACCGAAGCCCAGGGTCACGATGGCCAGGTAGTCACCGCGCAGGCGCAGCACCGGGAAGCCCAGCAGGAAGCCGAAGGAGGCCGCCATCAGGCCGGCGATCGGCAGGCACAGCCAGAAGCTCCAGCCGAAGTAGTGCGACAGCAGCGCGTAGCTGTAGGCGCCCACGGCGTAGAAGCCCACGTAGCCCAGGTCGAGCAGGCCGGCCAGGCCCACCACGATGTTCAGGCCCAGGCCCAGCAGCACGTAGATCAGGATCAGGGTGGCGATGTCCACCGCGCCGCGCGAGCCGAAGAACGGCCAGATCAGCGCGACCACGATCAGGCCGATGATGATCCAGCGCTGGGTGCGCGGCAGGGTCAGGAACTGACTGACCTTGGGCGAGACCAGCGGGCCGCGGTCGGTGCGCATCAGCGCACTGAACTGTTCGCTGAACAGCACCCGCAGGAACATCAGCACCGAGCACAGGGCGATGACGGTCAGCGTCAGCGGGCCGGTGCCGTGCACTTCGAGGTTGATGCCGACGATGCTCAGCTTGAGGCCGAGGACAGGGAAGGCGACGGCCCAGACCAGCAGGGCGCTGAACAGCGCTTGTTTAAGATGTTTGCTCATACTTTCTCAACCTCCGGACGGCCCAGGATGCCGGTCGGCCGGAACAACAGGACCAGGACCAGGAGACCGAACGCCACCACGTCCTTGTATTGGTCGCCGAAGATGTCGGCGCCGAACGCTTCGGCCACACCCAGCACCAGCCCGCCGAGCATCGCGCCCGGAATGCTGCCGATGCCGCCCAGGACCGCCGCGGTGAAGGCCTTCAGGCCCACCAGGAAGCCGGCGTTGGGGTTGATCACGCCGTACTGCATGCTCAGCAGCACGGCGGCGACCGCGGCCAGCGCGGCACCGATGACGAAGGTCAGGGCGATGATGTTGTTGGTGTTGATGCCCAGCAGGTTGGCCATCTTGATGTCCTCGGCGCAGGCGCGGCAGGCGCGGCCCAGGCGGGAACGGGAGATGAACGTGGTCAGGCCGAGCATCGCGATCAGCGTCACGACGAAGACCAGGATCTGCATGTAGGAAATCAGGACTTCCTCGGCGCCGCCCGGTCCGAAGGAGAAGCTCCCCGGAATCAGGTTGGGGATGGATTTGTCCTTGGAGTCCTGGGACAGCAGCACAGTGTTCTGCAGGAAAATCGACATGCCGATGGCGGAGATCAGCGGGATCAGACGGTTGCTGCCGCGCAGGGGGCGGTAAGCGACGCGTTCGATGCTGTAGCCGTAGGCACTGGTGACGACGATCGACGCGATGAACGCGGCGGTCATGAGCAGCGGCAGTGAGTGGATGCCCATCATGGCCAGCCCGGCAAGGGCGATGAAGGCCACGTAGGAACCAATCATGTAGACCTCGCCATGGGCGAAGTTAATCATTCCAATGATGCCGTAAACCATTGTGTAGCCAATGGCTATCAACGCATACGTGCTGCCAATGGTCAGTCCATTAACCAGCTGTTGGAAAAAATGATAGATCTCAGGCATTACAGCGCTCCTAAAAACCCGATACGCATTTCACTGGTGGAGTCATGTTCCGGCCCTGTGCTGTGTTCTGTGGCCACATTTGCACGGAGCGTTTGCCAGCGAACCGCTGGTGACGGTTTTAAGATTTTCAGGTGAACCAGCGCCCGGATCGCGGGCGACCGGCCCATAAACCTCGTAAAACAAAGCCCACTGCTCGCACAGTGGGCTCACTGACCAGTAATGCCAGGCTTACTGAGGGGAAACTTCGGTCTTGGGCTTGCCGAAGTGCCACTGGTAGACCACGAACTTGAAGTCCTTCAGGTCGCCCTTGGCGTCGTAGGACAGGTCGCCGGTCGGCGTCTTGAAGGTGCCGGCGTGGATGGCTTCGGCCACCTTGGCGGTGTCTTCGGACTTGGCGGCCTTGATGCCTTCGGCGATCAGCTCGACGGCGGAGTAGGCCGGGAACACGAACGGACCGCTCGGATCCTTGCCGTCAGCCTTGATGGCGTCGACGATGGCCTTGTTCGCAGGGTCGGCGTCGAAGGACTTCGGCAGGGTCACCAGCAGGCCTTCGGAGGCGTCCTGGGCGATCTGCGAGATGGAGTCGTTGCCGACGCCTTCCGGACCCATGAACTTGGCGTTCAGGCCTTTTTCCTTGGACTGGCGCAGGATCAGGCCCAGCTCAGGGTGGTAGCCGCCGTAGTAGACGAAGTCGACGTTGGCTTGCTTGAGTTTCTGGATGATCGAGGAGAAGTCCTTGTCGCCGGCGTTCAGGCCTTCGAACACGGCCACTTTCACGCCTTTGCCTTCGAGGGTCTTCTTGACGGCGGTGGCGATGCCTTCACCGTACTGCTGCTTGTCGTGCAGAACCGCGACGACCTTCGGCTTGACGTGGTCGGCGATGTAGTTGCCGGCCGCAGGGCCCTGTGCGCTGTCCAGGCCGATGGTGCGGAACACCAGCTTGTAGCCACGGGTGGTGATGTCGGGGCTGGTGGCCGCCGGGGTGATCATGATCACGCCTTCGTCTTCGTAGATGTCCGAAGCAGGCTGAGTGGAGCTGGAGCACAGGTGGCCGACCACGAACTTGACGCCGTCGTTGACCACTTTGTTGGCTACGGCTACGGCTTGTTTAGGGTCGCAGGCGTCGTCGTATTCCTTGGCTTCGAGCATCTTGCCGTCGACGCCGCCCTTGGCGTTGATGTCCTTGATGGCTTGCTTGGCGCCGACGAACTGCATGTCGCCGTACTGGGTCACCGGGCCGGTCTTGGGACCTGCGATACCGATCTTGATGGTGTCGGCGGCGAACGAATGGCTGGCCACCCCGGCCAGAACCATAGCGGCAAACAGTTTGGAAATCTGCTTAGTAGCCTTAGTCATAGTGCTCCACTCTTGCTGTTGTATTTTTTAGAGTCCTGGCGCCGTAGCAGCAGAACCGGGTCCGATATCTTTGCGATACCTTCCGGAAATGCCCCCGGCAACTGTACCGGTACAGTGTAGAGCGCCGGTCGTTGGCCTGGGAAGCTGGCGCCAGGGGGCAAATCCTGAGGGTGTCGCTTTGATGAAAGAAAAAGACAGAATTGCGGCGGGGCGTTCAGGGGGCTTATGCCCCAATCATCGGCATTCCTTGGCGCTCCTGCTCTTTTCGTTCGGTACAGCCGTTTCCTACCGGGTTTTTCTGCCGGACCACCGACGTTATCATTCGCGCCGATTTCTTTTCCGGACAGTCCCATGAATCAAGAACCTAGCACCCTCTATGCCAAGCTGCTTGGTGAAACCGCAACTATTGCGTGGAAAGAGCTGGAACCCTTCTTTGCCAAGGGTGACCTGTTATGGGTCAGTGCCGAGCTGGATTTGATCGCCGTCGCCGAGGCTGTGGCATCCGATGATGGCAAGAAAGTGGCTGCCTGGCTGGCCGAAGAGAAGGTCGCCAAGCTGTCTGCGACGCGGGCGCGGGACTTTCACGAGCGCGATCCCGAGCTTTGGTCGGTTGTGGTGCGGCCGTGGATTCTGATCCAGGACAGGGCGCAAGGTTGAATGCGCGCACCTGATTGGTGCGTTGAGTTGTCAGCGAAAAGTGTGTAGCCGAGTAGCGTGATGGCACGTTGCCGTGGAGAAATGCCACAAGCGTGGGTGGCATAACGGTGACGTAAACGTAACGGGAACAGTTGATAGGGCAGCCTGCGGGCTGTTCAATTGTTTCTGGATGTTGGAAGACCTGAAACCTTCAGGGAATGCCCTGGCCTCTTCGCTGGCGAGCCAGTTCCCGCACGATCCTGGTGAGCACAATTATCGTGAACACCATAAAACCTGTGGGAGCTGGCTTGCCGGCGAAGGGGGCGACGCGGTCTGCAGTCAGACCGAGTAAGTCTTGCCGGTGTGGCTGTTGAGCGAGATGACCTTGGTCTTGCCGATCCGGTGACGGTAGATCTCGCGCAGGTACTTGATGGCCTTCTTCACGCAATCGCGGGACAGGCGGATGTCGTTGATCGAGACGAACTTCTCTTTGTCGTTGATCAGCTCGCGGTACTTCTTCTCGTACATCGGCTTGATCGCGTACCAGTTGGTGTCGAGGATCTTCGCCGGGTTCTCGAATTCGTTGAGCAGGTCGTCGATGCGGTCTTCGTCGAAGTCCTCGTGGATGATGAAGTCCAGGATCGAGTTGTCCAGGGTCTCGTCGAAGCGGTAAGGGTTCTTGGCGAAGCAGCGCTTGATGAACGCCACGATCAGGGTCAGGAAGTCGTCCGACAGGCACGGGCTCTTGGCGATCAGGGTGGTCAGCGACAGGTTGGCCGAGGCGCCGATCACCAGCGCGTAGCGCTTGAGCGTGGTGTTGGGGAACAGGCTGTTGAGGTGGGTCTTCAACCGGTTCAGGTCCATGTACGACAGCTTGTAGTCCTTGGGCAGCGAGACGATCGAGACCACCGACGAGCAGTTCTTGAAGAAGTGCAGGTCGTGCAGGGCCGCCGCGTCGTAGCCGGAGTTCTTGTACTGCTCCAGCGAGGCGCGGTAGCGCTTGGACTCGATCGGCAGCAGGCTGATGCCTTCGATGGCCTGGGTGACCTTGTTGAAGTGCGGCAGGTCGATGGAGCGGAAGAACAGGTCGTCGATGTTCAGGCGCTGCGGCTCCTTGTCGAACACCTTGAACTTGTCGCTGCTCGGCGGCGGGGTCTCCGGCACCACGGACTCGGCGTAGGCGATGGCCACCGGGCCCGCCAGGCTCATGAACAGGTCGTTGGCGTCCAGGCGGATGGTCTCGCCGATGTCGATGCCGGCGCGGCGGAAGTAGTTCTGGTCGTAGTCGGTGGTCACCGCCTGCGCCGTCAGGATGTTGAAGATCTGCTGCGAGATGTACTGGTTGGCGTGCTTCTCCATCGCATTGACGTCAATGTTCTGGATGTTGCCGTCATCGTTCTCTTCGGCGTAACGCATGATGTCGTTGGAGATCAGCATCATGGCGTTCCACGGGCGGATGCGGCCCATGACGCTGGCTTCGCTGCTGTCTTCGTTGGCGAAGTTGTACGAGAAATCCCATTCTTCCGACAGGTATTTGCACAGCAGGCGGCCGGCGTTGATGTGCAACGCTTCGGACATTTCGCTGCGGTGGTCGGAAATGTTCGGCAGCACGCAGATGCCGCTGGTGAAGATCGGTTCGAACACGAACGAATGGCCGCTCTTGCCGTCATGCTCGTCCATCGGCTTGGTGTCGAACGTCTTGTTCATGTACGAGTGCTGCTGGGCCAGGCCGAACTCCGAGGCCATGCCGGAGCCGGTGCCGCCGCCGGCGCTGAAGATCGAGAAGTACAGGCGCGACTGGTTGGCCTTGATGCCGCAGCTGTCGATCAGGTACGAGTGGATCATTTTCCAGTCGGGGCTGGAGAAGCGCTGGGTGTCCTTGTTCAGGATGATCTTGGCCAGGTACTGGCCCAGGATCGGTGCGTTGCCCGCGCCGCCGGCGTGGACTTCGGACAGGTCCATGATCTTCATCTTGCTGTAGTCGCGCAGGAACCCGGTCTTCTCGCCCTTGCGCGAGAAGCGGATGCGCCCGGCGATGTCCTTGTCCAGGTCGCCGAGCATCACCAGCGGCTCGACCAGGAACACCGGCTTGCTGGCCTTGTTCGGGCCGATCCGCAGGTTGGTGCGGATCCACTGGGCCGGGCTGTAGCCCTTGTCGGCCAGGCGGCGGTCGGCGGCCCGGTCCTCGTTGTTGAATTCGTTGAGGTAGAACTTGCGCGCGTTGTACACCAGCTCCGCCACGTCCAGGGCGATGTTGGAGCCGCAGCGGCCCAGGCCGATCAGGCACACCGACGGGAATTCCTGGTCGTTGTGCTGTTCGTTGTCGCCTTCCAGGTGCGGCGGGCGCGGGAACACCAGGTCACGCAGGCCGTCGAGGTTGTCGAGGATGCGGTCGGTGTTGGTTTCGGTGAAGTACAGGTACTGCTGGGTGCCCAGCGGACGCGAGGGTGGCAATGGCTTCGACGGCGATGGCGACGGGCTGTTCGCCGCCGGGCTGAGGGTCAGATCGGATACCGCAGTGGCCGGATTGTTCTTGGAAGTCATTGGGCGCCATTTACCTGGACTGGTTGGCCCGGCGACCGCTGTCGCCGGATCTCACGGAATGGAATCTCGCGTCTGTTTGCTGCGCGTGTTTGACCCGGGTTCCGGGCCGTTGGCCTGGGTGTCGTCCGGGGGAATCCTTTCCTGATTGATGATGGATCGGCCATGATTCGGCGATCTTTAATAAAAAGGAGGCTAAATGATGTCAACGCTACCTTCGTTGGGGTTCGCCGGAATCGGCCTGATGGGCCTGCCGATGTGCCGGCGGCTCTTGGCCGCGGGCTATCGGCTGACGGTGTGGAACCGCAACCCGGCCAAGTGCGCGCCGCTGGTGGCGGCGGGCGCCCGGCAAGTGGCGAGCCCCGCCGAACTGTGCGCTCAGGCCGACGTGGTGATGCTGTGCCTGGCCGACACGGCGGTGGTGCGCGAGGTGGTGTTCGGCCCGGCGGGCATCGCCGAAGGCGCCGGGCGCGGTCAGCTGCTGGTGGACTTCTCCAGCCTGGAGCCCGCCGCCACCCGCGAGATGGCCGCCGAACTCCTTGGCCGCACCGGCATGGGCTGGCTCGATTCCCCGGTGTCCGGCGGAGTGGCCGGTGCCGAGGCCGGCAGCCTGGCGATCATGGTCGGCGGCGAGGCGGCGGACCTTGAACGGGTGCGTCCGGTGCTGATGAGCCTGGGCCAGCGTGTGACCCACATGGGCGGCGTCGGCGCAGGCCAGGTGACCAAGGCCTGCAACCAGATGATCGTGGCCTGCAATGCCCTGGTGATCGCCGAAGTAGTGGCGCTGGCCGAAAGCGCCGGGGTCGACGCGGGCCTGATCGCCGAAGCCCTGGCCGGCGGATTCGCCGATTCCAGACCGCTGCAGATCCTCGCCCCGCAGATGGCCGCAAGCCGCTTCGAGCCGGTGAAGTGGCACGTGCGCACGTTGCTCAAGGATCTGGACACGGCGGTGAAGTTTTCCCGGGAGACCGGTTCGGCCACGCCGCTCAGCGGATTGGCCGCACAACTGATGCGCCTGCATGGGAGCCAGGGCTTTTTGCAGCAGGATCCAGCGACACTGGTGCAGATGTACCGCGGGCCCGGCTCAACGGATTGACCGCGTGGGCGTGCTTGCGCTGGTCGATTTCTTCCAGCACCGGCCGCAGTTCGCTCAGCGGCACCGGGCGGCTGAGCAGGTAGCCCTGGATGAAATCGCAGCCCGAGCGCTCCAGGAATTCGTATTGCTCCAGGCTTTCCACGCCTTCGGTGACCACCTGCAAGTGAAGGGTGTGGGCCATGACGATGATCGCCTGGACGATCTCCATGTCGGCGGTGGCCTTGGGAATGTCGAGGATGAACGAGCGGTCGACCTTCAAGGTGTTCAGCGGCAGGCGCTTGAGGTAGGCCAGCGACGAGTAGCCGGTGCCGAAGTCGTCGATCGACAGCGACACGCCGAGGGCGCGGATCTGGCGCAGCAGCACCAGGGTGTTGGCGATGTTGCCCATCAAGGCGTTTTCGGTGACTTCCAGCTCCAGCCGTTCGGGGGAGACCCCGGCGGTGCGCAGGGCGGTTTCGATCTCGTCGGCCAGTTCCTCCCGCGCCAGGTTCAGCGGCGAGCAGTTCCAGGCGATCTTCAGCTCGTCGCAGCCGTGGCGGGACAGCTCGCCCAGGTCTTCGCAGGCCTTGCGCAGCACCCAGTTGTCCAGCTCGGCGATCAGGCCGTTGGTCTCGGCGATGGCGATGAACCGGTCCGGGGTCAGCAGGCCGTGCACCGGATGCTGCCAGCGCACCAGCGCCTCAAGCTTGGTGACCCGGCCGCTGCGCAGCTCGAAGATCGGCTGGTAATGCAGCGTCAGGCCGTTCTCTTCGCGCAGGGCCAGGCGCAGTTCCTCCTCCAGCTGCAGCTCCAGGGTGGCGCGGTTCTTGAGGTTGGCGTTGAAGAAGTGCAGGCCGTTGCGCCCGGCGCCCTTGGATTGGTACAGCGCCAGGTCCGCGTGCTTGAGCAGCTCTTCGCAGGTGGTGCCGTCCTCCGGGAACAGGCTGATGCCGATGCTGGTGGTCATCACCATCCGCCGCCCGGCCAGTTCGATCGGCTCCTTCATCTTGTGCATGATGCGCTGGGCCAGGTTGCGCGCCTCTTCACGGTCGCGCAGGCCGATGAGGATGCAGAACTCGTCGCCGCCGAAGCGGGCGACCACGTCCTCATGGCTGCGCACCGAGCCTTTTATGTGCCGGGCGATGACCTTGAGCAGTTCGTCGCCGGCGTCGTGGCCGAGGCTGTCGTTGATGCGCTTGAAATGGTCGATGTCGAGGAACATCACCGCCAGCATCCCGCCTTCCTTGGTTTTCTGGCTGAGCTTTTCGGCGAAGATCTGATTGAAGCCGCGTCGGTTGATCAGGTTGGTCAGTGCGTCGTAGTTGGCCACCTGCTGCAATGACATGCGCGCCTGATCCAGTTGGGTGAGCAGGGTGTTGACCCGGCGCAGGTCGTTTTCCTTGTGCTGCAGCTTCTTGTCGGCCAGCGCCGCGCTGATGGCGCTGCCGAGGATCAGCAGGGTGATCAGCGCCACCGTGAGGCCCAGTTGCATGTGCCCGGATTCCGGCGGCAGCGCCGGCAGGCTGTTCTCCGGCAGCACCAGCCGCAGCGCGGCCATGCCGGTGAAGTGCATGCTCAGGATGCCGGCGCCGAGGATCAGCGCCGCCGCGTACTTGAGCAGTTGCAGGTACAGGCCGGCGCCGTCGCGCAGGCGGCCGGCCACCCACAGCGCGGCGAAGCTGGCGCCGACGGCGATCAGGATCGACACCGTGAACAGGGTGGGGTCGTACCAGGCCGTGGCGGCGGAACGCATGGCCGCCATGCCGACGTAATGCATGCCGGCGATGCCCAGGCCGATGACGACGGCGGTCTTGAGGTATTGCAGCAGGCTCGGCTGCGCCTCGCTCAGGGTGTGCATCGCCAGCCACGAGGCGAAGAGCGCGATCAGCAGGGAAAACAGCGTGACGGGCAGGTCGTACTGGATGTCGATCGGCGCCTGGAACGCCAGCATGCCGATGAAGTGCATGGCCCAGATGCCGCCGGCCAGGCACAGGGCGCCGATCCAGCGCCAGAACCGCTGCGAGGCCGGGTCTTCGGCGTGCCCGACCCGTTCGGCCATGTCGAGGGTGGCGAAGCTCGCCGCGCAGGCGACCAGGTAGGCCACCAGCACCAGCAAGGCGTCATAGGTGCAATTGAGGATGACCTGCCCGCTCTGCGGCAACTCGGCAACGAACTGTAAACCAAGCCACTCCATAGCATGCCCCGTCTCTGAGTGCGTTCCGAGTGCGTTCCGGCCGCGTCATGAACGCAGACGAATGACTGGAGTATAGAGGCCGAATGTGGGGCGTTTGCGGTAGTGGCACATTGGCGCTAATGATTTCGGCATTAGCGTCATAGCGATTTGAACTATAGCGAGCGGGGCTATAGCCACCAGGACTATAGCCATCAGGACCAGGGCTCAGGCGCTCTGTTCGTAAGGCGTCTGCGCCCAGTGCGGCTCCAGCGGCGGCAGGCCGAAGCGGGCGCGGGCCTTGTCGCAGTCGGTGTTCTGTTCGCCGTTTTCCCAGGACGACTCGAACTCCCGGCAAGGGCTGGAGCGCTGCTCGTAGATCGAGCAGTGCACCGTGCTGCCCACCTCGCCGACCAGCGCGGTGCAGCGGGGCGACTTGCAGTCGGTGCCGTTCATCGCCACCCGGCTGGGGCTGATCTGCGTCACCAGCTCGTCAGGCACCGTTCCGCCGGCAGAGGCGCACTCGCCCCAGAAAAAGGACACGCGGAAATGGGAACAGCAGGCACCGCAATTCAGACACGGACTGGCTTCGGACATGGTCAGGCATCAAAGGAGGGAAGGGGAGGATCCGGACGGATCCGGCGGCTATTCTAGGCTTCGCCGCAGGCTTGGGAAGGGGGGCGCAAAAGTATTTTTTCGTTGCCGGATTTTGCCGGGAAAGCCCCGGTTTTCGGGGGATTTCAGGCAATTCAAGGGCTTACGTTTCGTAACATGGCCATGGCCCGGTATCAGGCCGGCGAATGATCACAGACATCCGCCGAACGGCTGACTAGATTGCAGGTTCCGGGCTCGAACGCGTCGGCCGTGAAGCCCACATAACAAGAAAAGAGGCGGACCCATGCAGCACTCGACCCAAGCGGCGAATGCCTGGCGCATTCTGTTCCTGCTGTTCCTGGCCAACCTGTTCAATTTCTTCGACCGCACCATTCCGGCGATCATCATCGAGCCGATCCGTATGGAATGGCACCTCAGCGACTTTCAGCTGGGGATCGTCGGCACGGCCTTCACCATCGTTTACGCCATCGCCGGCCTGCCGCTGGGGCGCATGGCCGACACCGGTTCGCGCAGCAAGCTGATGGGCTGGGGCCTGGCGGCCTGGAGCGCGCTGACGGCGGTCAACGGCATGGTCGGCAGCTTCTGGAGCTTCCTGCTGGTGCGCATGGGCATCGGCATCGGCGAGGCCAGCTATGCGCCGGCCGCCAACTCGCTGATCGGCGATCTGTTCCCGGCCCACCGCCGGGCGCGGGCCATGGGCATTTTCATGCTGGGCCTGCCGCTGGGGCTGCTGCTGGCGTTCTTCACCATCGGCGCGATGGTCAAGGCCTTCGACAGCTGGCGCGCGCCGTTCTTCATCGCGGCGGTGCCGGGGCTGGTGCTGGCGGTGTTCATGTTCTTCATCAAGGAACCCAAGCGCGGCGCGGCGGAGACCGTGCAGGTGTCCCAGGCGCCCGTCGACAGGCCGATCCGGCGGGTGCTGGCGGTGCCGACCTTCCTGTGGCTGGTGATGGCCGGGCTGTGCTTCAACTTCGCCACCTATGCCTGCAACTCGTTTCTGGTGCCGATGCTGCAGCGCTATTTCCTGATGCCGTTGCAGGAGGCGGCGGTCGCCACCGGGTTGATCGTCGGCGTCACCGGGCTCATCGGCCTGACCCTCGGCGGTTGGGTCGCCGACAAGGTCCATCAGCGGGTGGCCAACGGGCGGCTGCTGTTCGCCGGGTTCAGCCTGATCGTCTCGACCCTGTGCACGGCCTGGGCGCTGCATGCCGGGCGCATCGAAATCGGCGTGTTCGTGGCGGTGTTCAGTGTCGGCTGGCTGTTTGCCTACAACTTCTACACCTGCGTCTACACGGCGATCCAGGACGTGATCGAACCGCGCCTGCGGGCCACGGCGATGGCGCTGTTCTTCGCCGGGCTGTACCTGTTGGGCGGGGGCCTCGGGCCGGTGGTGGTGGGCGGCCTGTCGGATCACTTTGCGCAGTCGGCGATGCTGGCGGCGGGCGCCGGGGAAATGAGCGAAGCGTTCAAGGCCGTCGGCCTGCATGACGCGATGTACCTGATTCCGGTGGCGCTGTTCCTGACGATGGTGTTCCTGTTCCTGGCGTCGCGGTGCTTTGTGCGCGACGCCCAGCGGATGAAGGCGGGGCTGGCGGCGGTGGTGGTGCCGCAGGCTGAGGCGGCGACGGCGTGAAAGCCTGCTGGCGATGCGGCCGTGCGCAGCGCCTGAAAATCCGACAGGCAAACAAAAAGGCCCGCATCGCTGCGGGCCTTTTCGTTTTTTGCCGGAGGGCAGGGCGGATCAGCCCGCCACCAGCACCCGGATCGCTTCCAGGCGCAGGGCAGCCTTGTCCAGCATCGCCAGGCCTTCCTCGCGCTGTTTGCGCAGGGCGACCAGTTCGCTGTCGCGCACGCTCGGGTTGACCGCCTGCAACGCGGTCAGGCGCGCCAGTTCTTCGTCGGTGTCGGCCGCCAGACGGCGGCGGGCCTCGGCCACGCGCTCGGCGTGGCGCGGGGCGATCTTGTCTTCACCGGCGTTGATCCGTGGCGTCAGTTGGTCGCGCTGGGCCTGGATGAACTTGTTGGCGCTGGCGCGGGGCACGCTTTCCAGCTGGTCGTTGAGGGTGTTGAACGACACCCGTGCGGCCAGGTCGTTGCCGTTGGCGTCCAGCAGGCAGCGCAGGGCGGCCGGCGGCAGGTAACGGCCCAATTGCAGGGCGCGGGGGGCGACCACTTCGCTGACGTAGAGCAGTTCCAGCAGCACGGTGCCCGGCTTGAGCGCCTTGTTCTTGATCAGCGCCACGGCGGTGTTGCCCATCGAGCCGGACAGCACCAGGTCCATGCCGCCCTGCACCATCGGGTGTTCCCAGGTGATGAACTGCATGTCCTCGCGCGACAGCGCCTGGTTGCGGTCGTAGGTGATGGTCACGCCTTCGTCGTCGCCCAACGGGAAACTGGCGTCGAGCATTTTCTCGCTCGGCTTGAGGATCAGGGCGTTTTCCGAATGGTCTTCGCTGTCGATGCCGAAGGCGTCGAACAGGGTTTCCATGTAGATCGGCAGGGTGAACTGGTCGTCCTGCTCCAGGATCGCCTCGACCAGCGCCTCGCCTTCGCCGGCGCCGCCGGAGTTGAGCTCCAGCAGACGGTCGCGGCCGGTGTGCAGTTCGGCCTCCAGGCGCTGGCGCTCGGTGCGCGCCTCGTCGATCAGGGCCTGCCACTGGCCGTCGTCGGCCTCTTCCAGCAGCGGCAGCAGGCGCGGGCCGAACTGATGCTGCAGGGCGTTGCCGGTCGGGCAGGTGTTGAGGAAGGCGTTCAGCGCTTCGTGATACCACTGGAACAGGCGTTCCTGCGGGCTGGTCTCCAGGTACGGCACGTGCAGCTCGATGACGTGCTTCTGGCCGATCCGGTCCAGGCGCCCGATGCGCTGTTCCAGCAGGTCCGGGTGCGACGGCAGGTCGAACAGCACCAGGTGGTGGGAGAACTGGAAGTTGCGGCCTTCGCTGCCGATCTCGGAGCAGATCAGCACCTGGGCGCCGAACTCTTCGTCGGCGAAGTAGGCGGCGGCGCGGTCGCGTTCCAGGATGCTCATGCCTTCATGGAACACCGTGGCCGGGATGCCGGAACGTACGCGCAGGGCGTCTTCCAGGTCCATCGCGGTTTCGGCGTGGGCGCAGATCACCAGCACTTTGGTGCGCTTGAGCATCTTCAGCTGGTCGATCAGCCACTCGACGCGCGGGTCGAATTTCCACCAGCGTTCTTCTTCGCCGGCGTCCGGCTGGGCCTGGAAGCTGACTTCCGGGTACAGCTCGGCGTGTTCGCCCAGCGGCAGTTCGAGGTATTGGTCCGGGCACGGCAGCGGATACGGGTGCAGCTTGCGCTCCGGGAAGCCCTGCACGGCGGCGCGGGTGTTGCGAAACAGCACGCGGCCGGTGCCGTGGCGGTCGAGCAGCTCACGCACCAGGCGGGCGCTGGCTTCGCTGTCGCCGTCGTTGACGGCGGCGAGCAGCGCTTCGCCTTCGGCACCGAGGAAGTCATGGATGGTCTTGTGCGCGGCGGGCGAGAGGCGGCCCTTGTCGAGCAACTCCTGCACGGCTTCGGCCACCGGGCGATAGTTGTCGCTCTCGGCGCGGAACGCGGCCAGATCGTGGAAACGGTTCGGGTCGAGCAGGCGCAGACGGGCGAAGTGGCTGTCCTGTCCCAGTTGCTCGGGGGTGGCGGTGAGCAGCAGCACGCCGGGAATCACTTCGGCCAGTTGCTCGACCAGCGCGTACTCCGGGCTGACCTTGTCTTCGTGCCAGACCAGGTGGTGCGCTTCGTCGACCACCATCAGGTCCCAGCCGGCGGCGAACAGGGCGTCCTGGGCCTTTTCGTCGTCGACCAGCCATTCCAGCGCCACCAGCGCCAGTTGGGTGTCTTCGAACGGGTTGGCGGCATCGCTCTCGATGAAGCGCTCTTCATCGAACAGCGCGACCTGCAGGTTGAAGCGGCGGCGCATCTCCACCAGCCACTGGTGCTGGAGGTTTTCCGGCACCAGGATCAGCACGCGGTTGGCGCGGCCCGACAGCAGCTGGCGGTGGATCACCAAGCCGGCTTCGATGGTCTTGCCCAGGCCCACTTCGTCCGCCAGCAGTACCCGCGGCGCGATGCGGTC
Source organism: Pseudomonas ekonensis (assembly GCF_019145435.1). Classification (NCBI taxonomy): domain Bacteria; kingdom Pseudomonadati; phylum Pseudomonadota; class Gammaproteobacteria; order Pseudomonadales; family Pseudomonadaceae; genus Pseudomonas; species Pseudomonas ekonensis. The sequence goes on along the minus strand of NZ_JAHSTS010000002.1, from coordinate 1,151,300 downwards.
GGCGACTTCACGGGCGATGTGCAGCTGGTGGGCGATCGGTTGCGCCCGGGAGCCGCCCAGGCCCCAAAGGGTGGACTGCAGCTGGCGGCTGGTGTGTTCCAGGGTGTTGTAGCGCAGGGAGAACCACGACAGCGGGTCGATCTGCCCGGCGAACAGACGGTCGCTGGCCAGACGGAACTGGATGAAGTTCGACAGCTGGGTCTCCGGCAGGGTGACCGCTTCGTTCTGCCCGTTGAGGCCGTGGTAGACGAGCAGGCCGTTGGCGTCCTCGACTTCGCGCACGGTCATCTTCCACCCTTCGAAGTGGGTGATGGTGTCGCCCGGCGAGAAACGCACGCGGGTCAGGGGCGCATTCCTTAGCGCGTACTGGCGGGTGTCGCCAGTGGCCGGGTAGAGCACGGTCAACAAGCGGCCGTCCTGTGCCAGAACGGTGCCTAAACCAAGCTCTGCTTCGCTGTCACTGATCCAGCGTTGCCCCGGTTGATACTGCTGCGCCATGCTGCCTGACTCCCACCTTGAAAAAGCGGGCTATCTTAACGGAATGAGGCTCCGAGGCCAAAGGATTAGGAGCCGCGCCCGGCTTTTGACTGCCTGCGGCGAACTGAAGGAAGCGTAGGTCACGCATCGGATGCGCGGACGCCGGCGGCACCGATTAATGCCGATCCGGTCACAAGTTTTCGACCGGTGGCTCAAGGCGCGACCGGCGCCGCCGATAGCTTGCCGACAGGAGACCCTTCATATGCTGCCACCGATGCTCCCCCTGAGCGCCGTGCCGATCACTTCCCAGCAGGATCCGATCCGCCAGCGGCCGGACATCCCTCCGGTGGTGCCGGTGCAGGAAAGCTCCAACGAAAGCACCATCGACCTGCAAAAGCGCGATCCGGAAGAGGACGGCCTGCTGCTGCGCGAGGAGCAGCGCCGCCAGCAGGAGCGCGACCGCCGCCGGCGCGAGGCCGACGAGGATCCGGAAGAACACCTGGCCGTGCCCGGCACCGAACTCAACGCCGACAACACCGTGCCGGTGGTGCCGCTGATGGAAGACCAGCCGCGCCAGGGGCTGTGGGTTGACATCGAGATTTGACCTGGCGGCACATCAATTGTCGAGGTTCATGCGCTCCGGGCTCTGGTCAGCGCCGGCGTCAGGCCGCATCATGGGCGCAGTCCTGTCGTTGACGCGGCAGTTGCGATTCCTCCACCCATGCACCGAACGCCATGAGCCAAGACGACAAGCTGATCGACCTCAACGCCGAACGCGCCAAGCGGGTTCACGACCTCAACGACAAGCGCCTGAACGAAGTGCGCCAGGCTTTCGAACAGGCGATGCCGTTGGGCAAAGCCAAGAAAAAGCCGAAAAACAAACCGAAAAAGCGTTGATCTCCCCTGCATCCGTTGATGCAGGTCATTTATTCCCCTTCCTCTTCCCCGCGCATCGACCGGCATTGATCCCGGTCAATTTCTCCCTCCGCCCGATTGGTTAACTTAGCTCCATCGCAACAGAGCAGGGGCCAGGAGGCCAGTGTCATGTTTTTCGATAACGTGGTGTTCGCCGGCGTCCTGACCGTTGGCCTCATGGTTGTGTTTTTTGCAGGGTTTGGAATTTTTATCTGGAAGGATGCGAATAAGCGCAAAAAACCGTAGGTCCTTTTGGATTGATGAGCACGCAAGGCATTTTGGGCAACTTCGGTTGCCCTTTTTTTTTGCCTGCGGTTTTTGGGGGGGGGCCTTGGCGGCCTCTGGGCCTGCCTGAACACCCCGATCCCACTGTAGGAGCCAGCCTGCTGGCGATGACGCACTGCCAGCCAACCCCTTCCACCTGACCGCTCCTCAGGCAACAAAAAAGGCGTGATCCTCTCGGACCACGCCTTCTTCAACACCTGTGACGATCAGCTGCCCAGCGCCTTGGACGCCAGCCAGAACAGTCCGGCCGACAGGGCCACGGTGGCCGGCAGGGTCAGTACCCAGGCCAGCAGGATGGTGCGCACGGTACCGCTCTGCAGGCCGCTCTTGTTGGCGACCATGGTGCCGGCCACGCCCGAGGACAGCACGTGGGTGGTGGACACCGGCAGGCTGAAGATGTTGGCCAGGCCGATCATGCTGGCGGCGGTGATCTGGGCCGACATGCCCTGGGCATAGGTCATGCCTTGCTTGCCGATCTTCTCGCCGATGGTCAGCACCACGCGTTTCCAGCCGATCATGGTGCCCAGGCCCAGGGCCAGTGCGACCGCCAGGATCACCCAGAACGGGGCGTATTCGGTGGTGGTGGTCAGGTCCTTGCGCAGCTTGTCCAGGTCAGCCTTTTCGCGGGCCGGCAGGCCTGGCAGCTTGGCGACCTTCTTCGCGGTGTCGTCCAGGCAGAGCAGGTAGCGGCGCACTTCGATGCGGCTTTCCGACGGCAGCGAATGGTAGTCCGCCACGCCTTTGAGGGTGTGGAGCAGGGCGGCGATGGTCGGTTCGGTCTGTTGCGGGTTGCAACGGAATTTCTCCGGCAGGTCGCCTTCCACGCTCTTGCCCAGGGCCAGGAACTCGCCGAGGGAATCGGCGTTGCGCTGGTAGAACTGGCTCAGGTGCAGGGTGGCGTCGCGGGTGCGTTCGATCTGGTAGGTGGTGCTGTTCAGGTCGAGCACGAACTGCGCCGGGACGATGCCGATCAGCACCAGCATGATCAGGCCGATGCCTTTCTGACCGTCGTTGGAGCCGTGCACGAAACTCATGGCCATGGCCGACATCACCAGCACCAGGCGGTTCCAGAACGGCGGGTGCTTCTTGTCGTCGATCTTGCGGCGCTGTTCCGGCGTCTTGTGCATCTTCGACAGCGGGCGCCACCATTTCAGGCCGATCAGCACCAGGGCCGCGACCAGGAAACCGGCCATCGGCGAGAACACCAGCGAGGCGGCGATGTCGACCGCCTTCTGCCAGTTCACCCCGTCCGCCAGCGGAATGTCGTTGATCAGGGCATTGGCCAGGCCGACGCCGAGGATCGAACCGATCAGGGTGTGGGAGCTGGAGGCCGGGATACCGAAGTACCAGGTGCCCAGGTTCCAGGCGATGGCGGCGGCGAGCAGCGAGAACACCATGGCCAGGCCGTGGCCGGTGTTGACGTTGATCAGCAGTTCCACCGGCAGCAGGTGGACGATGGCATACGCCACGCCGACCCCGCCCAGCAGCACGCCGAGGAAGTTGAACACCCCCGAGAAGAACACCGCCAGGTGCGGCGGCATCGCTTTGGTGTAGATCACAGTGGCTACCGCGTTGGCGGTGTCATGAAATCCATTGATGAACTCGAAGGCGAGGACAAATGTCAGGGCGAGCAAGAGGCTCACAAGCACCCAGGCATCCAGTCCGCTGAATAAATCGATCATGAAGGTTTTCTGGCCCGGTCATAAGGGGGCGCGATTATGCCAGAAAAGACCGGAAATCGATCCCCTACCTGCTCATCGGTAACATTCTTCAACGAATTAATTTGTATCAGGCGGCAAAGCCCGAGTGTTTCGCAGGGTTTTGCAAGCGTTTGATTTGATTGGGGAAATGGCTGAACAGCCAGCGCCTGGCCCAAGGCGCAGAGGCTTCGAACGCTTGTGTGAAATATCTCTGAAACGGGTCAGACACGCCGTTTTTGCTGTAGGACGGTAAGGATCGGCCGCTGCCCGCGGGTAGCGGGCGCGCAAGGCATCGTCGTGGCACCGCGCTTGTAACCGGTGTCGACGCAAACCCTTGGACAAGTCAAAGCCAGAGGCTCATGGCTCTTCGGCTTTGAGTTCCTTTTCCATTTTCTGCAGTTCTTGCTGGAAGACCTGATCCTGAACGGTGGCGCGTTTGCGCCAGGGTTTGCGTTCCGGTTCGGGCTGGGCGGCGTAGGTGGTGACTTCCCCGCCGTAAACTTCCTTGTAACGTTGTTCCTGGCGCTCAAGTTCCGCGCGCAGTTCGTCTTTCGTCACAGTGCTACCTGTTTGAGTTGAGATAAATGTCTGGTGAAACGCACTGCAACGAATCGCTCAAGCGAGTCCGCCGACGGCACCGGCCTGAACAGCTGGCGGTGTTGTCGAAGGAACGCTCGGGACTTCCATGTTGCAGGCGGCTACGGCACCAGATTAAAACTGACGCAGCATCAGTTTCCGGTTTCAGCGAGCGCGCTGGCGATGTATGGATAACGGGCATCAGGCGCTGGCCGGGGCCGACGGCGATGGACATCGCGTCGGCGGGCGACGCCGTCGGCAACTAAGGGCGCGGCGTCACTGAGTTGCATTATAGCGGCCGATTCGGGATTGACTATCTTCACCAAGTTAAAAACGGTTGCGCCGGCATGATCGTTTTGTGACTGACATTTTTTATCGGTAGTTGTCGCGGCGATGGCCGGCGGTGTGATTTTGGCGTCATTAAGCCGGACAACTAAGGCTCGCACTCAACAAGCCTTCCAAGTTCAAGGCGAGCGCTGCGGCCGATCCGGAGAGGGCGGGCGGCGATTGCGATTATCGGTCGCCGGTTCGATAATCGCCCAACATTGAAGGCCCGCCGCTTGTGCATCGGTCGGCGGGCCGCTTGTATGGCCGTTGGCCCGCAGAATAAAGAGAACCGGACATGAACGATCAAATGCGCAACTCCTTCACCTCGGTGGCACCGCCGATCGTCGCCTCGCCGGCCAAGCGCATCCAGGCCATGACCGGCGATCGGGATTTCATGACGTCCCTGGCCCGGGGCCTGGCGGTGGTGCAGGCGTTCCAGGAGCGCAAGCGCCACCTGACCATCGCCCAGATCAGCCACCGCACGGAAATCCCCCGCGCCGCCGTGCGCCGTTGCCTGCACACGTTGATCAAGCTCGGCTACGCCACCACCGACGGCCGCACCTACTCGCTGCTGCCCAAGGTGCTGACCCTCGGCCACGCCTATCTGTCCTCCACGCCGCTGGCGGTCTCGGCGCAGCCGTACCTCGACCGCATGAGCGAGCAACTGCACGAGGCCTGCAACATGGCCACGCTGGAGGGCGACGACATCCTCTACATCGCCCGGTCGGCCACCACCCAGCGGCTGATTTCGGTGGACCTGTCGGTGGGCGGGCGGCTGCCGGCGTATTGCACGTCCATGGGGCGGATCCTGCTGGCGGCGCTCGACGACACGTCGCTGCGCGAATACCTCGACCACGCGGAGCTGGTGGCCAAGACCAGCCGCACGCTGCACACCCCCGAAACCCTGCTCGAATGCCTGCAAGAGGTACGGCGCCAAGGCTGGTGCATCGTCGATCAGGAACTGGAGCAGGGCCTGCGTTCGATCGCGGTGCCGGTGTACGACGCCTCGGGCCAGGTGGTGGCGGCGCTCAACGTCAGCACCCACGCGGGCCGCGTCAGCCGCACCGAGCTTGAGCAGCGCTTCTTGCCCGGCCTGCTGAGCGCCAGCCGCGACCTCAGTGCGCAATTGTTCGCCTGAGGAAGCTGTTCGATAAACGCACAGAGTTGCGTTTATCGAATTGACGCTCATTCCTCCGGATCATTAATGTCGCGGCAGCGTCATCCGGCACCGGCTACCTCCGGCCGGCCGATGACGCCTCTGATAATAATGACAAGAGGCAACCTCCCCATGCGCACGTTCCCCGACTGTCGCCGTTCCCGCCCGTGTCGCCGGGCCTGAACCAACGCTCCGATTCCAGCCTTCTATTCTCATGACCGTGCCGCTCTTGGGCCGGCCTCCGTTCGACTGCGTTTTTTGCGTGGAATAAAAACAATGAATCAGCCTCAGTCCGCTGTGGGGCACTGCCTCGACGTGCAGTCCTTCATCAATGCCCAACCGATCTCGCGCTATCAGTGGCGGGTGGTGATCCTGTGTTTCCTGATCGTGTTCCTCGATGGCCTCGACACGGCGGCCATGGGCTTCATCGCCCCGGCCCTGTCCCAGGACTGGGGCATCGACCGCGCCAGCCTGGGGCCTGTGATGAGCGCCGCGCTGATCGGCATGGTGTTCGGCGCCCTGGGTTCGGGCCCTTTGGCCGACCGCTTCGGGCGCAAGGTCGTGCTGGTGGGGGCGGTGGCGCTGTTCGGCGCCTTCAGCCTGGCGTCGGCCTACAGCACCAACGTCGAACAGCTGCTGGTGCTGCGCTTCCTCACGGGCCTGGGACTGGGGGCGGGCATGCCGAACGCCACCACGCTGCTGTCCGAATACACCCCTGAACGCAAGAAGTCGTTGCTGGTGACCAGCATGTTCTGCGGCTTCAACCTCGGCATGGCCGGCGGCGGGTTCATTTCGGCCAAGCTGATCCCGGCGTTCGGCTGGCACAGCCTGCTGCTGATCGGCGGGATCCTGCCGCTGCTCCTCGCGCTGGTGCTGATGGCCTGGCTGCCGGAATCGGCGCGGTATCTGGTGGTGCGCAACCGCGGCACCGACAAGGTGCGCAAGGCCCTGGCGCCGATCGATCCGGCCCGGGTCGCCCAGGCATCGGCCTTCAGCGTGCCGGAGCAGAAGACCGTCAAGGCGCGCAACGTGTTCGCGGTGATCTTCTCCGGCACCTACAGCACCGGCACGCTGCTGCTGTGGCTGACCTACTTCATGGGCCTGGTGATCGTGTACCTGTTGACCAGCTGGCTGCCGACCCTGATGCGCGACAGCGGCGCGAGCATGGAGCAGGCCGCGTTCATCGGCGCGCTGTTCCAGTTCGGCGGGGTGCTGAGCGCGGTGGCCGTCGGCTGGGCGATGGATCGGTTCAATCCGCACAAGGTCATCGGCACGTTCTACCTGCTGGCCGGGGTGTTCGCCTACGCGGTGGGGCAGAGCCTGGGCCACATCACACTGCTGGCGACCCTGGTGCTGGTGGCCGGCATGTGCGTGAACGGCGCGCAATCGGCGATGCCGTCGCTGGCGGCGCGGTTCTACCCGACCCAAGGGCGGGCGACCGGGGTGTCGTGGATGCTGGGGATCGGCCGGTTCGGCGCGATTCTCGGGGCCTGGATGGGCGCCACCCTGTTGGGGCTGGGCTGGAACTTCGAACAGGTGCTGACGGCGCTGGTGATTCCGGCGGCGCTGGCCACCACGGCCGTGTTGATCAAAGGGTTGGTCAGCCACGCGGATGCGACTTGAGTCAGGACTGAATGATCCGGCTTTCGCGAGCAGGCTCGCGCCTACAGGAAAACGCATTTCTCTGTAGGCGCGAGCCTGCTCGCGATGCTTTTGGCAGTGATCGTTAGTGAGACAACAATCTGTTCGATAAACGAACACTCACTCGATTATCGGATTGTTTGGCGTTTTTCACGGGCTTAATCTTCAGTGACTCCGGCGCCGAACCTCGCGCCTTTTTATCACTGGCGATTCACTACAGAACGGGAGCCAGCTCCATGGCCGAGATCCTTTCGCTGCACGACGCGGTGAAGCAATTCGTCAACGATGGCGACACCGTCGCGCTCGAAGGCTTCACCCACCTGATCCCGACGGCGGCGGGTCATGAAATCATCCGCCAGGGCAAGAAAGACCTGACCCTGGTGCGGATGACGCCTGACCTGATCTACGACCAACTGATCGGTGCCGGTTGTGCCCGCAAGCTGATCTTCTCCTGGGGCGGCAACCCGGGCGTGGGCTCGCTGCACCGTCTGCGCGACGCGGTCGAGAAGCAGTGGCCGCATGCGATTGAAATCGAGGAGCACAGCCACGCCGACCTGGCCAACGCCTATGTGGCCGGCGCATCCGGCCTGCCGTTCGCGGTGCTGCGCGCCTACGCCGGTTCCGACCTGCCCAAGGTCAACCCGCTGATCAAGAGCGTGACTTGCCCGTTCACCGGTGAAGTGCTGGCGGCGGTGCCGTCGGTGCGCCCGGACGTGACCGTGATCCACGCGCAGAAGGCCGACCGCAAGGGCAACGTGCTGCTGTGGGGGATCCTCGGGGTGCAGAAGGAAGCGGCGTTGGCGGCCAAGCGCTGCATCGTCACCGTCGAGGAAATCGTCGATGACCTCAACGCACCGATGAATGCCTGCGTCCTGCCGACCTGGGCCCTGAGCGCGGTCTGCCATGTGCCGGGCGGCGCGCACCCGTCCTACGCCCACGGTTACACCGAGCGCGACAACCGCTTCTACCAGGCGTGGGATCCGATCGCCCGCGACCGTGCGACGTTTACCGCGTGGATCGACGAATACATCCATGGCTGCGCTGACTTCGGCGCGTTCCAGGCCAAGTTGGCCGCGGCTTCGGAGGCCCAGCAATGACTTACACCACCCATGAAATGATGACCGTGGCCGCGGCCCGTCGTCTGAAGAACGGCTCGGTGTGCTTCGTCGGCATCGGCCTGCCGTCGAAAGCCGCCAACCTGGCGCGCCTGACCTCGTCACCGGACGTGGTGCTGATCTACGAATCCGGCCCGATCGGCGCCAAGCCGAGCGTGCTGCCGCTGTCCATCGGCGACGGCGAACTGGCGGAGACCGCCGATACGGTGGTGCCGACCGGCGAGATTTTCCGCTACTGGCTGCAGGGCGGGCGCATCGACGTCGGCTTCCTCGGCGCGGCCCAGGTCGACCGCTTCGGCAACATCAACACCACGGTGGTGGGCGATTACCACCAGCCGAAAGTGCGCTTGCCGGGTGCCGGCGGTGCGCCGGAAATCGCCGGCTCCGCCAAGAGCGTGCTGATCATCCTTAAACAGTCGGCGCGTTCGTTTGTCGACAAGCTCGACTTCATCACCTCGGTCGGCCACGGCGAAGGCGGCGATTCGCGTCAGCGTCTGGGGCTGCCGGGCGCCGGGCCGGTGGGCATCATCACCGACCTGTGCATCATGGAACCGGAGGCGGGCACCCATGAGTTCGTGGTGACCGCGCTGCATCCGGGCGTGACCCGGGAGCAGGTGAGCGCCGCCACCGGCTGGCCGATCCGTTTCGCCGAGCAGGTGGCCACCACCGCCGAGCCGACCGCCGTCGAGCTGACCGCCCTGCGCGAGCTGGAAGCCCGCACCGCCGTGGCCCACGGCCAAGCCCCGGGAGAAGCATGATGCGCGACGTGTACATCTGCGATGCGATCCGCACCCCCATCGGCCGGTTCGGCGGCGGCCTGTCCGCCGTGCGTGCCGACGACCTGGCCGCCGTGCCGATCAAGGCCCTGATGGAACGCAACCCGTCGGTGGACTGGACGGCGCTGGACGAGGTGTTCCTCGGCTGCGCCAACCAGGCCGGTGAAGACAACCGCAACGTGGCGCGCATGGCGCTGCTGCTGGCGGGCCTGCCGGACAGCGTGCCGGGGGTGACCCTCAACCGTCTCTGCGCCTCGGGCATGGACGCCATCGGCACCGCGTTCCGCGCCATCGCCAGCGGCGAGATGGAACTGGCCATCGCCGGCGGCGTCGAGTCGATGTCCCGTGCGCCGTTCGTGATGGGCAAGGCCGACGCGGCCTTCTCGCGCAACCTGAAACTGGAAGACACCACCATCGGCTGGCGCTTCGTCAACCCGCTGATGAAGGCCCGGTACGGCGTGGATGCGATGCCGCAGACCGCCGACAACGTGGCCGACGACTATCAGGTGTCCCGCGCCGACCAGGACGCGTTCGCCCTGCGCAGCCAACAGCGCACCGCGGCGGCCCAGGCCGCCGGCTACTTCGCCGAAGAGATCGTCGAGGTGCGCATCGCCCACAAGAAAGGCGAGACCGTGGTCAGCGAGGACGAGCATCCCCGCGCCGACACCACCCTCGAAGCCCTGGCCAGACTGAAACCGGTCAACGGCCCGGACAAGACCGTCACCGCCGGCAACGCCTCGGGCGTCAACGACGGTGCGGCGGCCCTGATCCTGGCCTCGGCCGAGGCGGTGAAAAAACATGGCCTGACCGCCCGCGCCAAGGTGCTGGGCATGGCCAGCGCCGGGGTGGCGCCGCGGGTGATGGGCATCGGCCCGGTGCCGGCGGTGCGCAAGCTCACCGAGCGCCTGGGGCTGGCGGTCAGCGATTTCGATGTGATCGAGCTCAACGAAGCGTTCGCCAGCCAGGGCCTGGCGGTGCTGCGCGAACTGGGGCTGGCGGACGACGCGCCGCAGGTCAACCCGAACGGCGGCGCGATCGCCCTCGGCCATCCGCTGGGCATGAGCGGCGCCCGGCTGGTGCTGACGGCGCTGCATCAGTTGGAGAAGAGCGGCGGCAAGAAGGGCCTGGCGACCATGTGCGTCGGCGTCGGCCAGGGTCTGGCCCTGGCCATCGAACGCGTCTGACCCTGCGCCCTGACGAACAAGAACCGAGGAAAGCGAAATGACTGACAAGCCTGGCTACCGCCGTCCGCAGGAAGGCACCCAGCCGCCGTACCTGCACCCGACCTACCGATCCACCAACCTGCGTGCGCCGTCCAGGCCGTTGGTGTTCCTGCCGCATTCGCTGTCGGAGATCACCGGCCCGACCATCGGCGCCGAGCGGGTCGGCGACAACGATCACGACCTGACCGCGCAGCACGCCGGCGAGCCGCTGGGCGAGCGGATCATCATTCACGGCCGGGTGCTGGACGAAGACGGCCTGCCGGTGCCGGGCATCCTGGTGGAGATCTGGCAGGCCAACGCCGCCGGCCGCTACCACCATGCCCGCGACCTGCACGACGCGCCGCTGGACCCGAACTTCACCGGCACCGGCCGCACCGTGACCGACGCCGACGGCCGCTACGAGTTCCGGACCATCAAGCCCGGCGCCTACCCGTGGGGCAACCACCACAATGCCTGGCGCCCGGCGCACGTGCATTTCTCGCTGTTCGGGCCGAGCATCCTCACGCGCCTGGTCACCCAGATGTACTTCCCCGGCGACCCGCTGCTGGCCTACGACCCGATCTACAACTGCGTGCCGGACACGAGCGCCAAGGAGCGCCTGATCGCCGCATTCGATCTGGAAAAAACCATTCCGTCCTACGCCCTCGCTTACCGCTGGGACATCGTGCTGCGCGGCCGCGAAGCCACGCCGATGGAGAAATGAGATGACCCTGACCGCGACCACGTCCCACACCGTCGGGCCGTACTACCACATCGGCCTGACCTGGCTGAACCGCGAGCAACTCGCCGACGAACTTGCCCTGGGCGAACGCGTGGCGATCACCGGGCAAGTCGTCGACGGCAACGGCGACACCGTCAACGACGCCATGCTCGAAGTCTGGCAGGCCAACGCCGCCGGCAAGTACGCCCATCCGGAGGACGAGCAGGACAAACCGCTGGATCCGCACTTCGAAGGCTTCGGCCGGGTGCCGGTGGACGCCGAGGGGCGCTTTCGCTTCACCACCATCAAGCCGGGCACCGTGCCGGGCCTCAAGGGCACGACCCAGGCGCCGCACCTGGTGGTGCTGGTGTTCGCCCGCGGCCTGGTCAAGCACCTGCTGACCCGGATCTACTTCGAGGGCGATCCGGCGAACGTGAACGATCCGCTGCTCGAATGCGTGCCCGCCGAACGCCGTGCGACGCTGCTGGCCAGGCAGGACGCGACCGGCGTTTACCAATGGAACGTGATCCTGCAGGGCACCGAGGCCGAGACGGTGTTCTTCGACTACTGAACCCGCCGCAGCTTCTGCAGGAGCCAGCAGGCTGGCTCCTGCATGGATAGGGCATGACTGATCCATCACTGAGATTTCCCATCAGGGAAACCCGGTGACGGATGTAGGTGTGGAACGGGGCTGTTACGAAGTGTGTCTAGACTTTCACCTGTCCCCTCAGAGTAAACAACAATGACAACATTGACCTCCCCTTACACCGGCGAAGAGCGCAGCAAGCGCATCTTCGCCATTGTCGGCGCGTCGTCCGGCAACCTCGTCGAATGGTTCGACTTCTATGTCTACGCCTTCTGCGCGATCTATTTCGCTCCGGCGTTCTTCCCCTCCGACAACCCCACGGTGCAGCTGGTCAACACGGCCGGCGTGTTCGCCGCCGGCTTCCTGATGCGGCCCATCGGCGGCTGGATCTTCGGCCGTGTGGCGGACAAGCACGGGCGCAAGAACTCGATGATGATCTCGGTGCTGATGATGTGCTTCGGCTCGCTGCTCATCGCCTGCCTGCCCACCTACAACAGCATCGGGGTCTGGGCGCCGGTGCTGCTGCTGTTCGCCCGTCTGCTGCAAGGCCTGTCGGTGGGCGGCGAGTACGGCACCACCGCCACCTACATGAGCGAAGTGGCGCTCAAGGGCCAGCGCGGGTTCTTCGCCTCGTTCCAGTACGTGACCCTGATCGGCGGGCAACTGCTGGCGGTGCTGCTGGTGGTGATCCTGCAGCAGTTCCTCAGCGAAGATGAACTGCGCGCCTACGGCTGGCGGATCCCGTTCGTGGTCGGCGCGGCGGCGGCGCTGATCTCGCTGTTCCTGCGTCGCTCCCTGAAGGAGACCACCAGCAAGGAGGGCCGCGAGAACAAGGACGCCGGCAGCCTGCGCGCGCTGTTCCGCGACCACAAGGCCGCGTTCATCACCGTGCTCGGCTACACCGCCGGCGGCTCGCTGATCTTCTACACCTTCACCACCTACATGCAGAAGTACCTGGTGAACACCGCCGGCATGCACGCCAAGACCGCCAGTTACATCATGACCGGCGCGCTCTTCCTTTATATGTGCATGCAGCCGCTGTTCGGCATGCTCGCGGACAGGATCGGCCGACGCAATTCGATGCTCTGGTTCGGCGCCCTCGGTACGCTGTTCACGGTGCCGATCCTGCTGAGCCTGAAAAGCGTCAGCAGCCCGTTCCTGGCTTTCGTGCTGATCACCGTGGCGCTGGCCATCGTCAGTTTCTACACCTCGATCAGCGGCCTGGTGAAGGCCGAAATGTTCCCGCCCGAAGTCCGCGCCCTCGGCGTCGGCCTGGCGTATGCGGTGGCCAACGCGATCTTCGGCGGTTCGGCCGAATACGTGGCCCTGAGCCTGAAGTCGGCGGGCATGGAAAACTCGTTCTACTGGTACGTCACGGTGATGATGGCGGTGGCGTTCCTGTTCAGCCTGCGCCTGCCGAAACAGGCGGCGTACCTGCACCACGATCTCTGAAACCCCGTGCGCGGGCCCAAGCGGCCCGCGCCGGCAAGGACTGTTTATGACGCAACGACCGGGCAATCAATTGTTCGATGCCTACTTCACCGCCCGCGACATGCGCGAGGTGTTCTGCGACCGGGGCCGGGTGCAGGCGATGCTCGACGTCGAGGCCGCGCTGGCCAGGGTCCAGGCGCGGGTCGGGGTGATCCCGGCGAGCGCGGTGCCGGCCATCGAAGCCGCGTGCCGTGCGGACCTGTACGACTTCGAGGCGCTGGGCGAGGCGATCGCCAGCGCCGGCAACTCGGCGATTCCGCTGGTCAAGGCGCTGGGCAAGCGGATCGCCGCGACCGACGCCGAGGCCGAACGCCATGTGCACCTGGGCGCCACCAGCCAGGACGTGATGGACTCCGGGCTGGTGCTGCAACTGCGCCAGGCCCTGGCGTTGATCGAGGGCGAGCTGGCGCAGCTGGCCGATGCGTTGGCCACGCAAGCGCAGCGCTATGCCGCGACGCCGCTGGCCGGGCGCACCTGGCTGCAGCACGCGACGCCGGTCACGCTGGGCATGAAGATCGCCGGATGCCTCGGCGCCTTGACCCGCAGCCGCCAGCGCCTGCGTGAGCTGAAGCCGCGCCTGCTGGCGCTGCAGTTCGGCGGCGCCTCCGGCACCCTCGCGGCGCTGGGCGAGCAGGCGCTGCCGGTCGCCCGGGCGCTGGCCGAGGAGCTGCAACTGACGCTGCCCGAACAGCCCTGGCACACCCAGCGCGACCGCATCGTCGAGTTCGGCGCCGTGCTCGGCTTGATCGCCGGCGGCTTGGGCAAGCTTGGCCGCGACATCAGCCTGCTGATGCAGACCGAAGCCGCCGAAGTGTTCGAACCGTCGGCGCCGGGCAAGGGCGGTTCCTCGACCATGCCGCACAAGCGCAACCCGGTGGGGGCGGCGGTGCTGATCGGCGCCGCGACGCGGGTGCCGGGGCTGGTCTCGACGCTGTTCAGCGCCATGCCCCAGGAGCACGAGCGCAGCCTGGGGCTGTGGCACGCCGAATGGGAAACCCTGCCGGAAATCTGCTGCCTGGTGTCCGGCGCCCTGCAACAGGCGCGGCTGCTGGCGGAGGGCATGGAAGTCGATGCCGAGCGCATGGGCCGCAATCTTGAGCTGACCCAAGGGCTGGTGCTGGCCGAAGCGGTGAGCATCGTCCTGTCGCAACGGGTCGGCCGCGACGCCGCCCATCATCTGCTGGAGCAGTGCTGCAAACGGGCGGTGGCCGAGCGGCGCCACCTGCGCGCCGTGCTCGGCGACGAGCCCCAGATCACCGCCCAGATGAGCGGCGCGGAACTGGATCACCTGCTGGACCCCGCCCATTACCTCGGCCAGGCACGCGTCTGGGTCGAGCGGGCGGTGGCCGAACATCACGCGTTGTCTGTCTGAAGGAGAGAGCTGTGGCTTTCGTACCACTCGCCGATGGCGAACTGCATTACCAGATTGAAGGCCCGGTCGATGCGCCGGTGCTGGTGCTGTCCAACTCGCTGGGCACCGACCTGCACATGTGGGACGTACAGATGCCGGCGTTCACCCGGCATTTCCGGGTGCTGCGCTTCGACACCCGCGGCCACGGCCGCTCGCTGGTGACCCCGGGGCCGTACAGCATCGAACAGCTGGGCCGCGACGTGTTGGCGCTGCTCGATGCGCTGCACATCGAACGCGCGCACTTCTGCGGGCTGTCGATGGGCGGGCTGATCGGCCAGTGGCTGGGGATCAATGCCGGCCAACGGCTGAACAAGCTGATCGTCTGCAACACGGCGGCGAAGATCGGCGATCCGTCGGTGTGGAACCCGCGCATCGATACCGTGCTGCGCGACGGTCCGGCGGCGATGGTCGCCCTGCGCGATGCGTCCATCGCCCGTTGGTTCACCCCGGACTTTTCGGCGGCCAACCCGGCGGCCGCGAAGCAGATCACCGACATGCTCGCGGCCACGTCGCCCGAAGGCTACGCGGCCAACTGCGCGGCGGTGCGCGATGCCGATTTCCGTGACCGGCTGGGTGAGATCAAGGTGCCGCTGCTGGTGATCGCCGGCAGCGACGACGCGGTGACGCCGCCGTCCGGCGGGCATTACATCCAGGAGCGTGTGCAGGGCGCCGAGTACGCCGAGTTCCATGCCGCGCACCTGTCCAACGTCCAGGCCGGCCACGCGTTCAGCGACCGGGTACTGGCGTTCCTGAAGGCCGATTGAGGAAGACACCGTGGACGAGAAGCAACGTTACGACGACGGCATGCAGGTGCGCCGCGCGGTGCTGGGCGATGCCCACGTCGACCGCAGCCTGAACGCCCTGACCGAGTTCAACGCCGAGTTCCAGGAGATGATCACCCGCCACGCCTGGGGCGACATCTGGACCCGCCCGGGCCTGCCGCGCCACACCCGCAGCCTGATCACCATCGCCATGCTGATCGGCATGAACCGCGAGGGCGAACTCAAGCTGCACCTGCGCGCCGCCGCCAACAACGGCGTGAGCCGGGGCGAGATCAAGGAAGTGATCATGCAGAGCGCGATCTACTGCGGGATCCCGGCGGCCAACGCGACGTTCCACCTGGCCGAGTCGGTGTGGGATGAACTGGGGGTCGAATCCCGTGGTTGAGCGGCGCTTGAGCTGACCCATCGCGAGCAGGCTCGCTCCTGCCAGTGGCCGCATTCCAGCTGACAGAATGCAATCCACTGCAGGAGCGAGCCTGCTCGCGATGGCGGTTTCACACCCTGGCCACAATGAAAATCCGCTTGAACGGAAACAGCGTCAGCCCGTCGTCCTCCGGCGGGTAGTGCGCATGCAGCCTGAGCAGGTAGTGGTAGATGAACCGCGCCTGCTCCCCGGCGTCCAGCCCTTGCAGCACCGGCCGCAGCGCCGAGACCTTGACCCAGTCGTAGACCGGCGACTGGCCTTGCACCGCCTGCAGCTGCTCGGTTTCCCAGATGTCCAGCGAGCGGGTCAGCGGCGCCAGCAAGCGGTAGTAGTCCTCCAGCGACAGCAGCGGCCGTGCCGCCATGCGCTGGCGCAACTGCGCCGAGCCCAACGGTTTGCCGCCGGGGCCGGCGTCGTCGAGGGTGTCGAGCATCAGCCGGTACCACAGCGCGTCGCGCCAGTCCGGCAGGTGCGCGGCCAGGCAGCCGCCGGGGTTGAGATGGCCCAGCAGACGCGGCAGCAACTGTTCGTGGTCGTCGAGAAAGTGCAGCACCGCCGCCGCGAACAGCAGGTCCGCCGGCCGCTCGGGTCGCCAGTGCAGCAGGTCGCACTGTTGCCAGTGCGCCGTGATCGGCAGGCGCCGGGCCTCCTCGAGCATCTGCGCGGAGCTGTCGATGCCGCACAGGTACGCACGGGGCCAGCGCCGGGCGAGCAATCGGGTGGCGATGCCGGTGCCGCAGCCCAGGTCGTAGAGACACTGGGGCTTTTTCAGCGTGATGCGGCCGAGCAGTTCGTTGACCGGTCTTTGCCGGTGCAGCGCAAAGCGCTGGTAAGCCTTGGCGTCCCAGTCGGGTGTTGCGTCGAGTCGGGCGACCATGAGGGTGTCCTCCGGTGATCGGTGGTGTCTTCCGATGACAGCCTGGCTCGAACTTCAACAGATAACGGAAGCGGAAAAGGGGAGTCACCTGAGTTTTTCAGGTGCTCTCACTTTACTGGATCCCGGACGCCGCGCAGGGCGTCCGGACGGATGGCGTCGCCCCGGCGCAAGCGATCACAGCAGGCTGATCGGATAGCTGACGATCAGGCGGTTCTCGTCGAACGCGTTGTTGCTGTAGTCCCGGCGCATGGTCGAGTTGCGCCAGCGCACGCTCAGGTCCTTGAGCGTGCCGCTCTGCACGGTGTAGCCCAGCTCCGACTCGCGGCCCCATTCCTTGCCGTCGGAGGTGGTGGCGGTGTGCACGTTGTCGCCTTTGATGTAGCGGTTCATCAGGGTCAGGCCGGGGATGCCGAGGGCGGCGAAATTGTAGTCGTGGCGCACCTGCCAGGAGCGTTCCCGGGCATTGTCGTAGCTTGAGTTGTAGCTGTCGTTGGCCAGGGTGCCGCCGCTGGTGCCGTTGACCCGCATCCAGGCGCTGTCGCCGGTGAGCTTCTGCAGGCCGACGTAGAAGGTGCTGGCGCCGTACCTCGCCGAGAACAGGCCGGACCAGGTCTTGTTGTCGAGGTCGCCGGCCCGGGCGCTGCCGTCGTCCTTGCCGTAGAAGAAGCCGAGGTTGGCCCCCAGCGTCCAGTCGCCCAAGGGCTGGCTGTGGATCAGGTTGACGTATTGCTGGCGGTAGATGTCCTTGAGCTGGGCGTTCCACACGCCGATCTGGGTGCGCTTGCCGTTGAACGCGTATTCGCCGCCCTGGAAGTTGAAGCGGTCGGAGGTGAACGCCGGTTTGCCGGTCATCGACAGGTCGCCCATGCTGCTGTCGTCGCGGGGGCTGTTGGCGCGGAACTGGCCGCCGTAGAGGGTCAGGCCGTCGATTTCCTTCGAGGTGAGCTGCCCGCCGCGAAAGGTCTGCGGCAGCGAGCGGCCGTCGTCCGAACGCAGGATCGGCAGCACCGGCATCCATTCGCCGACCTTGATCTCGGTCTGCGACAGCCGGGCCTTGAGCGCGACGTTGGTGCGGCCGAAGGTGTCCGCCGGGCGGCCGTCATGGTCCAGCGGCAGCAGTTGCGTGCCGCCGGTGCCCTTGCCGCCGTCGAGCTTCACCGAGTACAGCCCCAGCACGTCCACGCCGAAGCCGACGGTGCCCTGGGTGAAGCCGGACTTGGCGTCGAGAATGAAGTTCTGCGTCCATTCCTCGGCCTTGCCCTGGGCCTTGGTCGGGTCGGTGAAGTTGCGGTTGATGTAGAAGTTGCGCAGGTTCAGGCCGGCCTTGGCGCCTTCGATGAAACCCGGCTCTTCGGCGGCGGCGGGTAGGGCCGTGCCGGCCAGGGTCAAGGCGATCAGGCCGGGAATTGCGTAGGGCGCAGGGGAACGTGTCATGGGCTCGGGTCTCTCTGATTATTGGGGATGAGGCAGGGCACCGCCGCAACCTTGGGTTGCAGACAAAAAGAAGCGGTCGTCGTGGCGGAGGGGGGGATCAGCCCGAGCGGGGAGGGCGTGTCGTCATGGGGATGAACCTGTTTTTATTGGTTTTGTCGGTGCGGGCAATGGTGAAGGGGATCGGCGCGGGGATTCAATCGGGGTGAGCCGGGTTGTGGGCGATTATCGAACGAAAATCGGCGGCGGTTGCCTTTGCCCCTCGGGCGCCATTCCCAATCAAATCCCGTGCTTATGTTGCGTGTTCGCCCATTGTTTTTGTGCCGCTGAATTAATGACGGAGTTTGAACTGTTTAGTTCTTTGGTAGTAGGAAAGTTCTTACAGTAAATATGGCAATTAAAGGCCCCTGGATAATCGCCGGATAAACTTAATATTTGGTGTTGTCGCTTATCGTGAAAAGATTTAATGATATCCGTGCTTGTAACTGGCAAAGGAAAGCGGCGTTGCTATATTCAGGATTCCCGGAGGGGCAGAGAGTTTAATGTTTCGCCCGGGATGTTTCTTTATTGATGACAAGGAGAGAAAGCATGTCTGCAAAAGTGAATCAGGAACGTCTCGCGACAGTGGTGGGTCGTGCCCTTATTGATAAGGAGTTTGCGGAACAGTTGCATAAGGACGCCGAAGGCGCCGCCAAGAGGATCGGCGTGCACTTGAGTGCCACCGAACTCACGGCGGTGAAGAACATCGACTCCGCCAAACTGGTCAGTGCAGGGGCGGGCATTCGCGACAAGCTGGGCACTGCCGCGATCTTTGACCAGCAACAGCAGGTCCAGGCGCGGATGGACTGACGCCCGGGGGCCGTTTGGCGCGCTCCGGAGCGGCGATCCGGTTCCGAAGCACGCCAAACGGCCTGATCGACAGCGCTTGGACAAGGAGTGAGCCGCTCATGCCAGTCACCTTGGTTCCCATGGACGATGCGGATTTCGCGGTGTTCACCGAACGGGCGGTCGAGGAGTACGCCCAGGGCATGGCCGCGTCGGGAGAGTGGAGCGAGCAAGAGGCGCCGCAGCGCTCCGGCGCGGCGTTCACGCAACTGCTCGAGCACGGGCGGCAGACCGCCGGCCACCGGCTCTGGGTGATCGAGGACGGGGAGCGGCGCATCGGCGAGTTGTGGATCGCCCAGCGGCATGTCGGCGCCCGGTCGGTCGCCTTCATCCTGGATGTCTACATCGAGCCCGGCGAGCGCCGCCAAGGCTATGCCCGGCAATCGATGCTGGCCGCCGAGGACTGGGCCCGCCGGCACGGGTGCGAAGAAATGCGCCTGCACGTGTTCGGCCGCAATGCGCCGGCCCGTCGCCTTTATGAACAATTGGGGTATGACATCGCCAGCCTGAGCATGGCGAAGCCATTGCCGCCTGCCTGAAAAGGATGGTTGAACATGGATATTGCACACCACGGCCAACTTGATGCGGCTGTCGATGAACTGTTCAAGGGCACTACCTTTCTTCCGGACACCGATATGTCCCGGTTTGAAACATTGCTCGAACATGTCAGCCGGAACCGATTTACGACATTCACTGTTTTATATGCTGAGCTATACAAGTTGTTTGCCGAGGTGGAACGCTTGTCGGACTTCTTTGATCAGGCGGTCGAACTTATCGTCCTGCCGAAACGTGAACAGTATCCGATCGTCAATGATCCGGTCTTTCAGATCTGGGTCGGTCAGGCTTTCCGTGACACCAACCATATCTTGACCGCGAAGGTCGAAGGCACGGCGGAACTTGAAAAGACCGTGTCCGGATTCACCGGCATGTTGAGCCGGGTCAAGGCCCGGCATGCGTCAGGCGTCATACCGGTGGAACCGCCGGTGTACCGGTTCGATGCCGACCCGTTGATCATGCAGGCCACGCCGCCCAGCTACGAGTTCCCGGAGGACGACGCGGCCCGCAAGCGTCTGGAGCGCGGCGTGTTTTCCAGCCGGTTCTTTGCCGATGTGGTGAAAATCGCCCTGCTGCGGATCGAACACACCTGGCCGGACTGCCGGGAACAGATCAGGCATCTGGTCAAATCCATCTGCTTCCTGCCCGACGGCACCTTCCGCAGTTGTTCGGCCTCGCGCTACACCGGGGTGGTCCTGCTGGCGAGCCGGGACGAGTCGATCCTCGACCTGGAGGAATCGCTGGTGCACGAGGCCACCCATCAGTTGCTCTACCACGTCGTCGAGGTGGCCCCGGTGGTCGAGCCGCAGGCTTCGCAGGAGGCCACGTTCAGCCTGCCGTGGTCGGGGCAGAAGCGTGACCTGTACGGCTACTTCCACGCGTTCTACGTGTACGTCGCGCTGGTCAAGTACATGGAGCGGGTGCGCTCGCGCTCCGCCGAGGAACTCAAGCGCGCGCAGAACCGCATGCTGTTCATCGTGCGCGGGCTGATCCGGGCCTTGCCGGACCTGGAAGGCAGCCCCGACTTCACCCGCCACGGGCGCCAGTTGCTGGACAACCTGGCGGCGGAAGTGCGGGCCATGGAAAGCCGCCACGCCGGACTGCTCGCCATCACCGCCCCGTTGTCCGCCGCGCTGCCGGTGCTGGGCGCCACCGCTTGACGCCAGGGAGGCGACCATGACGCTATTCGATGCTTCGCGGTTTCCCGAGGCAGGGGTGGGGCTGGAGTACCACTTGCCCAAGCGGCAGGATGCGGATCACGGCCTCGATCCGGTGCTTGAGCGGATCCTCGCCGAAGGGCTGCCGCATTTCGATTACCTGGAGTTCCAGCCGACCCACAGCATCCTGCAGCCGCGCCTGCTTGACGTCGGGGCGCAGACGCCGAGCCTGCTGCATTCCTCCAGCCTGTCGCTGGGCAGCGTGGGGATCGCGATGGACCGTGAGTTCCTGCGCATGACCCGGCGCCTGTGCGACGCGACCCGCTCGCCGTGGCTGGCCGAGCACATTTCCTGGTCGCGCTTTCATGGCGGCGACACCCGGCATTTCATCTTGCCGACCTTGGCCAAGGAGGTGGCCGACACCGTGGTGGCCAATGCCCTTGAACTGCAGGCGCTGACCGCCACGCCGCTGGTGCTGGAGAACGCGCCGCGTCTGTTCGCGCTGGCCGACGCGGCGGAGCAGTCCGAAGGCGAGTTCATTTCGGGCGTGGTGGCGCGCAGCGGCGCGGGGTTCCTGCTGGATCTGGACAGCGCCCTGGCCACGGCCCGGGCCCAGGGCTACGACTTCAAGGATTACCTGCGTTCGCTGCCGCTGGACCGGTTGATCGAGATCCACACCGGCCATCCGCGACGGGACTGGGATCTGCTCAAGGAGCTGTTTGCGCGGTCTCCGGTCAGGGCGGTGACTCTGGAGTGGGACATCGACGACAAGGCCGGGGATGCGCAACTGGAGACGCTGGTGCGCGACCTCAAGCGACTCAAGCCCAAGGCGCTGTTCTGGCAGGGACGGGAGCGGCCGGCCGAGCCGCCGGTGCCGGCCCCGGAGCCCGGTGATCTGCTCAAGCTGCGCGACAGCGTATGGTTCAGCGTCGGCGCGTCGACGTTCGTCGTGCATGACCGGCGCACCGGCCTGAGCCTGGAGTTCTGCCTGACCTTGCTGCCGCTGCTGAACCATTTCATGACCCCGCGCACGCTGGAGAGCGCCCTGATGCTGCCGGGGGTGCTGCGCAGTCCGGCGCAGGACAACAGCCTGGCGTTCCTCGGCGCCCTGGTCAGCCAGGGCATCGTGCAGCCGGTGGGGCGCCTGGCCGACTCGGGGCGCAGGCAGGCGCACCGGCTGTGGTCGCGCTGGGAGGCGGCGCTGGAGTTCTACCTGAGCACCCGCACGGGGTTGCAGACGCCTTACGTCAGCGTCGTCGAACTGGAGGCCGAGCTTGAGCAGAAAGCTTCGCAGCAACGCCAGCCTTCGTCCTTCAAGGACTATCACTCGCACCCGTTCATCGCCCTGGAGAACCCGCTGCTGGCGCCCGCCGAGGCCATCGCCGGCGCCACGCTGCTGGATTCGCTGTGCGCCCGGCGCACGGCCCGGGCCTTCAGCGACGCACCGCTGACGCCGACGCAATTGTCCCTGCTGCTCTATTACACCTGGGGTATGACGGCGATGGAGCCCAACGGCATGGGCGATTTCTTCCTCAAGAAGACCTCGCCTTCCGGCGGCTCGCTGCAAGTCACCGAGGTGTACGCCGTGCTGATGAACGTGCAGGGGTTCGAACGGGGGCTTTATCACTATTCGGTGCGCCGTCACGGGCTGGAGCTGATTTCGCGGGAGGATCCGCGCACCTGGATCAGCGAAGCCTGCGGCGGGCAGCCCTGGGTCAGGGACGCGGCGGCGGTGTTCGTGTCCACGGCGCGGGTCGAGCGGCTGGCCTGGAAATACGAGTTCAGCCGGGCGCTCAGGGTGGCGATGATGGACGCCGGGCACCTGAGCCAGACCTTCTCCCTGGTGGCCACGGCCCTGAACCTGGGCTGCTTCACCACCGCCGCGTTGCGCGACGAGATGTTCGAGAACCGCCTGGGGCTCGACTATCTGGAAGAGCCGGTGTTCCTGCTCAACGGCGTGGGTGGTTGAACAAGGCCCGTACAGCGAAAAGCCCACCGAATGGTGGGCTTTTCGTTTATCGCAGCGCGGTCAGAACAGCTTCATCTTCGGCGCTTCTTCCTTGAGCGGCTCGTTCTGCGCGGTCTGCGCATTCCAGCCGCCGCCCAGGGCCTTGTACAGGTTGACCGCACTGGTCAACTGCGCGAGGCGGTCGGTGATCAGCGCCTGCTGCGCGCTGAACAGCTGACGCTGGGCGTCGAGGAAGGTCAGGTTGCTGTCGACGCCGATGCGGTAGCGACGCTCGGCCAGGCGGTAGTAGTCCTGGTTGGCGGCGACGAAGTCACGCTGGGCCTGCAACTGCTCGGTGTAGGTCTGGCGGGCGGCCAGGCCATCGGCGACTTCCTGGAAGGCCGTCTGGATGGACTTCTCGTAGTTCGCCACGCCGATGTCCTTCTGGATCTTGGCGGCGTCGAGGCTGGCGCGCAGGCTGCCGGCGTTGAAGATCGGCAGGTTGATCTGCGGCTGGAACAGCCAGGTGCCCGAACCGCCCTTGAACAGGCCGGACAGGTCCGGGCTCAGCGTGCCCGCGTTGGCGGTCAGGCTGATGCTCGGGAAGAACGCCGCACGGGCCGCGCCGATGTTGGCGTTGGCCGCCTTCAGGTTGTACTCGGCCTGAAGGATGTCCGGACGGCGTTGCAGCAGGTCCGACGGCAGGCCGGCCGGCACGTCGCTGAGCAGGTCATCCGACAGCGGCCGGGCCGCCTGCAGGTTGGCCGGGATGCCGGTGCCGAGCAGCAGGGTCAGGCTGTTTTCGTCCTGGGCCACCTGGCGGGTGTAGCGGGCCAGTTGCGCACGGGCGTTTTCCACCGAGGTGCGCGACTGGGCCAGGTCCAGCGCCGAGGCCACGCCGACTTCGTTGCTGCGGCTGGTCAGCTTGTAGCTTTCTTCGAAGGCGGCGAGCGTCTCCTGGGTCAGCTTGAGCAGTTCCTTGTCGGCCTGCCAGGTCAGGTAGGCGTTGGCCACGCTGGCCACCAGGCTGATCTGGGTGCTGCGGCGCGCCTCTTCGGTGGCGAAGTACTGCTGCAGCGCCTGTTCGCTCAGGCTGCGCACCCGGCCGAACAGGTCGAGTTCGTAGGCGCTGATGCCGACGGTGGCCGAGTAGGAACTGTTGATGGACGCTTCGCCGGTCTGCGAGGCCCGGGCCGGGACGCGCTGGCGGCTGCCGCTGGCGTTGGCCGAGACCGCCGGGAACAGGTCGGCGCGCTGGATGCGGTACTGGGCCGCATAGGCGTCGATGTTCAGCGCCGCGACGCGCAGGTCGCGGTTGTTCTCCAGCGAGACCTGGATCAGCTGCTGCAGGGCCGGGTCATGGAAAAACTGCTTCCAGCCCTGCTCGGCGGCGGCCTGGGCCGGCGCCTGGGCCGGCGAATACGCCGGGCCCTGCGGGTACTGGCCGGCAATCGGCGCTTCGGGTTGCTGATAGTCCGGTATCAGCGAGCAACCGCTCAGCACGAAGGCGGCGACTGCGATGGAGAGTAGCGACTTGCTCATTGGCCAGCCTCTTTAGGGGTTTCTGTGGCGTCATCCTTGCCGGCGTTTTTGCGCTGGCCCATGGACGACACGGTGACGAAGAACAGCGGTACCCAGAAGATCGCCAGGATCGTTGCGGTGAGCATACCGCCGATCACGCCGGTACCGATCGCATGTTGACTGCCGGAGCCGGCGCCGGTGGAGATCGCCAGCGGCACCACGCCGAGCACGAAGGCCAGCGACGTCATGATGATCGGCCGCAGACGCATGCGGCAGGCCTCGATGGCCGCGTCGCGCAGACTGCGCCCTTGCTCGTGCAGCTCCTTGGCGAACTCGACGATCAGAATGGCGTTTTTAGCCGCAAGACCGATGGTCGTCAACAGACCCACCTGGAAGTACACGTCGTTGGACAGGCCGCGCAGGCTGGTGGCCATCAGCGCACCGATGATCCCCAGCGGCACCACGAGCATAACGGCGATCGGGATCGACCAGCTCTCGTACAGCGCCGCCAGGCACAGGAACACCATCAGCAGCGACAGGGCGTACAGCGCCGGCGCCTGGGAACCCGACAGGCGTTCCTCGTAGGACAGGCCGGTCCAGGAGATGCCCACGCCGGCCGGCAGTTTCTTGGCGATGGCTTCGACTTCGGCCATGGCTTCACCGGTGGAGTAGCCCGGCGCCGGGGCACCGAGGACTTCGATCGCTTCCACGCCGTTGTAGCGCGCCAGCTTCGGCGAACCGTAGATCCACTGGCCCTTGGCGAACGCGGAGAACGGAACCATGGTGCCGGCGGCGTTGCGCACGTACCACTTCTTCAGGTCTTCGGGGTTCATGCGCGAGTCGGGACGGCCCTGCACGTACACCTTCTTCACCCGGCCGCGGTCGATGAAGTCGTTGACGTAGCTACTGCCCAACGCGATCGACAGGGTGTTGTTGATGTCGGCGATGGTGATGCCCAGCGCACTGGCCTTCTCGTCGTCGATCTCGAGCTGGAACTGCGGCTCGTCGTTCAGGCCGTTCGGACGCACCTGGGTCAGCACCTTGCTCTGCGCCGCCATGCCGAGGAACTGGTTGCGCGCTTCCATCAGTTTTTCGTGGCCGATGCCGGCGCGGTCCTGCAGGAACACGTCGAAACCGGTGGCGTTGCCCAGCTCCAGCACCGCCGGCGGGGCGAAGGCGAACACCATCGCATCGCGGAAGGTGAAGAAGTGCTGCTGGGCGCGGGCGGCGAGCTTGAATACGCTGTTGTCGGCGTTACGTTCGTGCCACGGCTTGAGCATGATGAACGCCATGCCCGAGCTCTGGCCACGGCCGGCGAAGTTGAAGCCGGTCACGGTGAACACCGACGCCACGGCGTCGCCTTCGCCGCCGTCCTTGCTCGGACGCAGCAGGAACTCACGCATTTCGTCCACCACCACCTGGGTGCGCTGGGCGGTCGAGCCGGCCGGGGTCTGCACCTGGGCGAACAGGACGCCCTGGTCTTCTTCCGGCAGGAACGCGGTCGGAATGCGCGAGAACAGCCAGATCATGCCGACCACGATCAGCAGGTACGCCAGCAGGTACGGCGCCTTGCGCTGCAGGATGTTACCGACGCCGCGCTCGTAGCTGCGCACGCCGCGGTCGAAGTTGCGGTTGAACCAGCCGAAGAAGCCTTTCTTCGGCGCGCCGTGCTCACCGTGCGGAATCGCCTTGAGCATGGTGGCGCAGAGCGCCGGGGTGAAGATCAGGGCGACCATCACCGACAGGGCCATGGCCGAGACGATGGTGATCGAGAACTGCTTGTAGATCACACCGGTGGAGCCGCTGAAGAACGCCATCGGCAGCAGCACCGCCGACAGCACCAGGGCGATGCCGACCAGGGCGCCCTGGATCTGGCCCATGGACTTCTTGGTCGCTTCCTTCGGTGACAGGCCTTCTTCGCTCATCACCCGCTCGACGTTCTCCACCACGACGATGGCGTCGTCCACCAGCAAGCCGATGGCCAGCACCATGCCGAACATGGTCAGGGTGTTGATGCTGAAGCCGGCGGCGGCGAGGATGCCGAACGTGCCGAGCAGCACCACCGGCACGGTCATCGTGGTGATGACGGTGGCGCGGAAGTTCTGCAGGAACAGGAACATCACCAGGAACACCAGCACGATCGCCTCGACCAGGGTTTCAACCACACCCTTGATCGATTCGGTCACCACCGGGGTGGTGTCGTACGGGAACACCACTTCCATGCCTTGCGGGAAGAACGGCTTGAGGTCGTCGATCGTCTTGCGCAGGGCCTTGGCGGTGTCCAGGGCGTTGGCGCCGTTGGCCAGCTTGACCGCAAGGCCAGAGGCCGGGCTGCCGTTGAACTGGGCGCTGATCGAGTAGTTCTCGCCGCCCAGGCCGACGTCGGCGACGTCTTTGAGGCGAACCTGGGAGCCGTCCTTGTTGACCTTGAGCAGGATTTCCTTGAACTGCTCGGCGGTCTGCAGACGGGTCTTGCCGATGATCGTGGCGTTCAGTTGCTGGCCTTGCACGGCCGGCAGGCCGCCCAGCTGACCGGACGACACCTGGACGTTCTGCGCCGCGATGGCGGTCTTCACGTCGACCGGGGTCAGGTTGAAGTTGTTCAGCTTGGCCGGGTCGAGCCAGATGCGCATCGCGTACTGGGCGCCGAAGACCTGGAAGTCACCTACGCCGGCGGTCCGCGAGATGGGGTCCTGCATGTTCGACACGATGTAGTTGGACAGGTCGTCCTTGGTCATGCTGCCGTCGCGCGACACCACACCGATCACCAGCAGGAAGTTCTTCACGGCCTTGGTGACGCGGATGCCCTGTTGCTGCACTTCCTGCGGCAACAGCGGGGTGGCCAGGTTCAGCTTGTTCTGGACCTGCACTTGCGCGGTGTCGGAGTTGGTGCCTTGCTCGAAGGTCGCGGTGATGGTCATGCTGCCGTCGGAGTTGCTTTCCGACGACACGTAACGCAGGTTGTCGATGCCGTTGAGCTGTTGCTCGATCACCTGCACCACGGTGTCCTGCACGGTCTGCGCGGACGCACCCGGGTAGGTCACCTGGATCGCGATGGCGGGCGGCGCGATGCTCGGGTACTGGTTGATCGGCAGCTTGAGGATCGAAAGGGCGCCGACCAGCATGATCACCAGGGCGATCACCCAGGCGAAGATCGGGCGGTCGATAAAGAATCTTGACATGGATTACTCCCCTTTGCCGCCGGCGGCCTTGTCGGCTGCCTGAGCGGGGGCCGGGTTCTTCGCGCCGACGTTGGTCGCTTCGGTCGGGTTGACCACCGCGCCCGGACGCACGAACTGCAGGCCTTCGGTGATCAGGCGGTCGCCGGCCTTCAGGCCGTCTTCGACCAGCCACTGGCTGCCGACGGTGCGGCTGGCCTTGAGCTGGCGCAGCTCGACCTTGTTGTCGGCGCCGACGACCAGGGCGGTCGGGGTACCCTTGAGGTCGCGGGTCACGCCTTGCTGCGGCGCGAGGATCGCGGCGCTGTTCACGCCGGCCTGCAACTGGGCGTGGACGAACATGCCCGGCAGCAGGGTGTGTTCCGGGTTCGGGAACACGGCGCGCAGGGTCACCGAACCGGTGGTCTGGTCCACCGACACTTCGGAGAATTCCAGCTTACCGTCGAGCTTGTACTGGCTGCCGTCTTCCAGGGTCAGCTTGACCGCGGCGGCGTTGTCGCCGGCCTTCTGCAGGCGACCGCTTTCCAGTTCGCGGCGCAGTTCCAGCAGTTCGACGGAAGACTGCGTCACATCGACGTAGATCGGATCCAGCTGCTGGATCGTCGCCATCGCGTCGGCCTGGGCGTTGCTCACCAGCGCGCCTTCGGTCACCGAAGAGCGGCCGATGCGGCCGGAGATCGGCGCGTAGACCTTGGTGTAGCGCACGTTGATCTGCGCGCTCTGCAAGGCGGCTTCCGATTGCAGGCGGTTGGCCACGGCGGTGTCGTATTCCTGGCGGCTGACGGCTTGTTCGTCGACCAGCTGCTTGTAGCGGTCGGAGATCGACTTGGTCGAACGCAGGTTGGCTTCGGCGCTTTTCAGGGTCGCCTCATAGACCGACGGATCGATCTGATACAGCTGCTGGCCGGCCTTGACGTCGCCGCCTTCCTTGAACAGACGTTTGAGAATGATGCCGTTGACCTGCGGGCGGACTTCGGCGATGCGGAACGCACTGGTGCGCCCCGGCAGTTCCGAGGTCAGGGTGAAGGTCTGGGGTTGCAGGGTGACGACGCCGACCTGAGGAGGAGGGGCGGCGGGCGCCGCCTCTTCCTTTTTGCATCCGCTGAGCAGCGATGCCAGGGCGACGGCAGTGACCAGAGCGGTAACAGCTGGCTTGAATTGCATGAAGATCCTCGGGTCAGGCGCGCAAAAAGCGCACAAGAAAGGTGGAAGGGTAAAAAAGGGATGCCGGGTGGATAAGTAGCTTGCTAAGGAATATACTTACGTTCATGGTTGTTTGTAAACACCTTGACTGCGTACCCACCCTGTTACAAAAGTCGTCGCAAGGTTCGAAATTGTAGGCCGGGGCAGTCGATCCACGAGAGATCACCCCCTTTTTATTCAGCGGATATTCAGCCATCCCTGAAACATCCTGTTTGAGGTTTTACTGCCATGGTCCGTCGCACCAAAGAGGAAGCTCAAGAGACCCGGAGCCGGATACTCGAAGCGGCCGAGCACGCGTTCTACGAGCGCGGCGTGGCCCGCACGACGCTGGCCGACATCGCGACGCTGGCCGGTGTCACCCGCGGCGCCATCTACTGGCATTTCAGCAACAAGGCCGATCTGCTCCAGGCCATGCTCGACACGTTGCGCGAGCCGCTGGACGAGCTGGCCAGGGCCAGCGAAAGCGAGGACGAGGTCGACCCGCTTGGCTGCATGCGCCAGCTGCTGGTTCATTTGTTCCATCAGATCGCGCTGGATCCCAAGACCCGGCGCATCAACGAGATTCTCTTTCATAAGTGCGAGTTCACCGATGAAATGTGCGACCTGCGCCAGCAGCGTCGGGCGGCCAGCCTCGAATGCAACGTAGGCATCGGGCTGACCCTGAGCAATGCGGTCAAGCGCGGGCAGTTGCCGGCCGACCTCGACACCGCCCGGGCCGCCATCGCGATCCATGCCTACATCGACGGTCTGCTGTATCAGTGGCTGCTGGCGCCGGACAGCTTCGAGCTGCAGGCCGAAGCCGAACGCTGGGTCGATGCAGGGTTGGACATGCTGCGCCTGAGCCCCGCCCTGCGCAAATGAAACAAAATGCGTATTTGGATCAGCGTGTGTCAATCAAGGAGGCCGATGAAGATCCCTGTTCACGGGCCCCGCTGCCATGGAGTGCCTTTATATACGCCTGCGGCGGGGGTTGATACATAGCGGGCTACGTATTTTGTAGGGATTTTGTTGTGCACCTGTGAAGGTGTGTGAGGCGCGTGGCGAACGCGCAAGAAAAAGCCCCGACTCGTCAGAGTCGGGGCTTTTGCGTTTCTGCGGTGCGGCTTACAGGGTCGGGTAGTCGAGGTAGCCGACCGCGCCCTTGCCGTAGAACAGTTCCGGACGCGGCTCGTTCAGCGGCGCGTCAGCCTTCAGGCGGGCCGGCAGGTCCGGGTTGGCGATGAACGGGACGCCGAAGGCCACCGCGTCGGCCTTGCCGCTGGCCAGCCACTGGTTGGCGCTGTCCTTGGTGAAGCGCTCGTTGGCGATGTAGGCGCCGCCGAAGGCTTCCTTGAGCTGCGGGCCGAGGCTGTCGGCGCCTTCCTTCTCGCGGGAGCAGATGAACGCGATGCCGCGCTTGCCCAGTTCACGCGCCACGTAGGTGAAGGTTTCGGCGAGGTTGTCGTCGCCCATGTCGTGGGAGTCGGCGCGCGGCGCCAGGTGCACGCCGACGCGGCCGGCGCCCCAGACGTCGATGGCGGCGTCGGTCACTTCCAGCAGCAGGCGGGCACGGTTCTCCAGGGAACCGCCGTACTGGTCGGTGCGCTGGTTGGTGCTGCTCTGCAGGAACTGGTCGAGCAGGTAGCCGTTGGCGCCGTGGATCTCCACGCCGTCGAAGCCGGCGGCCTTGGCGTTCTCGGCACCGGTGCGGTAGGCCTCGACGATCTCGGCGATCTCATCGGTTTCCAGGGCGCGCGGGGTGACGTAGTCGGACAGCGGACGCACCAGGCTGACATGGCCTTTTGGCTGCAGGGCGCTCGGGGCGACCGGCGTTTCGCCGTTCAGGTACGACGGGTGGGAGATCCGGCCGACGTGCCACAGCTGCAGGACGATCTTGCCGCCGGCGGCGTGCACCGCTTTGGTCACGTTGGTCCAGCCGCGCACCTGGTCGTTGGACCAGATGCCGGGGGTGTCCGGATAGCCGACGCCCATCGGGGTCACCGAGGTGGCTTCGCTGAGGATCAGGCCGGCGGAAGCGCGCTGCACGTAGTACTCGGCCATCAGCGCGTTGGGCACGCGGCCTTCGTCGGCGCGGCAGCGGGTCAGCGGCGCCATGATGATGCGGTTGGACAGTTCCAGGTCGCCCAGTTTGATCGGATCGAAAATCGTTGCCATGAGATACAACCCTCGTGAGGTGAAAAGTGAGTCAGTTTGCAGCCGGTGCCAGTTCGGGATTGCCGTTCTGGCGGAAAGTGATCAGGGTCGCCAGCAAGGCGAGCACGGCCAGCGCTGCGGCGGCCAGGGGCACGCTGGTCAGGCCGTAGCCGTGGGCGATGACGCTGCCGCCGACCCAGGCGCCCAGGGCGTTGCCGACGTTGAAGGCGCCGATGTTCAGGGTCGAGACCAGGTTCGGGGCCGCCTTGCCGAAGGTCACCACGTTGACTTGCAGTGCCGGTACGGCCGCGAAGCAGGCGGTGGCCCAGAGGAACAGGGTGATTTCGGTGGGGATCAGCGCGACGCTGGTCCAGGTCAGCACGGTGGAGGCCGCGGCCATGGCGACGAACACGCCGATCAGCGTGGCGGCCAGGCCCTTGTCGGCCAGCTTGCCGCCGATGATGTTGCCGACGGTCAGGCCCAGGCCGATGAGCATCAGCGTCCAGGTCACGCCGCGGGGCGAGACGCCGGTGACTTCGCCCAGCAGCGGCGCGACGTAGGTGAACAGGGTGAACACCGAGGCGGCGAACAGCGCGGTCATGCTCAGCGACAGCCAGATGCCGGCGCCCTTGAGGGCGGCGAGTTCGGCGCGCATGTCGAGCTTTTCCTCGTCGCGCTTGGCCGGCAGGAAGCGGATCAGGCCGAGCAGGGCGACGACGCCGATCAAGGTCACGGCCCAGAAGGTCGAGCGCCAGCCGGCTTCCTGGCCGAGGGCGGTGCCCAGCGGCACGCCGAGGACGTTGGCCAGGGTCAGGCCGGTGAACATCAGGGCCACGGCCGAAGCGCGCTTGTTGGCCGGCACCAGGTTGGCCGCCACCACCGAGCCGATGCCGAAGAAGGCGCCGTGGCACAGGGCGGTGATGACCCGTGCCAGCATCAGCACGTTGTAGTCGCTGGCCACCGCACACAGCAGGTTGCCGACGATGAAGATGCCCATCAGCGCGATCAGCGCGGCCTTGCGCGGCAGGCGGGCGGTGGCCAGCGCCATGAACGGCGCGCCGATGGCCACGCCCAGGGCGTAGCCGGTCACCAGCCAGCCGGCGCCGGGGATCGACACGCCCAGGTCGGCCGCCACATCGGGCAGCAGCCCCATGATGACGAACTCGGTGGTGCCGATGGCGAAGGCGCTCAAGGCGAGTATGAGAAGCGGGATGGGCATCGTGATTTCCTTTTGGGCCGGCTGACGTTAAGGGTCAGAGCTCTTTGCCGAGTGTTTCGAGGAACGCCTGGATCACGTCCTCGTTGCGTTTGAAGAAGTGCCACTGGCCGACCTTGCGGCTGCTGACCAGGCCGGCGCGCTGCAGGGTCGCCAAGTGGGCGGATACGGTCGACTGCGACAGGCCGCAGCGTTGGTCGATCTGCCCGGCGCAGACGCCGTGCTCGTTGCTGTGGGACTGGTCGGGAAATTCGACGGTCGGGTCTTTCAGCCAGTGCAGGATGTCTCTGCGTACCGGGTGCGCCAGGGCTTTTATGATTTCGTCGAGGTTGAGGTTCATGGTCGGGTGCTCGTGACGTGTAGCGTTATATCGCGATGAGGCGAACTTTAAATCGGAATTTCGCGATATACCAATATGATTTCGATCTGACGACCGCATAAATCGGTATATCGGGTTATAACGATATTGTGGTTGTGATCCAGCAAAGGAGCAGTGCTAAGCTGCGCCCATGAACTATCTCGCACATTTGCACCTCGGAGGCCAGCGCCCCGGACAATTGCTCGGCAGCCTGTACGGCGATTTCGTCAAAGGGCCGCTGCAAGGGCAGTACGCGCCGGAGATCGAGGCCGCCATCCGGCTGCACCGGCAAATCGACGTGTTCACCGACCGGCACCCGCTGGTGGGGACGGCGCTGGACCGCTTCGCCACGACACGGCGGCGCTACGCGGGCATCGTCCTCGACGTGTTCTTCGACCATTGCCTGGCCCGTGACTGGACGCTGTACGCGGATCGGCCGTTGGAGCACTTCACGTCGGATGTCTACCGCACGCTGTCCGGCGAACGGCACTTGCCCGAGCGCCTGGCGAAGATCGCGCCGTACATGGTGGCCGACGACTGGCTGGGGTCGTACCGGGAGTTCGAGGTGCTGGAGCAGGTGCTGCGGGGGATTTCCCGGCGGCTGAGCCGGCCGGAGGAACTGGCGGGGGCGATGGACGAGCTGCGGCGGCTGTACGAGCCGTTGAGCGAGGATTTCGCGCGGTTCTATCCAAGGCTCCAGGACTTCGCGCAGACCCCGCCGGCATCTTGATCACTCTGTAGGAGCCAGCCTGCTGGCGATAGGGCCGGATCAGTCACATAGGCATCGACTGACGGGCCTCCATCGCCAGCAGGCTGGCTCCTACAGGGGCGAGTGGCCTCAAGCGGCAATCAGGTCGCCGGCACGACTCGGTTCGACCGGCTTGGACACATCGCCGAACAACGCCTTCTGCACCGCCTGCTGCGCCTCGAACGCCAGCGCCGCGCGCTCGCGCCCCTGGCAGGCGATCGGCTTGAGCAGGTGGATCTCCACCTCGCCGCAGTCATGGCTGAACAGGCGCATCAGGTGCGACAGCAGGTCATCGTCACCGATGAACGGCGCCAGCGGGTCGATGTGGCCATCGCGCAGGTAACGGATCGCCACCGGTTGCAGCTTCACCTCGGAGTCGATGGCCGCCGACAGCAGGCGCCCGTGGAAGGTGCGCAGCGAACGGCCGTCGGTGGTGGTGCCTTCCGGGAACATCAGCAGCGGATGTTCGGAATGCAGGTGACGGGTCATCTGTTTGCGGATCAACTGGCTGTCGCCCGAACCGCGGCGGATGAACAGGCTGCCGGCCTTGGCGGCCAGCCAGCCGGCCACCGGCCAGGTGCGCACTTCGGCCTTGGACAGGAACGACAGCGGCGTGAGCATGCCCAGCAGCGGAATGTCGGTCCACGACACATGGTTGCTGACCCACAGCATCGGCTGCTTGGGCAGCTCGCCGAGGACGGTCACGCGAAAGGGCAGGGCGTTGCTCAGGCGCGCCATGAAAAACCGCGACCAGCGCTGCCGGCGCACCATCGAATGGGCCAGGCCCAGCCGCTCGAACACCCCGAACACGCTGGCCATGCACAGGCCCAGCGCGACCACCAGCAGCACCCGCGCGATCCGCGCGTACACCCGCAGGCGGCCCATCACACGGCCGCCTTGAAGTGCTTGGCGTAGCGCGGGCAGAGTTCGTCGCGCTTGAGCAGGATGAACACGTCGGCCACCTGGAAGTCTTCGTCCCAGCACGGCTCGCCGCAGATCTTCGCGCCCAGGCGCATGTAGGCCTTGAGCAGCGGCGGCATCTCGGCGATCACGTTGGAGGGGATGTCCAGCGACGGCAGCGGATTTTTCGGTTCGGCGCGCAGGTGCTCGGTGCACAGGTAGCGTTCGCGCAGGCGCTGCATGATCGCGTGGGCCTGCACGCCGCCGTCCTGCATCGGGATGCTGGCGCAGCCCATCAGGTAGCTGTAGCCGCCCTGGTTCAGCACTTCGGCCAGTTCGCCCCAGAGCACGGCGATGGTGCCGCCGTTGCGGTAGGCCGGATCGACGCAGGTGCGGCCGATCTCCAGGATCGGGCCCTGCAGGCCGGCGAGGCCGTGGAGGCTGAATTCTTCTTCGCTGTAGAAGCGGCCCAGGCTGCTGGCGGCGGTGTGGTCGAGCAGGCGGGTGGTCGCCACCAGGCGTCCGGTGTTCAGGTCACGCACGCCGATGTGGCTGCAGTGGACATCATAGTCATCCATGTCCAGACCCAGCTCCGCGCCCTTCAGCTTGGCGTTGAATTCGCCGCTGAACACGTTGAAGCGCAAGGCCTGGGCTTGCTGCAAAGCCTCGGCGCCGATCAGGCGTTCGGCTTGCAGGCGGCGTTCATTGCCGGTTTCGCTGATGCGGGCGATCTGAGTCATGTGAATCTCCGTACGGGCCGTTCACCCGTCAAGGGTTGCAGCCGATCGACTTTCTTTATGCCGCCGTGTTGGGCAAAGTCAGGCTATGTAGCCCCGGTGTCATCGCCATGAATGTTTGGTGATGCTTGTATGACAGCCCTCAAGGAGCCTCCTATGCCCTGGCCGACCCTGCTTGAATGCCGTGAACGAATGCCCGCCGTCCCTGACCTGAGGGAAGGTTTCGCGATGCTGCTGCATCAGTTGGGCAGCGTGACCCCGTTCGAACTGGCGGTGGCCGGCGGGCGGCGGATGGCCACGCCGGGGCTGGCGTTCCTGGTGGGCTACCAGGCGGCCCTGCGCATGCTCTGGCCGAGCGCGCCGCCCGGCCTGGGCGCCCTGTGTGCGACCGAACGGCGCAGCCTGCGCCCGGCGGACATGCAGACCCGGCTCACGGACCTGCGCCTGGACGGGCGCAAGGATTTCGTCACCGCCGGCGCCGCCGCCGACTGGCTGCTGGTCGCTGCGCGCAGCGAGGCGCCGGGTGAGGCGCCGAGCCTGAGCCTGGCGGTGGTGTATCCGGACGAGCCCGGTGTGCGGGTGGAAGCGCTGCCGGCCCTGCCGCTGATGCCGGACGTCAGCCACGGTCGCCTGCATCTGGAGAACGCAGGCTGCGAATTGCTTGCCGGGGATGGCTGGGACGCTTACGTGAAACCGTTCCGCACCCTGGAGGACATCTACGTGCTGAGCGCGATGACCGCGTGGCTGTACGGCGTCGGCCAGGACTGCGGCTGGCCGCAGGTGCTGCAACTGCGCTGGGTGGCGCTGCTGGCCGGATGCGCCGAAGCCAGCCGGCTACCGCCGGACAGCCCGGCGGCGCATGTGGTGCTGGGCGGACTGTTCGCCCAGTTCGACGCGCTCAAGCCTGAGCTGGATCATGCGCTTGCCCAAGGGGCGCCGGAGTGGGCGGCGATGTGGGCGCGGGACCGGTCTGTCATGCAACTGGCGGCAGAGGCACGGGCCAAGCGCTTGGCCAAGGCCTGGGCGGCGGGCTGACCGGCCTTAAACCAGACACCCTGCAGGAGCCAGCCTGCTGGCGATAGCGGTCTGGCAGACACCTCAATGCGATGTGTCGCCGTCATCGCCAGCAGGCTGGCTCCTACAGTTTTCTGCGGTGACCGCTGGCTCTGCATCAGGCCACCGTCCATCGCCAATCTGTCATCAATGCCGGCTACCCTCGTCGGGTTCATCCCCAGAGCCCCTGCCATGTTCAAAGGCCTGTTCTTGTGTCTGCTGCTGATCAGCCTTGCGGTGCGCGCCGAGGAGTGGCCGACCGACCCGCAAGCGACCGGCCCGGCCGTCGAGGCCCTGGAGGCCTACGCCTTCCCGCCCCGTGACGACGGCACCCGCCAGGGCGTCCGCACCGATGCCTTGCTGGTGATCCGTGACGGTCGATTGGTCTATGAGCGCTACGCCGGCCCGACCACCGCCGACACCCCGCACCTGACCTGGTCGATCAGCAAGAGCCTGATGGCCACGCTGCTGGGGGTGGCCTACGGCGAAGGCCGGTTCCGCCTCGAAGACCCGGTGTCGAAATACTACCCGGCGCTGGAGCGGCACCCGGCCCTCACCCTGCGCGACCTGCTGCACTGGGCCTCAGGCCTGGACTGGCAGGAAGACTACGAATACGCGCCGCTCAAGTCCTCGGTGGTGGCGATGCTCTACACCCGCGGCCATCGAGACATGGCCGCGTTCGCGGCAAGTCATGAAGCCTATGCCGCACCGGGCAAGGCGTTCCGTTATTCCAGCGGCGACAGCAACCTGCTGGCGGCGGCGCTCAAGGGCATCGTCGGTCCGCAGCGCTATGCGGACTATCCCTGGACCGCCCTGTTCGAGCCGCTGGGCATCCGCCGTGCCGTGTGGGAGACCGATGCCGCCGGCACTTTCGTCGCTTCGTCGTATGTCTACCTGACCGCCCGCGACCTGGCGCGGATCGGCCTGCTGATGGCCCGGGACGGGCGCTGGGGCGAACGGCAATTGCTGCCCGCCGAATGGGTCGCCTTCAACCGCACCCCGTTCGCCGGCTACAAGGCCGGCCAGGACGAGGCCGTGCCCGGCGGCCACTGGTGGCTCAACCTTGCGGCGGACGGCGCGCCGTCGCCTTGGCCGGACGCGCCGCCCGACACTTTCGCCGCCCTCGGCCATTGGGGGCAGGCCTTGTATGTGATCCCGAGCGCGAACCTGGTGATCGTGCGTTACGGCGACGACCGCGACGGCCGCTACCGGCACAACGAACTGCTCAAGCGGACCCTCGCGGCATTCGCCGGGACGGTGCGGCCATGAAGCTGCTCAAGCGTGTGTTGCTGCTGGCGTGCGTCGCGCTGCTGGGCTGGGGCTGGCTCGAGCGCCAAGCGCTGTGGGCCTTCCCGGACATCATCAGCGCCTACACCGCCAAGGAATACTGCTCGTGCCGGTACGTGATGAACAACGACGCCGCGTACTGCCGCGGGTATGTGAAGCAGTGGCTGGCCACCAGCGCCTTTGCCGACGAGCCGTCGAGCAAGACCGTCACCGCAAGCGGCCTGGGCCGCAGCAACAGCGCCCGGTGGATGGGCGAGCGCCAGGGCTGTCGCTTGGCGCCCTGATGATGTGAGCTCCAAGCTACAAGCTACAAGCTACAAGCTACAAGCTACAAGCTACAAGCTACAAGCTACAAGCTACAAGCTACAAGCTACAAGCTACAAGCTACAAGCTACAAGCTACAAGCTACAAGCTCCAAGCTTGAAGCTTGGAGCTTGTAGCTTGAGGCGAGGGAGCAAGCTCCCTCGCCACAGGATTGGGCTTTGCCGGAACGGCCCGGGCCGGTTAAGGTTCGTGCAGGTTTTTCTGCCCCACGGGTCTTCAATGCTCAACCGTTCTCTCTGCACCGCCGCCGGCCTGCTGCTGGCCGCGACCGCCCTGCCGGCCCAGGCCAACTGGTACCTGGACGGCGAATCCTCGCGGCTGTCGTTCGTCAGCACGAAAAACGCCAACATCGCCGAAGTGCAGCGCTTCCTGGTGCTGCACGGCAAGGTCGACCCGGACGGCCGGGCCGAGGTCGAGGTCGAGCTGGACTCGATCAACAGCGGCATCCCGCTGCGCGACGAGCGCATGCGCAAGGAGCTGTTCCAGATTGATCAATTCCCCGATGCCACCATCTCCACCCGGATCGACCTGCGCCCGATCAACGACCTGGCGCCCGGCGCGCAACTGGAACTGCGCCTGCCGCTGGCCGTCAGCCTGCACGGCAAACAGCGCGAATACCCCGCCGAACTGCTCGCCACCCGTCTCGACGACCGGCGCTTTCAGGTGGTGACCCTGGAACCGCTGGTGATCAACGCCGAGGACTTCGACCTGGCGCCGGGGCTGGAAACCCTGCGCGGCCTGGCCGGCCTGTCGGCCATCAGCCTGTCGGTGCCGGTGGGTGCGGTGCTGATCTTCGCGGCGCGCTGACATGCGCGGCGCGGTGTTCCCCTGGCGCGACGGCAACCGCTTCGAGCTGTTGATCGACGGGCCGCAGTTCTTCCCGCGCATGCTCGACGCCATCGCCGGCGCCCGCGAGCAGATCGAGCTGGAACTGTACCTGGTGGAGGCCGGCGCCTGCGCCGAAACCGTGGTGCAGGCGCTGGTGCTGGCGGCGGAGCGGGGCGTGCGGGTGCGCTGCCTGTTCGACGATTACGGCAGCCTGGCCTTCACCCTGAACCTGCGTCAGCGGCTGACCGGCGCCGGGGTCGAACTGCGTTTCTACAACCGCCTGAACTGGCGGCGCTGGGTCGGCAATTTCTATCGCGACCACCGCAAGCTGCTGCTGGTGGATCAATGCCTGGCGGTGGTGGGCGGCACCGGGGTCACCGACGAGTTCTGGACGCCGGGCCACGACACCAGCGAATGGCACGAGGTGATGGTGCAGATCACAGGCCCCTTGGTGCTCGACTGGCAACTGCTGTTCGACCGCCAGTGGATCGCCAACCGCCATCGCCGCGCCTGGCGGCCCAATGCGCATTTCGGCCTGCCGCGCCTGCCCCGGGTGCCGGACGCGGGGGAGGGCATGGGCCGGGTGGCCTATGCCGACGCCCGTCAGCACCGGGACATCCTGCAGTCGCTGTTCCGCGCGCTGAACAGCGGCCAGCGCCGCATCTGGCTGGCCACACCGTATTTCCTGCCGACCTGGAAGATCCGCCGCTCCCTGCGCAAGGCCGCCGCCCGTGGCCTCGATGTGCGCCTGCTGCTGACCGGGCCGCGCACCGATCACCCTTCCGTGCGCTACGCCGGGCACCGCTACTACCCGCGCCTGCTCAAGGCCGGGGTGAAGATCTTCGAGTATCAGCCGTGTTTCCTGCACCTGAAAATGGTGCTGGTGGACGATTGGGTGAGCATCGGTTCGTGCAACTTCGACCACTGGAACCTGCGCTTCAACCTGGAAGCGAACCTGGAGGCGCTGGATCCGCCGTTGACGGCGGCGGTGGCTTCGAGCTTCGAGCGGGATTTCGGCCTGAGCCAGCAAGTGAGCCTGGAGGAATGGCGGCGCCGGCCGTTGTGGCGGCGCATCAAGCAGCGGCTGTGGGGATGGGTGGACCGGTTGGTGGTCAATCTGCTGGATCGGCGGGGATGACTGCCGCCCCCTGAAACCCTTGTGGGAGCGGGCAAGTCGAGTCGTCGCACCGCAGCTCCCACAGGTATTGCGTTGCTTTGCCTTACAGCAGCTCGAAGCTCTGCTGCGTCACGTCCTGGGAGTCCAGGCCGATCTGCACGTTGAACTTGCCGGGCTCGGCCGCGTACTTGAGCTGGGCGTTGTAGAACTTCAGGTCGTCTTCGGTGATGGTGAAGTGCACGACTTTCTGTTCGCCGGCCTTGAGCAGGATCTTCTGGAAGTTCTTCAGCTCCTTCACCGGACGGA
Source organism: Pseudomonas ekonensis (assembly GCF_019145435.1). Taxonomy (NCBI): domain Bacteria; kingdom Pseudomonadati; phylum Pseudomonadota; class Gammaproteobacteria; order Pseudomonadales; family Pseudomonadaceae; genus Pseudomonas; species Pseudomonas ekonensis. The sequence continues at coordinate 1,111,952 of NZ_JAHSTS010000002.1, read as the reverse complement.
TCATCGAGCCGGTGACGTCCTGGATGTACAGCTGCACCACGGTTTCGCCGTCACGCTGGCCGGTGTTCTTCACCACGACGCTGGCGTCGAGCTTGCCGGTGGCGTTCAGGGTGGTGGACGACAGCGCCATGTCGCTCAGGCTGAAGTCGGTGTAGCTCAGGCCGTAGCCGAACGGGAACAGGGGACCTGTGGTGTCATCGAAGTACTGCGAGGTGTAGTTGCCCGGTTTGCCCGGGGTGAACGGCCGGCCGATGCTCAGGTGGTTGTAGTAGGTCGGGATCTGGCCCACGGAACGCGGGAAGGTCACCGCAAGCTTGCCCGACGGGTTGTAGTCGCCGAACAGCACGTCGGCGATGGCGTTGCCGCCCTCGGTGCCGCTGAACCAGGTCTCCAGGATCGCGTCGGCCTGTTCCTTCTCGTCCAGAAGCGTCAGCGGACGGCCGTTCATCAGCACCAGCACCAGCGGCTTGCCGGTGGCCTTCAGGGCACGGATCAGTTCGCGCTGGTTTTCCGGGATGTTCAGGTCGGTGCGGCTGGACGACTCGTGGGACATGCCGCGGGACTCGCCCACGGCGGCCACGACCACGTCGGCGTCCTTGGCGGCCTTCACGGCTTCGTCGATCAGCACGTTGGCCGGACGCGGGTCATCGACCACTTCCGGCGCATCGAAGTTGAGGAAGTTGAGGTAGTCGAGCACCTTCTTGTCGCTGGTGATGTTGGCGCCGCGGGCGTAGGTCAGGTTCGCCTTGTCGCCGATGACCGCGCTCATGCCGTCGAACAGGGTGACCGACTGGGCCGGGCGGCCGGCGGCGGCCCAGCTGCCCATCATGTCGATCGGCGCCTTGGCCAGCGGGCCGACCACGGCGACCTTCGCGGACTTCTTCAACGGCAGGGTCTGGTTGCGGTTGGTCAGCAGCACCAGGCTGCGGCGGGCCACGTCGCGGGCCTCGCTGCGGTGCAGGCGGCTGTCGGCGTAGGTGTCGGCCGGATCGTCCTCGGCCTTGCCGATGCGCAGGTACGGATCCTTGAACAGGCCCATGTCGTACTTGGCCGCGAGCACTTCGCGCACGGCGTTGTCGATGTCCTTCTGCTCGATCTCGCCGGACTTGAGCAGCCCCGGCAGCTCCTTGCCGTAGAGGGTGTCGTTCATGCTCATGTCGATGCCGGCCTTGATCGCCAGCTTCGCCGCCTCGCGGCCGTCACGGGCCACGCCGTGCTTGATCAGTTCGAAGATCGCGCCGTGGTCGCTGACCGCCAGGCCCTTGAAGCCCCAGTCCTTGCGCAGCAGGTCGTTCATCAGCCAGGTGTTGGCGGTGGCCGGGATGCCGTTGACCGAGTTCAGCGCCACCATCACCCCGCCTGCGCCGGCGTCGATGGCCGCGCGGTACGGCGGCAGGTAGTCCTGGTACATCTTCACCGGGCTCATGTCCACGGTGTTGTAGTCGCGGCCGCCCTCGACGGCGCCGTACAGGGCGAAGTGCTTGACGCTGGCCATGATGCTGTCCGCCGCGCTCGGCGACTCGCCCTGGTAGGCCTTGACCATCACCTTGGCGATGCGCGAGGTCAGGTAGGTGTCTTCGCCGAAGCCTTCGGAGCTGCGGCCCCAGCGCGGGTCACGGGAGATGTCGACCATCGGCGCGAAGGTGATGTCGAGGCTGTCGGCCGCCGCCTCGTTGGCGGCCACGCGGCCGGAGCGGCCGATGGCGTCCATGTCCCAGCTGGAGGCCAGGGCCAGGGGAATCGGGAAAATCGTACGGTGGCCGTGGATCACGTCGTACGCGAAAAACATCGGGATCTTCAGCCGGCTGCGCATCGCGGCGTCCTGCATCGGACGGTTTTCCGCACGGGTGATCGAGTTGAAGGTGCCGCCGATGTTGCCGGCGGCGATCTCCTTGCGGATCAGCTCGCGGGGCATTTCCGGGCCGATGCTGATCAGGCGCAGCTGGCCGATCTTCTCGTCGAGGGTCATTTGCTTCATCAGGTTGCTGATGAACGCGTCCTTGTTTTCCAGAGGGACCTGGGTCGTGGCGGCCAATGCCTGATGACTGGCCAGGCTGACGAACAGGCCCAGCAAACACAGCTTCTTCATGAATGGTTTTCTCAAGGGCCTAAACGGCAATGCGATGCCGGCCAGCCAAAATTTAGGGAGCGACTATTGTTGTTCGGGTGCTGATTGAAAAAACGACAGCCGAAAAAACGTCGCCGGTGTTCGGCGACGCGATCGCGCAGGGCCTCTTTGTAGCCCATCGGCCTGCGGCAATCCAGTGGCGCGGGCGATTATGCCCCAAGAGCCCGCCGAGAATGTTTCGCGATCGCCTTTTAATGGAATGCGCCAGGGAGCACCCGTGCGATGAATGTCAGTCCCGCCCACCGTTCGCGTTTGCAGGTCGCCACCTTGCTGGTGCTGGCCACGCTGTTGACCGCCTGCGGCATCAACAACATCCCGACCCTCGACGAGCAGGCCAAGGCCGCCTGGGGCCAGGTGCAGAACCAGTACCAGCGGCGCGCCGACCTGATCCCCAACCTGGTGGAGACGGTCAAGGGCTACGCCAAGCATGAGGAAGCGACCCTGACCGCCGTGGTCGAGGCGCGGGCCAAGGCCACCTCGATCCAGGTCGACGCCAGCACCCTCGACAACCCGGAAAGGCTCAAGCAGTTCCAGCAGGCCCAGGATCAGCTCAGCGGCGCCTTGAGCCGGCTGATGGTGGTGTCCGAGCGCTACCCGGACCTTAAGGCCAACCAGAACTTCCTCGCCTTGCAGTCCCAGCTCGAAGGCACGGAGAACCGCATCAGCGTGGCCCGGCGCGACTTCATCCTGGCGGTGCAGAAGTACAACACCGAGATCCGCACCTTCCCCGGCCTGCTCTGGCACAAGGTGATGTACAGCGACCTGCCGGTGCGCGAGACCTTCGAGGCCACCAGCCCCGGCGCGGACAAGGCGCCGCAAGTGAAGTTCTGATCCGGTGCCGGCCATGCGCATGTTGAGGGCGGGTCTGGCGCTGACGCTGTGGCTGTTGGCCGGCAGCGCGTTGGCCGAACTGACGTTCCCGGCCCTGACCGGGCGGGTGGTGGATCAGGCGCAGATGATCGAGCCGTCGGTGCGCGCCCAGTTGAGCCAGCAACTGCAGGCCCACGAGCAGGCCACCGGCGAGCAGGTGGTCGTGGTCACGTTGCCGGACCTGCAGGGCGACACCATCGAGGACTTCGGCGTCCAGCTCGGCCGGCATTGGGGCATCGGCCAGAAAGACAAGGACAACGGCGCGCTGCTGATCGTCGCCCGCGCCGAGCGCAAGTTGCGCATCGAAGTCGGCTACGGCCTGGAGGATCGGCTGACCGACGCCCAGGGTTCGGTGATCATCCATCAGGTCATCACGCCGGCCTTCAAGGCCGGCAACTTCAGCAAGGGCATCAGCGACGGCGTGGCGGCGATGCTGGTGGTGCTGGGCGGCAATCCGCTGGACGAGCCGTCGACGGTGTACGAACCGGCGGGCGATCCGGCGGACGATTTCGTCTCCCGCCATCCGACCCTGTTCGTGTTTCTCGTCATGTTGTTCATCCTGACTGTCTTTGTCTGCCAGATGCTCGGTATCCTTCCCGCCGGCCGGGGCGGTTCCGGGGGATCGGGCGGCGGTTTCGGCGGTGGCGGCTTCGGTGGCGGCGGGGGCGGAGGCTTCAGCGGCGGCGGGGGCAGTTTCGGCGGCGGCGGATCGTCCGGCGGCTGGTGACACAACAATAAGACTGGGCATTTCACGACATGGCATTACTGACCGAACACGAACAACGCAAGGTCGCCGAGGCGATCGCCCGGGTCGAGCGCGAGACCGACGCCGAACTGGTGACGGTGCTGGCCGCCCGCGCCGACGACTACGCCTACGTCCCGCTGCTGTGGGCCAGCCTGCTGGCGCTGGTGCTGCCGGGCGTCGTGCATTACTTCACCGGCTGGCTGACCCTGCGCAGCCTGCTGGTGGTGCAGTGGGGTGTGTTCATCGTGCTGTGCCTGGTGTTCCGCCTGCCCAAGGTCACCACCCACCTGGTGCCGCGCCGGGTGCGCCACTGGCGGGCGTCGAACCTGGCGCGCCGGCAGTTCCTGGAGCAGAACCTGCACCACACGGTGGGCGGCACCGGGATGCTGATCTTCGTCTGCGAGGCCGAGCGCTACGTGGAGATCCTGGTGGACGAAGGCATCTCCCGCCGACTGGACAACCGCAGCTGGGATGCGATCGTCGCAACGTTCACCGAGCAGGTGCGCCAGGGGCAGACATTGCAGGGCTTCGTCGCGTGCATCGAGGCCTGCGGCGAACTGCTCAAGGTGCATGTGCCGGTGACCCAGGTGCGCAACGAGTTGCCGAACCGCCTGGTGGTGCTGGGCTGAGGCCTGTGGCGATCCGGCACAGGGGGAATCTGCGCCGTTGGGCAAATAACTGCGTGTCCCCGACGCCCATCCCCCCTAAACTGTGCGCCATTCCCGATTTGCCCCGTCCGAGGCCGTTTTCCGCATGTCCGTCACCGCCGCTTCCACCCCCGATCAGCACGCCAGGTTCATCGGCCTGCTGCAAACCAGCCTCGATCAGAACGGCTTCATCAAACTGGTGCTGGCCCGGTACGTCGGCGACGAGGCGGACCTGCAGCGGGTCATCATCAAACCGGTGACGGTCAAGGGCCAGCCGAGCCTGTCCTTCGTCTACCGCTACAAGACCCGCGACATCACCAAGAACCTGGCCCTGGCCGACGGTGTGGCGGCGGTCGCCGGTCTGTTGCCCGGGTCGTTCAGGAACGCGCACCTGCTGACGCTGACCGACGAAGCCCAGCTCGAATACAGCAAGAAGGGCAAGCCTTCGCTGTTCATGAGCAAACCCCAGCAACTGCGCGAAGCGCCGACCGCCGGCCACAACCGCGAGAAGCACCGCTTCCTCGAACTGAACCGGCCGTTCCTCACGGACCTGGGCGTGACCAACGCCCAGGGCGAGCTGATCCCGGCGATGTCGCGCAAGTGGAAGCAGATCAACAAGTTCATCGAAGTGTTCAGCCATGCGCTGACCTCGTCGCCGCTGGCGCTGGACAAACCGGTGCGGGTGGCGGACTTCGGCTCGGGCAAGGGCTACCTGACCTTCGCCATCCATGACTACCTGCGCAACACCCTCAAGGCCGAGGGCGAAGTCACCGGCGTCGAGCTGCGCCAAGAGATGGTCGACCTGTGCAACGCCGCCGCGCAGAAGCTGGCGCACCCGGGCCTGGCGTTCAAGTGCGGCGACGTGCGCAGCGTGGCGCCGAGCGAGCTGGACGTGATGATCGCCCTGCATGCCTGCGACATCGCCACCGATTACGCGATCCACACCGGCATCCGCTCCGGGGCGTCGATCATCCTGTGCTCGCCGTGCTGCCACAAGCAGATCCGCCTGCAGATCCAGAGCCCGGCGCTGCTCAAGCCGATGCTGCAATACGGCCTGCACCTGGGGCAGCAGGCGGAAATGGTCACCGACAGCCTGCGCGCGCTGTTCCTGGAGGCCTGCGGCTACGAGACCAAGGTGTTCGAGTTCATTTCGCTGGAGCACACCAACAAGAACAAGATGATCCTGGCGGTCAAGCGCGCCGAACCGGTGGATCCGGCCCGGCTGCTGGAGAAGATCCAGGAACTGAAGGCGTTCTACCACATCAGCGAGCACTGCCTGGAAACCCTGCTGCGGGCCGACGGTTACCTGGCCTGACCTGAGTTGCGGGGGGCTGGGCGGACGCCATCGCCAGCAGGCTGGCGATGGCGTCAGTCAAATCACCGCCGGGCAAAACCTAGGCGGTGGCTCTCACCTTCGATTGCACCGCGGTCTTGCGCCCGAGCATCACCGTCGCGATCACCCCGCAGGCAAACACCCAGGTGACCGGCTCCACGTGCTCGCCGAAGAACAGCGCCGAAAACGCGATGGTGAAGAAGATCTGCAGCAGCTGGATCTGGCTGACCCGGGCGATGCCGCCCATGGCCAGGCCGGCGTACCAGGCGAAGAAGCCGATGAACTGCGAGAACAGCGCGACGTAGCCGAACGCCCACCAGGTCTTCGCCGACACCGCGCCCTGATGCTGCAGCGCCAGGTACAGCACCGGGCCGACCAGCAGCGGCGTCGACAGCACCAGCGCCCAGCAGATCACCTGCCAGCCGCCCATCTCCTTGGCCAGCCGGCCGCCCTCGGCGTAGCCCAGTCCACCCACCGCAATGGCGGCGAGCATCAGCAGGTCGCCGGCCTGGATGCTGCCGGCGCCGCTGAGCAGCGCGTAGCCGAGCACCAGCGCGCTGCCCAGGGCTGCGCAGGCCCAGAAGGCCTTCGACGGCCGCTCGTGGGACAGCCACGCGGCGTACAGCGCCACGCACAGCGGTTGCAGGCCGTTGACCAGTGCGCCATGGGACGCCGGCAAGGTCTGCATGGCCCAGGCCGACAGCACCGGAAAGCCCAGGATCACGCCGGCGATCACCAGGCTCAGGCCTTTGACCTGATGCCAGGTCGGCCACTTTTCCCGTCGCCACAACAGCAACAATGCCGCCGGCACCGCCGCGAACAAGGCACGGCCCAGGCCGTTGAGCAGCGGGTGCAGTTCCTGCACCACGATCCGGGTGAAGGGCAGGGTGAGGCTGAAGATCACAACGCCGAGCAGGCCCAGGGCCATGCCGGTGTTTTCGCGGGAGGACATGTTGGCGACCGGTAAGGAAGGTGGCAGGGAGGTGGGTTCATCTAGCCATAAACCGCCGGGTTTGGCGCTTACAGCTGGCCGCAGAATGGTCGGTACAGTTTGGTTGCAAGCGGCAAGCGGCAAGCGGCAAGCGGTAAGCGGTAAGCGGTAAGCGGTAAGCGGTAAGCGGTAAGCGGCAAGGTGCAAGCCACAAGTCCGCAGAGGCGGCGAATCCGGTCTACCTTGTAGGTTCCTGTGCATTTACCTGAGGAGCCTGGGCCATGGCCGCAAAGAAAATCCTGATGCTGGTCGGCGACTATGTCGAAGACTATGAAGTGATGGTGCCGTTCCAGGCCCTGCAGATGGTCGGTCACACCGTGCATGCCGTGTGCCCGGACAAGGCGGCGGGCAAGACGGTGCGCACGGCGATCCATGATTTCGAAGGCGACCAGACCTACAGCGAGAAACCCGGTCACCTGTTCGCCCTGAACTTCGATTTCGCCAAGGTCCAGGCCAAGGACTACGACGCCTTGCTGATCCCCGGCGGCCGTGCGCCGGAATACCTGCGGTTGAACGAGAAGGTGCTGGAGCTGGTGCGCGCCTTCGACCAGGCCGGCAAGCCGATCGCGGCGGTGTGCCACGGGGCGCAGCTGCTGGCGGCGGCGGGCGTTCTGGAGGGGCGCGAGTGCAGCGCCTACCCGGCCTGTGCGCCGGAGGTGCGTCTGGCCGGCGGTACCTACATCGACATCCCGGTGACCGAGGGCCATGTCCAGGGCAACCTGGCCACCGCCCCGGCCTGGCCGGCGCATCCGCACTGGCTGGCCGGGTTCCTCGGGCTGCTGGGCACCAAGATCACCCTGTAGCCGACCGGCGGCGCCCTTGCGGGAGCCAGCAGGCCGGCGCCCGCAAGGGCGCCGCCGGACGGGTCAGAAGAACCGCGTCACGCTCACTTTGGCGTTGCGCCCCTGGCTGTAGGCGCGGTCACCGCTGAGGGCCGGGCGGTAGTCCTCGTTGAACAGGTTGTCGACGGTCAGGTTCACCTCGGTGCCCTTGAGGTAAGGCTGCTGCGGTTTCCAGTTGGCGAACAGGCCCTGCACGTTGTAGCGGTCGTTGTCGTACTGGTCGTAGAACACATCGCCTACGGTGTTCTTGCCGGAGCCGTACTTGTCGCTCGGCAGGCGGTCGGTCTGGCGCACGAACTCGCCTTGCCAGCCGACCTGAGCGTCCCAGGACGGGATCTTCACGCCGAGCACCGCCACCCACTTGGCCGGCGGAATGTCCCGGGCCCAGACGTCCGGCCCCCACGGGTTGGTGTAGGCCCCCTCGTGCTTGCCGGTCATCCACGAGTAGGACAGCGAGCCGAACAGGTACGTCGAGTCATAGAAGCTCTCGACCTCGAAGCCCTTGATGGTCACCCCGCCGATGTTGCGGTAGTTGCCCATCGGGCCCATGCCTTTGCAGTCGGTGGCGATGCTGCCGCCCTTGATCGCCTGGTTTTCGCAGCCGATGCCGGTGGCCTTGAAGATCTCGTCGTCGATCTTGTTGCGGAACAGGGTGGTGCGCACCTGCACGTTGTCGTGGTCGGTGAACACGCCGGCGAAGTGGCTGATGTTGCCGGCGCGCCAGCCGGTGATGCGTTCCGGGTCGAGGTCGACGCTGGTGGCGGTGCGGCTGCCCAGGCCCTGGACTTCGTACTGTTCGTCGATCACCGGCGCGCGCCAGGTCTTGCTGTAGTCGACGAAGAAGCCGACGTCCGGGGTCATCCGCCAGAAGGCCGACAGGCGCGGCGACCAGCCGGTGTAGGTGCGGTCGCTGTAGTCATGGCCGAAGGCCGGATCCGGGTTGTTGTAGTACGGCGCTTCGTTGGCTTCGCCGCGGTTGCGCACGTGGTCGTAGCGCAGGGACGGGGTCAGGGTGAAGTCGCCCAGGGTGATGGCATCCTGGAAGTAGACGCTGTTGGTGTCGACCTTGCCCTGGGGCATGAAGCTGGGCTGGAAGCGGCCGCCGTTGTACTTGGGCACCTCGTAGGCCTTGCCCGGCATCCACATTTCGGTGTCGCGGCTGTGGCGGCGCAGTTGCACGCCGGTGGTGAACGCGTGGGCCAGCGGGCCGGTCTCGAACAGGCTGACGTTGCTGGCCTCGACGATGCGGTCCTTGTAGGCGGTGTCCATCTTGCGTCCGCCGGTGGAGGTCTGGAAGAACGCCGTGGCGTCGCGCTCGTCGGTCTGGTCGGTGTTGGACTCCGAATAGCTGAGCTTGAAGTCGATCAGGCGGTTGTCCAGCGGCTGGTACTGGTACTTGGCCGACCAGGTGGTGTCGACGGTTTCGCGGTTGGCCAGGAAGCGCTTGAGCGCCTTGTCGTAGCCGTACTGCTTGATGTTGGACCAGGTCGGCGGCGTCGGGTAGCTGGCGGACGAGAACGGTGTCCAGCGCTCGCTTTGCGAACGCGAGTAGGACAGGCCCACGCTGTGCTCGTCGTCCAGGTGCAGGTTGAACTTGAGCAACTGGCCGTCCAGGTCCTGGGCGCTGTTGGGCAGGCGCTTGGGGTTGATCGGGAACTGGTTGTCCGGATCCGGCGGGGTACCGGCCAGCTTCATGTCGCCGCCGTCGCGTCGGGTCAGGTACACCAGCGCGTCGGCGCGGCCGTCTTCGGTGCGGCCGAACGCGGCGCCGCTGTAGGTCTGCTGATGGTCGTTGCTGGCGTAGCCGTACTTGACCATCGCGCCGCTGTTGCGACCTTCTTGCAGCAGGTCCGGCGCGTCCTTGGTTTCCATGTGGACGGTGCCGCCGAAGCCGCCGTTGCCAGTGAGCACCGAGTGCGGGCCTTTTTCCACCTCGATGCGTTTGATCAGTTCCGGCTCGATGAAAATCGTGCCCTGCTGATAGCGCTCGAAGCCGCTCTTGGTGGCGCCGTCGACGGTCAGCGGTACGTCCTCGGCGTCGCCCAGGCCCCAGATGTTGATGGTCTGGCCGCCGGGCTTCATCGATCCGCCCATGCTCACGCCCGGCAGGGTGGCGAGCAGGCTGGGGATGTTGGCGGGCTGGCGGCGGTCGATGTCGGCCTGGGTCAGGGTCGAGCGGCCCACGGTGCCGGAATCGACCTCGGTGCCGCTGCCGATCACGCTCAGGGCGTCGAGCTGGATCCCGTCGCCGCTGCTGGCCACGGGTTCTTGAGGGCGCACCACATAGGTCTGGTTGACCTTGATCAGGCCGAACGGGCTGTTTTCCAGCAATTGCCGGATGGCGGCTTCCGCGCTGTATTCGCCGTCGAGGGCCGGGGCCTTGAGGTCGCGCAGCTGCGCTTCATCGAACAGCAGCTGGATCCCGGCCTGCTGCGCGATCTGGCTCAGCGAGGCGGCCAGCGGCTGCGCCGGCAGATGCAGGCTGAGGTTGTCGGCATGGGCCTGAACGCTGAACGCCAGGCAGGCGGCGAGCAGGGTCGGTCGAAGGCAGGTGAGCGGGTACGGCGAAAGCACGCGAAACATGGAATCCCCCAAAGCGGCAAAAGGGCCGGAAAGGCCTGCGTTCGGAACGCAGACCGGAGGAAGACGGGACAGGCGAAAAAAACCTCACATGCGAATGCAAAATATTCTCATGTGAGGTGCCGTCAGCGGTTTTCCAGGCGGATGCGGCCGTCGGCCAGGGGCACGGCCTTCACCGGAATCAGGGCGGGCAGGGCGTTGACCAGGGCGTCCGGGTCCTGGGTGTCGAGATGGCCGGAAACCTTGATCTGCCCCAGTCTGGCGTTGGCCAGCAGCACAGGGTGAGGGCGGTAGAGGTTCAGCTCGTCCACCAGGCTGGCGAGGTCGCGGTTGCGGAACGACAGATGCCCGGTGCGCCAGTCGGCCACCTGGCCGTCGGCCAGGGTCTGCTGGCGCACGGCGCCGTCGGCCAGATCGACCGCGGCTTGCTGCTGCGCACCGAGCAGCAGCGGCGCCCGGTTGGCCGGCGCGAAAGCCACCTGGCCATGGGCGACGCTCACCACCAGTTGCGCATCGCTGCGCCGCACATCGAAGCCGGTGCCGACCACCCGCACGGTCGCGTCGCCGGCCTGCACCCACAGCGGCCGTTCCTTGTCCGGCGCCACGTCCACATAGAACTGGCCGCGCTCGAGGATGAGCCGGCGCTGCTGGCTGTCGAACTCGATGCGCAGCTGCGTGTTGGCGTTGACCGACAACGTGCTGCCGTCCGGCAGTTCGAGAGTGCGCATGTCCCTGGACTGCGTGGCGATCTGTTGGTGATGCACCGCGTGGGACGTGCCCAACGGCAAGGCCAGCACGGCGCAGAGCAACGCCGCCGCCGTCGCCAGCGCCGGGCGCCAACGGCTGACGGGTTTTCGCGGCGCCACGGCCGCCGGCCGTTGCGAGGGCCGCAATCCTTCCAGGTCGGCCCACAGCGCTTCGAACGCCTGATAGGCCTTGGCGTGTTCGGGCTCGCGCAGCCACCACTCGAATGCCCGGCGCGTGGCGGGGCCCGGTTGCCGGCGGTTGCGCGTGAACCAGGCGGCGGCTTGCGCGTCGACGCTGTCGCCCGCCGGGCCAACGGTCAAATCGTGAGGGACGTTCATTGAGGCTGCTCCGTGCCGTTGTCGTGATCCAGGCGTTGCTTGCAGTGCAACAGCGCACAGGCGATGTGCTTTTCCACCATGCTCAGCGAGATGCCCATGCGCTCGGCGATCTGCGCCTGGCTCAGGCCTTCGAAGCGGTGCAGCATCAGTGCCTCGCGCCGGCGCGGCGACAGTTCGCCCAGCACCGCCTTGAGCTGTTCCAGGCGCTGCTGGCGTTGCGCTGCGGCCAGCGGATCCTGGCGTTCGTCGGCCATAGGCTCCGGGTCCGCCTCGTGGGCGGGCTGGATGATATGTCGCACTTTCTGTCGCCGCCAGTGGTCGCGCAGCAGATTGCGCGCCATCTGGAACAGGAAGGCCCGTGGCTGCTCGACCTGGGCCCGGTCGCGGTAGTCGAGCCACTGGGTGAAGACGTCCTGGGTCATGTCCGCCGCGTCGCTGGGGTTGTCCGTGCGTTTGTGCAGGTAATGCAGGATGTCCCTGTAGAACCGGCGAAATGAATCCACCGGCAGAGGATCGGGCGTTGGGCGGGACATGGATATCCTTCTCGACGGAGCGGGGGGGCGCAGAAAGGCGCGAATGATATCGAGAATGATTGCTATTTGTCATGTTGGCAAACGACAGGTCATGCGGTGGCCGAACCGCGCAAAGGGTCTTTACTGTCGGAAGTCCAATCGACGGGAGCAGGAACATGTCCGGATGGTACGAATTGAGCAAAAGCAGCAACGGCCAGTTCAGGTTCGTCCTGAAGGCCGCCAACGCCGAGACCATTTTGACCGGCGAGCTTTACACCACCCACGCGGCGGCCCTGGCCGGCATCGCGGCGGTGCAGGCCAACAGTCCGCTGGATGAACGCTACGAGCGAAAATCGACGAAGGACGGCCACCCGTACTTCAACCTCAAGGCTGCCAATCACCAGGTCATCGGCAGCAGCGAGGCCTATTCGTCCGATGCCGCCTGCGACAAGGGCATCGCCAGCGTCAAGGCCAACGGGCCTTCGAAGACGGTCAAGGACAAGGCGCGGCCGGTCCTCTGAACCGCCGATGCGGGCGCGGGCCCGCTCGCGATGGCGGCCTGGCATTCGATTGTGCCGGCCTCATCGCGAGCGGGCCCGCTCCTGCAGGAGGGCGGAATCAGCGCAGGAGCTTGAGCAGCGCCTTGAGTTGCGTGCGTCCGGCCTCGCTCAGCGGGAACACCGGCAGGCGCGGGTCGCCGGCCTCCAGCCCGGTCTCGCGCAGGCCGGCCTTGATCGTCGCCGGCAGGCCGCCCTTGAGGATGAAGTCCAGCAGCGGCAACTGGCGGTAGAACAGCTCCCGCGCCTTGGCCAGGTCGCCCGCCAGCGTGGCGGCGTACAGGTCCAGGTTGAGTGGCGCGATCAGGTTCGGCGCCGCCGTGCACCAACCTCGGGCCCCGGCGGCGAACGCTTCCAGGGCCAGCGGGTTGCAGCCGTTGTAGAACGGCACCCGGCCTTCGCCGAGCAGTTGCAGCTTGTGCATGCGCTGGATGTCGCCGGTGCTCTCCTTGACCATGGTCACGTTCTCCACGCCGTTGACGATGCGCAGGATCAGCTCCACCGACATGTCGGTGCCGCTGGTGGCCGGGTTGTTGTAGAGCATGATCGGCACGCCGATGCTGTCGCCGATGGCGCGGTAGTGGGCGAGGATCTCCGCTTCGCTGAGCTTCCAGTAGGAGGCCGGCAGCACCATCACCACGTCGGCGCCGTGGGCTTCGGCGAAACGGGCACGACGGACGGCCTTGGCGGTGGTCAGGTCGGACACGCTGACGATGGTCGGCACCCGCTTGGCCACGTGGCGAATGCTGAACTCGGCGACCTGATCCCACTCGGCGTCGCTCAGGTAGGCGCCTTCGCCTGTGCTGCCCAGCGGGGCGATGGCGTGGACGCCGCTGTCGATCATCCGGTCGATGGAGCGGCCGAGGGCCGGCAGGTCGAGGCCTTCGCCGTGGGCGCCGAACGGGGTGACGGTGTAGCCGATGATGCCGTGAATGTCGGTCTTGGACATGGGAGTGACTCCGTGGAAAAGGGGCTTCAGTTCAGGCAATCGGCGTGCTGGCGCAGATTCTGCCGGGCGTAGTAGTTGAAGGCGGCGGCATGGCGCTTGGGCTTGGACACCCAGTCATGGGCTTCGCGGCCCAGCGCCGGGATGATCGGCTTGACGGTGCCCGCCGCCATCGCCAGCAGTTGCAGTTTGGCGGCGCGCTCGATCAATTGCGCGATCACGCAGGCCTCCTCGATGGTGGCGCCGGTGGACAGCTGTCCGTGGTGCGACAGCAGGATCGCCCGCTTGTCGCCCAGGGCGCCGGCGATCAGCTCGCCTTCTTCGTTGCCCACCGGCACGCCCGGCCAGCCTTCGAGGAAGGCGCAGTCGTCGTACAGCGGGCACAGGTCCATGTGGGAAATCTCCAGCGGCACTTCCAGCATCGACAGGGCGGCGATGTGCGTCGGGTGCGTGTGGATGATGCAGTTCACGTCCGGCCGGGCGCGGTACACCCAGCTGTGGAAGCGGTTGGCCGGGTTGGCCATGCCGTGGCCTTCGAGCACTTCCAGGTCTTCGTTGACCAGCAGCAGGTTGCTTGCGGTGATCTCGTCGAAACCCAGGCCCAGTTGCTGGGTCCAGTAAGTGCCGGGCCGCGGCCCGCGGGCGGTGATCTGCCCGGCGAGGCCGGCGTCGTGGCCGTTCTCGAACAGGATGCGGCAGGTCAGGGCCAGCTTTTGCCGGTCTGTCCACGTATTATCCGCCAGGGTGTTCTGCATCTGCGTCAGCGCCTGCTTGACCAGTTGCTCTTTGGGTAGTGCTAATGTCTTGGCCATATCGGTGTCCTTTGGGGGGTTCAACGGACGTCGGGTTTGCTGTCGCTCCGCTGCTCGCAAGGTCGTGGGTGACTGCAAATGACACTAAAGAGGCTATATGACACTTTGTGTCATTGGCAAGGAATAATCGTCGCTTCCTTGATGGATTAATCGCTTCGCATGTCTATCCGTTTGAAATTATTGAGAAAAAAACTTGGCGTGACACTCGAGGCCTTGGCCGAGAAATCCGGCATGACCAAGAGTTACCTGTCCAAGGTCGAGCGCGGGCTCAACACGCCATCGATCGCCGCCGCGCTGAAACTGGCCAAGGCGCTGAACGTGAAGGTCGAGGAACTGTTCTCCGAGGACAACGTCAGCCTCGACAGCTACAGCCTGGTGCGCAGCCACGAGCGCCAGTCGCTGGCCGCCAACGACCACAGCCACGGCTACGCGGTGCTGGCCCGTCAGGTGAGCGAGCGCAGCCTGCTGCCGTTCATCATCTACCCGCCCGCCGAGTTCACCGACAAGACGTTCAAGGAACATTTGGGCGAGGAATTCCTGTTCGTCCACGAAGGCCGGGTGGAAGTGGACTTCATGACCGAACGGGTGCTGCTGGAGAAGGGCGACGCGCTGCACTTCAACGCGCAGAAGCCGCACCGGATCCGCTCGGTGGGCGAGGAGCAGGCGCAGTTGCTGGTGGTGGTGCACAGCGCCGAAGAGTGATAGCCCCTGTGGCGAGGGAGCAAGCTCCCTCGCCACAGATCAGAGCTCGACGGGCACCGACAGCTTCGGATTCCCCAGCGCATGGCTCTTGGCGTCGAAGAAGCGCAGTTCGGTCGCGGTTCCCTCGAACAGCCTGGCGTAATGGCGTTTCTGGTGCTGAATGAACGCGCTGCTGCGCGGGTAGACCGAGATCGCCAGGACCTTGGGTTGGGCCAGGCGCAAGGCGCGGACGATGTGCGCGTCCTGCTCGCCCAGGGCATGGCCGAACAGGCACAGGTTGTCGCCGTGCCGCTGCAACTGGTTCAGGCAGAACGACAGGTAGTCAGAACTGCGGATGGTCTTGAGCTTGTCCGCCACCGGCCCTTCGTTGACGATCAGAGGCACGTCGTCGAGGGTCTTGATCGTGTTGTTGATGGCGAACTGGCCCAGCAGCGTGCCTTCGGTCGAAGCCAGCCGGCGCGCCGTGCCGTCCTGGTTGCGCACCAGGTGCAGGCCGCCGTGCAGGTACAGCAGGCGCGGCTTGTGCGTGGCGTTCGCGCACAGGTCGAAACCGGCGTCGGGGCCGTTGAACAGGTCGTCGACGGCGTCGCCGCCGTGCTGGATCGCCCAGTGGTTGAGCAGGTCGTAGTTGGTGGTGAACACCGTGCGGTAGCGGGCCAGTTCCTCGCCCAGCGTCGCCAGGGTCGACGCCTCGACCAGGCGCCAGGGGATGTGCGCCGCGTGCACCGTGTTGATCAGCGCTTCCTTGATCGCGTAGTAGCGGTTGCGCGGTGCCGCCGAGCTGACCGCCAGGGCCTTGTTCACCCGGCTGGTGGTCTTCAGCGCGCCCAGCACCTGTTCGAAGCTGCGCGTCTGCAGGGCGTCGAAGACCGCCAGCTCGGACGCGCCCAGCGGTTTTTCCTCCACCGTGCGGGCATTCTCGAACAGCGAGTCGTAGCCGAAGTCGTCCCACACCGCGCGGCTGGCGCCGTTGCCCGTGAGCAGGCCGCCGAAGGCCACGGTGTCGCGCAGGGCGTTCCAGTCTTCGAGGCGGTCGTCGACATCCAGAAAATCGGTCATTGCAGGGCAGGTCTCAAACAAAGGGGCAGATGGGCGGCGACTTTATCACGAGCGGGCATTGAGCCAGATCAACAACGGCCGTGACCGTTCGGTCGATCCTGTGCGCATCCGCCGGATCGGAGCAGCCGGTTCGCCCCCTGTCAGGAGACCCGTTCATGAGCAGCACGTTCTTCATTCCCGCCGTCAACATCATGGGCAGCGGCTGCCTGGACGACGCCATGGGCGCGATCCGCAACTACGGCCTGCGCAAGGCGCTGATCGTCACCGACGCGGGCCTGGCCAAGGCCGGCGTGGCGCAGATGATCGCCGAGAAACTGGCGATGCAGGACATCGACTCGGTGACCTTCGACGGCGCCAAGCCCAACCCGAGCATCGCCAACGTCGAAGCGGGGCTGGAGATGCTCAAGGCCGGCCGCTGCGATTTCGTGGTGTCCCTGGGCGGCGGCTCGCCCCACGACTGCGCCAAGGGCATCGCCCTGTGCGCAACCAACGGCGGGCACATCAGCGACTACGAAGGCGTCGACCGCTCCGTCAAGCCGCAGCTGCCGCTGATCGCGATCAACACCACGGCCGGCACCGCCAGCGAGATGACCCGTTTCTGCATCATCACCGACGAGTCGCGCCACGTGAAAATGGCCATCGTCGACCGCAACGTCACGCCGCTGCTGTCGGTCAACGACCCGGCGCTGATGGTGGCGATGCCCAAGGGCCTCACCGCCGCCACCGGCATGGACGCGCTGACCCACGCCATCGAGGCCTATGTGTCCACCGCCGCCAACCCGATCACCGACGCCTGCGCACTCAAGGCCATGACCCTGATCAGCAACAACCTGCGCCTGGCGGTGCGCGACGGCAGCGACCTGGCGGCGCGGGAGAACATGGCCTACGCGCAATTCCTGGCCGGCATGGCGTTCAACAATGCGTCGTTGGGTTACGTGCACGCGATGGCGCACCAGTTGGGCGGCTTCTACGATCTGCCCCACGGCGTCTGCAACGCAGTGCTGCTGCCCCATGTGCAGACCTTCAACGCGCTGGTGTGCGCCGACCGCCTCACCGACGTGGCCCACGCCATGGGCGCGGACATCCGCGGCTTCAGCCCGGAGGAGGGCGCGCAAGCGGCCATCGCCGCGATCCGCTGCCTGGCCAAGGACGTCGAGATCCCCGGCGGCCTGCGCGACCTGGGCGCCAAATGCACCGACATCCCGGTGCTCGCCGCCAACGCCCTGAAAGACGCGTGCGGCTTCACCAACCCGCGGGCGGCGGATCAGCGGCAGATCGAGGAGATTTTCCGCAATGCGTTCTGAGGCGGCCGCTCCCGCCGGGTTCCTGGCGGAACGCAGGACAATGTGGCCAGCACTGCGGCGACTTGACTGACGCCATCGCCAGCAGGCTGTCTCCCACAGTGATCGCGGGATGCTCAGCATTGAGCGGCGGTGCGACGATTCGACTTGCCCGCGAAGACTGACGGAACGGCACGGGAACGGTCCAGGCCAAGACACTCAACCGGCAGCCGCCACCGGCTTGCCGGCTCCCTCCCCGAACTGGATCAGCACCACACCGGCAATCAGCAGCGCCGCCCCCGCCAACCGAGGCATCGTCAGGTGTTTCTCCGCCAGCCCGAACCACCCGAAGTGATCGAGCACCATCGAGGACATGACCTGCCCGGCCAGCGCCAGGGCCACAAAACCCGAGGCGCCGAGCCTGGGCAGCAGCACCACCGCCAGCCCGACGAAACACACCCCGAACGCCCCGCCGGTCCACATCCACAACGGCGGCATTCCCGTCTGCGTCAGCGACGGCAGCGGCAGGCGCAGCGCGACAATCACCGGCAGCAACACCAGCACGCTCACCACCAGCGAGACCATCGTCGCCCACAGCGGATGCCCCAGGCCCCGCGCCAGGTTGAGGTTGAGCGCACTCTGAAACGGCACCACGGCGCCGGCAAGCGCCGCCAACAGCAACAGTCCAGCCCACTGCAAGGTTCCCATGGATCGTCTCCGGCAAGGTTTCGCTGGACTCTAGGGCATTCGTCGCGCAGATTTAAATTCCGTTTTGCTATCGGGAACATGCATCGGATGAATGCTCTGCGCCGCGTCGATCTCAACCTGCTGGTGATCCTCGACGCCTTGCTCCTCGAGCGTCACGTGACCCGTGCCGCCGAGCGCCTGCACCTGAGCCAGCCGGCGGTCAGCCATGCGCTGGCCCGTCTGCGCGACCTGCTCGGCGATCCGCTGCTGGTGCGGGCCGGCGCCGGCCTGGCGCCCACGGCCCGGGCCCTGGAACTGGCGGCGCCGCTGGCCGAAACCCTGGCGCAGGTGCAGGCCCTGCTGGCGCCGAACGCGTTCGCCCCGGCCAGCGCCCGGCGCACCTTCCGCGTGGCCATGTCCGACTACGGCGCCGCGATCATCCTGCCGGGGCTGATCCGCACCCTGCGTCACGAAGCGCCGGGCATTGACCTGCAGATCTGCCACGCCAGCCGCGAAGGCATGCTCGAAGGCGTGCTCAACGGGGACATCGACGTCGCCGCCGGCGTCTTCCCCGACCTGCCCGGCGAGCTGCGCAGCACGCCCTTGTTCGAAGAACGCTACGCCTGCCTGCTGGATCGCCAGAGCCTGCCCGCCGACGGCGCGCTCGACCTGCCGACCTACCTCGCCCGCCCCCACGTCCTGCTGGAGATGCGCGGCAGCGGCACTCCGGAAATCGAACGCACCCTGACCGCCCTGCGCGAACGCCGCCGCGTCGCCGTCAGCCTGCCGCACTGGAGCGTCGCCCCGCAGCTGATCGCCGGCACCGACCTGATCCTGACCGTGGCTTCGCGGGCGCTGGACGGGATCGACCGGACATCGCTGGCCGTCGTGCCGCCGCCGTTCGAGATCGCGCCGTTCACCTTTGTGCTGGCGTGGCATGGGCGGCGGGGTGGGGATCAGGCGTTGAACTGGTTGAATCGGCGAATTCAGGAAGGGGTCGAGGGTGGAGGGCGAGTGCCAGTCTCATGAGGGCTGTTACTTTCATGTCTCCAGACTCGTTCTGCGTGGGGCGTTGAGCAGGGCGGGACAAATGGTGGTTCAGGCGAGTGCATGAAAGGCGTGGGATTTCTGTCGTGTGGTTTATAGTGCGCAGCTTATTACCGTGTCAGATTGGGCCGCAGGCAGTGCCTCCACGGCTGTCATCAAGGAAGAACAATGCTCACCCGTTCCCGATTTCTCATCGCCCTGGGCCTTCTGGCCCTCTCCGCCCAAGCCCAGGCCGCCTGCGAAACCAAGCCCTTCAACGGCCATTCCCTGTCCCGCTGCAAGATCTGGCCGGCCTTCGCGAATCAGGCGATTTCCGCCAAATCCTCGTTCGTGCCGGATGCCGACGGCAGCGAGGACGGCGTGTTCGACCTGGAACTGTCGGTCGTCAACGCCTCCAGCCTCAAGCCGTTGGTCACCTACGTCAAACCCGGCGCCTTCAACTCCGATGCCATCCGTTTCGACGACCTCAAGATCGATACCGCCCGTTACCGCCTGGCGACGGATGTGCGGGCGTTCGGGCTGCGTTCGAGTTTCGACCACAGTTCCCGGGCCAACCCCTACGAGAAAACCGATCTGGCGCTGTATGTCCGCGAAGGCGACAAGTTGCGGCCGGTGCTTGAGGGCCTGGTGGTCTACAAGAACAGCGGCGAGTGGATGGCCAATTGCGAAGGCGAGGGCAAGACGCTTCGCCGCACCCTTGAGGTCGGGCCGCAGACCCATCACGGGTTTTCCGACCTGATCGTGACCACCAAAGGCACGCGACTGAAGACCGTCAAGTCGGGCCAGGCGTGCGTGTCCAGCACCACGGAACTGGGCGCCACCCAAATCACCCTGAGCTACGACGGCCGGCAATACGTTGTCCCCGAAGACCTGCGAGGCTACTGAACCGATGCTCACCGGGCTCAATCACCTGACCCTCGCGGTCACCGATCTTGCGCGCAGCCTGGCGTTCTACCGCGATGTGCTGGGCCTGCGCGTCGAGGCTACTTGGGACGCCGGAGCCTATCTGTCGCTGCCGGGCCTGTGGTTGTGCCTGTCGCTGGATCCCGGGCGCAGCTCCGAGGCCGCCGCCGACTACACCCATTACGCCTTCAGCCTCGGCGAAGCCGGTTTCCTGCCGTTCGTGCAGAGGCTCCGTGCCGCGAACGTGCGGGAATGGCGGGACAACCGCAGCGAAGGTGCGTCGTTCTACTTTCTCGATCCGGACGGCCACAAGCTTGAGGCCCATGTCGGTGATCTGGCTTCGCGGTTGGCCGCATGTCGGCAAAAGCCCTACGCGGGCATGCGTTTTTTCAACGAACCGTGAATATTCGCCAAACGCTGGGATAGACTGGCGGCCACGTTTTCCGGCGCTTGCAGGTTTTCCATGACTTCATCGTTGCTGATGGCCGTGCTGGCCTCGGGGTTCATCTACGGCATCACGCCAGGTCCTGGCGTGCTGGCGGTGTTCGGCATCGGCGCGGCGCGCGGGCGGCGGGCCGGGGCCGGGTTCCTGTGCGGGCACCTGTTGGGCGACGTGGTGTGGTGCAGCACCGCGCTGATCGCCATCGTCGGCGCCCGGGAAATCGGCAGCACGGCGTTCGACGTGCTCGGCGTGCTCAGCGGCCTGTACCTGTTCTGGCTCGGCTGGCGTGCGGTGCGGGCCCGGCGCAGCAACGGCGACCAGCCCCAGGGCGCGGCGCGCCAGCCGTTCTGGCACGGCATCCTGTTCGGCCTGACCAACCCCAAGGCCTACCCGGTGGCGGTGGCGACCTTCACTGCGCTGCTGTCGAGCCGCGCCGAGCTGCTCAACTGGTCGATGCTGCCGATGCTCATCGCCTTGAGTTTCCTGGGCGGCCTGCTGGCCTACGCTATCCTCATCGGCATCGTCGGCGCCCGTCAGGTGCGCACGCTGTATCAACGCCATGAGCTGGCGATCACCCGGCTGTGCGGGGTGATGTTCATCGGTTTCGCCGTCAACGCGTTGGTGCATGCGTTGCCGGGGCTGATGCCGAACAAGGCTTGAAACCGAACGCAAGGATGCGCAGTAGCCAGGTCAGGGACGGTTGATCAGTGCTGTATTGTCCGGACACCTACGCCGAACCATGGAAAGCCGAAACTCCGCGCCGCTGGCGAGTTACATCGATCTGTTGCTGGACGCCGTCTGCGCGGTGGATAAACAGGGCCGTTTCGTTTTTGTCAGCGCCGCCTGCGAGCGGATCCTCGGCTATCTGCCAGATGAGCTGATCGGCCAGGCGATGATCGACTTCGTCCACCCGGCCGACCGCGAGCGCACCCTGGCGGCGGCCCGGGAGATCATGGGCGGCGAGCCCAAGCACAACTTCGAGAACCGCTACGTGCGCAAGGACGGCAGCGTGGTGCACATCCTGTGGTCGGCGCGCTGGTCGGAGGTCGACCAACTGCGCATCGCCGTGGCGCGGGACATCACCGAACGCAAGCAGGCCGAATCCCGGCAGGCGGCGCTCTACGCTATCTCCGAAGCGGCCCACGCGGCCGAAGGCCTGCTGGCGCTGTTCAAGCGCATCCACTTGATCATCGGCGAATGGCTGCCGGCGCTGAATTTTTCCGTGGCGCTGTATGACGAGCACTGCGCGCAGCTGAACTTTCCCTATCACGTCGTCGACGATGAGCGCCGGCCGGAGCAGCCAGGCACCGTGACCGGACGCCTGTGCGCGGAAGTGATCCGCACCGGGCAGCCGATTCTGTTGACGCCCGACAGCGCCGACGCGCCTGCGGGGTTCGAGGAACTGGTGGCCGGGCAGCACGGCCCTTGCTGGCTGGGCGTGCCGCTGAACTCGAAGAACGGCACCATCGGCGCGCTGATCGTCAAAAGCCTGCCCGGCGGCGAGCGCTACACCGAGCGGGACAAGGAACTGCTGCAGTACGTCTGCGCGCAGATCGCCACCGCCATCGAGCGCCAGCAACTGCACGCCCGCCTGCGGCACATGGCGCAGTACGACCAGCTCACCCAACTGCCCAACCGAGAACTGCTGCGCGAGCGGCTCAAGGCTGCCCTGGCCTTTGCCCGGGAGCAGTCGGGGTACTTGGCGCTGCTGTACGTCGACCTGGACCGCTTCAAGCAGGTCAACGACTCGCTGGGCCATGCCGTCGGCGACATGCTCCTGCAGACCGTGGCCAACCGGCTCAAGGGCTGCGTGCGCGAGACCGACACGGTGGCGCGGATCGGCGGCGACGAGTTCATCGTGCTGCTGCACAGCGTCCACGCCGCAGACGATGCCGACGGCGTTGCGGAAAAGATCCGACAGGTGCTGGTGCAGCCCATGCGCCTGGACGGCCACAACCTGCACATCCAGCCGAGCATCGGCGTCGCCCGCTATCCCGAGCACGGCAGCGAAGAACAGCAACTGTTCCGCCACGCCGACCAGGCCATGTACGCTGCCAAACGCCTGAACCACCGCGCCCTGGACAGCTGAACCGCGCTCGCCGTTCGTCGCGGCGCGGGCAACTTTTCTAAACCTTTGGCGGTCAGGAAATTCTCAACCTAGGCGGGCACCTGCTCGCCACGATCAACGCCAAGAGGTAGAGAATCATGCCTAATTCAAGAAACTCGAACTCGGGAAACTTCGCCAACGACCGGACCAAGGCGTCCGAGGCCGGCCGCAAGGGTGGTAAAACCACCACCACGACCGTCGACAAGGATCCGGGCAAGGCCGAAATGGGCCGCAAGCCTGCGCAGAAGTCGAAGTAGCCGTTTGATTGAGAGGCGGGGGCGCAAGCTCCCGCTTGAATGCTTCAGAGAAGGAGGGCGCGACCATGAGCCGCAAGGCCAGCCGAGTCCGCAACATCAGTTTCTTCACCCTGCTGGCGCTGGGCGCCGGCAGCGCGTTCGCCCAGTCGCCCGCCGACTTCATCAACGATGCCTCGGCCAAAGGCATGGCCGACATCGAAGCCAGCCGCCTGGCGCACCAGAAGTCGGAATCCAAAGAGGTCAAGGACTACACCATCGTGGTCATCAACGACCGCACCACCGCCAACCAGCACCTGGCGAAGATCGCCAAGAAACTCGACTTGCCAGTAGCGTCCCGCGACGACATGGCCGACAAGGCCAAGACGCTCATGCCCGAAGCCCTGGAGGGCGAGACTTTCGACCAGGCCTACGCCGCCAGTCAGGTCAAGGCGACGGAGGAGGCCATCCAGCAGATCGAGCAGGAAGCGCAGACCACCGACGTGCCTGAGATCAAGGCCTTCGCCGCCGAGACCCTGCCCAAACTGCAGAACCACCTGGAGATGGCCCGGGCCCTGCAGGCCAGCCGCTGACGGCCACCACGCAATCCCACCGTGGCGAGGGAGCTTGCTCCCGCTGGCCTGCGCAGCAGGCCCCTCCGTCACTCGCGGAGCAAACACCGCAACCCTCAACAATCGTTCAGATCCTGCTTCGGCTTGCTCTTGTCCCCCAACCCTTCCAGGTTGAACACCTCGTTCTCACCCAGCGACCGGTAATGCTTGCGCAGCGTCTCCAACTGCTTCAGGTCCAGCGACTCCAGCCCGAGCATCGCGTTCTGCGCCTCCTGGGTGACCCGCAGCAGTTCGTCCAGCTTCAGGTGCAGGATGTCCGTGTCACGGTTCTGGGTGTTCTGGATCAGGAACACCATCAGGAACGTGATGATGGTGGTCGAGGTATTGATGATCAGTTGCCAGGTGTCGTTGTAACCGAAAAGCGGCCCGCTCAATCCCCACAGCCCGATCAGGATCAACGCGCCCATGAACGTCTTGGGACTGCCCGCCCACAGGGCGAGCGTCTGGGAAATCTTGGCGAATTTCATGGCGGTGATCCTCAGCAAGGGGCCTGAAGTTCTGACATCCGCCAATCAGTGAAAATTCGACTTCAAACAGAGCTGGCCGACCATGAAGCGGCGGCTTGGGCTTTGGCGCCTGTCATGGCCTGATCTCCACCTCGACCGACCAACTGAAACACCCCGCCACCTCGCAACGCTGATTGACCAACATGAAATCGAACCGGCAGGGCGTCGAGCCCTTTGCCGTTGCCGAGCAATGCCAGTAGTGGTCGTCGGCCCGGTGGCTGGCGGGTTCGGTCGGGTTGTCGGGATCGGGGGCGGGAACGGTCAGGCCGGGTTTGACGACCAGCTTGGGCGTGGAAAGAACGGCGCTGTCGCCGATGTCCATGGCATAGAACACCACGCTATGTTCGGCGATCAGGCTGATGGATCTTCCGCGCAGGTGACATTCGTCGCCGATGTCCATCGGGAGTGTCACTTTGCTGTCATTTCCGCTTTTTTTGCCTGTGGCGTTCCCGCTGAGCGGAAGAACGAAACCTGCATCGATGGCCGTGGGGTTGTCGGGATCCAGGCTGGGATCCGGGTATCTCGCCAGCAGGGACTCGGCATCGACGATCAACAGTGCGCTGAGCGCCTTGGCGGGGCGGGTCGACGGCGGTGGGATCGGTTCGGAAGTCATCATGGATTCCTTTCATGATGTGGGCGAAATGCGACCGCCCCGGCCGTGGCAGGCATCCTGTTCCGTGCAGGGCGGCGGCGGATCCGGCAGGCCCCCCGTCGCCGGGAGGCCCGGAGCCTCGTCAGTTGTGGATGGAGATGAACGGATCCCAGGAGCAGCAACCGACGATCTGGCAATTGCGGTCGACGATCAGGAAATGGAAGTGGTAGGTCACGCGGCCGCATGCCAGGGTTTCGGACGACCAGTAGTGGTTGTCGACCTTCTGGCAGCTAGGCACCGACGGATTGCTGGTGTTCGGCACGGCGACGCACGCCGTGGCCTTGCGCGGCGAGGGCGGCGAGATCAGGTCGTTGCCCTGGTTGCCGATGAACTTGTAGAAGATCACCGCGTTTTCGAAGCTCTGCGACAGGCTGGTCTCACGCCAGCGGATCAGGTCGCCGACCTGGGCCTTGATGTCCAGTTCGCCCCCGGCCTGACCGCTGACCACGTTGTCCTGGTTGGTGACCATGTAGACGTGTTTCCAGTCGATCATCGTCGGCGAGGCCGGGTTCTTGCTGATGCCGGGGTAGTTTTTCAGAATGGTTTCGGTGTCGATAGAGACCAGCACATCCGTGACTCGAGACATGGTAAAGCTCCTTGTTCATAGTGAATGCCTGGCTGTTGACGAGCCCGGCAACGCTTGCCTGTCGCTTGGCCGTTGCTAGCACACTACGGACGGAACCCACCGGTCATGGGGATTGAGCTGGCCGTGCTCCCTGCACGAAATCGAATGCGTCGGGTTCCTTCCGACTGCTGCCCATTGACTATAGGTAGCTTTTTTTAGCTGTCAAAACTGACTCATTGGCGGTTCGACGAACGGTCGCTTTGCCGTCATGGGCCTGAAGCCCGGCATAGCGACGCTTCGGAGCGGTTCGACGGTTCGGCTGCGGACACGGATTGCAACGTGTCGCTCTGGAGCTGAGCGCAAGGGAGGCGGTATCGTAGCGAACCGCTGCAATGCCCACCGACAGGAGTACGCAATGAGCTGGTCCGCCAAGCAATATGTCGCTTTCGAAGATGAACGCACCCGTCCGGCCCGTGATCTGTTGGCGGCGATCCCCACGCCCGAGGCGCGCACGGTGGTCGACATCGGTTGCGGCCCCGGCAATTCGACCGAGCTGCTGGTGTCGCGCTTCCCGGGGGCGCAGGTGCGCGGGCTGGACAGTTCGCCGGACATGATCGAGGCCGCCCGCAAGCGCCTGCCGCAATTGCGGTTCGATGTGGCAGACATCGATGCATGGGCCGATGAAGGCCCGTTCGATGTGATCTTCGCCAACGCGGTGTTGCAGTGGGTGCCCGACCACGCGACGTTGCTGCCGGCGCTGGCGGGCAAGCTTGCGCCCGGCGGGAGCCTGGCGATCCAGATGCCGGACAACCTCAATGAACCGTCCCACCGGCTGATGCGCGAAGTCGCCGCCAACGGGTCGTGGGCCGGCAAACTGGCGGGCGCCGCCGGGCAGCGCACCGAAATGGCGGATGCCAGCGGTTACTTCTCGATGCTGCGCCCGCACTGCTCACGGGTCGATGTGTGGCGCACCACCTATCACCATCCGTTGCCGGGCGGTGCGGCGGGGGTGGTGGAATGGTTCAAGGGCAGCGGTCTGATTCCGTTCCTCAGCCCCCTCACGGAAGCGGAGCGGGCGCAGTACCTGGAGCACTATCTGGCGGCCGTGGCCCAGGCCTATCCGGCGTTGCCTGACGGTTCGGTGCTGTTGCCGTTTCCGCGGCTGTTCATTGTCGCTACGCGTTGAGGACATTGTGGTGGGCGCCCGTCGCTGCCGGGCGAAGGCGCTCTCCAAGGGCGATAACTTGATCCGGGATGTTTAATCCATGTTCATGATTTGCCGAACCTTCCCACACGGTTTTCAGGTTGTCCGTCGGAAGCCAGCTCTTTAGCCTGAGCGGGTCGCTGACGAGTCGGCGGCCGGGATTGGAACCCCGAACAACACTGAAAGCAAACGCACCTTTCATGACGTATGCTGCGCATCTTGATGGTGTGCGCTCCGCTATGGCGGCTGTGCGCGGGAGACTTCGAGTCTGCCGGGTTTTGCTCAGTGGCCCGGGTTCCAACCTGCGTACAGCTGCCACCCTTCGCGTGGAACCGAAGGCGGCAGCTCTGACCATCACGCTGAGTAAAAAATCATGAAAAAACCAACACCGAACCCGCCCGAAATCCCCACCGATCCAACTTCCCCCTACACCTCGATCGACTCGCGAAAACTTCACGAAGCCGCAGAACGTGCGCTCGACCATTACTTGAACCCGGCCGCCGGGATCATGGCCACGTCCCTCGACGCCGAACCCATGTACCTCCCCAACCCCGTCTACGACACCGAATCCCTGCTGGCCAACGCCAGCGAGAACCTCGGCTCGGCCTCGGAAATGCTCAACAACTTCGCCGCCGTGCTGGACGCCGGCCACCGCCGGACCGCGCTGGGCATCGCGCAATTGGTGGCGCTGGGGGAAGCGGCGGTGAACCAGGCGTTGGATAACGTCGAACCGAAGGGGTGACGGCCCGTTGGGCAGGCACAAAAAAAACCGGTCATCACGACCGGTTTTTTCATTTCAACGCATTCGCTTCCTGGCGACGCAGGCCTCAGCGAAGCAGGGCAATGTTTTCGTCGATCCGGTCCTGAATGGCCAGCAACGTTTCCCGGGTGATCACACCGGGGTATCCATGCTCGGCCATGGCCGCGAACTGACTGGCCACGTTGCACATCCGGTCAAGGATGTCGCCTGCCGCGCCGGCCGGGATCTCGGCTTCCTCAGCAAGTCTGAGCAGGGATTTCCGGTCGATCTGCAGTGCTTCGCCCATCACATCCATTTGATGGTATCCGCCGGGGCCTTCGCAGAAGGTCACGTCGTAGGCCGGCGCCAATGTCCATTGGCCCGAAGGTAACATCAGGTAGGCAAAGTTCTTGGGGTGATCGTCCCGGTTGTTGAACACAACGTTGAAGGCTGCACGTTCGAACGCCAGCGCCTTTTCCCGAATGTCATTGGTGCAGCGATGGGTCGCCCGCAGGAAACTGACGTAATCCAGCGTGCCCGCGGTCTGGAAATCGGCTCCGGTGAAGGCCGCAAGACTTTGCATGGGTACGCGGAGCTCGCCTTGTCGGTCAAAGCGCCGCGTGGCGAAGGCTGCCAGTCCGTTCGGCAGGCTGAAGTACTGGGTGTCGGGTGTGCGGATGCCGCATTTGCGCAAGCATTCGGCGTAGACCATTTCGATGGCACAGACTTCAGGGTGTTCTTGCCTGGCCGGAAACTTGACCAACCAAGCCTCGAAGCCCGGCGTGGCAATCGTCGTAAAGGCTTGTGTCAGAGGATCGCGATAGACCAAAGCCTTCGGCCTGGCGCCTTGGGGAGAGCCGCCGACCAGCAGCAACCTCTCCAGGAATTCGCCGCCTTCGCCATTGAGCACCTCCCGTACCTCGGCCGCGAGCAGGTCGAGTGGAATGTGTTCTTGCGGCTCCAGCCCTTCGGGCGCCACGGGTTTGAAGGACATCGCGCCCATGGCGTTGTTGCCGATGTAGGCCAGCCGCTCCAGCGGCCCGATGCGAGCCGGGTTCAGACGGCGGCGCTTGAAGAGACGATCCATCAACAGCATGCCCCATCCGTCGGGCAATGAATCGTAGACCGGGCCTGGAAGCCCCAACTGATGGCGCGGGAAGTCGCGGCTTAGCTTGGGGCCTTCCAAGGGAAGCTTGAGGGAGGACAGCTCCAGCCCTCTGCGCTTCGCTTCGTCGCTGTACTCGAACACGATCAACGGGCGCCCCGTGAGGGCCGTCGTGGAAACCAGCGTGCCCCACTGCCAGTGTTCGCCCCAGCCGTCGTAGTAGACATCGACTTGCTCAAGCATCGCCGGACTTCCTCCTGACACGATGACGTGTGGAGCTGTTTTCGTAGCGAAGGATATCGTCCAGGCTGTCCAGCTTCGGCATGAACAGGTTTTCGAGCTCATGGGCGCGCCCGAGCACCATGGCCACGCGAATCACGTTTTCGAACCCGACATTGCGCCCGGATTCCAGATTGGACACGGTGTTGGTGCCGATGCCGGCGCGCGCCGCCACTTCGGCCTGCGTCATTTGCCGGGCCAACCGTTCGGTGCGAAGGCGTTCGCAAAGCCGTTTGACGATTTCACTGGGGGTGCTGAGGCTTAATTCCAGCATGATGGGCCTAAGGCGGGACTGAGTGCGTGGGTGCTCAAAAGTATAGAGTTGGCCTTGGTTTTGTCAAAGCGCACAATTCTCATATTGTGGTTATTAACTAGCAATTTACGGCTTA
This sequence comes from Pseudomonas ekonensis, assembly GCF_019145435.1. NCBI lineage: Bacteria > Pseudomonadati > Pseudomonadota > Gammaproteobacteria > Pseudomonadales > Pseudomonadaceae > Pseudomonas > Pseudomonas ekonensis. Next base: position 1,083,373 of record NZ_JAHSTS010000002.1, on the reverse strand, counting down.
AGATATTGTTTTATGGATTTATCATTCAGGTGAGCTGATGCTCTGCATGAATGGGATGCCAGATTCCAGACACAAAAAAACCGGCGCTATAGGCCGGTTTTTTTCATCCCCGTCAAACGACGCAGGACTGAAATCTGATTGGAGCGGGTGAAGGGAATCGAACCCTCGTTATCAGCTTGGGAAGCTGGAGTAATGCCATTATACGACACCCGCTCGGAACGGCTGACTTTGTACCAGACTCGGGCGCGGAATTGAAGTTTTCTTTGCGCGCGGAGCTCTGAAAGTCCTGAAACAGACGTGCCGTCGGTCAGTCGCGGGCAAGCGCTGCGGGTGTGAAGTCGGTCGACACTTCAGTGGCGCAGGCTTGCTCGCGGTGACGCTTTTTCAGATGGCCAATGCATGGTAGTCCTGGGCGAACGCGTTGCGCGCGCGGCTGCTGTGCTGCGCAGGTTTCAGGAAACCCAGCAATGCCTTGCGGCTGCCTTCGCAGGCGGCCTTGTGTTCCATGTCGAGGAAGTGGCCGGTGGCCTGCAGCGTGGTGAAGGTGCTCAGCTGCACATGGTTGCCGAACAGCTTGGCGTCCACGGCCGAGGTGTACTCGTCCCATTCGCCGTTCATGAACAGCACCGGCACGTCGATTTGCTTGGCGGCGCGCAGGTAGCAGTCGCGGTCGTTGTTCAGCACTTCGTTGATGTGAAAGTGCATCTGCCCGTATTCGTGCTCGGCCAGGCTGCTGACGTGGCGGTAGTTGAAGCGCTTGAACAGCGACGGCAGGTGCTTGCCGATGGTGTTGTTCACCAGATGGCCGACGCGGTCGCGGTCCAGGTTGCCGAGGTGTTCGACGCCGCGTTCGAGGTAGTCGCGCATCGGTTCGTTGATCACCGGCGAGAACGAACTGATCACGGCCCTTTCGATGCGCCGGGGACGATGCGCCAGGGCCATCATGGTGGCGGCGCCGCCCCAGGAGAACGACAGCACATGCTCGGCGGCGAAGTGGTCGATCAGCTCCAGCAGGATCTGAGCCTCGACTTCCTTGGTCAGCATCCTGTCGTGGCGGTTGTGCGCCTTGGAGCGGCCAGCGTAGGGCTGGTCGTAGCAGACCACGTTGAATTGCGGGTGCAGGTTCTTGACGGTTTGCGCAAACGACGCAGTCGTGGCCATCGAGCCGTTGACCAAGATGATGGTCTTCTCTGCGGCGTCTGCGCGATAGAACTCCGTGTAAACCCGATACTGACCCTGTATATCCAGCACAGCGATTTCTGGCCTCATGTCATAAGACTCCTGGCAAGCGGGTATGCGCGCAAAAGATTGCACGAGCTTTGTGACAGGTAGGCATACGCCTGGAATTTTGCGGGCCCATGTCGATCCGTTACGGCAGGTCGACGGGTGTTGTTATTGGCGGGCGATTTGCCGGGGGAGGCGGAGCCTGGAGGCTCTCTGCCGGCAAAAGGTTTCTTAGAAGTATGTTGTGACTCATCGGTCACATTTTGGCCGACGTCCTGATTCAAGCAGGGGGATCAGGATCGCGCAAGTGCCGTCGGTAATTTGTTCGACAACTTCTGCTGAGCGGTCGCAGGCTTAGAACAAATGGATCTCTTCGGTGCGCAAAGCCCGGTACTCGCCCGGTTTTAGCGCATCGTCCAGGTGCAGCGGGCCCATGGATTCGCGGTGCAGGCGCAGCACTTTGTTGTTGAAATGGCCGAACATGCGCTTCACCTGATGGTAGCGGCCCTCGACGATGCTCAACCGCGCCGTTTTCGGGCCGATCACGTCCAGCACCGCCGGCTGCGTGGTCAGGTCTTCGAAGGCGAAGTAGATCCCCTGGGCGAATGTGCTCGCATATTCCGGGCCGATTTCCTGTTCGGTCTCCACGTAGTAGACCTTCGGCAGTTTGGTCTGCGGCTGGGTGAGGCGCCGCGACCAGGCGCCGTCGTTGGTGATCAGCATCAGCCCGGTGGTGTTGAAATCCAGCCGGCCGGCGATGTGCAGGTCGTCCTTGTCCGCTTCCAGGATCAGGTCGAGTACGGTCGGGTGCTGCGGGTCGCGGGTGGCGCTGACGCACCCCGGCGGTTTGTGCAGCATGAAGTAGCGCGCCGGTTTGCCGGCCTGCAGCACTTCGCCGTCCACCTCGACGCGGCTGAATTCCAGCACGTCGCTGTGCGGGTCGCTGACGACTTTTCCGTCGATGCACACGCGCTTTTCCACCAGCAGCAGGCGAACTTGCTGACGGTTGTAGCGGGGCAGGTTGCTGAGGAAACGGTCGACGCGCATGGTCAGGAATCGGTGGGCAAAGGGGCGCGCATCTTACGGGATCGGCGGCCCGGACGCTTGCAGTTGCGCTTCGACCTGCGCGCAGCGCGGGCACAGGCAGGCGCGGTCGCGCAGTTCGGGCGGCAGGGCCTGGAGCACCGCCGCATCGATGGTCACGCCGTAGCACCAGCAGGCGCGGTCGGCGGTGCGCGGGTCGGCCAGGGTGCAGTCGTTGCGGGCACCGCAGGCCGGGCAGAGGTCGGGGCGAGGGAAGTCAGGCATAGGTCGAGTGCGGCATTTCCATGCAGGTGCGGTTGCGGCCGGTTTGCTTGGCCCGGTACATCGCATGATCGGCCCGGGACAGCAGGCTGTGCAAGGTATCGTCCCGTTGCAGGGTGGTGGCACCGATGCTGACGGTCAGATTCAGGGCGTGGCCGTTGTAGGCATATTCGTGCTGTTCGACGTGTCGGCGGATCTTCTCGGCAATTTTCTGACCGGTGGCGCCGTCGGTGTCCTTCAGCAAGACGATGAATTCCTCACCGCCCCAGCGGCAGACGATGTCGGAATGGCGCAGGCAGCTTTGCAGGTCGCGGGCGAAGCCGATCAGCACCTGGTCGCCGGCCATGTGGCCGTAGGTGTCGTTCAGCGCCTTGAAGTGATCCAGGTCCAGCAGCAGCGCGGTCAGCGGTTTCGGTTCCCGCTGCGCCTCATGCAGGGCCTGCACGGCGAGCAGGTCGAAGCCGCGTCGGTTCGGCAGTTCGGTGAGGCTGTCGAGGGTGGCCTGGGCGTGGATCTTTTCCTGGAAGCGGCGGATCACCCGGTTGAGCAAGGCCAGCACGATCAGCGTCACCAGCAGGCAGATCAGCAGGTTGAGGTACAGCGACTGGCGGATTTCGCTCAGGGCGCCGTCTTCGCGCTTGTCGACGAACAAGTACCAGTTGAGCTCCGGGATGAACCGCACGTTGAGGAAATGTCCCTGACCGTGGGCGGAATATTCGTAGCTGCCGCTGTGGGGCTTGGGCAACTGGCTGACCAGGTTCCTCATGCTGTCCAGGTCGTTCAGGCTCTTGCCGGCTCGGGCGCCTTCCGGGCCGCCTTCGGCACCGGTGAGCACCAGCCGGCCGAAGGTGTCGACGAAATACACGCTGCGCTGGTAGCGCTGCTGGTACTTGTCGATCAGCTTGATCACCGCGTCCACCGTCAGCCCCACGCCGGCCGCGCCGATGAAGCGGCCGTGGTAGTCGTAGACCTTGTAGTTGATGAAGAAGGTCATGTTGTCCTTGTTCGCCAGGTCCGGGTCGACGTTGATCTCGTACGGATCCTTCATGTCGCGGACACGGAAGTACCAGGCATCGCGCGGCTCGTCGATCCTCACCTGCTTGAGCACGCCTTTGGCGTGGTAGTAGGTGTGGGTGCTGTTGGAGACGAAGAACGCGGTGTAGGCGCCGTAATGGGTCATGACCTCGTCGAGGTAACGGGTCATCTGGTCGGTGTCCTTTTCACCGTTCACCACCCAGTCGCGCATGAAGGTATCGCGGGACATCATCGACGAAATCAGGATCGGTCTGACGAGGTCTTTCTGGATTTCCGAGTAAACGGTGTCGGACGTCAACGGCAGTTCGGTGTTGACGATGTTGTCGCGGATCGAGGTGCGCGAGGCGTAATAGCTGAGCAGCGAGGTGGCCAGGAAACCGGCGCCGAGCAGGATGACCACGGTCATCACCAGCGAGCGTTGGGAGTACAGCGCGGATCTGAGCGGCATGGGCGATTCCCTTGGCGGTGACCTGATGGCAGGCATTCTAGTGGCACGGCGGGGGAAATGGTTGCCCCTGTGCGGAGCGAATCCGATTCGCAGGAACCTTCGTCCGTTTTGGCCTCCCGCCAGGCGTCTGCGCCACTGATCCGAACCCCGAGCGGCATCGGCACTTGAGGGGCGCCAATGAGTCAAAAGAGTGTCGGCCGGATTCCTTCGTCGTCGGTCGCAGGTCTTTCAGGAGGCCATCATGTTTCGTCGAATCCTGCTGGGTCTGGTGCTCGGTCTTGGTTTGTCGGGATGCTATTACTACGCCGGCACCTACGATGCCTATTCCGCCCCTTACTACTATCCCGGCTACTACTCGCCTTACTCCTACGGCGGCTATTACGGCCCGCGCTACTACGGCGGCGCCCGCTACTACTATTACGGCGGTCACGGCCCCGGTTATTACCGTGGCGGATACCACCGCTGGCACCATTAATCACCCTGTGAATCGGGCCTAGGCAGATGAACAACCTTTCATCGGCTACGTGTTTCAAGTTGTTACCGAAGCGCACCAGATTCCGAAAACGCTGTCAGATCATTCGTCAGTCACCGAATAAACGACTGACGCCTGCCAGCGTCGCTGGCGTGGCTCACCCGCGGTCCAGGAGGCCGCCATGTATCGCCGAATTCTTCTGCTTGCCGTGATGCTGTTTTCCATTGGCGGATGCGTCCCTTACTCCTACGGAGATGGCTACTACAGTTCGGAGGTCTACACGTCCCAGTCGCCGTCGTACTACACCAGTGGTGGCACTTACTACAGCGGGGGCAGCACCTATTACTCTGCTCCGCGCTACTACCAGCCGGCTCCCCGCTATTACTCGGCGCCGCGCTATTACCAACCGGCCCCGCGCTACTATTCGGCGCCGCGCTACTACCAGGCAGCCCCGCGCTACTACGAGAGCCGGCGCTGGCACGACAATGACCGCGGACGCTGGGACGGCCACCGCGGTGGCTGGGGTGACCACCGGGGACGGGGCGACCATGACCGTCACGGCGACCGGGGTGACCACAACGGTCGCTGGTAATTCACCGCAGCAAAAAGCGGCGCATCGAGCGCCGCTTTTTTTGTGTCCGCGATTGACCGCAGGCCTCAGTAAGCCGACAGATCCGCCAACGGATGCCGCCCCTCCCAGACCTTATGAAAATGCGCCTCCACCACCGCCTCCGGCACGCGGCTGACATCCGGCCAGTGCCAGTGCGGCTTCTGATCCTTGTCGATCAGCCGCGCCCGTACCCCTTCGCTGAATTCCGGGTGGCGGCAGCAATTGAGGCTCAAGGTGTATTCCATCTGAAAGACCTCCGCCAGCGACAAGTGGCGGGCGCGGATGATCTGTTCCCAGACCAGGTGCGCCGTCAGCGGCGCGCCTTCGCTCAGGGTCTTCGCCGCGCGGGCGATCAGCAGGTCGGCGCTGTCGCGTTGCAGGGTGATGGCTTTCCAGGCGCAGGCCACGTCGCTGACGTCCAGCCATTCGTCGATCTGCCGGCGCCGCGGCAGCCACTGCGCGTCGGGCATCTGCGCCGCCGCTTCCTGCTGCAGGGCCTTGAGCAGGCTGTTGAGCTGCATGGCGGTCTGTTCCTGCCAGTTGAGCTGCAGCAGGCGCTCGATCAGTTCCGGCTGCTGTTCGTCGAGCAGGAACCGGTCGGCCAGGTCCAGATCCAGCGCATCGCGCCCGTTCATCTGCGCGCCGGTGAGGCCGAGGAACAGGCCGAGCTTGCCCGGCAGCCGCGACAGGAACCAACTGGCGCCGACGTCCGGGTACAGGCCGATGCTGATCTCCGGCATGGCCAGGCGGCTGCTCGGCGTGACGATGCGGGTGCTGGCGCCTTGCAGCAGGCCCATGCCGCCGCCGAGCACGTAGCCGTGGCCCCAGCAGATCAGCGGCTTGGGGTAGGTGTGCAGGCTGTGGTCGAGCCGGTATTCGGCGTTGAAGAACTGCGCGGCCAAGGGCGGCACTTCACCGGGGTGGGCGCGGCAGGCCTCCACCAGGCTGCGCACTTCGCCGCCGGCGCAGAACGCCTTGGCGCCGTTGCCGCGCAACAGTACGCAGACGATTTGCGGATCCTTGGCCCAGGCGCTCAGTTTGTCGCTCAGGGCATGGATCATCGGCAGGGACAGCGCGTTGAGCGACTTTTCGGCATCCAGGGTGGCGATGCCCAGGCGGGCGCCGTCGGTGCCGGTGCGTTCTTCGAAGTGCAGGTTCATCGTGACCTCGATCGGGAATTTGAGCGTTCAGTATGATCGCTGTACGGGAAAGTGCCGGTTCCGTGTCAGATCAATTGACAAGCGTTGTCGGCTTTCCTAGGGTTCGCCCCATTGTTTTTGCCGGGTATGACCATGACTGCTGACGACCGTATCAAACTCGAACCGAGCTGGAAGGAGGCACTGCGTGCCGAGTTCGACCAGCCCTACATGGCGGAGTTGCGCACTTTCCTGCAGCAGGAGCGGGCGGCCGGCAAGGAGATCTATCCGCCGGGGCCGCTGATCTTCAACGCGCTGAACTCGACGCCGCTGGACAAGGTGAAAGTGGTCATCCTCGGCCAGGACCCGTACCACGGCCCGGGCCAGGCCCATGGCCTGTGCTTCTCGGTGCAGCCGGGCGTGCCGGCGCCGCCGTCGCTGGTCAACATCTACAAAGAGCTCAAGCGCGACCTGAACATCGACATCCCCAACCACGGCTACCTGCAGAGCTGGGCCGATCAGGGCGTGCTGATGCTCAACACCACCATGACCGTCGAGCGCGCCAACGCCAATGCGCACAAGGACAAGGGCTGGCAGTTCTTCACCGACCGGATCATCGAAGTGGTCAGCCAGCGGCAGCCGCACCTGGTGTTCATGCTGTGGGGCTCCCACGCCCAGAGCAAACAGAAGCTGATCGACGCGACCAAGCATCTGGTGCTGACCTCGGTGCATCCGTCGCCGCTGTCGGCCTACCGGGGCTTTCTGGGTTGCGGGCACTTCAGCCGCACCAACAAGTTCCTTGAGCAGAACGGCGAGACACCGATCCGGTGGCAATTGCCGCCGATCTGAAGCCTGGACTCATTGTCATTCGGGGCTGCGGTTCCAGTACCGGAACAACGGCTCCGCCAGAAACAGCACGAACAGCAAGCGCATCACCTGCATCGCCGTGACCAGCGGCACCGACAGCTGCAGGGTTTCCGCCGTCAGGCTCATCTCGGCGATGCCGCCGGGCATCATCCCCAGGGTCAGCGAGCGCAGGTCCAGGTGGGTCAGCGCACTCAACCCCAGCGCCGCCAGCGTGGCGATCAGCATGGTCAGCGCCGTGCCGATCAGGGTGCGGCCCATGAACGACGGCGCGCGGCGGAAGAACTGCCGGTTGAAGTGACAGCCCAGGCCGCTGCCGATCAGCCATTGGCCGATCTGGCTGCCGCCGTTGGGCAGGCCGATGTGCAGGTCCCAGCCGATGCTGACCGCCGCGCTCACCAGCAACGGCCCGAACAGCCACGGGTTGGGCTGGCGCAGGCGCTGCCAGAGCCAGGCGAGCAGGGCGCCCGCCGGAAACAGCAACGCCAGCCAGCGCCAATCGACGCTGCCGGCGTGGGAAATCGGCATGCCGTCGCCGAGCAGGTACTTGAACGCTGCCGGCACGCACAAAACCACCACCAGCACCCGCAGGCTCTGCCCCGCCGCCACATGGCTGAGCATCGCGCCGTTGCGGGCGCCGAGGTTGACCATCTCGCCCGAGCCGCCGGGCATGCTGGAGAAGAAGGCGGTGGCGCGGTCCTCGCCGGTGCGCCGCATCAGCCACACGCCGACCACCGCCGACAGGCTGGTGACCAGCGCGCCGAAGAAGATCAGGCCGAAGTGGCTCAGGACCTGTTCCATCACCAGCGGAGTGAAGTGCAGGCCGATGCCGATGCCGACGATCCATTGGCCGCATTTGCGGCCGCCGGGGATTTCAGTCAGTTGCCAGGGCGTCAGGCAGCGCACGAGGATGATCGCCAGCAGCGAGCCGACCATCCACGGCAGCGGCCAGCCGATCTGGCTGGCGGCATAGCCGCCGAGCAGACCGACCAGCGGTGTTCCCCACCAGCCTTTGAGCGATGTCCGGTCAGACATCGGCGATGGTGCGCTGCGCGGCCGAGCGCTTGCGCCAGATGCGCAGCAGCGGCACGGCCAGCATGACGGCGGTCAGCACCCAGACGGCGAAAGTGATCGGGCTCGACCAGAGGATGTCCAGCGCGCCGTTGGAGATCGACAGGGCGCGGCGCAGGTTCTGTTCCATCAGGCCGCCGAGGATGAAGCCCAGCAACAGCGGCGACAGCGGGAAATCCAGCTTGCGCAGGATGTAGCCGAAGATGCCGATGCCGATCATCAGGAACAGGTCGAAGGTGGTGGCGTGCACGGCGTAGACGCCGATCCCCGTGATGATGGCGATCACCGGCACCAGCGCCCAGTTCGGCACGGCGAGGATGCGGGTGAAGACGCGGATCATCGGGATGTTGAGGATCACCAGCATCACGTTGGCGATGAACAACGACGCGATCAGGCCCCAGACGATGTCCGGCTGCTCCTGGAACAGCAGCGGGCCCGGCGTGATGTTGTACAGCGACAGGGCGCCGATCATCACCGCCGTGGTGCCCGAGCCCGGAACGCCGAGGGTCAGCATCGGCACCAGCGCACCGCAGGCGGCGCCGCCGATGGCGGTTTCCGGTGCGGCGAGCCCGCGCTTGTCGCCTTGGCCGAACGTGCCGCCGGTGCCGGCGATGCGTTTCTCCGTCATGTAGGCCACGGCACTGGCCAGGGTCGCCCCGGCCCCCGGCAGTACGCCCATGATGAAGCCCAGCACGCCGCAGCGGATGTTCACCACGAACACCGAAGCCGCTTCCTTGAAGTTGAACAGCATGCGGCCGGTGGCTTTCACCGCTTCCTGGCCGTGATGGGTCTTCTCCAGCAACAGCAGGATTTCGCTGATGGAGAACAGGCCCAGCACCAGCACCACGAACTGGATGCCGTCGGTCAGGTGGATGTTGTCGCCGGTGAAGCGGTACACACCGCTGTTGGCGTCGATGCCGACCGTGGACAGGAACAGGCCGATCAGCGCCGCGATGAAGGTCTTCAACGGCCGGTCGCCGGCCATGCCGCCCAGGCAGACGATCGCGAACACCATCAGCACGAAGTATTCGGCCGGCCCGAACGCGATCGCCCACTTCGCCAGCAACGGGGCGAACAGCACCATGCCGCAGGTGGCGATGAACGCGCCGATGAACGAACTCCACGCCGACAGCGACAGCGCCACCCCGGCCAGGCCCTGGCGGGCCATCGGGTAGCCGTCCAGGGTGGTCATCACGGTGGAGGCCTCGCCGGGGATGTTCAGCAGGATCGAGCTGATCCGCCCGCCGTATTCGCAGCCCAGGTACACCGCCGCCAGCAGGATCAGCGCTGACTCCGGCGGGAGGCCGAGGGCGAAGGCGATCGGGATGAGCAGCGCCACGCCGTTGATCGGGCCCAGGCCCGGCAGCAGGCCGACCACGGTGCCGATAAGCGTGCCGCACAGGGCGGTCGCCAGGTTGTAGGGGCTCAGCGCGACGCCGAAGCCCTGACCCAAGTAGCCGAGGGTATCCATATCAGTTCTCCAGTACGTCGAGCAGGCCCAGGGGCAGGGGAACGTCCATCAAACGGTCGAACAGCAGGTAAAGGCCGACGGCCATCAAGCTGATGATCACAGTGCTCGGCAGCCAGCGGCCGCCGTAGAGACGGGCCATCGGCACACCGGTGACGATGCTGGCGAGGATGAAGCCCAACGGTTCGAACGCGCCGGCGAACACCAGCAGCAACACGGTGCAGAGGCCGATCTTGGTCAGCGTTTCGCGGTCCAGCGGCGGCTCGTCCTCGCTGTGCTTGATCGGCGCGGGACGGAACAGCATGTACAGCAGGGCCGACCCCATCAGGCCGAGCATCAGCAACGGAAACGCCCGCGGGCCCACGGGTTCGTAGGAAAACGCCGCCTGGTACGGCCAGGCCATCAGCGCCAGGCCGGCACAGGCCAGCAACAGCACCGACGCAAAGATGCGTTGAATGAGCATGAGGGAACTCCTATGCCATGACCCCGCCGGGCGGGGCCATGGACGCTAGACAGAGACGATCACTGGATCAGGCCGAACTCTTTGGCCAGCACCTTGTAGTCCGCGACTTGCTTCTTCACGTAGGTGTCCAGTTCCGGGCCGGTCATGGCGAACGGGAACAGCTCGCGCTGATCGCGCAGCTTGGCGAACTCGTCCGAGGCCAGCAGCTTGTCGAAGGAGGCTTTCCACCAGGCGTAGTCTTCGTCGCTGACCTTCGGCCCCAGGTAGAAGCCGCGCACCACCGGCCAGACGATGTCGTAGCCTTGCTCGCGGGCGGTCGGGATGTCTTTCATTTCCGGCTCGTCGAGGCGGTTCTCGGCGAACACCGCCAGCAGGCGCATGTCGCCGCTGAGGATGTGCGGCATGGAGTCGGAGATGTCGGTGCTGCCGACCTGGATGTGGCCGCCGAGCAGGGCGGTGGCGATCTCGCCGCCGCCTTCGAGGGCGACATAGCGCAGGTCGCGCGGGTTGATCCCGGCGGCCTTGGCGATCAGGGCGGTCTGCATCCAGTCCTGGCTGCCGACGGTGCCGCCGGAGCCGATCACCACGGCGCTCGGGTCTTTCTTCAGCGCCTTGACCAGGTCGTCGAGGGTCTTGTAGGGCGAATCGCTTTTCACCGCGATGGCGCCGTAGCTGGTGCCGACCGCCGCCAGCCAGCGCACGTTGGTCTCATCGAAACGGCCGAACTTGCCCTGGGCCAGGTTCAGCAGCGAACCGCTCGACCAGGCCACCAGCGTGCCGGCATCGGCCGGACGCTGGGCGACCACCGCGTTGTACGCCACCGCGCCGACGCCGCCGGGCATGTAGGTCACGCGCATCGGTTTGGTCAGCAGCTTTTCGTTCACCAGCGCGCTCTGCGCCAGTTTGCAGGTCAGGTCGAAACCGCCGCCGGGGGAGGCCGGCGCGATGCATTCCGGGCGTTTGGGTTCGGCCATCAACTGGCCGGCGAACACCATGAGGCCGGCGGCCAGAGCGATTTTACGCAGTGATAAGTTCATCTATGTCTCCTTGGGAGTTGTTGTTATGGACGTACTGAATTACCAAAGGGCAACGCTGTAGCTCACCAGCAGACGCACTTCATCGGCGTCGCGGGCGGAGTAGTCGGAACGGTAGGTGGCATTGCGCAGGCGCACGGCGACGTCCTTGAGGGCGCCGCTTTGTACTACATATTTGATCTCGGTGTTGCGCTCCCACTCCTTGCCTTCGTCGCCGTTCTTGAGCTGGATGTTGTCGCCGCTCAGGTAACGGGTCATGAAGCTCAGGCCGGGGATGCCGAGCCTGGCGAAGTCGAAGTCGTAGCGGGCTTGCCAGGAGCGTTCTTCGGCGCCGGCGAAGTCGTTGATCTGCACGAAGTTGACCAGGTACGGGTCGCTGCCGTCGACGTAAGGGAACGCGCTGTCGCCGGACATGTGCTGGTAGCCGGCGGTGAACTTGTGGCCGCTCAGGGCGTAGCTGACCAGGCCGTTGAGCGAGCGGTTGTCGATCTTGCCGCCGCGGGCCGCGCCCTGGTCGTCGCTGAGGGCGAACCGCAGGTCGGTGGCGAAGGTGCCGGGGCCCATCGGCTGCGAGGCGACCAGGCCGAGGAAGTGCTGGTTGTAGACCTCGGCGAGCTGGGCGAAGTGGTAGCTGCCGGTGATCTTGTCGGTGAACTTGTAGTCCAGGCCGCCGAAGTCGAAGTGCTTGCCGGCGACGGTGCCGGCGAAACGGCCGTTCTTGTTGTTGAGGGCGATGTCCTCGAAATCGGTGCTGTCGCGGTCCTTGGCCTTCTCCAGGCGCCCGCCGGTGAAGGTCAGGTTCTTGATCTCCTTGGAGGTCAGCAGGCCGCCTTCGAAGGTCTGCGGCAGGATGCGCCCGTCGTTGGGCTTGAGGACCGGCAGTTCCGGGATCAGGCTGCCGATCTTAAGTTCGGTGGCGGAGATCTTGACCTTGCCGGTCAGGCCGAGCTTGGCGTACTCGTCCGCCGCGCGTCCGTCATCGTGGGTCGGCAGCAGGCCGGTGCCGGTGCGGTCCGGGCTCGAGTCGAGCTTGACCCCCAGCATGCCCAGCGCATCGACACCGAACCCCACGGTGCCGTCGGTGTAGCCCGACTGCAGATTGAGCATGAAGCCCTGGGCCCATTCGTCCCGCTTGGATTGCTGGGCGCTGGTGCCGTCGCGGAAGTCGCGGTTGAAATACATGTTGCGGGTTTCGAAGGTGGCGCTGCTGTCTTTGATGAAGTCGGCATGGCTCAGCGGGGAAAAACCGGCAAGGGCGGCGGCGCCGGCGAGGGCGGTGCGGCTGAAGCGGGAAGGGCGGACAGGCGCGAAGGCCCGGCTCTGCAAGGACTGCATGGGTGCTGTACTCCGTTTATTGTTCTTATTGGTCGAAAACGCTTCGTGGCGTTTTTCGCAGCGCTGTGTGCGGCAGCGACGGAAGTCGAAACATTCCGTTGCCCGACTCTAACGGCCCAACCTTTCGCTAACCTTTCAGTTGACTTTCACGGTTTTCGGGCTTCACAGCGGCGGTGGCGGCGGTAAACTCCGCGCCAAAGAGTGGCGTCGGCCACCCCCTGAATGAGGTGAGGTTCCATGCGTGTTCTGCTCGTCGAAGACCATTTGCCGCTCGCCGAAAGCGTGGCGCAGGCGCTCAAGGGCACCGGTCTGACCGTGGATGTGCTGCACGACGGCGTGGCCGCCGACCTGGCGCTGGGCAGCGAGGAATACGCCATGGCGATCCTCGACGTGGGCTTGCCGCGCATGGACGGTTTCGAGGTGCTGGCGCGCCTGCGCGCACGCGGCAAGAACCTGCCGGTGCTGATGCTGACGGCCCGCAGCGACGTCAAGGATCGGGTGCACGGCCTCAATCTCGGCGCCGACGATTACCTGGCCAAGCCGTTCGAACTCACCGAGCTGGAGGCGCGGGTCAAGGCCCTGCTGCGCCGCAGCGTGCTCGGCGGCGAACGCCAACAGCGCTGCGGCGTGCTGGCCTACGATCTCGACACCCGGCGTTTCACCCTCGGCGAAGAGCTGCTCACGCTGACCTCCCGCGAACAAGCCGTGCTCGAAGCGCTGATTGCGCGGCCGGGGCGGGTGATGAGCAAGGAGCAACTGGCGGCGCAGGTGTTCGGCCTGGACGAGGAGGCGAGCCCTGACGCCATCGAAATCTACGTGCACCGCCTGCGCAAGAAGCTCGACGGGCAAGCGGTGGCGATCGTGACCTTCCGTGGGCTGGGTTACCTCTTGGAAAGCCGTGATGCATAAGCCCGGCAGTCTGCGCTGGCGGTTGCTGTGGAACCTGGCGCTGCTGCTGGTGGTACTGATGCTCGCCAGCGGTCTGAGCGCCTACTGGAACGGGCGTGAAGCGGCCGACACCGCCTACGACCGCACGCTGCTGGCGTCGGCCCGCACCATCGCCGCCGGCCTTTCGCAGCGTGACGGCAGCCTCAGCGCCGACGTGCCTTACGTGGCCCTCGACACCTTCGCCTACGACAGCGCCGGGCGCATCTACTACCAGGTCAACGACATCCACCAAAAGCTGATCTCCGGCTACGAGAACCTCCCCGGTCCGCCGCCCGGCACGCCGCGCACCGACAGCTACCCGGCCCTGGCGCGGTTCTACGACGCCACCTACCGCGGGCAGAACGTGCGGGTGGTGAGCCTGCTCAAGGCGGTCAGCGAACCGAACATGAACGGCATGGCGGAAATCCGCGTCGCCGAGACCGACGAAGCGCGGGTCAGCATGGCCCAGAGCCTGGCGGCCGACACGCTGCTGCGCCTGGGCATGCTGGCCGGCGGCGCGTTGCTGCTGGTGTGGTTCGCGGTGAGCGCCGCGTTGCGGCCGCTGGAGCGCTTGCGTACGGCGGTGGAGGAACGTCAGCCCGACGACCTGCGGCCCCTGCCGTTGGTGCAGGTGCAGCGTGAGCTGTGGCCGCTGGTGCGGGCGCTCAACCATTTCACCGAGCGCTTGCGCGGGCAGTTCGAGCGACAGGCGCAGTTCATCGCCGACGCGGCGCACGAATTGCGCACGCCGCTGGCGGCGCTCAAGGCGCGGCTCGAGCTGGGCCTGCGCTCGAACGAGCCGCAGGTCTGGCACGACACCTTGCAGTCCTCGGCGCAAAGCACCGACCGGTTGACCCACCTGGCCAACCAACTGCTGTCGCTGGCACGGGTGGAAAACGGCGCCCGGGCCATCGCCGAGGGCGGCGCCGAGCTGCTCGACCTGAGCCAGTTGGCCCGGGAGCTGGGCATGGCCATGGCGCCGCTGGCCCACGCCAGAGGCGTCGCGCTGGCGCTGGAGGCGGATCAGCCGGTGTGGCTGCGTGGCGAGCCGACGCTGCTCAACGAACTGCTGAGCAACCTGGTGGACAACGCGCTGGCGCACACGCCGCCGGGCGGCAACGTGATCCTGCGGGTCACGGCGCCGGCGGTGCTGGAGGTCGAGGACGACGGTCCGGGGATTCCGCTGCACGAGCGCGACCGGGTGTTCGAGCGTTTCTACCGGCGCAACCAGCAGGTGGCAGGATCGGGCTTGGGGCTGGCGATCGTCGGCGAGATCTGCCGGGCGCACCTGGCGCAGATCTCGCTGCATGATGGCGAGCACGGGGGGTTGAAGGTCAGGGTCAGCTTCATCGCCGGATAAGGCTGTTGTGGCATGGCATCGGAGCTGCTTCGCAACCCGGCGGGAGCAAGCTCCCGCGCCACAGGGCGTCAGTAGAACATCGAGCGTGATTCTTCCAGATCCGCGCACATCTCTTTGTTCTCCGTGTCGATCCCCAGTTTGCGGAACGCCGGAACGCTGAACGGGTCGATGCGCGCGAACGGGTGCTCGGTGTCCTTGTGGCAGTACAGGCTGGCCACCTGCACCAGATCGACGTAGTCGATCTCGGCCGACTCCCGCTTGAAGTCTTGGTACAGCCCCGGCAGTTCCACCAAGCGTTCCGGAAACTCCCAGACACGCAACAGCTTGTCGCCGAGCAGCGGGTGAATGTGGTCGATCACGTGGTTGAGGCTGACCGGATCCGACAGCAGCTCGTAGTGGTCTTCGGCGTAGGTCAGGATCGGCAGGACGCCGATCTGGTGCACCAACCCGCCGAGGGCGGCCTGATCGGGCTTGAGCTGGGTGTGGCGGCGGCACAGCGCGTAGCTGACCCCGGCGATCTCCAGGCTCTTGCGCCAGACTTCGCGCATCTTCTGCTCCACCACGTCGGAGCGGGCGTGGAAAATCTGCTCCATCACCAGACCGATGGCCAGGTTGCTGCTGTAGTTGACGCCCAGCCGGGTGATGGCCGTGTGCAGGTCGGTGACTTCCTGCGTCGCGCGCAGCAGCGGGCTGTTGACCACCTTGATCAGGCGCGCCGACAGTGCCGTGTCCCGGCCGATCACCTTGCTCAGGTCGCTGACGCTGATCTCCGGGTCTTCGGCGGCCTTGCGGATCTGCAGGGCCACTTCCGGCAAGGTCGGCAGAACCAGATCATCGTTGTCGATGGCCTCAACCAAATCCTGTTGGACCTTATCCGCCAGCTCGCTCATGTCGTTTCTCTAGGTCTTGCACCAAAGGCCGCGCTCAGCGCTGGATCTCGCGGTCGCGATCCAGTTCGTAAGGCAGGTCGAGCAATTGCAGCGCCGGGCCCTCGAGCGTGCCCAGATGCACATCGCCCTCGTCGGCGGCTTCGGCTTGCAGCACCGCGAGCAGTTCGATGTTGTGTTCGGCGCGGGCGGCCAGCACCACTTCGCCGATGGCGCTGCCGTGGCTCGGCGCAAACAGCGGGGTGCCGGGTTGCGGCAGTTCGCCGGCCTCCAGGCTGACGCGGTACAGACGACGCTTGAGCTTGCCCAGGTACTGCATGCGGGCGACGATTTCCTGGCCGGTGTAGCAGCCTTTCTTGAAGCTCACGCCGCCGACGGCCTGCAGGTTGAGCATCTGCGGAATGAACAGCTCGCGGGTGCTCGGCATGACCTGGCCGATGCCGGCGCGGATCTGGCCCAGCAGCCAGCCGTTCAGGTCGCCTTCGGGCAATGCGGCGGACAGACGGGCCTTGATGGCGTCCGTCTGATCGGCGGGCCCCCAGAGCTCGGCGCGATCCGGCGAGACGCGAACCGCGATCAGGCCTTCGTGGCGCGCCACGCTGTCGGTCTCGGCCGGCAGGGCCAGGCCAAGCCCGGTCAGGGCCGCGTCCCCGTCAACCAGGCCAAAGCGCACCCAGGCTGCGCTTTCGTCGGTCAGTTTGGACTTGGAGAACACCGCGTACTTTTTCAGGTCCGCCAGTTGCGGCTCCAGCAGTTCGCCGGCCATCGCCATCAGCACGCCGTCGCCTTCGAGCAGGATGCGGAAGCTGGACTGCATCCGGCCCTTTTGCGTGCAGCGGGCGCCGAGGCTGGACTGGCTGTCGCTCAGGTAGTTGATGTTGCAGGTCAGCTGGCCTTGCAGGAACTTGCCGGCATCCGCGCCGCGGACCGCGAGAACGCCTTCATGTGACAGGGTGCAGAAAAAAGCAGAATCGGCCATGGGTCATCGCAGGGTAAAGAGACTGGGGCACATCATAAGGGGGGCACGTTGAAATGGATAGTTCATAAAGGATCGGTGGTGGCCGACCAAAGCTGACTGTTCGGCACGCGCCCGGCCTGTATACTTGCGGCCTATTTGAGGAGCGCTCCATGGTCGAACAAGTTGAACTGAACCGCCTCTTTTGGCACAGCCGCCGTGGCATGCTCGAGCTGGACGTGCTGCTGGTGCCGTTCGTGAAAGAGGTCTACGCGAACCTGAACGACGTGGATCGCGCACTGTATGTCCGTCTGCTCGAATGCGAGGACCAGGACATGTTCGGCTGGTTCATGGAACGCAGCGAGTCCGACGATCCGGAGCTGCAGCGCATGGTTCGCATGATCCTGGACCGTGTCCAGCCCAAGTGATGCGTTCGAATGCCGCTGGCAGGCCTCAGGGCAACTGCTGGCGGCGTACCTGCTGACCCAGGCGTTCGCCCTGGGGGCTGTTTTTTGTCTGTCCGTGCCGCTCTGGGCCAGCCTGTCCGGGGCTTTCGCTTGTCTGGCCCATGCCGCGTGGGTGTTGCCGCGTCAGATTCTTCTCAGCCATCCCAAGGCCTTCAGCGGTTTGCGTCGCGACGCGGACGGTTGGCAGCTGTGGAACCGCGCCGATGGCTGGCAGCCGGTGCAGTTGCGGCCGGACAGCCTGGCGCTGCCGCTGATCGTGGTGCTGCGTTTCCGCCTGCGGGGCGAACGGCGCACGCGGTCGGTCTGCGTGCCCCGCGACGCGCAGGCGGCTGACGTGCACCGTCGCCTGCGGGTCCGCCTCAAGTTCAGCCGGCGTAGGTGGGCGGCACCAGAATAGTGTCCAGCGCTTCGGGCAGCAGCTGCGGATAGTCGAGGGTGAAATGCAGCCCGCGGCTTTCCTTGCGCTCCATGGCCGAGCGGATCATCAGCTGCGCCACCTGCGCCAGGTTGCGCAGTTCGATCAGGTCGCGGCTGACCTTGTAGTTGCTGTAGAACTCGTCGATCTCGTCCAGCAGCAGGCGCACGCGGTGCTGGGCCCGCTGCAGGCGCTTGTTGGTGCGCACGATGCCGACGTAGTCCCACATGAATCGCCGCAGCTCGTCCCAGTTGTGCGCGATGATCACGTCTTCGTCCGAATCGGTCACCTGGCTGGCGTCCCAGGCGGGCAGGGCGCTGGGCACGCGGATGTCGTCCAGTTGGCCGAGGATGTCGGCCGCTGCCGAGCGGGCGTAGACGAAACACTCCAGCAGCGAGTTGCTGGCCATGCGGTTGGCGCCGTGCAGGCCGGTGAAACTGGTTTCGCCGATGGCATAGAGGCCCGGCACGTCGGTGCGGCCCTGTTGATCGACCATCACGCCGCCGCAGGTGTAGTGCGCCGCCGGGACGACCGGGATCGGCTGTCGGGTGATGTCGATGCCGAACCCGAGGCAGCGTTCGTAGACGGTCGGGAAGTGGCTTTTGATGAAGGCTTCGGGCTTGTGGCTGATGTCCAGGAAGACGCAGTCCACGCCCAGTCGCTTCATTTCATGGTCGATGGCCCGGGCCACGATGTCCCGGGGCGCCAGTTCGGCGCGCGGGTCGAAGCGCTGCATGAAGCGCTCGCCGTTCGGCAGCTTCAGGTGGGCGCCTTCGCCGCGCAGGGCTTCGGTGATCAGGAAACTCTTGGCCTGCGGGTGATACAGGCAGGTGGGGTGAAACTGGTTGAACTCCAGGTTCGCCACCCGGCAACCCGCCCGCCAGGCCATGGCGATGCCGTCGCCGCAGGCGCCGTCGGGGTTGCTGGTGTAGAGGTAGACCTTGGCTGCACCGCCGGAGGCCAGGATCACGAACCTGGCGCCGTAGGTGTCGACTTCGCCGCTGCGGCGGTTGAGCACATAGGCGCCGAGGCAGCGGTCGCCGTCCAGGCCCAGTCGGCGTTCGGTGATCAGGTCGACGGCGACCCGCTGCTCCAGCAGTTCGATGTTGGGGCGCTCCTTGGCCTGGGCCAGCAGCGTCGTGAAAATCGCCGCGCCGGTGGCGTCGGCGGCGTGGATGATGCGCCGGTGACTGTGGCCGCCCTCGCGGGTCAGGTGGAATTCGAAGCCGCCGTCTTCGCCGCTGGAGTGTTCGTCGCGGGTGAAGGGCACGCCTTGATCGATCAGCCACTGGATCGCTTCGCGGCTGTGTTCGACCGTAAAGCGCACTGCGTCTTCATGGCACAGGCCGCCGCCGGCGTTCAGGGTGTCGTCGACGTGGGACTCGACGGTGTCGGTGTCGTCCAGCACGGCCGCAACGCCGCCCTGGGCCCAATAGGTGGAGCCGTTGGCCAGATCGCCCTTGCTCAGCACGGCGATGCGCAAATTACCCGGCAGGGTCAGCGCAAGACTCAAACCGGCAGCGCCGCTGCCAATGACCAGAACATCGTGTTGAAACTGTTGGCTCATTTCAGGATTCCGCTCAAAGCGACCCGGGTCGGGGGTGGCGCAAGACAGCTGGATCGGCACGTCGGGACCGCCACACAGCCCACTAGTATATAGAGGGGGGGATCGGCACAATAGCCGGGCCGATATGGCATTGTGAAACTACCGTGACGGGAAAATCCGAACGTTTCGTCGGATGCCTTTTTGGCAGACATTGCAAAAAGACGGCTGTATCGGGGATGAAACACACTTTTTCCGCTCATGGTCGCCCAATGTCGGTATGGCGCGGCTATAAATATTTGGAACTTTTGCCAAGGGCCCAAGATCAATAGACAGGTGCCTGAGACAAGGGACAGTGTCGGCTTCGAAGCGGAACCTGAGGTCGGGTTCCTGCCGGCGGACCGATGACAAGATTATTCGCGCAGCCGGTTCATTCCGCGCTGCGTTTTTCGTGCGTGCCTAATCAGAGCCCCGCAGGAAACTTGCTTGGAGGGGGAGAACTTTTGCGAAAAGCCCGAGTCTATGTTTGCAAGTCCGGTCGTTTGGTTATGCAAGCCTCCTCCGAGCTCATCGAGGAGTGTTCATGCTAACCCAGGAAGAGGATCAGCAGCTGGTCGAGCGCGTTCAGCGTGGCGACAAGCGGGCGTTCGATCTGCTGGTGCTGAAGTATCAGCACAAAATTCTCGGGTTGATCGTGCGTTTCGTGCACGACACCCATGAGGCCCAGGACGTTGCGCAAGAAGCCTTCATCAAGGCGTTCCGAGCGCTTGGCAACTTTCGCGGAGACAGTGCGTTCTATACGTGGCTTTACCGCATCGCCATCAACACGGCGAAGAACTATCTGGTTTCACGCGGCCGCAGGCCGCCGGATAGCGATGTCAGTTCCGAAGACGCAGAGTTCTACGACGGCGACCATGGCCTCAAGGATCTCGAATCGCCAGAACGCGCATTGCTGCGGGATGAGATCGAAGGCACCGTCCATCGAACCATTCAGCAACTGCCGGAAGATTTGCGCACTGCGTTGACGCTGCGCGAGTTCGACGGTCTGAGTTATGAGGACATTGCGAGCGTCATGCAATGTCCGGTGGGTACCGTGCGCTCCCGGATCTTCCGCGCCCGGGAGGCCATCGACAAAGCCCTGCAGCCGTTGTTGCAGGAAAACTAAAGACAGCGGCGACAGCCAAGAGAGGAACGCCATGAGTCGGGAAGCCCTGCAGGAATCGCTGTCCGCAGTGATGGATAACGAAGCGGACGAATTGGAATTGCGTCGGGTGCTCAATGCACTGGACGATGTTGAAACCCGTGAAACCTGGGCTCGCTACCAGATCGCTCGGGCAGCCATGCACAAGGATCTGCTGCTTCCGCGTCTGGATCTCGCTGCGGCGGTCTCTGCTGCGCTGGAAGACGAGACGGCACCGGCCAAGGTCTCCCGCGGTCCGTGGCGCAATCTCGGCCGTCTGGCTGTCGCGGCGTCGGTGACCGTGGCCGTGCTGGCCGGCGTGCGCCTGTACAACCACGACGAAATCGCTGGCGTGGAACTGGCTCAGCAGTCCAGCCAACCGACGTTGGCCGTGCCTCAAGTCAAGGGCCCGGCGGTTTTGGCAGGCTACAATGAGAGCTCGGAAGCCACCGGCCCGATGGCCAACGGCGTTCTGCAAGGCCAGCCAGGCTGGCACGACCAGCGTCTGCCAGGCTATCTGCGCCAGCATGCCCAGCAGGCCGCACTCAAGGGAACTGAAAGCGCACTGCCTTACGCGCGTGCAGCCAGTCTGGAAAACCGTTAAGGAGGATCATGCGCGCCATACCGCTACTCTCGCTTCTGCTTGGCGGCTGGTTCATCGTTCCAGCCCATGCCGACGACGCCCAGGACTGGTTGACCCGTCTGGGACAGGCCGAACAGCAGCAGAGCTTTCACGGCACTTTCGTCTACGAGCGTAACGGTAGTTTCTCTACCCATACCATCTGGCATCGCGTCCAGAACGGCCAGGTTCGCGAGCGTCTGCTTCAGCTTGACGGATCGGCGCAGGAAGTGGTGCGGGTGGATGGACGGACCCAATGTGTCAGTGGCGCACTGATTGCGGGGCTGGGGGACTCTCCGAATTCCGCCGCCCGCCCCCTCGATCCTCAAAAACTCAAGAATTGGTACGAACTTGCCGTCATCGGCAAGTCGCGCGTGGCCGGGCGCGAAGCGGTGATCGTTTCGCTGACGCCTCGCGATCAGCACCGCTACGGTTTCGAACTGCATCTGGACAAGCAGACGGGCCTGCCCCTCAAGTCGCTCCTGCTCAACGACAAAGGCCAGTTGCTCGAGCGTTTCCAGTTCACCCGCCTCGATACCACTGAAATCCCTTCCGACAACGATCTGCAAGCAGGGCCCGACTGCCGTGCCGTTGCTCTGGACAGCGACAAGGCGTCCGCCGTCAAGGCCGCCCAGGTCTGGCACTCGGACTGGCTGCCGCCGGGCTTCGAGCTGACCAGCAGCACTTCCCGCAAGGATCCGGAGACCAAGACCCAGGTCAGCAGTCTGATGTACGACGATGGCTTGGCGCGCTTCTCGGTGTTCCTGGAGCCGCTCAACGGCGCCACGGTCACGGACACCCGGACGCAACTCGGCCCGACCGTTGCGGTGTCCCGTCGCCTGACCACGCCCGAGGGTGAAATGATGGTGACCGTGGTCGGTGAGATTCCGATCGGCACCGCCGAACGAATTGCCTTGTCGATGCGCAATGATGGCGCCGCAACCAGCAAGCAATAAGCCGATTCCGGCCAGGCTGTTTGCGCTGCCTCGTCGAGATGCAGAAATGTTTGCTGAGCATTTTCATTTGCAAAACACCCGATTTTTTTCTATAGGTCAGAGCCTCTCGGCTCTGGCCTTGTCTGTCGTTCCCGGAACAAAAATGCCGGCCCGCAGTTTCCGGTGTTCCTTGCTCCATATCGCTTAACCCTGCTCGTCGTAACGGGAGCTGTATGTCGATACCTAGCTTGAAGTCCTATCTCTCCATTCTCGCCACCGTGCTGGTGCTCAGTCAGGCCGTGCCCGCCGTCCAGGCGGCCGAGCTGCCTGATTTCACCCAGTTGGTCGAGCAGGCCTCGCCTGCGGTGGTGAACATCAGCACCACGCAGAAGCTGCCCGACCGCAAGGTGAACCAGCAGATGCCGGACCTGGAAGGCTTGCCGCCGATGCTGCGCGAGTTCTTCGAGCGGGGCATGCCGCCGCAGCAGCGTTCGCCCCGCGGCGACCGTCAGCGTGAAGCCCAGTCGCTGGGTTCGGGCTTCATCATCTCGTCCGACGGCTACATCCTGACCAACAACCATGTGATCGCCGACGCCGACGAAATCCTCGTCCGCCTCGCCGACCGCAGCGAAATGAAAGCCAAGCTGATCGGCACCGACCCGCGCTCCGACGTGGCTCTGCTGAAAATCGACGGCAAGGATCTGCCGGTGCTCAAGCTCGGCAAGTCCCAGGATCTGAAAGCCGGCCAGTGGGTGGTGGCGATCGGTTCGCCGTTCGGCTTCGACCACACCGTGACCCAAGGCATCGTCAGCGCCGTCGGCCGCAGCCTGCCGAACGAAAACTACGTGCCGTTCATCCAGACCGACGTGCCGATCAACCCGGGCAACTCCGGTGGCCCGCTGTTCAACCTGAACGGTGAAGTGGTCGGCATCAACTCGCAGATCTACACCCGCTCCGGCGGCTTCATGGGCGTGTCGTTCGCCATTCCGATCGACGTTGCGATGGATGTCTCCAATCAGCTCAAGAGCGGTGGCAAGGTGAGCCGTGGCTGGCTGGGCGTGGTCATCCAGGAAGTGAACAAGGATCTGGCCGAATCGTTCGGCCTGGAGAAGCCGGCCGGTGCGCTGGTGGCCCAGATCCAGGATGACGGCCCTGCCGCCAAGGGTGGCCTGCAAGTGGGCGACGTGATCCTGAGCATGAACGGCCAGCCGATCGTCATGTCCGCCGACCTGCCGCATCTGGTCGGCGCGCTGAAGGCGGGTGCCAAGGCCAATCTGGAAGTGATCCGCGACGGCAAGCGCAAGAACGTCGAGCTGACCGTCGGTGCGATTCCCGATGAGGACAAGGACACGGACGTGCTGCCGAAGTCCGGTGTCGAGAGCACCAGCAACCGTCTGGGCGTATCGGTCGGTGAGCTGAGCGCCGAGCAGAAGAAAACCTACGACCTCAAGGGCGGCGTGGTCATCAAGGAAGTCCAGGACGGCCCTGCGGCGCTGATCGGCCTGCAGCCGGGCGACATCATCACCCACCTGAACAACCAGGCCATCGGCTCCGCCAAGGAGTTCGCCGAGATCGCCAAGGCGTTGCCGAAGAACCGCTCGGTGTCGATGCGGGTGCTGCGTCAGGGACGCGCCAGCTTCATCACCTTCAAGCTGGCCGAGTGATCAGGTAGTCGATCCAATAGAAAACCGCCTCGAAAGAGGCGGTTTTTTTATGCCCGCAGTTTGTGGCCGGGGGGCAGCTTCAGCCCATCATGTCCTTGATCATGCGCTCCTGTTCCATCAGTTCGCGCTGACGGGCATCGATGCGCGACGACAGCGGGAAATTGTTGCCGGCCTTGCGCTTGGCGAAGTCCAGTTGCTGGATCGCCTGCCGGTAATCGCCCACGAGGGCGAAATACTCGGCGCGGGCCTGGTGCAGGCCGATGATGTTGCCCGATAGGCCGCGGGTCTCGGCCACCTGATACCACACGTCCGGATCGTCCGGGCGCGACTTGAGCAGGCTGTCCAGGGCCTTTTCCGCATCGGCGGCGCGGTTCTGCTTGAGCAGGAGGTCGACCCGCACCTGGTTCAGCGGGTAATTGCCGGGAAACTGCGTGAGCAGCCGGTCGACCCGTGCCTGGGCATCGGGCAGGCGGTTGTTGGTGATGTCGAGGTCGACCTGGGCCAGGTTGTAGATCAGTTCGTTCGGGGACTTGGCCAGCAACTGCTTGAGGTTCTCGCGGGCGTCATTCAACTGGCCGCCCTTGATCTGGGCAATGGCCAGGCCGTAGCGCGCCACATCGCTTTTCGGGTTTTCGTCCAACTGCGCTCGGAAGCGCTTGGCGCCCAGCCCCGGGGTCTCTTCGTAGATCAACTGCACCCGGGCTCGGATCAACTGATAGCGCAGGCTGTCCTCGATGCCGCCGGGCTTGGCCTGTTCGGCGCGGTTGCGGGTGTCGGCGATCCGCGATTCGGTGACCGGGTGGGTCAGCAGGAATTCCGGCGGCTTGGCGTCGAAGCGGTACTGACGCATCAGGCGCTCGAACATGGTCGGCATCGAGCGCGGGTCGTAGCCGGCCTTTTCCAGGTTGAGGATGCCGATGCGGTCGGCTTCCTGCTCGTTCTGGCGCGAGAAGGTGCGTTGCGACTGGATCGCCGCCGCCTGGGTGCCGGCGATGGTCGCAATGCCGGCATCCCCGCCGCCGGCGGCCGCGATCACGATGCCGGCCAGCAGGGCGGCCATCATCGGCACCTGCATCCGCTGGGAGGCTTCGACGCCCCGGGCGAAGTGGCGTTGGGACAAGTGCGCCAGTTCGTGGGCCAGCACCGAGGCGTACTCGCCTTCGGTCTGTGCGTTGAGGAACAGGCCGCCGTTGACCCCGACCACACCGCCGGGCGCGGCGAAGGCGTTGAGCTGCGGGCTGTTGATCAGGATGAACTCCAGGCGCCGGTCGCTGACCTGGCTGGTCTCCACCAGCTTGTAGACGCTGGACTCGACGTAGTCCTTGAGCTGCGGATCGTTCAGTTGGGAAACCTGGCTGCGCAGCAGGGCCAGCCAGGCGCGGCCCAGTTGGTATTCCTGTTGCGGCGAGACAATGGCAGAGCTGGCATCACCGAGTGACGGCAGATCGTCGGCGAAGCCCGGCGAGGCGAGCAGGCAAGCGAGCGTCAGCAGGGTAGGGCGCAGAAAAGTCATGCACAAAGCCTTAGTCGACAAAGACCTTACTGTAGCCGGACACCGGGCCTGCGACCAGATATTCTAGGCGGCCTGACCCACCTGATCCGGAGTGACGCATGAACGACGCTGTAGCCCATGACCGCGAACTGGACGCCAGCGGCCTGAATTGCCCGTTGCCGTTGCTCAAGGCCAAGATGGAGCTCAACAAGCTGCCCAGCGGCGCGGTGCTCAAGGTGATCGCCACGGACGCCGGTTCCCAGCGTGATTTCCGCACCTTTGCCAAATTGGCCGGTCATACGCTGCTGCGCGAAGAAGACGAGGCGGGCGTCTACCGTTACTGGTTGAAAAAAGCCTGAAACCGACAGCGTTCAAGACCTAAGGAATATTGATGTTCAAAGTGTTACGCGACTGGGTTCAGCGCTACTTTTCCGATGAAGAGGCGGTGGTGCTGGCGGTGCTGCTGTTTCTCGCCTTCACGGCGGTGCTCACCCTGGGCGGCATGCTCGCGCCGGTGCTGGCGGGGATGGTGCTGGCTTACCTGATGCAGGGCCTGGTGGTCACCCTCGAACGGCTGCGCATGCCCGGCGGTGCGGCGGTAGGGCTGGTGTTCGCGCTGTTCATGGGCGTGCTGATGGTGTTCATCGTGGTGGTGCTGCCGCTGCTCTGGCATCAGTTGATCACGCTGTTCAACGAATTGCCGGGCATGCTCGCCAAATGGCAGTCGCTGCTGTTGCTGCTGCCCGAGCGCTATCCGCATCTGGTTTCCGACGAGCAGGTGCTGCAGGCCATCGAGGCGGCGCGGGGCGAGATCGGCAAGTTCGGCCAATGGGCGCTGACGTTCTCGCTGTCGAGCCTGCCGCTGCTGGTGAACGTCATGATCTACCTGGTGCTGGTGCCGATCCTGGTGTTCTTCTTCCTCAAGGACCGGGCGATGATCGGCGAATGGGTGCGCGGCTATTTGCCGCGGGAGCGGGCGCTGATCACCCGGGTCGCCCAGGAAATGAACCGGCAGATCGCCAACTACATCCGCGGCAAGGTCATCGAGATCGTGATCTGCGGCGGGGTGACGTACATCGCCTTCGTTGCGCTGGGCCTCAACTACGCCGCGCTGCTGGCCTTGCTGGTGGGCGTGTCGGTGGTGGTGCCGTATGTCGGGGCGGTGGTGGTGACCGTGCCGGTGCTGCTGATCGCGCTGTTCCAGTGGGGCTGGAGCGACCAGTTCATTTACCTGATGGCGGTGTACGGGATCATTCAGACCCTGGACGGCAACGTGCTGGTGCCGTTGCTGTTTTCCGAAGCGGTCAACCTGCACCCGGTGGCGATCATCTGCGCGGTGCTGTTGTTCGGCGGGTTGTGGGGGTTCTGGGGCGTGTTCTTCGCGATTCCCCTGGCGACGTTGTTCAAGGCTGTGCTGGATGCCTGGCCGCGCAAGGAGCCGGTGGTGGCGCCGCTGCTGTAGCGAACGTCGTGATGGCGCCCGGGAGGGCGCCACAAAGGCATCAGGCCTTGTTCAGGGCCTGCGCCGCCGCCAGAACCTCGTCCACATGCCCCGGCACCTTCACGCCGCGCCATTCCTGACGCAGCACGCCGTTCTTGTCGATGAGGAACGTGCTGCGATCCACGCCCATGTATTCCTTGCCGTACAGCTTCTTCAGCTTGATCACGTCGAAGAGCTGGCAGACGGCCTCGTCCTTGTCGCTGATCAGCTCGAACGGGAATTCCTGCTTGCACTTGAAGTTTTCGTGGGACTTCAGGCCGTCGCGGGAAACCCCGAAGATTTCCGTGTCGGCGGCCTGGAACGCGGCGTACTGGTCGCGAAAGCCCTGGCCTTCGGTGGTGCAGCCGGGGGTGCTGTCCTTCGGATAGAAGTAGATCACCACCTGCTTGCCCTTGAGGCCCGCGAGGCTGACGGTTTTCCCGCTGGTGGCGGGGGCTTCGAAATCGGCGACCGGTCGGTCGATCACAACGGCCATGAAAGCTTCCTTCTTACATTGGGTTCTGTGGGCGCCACGGTTCGATCAGCGCGTCCAGGTTCATCGCGTCGGCGAAGTCCAGGAACTGGTCGCGCAGCCAGCTGATCTGGGTGCCGGCCGGCAGGGTCACGGTGAACGTGGCGTTGAGCATGGTGCCGCCGGTCTGCGGAGCCTGGTAGGTGTCGCAGGTCAGGTTTTCCAGGTCGATGTTGTGGTCGACGAAGAACTGGCACAGCTCGCTGATGATGTCGGAGCGGTAGGCCGAGCTGACGTAGGCCACGTACGGCAAGGCCTGAGGGCGGTTTTCCAGGGCTGCGCTGCGCACGACGTTGACGGTGAAGGCATGGCGCTTGGCCAGGGCCGGCAGGCTGCTCTCGAGGCGGGCCAGGCCGTCCCAGCTGCCCGAGATCTCGAGCACCAGCGCACTGCACTCGCCGTGGCGGGTCAGGCGCGAGGTGACCACGGCGCAGCGGTTTTCATGACTGGCGCGGCACAGCACGTTGGTCAGCTCCATGGGGTTGGCGCCGAGGGCACTGATGACAAGGAATTGTTCGCGAACTGTGGGGGTGGACATGCAGCGTTCCTAAAGCGATGAGCGGTCGGTAGTCATTAGAGGGCATCGACTGTCGGGAAGTGCCTGAACAGGCCTGTGCGCAAGGCCCCGGCAACGTGCTTCGTCGGCGTCCGCCGTGGCGGGAGCGTCCGGCGGCGACGCTGGAACGGGGCCCGGAGGGCCGATTCGGGAGGCTGGAACCCGGCATGCGAGCCGATCTGTACCGATCAAAGCCTGAAGGGTAGCGAAAAGCGGCGCCAAGGGGAATGGCGGCAGCGCAGTACTTCGCTTGTGCAAGCATGTTGGCGCCAGTACCATTACCGCTCTCTTTTTCCGGCAGGAGCGGTTTCATGATTGCGGGCAGTATGGTGGCATTGGTCACACCCATGGATGCACAAGGGCGTCTAGACTGGGACAGCCTCAGCAAACTCGTGGACTTCCACCTCAAGAACGGCACCCATGCCATCGTCGCGGTCGGCACCACCGGCGAGTCGGCGACCCTTGACGTCGAAGAACACATTGCCGTCATCAAAGCCGTGGTCAAGCAGGTCGCCGGCCGCATCCCGGTGATCGCCGGCACCGGCGCCAACTCGACCCGTGAAGCCGTCGAACTGACCCGCAACGCCAAAGAGGCCGGCGCCGACGCCTGCCTGCTGGTGGTGCCGTACTACAACAAGCCGACCCAGGAAGGCCTGTACCAGCACTTCAAGCACATCGCCGAAGCGGTCGACATCCCGCAGATCCTCTACAACGTTCCCGGCCGCACCTCCTGCGACATGCAGGCCGAGACCGTGATCCGCCTCTCCACCGTGCCGAACATCATCGGCATCAAGGAAGCCACCGGCGACCTCAAGCGCGCCAAGGCGATCCTAGATGGCGTGAGCAAGGACTTCATCGTGCTGTCCGGCGATGATCCGACCGCCGTCGAACTGATCCTGATGGGCGGCAAGGGCAACATCTCCGTCACCGCCAACGTCGCCCCGCGCGAAATGGCCGACCTGTGCGAGGCCGCGCTGGAAGGCAACGCCGAGAAGGCGCGGGCCATCAACGAAAAACTGATGCCGCTGCACAAGGACCTGTTCATCGAAGCCAACCCGATCCCGGTGAAGTGGGCTTTGGCTGAAATGGGCCTGATGCACGAAGGCATCCGCCTGCCGCTGACCTGGCTGAGCGCTCCTTGTCATGAAACGCTGCGCTCGGCCCTGCGCCAGTGCGGCGTCCTGGTTTAATTGAGGAAGTACAACGCATGAAGCGAATGGCCGGACTTTCCGCACTTGCCTTGATTATCTCCAGCACCAGCGGCTGTGGATGGATCTGGGGCCCGGAAGGTTATTTCCGTGACCGTGGCAGCGACTACCTGCAGGCGCAACAGACCGCGCCGATGCAACTGCCGTCGGGTGTCAGCACCTCCAAGCGTCTGGATCCGCTGTTGCCGATCCCGCGCAACGTGGCTGACGACACCGCAAAAGGCGAGTACGTGGTTCCTCGTCCGCAACCGCTGTCGGCCATCGCCGACGCCGGTGACTACTCGCTGCAGAAGAGCGGCGATTCGCGCTGGGTGATGGCCCAGCATCCGCCGGCCGAAGTCTGGCCGGTCGCCGTGCAGTTCTTCCAGGACAACGGTTTCCGTCTGGACGAGCAGCGTCCGCAGACCGGCGAGTTCACCACCACCTGGCAGCATTCCGATGAGCTGTCCGCCTCCATGGCCAAGCGCCTGAGCGCGGCCGGCGTCGGCGCCGACAGCGAAACCCGCGTGCGGGTGCGCATCGAGCCGGGCGTGCAGCGCAACACCAGTGAAGTCTACGTGGTCAGCGCCGAGCGTCCTGCCGGCAGCACCGCCGACGTGGCGTTCACCAACCGTTCGGTCAACACCGGCCTGGACGCGGCGCTGGTCGACGACATGCTGGCGAGCATGAGCCGTACCTCCGAGAAGGGCGGTTCCGTGTCGATGCTGGCTTCCCGCGATTTCGATGCGCCGAGCCGCGTCAGCCTCAGCGAAGACGGCAGCGGCAACCCGGTGCTCAACGTCGGCAGCGACCTCGACCGCGCCTGGTCGAGCGTCGGCCGTGCGCTGGAGCAAGGCGAATGGCGTGTGGAGGACATCAACCGCAGCCTGGGCCTGTACTACATCAACCTGGCCGAAAAGGCCGAGAAGAAAGACGACAAGCCCGGTTTCTTCAGCAGCCTGTTCGGCAGCAAGCCTGACAAGGAAGAAGTCGAAGCCCGCGCCGAGCGCTATCAGGTTCGCCTGAGCAAGGTGGGCGAGAACGTCCAGGTGACCGTCGAGAAGAACATCAACACCGTGGCGCCGGCCGAAGTGGCCCGCAAGGTGTTGAGCGTGATTCAGGACAACCTGGGCTGATCCGATGCGTTTCGCCGTTCTCGGCAGCGGTAGCCAAGGGAACGGCACGCTGGTCGCCAGCGCCGATACGGTGGTGCTGGTGGATTGTGGCTTCTCCCTGCGGGAAACCGAAAAACGCCTGTTGCGCCTGGGTGTGAACCCGGCGCAACTGAGCGCGATACTCGTGACCCACGAACATGCCGACCACGTGCATGGCGTGGGTTTGCTGTCTCGGCGCTACAATCTGCCTGTCTATCTGAGCCGCGGCACCTTGCGCGGGATGCGCAAGCCGATTGACGCCACCGGTTTCGTCGCCGGCGGCGAGCGGTTGCAGATCGGCGCCCTGAGCATCCACGCCATTGCCGTGGCCCATGATGCGCAGGAGCCGACCCAGTATGTGTTCAGCGACGGCGAGCGGCGCTTCGGCCTGCTGACCGACCTGGGCTCGTACTGCGAACAGGTGCTGGACGGCTACCGGGATCTCGATGCGTTGATGATCGAGGCCAACCATTGCCGCGATTTGCTGGCCCGCGGTCACTACCCGTACTTTCTCAAGCAACGGGTGGGCGGCGAGCGGGGACACCTGAACAACCATCAGGCGGCATTCCTGGTGGCCGAGTTGGGCTGGCAAGGCCTGCAACACCTGGTCCTGGCCCATCTGAGCAGCAAGAACAACCTGCCGCAGCTGGCCCGGCAATGTTTCGTCGACACCCTCGGGTGCGACCCGGACTGGCTGCAACTGGCCGATCAAGATTCAGGGCTCGACTGGCGCCACATCGCCTAGCCCACCTATTTAGCAAGCGGAGCCCATCATGGAAAAACGTGAAGAACTCTACCGCGGCAAAGCCAAATCGGTTTACAAGACCGACGACGCCGACCGCCTGATCCTGCTGTTTCGCAACGAC
This sequence comes from Pseudomonas ekonensis, assembly GCF_019145435.1. Taxonomy (NCBI): domain Bacteria; kingdom Pseudomonadati; phylum Pseudomonadota; class Gammaproteobacteria; order Pseudomonadales; family Pseudomonadaceae; genus Pseudomonas; species Pseudomonas ekonensis. The sequence continues at coordinate 1,052,689 of NZ_JAHSTS010000002.1, read as the reverse complement.
ACCTCGGCGTTCGACGGCAAGCGCATCGAACAGCTCGACCGCAAGGGCATGGTGAACAACAAGTTCAACGCCTTCATCATGCAGAAGCTCGAAGCGGCCGGCATCCCGACCCAATTCGACAAGCTGCTGGGCGACAACGAGTGCCTGGTGAAGAAACTCGACATGATCCCGGTCGAGTGCGTCGTGCGTAACTACGCCGCCGGCAGCCTGGTCAAGCGCCTGGGCGTCGAAGAGGGCATGAAGCTCAACCCTTACACCTTCGAGCTGTTCCTGAAGGACGACGCCAAGGGCGATCCGTTCATCAACGAATCCCACGTCGTGGCGTTCGGCTGGGGCACTGCCGAGCAACTGGTGCGCATGAAGGAACTGTCCCTGAAGGTCAACGACGTCCTGAGCAAACTGTTCGACGACGCCGGCCTGCTGCTGGTGGACTTCAAACTGGAATTCGGTGTGTTCAGCGACGGCTCCATCGTCCTGGGCGACGAATTCAGCCCGGACGGCTGCCGTCTGTGGGACAAGGACACCAAGAAAAAAATGGACAAGGACCGCTTCCGCCAGGGCCTCGGTGACGTCATCGAAGCCTACGAAGAAGTGGCCCACCGTCTGGGCGTACCGCTTTAACCGACGCAAGCATCTGATAGCACGGAAAAAATTTGCGTCAGGGGGTTCGCTTCCGGCAAAAGTGTTGTTATGATGCGCGCCGTTGGAGAGATGCCAGAGTGGCCGAATGGGACGGATTCGAAATCCGTTGTACCTTCGCGGGTACCTAGGGTTCGAATCCCTATCTCTCCGCCATTATTCGAAAAGCCCCGTAGCTGAGAAGCTACGGGGCTTTTTGTTTGCGCCGAAGAAAGCCGGCCGAACGCGGGCTTGCGTTTCGCGATAACTGGCTAAACTTTCCGGTTCAGGGTCATGGGCCGCCGGTCTCTTCCGGCAGCCATTTCAATCCGTGAGGTTTGGCCATGGCGAAAGGCAAGAAGAAGGACGGCGAAAAAGGCAAGACGACCGAAAAGACCAAGCTGTCGAGCAAGGACTACCTGGCCGAGCTGCGTCGTCTGCATGTCGAACTGGTGAAGATGCAGGAGTGGGTGACGGCCAACGGCATCAAGGTCTGCATCATTTTCGAGGGGCGTGACGGGGCGGGGAAGGGCGGGACGATCAAGGCGATCACCGACCGGGTGAGCCCGCGGGTGTTCCGCGTGATCGCGCTGCCGGCGCCGACCGACCGCGAAAAGAGCCAGATGTACATCCAGCGCTACCTGCCGTATCTGCCGGCGGGCGGTGAGGTGGTGATCTTCGACCGCAGTTGGTACAACCGCGCCGGGGTCGAGCGGGTGATGGGCTTTTGCACCGACAAGCAGGTGGAGAAGTTTCTCCAGACCGTGCCGCTGGTGGAGCGGGCCATCGTCGATTCGGGGGTGATCCTGCTCAAGTACTGGCTGAACGTCAGCCAGGAGGAGCAGACCCGCCGGCTTGAAGAGCGCATCACCGACGGGCGCAAGATCTGGAAGCTTTCGCCCATGGATCTGAAGTCCTACAGCCGTTGGTACGACTACTCCAGGGCCCGCGATGAGATGATCGAAGCCACCGACACCGGCTACGCGCCATGGCTGGTGGCCGACTCGAACGACAAGCGACGGGCGCGCCTGAACATCATTTCCGACCTGCTCAGCCGCATTCCCTATAAAGAGGTGCCCCGGGAAAAGGTCGTCTTGCCCAAGCGGCAAAAGCCGGGAGGCTATCGGGAAACGAATTACCCCTTCAAGCAAGTGGTGGAGCGCTTCTGAGCCATGGGCCGCCGAAACCGCCGGGGGCGGCAGCTGCGGCGGCCTTTGCCGGCGTCAGATCTCCTTGACCGGCGTCTCTGCGTGCACGCCTTTGATCAGTTCGATCACGTGCAGGCAGTCGGCCTTGTTCACATAGGACTCCCCGCTGGCGACGGTTTCGTGGTTCCCGGCCCTCAGCCGCCAGCGCCATTGGCCCTTGCCGGTGCTCAGGGTGCCTTTGGATTGTCTGTAGATCTCGAAATACATTCAGTTCGCTCCATGCGATAGGGATATTGCGACACGCTGTGACGCACCGACGCAAGCCTAGCGGAGCTGGCTTTTTTGGCTATCGGGCATTTGTTTCCAATCGTTGGGAGATGTGTGAGCAAGGCCCGGGCGCACGAACCGGCTCCGGGCGAGGTGCGATGCCGTCGCCCGATTCTTGCGCCGCCTGGGGCGGTGCTGCTTAATGAAGTGCGGCTCAAGGTATTCGATCCCGGTTCGGCAACCGGTCAACACGCCAAGAGAAGAGCAGGCCCGTGAATCAACCGCTCGGGATGCACGCTGCGGGGCCGGTGACGTTGTCGCTGGTGATCCCCGTGTTCAACGAGGAAGACAGCCTCGACGGCTTTCTTGTGCGCATCGGGCAGGTCTTCGCGCGCGAGGCGCAGATCGGGCTAGAGCTGGTGTTCGTCAATGACGGCAGCACCGATGCGACGCTGGATCGGCTGTTGCGTCATCAGATGGACGACCCGCGGATCCGCATCGTCGACCTGAGCCGCAACTTCGGCAAGGAGGCGGCGCTGTCCGCCGGCCTGCAGACCGCCACGGGGCGGATCGTGGTGCCGATCGACGTCGACCTGCAGGACCCGCCCGAAGTCATCCTGCAGATGGTCGCCCGCTGGCGGGAAGGCTATGAGATGGTGCTGGGCCACCGCATCAGCCGCCGCAACGATTCCTGGGCCAAGCAGACCTCCGCCAACTGGTTCTACCGCCTGCACAACAGGATCGCCGAGCAGCCCCTGCCGGAGAACGTCGGCGACTTCCGCCTGATGGACCGCTGCGTGGTGGACGCGCTGCTGACCCTGCCGGAGTCGAGGCGCTTCATGAAGGGGCTGTTCGCCTGGGTCGGGTTCCGCACCACCCATGTCGATTACGAGCGGCCGGAGCGTGCGGCGGGCAAGAGCAAGTTCAACGGCTGGCGGCTGTGGAATTTCGCCCTGGAGGGCATCACCAGTTTCAGCACCGAGCCGCTGCGGATCTGGACCTACCTGGGCGCGGCGGTGTCGCTGGTGTCCTTTGGCATCGCGATGTTCATCGTGACGCGGACGCTGATCTACGGCGTCGACTTGCCCGGCTATGCCTCGCTGATGGTCGCCGTGACGTTTCTCGGCGGCCTGCAACTGATCGGCATCGGGGTGCTCGGCGAGTACCTGGGCCGCACCTACATCGAAGCGAAGCACCGGCCGGTGTTCCTGGTGCGCCGCATCTACGAACCCAAGGACTGATGCATGGACCTCAAGGAAGCCGACATCCTCGGCGACCGCATCGGTGAGCATTGGTACTACTGCACCAAGGCCGCGGCGATCCGCCGGATGCTGGGGGATGCGCCGGTCAGGCGGATTCTCGATGTCGGCGCCGGTTCAGGGTTCTTTTCCCGCCATCTGCTGGCCTGCACCGCCGCGTGCGAAGCCTGGTGCGTGGACACCGGCTACCCCGCCGATTGCAGTGGGGAGAGCGCCGGCAAACCGGTGCATTACCGCCGCGCCCTCGGGCCCGTGGACGCCGACCTCGTGTTGCTGATGGATGTGCTGGAGCACGTCGATGACGACCTCGGCCTGCTTCGGGCCTGCATCGACCAAGTCCCGTCCGGCAGTCGCTTTCTGATGACGGTGCCGGCCTTTGCGTTCATGTGGAGCGGGCACGACGATTTTCTGGGCCACAAGCGCCGCTACACCCTGGGACGGTGCGAGGCCTTGGCCGCCGCTGCGGGCCTGCAAGTGGAGCGGGGCGCCTACGGTTTCGGTGCGGTGTTTCCGTTCGCGCTGGCGTCGCGTCTGCTGGCCGCACGTTCGGTGCCGCGCTCGCAGCTCAAGCGTCACTCTGCTTTCGTCAATGCGCTGCTCAAAGCGATGTGCAGGCTCGAATTGCCCCTGATGGGCATCAATCGCCTGGCCGGCCTGAGCGTGTTCGTGCTGGCGCGCAAACCGTGACGGTCGCCGACCGGTCCGCCCTGATCCGCCGCGGCCTGCGTTTCGCCGTGACCGGGCTGTTCGTCACGGCGCTGCATGCGTTGGTGGCGGTGCTGATCATCCGCTTCGTCAGCCCCCGTCCGCCGGTGGCCAACGGCGTGGCCTTCGCCATGGCGACGGTGGTGTCGTATGCGGTCAACACGGCCTGGAGCTTCTCCGCAAGGTTGCACGGCAAGACCCTGCTGCGCTTCATGTCGGTGTCGGCGGGCGGGTTTCTGTTGGCGGTGTTCGTGGCCTGGTCGGCGCAGGTTGCCGGCCTGCACTATCTGCTGGGCGTCGCGGCGGTGGCGCTGACGGTGCCTGCCTTCACGTTCGTGCTGCACAACGTCTGGACGTACCGATGACCTGCGGGCGTCAGGCCTGCCGCCGCGCCGTTTCGATGGACGGCGCCCCCCATGCCTTTCTACACTGCCGCCATCTGGGGACGGGGGTGAAGGATGAACCGAAATGAACTGCGCAAGGCCGACATCAACCTGATGGTGGTGTTCGAGACGCTGATGCTCGAACGCAACGTGACCCGCGCCGCCGAGAAGCTGTTCCTCGGCCAGCCGACCATCAGTTCGGCGCTCAACCGCTTGCGCACGATACTCAACGATCCGCTGTTCATCCGCGTCGGTCACCGCATGGAGCCGACGGCCCGGGCCGAAGACATCTTCCGCCACCTCAAGCCGGCGCTGGACGCGCTCTCGGTGGCCCTGAGCCTGACCCGCGATTTCGATCCCGCCGTCAGCACCATGACCTTTCGCATCGGCCTGTCCGACGACGTCGAGTTCGGCTTGCTGCCGCCGGCGCTGCGCACCCTGCGCCAGGAGGCGCCGAACGTGGTGTTCGTGGTGCAGCATGTCGACTACTGGCGGATCCCCGACCTGCTGGCCTCGGGCGACATCACCGTCGGCATCAGCCAGACCCGCGGCTTGCCGGCCAACGCCAAGCGCAAGCTGTTGCGGCACATCCAGCCGAGCGTCCTGCGGGCCGACGCCAGCGCCACGCCGCTGACCCTCGATGAGTATTGCGCCCGCCCGCACGTGCTGGTGTCCCACACCGCCAACGTCAGCGGCTACGCCGACGAGTGGCTGGCGGACATCGGCCGCACCCGTCAGGTGGTACTGTCGGTGCCGCAGTACAGCGCGTTGCCGGCGCTGCTGGCCGGCACCGACCTGATCGCCAGCCTGCCGGACTACACGGCCGACGCAATGGCCGCCTCGGGGCTGCTGTTCAAGGAACCGTTCCCGTTCAAGACGCCGACCCTGGACCTGTCGATGGTCTGGCTCAGCCATGTGGACAGCGACCCGGCCGAGCGCTGGCTGCGCTCGCGCCTTGAGGCGCTGATGAGCGAACGCCCCGCGACCTGACCGACACCGCAGCACCTGTAGGCGCGAGCCCGCTCCACAGGGATTAGTGATATATGTACGGCCTTTGCGCCCAATGACTGGAGTTCTCCCCCATGCCGCACCTGCACCTGGAATACACCGCCAACCTGCCGCAACTGAACGCCGACCTGGCGCTGATCCGGCTCAACAACACCCTGGTGGCTTCCGGTCAGTTCGCCGCGGAGTACGACATCAAGAGCCGTGCGGTGAAGGTCGAGACGTTCAGGGTCGGCACCGCGCCGGGCGAGCGGGCCTTCGTCCATGTGAAGCTGGCGCTGCTCAGCGGGCGTTCGCCGCAGATCAAGCGGCAGTTGTCGGAAAGCCTGCTGGCGGCGCTGCAGGACCTGTGCGAGTGGCCGGCCGGGGTCGACGTGCAGCTGTGCGTGGAGCTGCTGGACATCGACCGCGAGTCCTACACCAAGACCGCCATCGGCGTGTGAGGCTCAGGCGGCCTCCAGCTCCGAGCAGGTCTTGATGACCTGCTCGCGCAGCCAGAGGTTGGCGCTGTCCTGGTCGGCGTTGCGGCTCCACTGCATGTCGAGGGTGAAGCCGGGCAGGCCGTTGGGCGCCTCGCAGTGGTTGAACACCGCGTCGTTGGTCAGCAGGCGCTGGATGCGCCGGGGCAGGGTGAGGATGAAGTCGGTGCCGGTGATCATCTTCAGCGCCGCGCTGTAGCTGTTGGAGCGGGCGACGATCTGGCGCTTCTGCGCCTGGCGCGCCAGCCAGCCGTCGACCATGTTGGTGGTGGACATCCACGGCGTGGGGAACACGTGCCGGCGTTCGGTGAAGGCCTTGAGGCTCAGGCGCGGCTCCAGGGGCGTGGCGCGCTTGTCGAAGACGCAGACCAGGTCGTCCTCCAGCAGCATGCGCGACTTCAGGTCGGCGTGCTGGCGGTGAAAGTGCGGGCCGAAGCAGATCACCAGGTCGAGGCTGCCGTCGCGCAGCTCGTCGGCGGGCACGTCGGTCTCGAACTTGTGCATGTTGACCATCACCGGCAAATCGTCGAAGTCGAAGCGCTTGAGCATCCGCGGCAGGATCAGTTGCTCGAAGTACTCCGGCGCGCAGATGTTGAAGGTGACCGCCTGGGCCGTCGGATCGAACACCGGGGGGCCGGCGTGGCACAGGTTGATGCTTTCGAGGATCTTCTGCACATGGCTGTACATGCCGTCGGCCTTGTAGGTCGGCCGCATGCCCGTGCGGGTGTTGATGAAGAGTTCGTCTTCGAAGCTGGTGCGCAGTTTCTTCAGGCAGTAACTGACGGTGGACTGGCTGACGAACAGCGCCTCCGACACGTCGGTGACACTGCTTTGCTCGTACACGGCGACGAACACCATGAGATCCTGCATGTCGAGCTTTCTAAGCAAGTTACTGTTCAGCATCCGTTCCGTCCTGCAGTGCTCCTTGCGCCGATCCGCGCAAACGTGTGCGGACGATCCTAACGGAACGATGGTGCCAGGAAAAACCCCTGTAGGACATTTTACGGTCAGTTGTGGGACAGAAAGTTCCAGCAACACGACGTGCCGAAGTAAACCCGTAAAAGATGGCCAGAGGCCTTCCCCGCAGGCGGGCTCAAGGCACGCTCAACGGATGTGGCGGGCGTAATGTTTGGGGTCGAAGCGCAGCACCATCAGCAGCATCAGCGCCATCACGGCGGTCAGTGACCACCAGGCGCCCTCGAAGCTGCCCGAGCGGTCGCGGATGAACCCGGCCAGCAACGGCGACAGGCCGGCGATCAGGTAGCCGATCCCTTGCACGAACGCGGTCAGGCCGCCGGCCCGTTGCGGGTCGTCGAGGTGATCCAGGGACACGATCAGGCTCATGGGAAACAGGCCGCCGATGCCCAGGCCCAGCAGGCAGGGCCACAGCAGGCCCAGGTGGTGCGGGCTGAGGATCAGGCCGCAGAAGCCGGCGATGATCAGCACGAGCAGCCCGCCGAGCACTCCTCGCCGGTCACGGCTGCGGTTGGCGATGGCGGGCACCGCCAGGCCGGCGACCACCTCCATGGCGGTGAGGAAACCCAGCACCAGGCCGGCGTGCTGCTCACTGAAGCCTTGCTCCATGCAGTACGGCGCCAGCCAGGCCAGCACGCAGGTGTAGGACGCCGTGCCGAGGCCGAAGAAGAGCGCCAGCCACCAGGCGCGGGCATTGGAGAAAAAGGATTCCCTCCCGGCCTTCGCCGCCGCGACGGGAGACGACCCCGCACCTTGCATCTGCCACGCCATTGCGGCGAACAGCGCCAAGGCCGACCAGAGCGCCAGCCCTTCGCGCCAGCTGCCGCCGTGCAGCAGCACCAGCGGCGCGAGCGAGGCGGCCAGCGCGGCGCCGCCCATGATCGAGGTGACGTACAGCCCCATGCACAGCGCGACGTGGTCGGGAAAGTGCGATTTGATCAGCGCCGGCATCAGGGCCTGAATCAGCGCGATGCCGATCCCGGCGAGCACCGCACTGGCGATCAGCGGCGGCGCCGAATCGAGGAACAGCCGCGACAAGCTTGCCAGGCCGATGACCAGCAACGACAGCAGCACCGTGCGCCGTTCGCCCAGGCGCCGGCTGATGCCCAGGCCGAAGAACATCGCCAGCCCCATCGCCGTCACCGGCAGCATGGTCAACAGGGACGCGAGGCTGAAGCTCAGCGGGATGTCGCTGCGGATGGCCGACAGCAAGGGGCCGACCGCCGCCATCGACGGGCGCAGGTTGAGGGCGACCAGCACGATGCCGAGCATCAGCCAGGCGGCAGGACGGGTGGTTGTGGTGCGCACGCTTTCCATTGACGAACCTTAGGACGGGAGGCGGTCGATTAGGCGCGCGGGGCCTGCGGACGGGCAAATCAGAAAGTCTGCGGTGGCATTTGAAAAGTCGATATCACGGCGTGGCGGTCACCACAGGTGTCGGTTGTGCCAGCGATGGCGCCACACCGTCCGGGCAAAACCTGTGAACGAACTATTCTCAAATACATCAGGCCAACCATTCGTTGGCTTCTTTTTCACAAAAAATTGATGGTTGCCTGCTTAAAGTTTGTTCCGCCTTGATCAATGAAATTTTCACAATTGGTCACAGCGCTTCTTTCAGGAAATGCCCCTCTTTATGCTGAAGTTAAAAGCCGTGCGCCCGGAATGGGTGACGTTGTTGGCCAGTGCCTTTCTTTTGCTCGGATTCAATGGCGTGCTCTGGCAGCACCTGTCCGACATCACGTCGGCGGACGGCAAAGGCATCGCCATGCGCATCGCCTTCGGCGTCATGATTTTCGCGGCCTACAACATCGTGCTGACGCTGCTGGCGTTCCGGCCGGTGATGAAGCCGCTGCTGAGCCTGATGTTTCTGGTCAGCGCCGGCGTGGCCTACTTCATGAGCCAATATGGCGTATTGATTGATGCGGGCATGTTTCGCAACTTCGCCGAAACCAATGCCACGGAAGTTCGCGACCTGCTGTCCTTGAAGTTGTTTGTTTATATTCTCCTGCTCGGGGTCTTACCGACCTGGCTGTTGTGGAAAGTTCCGGTCAACTACCGAAAGTGGCACCGGGAACTGTTGAGCAAAGTTATCGTGTGCGTCGCCTCGGCGGCGGTCATCGGCGGGGTGGCGCTGGCCAACTATCAGGGCTTGTCATCGTTGTTCCGCAATCACCATGAACTGCGCCTGATGCTGGTGCCGAGCAACTACATCGGCGCCTCGGCCGGTTATCTGCGCGAACAGGTCGCCTCGGCGCAGCAGCCGTTCGTCAAGATCGGCGAAGACGCCCGGCGCAGTCCGGCCGTGCAGGACCGTCCGCGCAAGTCGCTGACCGTGCTGGTGGTGGGCGAGAGCGCCCGGGCGGAGAACTTCGGCATCCTCGGCTACGACCGGGACACCACGCCGAAACTGGACAAGGAAGCCGGCCTGATCGCCTTCACCGACGTGCACTCGTGCGGCACCGAAACCGCCGTGTCGGTGCCGTGCATGTTCTCCGACATGGGCCGCCAGGACTACGACGCCAGCAAGGCGAAGAACCAGGAAGGGTTGCTGGACGTGCTCAAGCGCGCCGGCCTGGAGGTGATCTGGCGCGACAACCAGTCCGGCTGCAAGGGCACCTGCGACCGGGTCACCGTGCAGGACGTCAGCAACCTGAAAGACCCGGCGCTGTGCGCGAACAGCGAGTGCCGCGACGAAATCCTCCTGCAAGGCTTGCAGGGCTTCATCGACCGCCTGGACAAGGACACCGTGCTGGTGCTGCACCAGATGGGCAGCCACGGGCCGGAATACTTCAAGCGTTACCCCAAGGAATACGAGCACTTCACCCCGGTGTGCGAAAGCAACGCCCTGAACAATTGCAGCCGCGAAAGCATCGTCAACGGCTACGACAACACGCTGGTCTACACCGACCATGTGCTGTCGAGCCTGATCGATGTGCTGCGCAGCAACCAGGACAAGGTCGACACCGCGATGCTGTACCTGTCCGACCACGGCGAGTCCCTGGGCGAGTACAACCTGTTCCTGCACGGCACGCCGTACATGCTGGCGCCGGAACAGCAAAAGCACGTGGCGATGCTGGCCTGGTTCTCCGACAGCTACCAGAAGGCCTACTCGGTCGACACCCATTGCCTGCAATTGAGCCGCGACAAGCCCCTGAGTCAGGACAACCTGTTCCACTCGATGCTCGGCCTGCTGGAAGTGCAGAGCAATGTCTACCGGCATGACCTGGACCTGTTCGCCGGATGCCGCGGCGCGGTGATCGACGGGGTGCTGGCCAAGGACTGAGACTTCAGACACGTCCTGTCAGACTATTCTTGCTCTCAAGCAGGAGATTTCATCAAACCACCTGCCCTGCAGAGGCGCGGAAAGCGCCGGCGGCGATATATACTGCGCGCCATTCTTCAAGGGAGAGCCGTGTGGCCATCGATATTCACTGGATTCGCGACAACGATAGCCTGGCGCGCCTGTGCGCCGAGTGGCAGCAGTTGCCCTTCGTGGCCCTCGACACCGAATTCATGCGGGTCGATACCTTTTACCCGATCGCCGGCCTGCTGCAGGTCGGCGACGGCCAGCGCGCCTACCTGATCGACCCGCTGACCATCGACGCCTGGCAACCGCTGGCCGCGCTGCTGGAGAACACAGCGGTGGTCAAGGTGCTGCACGCGTGCAGCGAAGACCTCGAAGTGCTCCTGCGCCTGACCGGCAGCCTGCCGGCGCCGCTGTTCGACACCCAACTGGCCGCCGCCTACCTGAACCTGGGGTTCTCCATGGGCTATTCGCGGCTGGTGCAGGAAGTGCTCGGCATCGAACTGCCCAAGGGCGAGACCCGCTCCGACTGGTTGCAGCGGCCGTTGTCCGACACCCAGGTCAGCTACGCCGCCGAAGATGCCGTGCACCTGGCCGAAGTGTTCGTGAAGCTGCGCCCGAAGCTGTCGGACGAGCGCTGCGCCTGGGTGCTGGAGGACGGTGCGGAACTGGTCGCCAACCTGCGCCGCGAAACCGACCCCTACGAGGTGTACCGCGACGCCAAGCTGGCGTGGAAACTGTCCCGCGCCCAATTGGCCGTGCTGCGCGAACTGTGCGCCTGGCGCGAACGCGAGGCCCGGGCGCGCAACCTGCCGCGCAACCGCATCGTGCGCGAGCAGTCGCTGTGGCCGCTGGCCCGCACGCAACCGGACAGCCTCGGCGCGTTGGCAAAGATCGAAGACATGCATCCGCGCACCGTGCGTCAGGACGGCGAGTTTCTGCTTGATCTGATCAAGCGCTCTGGCAGTGTGTCCCCTGACCAGTGGCCGCCGGCGATCCCCGAACCGCTGCCGATCGAGGCCGCTGCGCTGATCAAGCGGCTGCGCGCCATCGGCCAGGCCGAGGCGGAGCGTCTGGAGATCGCGCCGGAACTGATGCTGCGCAAGAAAACCCTCGAAGCGCTGGTCAAGAGCGGCTTCCCCGAGGGGCCTTACCAACTGCCAGATTCGCTGCGTGGCTGGCGCCGCGAACTGATGGGCCAGCAGCTGCTCGACAGCCTGGCCGCCGCCGGAGAACAGCCTTGAAACAGATTTGCTCGATCTACCGCAGCCCGAAGAAAAACGAAATGTACCTGTACGTGCTCAAGAGCGATGCGCTGGAGCGTGTGCCGGAGCCGCTGCTGGCCGCTTTCGGCAAGCCGCAGCACGCCTTTGACCTGGTGCTGACCCCCGAGCGCAAGCTGGCGCGCGAGGACATCGCCGTGGTGCTGGAAAACCTCGACAAGCAGGGCTATCACCTGCAGATGCCGCCGGCCGAGGACGAATACATCGAACACCTGCCCGAAGAGTTGCTGCGACGCAACGATCCGGTCTGATCCGCGGGGCCCTGTCCTGGGCCCCGGATTTCCCTGGAACTGATTTTTACGGCGATGGCTGCCACGAAGCGGGCGGCCGTCGCACGGTTTGCGAAAGGTTTTAACATGCGCGTTCTGATTGCCGAACACGACCACGCGGTATATGCCCGACTGTTGCGTCAGGCGGCGCCTGAGCTTGAAGTGCTGACCAGCGGCGACTCCGCCGAACTCGCCCGCCAGGCCGTCGAATGCCCGGTGTGGCTGGGCCAGCCGGACCTGCTGGCGACCCTGCTGCGCCAGGGCCACCGGCCGCAGTGGCTGCAATCGACCTGGGCCGGCATCACGCCGCTGCTGGCCGACGGCCTGTACCGCGATTACCGCCTGACCCGGGCCGTGGGCATCTTCGGCCAGGTGATGGCCGAGTACGTGCTGACCTACATGCTCGGCCACGAGCGCGAAGTGCTGGCGCGGCTGGTGAGCCAGGTCGAGCGCAAATGGGACAACCGCACCGGCCAGAGCCTGGTGGGGCGCAAGGTGCTGATCGTCGGCACCGGCGACATCGGCCAGAGCGTGGCGCAGTTCCTGCGGCCGTTCGGGGTCGAGCTGTACGGCATCGCCAGCAGCGCCCGGGAGCAGGCGCCGTTCGTCGAGGTCGGTTCGATGGCCGATCTGCCGCGCCTGGTCGGTGAGGTGGATTACGTGGTCAACCTGTTGCCGAACACCCCGCAGACCCACGACATCTACGATGCGGCGCTGTTCCGGCAATTCAAGCCGACGGGGCTGTTCATCAACGCCGGTCGCGGTGTGGCGGTGGTCGATGCGGACCTGGTGGAGGCCTTGAAGGAAGGGCATCTGGCTGGCGCGGTGATCGACGTCTGCCGTCAGGAACCGTTGCCGCAGCGGCATCCGTTCTGGACCGCCTGGGGCCTGCTGCTGACCGGGCACAGCTCGGCGCCGACTTCGCCGCCGATGATGGTGCAGCTGTTTTTGGAGAACCTGAAGGCCTATGAGACCGGTGAGCCGCTGCGCGGAGAAGTGGACTTCGCCCGGGGCTACTGAAGCCCATGAACGATAGGCACTCTGGGGGGCGGACCTGCCCGTGGCAGCAGCGTGTCAGTCACCTTTGAGGTGTCTGGCGCAGTGCAATCGCGAGCAGGCTCGCTCCCGCAGGGGATTGGCGTCGTGCGCATTTCCCTGTCGGAGCCGGCCTGCTGGCGATGGCGTCAGTGAGGAAGCCGATCCCTTAAAGGGTGAAATCACCCTCGGCGGCCAGCTCGCTCAGCGGACGGCGCGGGCTCGGCACTTCGCGGGCCTGCAGGTATTCGGCCAGCGAAGCCTTGTCGCCCAGCTTGCCGACGGCGACCGCGGCGTGCAGCGCGTAACCTTCAGGAATGTTCAGCTCCTTGCGAGTCAGTTCCTGGTCGAAGCCGGCCATGCCGTGGGTGTGCCAGCCGCTCAGGCTGGCCTGCAGCGCCAGGTGGCCCCAGGCCGAACCGGTGTCGAAGGTGTGCCACAGCGCCGGGGTCTCTTCGGCGGCGCCCGGTGCGGTGAAGGTGGTCTTGGAGATCACGATCACCAGGGCCGAGGCGTGCTGTGCCCAGGCGCGGTTGAATTCGTTGAGCAGGCCCAGGTAACGCTCCCAGTTCGGCGTGTCGCGACGGGCGTAGAGAAAGCGCCACGGCTGCGAGTTGTAGGCCGACGGCGCCCAGCGCGCAGCTTCGAAGAAGCTCAGCAGGGTTTCCTCCGGGATCGCTTCGCCGGTGAAGGCGCGGGGCGACCAGCGGTCAGTGAATTGCGGGTGAATGGCGTAATCGGCAACGCGAGGGTTGGCACTCATCAAGAGATTCCTTGCTACGTTTGAGTAAGAGAGTCGAACCGGAACCCGGCGGGGTCAGGCGGACTGACCGATGGGGTTCCGTTGGGCCGTGCGGTTCGCCGGACGGCAACGCGGTCGAGCGTTGATGGCACCCGGGCGGGGCTTGTTGCGACAGGCAAAGCTACTTGGCCCCGGGGGAACTGACAAGCCCGGCGCAACCGGCAGTCGCCGACGCTTGGTCCGCCGGGCCTTGGGCACTAGACTGGCGGCCTTTTCACCACCTGATGTTGATGCTTGAGCCATGGCCGCCAAAGTCGAACCGTTCTGGATACGCAAAACCCTCGATCAGCTCGATTCGCAGGAATGGGAGTCGCTGTGCGACGGCTGTGGCCTGTGCTGCCTGCAGAAGCTTGAGGACGAAGAGGACAACAGCGTCTATTACACGCGCATCGCCTGCAAGCTGCTGGACCTCAAGACCTGCCAGTGCAGCGACTACCCCAACCGCCGCGAATTCGTGCCGGACTGCATCCAGCTCACGCCGGGCAAGGCCGACGAGTTCAAATGGCTGCCGCCGACCTGCGGCTACCGCCTGGTCAGCGAAGGCAAGGATCTGCCGTTGTGGCATCACCTGGTGTGCGGCGACCGTGACGCGGTGCACCACGAGCGCATTTCCCAGTCCGGGCGCATGCTCGCCGAAGGCAGCGTGCCGGAAGAGGACTGGGAAGATCACCTGATTTTCCGCGCCGGATAAACCTCACAGACTCACAAGGGAGTGTGCATGGCTTCGGGATTGCGTCGCGTGCTGGCCGCGGGCCTGCTGGTGTTGAGCGCGCCGGCGTGGGCGGCGAACAAGGTCGATCTGGATTACCGCGTGCGCCTGTTGCCGCAGAGCGATCAAGCCGAAGTGCGCCTGACCCTCGCCAAGGGCGAAGCGGTGCGCCGTCTGGATTTCGACCTTGGCGACGGCAGCCGCTACAGCGATTTCAAGGCCGACGGCCAATGGCAACTGAGCCCGGGCAAGCAGGCCCGCGGCGTGTGGCGCCCGGCGGCGGACAGCGCCAGCCTGACCTACCGCGTGCGCATCAGCCACGGCCGCAAGAGCGGCAGCTTCGACACCCGGATGACCCCGGCCTGGGCGCTGCTGCGCGGCGATGAGCTGGTGCCGCCGGCCCGGCTCGACCAGCAGGACGGCACCGAGCTGGTCGCGCGTCTGCAGTTCGACTTGCCCGACGGCTGGAACAGCATCGAAACCGCCTGGCCGCGCATCGGCCGGAACAAGTTCCGCATCGACAACCCGACGCGCCTGTTCGACCGCCCCACCGGCTGGATGCTCGCCGGCCACCTCGGCAGCCGCCGCGCACGGCTGGGGGAAACCGAAGTCACCGTGGCCTCGCCCAAGGGCCAGGGCATGCGGCGCATGGATGTGCTGACGTTGCTGACGTTCGTCTGGCCGCAGGTGCAGGCGCTGTATCCCCGGCATCCCGGCAAGCTGTTGATCGTCGGCGCCAACGACCCGATGTGGCGCGGCAGCCTGGGCGCCCACGGCTCCGTCTACCTGAACACGCGTCTGCCGCTGGTCAGCGAAAGCGGCGCCAGCGCCGTGCTGCGCGAATTGACCCAAGTGCTGGGCCGGATCAACGACGGGCAGCGCAACGACTGGATCAGCGAAGGCTTGGCCGAGTTCTACGCCGTTGAACTGCTGCGCCGCGCCGGCGGCATGAGCGACGACCGGTATCAGGCCTGGCAGGCGAAGCTGGCCACGGACAGCCATGGCGTCACCACGTTGCGCGGCGCCCAGGCCAGTCCGGCGCAGGTGGCCAAGGCCGTGCTGCTGATGCAGGAGCTGGACCGCGAGATCCGCCTCAAGACCCGCAACAAGCGCTCGCTGGACGATGTGCTGCGCGGGGCGATGCAGGCGGGGCGGGTGGATGCCCAGGCGTTCGTGCAACTGGCCGAGGGCGTGATCGGCGAGTCGTCCAGGGTGCTCGACAGCGCCTTGCTCAAGTAGCGCCGCCACCGCCGGCAGGCCGGCTCCCACAGGTTGGGTGGCGTGCACCGATTCTGCGGACACCTGCCATCTCTGCGGGAGCGGGCTTGCCCGCGATGGTTCCCACCCTTTCCCCTATGGGAGCCAGCCTGCTGGCGATAGGGCCATTCGGCTCAATGCAGATGTGGGGTCAGACCCCGGCCTTCGGGGACTTCACCGACTCGTTGCCGGTCACCGTCGCCGTGCGGGTCGCGGCCTCGGCATTGGCCTTCAAGGTACGCAACTCTTCGCCGGCCCGCTCGATCTTCGCCCGCACGTTGTTCATGTCCTGACGGCTCTGTTCCAGCAGGCTCTTCACCGAGCTGTGGCCGGTGAGGCCGCGGGCCATGGCCACGCCGCCGATGGCCACCTGGATCAGGCCGAACACGCCGCCCCGGCGCAGGCCCTTGCCGACCATCAGCACGCCGCCGGCCAGCGAGCCGATGCGCTCCCAGCCCTGGACGTTCTGTTCGGAACGGCTCTGGAACGGGGTGGATTCGATGCGTTCGACGCGTTTGAGTTCGCTCATGATCTGTCTCCGGGCAATGAGTGGGGATACTCAAGCTGACTGCGCGGGCCGTCGGCTTGTTCCATCGCAAAGGCGACGCTTCAGCGGAATTTCGGCCCGGAGCGGGTGTTCAGGCCCTTGGCCATGCGGTCGTAGAGCACGACGTTGACCGTGGCGGCCAGGTTCATGCAGCCGGTGGTGGGGATGTACACGACGTCTTCGCACCAGTCGCGGATCTCCTTGTCCAGCGAGCCGTCCTCCGGGCCGAAGATGTACAGGGCGCGGTCCGGGTGGGTGTACTCCGGCAGGGCGCGGGCACCGTCCACCAGCTCCACGGCGACCGGCACGCAGCCCAGCGGCAGGATCTTCTTCAGATCGTCGATGCCGATCAGCGGGATGTCGTAGTGCACGCGCTTGGTGTCGGTGACGAAGTCGGCGGCGCGTTCATAGCGCTTGCCGGTGTAGAACACCGACGCCACGCCGTAGCAGCCGGCGGCGCGCATCACCGAACCGACGTTCTCCGGTGATTTGGGGTTGAACAAACCAATGCAGCTGTACCGTTTGTCTGCCACGAGCGGGGTGCCTTCGGAAAAAAGAGGGCGATTATACGGGGATTGGCGGGGCGGGGGCAGGCTCGGGATCTGCGGTGCCTGTTCCGGCCTCATCGCGGGCTTCCCGCGATGAGGCCCGGATGGCCGGCGAAGAGCGTCAGTCGTCCTTCTTCATCATCCCGGCCAACGCCGCAAACGGGTTGTGCGTGGCCTTGGCGATCTTCGGCGTGCTCAGCGAGCCTTCGCCGAAGTACTGCTGGTCGGTGTAGCGCGAATGTTCGTTGTCGTGGCAGTACAGGCACAGCAGCTCCCAGTTGGAGCCGTCCTGCGGGTTGTTGTCGTGGTTGTGGTCGCGGTGGTGCACGGTCAGTTCGCTCAGGCGCTTGCCGGAGAACTCCCGGGCGCAGCGTCCGCACACGTGCGGGTACATTTTCAGGGCCTTGTCGCGGTAGCCCATTTCCTTGTCGCGCTGGTTGTCGGCGAGGATGCGGTCCAGTTTCGAGGTGTTGGTCGGGGTCGACGAACTCATGGGTTCACCTTGGTAAAAGACTAATGACGGTTACAGCAGAGTTTAGCCCAGGGCCCGCAGGATCCTGCAAGAAAGGACAGGCAGCCGGATCCGGTTGGGAGTAGCCTGTGCACAGACTCAGGCCAATACGGAGCCCTGAATGAAGCGCACCATTCTAGCGGTCATTGCGATGGCCGCAATCTCGATCCCGGCGGTCCAGGCCCAGCAGTCGGTTCCTGTGGCGCCGGCCGGTCAGCCCGGCTCGCCCGGCACCGCGACGCCGACCCCGTACCCGCAGATCAGCCCGGTGCCGATCCCCAAGACCGGATCCGGCAGCGGCGGCCCGCCGCTGGTGCCGATCGAAATGCCCAGCCCGCCGGCCAAGGACCAGCCGTTGCCGGGGCTGGAGCAGCCCCCAGCCAAGAGCAAGTCCCCCGGCGGCTAGATCTGCTGCGCCGCGAGTTGGCCGTCGGCCATGCGCAGGCGCCTGGAGAGCGAGACGGCGAGGGCGCGGATGATCTTGGCGGCGATCTTCGGCGCATCGTTGAGCATCTTTTCCAGGGAGTCCTTGCCCAGGTTGAGCAACTGGCAGTCGCTCGCCGCCACGCAGGTGGCCGAGCGGCGTTCGCCGTCTAGCACGGCCATCTCGCCGAACGCCCGGCCGCCGCGCAGGGTGGCCATGGTCACGGTCTGGCCGTCGCCGTTGGTCTTCTGCACCGCCACCTGGCCGCTGTGGATGATGCACATGAAGCTGCCGGCATCGCCTTCGCGAAAGATCGCCTGGCCCTCGGCCACGGTGCTGATGCTGAAGTAACCCGAGGCGGCGGCGAAGTCCGCCGGTTGCAGTTGGTCGAACAGGCCGCAGTCCATCAGCCAGTCGCGGATTTCGTTGTTGAGCAGAGTCGGTTCTGACATGTCGTCGCGGTCTTTTTTGTTTTCACGGTTTCCAGGCTTCACACAGATCCCCGGTGGGGCGAGCCTGCTCGCGAAAGCCTGTCAGACACCCTCGAGGTGGATGACAGATCGCTATCGCGAGCAGGCTCGCTCCCACAGGGCCGTATGAACTATCGGCCTGCGGTGTCGGGAGTTAAGACCCGACTGACCGGCGGAGTTCCTCAGGCGATCCCCAGAACCTTGAAGACAAACGCATATTCGAGGGCTGCGTCACGCAATCCCTGATAACGCCCGCTCATGCCGCCATGGCCGGCGCCCAGTTCGGTCTTGAGCAGCAGCGGGTTGTCGTCGGTCTTGGTGGCGCGCAGCTTCGCCACCCATTTGGCCGCTTCCCAGTACTGCACGCGGCTGTCGTTGTAGCCGGCGATCACCAGCGTGGCGGGGTAGGCCTGGGCGGTGACGTTCTCGTACGGCGCGTAGGCCTTGATCCGCGTGTACACGTCCGGCTCCTCGGGGTTGCCCCACTCGTCGTATTCGGTGACGGTCAGCGGCAGCTCGGGGTCGAGCATGGTGTTGAGCACGTCGACGAACGGCACTTCGGCGATCGCCGCGCCGAACAGGTCCGGGCGCTGGTTGAGCACCGCGCCGATCAGCAGCCCGCCGGCGCTGCCGCCGCTGATCGCCAGTTGCGGCGAGGTGGTGAAGCCCTCGGCGATCAGGTGCTCGGCGCAGGCGATGAAATCGCTGAAGGTGTTGTGCTTGTGTTCCTGCTTGCCGGCGCGGTACCAGGCTTCGCCCAGCTCGCCGCCGCCGCGCACGTGGGCGATGGCGAAGGCCATGCCGCGGTCCAGCAGGCTCAGGCGCGCGTGGGAGAACCACGGGTCGAGGCTCGAACCGTAGGCGCCGTAGCCGTACAGGTACAGCGGCACCGGCTGGCCGAGCTTCTCACGCTTGACCACCAGGCTGATCGGCACTTGGGTGCCGTCCGGCGCCGTGGCCCACAAGCGCTGGCTGATGTAGGCGTCGGCATCGAACGGGCCGAGCACCGGGGTCTGCTTGAGCACGGCCTGTTCGCCGCTGGCCAGGATCAGCTGGCGCACCTGGGCCGGCCGGTTGAGCGCTTCGTAGCGCAGGCGGATGCGGTCGCTGTCGAACTCCAGGCTGTTCTGCACGTAGAGGCTGTAGGCGGCGTCCGGCAGTTGCACGCGGTAGGGCGCCAGGCCCTGGGGGCGGACTTCGATGACCGGCAGGCCGCCTTCGCGCAGGCTCAGGGTCAGGGCGCCGGCGTTCAGGCTCAGGCCGTCGAGCATCACCGTGTCGCTGTGCGGGATCAAGTTCTGCCAATCGGCTACGGTCGGGGCGTGGCCGGTGTCGGGGGCGTGATACAGCGCGAAGTTGATGCCGTCGCGGTTGGTGCGGATGAACCACGTCCACTGGCCGTCGAGCTTGCCGTGATCGACGTCGTACTCGTGATCCTCGACCCGCGGCGCCAGGCAGGTGAAGGCCTCCTGCGGCCGGTTGGCGTCCAGCGCCCAGACTTCGCTGGTGGTCTTGCTGCCCAGCGACAGCAGCAATTGCTGTTCGGAACTGGAGCGGTAGCAATGCAGGAAGAAGCGCCCGTCCGGCTCGTGGAACACCTCTTCGGCGGCGGTGCCGTCCAGCCGGTAGCGCATGAGCCTGTGCGGGCGGTGGGTGTCGTCGAGCACGCCGAAGAACAGGGTCAGACTGTCGTTGGCCCAGGTCATGCTGCCGTCGCAGTCCTCGAACGCCAGTTCGCTGACCTTGCCGTTGGACAGCTCCTTGACGAACAGGGTGTAGACCTCATCCCCCGAGGCATCGACGCTGTAGGCCAGGCGCTGATGGTCCGGGCTGACGCTGAACGCGCCGAGGGAGAAGAACCCGCCGTTGGCCAGGGCGTTGGGGTCGAGCAGCAGTTGCTCGCGGCTTTCGTCCAGGGTCAGGCTGCCGTCGGCCGGCCGCGGGCAGCGGTAATGGCGGGCGTATTCGTCGCCGGCGGTGGTGCGGGTGTAGTACAGGTACGGGCCCCAAGGGGAGGGCAGCGACAGGTCGGTTTCCAGGATGCGGCCCTTGATCTCCTCGAACAGGGTTTCGCGCAGGCCTTCCTGATCGGCGGTCTGTGCCTGCTGGTAGGCGTTTTCGGCCTTGAGGTAGTCGAGCACCGCGTCGGTGTCGCGCTCCTGCAGCCAGGCGTACGGGTCGGCGCCGGGGGCCTTGCGGGCGATCGGGGCGCTGGGGGCGTTGGCGGATGCGGGCATGGAGGGCTCCAGGACAAGATTCGGAAATGGGGTGTTCGCAGGCCGGGACGGCAGGGCCGATCCTGTGGGGGAACGCGCCGGCCTCGTCGCCGGCAGGCCGGCTCCCGCAGGCTGCATGTCTTTTGGGGCAAGCCGGCCGTGCGAAAAGCCGTTACTATAAGCGCCTCTTTGCCTGCCTTGCCATGGACACCATGACCGAGAACGACTATCTGATCGCCTGGGGCCTCTACGCCTTCGCCGCCTTGGGCTGCCTGCTGGTGTGGATGCGCATGACCCGCTGGATGTGGCGCTGGCTGCGCGAGCCGCTGCGGCTGCTGGTGGCGGTGCTTTTGTTCGCGCCGACCATCATCGACCCGGTGAAGGAAAAATACGCCCCGGCGGTGGCCATCACCGCGCTGGACCTGTTGTTCAAGGTCGGCAACAACGCCTGGCGTGCGATCTCCGAACTGCTGATGTACGGCATGATCGCCTTCGGCATCTACCTGATCTTCGTGCTGATCCGCTTCCCGATCGAACGGGCCTCCAACGCCCGCAAGGAGCAGGCCGAAGCCGCCCGTGCGGCGGCCCGCGCCGAAGACGAGCGGGACGCCGGCCAACCCTTCGGCGGCGCCGGCGACGACCGCTACGGCCGTCCGCCGCTGCCGGGCAACCCGCAGCGCATGCGGGTCGAGCCGCGTCTGTAGCCACGGGAACCTGCACATGTGTGAACTATTGGGCATGAGCGCCAACGTGCCGACCGACATCGTGTTCAGCTTCACCGGGCTGATGCAGCGCGGCGGCCGCACCGGCCCGCACCGCGACGGCTGGGGTATCGCGTTCTACGAAGGGCGCGGGTTGCGGCTGTTCCAGGATCCGGCGGCCAGCTGTGAATCGGAAGTCGCCAACCTGGTGCAGCGCTACCCGATCAAGAGCGAAGTGGTCATCGGCCACATCCGCCAGGCCAACGTCGGCAAGGTCTGCCTGTCCAACACCCACCCGTTCGTCCGCGAGCTGTGGGGGCGCAACTGGTGTTTCGCCCACAACGGCCAGTTGGCGGACTTCGCGCCGGCGCAGAGCTTCTACCGCCCGGTCGGCGACACCGACAGCGAGGCGGCGTTCTGCGACCTGCTCAACCGCGTGCGCGCCGCGTTCCCGGAACCGGTCGACATCGAAGTGCTGCTGCCGGACCTGGTCGCCGCCTGCGCCGAATACCGCGGCAAAGGCGTGTTCAACTGCCTGCTCAGCGACGGCGACTGGCTGTTCTGCTATTGCTCGACCAAACTGGCGCAGATCACCCGGCGCGCGCCGTTCGGCCCGGCGCGGCTGAAGGACGTCGATGTGATCGTCGATTTCCAGGCCGAAACCACGCCCAACGACGTGGTCACGGTGATCGCCACCGAACCCTTGACCGAAAACGAAACCTGGACCCGCTACGAACCGGGCCAGTGGAGCCTGTGGCGGCGCGGCGAATGCGTCAGCCAGGGCAAGACCGAATAAGGATCCTGCGATGTTGCTCAGTTATCTGCGGCTGGTGTTGTTTGCGGCGGGCCTGTTGGTCGGTGTCCAGGTGCCGGGGTTCATCAACGACTACGCCAAACGGGTCGAGGCTCACCTGATCGAGGCGCAGACCGGCCTGCGCGGCTTCCAGGGCACCGCCGAGCAGTTCTTCAAGGGTGACCTGCAGGCGCTGGTCGCCCACTACCGCGCCAGCGAAGACCCGGTGTTTCGCAGCGACGCCGACAGCCTGAGCACGTTGCTCAACCGTCAGCTCGCGCTGGACAAGCAGTTCCAGGCGATGCAGGGGCCGTGGTACATCCGCTTCCTGCAAGTGGTGCTGGCGGCCGATCCGGACATCCGCAAGGAAACCTGGAACGGCTACAGCTACCAGATCCTGCTGACCCCGGAGGCGATGGTCTGGGGCATGGGCGGGGCGATGCTGCTGTCGTTCGGCCTGGAATGCCTGTTCCGCCTGATCGACTGGGTGGTGCTGGGCGGCAAGCGCCTGCGCCAGAGCCGTCCGATCGAAGAGCGCGACCTGCGCGGCCTCTGACCGCCGTGGCAACGGAGCTTGCTGTGGCGAGGGCAAGCTCCTCGCCACGGGTCATTTCGACAGGACGATGTAACCCTCGCCCACCTTGCGCGCATACGCCTCCAGCACCTGCTGGCACAGGGTCACGATCTCCTCGACCCATTCCACCCCGATCCGCCACGACACCACCACCTGCAGGTCCTGCGGCCGCTGCGCGATGTCGAGCAAGGTCAGTTCCCCCCGCGCCAGTTCCTCGGCCACCAGCACCGGCGGCAGGGCGCCGATGCCGAAGCCGTCGCGCAGCAGGCGGGTGATCGCCGACACCGAGTTCACGCAGTTCAGCCGTGGCGCCGGCACGCCCTCGGCCTGCATCAGCGCGAGGATGTCCTGGTGGGGCCGGGAGTTCTTCGAATAGGTGATGATCCGCTCCTGCGCCAGATCCGCCAGGCCTGTGTAGTCGCGGTTGTAGATCGAGTGGCTGGCGACGATCCAGCCGACCGGATGGCTGGCCAGCGCCAGGCTGCGCACGCTTTCCTGGCGCACCAGGTCGGTCTGCAGGATCAGGTCGAGAAAGCCTTTTTGCAGTTGATCGCAGAGGTTCAGCGACGTATCCGCCACCAGCTCGATTTCCACCCGTGGGTACAGGTCGGTCATCTGCGCCACCAACGGGCTGAGCCAGGTGTGGATCACCGTGTCCATCACGCCGATGCGCACCCGGCCGACCTTGCTGGAGCGGGTTTCGATCGACTGCTTCAGCGCCTGCATCGTGTCGAGCATCCGCTCGGCGTATTCCAGCACCTTCAGGCCTTCGGGCGTCAGGCTGACGCCCCGGGAGTCGCGCACGAACAGTTTCACCCCCAGTTCGCCTTCGAGCACCGCGATGCGGCTGGAAATCGAAGCCTGGGTGGTGAACAGCTTGTCGGCGGTCAGGCGAAAGCTCTTCAGGCGGGCGACCCAGACAAAGGTCTCGAGAAACTTCAGGTTCATGGGATCAAATTTTTCTTATGGCTAGGGCGGGTTTTTATTCGTTGGACGCAGCAGGGCGGCGCGCCCAAGAATCGGCGCATGCGGTTCCCACGATAGGCGTCGTCGGGACTACGAACAAGACCAATAAAAGCCTGCGGAGACTTGCCATGAGTGCGCCCGACACCCTCGACCACCCCAAGACGGCGGCCCGCCCCGGCCCGTTCGACTGGTACCGCAACATCGACCGGCAAGAGCGCCGCACCTTCTGGAGCTGCAAGATCGGCTACGGCCTCGACGGCATGGACACCCAGATGCTCAGCTTCGTGGTGCCGACCCTGATCGCCATGTGGGGCATCACCACGGGCCAGGCCGGGCTGATCCACACCAGCACCCTGATCGCGTCGGCCATCGGCGGCTGGGTGGCGGGGATCCTCTCCGACCGCATCGGCCGCGTACGCACCCTGCAGCTGACGGTGCTGTGGTTCGCGTTCTTCACCTTCCTCTGCGGCTTCGCCCAGAACTACGAGCAACTGCTGATCGCCCGCACCTTGATGGGCTTCGGCTTCGGCGGCGAATGGACCGCCGGCGCCGTGCTGATCGGCGAGGTGATCCGCGCCAGGGACCGCGGCAAGGCGGTGGGCATGGTGCAGTCGGGCTGGGCTTTGGGCTGGGGGCTGACCGCGATCCTGTATGCGCTGCTGTACTCGGTGCTGCCGGCCGAAGACGCCTGGCGGGCGCTGTTCATCCTCGGCATCGTGCCGGCGGTGTTCGTGGTGTTCGTCCGCCGCCTGGTGAAGGATCCGGAGATCTACCGCGAAGCCAAGGCCGCGCAAACCCCGCAGAACCCGTCGAAGTTCTATGAGATCTTCGCCCCCGGCATGCGCTTCACCACGCTCCGCGCTTCGCTCCTGACCACCGGTGCGCTCGGCGGCTACTACGCGATCACCTCTTGGCTGCCGACCTTCCTGAAGAACGAGCGCGGCTTGAGCGTGCTCGGCACCGGCGGTTACCTGGCGATGGTGATCGTCGGTTCCTATGCCGGTTACGTGATCAGCGCCTATCTGACCGACCTGCTGGGGCGCAAGAAGAACTTCATCCTGTTCGCGGTCGGCTCGTTCACCATCGTGCTGCTCTACACGCAGATGCCGGTCAGCAACGGCGTGATGCTGTGGCTGGGCTTCCCGCTGGGCTTCTTCGCCTCGGGGATCTTCAGCGGCATGGGCGCGTTCCTGACCGAGCTGTTCCCGACCCGCATCCGCGGCTCCGGCCAGGGTTTCTGCTACAACGTCGGCCGGGCGCTGGCGGCGCTGTTTCCCCTGCTGATCGGCCTGCTGAGCCAGAAAGTGCCGCTGAGCCTGGGCATCGGCGCCTTCGCGGCGGTGTCCTACGGTGTGGTGATCCTCGCGGCGTTGAGCCTGCCGGAAACCCGTGGCAAGCAACTGGACGCACAGTAACTGATAACCTGCGGGGCGCTGCCTGACGGCAAGCGTCCTACGGCAGAAAAAGATCAAAGCTACAGGAGTGTTCACCGTGAACCGCCTGCTATTGAATTGCGACATCGGCGAGAGTTTCGGCAGCTGGACCATGGGGCTGGACGCCGAAGTGATGCCCTTCATCGACTGCGCCAACATCGCCTGCGGCTTCCACGCCGGCGATCCGGGCATCATGCGCAAGACCGTGAGCCTGGCCCTGAGCCACGGGGTGAAAGTCGGCGCGCACCCGGCCTACCAGGACCTGGTGGGGTTCGGCCGGCGCTCCATGGCCTACAGCGCCCAGGAACTGCAAGACATCCTGCATTACCAGATCGGCGCCCTCGACGGCATCTGCCGCGCCCAGGGCGGGCGGGTGAGCTACGTCAAACCCCATGGCGCGATGTACAACGACATGATGGCCAACCCGGCCCAACTGCGGGCGGTGATCCAGGCCGTGGCGGCGTACGACCGTGCGCTGCCGCTGATGCTGATGGCCACCCGCGACAACTCGGCGGCGCAGCAGTTGGGTGACGAGTACGGCGTGACGCTCTGGTTCGAGGCCTTCGCCGACCGCGCCTACGACAACGCCGGGCGGCTGGTGTCGCGGCAATTGCCGGGCGCGGTGCATCACGACCCGGAAACGGTGGTGCGGCAGGCGCTGACCATCGCCCGCGGCGAGCCCCTCGTGGCCAGCGACGGCACCGATCTGCTGCTGCACGCCAACACACTGTGCGTGCACGGCGACAACGCCGCTTCCGTGGCCGCCGTGCAGCGCATCCGCCAGGCCTTGGATGGGCAGGGCGCGTCATGAACCCACGGGTGGAAGTGGTGGCGCTGGATTGTCTGATGGTGCGCCTGTTCGATGAGATCGCCGAGGCCAACATGCCGTGGATGCTGGCCGCCGGCGAGCGGTTGCGCGCCGTGTTCGGTGATGGCCTGATCGATCTGGTGCCGTCCTATACGACACTGATGGTGCATTACGACCTGACGGCCCTGAGCCCGGCCCAGGCGCGGGAGCGGATCGCCGAGGCCTTGACCGGGCTGTCGCCGAGCACGGGTTCCGCGGGCCGCTGCCATGTGCTGCCGGTCTGGTACGACCTGAGCGTCGGCCCGGAACTGAGCCTGCTGTCCCGGCGCAGCGGGTTGGCGGTGCAGGAGGTGATCCGCCGCCACAGCGCACGGGAATATCAGGTGTTCGCCCTCGGCTTCGCCCCGGGTTTCGCCTTCATGGGGCTGGTGGAAGAGGTGCTGGCGGCGCCGCGGCTGGACACACCGCGCAAGAAGGTCGCCGCCGGCAGCGTCGGCATCGCCGAGCGCCAGACCGCAGCCTATCCGGCGGCGTCCCCCGGCGGCTGGAACCTGATCGGCCGCACCCCGGTCAGGCTGTTCGACCGTGACCGCGACGGCTACAGCCTGATGCAGCCCGGCGACACCGTGCGGTTCGAGGCGGTGAGCCATGCCGAGTTCATCCGCCTCGGCGGCGACGACACGCCATTGGAGGCCCTGGCATGAGCCGATTGTTGATCGAAGCGAGCACGCCGCTGTGCCAGTTGCAGGATGCGGGGCGGTTCGGTGTGCGTCATCTGGGCGTGACCCAGGGCGGCGCGGCGGACTGGCGCTCGATGGCCTGGGCCAACTGGCTGCTGGGCAACGGGCTTGACCGGCCGGTGATCGAGATCACCCTCGGCGGTTTTGCCGTGGTGGCGCAACAGGACTGCGTGCTGGCGCTGGCCGGCGCCGACCTCGGCGCCCGGATCGACGGCGAACCGCTGTTGCCTTGGCGCAGCTTCACCTTGCGTCGGGGACAGACGCTGCAGTTCACCCAGCCGCTGAACGGCGCCCGCGCCTACCTGGCGGCGCCCTGCGGCTTTGCGGCGGCGCAGGTGCTGGGCAGTTGCTCGACGGTGGTGCGCGAAGAATTGGGCGGCCTCGAGGGCAGGGGATTGCCGTTGGCCAAAGGCGCGCTGCTGGACTGTGACGACGCCACATTGCCGCTGCGTGAGGTGCCGCCGGAGCATCGGCCGGACCTGGCCCTGAAGGCACCGCTGGATCTGGTGCTGGGCGCGCAGATCGGCGAATTCAGCGGGCAGAGCCTGTTCGATGCGTTCAACAGTGCCTGGACCCTCGACAGCCGGGCCGACCGCATGGGCATCCGCCTGCTGGGCACGCCGTTGCAGTACCAGGGCCGGCCGATGATTTCCGAAGGCATTCCCCTGGGCGCGGTGCAGGTGCCGCCGGACGGCCAGCCGATCGTGCTGCTCAACGACCGGCAGACCATCGGCGGCTACCCGCGGCTGGGGGCGTTGACGCCGTTGGCGCTGGCGCGGCTGGCCCAGTGCCTGCCGGGGGCGCAGGTGCGGTTGCGGCCGGTGGTGCAGGAAACCGCGCACCGGGAACACGTCGAGTACTTGCGACGCTTCTAGTTGTGGCGAGGGAGCTTGCTCCCTCGCCATAGACGCAGCGGTTACTTGGACAGGAACCGCATCCCTTCTTCCAGCCCGCGCAACGTCAGCGGGTACATCTGATCCTCGATCAGGTCGCGCACGATGTTGGTCGAGGAGGTGTAGCCCCAGGTGTCTTTCGGGTACGGGTTGATCCAGATGAGCTTCTTGTACTTCTCCATGAAGCGCTGCATCCACACGTAGCCCGGCTCTTCGTTCCAGTGCTCGACGCTGCCGCCGGCCTGGGTGATCTCGTAGGGCGCCATGGCGGCGTCGCCGATGAAGATCACCTTGTAGTCGGCGCCGTACTTGTGCAGCAGGTCCATGGTCGAGGTGCGCTCGGAGGTGCGGCGCATGTTGTTCTTCCACACCGACTCATAGATGAAGTTGTGGAAGTAGAAATACTCCAGGTGCTTGAACTCGGTCTTGCAGGCCGAGAACAGCTCCTCGCAGATCTTCACATGGGCGTCCATCGAGCCGCCGATGTCGAACAGCAGCAACAGCTTGACCGTGTTGCGCCGCTCCGGACGCATCTGGATGTTCAGCAGGCCGGCGTCGCGGGCGGTGTGGTCGATGGTGCCGTCGATGTCCAGCTCTTCCGCCGCGCCCTGGCGGGCGAACTTGCGCAGGCGGCGCAGGGCGACCTTGATGTTGCGGGTGCCCAGCTCCACGGAGTCGTCCAGGTTTTTGTACTCGCGCTGGTCCCAGACCTTCACGGCCTTGCCCTGGCGCTTGCCGGCGTCGCCGACCCGGATGCCCTCGGGGTTGAAGCCGCCGGAGCCGAACGGGCTGGTGCCGCCGGTGCCTATCCACTTGTTGCCGCCGGCGTGGCGTTCCTTCTGTTCTTCCAGGCGCTTCTTGAACTCTTCGATCAGCTTGTCCAGGCCACCGAGGGACTGGATCTGCGCGCGCTCCTCGTCGGTCAGCGAACGTTCGAATTCCTTGCGCAGCCAGTCTTCGGGAATCAGCGCCTGGAGGTGGTCGTCGAGCTTCTCCAAACCGTTGAAGTAGGCGCCGAACGCGCGGTCGAACTTGTCGAAATGGCGCTCGTCCTTCACCAGGATCGCCCGGGACAGGAAGTAGAACTCGTCCATGTCGGCGAAGGTCACGCGCTGCTTGAGCGCGTTGATCAGGTCCAGCAGCTCGCGCACCGACACCGGCACCTTGGCTGCGCGCATTTCGTTGAACAGGTTGAGCAGCATGGCGTCAGCCTCTTAGCGGGTGCCGCGACGGCTCATGAAGGCCAGTCGCTCAAGCAGTTGCACGTCCTGCTCGTTCTTGACCAGGGCGCCGGCCAGCGGCGGGATGGCCTTGGTCGGATCGCGCTCGCGCAGCACCGCTTCGCCGATGTTGTCGGCCATCAGCAGCTTGAGCCAGTCCACCAGTTCGGAGGTCGAGGGCTTCTTCTTCAGGCCCGGCACCTTGCGCACGTCGAAGAACACGTCCAGCGCTTCGCTGACCAGGTCCTTCTTGATGTCCGGGTAGTGCACGTCGACGATCTTCTGCAGGGTGGTGCGGTCGGGGAAGGCGATGTAGTGGAAGAAGCAGCGGCGCAGGAAGGCGTCCGGCAGCTCTTTCTCGTTGTTGGAGGTAATGATGATGATCGGGCGTTTCTTGGCCTTGATGGTCTCGTCGATCTCGTAGACGTAGAACTCCATCTTGTCGAGTTCCTGCAACAGGTCGTTGGGGAACTCGATGTCGGCCTTGTCGATTTCGTCGATCAGCAGGATCACCCGCTCCTCGGACTCGAAGGCTTCCCACAGCTTGCCCTTCTTCAGGTAGTTGCGCACGTCGTGCACCTTGTCCACGCCCAACTGCGAGTCGCGCAGGCGGCTGACCGCGTCGTACTCGTACAGGCCCTGGTGGGCCTTGGTGGTGGACTTGATGTGCCAGGTGATCAGCTTGGCGCCGAACGACTCGGCCAGTTGCTCGGCGAGCATGGTCTTGCCGGTGCCCGGTTCGCCCTTGACCAGCAGCGGCCGCTCCAGGGTGATGGCGGCGTTGACCGCCAGCTTCAGGTCATCGGTGGCGACGTAGGCCTGGGTGCCTTCGAACTTCATCTGCTAATCCTCGAACGGTGACGCCGGCCTGAACGGGCAGGGCGGGGGCAAAAAAACGGATGGCCCGACTATAACGCGCAGCCCGGCCGACTGTGAACGCAGACGGCGTATTCAGTCTCTGAATGGGGCGTCACATGTTGACTCGGTTTCGGCCGATGGCCAGTATTCATGTATCGCCGATTTGGCGATAGCCTGCGTGCATGTCTACCAAATACCGATTCAGAGAGAAGTACAGAATTCAGCTGCGGGAAAAGGATCACCCACCCCCTCATGTACACCTGACCGGCGGAGGCGTGGACGTGATGCTGAGCCTGGAGACCGTTCAGGTCATGACGGGCCGGGCACCGCCGCTGATCATCAAGGAAGCGCTGGCATGGGTCGCGGCCCATCAGGCGCAATTGCTGGAGGACTGGAAACGATGTTACCCATGAAACGGCCTCGGCTATCGGCCGTGCGAGCCCTGTCAGACGGGCGCTTGTCGCTGGCTTTCATCGATGGCCAGCAGCTGACTTTGGATCTGAGCCGTGACCTTCAGCGTTATCCCGGTTTGAGCCTACTGCTGAACCCGGCGGTCTTCGCCACTGCGCAAGTGGGCGATGACGGCTGGAGCGTGGAATGGCTGGAGCCTGACATCCAGATCGGCGCTGACACCCTGTACCGGGATGCGCTGGCGCAGAATGCGGCAGACGAAAACACGCGGATCTTCATGGAGTGGCGCGCCCGTACCGGGCTGTCCTTGAGCGAAGCCGCCGAGGCCCTGGGGGTCAGCGCCCGCAGCATCAGCCGTTACGGCAATGGCCGGGGACCGGTGCCTCGTGCATTGGCGCTGGCGTGTCTGGGATGGGACTCTCTGCAATTGAAGCCGGCATTGTCCGCCGCAGAGGACACCGGCCGTTACATCGTCAACCGCAAACCCTAGCCCGCATCGGGTTTCGGCCGTTCATACCGGGCGTTGAACGCCTGGATGAAGCCGTTGCGCAGGATCTGCAGAAACGCCTCGAACGCGCTGATGTCCTGGCGGTGGACGCTGCCGTTGAGTTCGACGCGGGTGGCGAACTGGTTCTTGCCCTGGTTTTTCAGCACGGTTTCGGTGCCGCCCACCAGCGCTTCCCAGATCGAGCGGAACAGGCCCTTGTTCCTGTCTTCCACGTCCTGCTGCCAATTGAACACGTCGACGTCGCGCAGCAGTGGTTTGATGTAGCCGCTGAGCCGGGCCTTCTCGGCCCGGGCCTCGATCACCACATCGCCGTGGCCGGCATTGAAGTCGAACTTGCCGTAGGCCGAGGCGAAGTCGTTCAGGCGCCTGAGTTCGATGTCCCGGGCGCGCAGGCGGAACTCGAAGTCTTCGAAGTTGCTCAGGGGATCGAACGTGGCCAGGGTTTCCAGCGGTGCGTGGCCCAGCAGCAGGGCCTTGCCTTCCAGGCGGGCGTCGCGCTTGCCTTGGGTGTCCGCCACGTTGGTCAGGTTGCGCACGATGGCCTGGACGTGGGTGGCGCTCATGTCGACCGGTGGCTTGGAGTTGAAGTTGCGAAAGCGGATGCGTCCGTCGTCGATCTGCACTTCATCGAGGGTGATCGGCAGCAGCTTGCCCAGTTGGGCGCGCCAGTCGGTGCCCTGGCCGGTCTGGGAATTCTGCTTGTTGGCCCCGCCATCGACGAAGTTCACCTCGGGTTTGACGAATTTGACCCGTGCCACCACTGCATGGTCGTGCCACAGCGAACGCCAGCTGACCGACAGGTCGATCAGCGGCGCGTCGACGAACGGCACCGGCACCTTGCCCGTGACCTTGACGATCTTCAGGCCGTTGATCTTGTAGGCGCCGCGCCACAGGGCGAGGTCGACGTCGGTGATCCGGCCGCGGTAGTCGCCCATGTCCGCCAGTTTGTCGTTCAGGTAGTCGCGCACCAGCCAAGGCAGGGCGACGTGCAGGGCGACCAGCAACGCGACGAGGGGGGCGAGCGTCCACAGGGGCCAGCGGTAGCGACGCTTCATGACGGCATTTTCCGCAGGGTTTAAAGCGATTGACTGCCGCCCGCCGCAGTCGTTCGACCGGGGCGGGACGGGCTGGACTGGCCGCAGCAACAGGCTTACCTTGGAGGGCTGAATCCAACGCTGTCTTAAGGACCCAGCCATGAGCCGCATTTTCGCTGACAACGCCCATTCCATCGGCAACACGCCGCTGGTGCAGATCAACCGGATCGCCCCGCGCGGCGTAACCATCCTGGCCAAGATCGAAGGTCGCAACCCGGGCTACTCGGTCAAGTGCCGGATCGGCGCGAACATGATCTGGGACGCCGAAAGCAGCGGCCGGCTCAAGCCGGGCATGACCATCATCGAACCGACCTCGGGCAACACCGGCATCGGCCTGGCATTCGTCGCGGCGGCCCGGGGCTACAAGCTGATGCTGACCATGCCGGCCTCCATGAGCATCGAGCGGCGCAAGGTGCTCAAGGCCCTGGGCGCGGAACTGGTGCTCACCGAACCGGCCAAGGGCATGAAAGGCGCCATCGAGAAGGCCACCGAAATCGCCGCCAGCGACGCCGGCCAATATTTCATGCCGGCCCAGTTCGACAACCCGGCCAACCCGGCGATCCACGAGAAGACCACCGGCCCGGAAATCTGGAACGACACCGACGGCGCCATCGACGTGCTGGTGGCGGGGGTGGGAACCGGCGGAACCATCACCGGTGTCTCGCGGTATATCAAGAACACCCAGGGCAAACCGATCCTGTCGGTGGCGGTGGAGCCGGTGGCGTCCCCGGTCATCACCCAGGCGTTGGCCGGTGAGGAGATCAAGCCCAGCCCCCACAAGATCCAGGGCATCGGCGCCGGTTTCGTGCCCAAGAACCTGGACCTGTCGATGGTCGACCGGGTCGAGCAGGTCACCGACGACGAGTCCAAGGCCATGGCCCTGCGGCTGATGCAGGAAGAGGGCATCCTGTGCGGGATTTCCTGCGGTGCGGCGATGGCGGTGGCGGTGCGGTTGGCCGAGACCCCGGAAATGCAAGGCAAGACCCTCGTCGTGGTGCTGCCGGACTCCGGCGAGCGTTACCTGTCGAGCATGTTGTTCAGCGATCTGTTCACCGATCAGGAGAACCAGCAGTAAGGGCAAGGATTGACTCACGTCAGCCTGGGTTCAGGACGCGTGTGTTAAGAAGTGCTTTGTTGCGCAACCCTTAACACTGAATCTTGGCCTGGCGGGTTTTTCCCGGCGTCGGGAGTGTTTATCATGGCCCGCCGCCATGTCGGGCAGATGACATTGCGCAGCGTTGTCTTTTTTCAAGGAGTTGTTGATGACTTTTCCATTGGCCGCCAAGGTGTCGGTGCTGTTGCTGTTCGTGGGCAGCATTCTCTTCGTGCATCTGCGCGGCAAGGCGCGCCTGCCGGTGCTGCGTCAGTTCGTCAACCACTCGGCGCTGTTCGCCCCGTACAACACGTTGATGTACCTGTTCTCGGGCGTGCCGTCCAGGCCGTACCTGGACCGCAGCAAGTTCCCTGAGCTGGACGTGCTGCGCGACAACTGGGAAACCATCCGCGACGAGGCCATGCACCTGTTCGACGAGGGCTACATCCGCGCCGCCGAAAAGAACAACGACGCCGGTTTCGGCTCGTTCTTCAAGAAGGGCTGGAAGCGTTTCTACCTCAAGTGGTACGACAAGCCGCTGCCGTCCGCCGAGGCCCTGTGCCCCAAGACCGTGGCGCTGGTCAGCGCGATCCCCAACGTCAAGGGCGCGATGTTCGCGCTGTTGCCGGGCGGCAGCCATCTGAATCCGCACCGCGATCCGTTCGCCGGTTCCCTGCGCTATCACCTCGGCCTGTCGACCCCAAACTCCGACGATTGCCGGATCTTCGTCGACGGCCAGGTCTACGCCTGGCGCGACGGTGAGGACGTGATGTTCGACGAGACCTACGTGCACTGGGTCAAGAACGAAACCGAAAAGACCCGCGTCATCCTGTTCTGCGACATCGAGCGTCCCCTGAGCAACCGCCTGATGACCCGCATCAACCGCTTCATCAGCGCCTGGCTGGGCCGGGCCACGGCCCCCCAGAACCTGGACGACGAACGCGTCGGCGGCATCAACCGGGCCTACGCCTGGAGCAAAAGCTTCAGCGACAGGTTCAGCGGCGCGGTCAAGCAATGGAAACGCCGCAACCCCAAGGCCTACCGCGTGATGCGGCCGGTGCTGGCGGTGGTGGTGCTGACGTTGCTGGGGTATTGGCTGTTTGGGTGAGACCCGGCCGGAAACGAAAAAGCCGCTCCCGATGAGCGGCTTTTTCATGCCCGCGAGTCCGGGGTGATGCGCGCGGCGTTCGGTCGACGCGCCTCATCGTTGCATTCTGTGTCCCCGGCTGGTTATAGTCGGCCCTCGTGAGCTTCAGGCTCACCCCTCCAATCTGCAAAGAAGATCAGTCCAGATGCCTGCATCCCCTGTCAACGCGGTAGTCGATCCGGCGGTCAACGCTGGCGTCGTGCCGTGCGGGAACCGGCAGCCTGTGCAGATCAGTCATTACCCTCCACCACCTGTCAGTGGCACGCCGGTGCGCGCAGTCGCACCGCCACCGGGCGTCGGGGTTCGGGGCTGATCGGCGTTTTCTGCCGTCCCCCGTGCCCGCCCGGAAAAACCTACTGAATTTCAGCTTCGGCTGAGTTGGCTATTTGCCTGACTACAGGTGGCATGCATGTTTGTCCTTTCGAAAAAATCCGCGCTCGCGGCGGCGTCCACGAGCCTGTTCGTCCTGCTGTGGAGCAGCGGGGCGATCTTCTCCAAATGGGGCCTGGCCCACGCGTCGCCCTTTGCCTTTCTCCTGCTGCGTTTTGTGATCGCCCTGTGCGGGCTGGTGCTGCTGGTGCCGTTGCTCAAGCTGAAGCTGCCTGCCGGCGGCAGGCCGATGCTGTATGCGCTGGCCACCGGTGTGGTGTTGCTGGGGGCCTATCAGATCTTCTATCTGCTGGCCCTGGACCGCAAAGTCACGCCGGGGGTGATGGCGACTGTCATGGGCGTTCAGCCGATCCTGACGGTGGCGATCATGGAGCGCCAGCGCTCGGCCTCACGGCTGTTCGGCCTGGCGCTGGGGCTGGCGGGGCTGGTGATGGTGGTCTACCAGGGCATCGGCCTGGCCGGAATGTCATGGGCCGGCATGCTGTTCGGCCTGCTGGCGCTGGCGAGCATGACCTTCGGCTCGATCATGCAGAAGCGCATCACCGACAATCCGCTCGGCACGCTGCCGGTGCAGTACCTGGCCGGACTGTTGCTGTGCGGGATCTTCGTGCCGTTCCAGCCGTTCCACTTCGAGCGCACGGCCGGGTTCATCGTGCCGGTGCTGTGGATGGGGCTGGTGGTGTCGGTGCTGGCCACGCTGTTGCTGTACCGGCTGATCGCCCGGGGCAATCTGGTGAACGTCACCAGCCTGTTCTACCTGGTGCCGGCGGTGACGGCGGTGATGGACTACCTGATCTTCGGCAATCGCCTGGCGATGCTGAGCGTGCTGGGGATGGCGCTGATCATCGTCGGCCTGGTGTTCGTGTTCCGTAAGGCCTGATGACGGTCATCGCCGGCGGGCCGGCTTCCACGGGAATCGCCTGGTGGAAGCCGGCCTGGCGGCGATGCCGTCGGTGCCGGCCTCATCGCTTACAGGCGGGCTCCTACCGTGTTCTGTGGGAGCCCGCCTTTCTTTGCCGGTCTAGCGTGCCGGCGCTTCGGCAGGCTTCGCCGCCGCCGGTTTCAGCACCAGCCACAACGCCAGCGCAATCAACACCCCGCCATACAGATGCGCCAACGACAGCGGCTCATCCAGGAACAACGCCCCCCACAGCACGCCGAACGGCGGAATCATGAAGGTCACGGTCATCGATTTGACCGGGCCGATCGAACTCAGCAGACGGAAATAGAGAATGTAGGCGAAGGCGGTGCACGCCAGGCCCAGGCCCAGCAGCGACAGCCAGACGTTCCAGCCGCCCCAGCTCGCCGGCGGCCGGGTGAGGGCGCTGTAGCCGAACAGCGGCAGCAGGAACAAGGTGGCGCCGAGCATGCTGCCCAGTGCCGACAGGCGGCTGTCGAGCCCGCCGGCCTGGTCCAGCCAACGCCGCGCCAGGAACCCGGCAAAGCCGTAGCAGGTGGTGGCCAGCAGGCAGGCGAGGGCGCCCATCAGCAGCGGCAGGTCGAACGCCACCGGGCCTGCGCGGGTGAGCACGCCGACGCCGAACAGGCCGAGAAACACGCCGCCGAGCTTGGCCGCCGTGAGCCTTTCGCTGAAGAACAGCCCGCCGATCAGCACGCCCATCATTGGCGTGGTGGCGTTGAAGATCGCCGAGTACCCGGCCGGCAGCACCTGGGCGGCCACCGAATACAGCGTGGCCGGGATCCCGGAGTTGATCAGGCCCAGCAGCATCACCGTCTTCAGCTTGCCCTTGAAGTCCCAGCTGATGCGCATCAGGCCGAGGATCACCAGCAGCCCGGCGGCGGCGATCGAGACCCGGAAGAACGCCGTGGGAACCGTGCCGATCACTGGCGCGATGATGCGCATGAACAGAAAACTGGCGCCCCAGATGGCCGCCAACGACAGTAACCGGAATACATCGACGGGGCTCACGGCGCACCTCCTGCTGCAAAGGGACGAGAGTGTTGCCGACGGCCCCGGCGATGGCAACCGCTGTTCGGGCATTTAATTCCTGTCGGCGGTGAGCAGGGCGTGCCGTCCGCGGATTTGGCGCAAATTGCGCTTCTCCTGCGCAGGCTTCCGTGGCTAAGCTCAGGCTTTGGAGCACAGATCCTTAATTCCCGCAGAGGTCTCATCTATGCCGCAGCAATGGCCAGCCACCGATATCGCCCGCATGATCCTCGATGGCTTCGACGATTACCGCGAGCATTTCCGCCGGATCACCGACGGTGCGCGGGAGCGCTTCGAGCAGGCGCGCTGGCAGGAGACGCAGACCGCCTCGGCGGCGCGGATCAACTTGTACGAAGAGAAGGTCGGCGAGACCGTGGTGCGCCTGCGCGAGCACTTCGAGGAGCCGGTGCTGATGGACGTCAGTTGCTGGCCGCTGGTCAAGAGCGCCTACATCGGCATCATCGACCTGCGCTTCGACGATGAGCTGTCCGAGACCTGGTACAACTCGATCTTCTGCGGGCTGTTCAGCCATGACCTGATCAGCGACGGCTGCATGTTCATCCACACCACCCGGCCGAGCCTGCGCCGTGCCCGCGCCGCCCAGACGCGCATCTACCGGCCCGAGGGGCAACTGTCGGGGATGCTCGCCAGCATCTTCGCCGACTACCGCTTCAGCGAAGACTATGCCGACCTGCCCCGGGACCTGCAGCGCCTCGAGGCGCAACTGCGGGAAAACCTGCCGGACTGGGTGTGCAAGGATCCGGAGCTGAGCGTCGAGCTGTTCTCCTCGGTGCTGTACCGCAACAAGGGCGCGTACCTGGTGGGGCGCCTCTACACCAACGACGACCAGTGGCCGCTGGTGATTCCGTTGCTGCACCGCGAAGGGCGCGGGATCCAGATCGACGCGCTGATCACCGATGAGGCGGAGGTGTCGATCATCTTCTCCTTCACCCGTTCGTACTTCATGGTGGACGTGGCGGTGCCGGCGGAGTTCATCGGCTTTCTGCGGCGCATCCTGCCGGGCAAGCACATCGCCGAGCTGTACACCTCCATCGGCTTCTACAAGCACGGCAAGTCGGAGTTCTACCGCGCGCTGATCAACCACCTGGCCAACACCGACGACCGCTTCATCATGGCGCCGGGCGTGCGCGGCATGGTCATGAGCGTGTTCACCCTGCCGGGCTTCAATACGGTGTTCAAGATCATCAAGGACCGTTTCTCGCCGTCGAAGAACGTCGACCGCGCCACGGTGATCGAAAAGTACCGGCTGGTGAAAAGCGTCGACCGCGTGGGGCGCATGGCCGACACCCAGGAGTTCGCCGATTTCCGTTTCCCCGTGAGCAAGTTCGACCCGGCGTGCCTTGAAGAACTGCTGGAGGTCGCGCCCTCGACCGTGTCGCTCGAAGGCGAGACCGTGCTGATCCGCCACTGCTGGACCGAACGCCGGATGACCCCGCTCAACCTCTACCTGGACAACGCCAACGAAGCCCAGGTGCGCGAGGCGCTGGAGGACTACGGCCTGGCGATCAAGCAACTGGCGGCGGCCAACATCTTTCCCGGCGACATGCTGCTGAAGAACTTCGGCGTCACCCGCCATGGCCGGGTGGTGTTCTACGACTACGACGAGATCTGCTTCCTCACCGAGGCCAACTTCCGCCACATCCCGCCACCGCGCACCCCGGAGGACGAAATGGCCTCCGAGCCGTGGTACTCGATCGGGCCGCTGGACGTGTTCCCGGAGGAATTCCCGCCGTTCCTGTTCGCCGACGCCGGGCAGCGCAAGCTGTTCGACCAGTTGCACGGCGAGCTGTACAACGCCGACTACTGGAAGGGCCTGCAAGAGGCGATCCGGGCGGGGAAAGTGATCGATGTGTTCCCGTACCGGCGCAAAGGGCTGGATAACGAATAGGGCAGCCGTAAGCGGCAAGCCACAAGCTGCAAGCTTCAAGCTTCAAGCTTCAAGCGGCAAGCTGCAAGCGGCAAGCGGTAAGCGGTAAGCCGAAGGTCACATTCATCTTGCAGCTTACAGCTTGCCGCTTGCAGCTACCTTGCGGCTTACGGCTTGCCGCTTGCCGCTGCTTTTCTGCGACAATCGCCCCCTTGCGCCACCAGACTACCGAATTGCGTACCCGATGACCGACGAATCGCCCTCCATCGACAAACTGCTGAAGAACCTCGACCACGCCATGCTCGCCGACCGCCACCGGTTGCGCCGGCAGTTGCTTGAGCAGCGCAAGAAACCCGACGAGGCCAAGCTGGCCCAGTGGGTCGCGCGCATGCAGGCGTCCTGCGACCAGGTGCTGGCGCGCAAGGCCAGCGTGCCTGCGATCCGCTACGACGACAGCCTGCCCATCGCCGCCAAGCGTGACGAGATCAAAAAGGCGCTTGAACAGCATCAGGTGCTGATCATCGCCGGCGAGACCGGCTCGGGCAAAACCACCCAGTTGCCGAAGATCTGCCTGGAGATCGGCCGCGGCCGGCACGGCCTCATCGGCCACACCCAGCCCCGCCGGATCGCCGCGCGCAGCGTCGCCAGCCGGGTCGCCGAAGAACTCGGCACGCCGCTGGGCGCGCTGGTCGGCTATCAGGTGCGGTTCGAGGACCAGAGCGATTCCAACACCCTGATCAAACTGATGACCGACGGCATCCTGCTGGCGGAGACCCAGAACGACCGTTACCTGGAACGCTACGACACGATCATCGTCGACGAGGCCCACGAACGCAGCCTCAACATCGATTTCCTGCTGGGCTACCTGAAGACCCTGCTGCCGCGCCGTCCGGACCTGAAGGTCATCATCACCTCGGCGACCATCGACCTGGAGCGCTTCTCCAGGCACTTCGACGATGCGCCGATCGTGGAAGTCTCCGGCCGCACCTTCCCGGTGGAGACCTGGTACCGCCCGCTGACCCTGGAGCAGGACGAAGAGGGCAACCGGGTCGAAGACGACCTGACCGTGGATCAGGCGATCCTCGCCACCCTCGACGAAATCGCCGCCTACGAGCGCAGCGAGCGCCGCAGCCCCGGCGATGTGCTGGTGTTCCTGCCGGGCGAGCGGGAGATCCGCGACGCCGCCGAAATGCTGCGCAAGGCCCAGCTCAAGCACACCGAAATCCTGCCGCTGTACGCGCGCCTGTCGCCGGCCGAGCAGCAGCGGATCTTCCAGTCCCACCCGGGCCGGCGCGTGGTGCTGGCGACCAACGTCGCCGAAACCTCGCTGACCGTGCCGGGCATCCGTTACGTGATCGACAGCGGCACCGCCCGCATCAGCCGCTACAGCTACCGCGCCAAAGTGCAGCGCCTGCCCGTCGAGGCGGTTTCCCAGGCCAGCGCCAACCAGCGCAAGGGCCGTTGCGGGCGGGTCGAGCCGGGCATCTGCGTGCGCCTGTACAGCGAAGAGGACTTCCTCGGCCGGCCGGAATTCACCGACCCCGAGATCCTGCGCACCAACCTGGCCGCGGTGATTCTGCAGATGCTCCATCTGCGCCTCGGCGACATCACCGCGTTCCCGTTCATCGAGCCGCCGGACGGCAAGGCGATCAGCGACGGCTTCAACCTGCTGCAAGAGCTGTCGGCGGTGGACCGCAACAATCAGCTGACCCCGATCGGCCGCCAACTGGCGCGCCTGCCGGTGGATCCGCGCATGGGCCGCATGCTGCTGGAAGCGGCGCGCCTGGGCAGCCTTCAGGAAGTGCTGATCGTGGCCAGCGCCATGTCGGTGCAGGATCCGCGCGAACGTCCGCCGGAGCGCCAGCAGGCCGCCGACCAGGCCCACGCGCAGTGGAAGGACGCCGATTCGGACTTCGCGGCGCTGGTCAACCTGTGGCGCGGCTTCGAGGAGCAGCGCCAGGCGCTGACCGCGAGCCCGCTGCGCAACTGGTGCCGCAAGAATTTCCTCAATTACCTGCGCCTGCGCGAATGGCGCGACGCCCATCGGCAACTGAGCCTGATCTGCCGCGACCTTCAGCTGAGCCTGAACAAGGAGCCGGCGGACTTCGCGAAGTTCCACAAGGCGGTGCTGGTGGGCCTGCTCAGCCAGATCGGCCAGAAGACCGAAGAGGGCGATTACCTCGGCGCCCGGCAGCGGCGTTTCTGGATCCACCCGTCGTCCGGGATCGGCAAGAAGCGCCCGCAGTGGGTGATGGCCGCCGAACTGGTGGAGACCACCAAGCTCTACGCGCGGATGGTGGCCAAGATCGATGCCGACTGGATCGAGCCTTTGGCCGGGCACCTGATCAAGAAGAACCACTTCGAACCGCACTGGGAGAAGAAGCGCGGCCAGGTGATCGCGTTCGAGCAGATCACCCTGTTCGGCCTGATCGTGGTCGGCCGCCGCCCGGTGCATTACGGCCCGGTGGATCCGGTGGTCTCGCGGGAACTGTTCATCCGCGAAGGGCTGGTGCGCGGGGAGATCCAGTCCCGGGCCAAGTGCCTGACGGCGAACAAGCAGCTGCTGGAGCAGCTCGACGAACTGGAGGCCAAGGCCCGGCGCCGCGACATCCTGGCCGACGAAGAGACCCTGTACGCCTTCTACGACGCACGCCTGCCGGCGGAGATTCACCAGACCGCCACGTTCGACAGTTGGTACCGGGTCAACAGCCAGAAGGATCCGCAACTGCTGATCATGCGCGAAGAGGACGTGCTGGCCCGCGAGGCCAGCGAAGTCACCGCGCGGGACTACCCGGACACCCTGCACATCGGCGACCTGGAGCTGGCGCTCAGTTATCACTTCGAGCCTAACCACCCCCGCGACGGCGTGACCCTGCGGGTGCCGGCGCCGCTGTTGCCGATGCTGCCGCCGGAGCGCCTGGAATGGCTGGTGCCGGGGCTGATCGAAGCCAAGTGCATTGCGCTGGTGCGCAACTTGCCCAAGGCCCTGCGCAAGAACTTCGTGCCGGTGCCGGACTTCGTCAGGGCCGCGCTGCAGCGCATGGCTTTCGCCGAGGGCTCGTTGCCCCAGGCCCTGGGCCGCGAACTGCTGCGCATGACCGGTGCGCGGGTCAGCGACGAAGCCTGGGCCGAAGCCGGACAGCAGGTCGAAGGGCATCTGCGGATGAACCTGGAAATCGTCGACGGCCAGGGCAAGTTCCTCGGCGAAGGGCGTGACCTGGCCGAGCTCACCGCGCGTTTCGCCGAAGCCAGCCAAGCGGCGCTGGCCGTGCCGCAGAGCGCCAAGGCGCAGCAGCCGGTGGAGGCCAAGGTCTTTGCGCCGGTGGCGGAAAAGACCCGGCAGAAGATCGCCGGGCTGTCGATGACGGTGTACCCGGCGCTGGTGGAAGAGGGCGGCACGGTCAAGGAAGGGCGTTTCTCGACGCCGGCCGAAGCCGAGTTCCGGCACCGCCGTGCGTTGCAGCGGCTGTTGCTGCAACAGTTGGCCGAGCCGGCCAAGTTCCTGCGCGGCAAGCTGCCGGGGCTGACCGAGCTGGGCCTGCTGTACCGCGAACTGGGGCGGGTGGAGGCGCTGGTCGAGGACATCCTGCTGGCCAGCCTCGACACCTGCATCCTCGAGGGCGAAGACCCGCTGCCCCGGGACGGCGCCGGTCTGGCGGCGCTGGCCGAGCGCAAGCGCGGCGCCTGGACCGAGCATGCCGAACGGGTGGCGCGCCTGGTGCTGGAGATCCTCAAGCTGTGGCACGGCCTGCAAAAACGCTTCAAGGGCAAGATCGACCTGGCCCAGGCCGTCGCGCTGAACGACATCAAGCAGCAGCTCAGCCAGTTGGTGTATCCGGGCTTCGTGCGGGAAACGCCGATGCTGTGGCTCAAGGAACTGCCGCGCTACCTCAAGGCGGTCGAGCAGCGGTTCGAGAAGCTCGGTGCCCAGGTGCAGAAGGACCGGGTGTGGAGCGGCGAGCTGGCCGGCCTCTGGACGCAGTACCAGACCCGCGCCGCCAAGCACGCCCAGGAAGGCAAGCGCGATCCGCAGTTGGAGCTGTACCGCTGGTG
Organism: Pseudomonas ekonensis; assembly: GCF_019145435.1. Classification (NCBI taxonomy): domain Bacteria; kingdom Pseudomonadati; phylum Pseudomonadota; class Gammaproteobacteria; order Pseudomonadales; family Pseudomonadaceae; genus Pseudomonas; species Pseudomonas ekonensis. The sequence continues at coordinate 1,010,957 of NZ_JAHSTS010000002.1, read as the reverse complement.
GCTGGAGGAATACCGGGTTTCGCTGTTCGCCCAGCAGTTGGGGACGAAGGTGCCGGTGTCCGACAAGCGCCTGAACAAACAGTGGACGCAGGTCGAGGCCTAGCCTTCGGGCGCGAGCCTGCTCGCGATGACGGAGCATCAGGCAACGATTGACCGATTGTCTGACAGTCCCTCGTCGCGGGCAGGCTCGCTCTCACAGCCAATCGTCCGTTGTGCGTGGGACAGAGGCCAAAACCTTGGGTTTATGGCACACTTCGCGACCATAAACGCCGGATTCACGGCCTAGAGCCTCCGGCGCAGGATGCGCTGCGCAATAAAGCGTCACCCGGTTTTTGCGTCTACCGGACGGGAATAGACCCTTTGCGTGTTGGCACGTCGGTGCCAGCACTTTCTGCCTGAACAGATCAGAGAAACGACCATGCATAACGTCGTCATCAGCGGCACCGGCCTGTACACCCCGGCCAACAGCATCTCCAACGAAGAACTGGTGAACTCGTTCAACACCTACGTTGCGCAGTTCAACGCCGACAACGCCGATGCCATCGCCCGCGGCGAGATCCAGGCCCTGACCGAATCCAGCGCCGCGTTCATCGAGAAAGCCTCCGGCATCAAGAGCCGCTTCGTCATGGACAAGGACGGCATCCTCGACCCTTCGCGCATGACACCGCGCCTGCCGGAGCGTTCCAACGACGAATGGTCGGTGCTCTGCCAGATGGCCACCGCCGCCGCCGAGCAGGCCCTGCAGCGCGCCGGCAAGACCGCCGCCGACATCGACGGCGTGATCGTCGCCTGCTCCAACCTGCAGCGCGCCTATCCGGCCATCGCCATCGAAGTCCAGGAAGCGCTGGGCATCCAGGGCTTCGGCTTCGACATGAACGTGGCCTGCTCGTCCGCCACCTTCGGCATCCAGGCCGCCGCCAACAGCGTGCAGCTGGGCCAGGCCCGGGCGATCCTGATGGTCAACCCGGAAGTCTGCACCGGCCACCTGAACTTCCGTGACCGCGACAGCCACTTCATCTTCGGCGACGCCGCCACCGCCGTGGTCATCGAGCGCGCCGACCTTGCGACCTCCAAGCACCAGTTCGACGTGGTCAGCACCAAGCTGCTGACCAAGTTCTCCAACAACATCCGCAACAACTTCGGCTTCCTCAACCGCGCGGCGGAAGAGGGCGTCGGCGCCCGCGACAAGCTGTTCGTGCAGGAAGGCCGCAAGGTGTTCAAGGACGTCTGCCCGATGGTGGCCGAGCTGATCGGCGAGCACCTGGAAGAGAACAAGCTCAACGTCGGCGACGTGAAGCGCTTCTGGCTGCACCAGGCCAACCTGAGCATGAATCACCTGATCGTGCGCAAGCTGCTGGGCCGCGAAGCCACCGAAGAAGAGGCGCCGGTGATCCTCGACACCTACGCCAACACCAGCTCCGCCGGTTCCGTGATCGCGTTCCACAAGCACCAGGACGACCTGGCGGCCGGTTCGCTGGCGGTGCTGAGTTCGTTCGGTGCCGGCTATTCGATCGGCAGCGTGATTCTGCGCAAGCGTTAAGGGACGTTTCATTTCCTCTTAATCGCGCTGAAGTTTCCTGCATCCGGATCAGCGCGAACGCTGTAATTTTCGAAAGTGGCGGCAGGAGAGATCCTGCCGCCGTCATTTTCGGAACCGGGACAAGGGGATTGATGGATGGCGGTTGACGACACCCAATTGCTGGCGCGTTTGCTGGCCGGCGAGCAAAAGGCTTTCAAGGAACTGGTCTCGACCTACCAGAGCGCCATGCGCGCCGTGGCCTATGCCATCGTCGGCCAGCGTCATGTCGAGGAAGTGGTGCAGGATGCCTGGCTGTCGGTGGTGCGCCATCTCGGCAGTTTCGAGGGCCGCTCCAGCCTCAAGACCTGGCTGCTGACCATCACCGCCAATTCGGCCAAGAGCCGCTACAAGCGCAACCGCCGCGAGGTGCTGCTGGACGATTTGCCGGCGCCGCACGGCACCCTCGATGACGACCGCTTCTCACCGGGCGACGGCCATTGGCGGGCGGCGCCGTTCGCCTGGCACCATGACACTCCCGAGGCCTTGCTGACCGAGAGCGAACTGCGTGACTGTCTGGAGCACACCCTGCAAAGCCTTTCGCAGCTGCAGGGCAGCGTGTTGACGTTGCGCGAGCAACAAGGCCTGGAGCTGGAGGATATCTGTAATCTTCTGGACATCTCGCTCTCCAATGTCCGCGTGCTGCTGCATCGGGCACGTTTGAAGGTCTTTGCGACCGTGGAACATTTTGAGGAGACCGGAGAATGCTGACCTGCAAGGAGCAAGTGGCGCGATCCAGCGATTATCTCGATGGCCGGCTGAGCTTTCGCGAGAAGCTGATGGTGCGTCATCACCTGATGTTCTGCCGCAATTGCCGGCGGTTCATCCGTCAGATGCGGCTGATGCAGGCGACGCTGCGGGCCATGCCGCCCAAGCCTGAGGAGGGCGTGGACGCGTTGGCCGAGCGCCTGGCGGCGCAACGTCAGAAGGATCGTTCCTGACAAAAACACTGTGGCGAGGGAGCAAGCTCCCTCGCCACAGGTAGGGGGACGGCACGGTGCGGATGACACGAACGGATGATGGGGATCGTCCCGCCCGCACCGGGCTTGAGTCGCAAGCTCCAGGCCGCAGGCTTCGGCTGCAAGTCGAGGCATTCGACTTGCAGCTTGAGGCTCAAGGCTTGTCGCTGTTTCTTTAGAACTTCGCTTCCGCGTCCAACTGCAGGGTGTTGGTGTCTGCGTCGCGCTGGGTGCGGCTGGAGAAGTCGGCCTTGGTCAGGAAGTACGTGGCGCCGATGGCGAAGTTCTTGTCGATGTCGTAACCGACCTTGAACTTGTGGCCGCGGGAGCCGGTGGTGCCGTTGGCGAAGTCCGAGTCGGTGAAGGCGCCGACCACGGCGTCGCGCTGCACGTCGCGGTAGTTGTAGTCCAGGTTCAGGCCGAAGACCTTCGACTTGGCGCCCACCAGCCATGCGGTGTCCGCATCGGTCACCGCATCGTTGTTCTTCACGTACTGGCCGTAGAACGACAGCGGCATCGGCAGGCCGCCGATGTCGATCTGGCTGAAGCCTTCGTACAGGCGGAACTGGTTGTTGGCCGAGTTGCCGTTGACCGACAGGGCGCACGGGGTGGAGGTGCCGGTGCAGCGGCTGTCTTCGTCGTTCTGGTAGGCGTAGACGCTGCCGCCCAGGGTCAGTTTCAGGTTGTCGGTGATGGCGAAGCGGCTGCCCAGTTGGCCGGCGGTCAGGCGCAGGTCGTGGCGGAACTGCACGCCTTCGCCGTCGACGTTGTCCTTGAGGGTGTAGTTGCCCAGGCTGCCGAACAGTTCGGCACTGCTGCCCAACGGGTATTTGTAGGTGACGGCCAGGCCTTCGGGGTTGATGTCGCTGTCCCAGATCACGTCGCCCATGCTGACCCACGGCTGCAGCATCTTGCCGCCGATCACGTGCAGGTTCTTGATGGCGTCCGGGTGGTAGTCGATGTAGCCCAGGTCCAGCCAGATCTGCTTCTTGTCGAAGTAGTTGTCCATGTCCTGGTTGGTGGAGCGGGCGTCGTCGCCGCCGCCGGTGGCGATGCGGATGCCGGTGTCCACCTGCGGGTTGATTTCGCTGTAGGCGCCCAGGCGGGCACGGATGCGCTGACGGTCCTTGTCGCGGCCGCCGTTGTTCGACTCGCCGTCGATCTTGACGGTTTCCTGGCGGATGCGCACGTCACCCTTGAACTGGGTCTTGGCGGCCCACGCCAGCTTCTGGTCGAAGGCGCTCTGTTCGTTGGCCTTCTTCGCGACGGCGGCCACTTGTTCGTTGGTCTCTTGCTGCGCCTGCTGGGCGATTTGCTGGGCCTTCTGGTCCTTGGCCAGCTCGGTCTGCAGTTCGATGTACTGCGCCTGGGTGATCGAACCGTTGGCCTTGAGCATGTCGAGCAGTTTGGCGTCGACCGCGGCACTGGCCGGAACACTCATGGCCAGCAGCAGGCCACCGCACAGGGCCGCCGCAGTTTTCGTGGAAGCAAGACGCATAGCAATCTCCGAAGATGAGAGGGGATGGCGAAGCCATCCTGGGCACAACCGACGGTTTGACGGTCGGAAAACAGTGTCCGGGTAGAACCCGGCGCTCTAAAAACAGGCGCCAGTATCGCGACGGTTTATGACAGAGCAGTGGCACAGTGATGGCAGGTTCGTGACGATACAAAACCGCCCTGAACTATCGGGCCAGAGCGCTGTCGCCGATTTCAACGTGTGCAACGACAGGCCGATCGGCGATACTCGGCGGGCTGTCACGCCCCGAACCGGAGAGGAAAATGCCGCTGCAACGCCTGCACGAACTGTCGCAAATCGCATCCGCCGACTGGGATGCGCTGGTGCCGGAGAACCAGCCGTTCCTGCGCCATGGTTTCCTCGCGGCGCTGGAGGAGAGCGGCAGCGTCGGCGCGCACACGGGCTGGCAAGCGGAGCATCTGCTGCACGTCGAAAACGACCGGCTGATCGCTGCGCTGCCCGCCTACCGCAAGTGGCACTCCTACGGCGAGTACGTGTTCGATCACGGCTGGGCCGATGCCTGCGCCCGGGCCGGCATCGACTACTACCCCAAGCTGCTGGTGGCCGTGCCGTTCAGCCCGGTCAGCGGCCCGCGGCTGTTGGCGGCGTCGGTCGAGGACGGCTTCGAACTGCTCAAGAGCCTACCGGGTTACCTGGAGATCGAAGGGCTCTCCAGCGCCCACATCAACTTCACCGATCCGTTCACCGACGCGGCCATGGCCGAACAGCCGGGCTGGCTGCAGCGCATCGGCTGCCAGTACCACTGGCAGAACCGCGGCTACCGGGATTTCCAGGACTTTCTCGACGGGCTCAGTTCGCGCAAGCGCAAGCAGATGCGCAAGGAGCGCGAGCAGGTGGCGGGGCAGGGCTTCAGCTTCCAATGGCTGGAGGGGCGGGAGTTGGACGAGGCGCAATGGGATTTCGTCTACGCCTGTTACGCCAACACCTACGCCGTGCGGCGGCAAGCACCGTACCTGACCCGGGCGTTCTTCAGCCTGCTGGCCGAACGCATGCCCGAGGCCATCCGCGTGGTGCTGGCCAAACAGGGTTCAAGGCCGGTGGCGATGGCCTTCAGCCTGGTCGGTGGCGACAGCTTCTATGGCCGTTACTGGGGTTGCCTGGCGGAGTTCGATCGCCTGCATTTCGAGACCTGTTTCTACCAGGGCATGGACTACGCCATCGCCGAGGGCTTTCAGCGCTTCGATGCCGGCGCCCAGGGCGAGCACAAGCTGATTCGCGGATTCGAGCCGGTGATCACCCGCTCCTGGCACTACCTGCGCCACCCCGGCCTGAAGGCGGCCGTGAAGGACTTCCTGCGCCAGGAACGCGCCGGGGTGCTGGCCTACGCCGAAGAGGCGCGGGCCGCCTTGCCCTACCGCCAGGCCTGACAGATCCCTTGTAGGAGCGAGCCTGCCCGCGATGGCGGTGGATCAGTGGTCAACGATAGTGATTGGCAAACCGCTATCGCGAGCAGGCTCGCTCCTGCAAAGAAAAGGTGTGAGTCAGCTATCGTCATGGCCCAGCCAGCGATAAATCACCCCGCCCACCACGGCGCCGAGCAGCGGCGCCACCCAGAACATCCACAGTTGCGCGATGGCCCAGCCGCCCGCCATCAGCGCCGGCCCCGTGCTGCGGGCCGGGTTCACCGAGGTGTTGGTGACCGGGATCGAGATCAGGTGGATCAGGGTCAGGGCCAGGCCGATGGCGATCGGCGCCAGGCCCGCCGGCGCGCGCCGGTCGGTGGCGCCGAGGATGATCACCACGAACAGGGCGGTCATCACCAGCTCGGTGACGAACCCGGCGGCCATTGAATAGTGGCCGGGAGAGTGCTCGCCGTAGCCGTTGGAGGCCAGGCCGCCGGCGATGTCGAAGCCTTCCTTGCCGCTGGCGATCCAGGCGATCAGCGCCGCCGCGATGATGGCGCCGATCACCTGGGCGACGATGTAGGCGGGCAGCTCCTTGGCCGGGAACCGGCCGCCGACGGTCAGGCCCAGCGACACGGCCGGATTGAGGTGGCAACCGCTGATGTGGCCGATGGCGAATGCCATGGTCAGCACCGTCAGGCCGAAGGCCAGGGCCACCCCCAGCACGCCGATGCCCGTGGGCGGGGACGCGGCGATCACCGCGCTGCCGCAACCGCCCAGCACCAGCCAGAACGTACCTAACAACTCCGTGACCGAACGTTTGAACAGAGACATGGGAATGTCCTTGATAGGCGTGCTATCGAGACTGAAACGGGTTGCGAGTCCTTTCAGAATTACGACAGGTTCCACGCCGGAGCCTTGTCTCAGTACAGCAGGCGTTGCGCAGATGTCCAGCCCCCGCCTGCTGTGGCGGGGGAGCTTGCTCCCGCTTGGCTGCGAAGCAGTCGCAATCACAATGCTCGGCTTGACGGGTGTCCCGATTGGGACAGCTTCGCTGTCTGGCGGGAGCACGCACCCCCGCCACGGCCCCAGGCTCCGGGGTCGGTCAGTCGATGCCGACGAACCCGCCCGTCTGGTGGCGCCACAGCCGCGCATACAGGCCGCCATGGGCCAGCAGTTCGGCATGGCTGCCGCTTTCGGCGATCCTGCCGTTCTCCAGCACCACCAGCCGGTCCATCCGGGCGATGGTCGAGAGGCGGTGGGCGATGGCGATCACGGTCTTGCCCTGCATCAGGGTCTCCAGGCTTTCCTGGATCGCCGCCTCGACTTCCGAGTCCAGCGCCGAAGTGGCTTCGTCCATGATCAGGATCGGCGCGTCCTTGAGCAGGACGCGGGCGATCGCGATGCGCTGGCGCTGGCCGCCGGACAGCTTGACGCCGCGCTCGCCGACATGGGCGTCGAACCCGGTGCGCCCCTCGGCGTCGGACAGCAGCGGAATGAACTCGTCGGCCCGGGCTTTGCGCACCGCCTCCCAGAGTTCTTCGTCGGTGGCGTCGGGCTTGCCGTAGAGCAGGTTGTCGCGGATCGAGCGGTGCAGCAACGACGTGTCCTGGGTGATCATGCCGATCCGTGCGCGCAGGCTTTCCTGGCCGACTTCGGCGATGTTCTGGCCGTCGATCAGGATGCGCCCGGCCTCGACGTCGTACAGGCGCAGCAGCAGATTGACCAGCGTCGACTTGCCTGCGCCGGACGGCCCGATCAGGCCGATCTTCTCGCCGGGCCGGATGGTCAGGTTGAGGTCGCCGATGATGCTTTTCTTCTTGCCGTAGTGGAAATCCACGTGCTCGAAGCGCACTTCGCCACGGGCCACGTCCAGCGGCCTGGCCTGGGCGTGGTCGGTGACGCTGACCGGTTGCGCGATGGTCTGCAGGCCGTCCTGCACCATGCCGATGTTTTCGAAGATGCCGGTGACCACCCACATGATCCACCCGGACATGTTGACGATGCGGATCACAAGGCCGGTGGCCAGGGCGATCGCGCCGACCGTGATCAGCGACTGCGTCCACAGCCACAGGGCCAGCGCCGTGGTGCCGACGATCAGCAGGCCGTTCATCGTGGTGATGGCCACGTCCATGCTGGTGACCACGCGGCCCGCCAGCTGGGCTTTTTCGGTCTGTTCCTGGATGGCTTCGCGGGCGTAGTGCTGCTCGAAGTTGGTATGGGCGAACAGCTTGAGGGTGGCGATGTTGGTGTAGCCGTCGACGATCCGCCCCATCAGCTTGGAGCGTGCGTCGGAGGCCGCCACCGCGCGGTCCTTGACCCTTGGCACGAAGTAGTAGAGCGCGCCGATGTAGGCGGCGATCCACGTCAGCAGCGGGATCATCAGGCGCCAGTCGGCCTCGGCGAACAGCACCAGGGAACTGATCGCGTAGATCACCACGTGCCACAGCGCGTCCACCGCCTGCACGGCGGAGTCGCGCAGCGAGTTGCCGGTCTGCATGATGCGCTGGGCGATGCGGCCGGCGAAGTCGTTCTGGAAGAAGTTCAGGCTCTGCTTGAGCACGTAGCTGTGGTTCTGCCAGCGGATCAGGCTGGTCATGCTCGGGCTCAGGGTCTGGTGCACCAGCATGTCGTGCAGGGCCAGGAACAGCGGGCGCAGGAGCAGCGCCACCACGGCCATCCAGGCCAGTTCCGCGCCGTGGATCTTGAAGAAATCGACGTTCGGCGTGCCTTGGGCAAGATCGATGATGCGGCTCAGGTAGCTGAACAGCGCCACTTCGATCAGTGCGCCGAACAGGCCGATGACCAGCAGGGCGGCGAAGCTCGGCCAGACCTGCTTCAGGTAATAGGTGTAGAAGGGCAGGACGCGGTTCGGCGGGGCCGCCGTGGGGGCGTCGCGGAAAATGTCGATCAGTTGTTCGAAACGGCGATAGAGCATCGGATAACTCGCCCGGCGTGCGGGCTCTCCTTTTATCGGTGTGAGCGGCGCGCCGTCGGTGGCGGCCGCTCGTCATGCCCTGTACAGCTTAGTCGATGCGCTTGGCCGACTTGATGATCACAGGGTCGACCGGCACGTTCTGCATGCCTTGTTTGGTGGTGGTGCGGGAGTTGACGATGATGTCGACCACGTCCATGCCCTTGACCACTTTGGCGAACACGGCGTAGCCGGCGTCGCGGCCCGGATCGAGGAAGGCATTGTCGGCCACGTTGATGAAGAACTGGCTGGTGGCCGAGTTCGGGTCGGAGGTGCGCGCCATCGACAGGGTGCCGCGCACGTTGTGCAGGCCGTTGCTCGCCTCGTTCTTGATCGGGGCCTTGGTGTCCTTCTGCTGCATCTGCTGGGTGAATCCGCCGCCCTGGGCCATGAAGCCCGGGATCACGCGGTGGAAGATGGTGTTGGTGTAGAAGCCGCTGTCGACGTATTCCAGGAAGTTCTTGGTGGTGACCGGCGCCTTGACCGGATCCAGTTCGATCTCGATCTGGCCGTTGGAGGTGTCCAGCAGCACGTGCGGCGCCTTGGCCGGGGTGGCCGCCATCAGGTTGGCGGCGAACAGCACGGAGCCTGCGGCGAGGGCGATTTTTTTCAGCATGGGTCAGAGGTCCTGAGGGTGGTTGTCGGCTGCGGCGAGGAACGCCAGCAGCGTTTGATTGAAGCGTTCGGGCTGATCGAGCGGGGTGGCGTGGCGCGAATCGGCGATCACTGCCAGCTGCGCGTCGGGCAGCAGTTTCACATAGGATTCTTTCAGCGAGACGGGGGTGTAGTCCCGGTCGGCGCTGACGACGAGGGTTGGACAGGTGACCTTCGACAGTCGTTCCTGAACGCCCCAGCCGACGATGGCATCGAAGCTGGCGAGATAAGCACGTTTGTCGTTCCTTGCCCAGCGTTCGGCCATCTTCTGTCGCAATTGCGCCTGCTCCGGTTTGGGGAACAGTTTGGCGCCCAGGGCCTTGCCGATGGTGGCGAGGCTGAGCACGCGCATCAGGCTCCAGCGCTTGAGCCACTGCCAGTAGTCGTCGCGGCTGCGCAGTTTGACCTGCGGGGCGCTGTTGACGATGGTCAGGCTCTTGAGCCGTTGCGGATGGTCGACGGCGAACTGGAAGCCGATCATCCCGCCCATGGACAGGCCGACGTAATGCACCGCCTCCAGGTTCAGGTGCTCGATGAGCGCCAGCAGGTCGGCGCTGAAGCCGGCGATGCTGTAGCGCTCCCGGGGTTTGTCCGAGCGGCCGTGGCCGCGCACGTCCGGGACGATCACCCGATGGTGCGCGGACAGCGCCGGGATCTGCATTTCCCAGTCCAGGGTACTGGAACCGAGCCCGTGGACCAGCAGCAACGGCGTGCCGTGGCCGTATTCCTCGTAGTGCAGGTTGCAGCCTTCATGCTCGAAATAGGCCATCGGGGGACTCCGTGTCAGGCTTGTTCGGGGGCGGCGAACGGTGCGTCCAGCGGCAAGGTGTCGAAGGTGCGCAACAGTTCGACGAGAATCTGCGAGGCCGGCCCCAGCGGTTTGTCCTTGTTCGAATACAGATAGAAACTCGGATTGCGGCTGCCGCCCTGATCCAACGGTAGCAGCTTGAGCAGGCCTTCCTTCAATTCCCGTTCGATCATGTGCCGTGGCAACCAGGCAAAGCCCAGTCCGCTGGAGACGAAATTGGCGGCGGTGGCGAGGCTGCCGACAGTCCAGCGCTGCTCGGCGCCGAGCCAGCCGACGTCCCGGGGTTGCTGGCGGCCGGAGTCGCGGATCACCACTTGCATCTGGGTTTCCAGGTCCTGGAAATTCAGTTCACGGTTCAGTCGATGCAGGGCGTGTTCGGGGTGGGCGACGGCAACGAATTCCACGTCGCTCAACTCCGCGCCGAGGTAGCCGGGAATGCTCAGGCCGGTGATCGCCAGATCGGCCACACCTTCGAGCAACACCTCCTCGACGCCCGACAGCACCTCCTCACGCAGACGCACGCGGCAGCCGCGGCTCTGCGGCATGAACGCGGTCAGGGCGCGGACCAGGCGGGCGGTGGGGTAGGCGGCGTCCACCACCAGGCGCACTTCCGCCTCCCAGCCTTGTTCCATGTGATGGGCGAGGTCTTCCAGTTGGCTGGCCTGTTTGACCAGTTGCCGCGAACGGCGCAGCAGCACGCCGCCGGCTTCGGTGAGCACGGCCTTGCGCCCGTCGATGCGCAGCAGCGGCACGCCGAGCTGGTCCTGCATGCGCGCGACGGTGTAGCTCACCGACGACTGCGAACGGTGCAGGGCCTCGGCGGCCTGGGCGAATCCGCCGTGGTCGACCACGGCCTGCAACGTGCGCCATTGATCAAGGGTCACGCGGGGCGCTTTCATCAATAGCTCCTCTTGTCCTAAGCTGGCCGTCCCCATTGGAGACTGCCGAATGAAAAAATTCTGTTGTGTGTTGCTGGCGCTGTTGCCGCTGACGGCGTTTGCGTACCCGATCGAGGTGGAAAAGGACCTCAACGGCCTGAAGATCGACTACAACACCTACGACACCGACAACGACATCGGCTCCATTCAGGTGAACAACTACGGCGACGTCGACGCGACCTGCAAGGTGCGCTTCATCAACGGCCCGGAGGCGCCGCGCACCCGCAACATCGACGTGGCCGCCGGCAAGCACAAGAACGCCACGGCCAAGTTCACCCGCACCATCATCAAGCTGCGCATCCAGCTGAGCTGCACCCCGAAGTAGCGCTGATCCCCGTAGGAGCGAGCCTGCTCGCGATGCGCTGTATCAGATGTTTACGTGTTGGCTGACACACTGCTATCGCGGGCAGGCTCACTCCTGCAAAGGTAAACAGGTGCATCTAAACGAATAATTCGATGCTTTGCAGCAATTATTTGCGCTTTTTCATCGATACGACCCTGTTTAAGCTTCACTCCATCGACTTACAACATTCTCGGATGGAGGCTACACACCATGTCCCGCGTTCTGATCATCGAAAGCAGCGCCCGCCAGCAAGACTCGGTTTCCCGTCAACTGACCCAGACCTTCATCAACCAATGGAAAGCTGCGCACCCCAACGATCAGATCACCGTGCGTGACCTCGCCGTGAACCCCGTGCCGCACCTGGACAGCAACCTGCTGGGCGGCTGGATGAAACCCGCCGATCAGCGCAACGCCAACGAACAGGCTTCGCTGGAGCGCTCCAACGCGCTGACCGACGAACTGCTGGCCGCCGACGTGCTGGTGATGGCCGCTCCGATGTACAACTTCGCGATCCCGAGCACCCTCAAGGCCTGGCTCGACCACGTGCTGCGCGCCGGCGTGACCTTCAAGTACACCGAAACCGGCCCCCAGGGCCTGCTCAGCGGCAAGCGCGCCTTTGTCCTGACCGCCCGCGGCGGCGTCTACGCCGGCGGCCCTGCCGACCACCAGGAACCGTACCTGCGCCAGGTGATGGGCTTCATCGGCATCCACGACGTGACCTTCATCCACGCCGAAGGCATGAACCTGGGCGGCGACTTCCAGGAGAAGGGCCTGAACCAGGCCAACGCCAAACTGGCCCAGGTCGCCTGAGCCGTTAATCGCCGGATAATCCCCGGGTGGTCTATTGATCCGGCGCAACCCTTCAAGGCTCCACGCGCATCGAACCTCCCTTTGCACTTGTGCTCCTGAGTGCTGTAGCCCGATTGAACGCCTTAGCGAGATCGGGCTTTTTTTTGCCTGCGGTTTAATGGCCTGCATATCCGCTGTAGGAGCGAGCCTGCTCGCGATAGCGGTGTGTCAGTCGACTTGTACGTATCTGACCCAGCGCTATCGCGAGCAGGCTCGCTCCTACAAGGGATATGTGTTGGTTGCGAAATGCAAAAAACGCTATCGTCGCCGCCATTCGAATTCGAGGCGACCATGGGCTATCTACTGTTTGTCACGCTGATCCAGGCGTTTTCCTTCAATCTGATCGGCGAATACCTGGCCGGTCACGTCGACAGCTACTTCGCGGTGCTGGTGCGGGTGGTGCTGGCCGGGCTGGTGTTCATCCCGCTGACCCGCTGGCGTTCGGTGGAGCCGGCGTTCATGCGCGGCATGCTGCTGATCGGCGCGCTGCAGTTCGGCATCACCTACGTGTGCCTGTACCTGAGCTTTCGCGTGCTGACGGTGCCGGAAGTGCTGCTGTTCACCATCCTCACGCCGTTGCACGTGACGCTGATCGAGGATGCCCTCAACCGACGCTTCAACCCGTGGGCACTGGTGGCCGCGCTGGTGGCGGTGACCGGTGCGGCGATCATTCGCTTCGACAACATCGCCGGGGACTTCTTCATGGGCTTCCTGCTGCTGCAACTGGCCAACTTCACCTATGCCGCCGGGCAGGTGATGTACAAACATCTGGTGGCGAAACACCCCAGCGATCTGCCGCATTACCGGCGCTTCGGCTTCTTCTTCATTGGCGCGCTGGTGGTGGTCTTGCCGGCATTCCTGCTGTTCGGCAAAGCCAACTTCCTGCCTGAAGCACCGCTGCAATGGGCCGTGTTGCTGTTCCTCGGCCTGGTCTCGACGGCGTTGGGCATCTATTGGTGGAACAAGGGCGCGTGCCTGGTCAACGGCGGCACGCTGGCGGTGATGAACAACCTGCATGTGCCGGTGGGGCTGCTGATGAACTTGCTGATCTGGAATCTGGACGAGGATCTGGGCCGCCTGTTCCTCGGTGGAGCGGTGATCCTGGGGGCGGTGTGGATCAGCCGGTTGGGCGTGCGCAGGCCGCTGGTCGCGCACTGACGTTCCCCGGTGGGAGCGAGCCTGCTCGCGATGGCGGTCGGTCAGTCGATGAAGGGCTGACTGACAGGCTGCAATCGCGAGCAGGCTCGCTCCTACGGGGATGGTGGGTTACATCAGGTGTTTTTCGGGTTCAGGAACATGCGCCGAACCCAGCACCGCCGGCAACAACCCGCTACGCAAATCCCCGCCACTGGGCTGCTGATACAGGCTCAACCCGAACTCCGGCAGCACCGCCAGCAGGTAATCGAAGATATCCCCCTGGATCCGCTCGTAATCGGCCCAGACCGTGGTGGTGGTAAAGCAATAGATTTCCAGCGGAATGCCCTGCGCCGTGGTCTGCATCTGCCGAACCATGCAGGTCATGTTCGGCTGGATCTCCGGGTGGCTTTTCAGATAGGCCAGCGCATAGGCGCGAAAGGTGCCGATGTTGGTCATCCGCCGGCGGTTGGCCGACATCGCCGCGACGTTGCCCTGCGCCTCGTTCCAGGCCTTTAGCTCGGCTTTCTTGCGGCCCATGTAAGCGGTCAGCAGGTGCACCTGGGAGAGTTTCTCTTCTTCATCGTCACGAATGAAGCGCACGCCGCTGGCGTCGATGAACAGGCTGCGCTTGATCCGCCGTCCGCCGGACTGCTGCATGCCGCGCCAGTTGCGAAACGACTCGGACATCAGCCGCCAGGTCGGGATCGAGACGATGGTCTTGTCGAAATTCTGCACCTTGACCGTGTGCAGGGTGATGTCCACCACATCGCCGTCGGCGCCGACCTGGGGCATTTCGATCCAGTCGCCGACCCGCAGCATGTCGTTGCTGGTCAGTTGCACGCTGGCCACGAACGACAGCAGGGTGTCCTTGTAGACCAACAGGATCACCGCCGACATCGCACCCAGGCCGGACAGCAGCAACAGCGGCGAACGGTCGATCAGGGTGGCGACGATGATGATCGCGCCGAACACGTACAAGACCATTTTCGCCAGTTGCACGTAACCCTTGATCGAGCGGGTGCGGGCGTGTTCGGTGCGCGCGTAGATGTCCAGCAGCGCGTTGAGCAGGGCGCTGACCGCCAGCATCAGGAACAGGATGGTGAACGCCAGGGCGACGTTGCCCAGGAACACCGTCGCGGCCTTGCTCAGTTCCGGCACCAGGTGCAGGCCGAACTGGATCACCAGCGACGGCGTCATCTGGGCCAGGCGCTGGAACACCTTGTTGTGCCGGAAATCGTTGATCCAGTGCAGCGCCGGCTGGCGCCCGAGCATGCGGCTGGCGTGCAGGATCAGGTAGCGCGCCACCCGTCCGAGCACCAGGGCGATCACCAGCAGCAGCACCAGGGCCAGGCCGGCGTGCAGGATCGGGTGCTGTTCGAGGGCGCCGAAGAGGTCTTGGGCGTTGAGCCAGAGCTGTTTGAAATCCATGGGTGGGGCGATTCTTCTGTAGGACGCGAGGGACGATTAGAGCATTCAAGACGCTGTGTATTACCGTTGGAGACAAATCAGGCAACAAAAAAGCCACTGTTTGCCACCGTTTGTATAAAGAAACTCGGCCTGAGCGCTCGAAACCGGTAACCTATGCAGCTGTTTTTTGCCCATCTTCGAGGTCGCCCCCGTGTTTTCCCAATTCGCCCTGCACGAACGTTTGCTCAAAGCCGTGGACGAGCTGAAATTTGTCGAGCCAACGCCTGTGCAAGCCGCGGCCATTCCGCTGGCGCTCCAGGGGCGTGACCTGCGGGTGACGGCGCAGACCGGCAGCGGCAAGACCGCCGCGTTCGTCCTGCCGATCCTCAACCGCCTGATCGGCCCGGCCAAGATCCGCGTCAGCATCAAGACCGTGATCCTGCTGCCGACCCGCGAACTGGCCCAGCAGACCCTCAAGGAAGTCGAGCGCTTCTCGCAGTTCACCTTCATCAAGTCCGGCCTGATCACCGGCGGCGAAGACTTCAAGGTGCAGGCCGCGATGCTGCGCAAGGTGCCGGACATCCTGATCGGTACCCCGGGCCGTCTGATCGAGCACCTGAACGCCGGCAACCTCGACCTCAAGGAAATCGAAGTGCTGGTGCTGGACGAGGCCGACCGCATGCTCGACATGGGCTTTGCCGACGACGTGCAGCGCCTGGTCAACGAATGCCCCGAGCAGCGCCAGACCCTGCTGTTCTCCGCCACCACCGGCGGTTCGGGCCTGCGCGAGATGGTCGCCAAGGTGCTGAAGAACCCTGAGCACCTGCAGCTCAACGCGGTCAGCCAACTGAACGAAACCACCCGTCAGCAGATCATCACCGCCGACCACAACCAGCACAAAGAGCAGATCGTCAACTGGCTGCTGGCCAACGAGACCTACGCCAAGGCCATCATCTTCACCAACACCCGGGTCATGGCCGACCGCATCTACGGCCGCCTCGTCGCCCAGGACTACAAAGCGTTCGTGCTGCACGGCGAGAAAGACCAGAAGGACCGCAAACTGGCGATCGACCGCCTCAAGCAAGGCAGCGTCAAGATCCTGGTGGCCACCGACGTGGCGGCCCGTGGCCTGGACGTCGACGGCCTGGACCTGGTGATCAACTTCGACATGCCGCGCAGCGGCGACGAATACGTGCACCGCATCGGCCGCACCGGCCGCGCCGGCGCCGAAGGCCTGGCGATCTCGCTGATCTGCCACGGCGACTGGAACCTGATGTCGAGCATCGAGCGCTACCTCAAGCAGAGCTTCGAGCGCCGCACCATCAAGGAAGTCAAAGGCACCTACGCAGGGCCGAAAAAGGTCAAGGCGTCGGGCAAGGCCGCCGGCACCAAGAAGAAAAAGACCGACGGCAAGGGCGACAAGAAAAAAGCCGCCGCCAAGACGCCGAACAAGCGCAAGACCGTGAACCGGCCGAAGTCGGATTCGCTGGTGAGCAGCGACGGCCTGGCCCCGCTCAAGCGCCGCAAGCCAGCGCCTGCGGCTGAGTGAGCCACAGCGCAGAACCAATGAAAAACCCGGACAGCGTCCGGGTTTTTTTATGCCCGCCGAGGGTCAGCCTCCCAACAGCCCGGTGGTGTCCGCATCAAAGTGCTGCCGCGCCTGATCGGCCGCAGGCTTGAGCCGCGCCAGCAGGGCGGCGGCGTCGTACACCTGAGCGGTCGCCAGGGTTTTGGGCGTCGGCGCGATCGGGATCAGCACATCCTCACCGCTGCCGTGCAGCCAGATCGCCACAACGCTCAGGGCCGACACGAACAGCACCCGCAGTTCGACGGTCTTGCCCTGCAACTGCGCAGACTGCTCCGCCAGTCTCAACGCATCGACCGTGGCGGCCGCCAGGTTGCCGTGGTTCAGCGACGCGAACTCGACATGGCCGCGCACGTCGGCCAACTGCGCATCGGCAATCGATACGCCGTCGGCGAACACCAGGTAATGCCAGTTGCCGAGCCGGGCGTCCTTCAGTCCCTTGCCTTGGCTCAGGTCTTCCAGGCTCAGCGAGTAGCCGCGATAGGCCTCGCTGAGGCTGATCCGGCCCGCCGAGGCGTTGGCGAACTGGCGGTTGACGCCGAAACCCTGGGTCTGCAGCGCGGCCTGCAAGGCCGGGCGCAGGGTCTGCACGCCGTTGGAAGGCGCTTTCGGATAAGTCAGTTGCATGTCGAGGCCCTCCTAGTTTTTGGCCGTGAAGTAAGTGTGGGTCCAGTTGCCGCCGCCGTTGTAGGAACCGGGGAACGTGTTCAGCGCGCGGGTCGAGTAGCCGTAGATGGAATCCGCGACCAGCACATAGTTGCCGTTGGTGCCGTAGATCGTCAGGAAATGCGCGCCGCCGCCGTACCAGGCGCAACGCAGGCAGACGGGGCGGCCCATGTTGATCTGGTTCTGGATGGCCGCCATCTGCAGCGAGCCCTGGTTCATGCCGTTGTAGCTACGGGTGATCCGCAGCGCCGTGTCCAGGTAGCCGTAGACGTTGCACGGCCCCGGCTGGTTGCAGCAGTTGCGGTCCAGCGCGGTGCTGGCCACGGCGCACTGGGTCCAGGAACCGGTGCCGTAGTAGTTGCCGACCGACGCGGACGCGGCGGCCCAGCACCAGTTGGTCTGGGTCTGCTGCTGCACGGTGAAATTCAGGCTGGCAGCCAGCGGCGCCGCGAGGGCGGCCGCTTCGACCTCCACCAGTTGCGGGTCGAGCAGACGGCCGGCCAGGCACCTTGGCAGTGCGTCGGCAGGAAGTGATGGGGTTTCTGTGTTCAACATCGTTCAATCCTCCATGAGTGAAGACAAGCCTCCGGCTTGCGTAGGCATTGCGTTGTCGCAGAGCCCTCCGGCGTACGAGAGGTGCCATGTCCGATGGCAGGTTCCGGTGACGGGCTCAACTTAACCATAGGATGGATATGCGTTAATGCAAGAAAATTAATGCATTTATGCAAAATCGAGGACTGCGGACGACGGCCGGCCGTTACATCGGAAGGGGGGCGAGGTTTTCTCAGGCGACGGCGGCGGGTCAGCCCTCAGCCTTTTTCTCGGCGCTGTTCAGTTCCTTCAGGCGTTGGTCGATCAACTGGCACTTGTCCGGCAGGTCGGCGCTGGCGGTGCCCAAGTCCATCTTCTGCAACTCGTCGTTGATTTCCTTGGCCTTGGCCGGGTTCTGTTCGGTGAGCCGGGCGACTTGCCGGGCCAGCTCTTCGCGTTTGGCGGTGGCTTCTTCGGGGGTGCAGGCCCAGGCGGGCAGGGCACAGGCGAGGGTGGCGGCGAGGGTCAGTTTGAGCAGGGTTTTCATCGGTCAGGCCTCTCGTGGCGGTCAAGGCGGGTCAACCGGTTGAGGCGCCGCCGACGCTGAAAGTTCACTCGCATCGGCCGCCGATTGACCGTCACGGGGGCTTCACCTAGCATGCGCCACCATTTTGATATCTTTCGCGATCCAAAGGACTGCACATGCTGCGTAGAGTCGTCACGGCAGGGCTGCTGCTCGCGCTGACCGGTTGCACCAACATCAAGGTCGAGCCGGTCGCGCCTCAATACAAGATCACGAAACTGTGCATCGAAGAGAACCCGCAAGTGGTGGTAGGCGATTTCGTCGCCGGGATGCAGAACCTGCTGCGCCGCCATTCGATCGACAGTCAGCTCTACGCCGCGCCCGTTCCGGCCAGTTGCGAATACCGCATGAGCTACACCGCGATCCGTTCGTGGGACTTGTCCATGTACCTGTCGGATGCCAGCGTCCGGCTCTACAAGGGCGACCGACAGATCGGTTTCGCCCATTACTACCTGACCAATCAAGGCGGTTTCGACCTGTCGAAACTCGCCACCGTGGAAGAAAAGATGGGGCCGGTGCTCAATCAACTGTTGGGGCAAAACCAATGAACGGCTTCATCAAAGGATGTTCGGCACTGCTGCTGATGACGGTGTTGACCGCTTGCGGCCACAACAAACCTGCAAAGCCTTACTTCGACCCGCCCCAGCCGCCCCAAGGCAAGGCGCTGGTCTACATGATGCGCACCCAGGTCCTGCAGGGCAGCCTGTACGACAGCGTGTTCAGCATCAACGACAGCGCCGTCGTGGCCCTCAACGACCGCAATTACTCCTGGGTATACGTAAGTCCTGGCCTGCACAAGGTTTCTGCCGGCCAGCAACCGAACCCACGCAATGTGCGCCTGACCTTGCCGGTCGAAGCGGGCAAGGAGTACTTCGTCGAATACACCCAAGAGCGCTCGATGGAATTCATCCGGGTGCGCAAGGCTGAAGAAGGCAAAGCCATGGTGCGTGGTTATGGGTATTTGCCGGTCGAGTGATTGCAGAGGATTCTGAGCTATTCCAGAAAGTTTTCCAGAGGGTCGAAGGCGGCATCGTTCACGGGTACGACGCTTTTCGGTATGAGGTCGAGGTCGGCCCCAAAAAGGAAGCGCTTCATGAGCACAACGGGGAAGCCCTCTCCCCGTTCGCGCTCCTGTTCATTCACCGTGGCAGCACGCCGATTTCGCCCCACCCTCATACCGGTCATGATGCCGCACCCACTCCATGATCTCGTCCTCATTCCTGCCCTTGGGCGTGAGGTCGTGAAAGTTGTAGGCGCCCACCAGCAGATCCAGGCCCCGCGCATACGTGGAATAGGTATGGAAGATCGCGCCGGCCTCATCTCGGTAGAACACGCTCAGCCCTGGCATTTCTTCCTCGGCGCTGTCGGTCTTTTCGTAGTTGTAGGTGGCTTTTCCGGCGGCGGCGTCTTCGCTCCGGGCGCAAACGCCGAAGTCGTAGTTGAAATCGGAACCGTCTGACGACACCCAATCGAATGCCCAGCCCATCCGCCGCTTGAAGGCCTGGAACTCGGCGAACGGTGCGTGGGACACCGCCACCAGGGCAATGTCGTGGTGAGCCAGGTGCAAGTCGGCGCCGTCGAAGTGGTCGGCCAGGAACGAGCAGCCCTGGCAGCCTTCTTCCCAGCCCTTGGCGAACATGAAGTGGTAGACGATCAGTTGGCTGTGCTGGCCGAACAGGTCGGCCAGTTTCAGTTCGCCGTCGGGGCCGCGGAAGCGGTAGTCCTTGTCGACCTTCACCCAGGGCAGGGCACGGCGTTGGGCGCTGAGGCGGTCGCGTTCACGGGTGAAGGCCTTTTCGTCGGCCAGGTGTCGTTGGCGGGCGGCGAGCCATTCTTCGCGCGACACCACCGGATGATTCTGCACGTTCATGATGATTTCTCCTGCGGGGTTGAAACCGTCTGTCTCAGACTAGTCGCTCACTCAGGGGTGAATTCGACAGACCGCCGGTCGGTCGGGGCCCTGAATCCGGCTGAACGGCACCGGACGCCTCCGGTCACACCTTTTGAGAGCGTTTTCGCTGACGCACACCGGAGGGTGAATCGGATGACGACTTACAACTGGGATTTGATCGAGCGCTTGCTGCACGAAGCGCAGAACAGCGCCGGCCACAATTTCACGCCAAGGCCTTACGCCGAGCAGCACGCGGCGGAGCAAGCGGCGGCCGGTGAGCCGATAGACAACCTGGATCACCTCAAGACCCTGGCCTGCGAGTACGAAAAGCTGCTGCTGTTGCGCGGCTACATCGAGCCACGGCCGGAAGAGGAAGGCGGCACCGGGGAAAACTTCATCCTGACCCCGCGCGGCGCGAGCCTGTTGAGCCTGATCGACAGCAGCATCCCCGGCAACGACCACCCTCGGCAGGTGCTGGACGAGCAGGAGGACGCGCTGGACGAGGTGACGTTCGACGGGGTGGCCTCCAAGGCGCAGATTGCCTGAACCTTTGGCCTGCGTGTTGCGGTGGCCTCACCGACGCCATCGCCAGCAGGCTGGCCCACAGGGGATCCCCTGCACACCACAGAAACCTGTGGGAGCTGGCTCGCCAGCGATTGGGCCATCACAGCCGACCTCTCCGGTGGCTGACAGGCCGCCATCGCCAGCAGGCACCGCTTGCCTAACTGCTTTGGGCAGCCTTCAGGCATTTCAGGTCGTTGAAGTCCTTGCGCACGCCCTCGATCTTCTTCAACAGCCGCTGACGCTGCTGGGGCGTGCTCTCGGCCATCAGGTCGACGATCAGCGAGCGGGCCTGGGCCTCGGTGTTGGCGTAGGCCTTGCGGTAGTCCGGCGTCCACAAGCTCTCGCGGTTGACCAGAAGCGTCTCGATCCTTTGTGGGAATCCGGGGTTCTGGCGCTGCGCCACCGCCGCGCTGAACTGCTTTTGCCAGTGGGCGCGGTTGGCGATCCATTGGGTGTTCTGGTCGTCCAACGCCGTGGACCAGGCCATCACCCGTTGCTCCTGGGTGACGCTCAACGGCCCGAGCCAGTCGTTCAGGCGCTTGTCCATGCGGGCGCCGCGTTCGGCGATCTGTTGGTCGAGCGGCGGCTTGAGGTATTCCTGCTCGCGTTTGCGCAGATCCTTGGCGAACGCGTCATTCATCTCGGCGACCTGCCGGTCGTCCAGCCCTTGCAGCAGTTCGACGGCCGACGGGGTGATTCGCCGGGCGGTCTCGGCGATGGCCTGTTTGGCTTCCGCCGTGCGGGCCTGGAGGGCCGCGTCGGTGATCTGGTTGTTCTCGACCATTGACTGCAAACGATCCAGCCAGTCGAGGTAACCCGGCAACTGCGTGGTGCAGTGCCAGCTCAGGTGTTCCTTGAGGCGCTCGTTGAACCAGCCTTTCTGCTCGCCGTTCATGTCCAGGTAGTCGCTGAGCGTCCACGGAATGATCACGTCGAGATTGCGGTAGGCCAGGCCGATGCGGCTGCAGGCGCCGAGGGCAAGGATGAAGGCCAACAGGACAATGAGGTGCTTGAACCGGCGAGACATGGGCGAATCCTTGCGAAAGCCAGTCTGATGTTCATGTGAACGCAGCATGGCCCCGCCGGTTCAGCCGATCAATAGAACGCGCGCTCGGCCTTGAGGGTGACCAGGCCGTCGCACTGGCTGTTGTGGCCGGAGTAGGCCGAGCAGTCGCTGCCGCCGAGGCTGGAGTTGCTGTAGATCAGGTTCAGGTCGATGCCCATGAACGGGCGGGAGAACTTCAGCGACCAGTCGCTGAAGGCGCTGACATAGCCGCCGTCCACCGAGACCGGCGTGTTCAGCCGGTGGCGGGTGTACTTCATGCTGATGCTGATGCTGATGCCGATGCCGAACGGCTGGTTGCCGCCGAAGTCGGCGAACAGGGTGTTGTTGCGCTTGTCCGGATCGTCGCTGAAGGCCAGGCCGAAGCGGCTGCCGAGCAGGGTCAGGCCGCCGAACAGTTCCTGGCTGTCGGGCGTCTCGACGCGGGGATAGCTGTAGCGGATCGTGCCGATCTCATAGCCCAGGGTCTGGTCGAAGGGCTGCTTGAAGCCCAGGTAGGAATCGACTTCCAGGTCTTTGCCCGGCGTGAGGCCCACGCTGGGCGACCATTGGCCGAAGTAGAGGCCGCTGTCGTGGCTC
This sequence comes from Pseudomonas ekonensis, assembly GCF_019145435.1. NCBI lineage: Bacteria > Pseudomonadati > Pseudomonadota > Gammaproteobacteria > Pseudomonadales > Pseudomonadaceae > Pseudomonas > Pseudomonas ekonensis. The sequence goes on along the minus strand of NZ_JAHSTS010000002.1, from coordinate 988,970 downwards.
AGGTCGAGGCCGCCGTGGAAGGCGCCGACCGCCGAAGGCTTTACCAGGCCTTGGGCCATGCTGCGGCTGGGACTGGTGCCGAGCTTGAGGTCGAAGTCGCCGAGTTCGCGCTGGAAGATCTGCGCGAAGGCGCCGGGGCAGGCCAGCAGTCCCACAAGCAATAAACAGAATGGTTTGAACATGCGTCACTCCTTGAACAGCGAGGGCAGGGCGGTAGGGCCTGCTGAAACGCTTTATCCAGACGCGTGCAAGGATACCGGCGAATGACCGGCGCCGGGGGCCGTTCGTCGATTGCCGTTGAGGGATTAAACACGAGGGAGGTGGAGCGAGGGGCCGGTCCAGACGCTTCGAAGCTCAAAGCGCCTGTGGACGGAGGGTGTTACTTCTTGCCCAGGCTGATCTGCCGGGAAGGGGCGAAGGTCTGGCCGCTGACGCCTTTGGCGATCTGCTGGATTTCGCCGCCGGACTTGAGGAACGCGGCGATCTGGTCGTTCAGCGATTCGCTGGTTTCAACGGCTGGAGCGGGCTTGGCTTTGCTGGCGGAGGCTTTGACACGCATGGCGGGCATTGACCTGTAAAAGTGGCTCGGCCGGCCAGACTACCGTAATTCCCCGACAAAATCTGGGTGAATGTCCGGGGCAAAGACCAACCGAAAAAGTCGGATATTGTCGGCCCGCGGGTTGAAACTGCCCGCTAACCTCCTGTTTTGAATCAGAACATCGGCGGGCATGGGGGCCTGCGCAGAAAGGCGCAGGCCCTTTCGACAATCGGACGAACGGCACCTTCAAGAGAAAGCCCCGGCCATGGGCGAATCTCCCTCGCCGGCCGTTCGCGCCGTCAACGCGCCGGGCAAAACCGGGTAGAATGCCGCCCACGCAAGTGAGGGTATTGGAAATGGCTTTAGTCGGGCGTTACAACAGTTTGCAAGTGGTCAAGCACACCAGCTTCGGCCTGTACCTGGACGGCGGCGCCGACGGCGAGATTCTCTTGCCCAACCGCTACGTCCCCAAGGATGTGCCCAGCGAAGATGAAGACTGGCTCAACGTGTTCGTCTATCTGGACAGCGAAGACAAACTGCTCGCCACCACCGAAAAACCGAAGATCCAGGTCGGCGAGTTCGCCAGCCTCAAGGTGGTCGAGATCAACAGCATCGGCGTGTTCCTCGACTGGGGCCTGCCCAAGGACCTGCTGCTGCCGTACTCCGAGGAAAAGCGCCAGTTGAGCGCCGGCGACTACTGCGTGGTGCATGCGTACCTCGACAAGCGCACTCGCCGCATCACCGCCACCGCGCGGCTGGACCGCTACCTGGACAAGACCCCGGCCACCTACACGCCAGGGCAAGAGGTCGATCTGCTGGTCGTCGAGTCCACCGACATGGGCTACAAGGCGATCATCAACAACAAGCATTGGGGCCTGATCCACAAGAACGAGATCTTCAAGTACATGCGCTCGGGCATGCGCGAGAAGGGCTTCATCAAGGAAATGCGCGCCGACGGCAAGATCAGCCTCAGCCTGCAACCGGTCGGCCAGGAGGCGGCGGGCAGCCTGAACGCGAAGATCCTCGCCAAGCTGCGCGAAAGCAACGGCACCCTGGCGGTGAGCGACAAGAGCGATCCGGCGCTGATCAGCAGCCTGTTCGGCGTCAGCAAGGGCAACTTCAAGAAGGCCATCGGGGCGTTGTACAAGAACGGCCAGATCGTCATCCATGCCGACCGCATCGAGCTGACCTGAGTTTTACGGCTGTCTGTGCTGCCCGAACCGGCCTCGTTCCCTGTGGGAGCGAGCCTGCTCGCGATTGACGGCGCAGCCGTCATCCATCTGCCCCGGATCCGTCCGGGGCTTTATTTTCAGCGTTGGGGGAAATCTGCCATGACCCGTGTATTCGAGGTGTCGCGATGAGCGCCGAGCGGCGCAACGCCGACGGTTTCGCCCTGCAAGTGATGATCGGCCTGTGCCTGGTCTGGGGCGTGCAGCAGGTGATGATCAAGTGGGCGGCGGCCGACATCGCGCCGGTGATGCAGGCGGCGGGGCGGTCGGGGATCTCTGCGTTGCTGGTGGGGCTGCTGATCTGCGTCAAGGGCGGCTGGGATCAGGTGGGCGCCACCTGGCGCGGCGGCTTGCTGGCCGGTGCCTTGTTCGGCCTCGAGTTCCTCTTCATCGCCGAGGGGCTGCAACTGACCACGGCGGCGCACATGTCGGTGTTCCTCTACACCGCGCCGATCTTCACCGCGCTGGGCGTGCATTTTCTGCTGCCGGGCGAGCGTCTGCGCGCGGTGCAGTGGCTGGGCATCTGCCTGGCGTTCGTCGGCATCGCCATCGCCTTCGCCGGCGGGGTGTCGTGGGACAACCTCGACCGGCGCATGCTGCTGGGCGATGCTTTGGGCGTGCTGGCCGGCGCCTGTTGGGGCGCGACCACGGTGGTGGTGCGCGCCTCGCGGTTGTCCGAGGCGCCGGTGACGCTGACCCTGTTCTATCAGTTGATCGTCGGTTTCCTCGGTCTGCTGGCGATTGCGCTGTTCAGCGGCCAGATCACCCACGTCAGCCTCACCGGCGTGGCGGTGGCCAGCGTGCTGTTCCAGGGCGTGGTGGTGTCGTTCTTCAGTTACCTGATCTGGTTCTGGCTGCTGCGGCGCTACCTGGCGGCCAACCTGGCGGTGTTTTCGTTCATGACGCCGCTGTTCGGCGTCACATTCGGCGTGCTGTTGCTGGGCGAGAAGCTGAGCCTGAATTTCATCGTCGGCGCGGTGCTGGTGCTGCTCGGCATCACCTTCGTCAGCGCCGAGCAGTGGGTGCGCCGGCGCTTGCGCAAAGCCCTCGGTCAGCCCTGAGCGGTTGCAGGGCCAGGCCGCCGGCGACCAACAGGCCGCTGCCGGCGATCACCAGCGCCGGTTGCAGGCCGCCGCCGAAATGGCTGCTCAGCGCCGCCAGCAACGGGCCGCTGAGCTGGCCGACCGCAAAGCATGCGGTCAGCAGCCCGGCGTTGCGCTGGGTGGCGTGGGGCGCCAGCTCCCGCGAACGCTGCATCACCAGTTGCATGCAGGCCAGGAACGGCGTGCCGCACAGGATCACCCCCAGCGCCAGCCCGGCGCCGCTGCCCAGCAGGCAGGCGAACACCCCGGCCGCCTGCAGCCACAAGGTGGCCAGCAGCCAATGACGGGTGGTGCCCCCGTCGGGTTTGCGCAGGCTCACCAGCACGACGCCGAGGGCCGACGCCAGGCCGAAGCAAGGCCAGAACAGATCCGCCTGCCATTGCCCGTGGAACTGCGCGTTGGCCATCTGCGACAGGAACGTGGCCGGAATGATGTAACCCACCCCGTACAGCGCGTACACCACCGCCAGCCGGGCGATGCCGCGGGTCGGCGCGCCGCTGGCCACGGGGGCTGCGACCGCCGGGGCAGCCGGTTGCGGCAGGATCCGTACGATGGCCAGCAGCATCGCCAGCGCCACGGCGGCGTAGATCAGCCACAAGGTGGCGGACGTCTGGTTCAACAGGTGTGAGGCCAGCGCCAGCAGGCCTGTCAGAAAAATCCCCAATCCCGGCCCGGCAAACACCACCGCGCCCAGCCGTGGGCGACCGGCGGCCAATGCCAGCGGCTGGCTCAAGGCCGTGATCATCACCAGCACCCAGGCGCTGGCCACGCCGGTGCCGAAGCGCAGGACCAGGTGCGACCAGAAACCGTCGGCCCGGAACGAGGCCAGGGTCAGCAGCACGCACAGCCACAGGCCGCCGAGCAAGCGACCGCGCACCTGCTCCGGCCGGCGGGAAAACATCGCATCCACCGCGCCCAGCAGGTAGCCGAAGTAGTTGGCGGCGGCAATCAGGCCGGCGCCGGTCAGGTCGACCTGGCCTTCGCTGAGCAGGTGCGGCATTTGCGGGGTGAGGGCGAAGCGCCCGATGCCCATGGCCATCATCAGGGCGATAAAACTGGCGAGAAGGCGAATCAGCGGTGACATGGTCGCAGTTCCAGGAAGGTTCGATGACCGTCAGGCTAGGACTGATTGACTTTCTTTAAAATTGAATAATAGTGAGTAACTTGTTCTGTTAGGGAGAAGGTTTGTGGAGTTCAGCCAACTGCGAATCTTTCAGGCGGTGGCCGAGGAAGGTTCCATCACCCGCGCCGCCGAACGCCTGCACCGGGTGCCGTCCAACCTGTCGACCCGGCTTAAGCAGCTGGAGGAGCAGTTGGGCGTCGAACTGTTCGTCCGTGAGCGTCAGCGCTTGCAGCTGTCGCCTGCGGGAAAGGTCCTGCTGGACTACGCCGGCAAGCTGTTCGCCCTGCGCGACCAGGCCAGCGCGGCGGTGATGGGCGGGCAGCCGGCCGGCGACTTCGTGCTGGGCACGCTGTACAGCACGGCGGCGATCCATCTGCCGGCGCTGCTGGCCCGCTATCACAAACGCTATCCGGCGGTGAACCTGCAAGTGCAGTCCGGGCCCAGCGGCGAGTTGCTCGAAGGCCTGCTCACCGGCCGGCTCGACGCGGCGCTGGTGGACGGCCCGCCGCAGCTGGCGGGCATCGACGGCGTGCCGCTGTGCAACGAGCGGCTGGTGCTGATCAGCGAGGCCGAGCACCCGCCGGTGCGCAGCGCCAAGGACGTCGAGGGCCGCGCGGTGTTCACCTTCCGCCATGGCTGCGCCTACCGTGCGCGGCTGGAATCCTGGTTCGCCCACTACCACGCGGCCATGGGCCGGGCGATGGAGATCGAGTCGTATCAGGGCATGCTGGCCTGCGTGATCGCCGGCAGCGGGGTGGCGCTGATGTCCGAGTCGATGCTCGCCAGCCTGCCGGGGCGCGAAGGCGTGGCGGTGCACCCGCTGGCCGAGCCGTTCGCCAGCGCGACGACGTGGCTGATGTGGCGCAGAGGGATGGTCGGCGCCAACCTCAATGCCTGGATCGAACAGCAGCGGGCGCTCTATCCCGTGGCCGGCGAAGACGCCCGAGAAACGGCTTGAGCGAACGGTCAGGGATTTCGTCCGATTCAGTAACAGATCATTGCGGATTTCACTGCGCATTGCGTAGGACTTCAGACTATTATCAGTGCGAAGCGGCCTCAGAATTCCGGCCGCTCGGCACCACCCTGAAGGGGGCATGACGATGAAAGAGAAAATTCAGAACTGGCTGCACGATTTGGGTGTTGCCCTCGGCTTGATCGAACCGCCTCTGCAACCCGTACCGATCCGCACCGACGACGAACAGCGCCGGCGTCAGCCGCGTCGTCGGTAACCCAGGCGGATCCTGTGGCGAGGGCGCTTGCTCCCGCCCAAGGCTCAGCCGCCACCCATCACAGGGCCGCTTGGCGGCCCGGCGGGAGCAAGCTTCCTCGTTACACTGGCCTGCTCTGCGATTCAGCAGGTCTCGTCCTCAAGCACGTATCAGGCAACCGTTCTCAATGCCGGCTGATTTCCATCAGGAACCGGCTCAAGTCATTGGCCGTCTTCGCGCGCCTGAGCATCCGGTCTTCCTCGGCGGTGAACGCCGTCAGTCCGAATTCATCTTCCAGATGAAAGATCAGATCTTCGATGTCCGCTTTCTCCAGCCCCAGTTGCGCCAGGCTGGTGTCGTCGTCGAATTCGCGGTTTTCCAGCAGGCGGAGGATGAATCGGTGCACGGCGGCGCGCACGGCGGCTCTGTTCATGGCAGTCATTCGAAGGGGGCGACCTGATTGAGTACAGCAGGCTTCACCCGTGCCGGCGCAGCCACTGGTCAATCATTCCCCGCAGATGCTCCCCGGAGAAGCTGCCGAAGTGCCCGCCATGCACCGTGCGCACCGCCAGGCCGTGCAGGCGTCGCAGGCTGGCGGCGTAGTCGTCGGGATCGGAGTGGTAGGCGTCTTCGATCAGCGGGCCGTCGTAGATGATGTCGCCGCTGAACAGGGTTTCGGTCGCCGCCTCGTACAGGCTGATCCCGCCCGGCGAATGCCCCGGCGTGTGCAACACCTGCAGCGTGCGGCCACCCAGGTCCAGCACGTCGCCGTCCTCGACGAAGCCGGTGGCCGGCGCTGCCTTGACCCGGTACTCGGCATAGCACAGCGGGCAGTCCGGGTGGGCCTCGAACATGTCGTCGCCGACGAAGGCGCGGCTCAGGTCGTTGTCGCCGTCCGGCGCCGCCAGGATGTCGGCTTCGGCCGGATGCACCAGGCGTTCGGCGAATTCGTGGTGGCCGGCGATGTGGTCGAAGTGGCAATGGCTGGCCACCGCCACCAAGGGCCGCTCGGTGAGCCAGGGCAGTTGCTCGCGCAGGCTGACCAGCCCCGAGCCGCTGTCGAGCAGCAGATCCTTGTCGCGGCCCTGGATGTGCCACAGGTTGCAGCGGTAGAACGGCCGGATGTACGGCTCGTGGATCAGGCGGATGCCGTCGCCCAGGGACTGGACTTCGAACCACCGGTCGCGGCTGACGATCTTCATCAATCATTTTCTCCAGACGAAAAAAACGGGTGTGGCAACCGACGCCACACCCGCCGAAGAAAGCATCGAGTCGTTATGTGAAGCTTAGATCGCGCTGGCCACCGGGGCAGGGCGACGGGAGATCAGGCTGACCACCACGAAGCTCACCAGGCCCACGGCCAGGCTGTAGTAGATCGGGGTGTTGGCGTCCAGGCCGTCCTTGACCATGAACAGCAGCGCCGTGGCGAAACCCATGCCCATGCTGGCGATGGCGCCGGAGGTGGTGGCGCGCTTCCAGAAGATCGCACCGATCAGCGGGATCAGCATGCCGCCCACCAACAGGTTGTAGGCCAGGGTCAGGGCGCTGATCACGTCGTTCACCACCAGGGCGATGGCCAGCACCACGGCGCCGGTCAGCAGGGTGAACAGGCGGTTGATGCCCAGGCTCGACGGCTTGCCGCCGCGCAGCTTCGGCAGCAGGTCCTCGGTCAGGGTGGTGGCCGCGGCCAGCAGGCCGGCGCTGGCGGTGGACATCATCGCGGCCAGCGCGGCGGCGATCACCAGGCCGCGGATGCCGTCCGGCAGCGACAGTTTGACGATGGCGGCGAAGGCGTTGTTGACGTTGTCCAGGTCCGGGATCAGCACGTGGGCCGCCATGCCGATCAGGGCGCAGGCCAGGCCGTAGAGGATGCAGTAGATCCCGGCGAAGCTGCCGGCGTACTGGGCCACTTTCTCATTCTTGACGGTGAACACCCGTTGCCAGATGTCTTGACCGATCAGGATGCCGAAGAAGTAGATCATGAAGTAGGTGATGATCGTGTCCCAGCCGATGGTGGTGAAGTTGAACGCCGCCGCCGGCAGCTTCATCACCAGATCGTCCCAGCCGCCGACGCGGTACAGGCAGATCGGCAGCAGGATGAACATCAGGCCCACGGTCTTGATGATGAACTGGACGATGTCGGTCAGGGTCAGCGACCACATCCCGCCGATGGCCGAGTAGACCACCACCACGCCGCCGCCCAGCAGCACCGAGATCCAGAACGGCAGGCCGAACAGCACTTGCAGCACGGTGCCGATGGCCAGGATCGAGGTCACGCCGATCATCAGCGCGTAGGCCAGCATGATCGCCGCGCTCGCCGAGCGGGCCATCGGGTTGTAGCGCTTCTCCAGCACCTGGGTGACGGTGTAGATCTTCAGTTTCAGCAGCGGCTTGGCCAGGAACAGGTTCAGCGCGACGATGCCGCAGCCCAGGGCCGCGCAGAGCCAGAAGCCGGAGATCCCGTGCACATAGCCCAGGCGCACGGTGCCGACGGTGGACGCACCGCCCAGCACGGTCGCGGCCATGGTGCCCATGTACAGGCTCGGGCCCAGGTTGCGCCCGGCGACCAGGAAGTCTTCGTTGGTTTTGGCCTTGCGCATGCCGAAGTAGCCGAGCAAGAGCATGCCGGCCGCGTAGATGAGGACGACGAATAAATCCAAAGCCATGATGGCGTGTCTCCGATTGTCTTTTTTATGGTGAAACAAGTTTGGTTTCTTGTGGGAGCGAGCTTGCTCGCGAAGGCGTCGGCACACTCAAAAGTGATGTGACTGACAGATCGCTTTCGCGAGCAAGCTCGCTCCCACAGGGGTATGTGCTTTTGCTCAGGCGGCTTGGCGCATGGCCGTCTTGCCCGGTGCATCTGCCTGTCGGCTGCGCATATCCTGCGGGCCGTAAACCAGCGCCGGCTCCGGGAACAGGCTCAGCAGCATCAGGTACAGCACCGAGGCCAGGCCCAGGGTCACCAGCAGGCTGATGTCGATGCCGCCGGCCAGCTCGCCCAGCGGGCCGACGAACTGGCCCGGCAGGTTGACGAAGCACAGGCCGACCGCCGCGCTGGGGATCCAGGCGCCCATGCCGCGCCAGTTCCAGCCGTGGTGGAACCAGTAGCGGCCGCCTCGCTCGCCGCGGGTGAACACTTGCAGGTCGTCCGGGCAGTAGAAGCCGCGGCGCACCACCAGGCCGATGATCATGATCACCATCCACGGGGTGGTGCAGGTGATGATCAGCACGGCGAAGGTCGACACGCTCTGCACCAGGTTGGCCGCGAAGCGCCCGATGAAGATGAAGGCGATCGACAGCACGCCGATCAGCAGCGTCGCCTTGACCCGCGACAGCACCCGCGGGAACACGCTGGACATGTCCAGGCCCGTGCCGTACAGCGACGTGGTGCCGGTGGACATGCCGCCGATCACCGCAATCAGGCACACCGGCAGGAAGAACCAGCCCGGCGACACCGCCAGCAGGCCGCCGACGTAGTTGTTGGCCGCGATGTAGTCCGGCGCCTGGATCGCCACGATGGTGGCGGTGGTCAGGCCGAACAGGAACGGGATGAAGGTGGCGATCTGCGAAAGGATCACCGCCGTCATGATCCGCTGCCGGGAGGTGTCGCGCGGGATGTAGCGGGCCCAGTCGCCGAGGAACGCGCCGAACGAGATCGGGTTGCTCATGGCCACCAGCGCCGCGCCGATGAACGCCGCCCAGAAGCCCGGCTGGCCGAGGCTGACGGTGCCGGCGTAATGCGCATCGAAGGGGCCGGCGAAGGCGAACGCGCCCAGCAGGAACAGCAGGCTGGCGCTCCACACCGCGATCTTGTTGACCCACAGCAAAAAGCGGAAGCCGTAGATGCACACGGTCAGCACCAGCACCGCGAACAGGCCGTAGGCCAGGCCCAGGGTCAGGTCGGTTTCCGGCAGGCCGATCAGGCGCTTGGCGCCGCCGATCAGCGCATCCCCCGAACTCCACACCGAGAGCGAGAAGAAGGCGATGGCGGTCAGCAGCGACAGGAACGAGCCGACGATCCGCCCGTGCACGCCGAAGTGCGCACCGGATGACACGGCGTTGTTGGTGCCGTTGAGCGGACCGAACAGGCCCATCGGCGCAAGGATCAGCGAACCCAGCAGCACGCCCGAGACAATCGCCCAGACACCGGCCTGGAACGACAGGCCGAACAGCACCGGGAAACTGCCGAGCACGGCGGTGGCGAAGGTGTTGGCGCCGCCGAAGATCATGCGGAACAGATCCGCCGGACCTGCGGTGCGTTCGTGGTCCGGGATCTGTTCGACCCCGTGGGTTTCAATCTGCGTAAGGCTTTGGTCGTTGTTCTTGTTATTCATGATCTGCTCCGATCATAAAGGCGCGCCCATCGTGCGTGGGCGTCACCTGTTTGGCTAAGGGGGTGGCAGCCCTTCCGGCATTGCGGACAAATGTTCATGGCAGGCCAGCCATAGGCCTTGTTGTTCTAGGCTCGACGCGTGTTTCCTGAACACAATCGTCTCGCGCTCCTGGCTGAAGTGTTGCTCCCCTTGCATGCGCAGCTCGGTGGCCACGTCATGGATGAAGACCGCCACGTCCCCTTGCAGGCTGACGCAGGCGTTGCTCGAGGTGCACGAGAGCACCTCGAAGCCATCCTCGGCGCGCCAACTGTCCCACAGCGCCTGATAGGCGTCGCGCGACAGCAGGGGCTGTTCGAGGGTGTGGAACACGAAGCTGGCGTCGGCGCTGAACGCACCGAAGTAGGCTTCGCGGTCGTTGCGGGCGAAGGCGGACACGAGGTCGGCGGCCGCCTGCAGAACCTGATCACGTTCGTTCATGGCGAACCCTCAGCGGTGGACCACGCCAGGCAGTACGCAGAGCATTTCGTACAGCAGGTTGGCGGCCAGCAGCGAGGTGTTGCCGGTGGTGTCGTAGGCGGGCGAGACTTCTACCAGATCGCAGCCGATCAGGTCGAGGCCCTGGCAGCCGCGCACGATCTCGATCGCCTGGATGGTGGTCAGGCCGCCGATTTCCGGGGTGCCGGTGCCGGGCGCCCAGGCCGGGTCGATGCCGTCGATGTCGAAGCTCAGGTACACCGGGCCGCCGCCGACCTTCTCGCGCACCTCGGCCATCAAAGGCTCCAGCGACTTGTGCCAGCACTCTTCGGCCTGCACCACGCGGAAACCCTGGTCGCGGCTCCAGTTGAAGTCGTCGGCGGTGTAGCCCTGGGCCCGCAGACCAATCTGCACCACGCGGTCGCAATCCAGAAGGCCTTCTTCGACGGCGCGACGGAAGGTCGTGCCGTGGGCGATCTTCTCGCCGAACATGTGATCGTTCACATCGGCGTGGGCGTCGATGTGCACCAGACCGACCTTGCCGTGCTTCTTATGGATAGCGCGCAGGATCGGCAGGGTGATGGTGTGGTCGCCGCCCAGGGTCAGCGGGATCACGTTGTGCTCGAGGATGTTGTCGTAGGCCTCTTCGATGATGCGCACGGCGTCGAGCAGGTTGAAGGTGTTGATCGCCACGTCGCCGATGTCGGCCACCGACAGCGAGTCGAACGGGGCGGCGCCGGTGGCCATGTTGTACGGGCGGATCATCACCGATTCGGTGCGGATGTCACGCGGCCCGAAACGGGTGCCGGGGCGCAGCGAGGTGCCGATGTCCAGCGGCACGCCGACGAAGGCGGCGTCCAGGCCGGCGGCGGTGTCGAGGTGGGGGAGTCGCAGCATGGTGGCGATGCCGCCGAAGCGCGGCATTTCGTTGCCGCCCAGTGGTTGGTGAAGAATCTTGTCCACGGGTAAGGCCTCATCGTCTTTGTTTTAGTTGTTCGGGTGCGCCGCTTACGCAAGGTTCGGGCACCGTTGTGGGCGGATTCTGCGAAATGCCGCAGGTCGGAAGAATCGCTGCGGGCAAATACTTAGTTCAGTTTTTTCTGAACTAATGGCGAGGCGCGAGATAGACTTCTCGGCCATCCCCAAATGGGATGACGAATACAAAACCTGTAGGAGCGAGCCTGCTCGCGATGACGGACCGACGGCCAGCATCAACGTTGACTGAGCCACCGCCATCGCGAGCAGGCTCGCTCCTACAGGGTTTTTCGTTGTGTTGAGTTGAGCGCTTTACCCGAGTCCGGAGCATTTTTATGGCCAACGCTTTACCCGACCTGAAACTTTTGCGCATCTTCGTCAGCGTGGTGCGCCATCAGGGGTTCGCCAACGCCCAGCAGGAGCTCAACCTGTCGACCTCGGCGATCAGCACCTACATGAGCCAGCTCGAGGCCGCCCTCGGCCTGGTGCTGTGCCACCGCGGGCGCGGCGGCTTCAGCCTGACCAGCAAGGGCGAGCTGTTCCATCAGGAGACCCTGCGTCTGCTGGCCGAGCTCGAAGGCTTCGAGCAGTACGCCGCCGCACTCAAGGGCGAGCTGCGCGGCACGCTCAATCTGGGCGTGATCGACTCCACCGTCAGCGACAAGGCCTTGCCGTTCGCCGAGGCCATCGGCGCCTACAGCCAGGAGCACCCGGCGGTGCACCTGCACCTGTCGGTGATGAGCCCGTACGAATTGCAGCTGGGCGTGCAGGACAACCGCCTCGACCTGGCCATCGGCGCGTTCTCCACACGCATGAGCGGCCTGGTGTACATGCCGCTGTACCGCGAGCAGCACTGGCTGTACTGCAGCAACCGTCACCCGCTGTTCACCGAACGGCGGATCCCCGAGCAGGTCATCACCCAGCAGCGCATGGTCGGGCGCGGCTACTGGAGCCAGGCGGAACTGGCCCGCCACGGCTTCAAGCACAGCGCCGCGACGGTGGAGAGCATGGAGGCGCAACTGATCCTGGTGCTGTCCGGCGCCTACATCGGTTACCTGCCGGAGCATTACGCCCAGGCCTGGGCCGACAAGGGCGACCTGCGCGTGCTGCTGCCGGCGACCTTCGGTTACCAGGCGCCGTTCTCGATGATCATGCGCCGTGGCCGCAGCCGCGAGCCGCTGATCCAGACCTTCCGCGATTTGCTCAAAGCCCAGCTCAATCAGGCCTGAAAATGTCCAGACCCCAATGCCCGCGCTGCCTGCGCCCCCTAACCCATTGCCTGTGCGCGCTGATCCCCAGCCTCGACAGCCGCACGCGGGTGTTGCTGCTGCAGCATCCGAGCGAGGTCAACCATGCGCTCAACACGGCGCGGCTGGCGGCGCTGGGGCTGACCAACGCCGAGCTGATCGTCGGGGAGGTGTTCGAGGATCTGCCGGCGCTGCTGAACCGGCCGGGGTATCAGGCGCGGTTGCTGTTTCCGGCCGAGGATGCGCAGCCGCTGCAGGCCTGCGGCGCGTCCGATGAGCCGCTGCTGCTGGTGGTGCCCGACGGCACCTGGCGCAAGGCGCGCAAGCTGCTGCACCTCAACCCGTCGTTGGCGGCGCTGCCGCGGGTGACGCTGGCCGAGGGCGGGGTGTCCCGCTACCGCCTGCGCAAGGCGCCGGGGCCCGGGGCGTTGTCCACGGTCGAGGCGATCGTCCAGGCCTTGCAGACATTGGAGGCGCCGGCGTCGTTCGAAGCGCTGCTCAAGCCGTTCGAAGCCTTGATCGAGGGGCAGATCGCGGCGATGGGGGAGGAGACCTTCCAGCGTAATCATGCCGAAAAATGATCGGTGCGCTCGCTGGCCCCATCGCTGGCAAGCCAGCTCCCACAATGTCCAGGCCGAACACAAAGCCTGAGCCCGGCGCTAAACCTGTGGGAGCTGGCTTGCCAGCGATGGGGCCATGCCCGTCCGTACAGATTCCGGATGATCGCTAGCGTTCGCGCATCGCCTCGGTCCGGGCTTTGAGCACCGGCTTGAGCAGGTAGTCCAGCACGGTCTTCTCGCCGGTGATGATGTCCACCGTCGCCACCATCCCCGGAATGATCAGCAGCGGCTTCACGTCTCCGCCCAAATGGTTTTTGTCGGTGCGCACCTGGATCAGGTAGAAGCTGTTGCCCTTGTCGTCGGTGATGGTGTCGGCGCCGATCAGCTCCAGCTTGGCGCTGAGCCCGCCGTAGATCGTGTAGTCGTAGGCGCTGAACTTGACCATGGCTTTCTGGCCCGGATGCAGGAACGCCACGTCCTGCGGACGCACCTTGGCTTCGATCAGCAGGTTGTCCTCCAGCGGCACGATCTCCACCATGTCGCTGCCCGGCTGCACCACGCCGCCGATGGTGTTGACCTTCAATTGCTTGATCACCCCGTGCACCGGCGAGGTCACGGTGGTGCGGCTGACGCGGTCGTCGATGGCGATGCTCGACGCGGTGATTTTCGACAGGTCCGTGCGTTTCTCGTTGAGCTCCTTGGCCGCTTCGGAACGGAAAGTCTGTTCCGACTCGTCGATCTTGCTGCGGATCTCGGCGATGGCCGATTCGGCCCGGGGGATCGCCAGGGTGGTGGCGTTGAGCGAGCCGCGGATCTCCACCGCGCTGCGCTTGAGCCGCAGGATCTCCACCGGGGAGACGGCGCCGGTTTTCACCAGCGGTTCAGACATGCTCATTTCCTGGTTGACCAGCGCCAGGCTTGAGCTGAACTGCCCTTGCTTGGAACGGAATTCGGCCAGTTCCTGAGTCTTCTGCCGCAGCTGCTCGCTGAGGGTGCGCTGTTCGCTGGCCAGCCGTCGCTGCCGTTGCTCGTACAGCGACCGTTCGTCCTCGGCCACCTGCGGGGCCTTGCCGCTGACTTCGGCGGACACCGTGAACGGCCGGCCCTCGGCTTCCGCCGACAGCCGCTCGACCTGGGCCATCAGCGCGTAGCGGTCGGCTTCGCTTTCGCCCTTGTTCGACAGGAACCGGGTGTCGTCCAGGCGCAGCAGGGTGTCGCCCTTGTTCACCATCTGGCCTTCGCGCACGAAGATTTCCGTGACGATGCCGCCTTCCAGGTTCTGGATCACCTGCACCTTGCTCGACGGGATCGCCTTGCCTTCGCCCATGGTCACTTCCTGGAGCACGGCGAACCTGGCCCACACCAGCGCGCTGATCAGCAGCGCCGCCGCCAGCCACACGGTGATGCGCGAGGCCCGCGGCGAATCCTGCAGCGAGGCGCCGGCGGTTTCCGGCATGAACTCGGCCTCGGCGCTTTTGCCGAAGCTGTCGAAGTAGCCGCGCTGTTTTGAAGAGGAAGAAGCAGACATGGGGCAACTCCTAGACCGCGGCCGAGCCGACCCGGCCCTTGCGCAGCGCATCGATGACCGCTTCCTTCGGACCGTCGGCGACGATCCGGCCGTTGTCCAGCACCAGCAACCGATCCACCAGGCTCAGCATCGAGGTGCGGTGGGTGACCAGCAGCAGGGTCTTGCCCTGCACCTGTTCGTGGAGCTTCTGGCGCAGGGCGTCTTCGCTGCTGTTGTCCATGGCGCTGGTGGGTTCGTCCAGCAGCATGATCGGCGGATCGAGCAGCAGCGCCCGGGCCAGCAGCACCGCCTGGCGCTGGCCGCCGGAGAGCAGTTGGCCGCGCTCGCCCACCGGCCGGTCGAAGCCTTGCGGGTGCTGACGGGCCAGTTCGGTGACGCCGGTCAGTTCGGCGACTTCGAGCATCCGCGCATCGCTGACGTAGCGGGCGCCGAGGGTGAGGTTGTCGCGCAGGCTGCCGGCCAGCAGCGGCAGGTCATGGGCGACGTAACCGACCTGTTGGCGCAGGTCGGCCACGTCCAGTTGGCGCAGGTCCAGGCCGTCGAGCAGCAACTGGCCTTCACCGGGCTCGTAGAAACCCATCACCAGCCGCGCCAGGGTGCTTTTGCCCGAGCCGCTGCGGCCGATGATGCCGATCCGTTCACCGGGCTTGAGGCTGAAGCTGATGTGGTTCAGGGCCGGGGCGTTCTGGCCGTTGTAATGGAAGGTCACGCCGTTGACGTCCAGCGCGCCTTGCAGTTGCGTGCGCTCCAGGGGCCGCTGCTTGCCGTCGCGCTCCTGGGGCAGGGCCATCAGGGCGTCGGTGCTTTTCATCGTCAGTTGCGCTTGCTGGTAGCGGGTGATCAGCCCGGCGATCTGCCCCAGCGGCGCGAGCACGCGGCTGCCGAGCATGTAGCTGGCCACCAGCGCGCCGACGCTCAGGTTGCCGGCGATGATGCTGTAGACCCCGGCGACGATCGTCGCCATCCCCGAGAACTGCTGGATGAACAGCGTGCCGTTGGTCGCCAGCGCCGAGAGGTTGCGCGCATGGCTGTCGAGGCGGGTGAGGGCGCCGTGGGTGCTTTCCCACTTGTGCTGGCGCTCGCTTTCGGCGCTGCACGCCTTGAGGGTCTCCAGGCCGCCGAGGGTCTCGATCAGCAGCGCCTGGCGCTCGGCGCCCAGGCTCAGGCTTTTCTGTACGGTGTCGCGCAGGCGGGCCTGGATCACCAGGGCGAACACGATGGTGACCGGGAACGCCGCCAGCGGAATCACCACCAGCCAGCCGCCGAGCAGGCCGATCACCGCCAGCATCAGCACCACGAAGGGCAGGTCGATCAGACTGGTCAGGGTCACTGCGGTGAGGAATTCGCGCAGGCCCTGGAAGTCGTGGATGCTCTGGGCGAAGCCGCCGATGGTCGCGGGCCTGGCCTTCATCGCCATGCCGGTGATGCGCTCGAACAGGGTCGCGGACAGGATCACGTCGGTCTTCTTGCCGGCGGTGTCCAGCAGGTGCGCGCGCACCACCCGCAGCACCAGTTCGAAGCCGGTGCCGATCAGCAACCCGATGGCCAGCACCCAGAGGGTCGAGGTGGCCTGGTTCGGCACCACGCGGTCGTAGGTCTGCATGACGAACAGCGGCACCATCAGGCCCAGCAGGTTGATCAGGAAACTGGCGAGGACCGCGTCGCTGTACAACCATTTCGACAGTTTCAGGGTGTCGCGGAACCAGGCCTGCACCCGTGGCACCAGCGGCGAGCGCAGGTCTTCCAGCTCATGGCGCGGTCGGGCGAAGAGGGCCTGGCCGCTGTAGTGCCCGGCAAGCTCTTCGTGGCTGACCCACTGCTCGCCGCCGTCGGCCTCGCTGGGCAGGATCAGCGCCTTGCCGTCATCGGCCAGGCGCCGCAGCACGGCGGTGCGGCCGTTGTTCAACAGCAGCAGCACCGGCAGGTTGAGCGGGGAGATGTCTTTCAGTTCGCGGCGCAGCAGGCGCGCCTGCAAACCGGCCCGTGCGGCTGCGCGGGGCAGCAGGTCCAGGCTCAGGCGTTGCTTGTCCAGGGGCAGGCCGGCGCTCAGGCTGGCGCGGCTGACGATGGCGCCGTGGAGCTTGCAGAGGATCAACAGACCGTCGAGCAACGGGTCGTCGAAACTCAGCCGCGGATCGATCCCGGTGCTGCCGGGTTCCATGCTGGTCATACCGATCGCTCCCCTTGATGAAGGGCCGATGACCTGTGGCGAGGGAGCAAGCTCCCTCGCCACAGCGAATCACTTCAGACGAGCTACTTCAGTTCGGGCAGGCGCGCCTCGTTCTTCACTTCCGTGGCGGCGATCGCATCGGCGGGCAGCACCACCCGTTGCTTGCTCAGCAACTGGCCCATGTTCGCCAGCACCCGGTACATCGAGAACTCTTCGGTGTAGCGGATTTCGGTGTAGCGGCGGTTGGCGTTGTACAGCTCGTTTTCGCTGTCGAGCAAATCGAGCAGGGTACGCTGGCCGAGGCCGAACTGATCCTGGTAGGCGGCGCGCACGCGTTTGGTGGTCTCGGCGTATTCGCGGGCGGTCGGGGTCTGCTTCTTGGCGTTGACCATCGCGTTCCACGCCAGGTGAATGTTCTCGTTGAGCTGGCGCAGGGCGTTGTTGCGGATGTCCATCGCCTGGTTGATCTGGTGCGCGTCGGACGCCAGGCGGGCTTTGTCGCTGCCGCCGCGGAACAGGTTGTAGTTCATCACCACGCCCACGCGCCATTCGTTGTCGTGACCTTCGTCGCCCTGCACGTTGTTGTTCGCGCCCACGGCGGCTTCGGCATCGAAGCGCGGGTAGAACGGCGACTTGGCGACCTCGTACTGGCTCTCGGCCGATTGCACGTCAGCCTGGGCGGATTTCAGGTAAGGGTTGTTCTCGACCATGCTCTGCTGGGCCTCGCGCAAGTCGGCTGGCATCTCGCCGCGGGTCGAGGGCGGGGTCTCCAGCTCATCGGGCATGCGCCCGACCACGCTGTAGAAGTTCGACTCGGCATCGGCCAGGTCGACCTCGGCGGTGTCGAGGTTGTTCTGCGCCAGCGCCTTACGGGCCACCGACTGGTCGGAGTCGGCGGTGCTGCCCACGCCGCGTTCGGTGCGCAGGCCGATCTGGTCGTTGACCCGCAGGTGCGCCTGCAGGTTGTTCTTGGCCAGGGTCACCAGTTCGCGGCGCTTGAGCACTTCGAGGTAGACCTCGATGGTGCGCAGGGCCAGATCCTGGGCGGTGCCTTGCGCATAGTAGGCGCGGGAGTTGGACACGCCCTTGGTGCGCTCGACCTCGTTGGCGGTGTTGAAGCCGTCGAACAGCATCTGCCGCAGGCGCAGCTCGGACTGGGTGTAGTTGAGGATTTCGGTGTGGTGGTTGCCGAAGGCCCGGGTGTTGGTGTTGTCGCTGTAGCCGCGCCCGTAGGCGGCGTTCAGGTCCACCGACGGATAGAAGCCGCCCTTGGCGACCTTCACCTGCTCATCCGCGGACAGGCGGGCGTCCACGCGCGAGGCCAGTTCCGGGTGGGTGGCGATGGTGCTCTGGATGGCTTCGGTAAGGTTCATGGCCTGAGCCTGGGAAGTGCAAGCCATGGCCAGCAAAACCGCACTGCAGAGGGGGGTCAATACGCGCATGGTTTACATCTCCCTGAGTCCTGATGGTGTTTCACTGTCGCCAATTTATTGACGATTTTTATCGTAAAAAGCGTTTCATCTCTTTAACAACAGAGCTAAGAACATCCTGAAGCGTAGCTAAGAAAAAATTTTCATATGGGTTATGCCGAAAAAAACTTATGCGCTTGGCCGAAACCGGCACATTGTTCCTCTCGAAAGCCTTTGTTTTATGAGCTTTAGGGAGCACAGAAAGGCTTGAGGAAAGTTCCACTCACTTTGCGACATACGGCGAAGTACTGCTAAAGGGGAGGGACGCGTAGCGGCCAATGGGCGACAGTTTTTTGTCACTCGGGTGATTCACCACCGTTACGTAGCGCTAGTGGGCGTGCTGCAGTGACCAGGGATCCCAAGTGCTTGATGGCACTGACATTTCCCGGTCCTGCGCGACCTGCGAAACGAACTGCCGAGGTGCGAGAGCGTCGCCCCGGCAACCCGCTTGAGCCATGGGCTGCTTCGCGAACCAGCGCCGACGGTGGTCGGCAGCGGAGGAAATGCACATGGCAACGCTCATCGGGATCGTCACTAAGGTCGTGGGTCAGGTTTTTGCGGTGGGAGGCGATGGCAGCCGGCGCGCCGTGGTCGAAGGCGACCGGCTTTACGCCGGCGATCAGCTGGTCACGGGGGCCGAAGGCGCCGTGGCGGTGCACCTGCAGAACGGCCAGGAACTGACGCTGGGCCGCGACAGCAGCCTGACCATGACCGGCCAGTTGCTGGCCCACCAGGCCACCCACGTCGACACCCCGGAAGCGTTGACCCCCAGCGAAGCGCAACTGACCGACGTCGAGCAGATCCAGAAAGCCATCGCCGCCGGCGAAGACCCGACGAAATCCGCTGAAGCCACCGCGGCCGGCCCCGGTGCGACCGGTGGCGCGCCCGGCGAGCTGGGCGGCGGCCACAGTTTCGTGCTGCTGACCGAAGTGGGCGGGCGGGTCGATCCGATCATCGGTTTCCCCACCGCCGGGTTCGGCGGCATTCCCGAGTTCCCCCAAGAGCGCCACAACGCCGTGATCGACAACGGCGACAACACCCCGGCGCCGGTCGTGCCGCCGGTCAACAATCCCGTCACCCTCAGCGGCCTAGACGTGCCGGGGGGCGAGCTGACGGTCAACGAGGCCAACCTGCCTGACGGCTCCGCCGCCAACCCGGGGGCGCTGACCCAGACCGGCAGCTTCACGGTCTCCGCCCCCGACGGCCTGACCAGCCTGAGCATCGGCGGCATCAACGTTATCGTCGGTGGCGTGGCCGCAGGCTTCCCGCAGTCGGTCACCACGCCCCTGGGCAACACCTTGACCGTCATCGGCTACAACCCGGCGACAGGCACCGTGACCTACAGCTACACCCTCAACGGCAGCGAGACCCATGCAGCGGGCGACGGCGCCAACAGCCTCGGCGAACACTTCACGGTGGTGGCCGGGGACAGCAACGGTGACACCTCCACTGGCTCGCTGGACGTCAACATCACCGACGACGTGCCCAAGGCCGTGGACGACAGCAACGCCTCAACCGCCTCGGAAACCACCCTCACCCTGACCGGCAACGTGTTGCCCAACGATGTTCAGGGCGCCGACCGCATCCCCGTCGGCCCCGACAGCGGGCCCGTGGTGGGCGGCACGTTTGTCGGCACCTACGGCACCCTGGTGCTGAACGCCAACGGCACCTACACCTACACTCTCAACACCGGCGACGCCGACTTCAAGAACCTGCACGGCGGCGGCAGCGGCACCGAGACCTTCACTTACACCCTGCGAGACGCCGATGGCGACACCAGCACGGCGAACCTGGTGCTGCAGGTGCACAACAATGACGATCCGGTCGTCATCAGCGGGTTGAACGTCGAAGGGGGTGAGGTGACGGTGTTCGAGAAGAACCTGTCCCTTGGCAGCGAGCCTGACTCGGCGGCGCTCACCCAGAGCGGCACCTTCACCATCACTGCGCTGGACGGCGTCACCACCCTGACCGTCGGCGGCATCGCCGTGGTCACCAACGGCGTGGCGGCGGGCTTCCCGCAATCGGTCACCACGCCTTTGGGCAGCACGCTGACCATCACCGGCTTCAACGCCGCCACCGGCGTGGTGAGCTACAGCTACACCCTGGTCGACAACGAAACCCACCCGAACGCCAACGGCGCGAACAACCTGCCCGAGCAGTTCGCCGTGACTGTGGTGGACGACAACGGCACCACCGCCAACGGCACGCTGGACGTGAACATCATCGACGACCTGCCGAAGGGCGTGGATGACAGCAACGCAGGCACTGCGTCGGAAACCAATCTGACTTTGACCGGCAACGTACTGACCAACGACGTGCAAGGTGCGGACCGGGTTCCGGTCGGGGAGGGCACCGGGCCGATCACCGCAGGGACCTTCACCGGGACTTACGGCACTTTGGTGTTGAACGCCAACGGCACGTACACCTACACGCTCAACACCAGCGATGCCGACTTCAAAGCCCTGCACGGCGGGGGTAACGGCACCGAGACCTTCACCTACACCATCACCGACTCGGATGGTGACACCAGCACCGCGAACCTGGTGCTGAACATCCACAACAACGATGATCCGGTGACCATCAGCGGCCTGGACGTCAACGGCGGCGAACTGACCGTCTACGAGAAAAACCTCAGCGACGGCAGCGCACCGGACTCGGCAGCGCTCACCCAAAGCGGCACGTTCACCATCACTGCGCTGGACGGCGTCACCACCCTGACCGTCGGCGGCATCGCCGTGGTCACCAACGGTGTGGCGGCGGGCTTCCCGCAATCGGTCACCACGCCTTTGGGCAGCACGCTGACCATCACCGGGTTCAACGCCGCAACCGGCGTCGTGAGCTACAGCTACACACTGGTGGACAACGAAGCCCACCCGAACGCCAACGGCGCAAACAACCTGCCCGAGCAGTTCGCCGTGACTGTCGTTGACGACAACGGCACCACCGCCAACGGCACGCTGGACGTGAACATCATCGACGACCTGCCGAAGGGCGTGGATGACAGCAACGCAGGCACCGCGTCGGAAACCAATCTGACTTTGACGGGCAACGTGCTGACCAACGACGTGCAGGGCGCCGACCGCATTCCGGTCGGGGAGGGCACCGGGCCGATCACCGCAGGGACCTTCACCGGGACTTACGGGACGCTGGTGCTGAACGCCAACGGCACCTACACCTACACGCTCAACACCAGCGACGCCGACTTCAAAAACCTGCACGGCGGCGGCAACGGCACCGAGACCTTCACCTACACCATCACCGACTCGGATGGCGACACCAGCACGGCGAATCTCGTGCTCCAGATCCACAACAACGACGATCCGGTGACCATCAGCGGCCTGGACGTGAACGGTGGCGAACTCACCGTCTACGAGAAGAACCTCAGCGACGGCAGCAGCCCCAACGCCTCCGCCCTGACCCAAAGCGGCACCTTCACCGTCACCGCACTGGACGGCGTCACCACCCTGACCGTCGGCGGCATCGCCGTGGTCACCAACGGTGTGGCCGCAGGCTTCCCGCAATCGGTCACCACGCCGCTGGGCAGCACCTTGACCATCACCGGGTTCAATGCTGCGACCGGCGTCGTGAGCTACAGCTACACCCTGGTCGACAACGAGGCGCATCCGAACGCCAACGGTGCGAACAACCTGCCTGAACAGTTCGCCGTCACGGTGGTGGACGACAACGGCACGACGGCCAACGGCACGTTGGACGTGAACATCATCGACGACCTGCCGAAGGGCGTGAACGACACCAACGCCGGTACGGCCTCGGAAACCAACCTCACCCTGACTGGCAACGTCCTGACCAACGACGTGCAAGGCGCAGACCGCGTACCGACCGGCCCCAACGCCGGGCCGATCACCGCCGGCACCTTCACCGGGACTTACGGCACCTTGGTGCTGAACGCCAACGGCACCTACACCTACACGCTCAACACCAGCGACGCCGACTTCAAGGCCTTGCACGGTGGGGGCAACGGCACCGAAACGTTCACCTACACCATCACCGACTCGGATGGCGACACCAGCACCGCCAACCTGGTGCTGAACATCCACAACAACGACGATCCGGTGACGATCAGCGGCCTGGACGTGAACGGCGGCGAACTCACCGTCTACGAGAAAAACCTCAGCGATGGCAGCGCGCCTGACTCGGCGGCCCTGACCCAAAGCGGCACGTTCACCATCACTGCGCTGGACGGCGTCACCACCCTGACCGTCGGCGGCATTGCCGTGGTCACCAACGGCGTGGCCGCAGGCTTCCCGCAATCGGTCACCACGCCGCTGGGCAGCACGCTGACCATCACCGGGTTCAATGCTGCGACCGGCGTCGTGAGCTACAGCTACACCCTGGTCGACAACGAGGCGCATCCGAACGCCAACGGCGCGAACAACCTGCCTGAACAGTTCGCCGTCACGGTGGTGGACGACAACGGCACGACGGCCAACGGCACGCTGGACGTGAACATCATCGACGACCTGCCGAAGGGCGTGAACGACACCAACGCCAGCACCGCGTCGGAAACCAACCTCACGCTGACCGGCAACGTCCTCACCAACGATGTGCAGGGCGCTGACCGCGTGCCGACCGGCCCGATCACCGCCGGCACCTTCACCGGCACCTACGGCACCTTGGTGCTGAACGCCAACGGCACGTACACCTACACGCTCAACACCAACGACCCGGACTTCAAAAACCTGCACGGCGGCGGCAACGGCACCGAAACGTTCACCTACACCATCACCGACTTGGACGGCGACACCAGCACCGCCAACCTGGTGCTGAACATCCACAACAACGACGATCCGGTGACCATCAGCGGCCTGGACGTGAACGGCGGCGAACTCACCGTCTACGAGAAAAACCTCAGCGACGGCAGCGCGCCTGACTCGGCAGCCCTGACCCAAAGCGGCACATTCACCGTCACCGCACTGGACGGCGTCACCACGCTGACCGTCGGCGGCATCGCCGTGGTCACCAACGGTGTGGCCGCAGGCTTCCCGCAGTCGGTCACCACACCGCTGGGCAGCACGCTGACCATCACCGGGTTCAACGCCGCCACCGGCGTCGTGAGCTACAGCTACACCCTGGTCGACAACGAAGCCCACCCGAACGCGAATGGCGCGAACAACCTGCCCGAGCAGTTCGCCGTGACTGTCGTTGACGACAACGGCACCACCGCCACTGGCACGTTGGACGTGAACATCATCGACGACCTGCCGAAGGGCGTGAACGACACCAACGCCAGCACCGCGTCGGAAACCAACCTCACCCTGACCGGCAACGTCCTCACCAACGACGTGCAAGGCGCCGACCGCGTACCGACCGGCCCCAACGTCGGGCCGATTACCGCCGGCACCTTCACCGGGACTTACGGGACGCTGGTGCTCAACGCCAACGGCACCTACACCTACACGCTCAACACCAACGACCCGGACTTCAAAAACCTGCACGGCGGGGGTAACGGCACGGAAACCTTCACCTATACGATCACCGACTCGGACGGCGACACCAGCACCGCCAATCTCGTGCTTCAGATCCACAACAACGACAACCCGGTCATCATCTCCGGCCTGGACGTGAACGGTGGCGAACTCACCGTCTACGAGAAAAACCTCAGCGATGGCAGCGCGCCTGACTCGGCGGCCCTGACCCAAAGCGGCACCTTCACGGTGACCGCGCTGGACGGTGTTACTACGCTGACCGTCGGCGGCATTGCCGTAGTCACCAACGGCGTGGCCGCAGGTTTCCCTCAGTCGGTCACCACGCCTTTGGGCAGCACGCTGACCATCACCGGGTTCAATGCCGCCACCGGCGTGGTGAGCTACAGCTACACCCTGGTCGACAACGAAGCCCACCCGAACGCCAACGGCGCGAACAGCCTGCCCGAGCAGTTCGCCGTGACTGTCGTTGACGACAACGGCACCACCGCCACTGGCACGTTGGACGTGAACATCATCGACGACCTGCCGAAGGGCGTGGATGACAGCAACGCAGGCACCGCGTCGGAAACCAACCTCACCCTGACCGGCAACGTCCTCACCAACGACGTGCAAGGCGCCGACCGCGTACCGACCGGCCCCAACGCCGGGCCGATCACCGCAGGGACCTTCACCGGGACTTACGGCACCTTGGTGCTGAACGCCAACGGCACCTACACCTACACGCTCAACACCAGCGACGCCGACTTCAAAAACCTGCACGGCGGCGGCAACGGCACCGAAACGTTCACCTACACCATCACCGACTCGGATGGAGACACCAGCACGGCGAATCTCGTGCTCCAGATCCACAACAACGACGATCCGGTGACCATCAGCGGCCTGGACGTGAACGGCGGCGAACTGACCGTCTACGAAAAGAACCTCAGCGACGGCAGCAGCCCCAACGCCTCCGCCCTGACCCAAAGCGGCACCTTCACGGTGACCGCGCTGGACGGTCTGCAAACCCTGACCGTGGGCGGCATCGCCGTGGTCACCAACGGCGTGGCGGCGGGCTTCCCGCAATCGGTCACCACGCCTTTGGGCAGCACGCTGACCATCACCGGCTTCAACGCCGCGACCGGCGTGGTGAGCTACAGCTACACCCTGGTCGACAACGAAACCCACCCGGCCGCCAACGGCGCCAACAGCCTCACCGAGAACTTCAACGTGGTGGCCACCGACGGCGACGGCAGCACCGCGAGCGGGCAGATCAACGTCAACATCATCGATGACCTGCCCACCGCCAAATCCGACACCGGCTCGGTGGCGGAGGGCGGCACGGTCAACGTCAGCGTGCTGGGCAACGACGTCAGCGGCGCCGACGGCGCGGCCGCCGTGGTCGGCGTGCGGGCCGGCAGCAACACCTCGACCTCGGCCATCGGCGGTCTCAACAGCAACATCAACGGCACCTACGGCTACCTGACCCTGGACGCCGCCGGCAACGCGGTCTACCACAGCAACCCGAACTCGGTGAGCCCGCCCGGCGCCACCGACACCTTCACCTACACCATCCGCGACACCGACGGCGACGAGAGCACCACCACGATCACCATCAACGTCGCCGACTCCAACCTCAAGGCGTCGGTCGACCAGGACGTGACCGTCTACGAAAAAGCCCTCGACCTGACCAAGGACGGCCAGGACCTGGCCGCCGGCACGGTCACCGGCAGCGAGCCGGGCAACACCGGCGAAACCATGTCCGGCACCCTGGTCGGCTCGGTCACCGGCGGCAGCGGGGCGATCACCTACACCCTGGTCGGCAGCGGCACCGGCACCTACGGGCAGATCCTGCTCAACGCCGACGGCACCTACACCTACACCCTGACCTCGGCGCCGAAAACCACGCCCAACGCCAACGACGGGCCGAACGTGCTGAGCGAAAGCTTCACCTACAAGGCCACCGACGCGCTGGGCAACTCCACCACCAGCACCATCGTGGTCAATATCGTCGACGACGTACCCAAGGCCGTGGCGTCCGACCGCTCGGTGGCGGCGGTGGAGATCGACTCCAACATCCTCATCGTGCTCGACATCTCCGGCAGCATGGCCGACGCCTCCGGCGTGCCGGGCCTGTCGCGGCTGGACCTGGCCAAGCAGGCGATCAGCGCCTTGCTCGACAAGTACGATGACCTGGGCGACGTGAAAGTGCAGCTCGTCACCTTCAGCAGCAGCGCCACCGACCGCACTTCGGTGTGGGTCGACGTGGCCACCGCCAAGACGATCCTGGCCGGCCTCAGCGCCGGCGGCGGCACCAACTACGACGCCGCCGTGGCCATGCTGCAGACCGCGTTCAACACCTCCGGCAAGCTCACCGGGGCGCAGAACGTCGGCTACTTCTTCTCCGACGGCAAACCCACCACCGGCCAGGAGATCGGCACCGCCGACGAGGCGGCGCTGAAGGCCTTCCTCGACGCCAACAACATCAAGAACTACGCCATCGGCCTGGGCAACGGCGTGAGCAACGCCAACCTCGATCCGCTGGCCTACGACGGCATCAGCCACACCGACACCAACGCGGTGGTGGTCACCGACCTCAACCAGCTCAACTCGGTGCTGTCGGGTACCGTGCAGGGAGCGCCGGTCACCGGTTCGCTGCTGGGCGAGGGCGGCACGTTCGGCGCCGACGGCGGCTTCATCAAAGCCATCGTGGTGGACGGCACCACCTACACCTACGACCCGAAAGCCAACAGCGGTCAGGGTTCGCTGACCTTCAGCGGCGGCGCCAACCACGGCACCTTCAACACGGTCAACAACACCCTGAGCATCGCCACCAACAACAGCGGCACCTTGGTGATCAACCTCGACACCGGCGACTACAGCTACACCTCGCAGAAGACCACCACCACGGTCATCACCGAGAACATCGGCTTCACCGTCAGCGACAACGACGGCGACCTCGCCAGCTCGACGCTGACGGTCAAGGTCATCCCCAACTCGCCGCCGGTGGCGGTGGACGACCACATCATCACCAACGTGCTGTCGGGCAACATCGTGGTGCCGGGGGAACTGCTGCTGGCCAACGACAGCGACTCGGACGGCGACACCCTCAACGCCTCGCCCACCAGCTTCAACACGGGCTGGGTGGCCAAGGGCGCGGACTTCACCGGCTCAGGCGCCATCAACTTCTCCGGCACCAGCAACACCGCCGCCAACCAGAGCCTGGCCGACGTGCGCAATTCGTTCGCCGCCAATGCCGCGACCATGACCGCCGTGCTGGTGGTCAGCGGTTACCTGGGCGCGGTGACCAACGCCAACGCCAACGATGAGGACCTGATCACCATCAAGCTGAAACAGGGCGAGACCCTCAACCTGGACCACAACCTGGCGGCCGGGCACATCACCATGGAGTACTCGCTCAACGGCGGGGCGTTCGTCAGCATCGCCGACGGCGGTACCCTCACCGCCGGCGCCGACGGCACCTATCAGATCCACCTGACCAACATCACCAACACCAGCGGCGGCAACGCCAACGCGGCGGAGAACTACCAACTGACCATGACCGTGAACTACGCCGGGGCCCAGAACACCACCCCGGACTACCACGGCACCTACACCGCCAATGACAACCACGGCGGCAACGACACAGCCAATGTGACCATCAGCTACCAGGACGGCCACACCCTCACCGGCACCTCGGGCGATGACGTGCTGGTGGCCGGCAGCGGCGACAACATCCTCAACGGCGGCGACGGCAACGACGTGCTCACCGCAGGCTCCGGCAACAACGAACTGCACGGCGGCGCCGGCAACGACCTGCTCTACAGCGGTCCGGGCAACGACCTGCTCGACGGCGGCAGCGGCATCGACACCGCCAGCTACGCCCACGCCACCGCCGGGGTGACGGTCAACCTGAGCCTGCCGGGCGCGCAGAACACCGTGGGCGCCGGGACGGACACCCTGACCGGCATCGAAAACCTCGTGGGTTCGAACTTCAACGACACCCTCACCGGCGACAACAACAGCAACGTCATCAACGGCGGCCTGGGCAACGACATCCTCAACGGCGGAGGCGGCGACGACCTGCTGATCGGCGGGATGGGCAACAACACCCTCACCGGCGGGCCTGGGGCCGACACCTTCCAGTGGCTCAAGGGCAACAGCGGCCACGACACCGTCACCGACTTCACCCCCGGCACCGACAAGCTCGACCTGTCGCAACTGCTGCAAGGGGAGAACGGCACGGCGGCGTCGCTGGACGACTACCTGCACTTCACCGTCACCGGCAGCGGCGCCTCGGTGGTGACCACCATCGACGTGAGCGCCATGGCCGGCGCCACGCCGAACCAGACCATCGACCTGGCAGGGGTCAACCTGGCCAGCCACTACGGCGTCACGCCGGGGGCGGGCGGTGTGATCGCGGGCGGGGCGGACACGGCGACGATCATCAATGGGATGCTCAATGATCATTCGTTGAAGGTGGATACGGTCTGAACGGACAGTTGGATCAGCATGGCCCAGCGCTCACGATGTATGGGAGCGCTGGGCATCACTGGTCTGGTCACCTGATTCCAACACCGAGGGCATGGTTGTTGAAGAAACTGTTTACGATGGCTGCGCTCCTGGCTCCCGTTACCAGATGAACCGTTACCTTGGCCGGTTTCAAGAAATAGCTGGTAGGTGTGCTCGACCAGTAAAAGTTGCTTCCCATTGGCCAGCGTCCACCGTAAGACCGTTGGATCTCGTGCATTTCATCTGCGTTAGGAATATGTGCTCCCAAGTTGCTGGCCGCTGAGCTCATTTGTGCCCAAGTGCCTGCTCCCACCCCGAAAACATGAATCACACCGCTTACGGACACTGAATAGCTCAACGACTGATTGGTCGCGTCCTTCGCTGTAATGCTTGCGGTTCCGCGCCCCCTGACGGTTACCAACCCGGTTGAGTCAACGACCGCCACCGCCTGATTGCTGGATGTATAGGTGTAGGGTGGCTGGCCGTTGGATGCCTGGTGACGCACTGAGGTGCCGGGGCCAAAGGCCGGCAGCAAATTTGGATAGGCAGGCAGCAAATAGATTTTTCCGCTCAACGTCACCGGACTGGTGTTGAAGCTCAACGGCGAAACCACGGTAAAGCTCCGGGCATTGGACACCTGCCCGGTGCTGACGGCCTTGGCCGTGATCGAATGAGCGCCCAAGGCCACATTCAGCGTCGTGTTCCAGACGTTGCCCACCGCCCGCACTGTATGTTTGGGCACATTGTTGTCATGGATCTGCACTTCGTGATCCGGCGTCACGCCGCCCTGCAACGTCACCGTTGTGCGGGTGGTCCTGCCGCCTTGCGGCACTTCGCCGTTCGAGTCTCTCACCGAGGTGAGGGTGGGGGCGATATGCTCCGCCACCACAAACGTACGCGGTGGAGCGGACACCGGACCATCGCCATACAGCGCCTTGGCGGTGAGGTTGTAGGCCTTGACGGTCAATCCTGTGACGACGTGGCTCCAGTCCCCCTGACCGTCGGCCAGCGGTTCGCCCAAGGCCTGCGTACCATCGAGCAGTTGCACCTTCTGACCGGGACTGGCCGTGCCCCTGACGGTGACGCTCCGGTCGTAGGTGGTGGCGCCGTTGGCCACGGTGCCCCGGGAATCCGTGACGTTGGAAATCACCGGCACGTTGGCGACGGCCACCGTAAACGCCCACGGTTGGCTGGCCACCGGATTGGCGTCATACAACGCCCGGGCAGTGATGTGATAGGCCTTGACCGTCAGGTTGTTCAGTACCTTGCTCCAGACACCTTCCGAGCCGGTGCCGCCGGAGGCGACGTCCGCCGAGCCATAGGAGTTGGCCCCATCGAGAATCTCCACTTTCTGCCCGCGGGTCGCCGTGCCCGTCACGGTCACTTGAGTGTTGTAGGTCACATCGCCATTGTCCAAAGGGCGCCATTGGTCGGCGACCCCGGTGATGACCGGTGTCAGGTAGTCGTAGCGGGTACGGATCGTCAGGTTCAGCCGGGGGAACTCGATGGCGGTGTGCTCCTGCACGTCGCCGTCGAAGGCCACCTTGCACACGACGGACGCCGGTGACGCGTGATCCAGTTTCAGCAGCTCGGCGCGGGGCAGGGTTTCCTGCAAACCGGCGCTGACTTGCAAGGCGGTGATGAGCGCACCGTCCAGCATCACGATGCGATAGTCGCTGCCGTCCAGCGCCTTGCCCTCCAGGCGCAGCCACAAACGCTGCTCAAGCGCGATGTAAGGCCAGACTTTGACGAGCACATCCGGATTGCCGGCGAACGCCATCAGATCCAGCACCTGATTGACCGCTTGCGGCACTTCCGGCCGCGGGAGTTGCGTCTCCGGCGACTGGAACCGCAGCACGTTGAGCGTCAGCATCTTGGAGCTCGTCCAGAAGTTGTAACGCTTGACGTCATAGGTCACCGTCACCGGCCGGCCGATGTTGGGCCCCACCACCGACGCCGGCAGATGGAACTGCACCCGGCCGCTGGCGTCGGCCGGCAGCTCCAGATCCTCCGACGTGCCGGCGCCGGGCGTGCCGCGCCACTTCAGGGCGATCGTGTCGAGCTCCGGATCCATGTTGGCGTACTCGACCGCCACATCGACCCCGGCGAGCGCATCCATCGGGTCGAGGTTCCCGGCATTGGCCTGGAGCACCTCGGGCGGCGGCAGTTCGCCGACCAGTTGCCCGATCAGCAGTTCATAGGTGGCCGAATAGCTCAGCAACCCGGTGGCCGCATGCTTGAGGGTGTAGCGGATCTTCACGTACTGGCCGATGCTGGGCGTGACGAAGCTTGCGTCCACCCGGAAGTTCACCGGCTTGCCGGCCGACACGGTGGTGATGGGCAGCCAGTCGCTGGTGCTGATTTCAGCGCTCACGGCGGTCCAGTAGTAGGTCAGGATGTCGTCCTTCACCGTGCCGGTGTAGCCCACGCGCACCGTGACCTTTTCAAACACCCTGGAGGGGTCGAGCACGCCTTCGATCGCCTCGGGCACCTCCGGCGCCGGCAACGTCGCGGGGATCGCCTGCACCTTCAGCAACAGGTGCTCGGACTCGCTCACGCCGTAGGCGGCGTTGTCGTTGGTCACCCGGTACCACAGGTCCAGGCGCCCGTTGGCCAGCAGGCCGATGTGTTCGCCCATGACATACAGCGTGATGAGTTTCGCCTCTGCATCGTTGCGGCTGACGTCGAACTGCTCCGTGTGCACGTAGGGCGTGCCGCTGGCCAGGGTGCCCTCCCAGATCAGCTCGACAGTGTCGCCGTCCGCCATGCCGGGGTAGCGGATGTCGACGGTGGCGTGGTTCACGTCGGGCTCAAGGAAATCGCCCACCGCTTCGCGCACGACCGGTGCGGGATAGGCGTACACATCGCCGATCACGTTGGCGAAGGCGTGTTTGGAAGCCAGCGGCGGCTGGCCGTCCCGCTTGGTCAGCACGTAGAACACATCCACCGACCCCTTGGCCAGCGCCCGCACCTCTTCGTAGGGAACCCGCAGTTCTAGGATGCTCGGCACGTTGGCGATGACCGTCGATTGCGTGTGGACCAGCGGCTTGCCGATCAGCGGCGTGCCGGTCCAGGTCATCGTCACCGTGTCGCCGATGGCGAAGTCTTCGGTGCGGACATGGATCTGTACGGTGACGGGCTGCTGGTTCAGCTGTATGAGGTCGATGACGCCGTTGACCGATTCCTTGATGATCGGCGCCTCCAGGCGCGAGGCACCGGCCTCGACGTCGACGGTGGTGGTGAGCGACCACTTCTCCGAATAGTTCCAGACTTCGTCATGCACTTCATACGCGATCAGCAACGCCGAACTGTCGCCGCCGGCGAGGATGTCGGCCTGCTCGGCGCGCACCACGATGGGTTCGGTGCCGTCGACGTGGGCCTGCGTCAGCACCAGCGGCGCCAGGAACACGCTGCCCCACTTCACCTGGACCGTGTCGCGCAACGCGATGTTGGGATAGCGCTGGATGGTCATCGGCACGCCTTTGGCGGCCCACTCGGCATCGATGCCTTGCTCGATCACCTCCTGGGGCAACTGCACGATCTTGAGCTCCGAGTGGCCGGGCTTGTGTGGCTCTTTGTCGATGCCGGCCGGGCGGTCGAGCTTGACCCGCAGGCGCAGCGGCACAGAGGGATCGTCCGGCGCCGCTTCCCCCGCGCGGTGCAGCAGGAAATAGCATTCTTCGATCCAGCCCGGCACGAACCGGCTGGCCTCGACAAAGAAGAACAGCCGCTGATTGACGTCGTTCGCCGCCACCGCATGGTGATAGACCACGGTCCGGTCGAGAAACACATCCACGGTGTCGCCCTCGGCCATAGAGATCCACGGGTCGATGACGAACATCACCCCTTGGTCATGGTCGGTGACCACCGCAATGCTGACGCCGCCGTCGCCGTCCTCGATCGGTCGTGTCATGCCGGCGATGAACAACGGCTGCAGGGCCAGCACGCCGAAACCGGGCGCGGCGCCGACGAGGGTAAGCGGGGCAGGCAGGTAGGAACGCAAAGCGGTCATGGTCAGCTCCTTGCCGAGGTGGGCATGGGGGTGCAGGAGTGTGTCGTTGACCGGAATTAGGGACTGCGCAGGGGCGTTTGACCACTGTCAGATCTGACAGGGGGAGGGGGATTTCCGATGACTGGCGATGTGCACGAAACCCTGTTCAGCCACCGCGACCCCTGCAGAAGCCAGTCTGTTGGCCCCCACAGGGTTTTGCGTCTGCTCAGAGGACCGCGTCGGCCTTCAGCTCAAGGCTGTCCAGCACCCGGTTCACCGCCAGCTCGCCGAGCATGATCAGTTGTGCGATGCCTTGGGCCGTGTGCCGGTGCTGGCCGTCCAGCAATCCCGCAAAGTTGTTGGCCATGACCTTGGCCGAGGTCAGGGTCTCGCAGGCGTCGGCCAGCAATTCCTCGTTGTCGGCGGCGGGGGCGATGGCGTAGAGCTTGCTGATCTTGAGCGCGGGTTCCGGGACGAAAATCGGGTTGAGGTAATGATCGAGGGCGCGCTCGGCGGCTTCGTTGAGCTTGCGCGAGTCGGGGGATTCGTAGGGGGAGGTGGGGTCGGATTCGGGTGGGTTGGGGGTGGGTTTGAACATGGGGAAGCTCCTTGATGGTTGGAGCCGCCACCGTTCGCGGTCAAACAAACAGGGTGGCGGCTGTACGCGGGTTGACCGACCGGACATCAAGGAATCCGGCACACCCGAAGGTGTCCCACGCACAGCCACCGCGACATGATTTCAGACAATACCTGAACACGTGCAGGGACGCTGGTGCGCCTTGATGTTGGGCGGACGGTCAAATCCGATCACTGATTCGTCAGCGACCGCCAAACGATAGAGCCCGCCCCCAAGGCGCACAAGCCGGCGGATTCTGGCGCAGCTGTAGGCAATGACGCAAGGTGGTGTGGGGTTATGGAAATTTATTTAAACGGTTTCAAACGGATTTTGCGGATGGGCTGAAATGCGTCGATGTACGTGCGATGAAGCGAAAAAGGACGGATAAATATATCCGTCCTTTGAAAAGTATTTGTCAGAGCTGAATACGTATATGGGGACTGACAAATAAGTCTGTCTCCATTTTCTGGTTCCCGTTTTTCATGTTCACCGGATAAGTCGGAGGATGATGTCATCGAGTTGGTAATCATTGCCACCATCCGCGCCGCTACCTCCTCCTCGATCTTGATGGCTCATTAGCTGAATGGTATAGGCTGCGCTCTGTGTGACTGAAAAGTTAGCTGCTTGGGTATACCACTGGCTGGTACGGGGAACACTAAAGACCGGCAAGATCTGTTGACCAGATGAAAGTCTGACCGAGAAGATGGGGGGGACGTTGTTGCTGTTCGGACTGAAGTTTCGAGCTCGATAACTGAATGAGTACGCATATCCCGCTATGAGTCGGAACGACCGACTGAGCAGCACACCGGAATGGCCAGATCCTCCAGTGGTGTCGTTGTGGAACACTCCACCGGTAATGCGGCCTTGATAACCAGCCGGCCCTATGGCCCAGCCATTTGAGGAGCCGTTGTTAAAGTCGGTGACCGAGTCGGTCCAGGCCTCCACTGTGAGGGTTCTGACCTCCGACTGGTTTCCGTTTCCATACAATGCCTTAGCAACAAAGCCATGTACGCCCAAGCTCAATCCGGTCATCGGGATCGTCCAGATACCGTTGCCATCTGCCTTCACCCTGCCCTTGGACTGCGTCCCATCGAATATCTCCACTTCGAAAAAAGTGCCGGCCGTCCCTGTTAGTTGCACGGTGGAGTCAACCGTGCTGTTGCCGTGAGGAATCTCGACGTTCTTCAAATCCTTCACCGAATCAATCGTCGGCACCACATCGGAATACGGCAACACACTCACCTTCAACACCGGCGACCTCGCCACCTGCCCCCCGTTGCGGTTCAGGTTCCAGCGGAACTGCAGGTCCTTGCCCTGCCGCTCGATCAGGTACGCCTGGCTCAGCACCACGTTCACCCGATTGTTCTTGTCGAACTCCACCAACGGAAACTGCGCCGCGCCCGCCGGCGGGTTGACCTCCACCAGCCGCGCGCGGTCACCCGGCAGGGCGTCGAGGTATTCGATCCGCAGCGTCACGCCGTTGGGGTACCGCGACGGATCGATCGGGCTCACCGCCGGCGCCACCAGCGTTGGGGGCAACAGCTCTATCTTGGCCGGCGTCACGGTCAGGGTCCTGACCGCCGATTCCGGGTTGTCGCCGTACAGCGCTTTGGCCTTGAAGCCGTGGGTCGCCACGCTCAGTTCCGATACCGTCAATGTCCACACGCCGCTGACGGCATCCGCCGTCGCCTGGCCCTTGGACACGGCGCCGTCGAACACCTCGACCGCCAGCCCCGGCGCCGCCGTGCCGGTGAGGGTCACGCTGGTGTCGGTGGTGGTGCCGCCGTCGGGAATCTCGGTGCCTTCCGAGTCTTTTGCCGACGTGATGGTGGGCGCCGTCGCGGCGACCACCTTCAAGGTCCTGACTGCCGATTCCGGATTGTCGCCGTACAGCGCCTTGGCCCTGAAGCTGTGGGTTTCCACGCTCAATCCGGACACCGTCAGCGTCCACACGCCGGTGGCGGCGTCCGCCGTCGCCTGGCCCTTGGACACGGCGCCGTCGAACACCTCGACCGTCAGCCCCAGCGCCGCCGTGCCGGTGAGCGTCACGCGGGTGTCGACCGTGGTGCCGCCGTCCGGGATCTCGACGCCCGCTGAGTCCTTCACCGACGTGAGGGTCGGCGGCTTCAGCTCGACCGCCACGCCGATCACGAACTCAAGCGGATTGGAATAGCTCACCTTGCCCGTCTCCGCCCGCTTGATGTTGTAGCTCGCCGTCAGCGTCTCCCCGCGCCGGGCCTCGAAGTGCTGCTGCACGAACGCGGCGCTGAGGGCGAAGTCGACGTTCTTGCCGGCGCTGAGGGCGTTGAGGGTCTTGCTGTCTTGGTAGATCACGCTGCCGGCGGCGTCGCGCAGCTGCCAGGTGACCACGTCCTGGGGCTTGGTCGGGTTGGCGACCGGGTTGGGGCAGGTGACCTTGCTGGTGCCGCCGGCCAGGTCCTTGGGTTCCAGGGCGCCGTCCTTCTCGCCGAGGACGGTGGGCTTGGCCAGCTCCAGTTGCGGCTCGCCGACGTTGAGCAGCGCGGCGTGCAGGGAGCTGCGGCTGACGATGGTGTCGCCCTCGTCGGCGAGTAGGTTGTACGACAGATCCAGCGTGCCGCCCTCCAGCGTCTTGAGGTGCCGGCCCTCGACCGTCACCACGAAGCCGGCCGGGTCGTCGGCTTCGGCCTTGCTGGGGAAGTACCACTCCAGCACCGGGTCGTAGGTGGTGGTGTCGGGCCGGGTGCCCAGCCACTTGAGCACGATGGCCATGCCTTCCTGGATGAGCGGGTCGTAGGGGATGCGCACGCGCACGGCCGGCAGGTCCGG
This sequence comes from Pseudomonas ekonensis, assembly GCF_019145435.1. Lineage (NCBI taxonomy): Bacteria > Pseudomonadati > Pseudomonadota > Gammaproteobacteria > Pseudomonadales > Pseudomonadaceae > Pseudomonas > Pseudomonas ekonensis. The sequence goes on along the minus strand of NZ_JAHSTS010000002.1, from coordinate 953,662 downwards.
GTCGAGGGCGCCGTCCTGGGCGTCCTCGGCGACGGGCGCGGCCAGGCGCTTGGGTTCGCCGACGATGTTGACGAAGCGGCCCTTGGAGATCAGGTCGGGCGAGCCGCCGCGCTCCACGCGGTAGCTGAAGATCGCTTGGGTCTTGGCCAGGTCGCGCACCTTGAGGTTGGGCATCTTCAGCTCGACGATGCTCGGCAGGTTGGTCAGCGGCTGGCCGCGCACCTCGACGGCCACCGCTTCGCCCTCCAGCGTGGTGCCCTTGAGCACGGCGATGATCACGTCGCCCAACTTGAAGTCGGGAGCCAGGGCGACGATCTGCACGGTCGCGTCGGCGTCGCCCAGGGTGTCCAGATCCAGCGTGTTGTTGACCGCCTCCTTGACGATCGGCGCCCCGAGCCGCGAATTGCCGGTGTCCACCACGATCCGGGTCTCCCGGCACCAGTCCTCGGCGGCGTTGTTGACCCGGTCGTGCAGGGTGAAGGTCACGGCCAGGCCTTCGGGGCCCGAGTCGCCGGCCTCGAGGATCGCCGCCTGGCCGACGTGGACGGTGAGGGGGTTGGCGTCCGGGGCGTCGATCTGCGCCTGGGTCACCGGCGCCGACCTCACCAGCACGCCGCCCCAGCTCAGGGTGACCACGTCGCCCACGGCGATGTTGGGGTAGACGGGCTTGGCCGGGCGGCCGGGCCTGGCCTTGAGGGTGACGTCGACGCCCTGGGCGGCGGTGTCCTTGTCGATGCCGTCGGCGACCAGCGCCGGGTCGATGTACTGGAAGAGTTCTGAATGGGCGCCGTCCTCCGGATCCAGGTCCTGGCCGCCGGGCAGCTCCAGCTTGACGTAGAGCTGGAGCGCCGGGGCGAAGGGTTCCGGCGCCTGGCTCAGGCGGGTGACGGTGTAGCCCAGGGTGTGCGCGCCGCTGGTGATGCGCCCCGGCGCCACCCACAGGGTCACGCGCTCGTTGACCTCGCTGTCCTGGGTGAGAGTGTGCTGGTCGACCTTGCCGTTGTCGAACAGCAGATCGACCTTGTCGCCGCGGCTCATGTTGGCCCAGGGCAGGATGTGCACCTTCAGGCCCCGGCCGGGGAAGTTGTCCAGCGCGGCGGCGCGGTTGATGCCCCATGAGCCGTCAGGCAATGGCGGTTCGGTGCGGCCGGGGATCTCGGGATCGCGCAGGGCCAGGGGGGCGACGGTACGCAGGGGCTGGATGAGCATGGCGCAGACTCCGGTGCGGGTGGGCGACGGGGTCATTGGAAGCCGGAAGGGGCAGGTTGGCTACTGTCAGATCTGACAGGGGGAGGCGGGTTTGCGACGAATGGCGGCGTAGTCCCTGACCACAGAGATCACCACAGGTCAGGTTTTTCTCAGGGTCTTCTGCCGCAGGATGTAGACCGTCACCAGCGTTGCGCTGGTCAGCATGAATCCCCGCGCCCAGGGCAAGGGCACCAGATAGCAAGACAACAGAATGCTCGCCCACATCAGCCCGATCGCATAGACCTTGCCCTTGAGCGGAATGCCGTTGCCATCAAGATAATCGCGGATCCACGGCCCGAGCTTCGGGTGGTCGACCAGCCATCGGTAAAAACGCGGAGAGCTGCGGGCGAAGCAGGCGGCGGCCAGCAGCAGGAAAGGCGTGGTGGGCAGGACGGGCAGGAAAATCCCGATCACCCCCAATGCCACGCTGAGCCAGCCGACGGCAAGCAGGATGTAGCGCGACATCAGGGGGCGGTTGCCTATGGGGTTGTCCATAGGCGGGAACTCAGTGGTGGCGAGGCTTGAGGATCGCCGGTTTTTCGTCCGGTGCCTGGCACAGCAGGTACAGCGCGGTCAGGGCTTCCGGGATCTGCACGATCATGTCGTCCATCAGGTTGGCGTCCTTGGCGATGTCCTCGAACTCCGGCTGTTCGTCGAACAGGCCCGAACCCACCATGATCGGCAGGAGCATTTCGCTGACTTCGTCTTCGGCGGTCTCGAACCAGGCCTCTTCGCGCAGGAACACGCCTTCCATGAAGCCGATGCACCAGCCGCGCAGTTCGGAGTCGTCCGGCTCGTCGCCCAGGTCCAGGTCGCACGGCAGCTCGAACTCTTCGTCGGAGGCCAGCTGGCGGGCGATGTGGGCCTTGAGGCCGATCAGCGTGGCTTCGATCTCTTCGCGCTGGGCGTCGCTGGTGTAGTGCGGCTCTTCGGCGAACAGCGCGTCGATCCATTCACGGTCCGGCACCACGTCCGAGCAGATCGACAGGGCGGTGAGGTAACCGTGGGCGGCCACGTAATCCAGCGCTTCTTCATGCAGCTCGTCGGCGTCGAGGAAGACTTGCAGGCGGGTTAGTTGCTCGGCGAAGGACATTACGGGGCTACCTTGGGGGAATAAACAATGCGGGAATTCTAGGCCTTCTTGAGCCCTCAAGCCAGCCGCACGGCAGATTTGCCTGAAATCCCGGTTCACGGTACAGGCCCTGTGGGAGCTGCGGTGCGACGACTCGACTTGCCAGCGATAGCGGTGGCAATGTCGGAATTGATGTTGAAGGTGCCGACGTCATCGCTGGCAAGTCGAGTCGTCGCACCGCAGCTCCCACAGGTTTTGTGTTTTCCCAAGGTTTCGCGAGCCGGCTTCTCAGCGGCACCCTCTGTCGGGGAACGCTCGGGTATACTGCCGCGTTTTGCGATCCCTGCCGGCATGACGACGATCATGCAATGCGCCCTTACGTTTTGTTTAAGCAGCCCCGGCTGCCCTGAACCAGCCTGTGCAGGGATGTTTCGGTGATTTTTGGAGTTTCTATGCTCGAACAGGCTCAGCGCGTCCTCAAGGACATCTTCGGCTACGACAGTTTCCGTGGCCGTCAGGGTGCGATCATTGAGCGCGTGGCCAGCGGCGGCGACGCCCTGGTCCTGATGCCCACCGGCGGCGGCAAGTCGCTGTGCTTCCAGGTGCCGGCGCTGTTGCGCGAAGGCCTGGCGGTGGTGGTGTCGCCGCTGATCGCGCTGATGGACGACCAGGTCGCCACCCTCGAGGAGCTGGGCGTGGCCGCCGCCGCGCTGAACTCCACCCTGAGCGCCGAGCAGCAGCGCGACCTGGCGGCGCGGATCCGCCGCGGCGAAGTGAAGATGCTCTACCTGGCCCCCGAGCGCCTGGTGCAGCCGCGCATGCTCAGCTTCCTGCAAGGCCTGGACATCGCCCTGTTCGCCATCGACGAAGCCCACTGCGTGTCGCAATGGGGCCATGACTTCCGCCCGGAATACCTGCAACTGGGCCAGTTGGCGGAAATGTTCCCCCACGTGCCGCGCATCGCCCTGACCGCCACCGCCGACAAGCGCACCCGCGAGGAAATCGTCACCCGCCTGCACCTGCAGGACGCCGAACGTTTCCTGTCGAGCTTCGACCGGCCGAACATCTTCTACCGCATCGTGCCCAAGGAGCAGCCGCGCAAGCAGTTGCTGGCGTTCCTCGGCGAGCGGCGCGGCGATGCCGGCATCGTGTACTGCCTGTCGCGCAAGAAGGTCGAGGAGGTCGCGGCGTTCCTCACCGAGCAAGGGTTCCCGGCGCTGCCGTACCACGCCGGCCTGCCCAACGACCTGCGGGCCTATCACCAGCAGCGTTTCCTCAACGAGGAAGGCCTGATCATGGTCGCCACCGTGGCGTTCGGCATGGGCATCGACAAGCCCAACGTGCGCTTTGTCGCCCACCTGGACCTGCCCAAGTCCCTTGAGGCGTACTACCAGGAAACCGGGCGCGGCGGCCGAGACGGCCTGCCGGCGGATGCCTGGATGGCTTACGGCCTGCAAGACGTGGTGATGCTCAAGCAGATGCTGCAGAACTCCGAGGGCGACGAGCGCCACAAGCGCCTTGAGCAGCACAAGCTCGACGCCATGCTCTCGCTCTGCGAAGAGACCCGCTGCCGCCGCCAGGCGCTGCTGGCCTATTTCGACGAAGACATGCCCGAGCCCTGCGGCCATTGCGACAACTGCGTCGACGGCGTGCAGACCTGGGACGCCACCGAGCCCGCGTGCCAGGCCCTGTCGGCCATCTACCGCACCGGCCAGCGCTACGGCGTCGGCCACCTGGTGGATGTGCTGCTGGGCAAGGACAACGAAAAGGTGCGCAGCTTCGGCCATCAGCACCTGTCGGTGTACGGCGTCGGCAAGGCCTTGAGCGAGGGCGAATGGCGCTCGCTGTTCCGTCAACTGGTGGCCCGGGGGCTGGCTGACGTCGACCATGAAGGGTACGGCGGCCTGCGCCTGAGCGACACCTGCCGGCCGCTGCTCAAGGGCGAGGTGACCCTGGAGCTGCGCCGCGACCTCAAGCCGCAGGTCAGCGCCAAGGGGCTCAGCAAGAGCCCGGCCAGCCAACTGGTGCGTGCCGAAGAGCGCGAACAGTGGGAAGCCCTGCGCACCCTGCGGCGCAAACTGGCCCAGGAGCACGGCGTGCCGCCTTACGTCATCTTCCCCGATTCGACCCTGGTGGAAATGCTGCGCAGCCAGCCGACCACGCTGGCGGAAATGGCCCGGGTCAGCGGCGTCGGCGCCCGCAAGCTGGAGCGCTACGGCGAGGCTTTCCTCGAAGTGCTCGGCGGCGAGGCCGAAACGCCGAAGGCCGTGGCCGACGTGCGCCATGAGTTGATCACCCTGGCCCGTGCCGGCATGACGCCGCTACAGATCGCCGGCCAGTTGCAGTGTTCGGAAAAGAACGTCTACAGCATGCTGGCCGAGGCCATCGGTCAGCAGCAGTTGTCGCTGGAACAGGCGCTGGACCTGCCGGAAGACCTGATGGGCGAAGTCCATGACGCCTTCCTCGACGGAGAAGGCGAACTGCCGTCGGTGGCCGAGGTGGCGGAGCTGTTCGGCAGCCGGGTGCCCGAAGGCGTGCTGTATTGCGTGCGCGCGGCGTTGCAGTCGGAATTCGAGATGTGAGCCTTGGCTTACACGACCCGTTGCTTTGATGTAACGATTCAGTGCAAGACATCCTCTTGCCTATAGCCAAATGTCATGCTTAGCTGACTAATAATTAGTTTTTTTCTATTTCTTCAGTCTAACCATGAGTGTTTTATGCCGTTAACCGATCAACACCGCTTTGGCATGCAACTGGCGCAGATGTCCCGTGGGTGGCGTGCCGAACTGGATCGCCGGCTGGCCGGCATGGGCCTGTCCCAGGCGCGCTGGCTGGTGCTGCTGCACCTGGCGCGCTTCGACGAGGCGCCGACCCAGCGTGAGCTGGCGCAGAGCGTCGGCGTCGAAGGGCCGACCCTGGCCCGCCTGCTCGACAGCCTGGAAAGCCAGGGGCTGGTGCAACGCCAGTCCGTGATGGAAGACCGTCGGGCGAAAAAGATCGTGCTGTGTCCCCCGGCCCGGCCGTTGATCGACCAGATCGAAACCATCGCCACGCAATTGCGCCATGAACTGTTCGAGGGTGTGGACGACGCGGACCTGAAGGTCTGCATGCGTGTTCACGCGCACATTCTGGGCAACCTGGAAAAATCCTGAGGCAAAACCCCGTGCCGTTTTTTTGAGGGATCGCGTCGGGCCGACTATAAGAACTACTGGGCAATATCGTGTTCGTACCGGATGTGCGAACGCATAGAAGTCGGTTTTGCTTATATAAGGGATGCTCATGCTCGGAAGTCGGCACGTGGTACTGCGTTGCGCCCGCCCGCTGGTGTTGGCCGGCGTGCTTGTCTGGTCAACCGCCTCCTTGGCGCTGGGGCTCGGTGACATCACCGTGCATTCGGGCCTCGATCAGCCGTTCAAGGCCGACATCGCCTTGCTGGACGTCGGCGGGCTCAGCCAAAGCGAACTGTCGGTCAGCCTGGCCACGGCCGACGAGTTCAGCCGGGCCGGGGTCGAGCGGGTGTTCTTCCTCAATGACCTCAAGTTCACCCCGATCCTGCGGGGCGACCGCAACCTGATCCGGGTGACGTCCGGCAAACCGGTCAACGAACCTTTCCTGAATTTCCTGGTGCAGGTCAATCAACCCAACGGCCGCTTGCTGCGCGAATACACGGTGCTGATCGACCCGCCGGGCTCGCCGGGCATCGTGCCGGCCACCGACGAACCGGACGTGCGCGCCCAGGACTCCGGCTTTCCGACCCCCGAAGCGCCTGCGCCCACCGCCCCCGGCAAGCCTGCGGCCCAACCGGTCGCCAGCGCGCCGCCCGCGCCCGCAGCGCCCGCCAACGACGCGTTGGCCGAACAACTGGCGGCCAGCGTCCTGCAGAACCAGCAACTACAGAAATCCCTTGATGAGCTGAACACCAGGCTTCAGGCCCAGGACATCCAGATCGCTGACGGCAAGAAGCAGCTCAGCGACCTGCAGGCCCGCCTGACCGAGCTTCAGCAGGCCCCGCCCCCGCCGGTGGCGGCACCTGCGCCTGCGGCGGTCGCCGCCCCGGTCGAGCCCCAGGAGCACTCGAGCGATTGGCCGTTGTACGGCGGATTGCTAGTGCTGCTGGGCGCACTGGTGGCCGGCCTGTTCGTGTTGCGTCGGCGCCGGCAGGCGACGCAAGCCCAGGCTGCGCAGCCGGCCCCGGCGCAGCGCAATGAACCCCAGGTTGAAGGGGGCGGTACATCCCGGCCCGCTGCGCTTCACCACGCCGCCGAACACCGTGAGGAATCCGGCGCCGGCCAGGTGCTGGAGGCGGTCGGCATCTATCTGGCCTACGGGCGGCTGGCCGAAGCGGCCGGCCTGCTGCGTGACGCGCTGGACAAGGAGCCGGAACGCACCGACCTCGGCCTGCAATTGCTTGAGGTGCTGGGCCGGCAAGGCGATGGCGCCGCCTATGACGAACAGGAAAGCCACCTGCGCGGGCAGGGGGTGGCGGAACCGGCGTTGCAGGACGTTCGCAGCCGTTGCCCGAAACTGGCTCCGGTCGCGCCGCTGGCCCCTGTCGCGCCCCCGACGCCTGTCGCGCCGCTTGTGCAGGCCGCGGCCATGACGGCGGCGATACCGGTTGTCACGGCACCGCCGACGGAGCCCGAGGACAATTTCGAGCTGGATATCGGCGATCTGTCGATGGATTCAAGCTGGGATCTGGACGACGAACGGCCCGCCGAGCCGGTTTCACAGGAGACGTCCACGCTGGGCGACACCCTGGAGATTCTGCCTCAGGATTTCGAACTGCCCCAGGACGCCGATGCCGAAGCGGAGGAGCTGGAATGGATCGCTGAACCGCAGGAGCCGACGCTGGACGAGGACTTCCTCAACGCGTTCGGCGACCCCGGCAAACCGCCCGGTCCGCCGGCCGGTGCCGGGAAACTGGAACAGGCTCAGACCTGCATCGACGACGGCGACATCGACAGCGCCATCGCCCTGCTCAACGAGTTGCTCAAGGAGGGCGACGAACCGCTCAGGCAGACGGCGCGGACGCTGTTGGCGGGGATCCGCTGAGGCATTTTGGATTTTGCCCTGCGGTGCCTGAGCTGACGCCATCGCCAGCAGGCTGGCTCCCACAGGTATCACGGGTGAACGCCCCCCCTGAACACCTCGGACACTGTGGGAGCGAGCCTGCTCGCGATAGCGGTCTGTCCGCCAAGAATGACAGGGCTGATGTACAGCCATCGCGGGCAAGCCCGCTCCCACAGGTATTGCAGGCGAACGCGGAGTCCGTGAGCCCCGCGGACACTGTGGGAGCGAGCCTGCTCGCGATAGCGGTCTGTCCGCCAAGAATGATGGGGCTGATGCACCGCCATCGCGGGCAAGCCCGCTCCCACAGGTATTGCAGGCGAATGCGGAATCTGTGAACCCCTAGGACACTGTGGGAGCGAGCTTGCTCGCGATAGCGATCCGTCAGACGCCGCAGAAAATCCAGGCCTGCCTCAGAACGTCTGCCCCAGATTCAGATAAACCGCCTGCTCATCCGCATCGTTCAACCCATAGCTGAAGTTCAGCGGCCCCAATGGTGTGTCGAACCCGATGAACACGCTGGCCGCGTTGATGTAGCCGCTGTCGAATTCGTTGTCGTTGTTCCAGGCCCGGCCGCGCTCCAGCGAGGCGCCGGCGTACAGCGGGAAGTCCAGCGGCAGGAACGAGCGCGGGGTCAGGCGACGGTAGTACACGGCGCGCATCAGGCTGACGTTCTGGCCGGAGACCGCATCTTCGCGGAATCCGGACAACTGCCGTGCGCCGCCGAGCAGGAAGCTGGAGACCACCACGTTGGCATCGTCCAGGGTGCGGCCGTAGCGGCCGCCGAGCACCAGGGTGTCCGGGCCGTGGCTCATGGCCTTGTCCAGTTTGAACTCCCATTGCCGGTAACGGGTGTCGGAACCCAGGCCCGGCTCGAACTGCGCCAGGGTCAGGCCGATGTCCTCGCCCTCGTGGGGGAAGTACACGTTGTCCAGCGAGTCGAACGAATACTTGAGCGCATAGAAACCTTCGTTGAAGTGTTCGCCGGGCTGGTTCTGGTCGCCGATGCGCACGTCGGCCTTGCCCCAGGCCTCGCCGATGCCCAGCCGCACCTCGCCGCTGTTGCCGATCTGCCGGCCGACATTGAGGCCGAAGCCATAGCGCTCGACGCGGTATTGGGCGATCGGGTCGTTGTCGAGCACCGAGTCGACGTTCTGCGCCGCGAACGCCGCGTAGGGCGCGAGGAAGTAGCGCGAGCCGACGTCCAGCGGCTGATAGAACTCGGTGTACAGCTCCTGCTTGTCGCCGATCTGCGCGCGGGTCAGCCATTCGGCGCCGAGGCGGTTGATGCCGTTGACCCGATAGCTGGCGCCGAGGTTGAAGGCGCTGTCGCCGCGCATGTCGTCGGACAGGTTGAGGCCGATGCGCAGGTAGTCGGTGCCGCTGCGCTTGCCGCGGGCGCTGATCACCAGCGTGTGGTCCGGCCCCTTGTGCACCACGCGGTACTGCACCTGCTCGAAGTAGTCCAGGCCGTACAGCGTGCCCATGTCGGTCTGCAGGCGGCCCAGGTCCAGCGGTTCGCCGATGCGCTGGCGGATGTAGTAGCGGATCACGTCGTCGCCGACCTTCGAGTCGTTCTCGACCCGGATCGCCGTGATCACCGGCGTGCGCTGGCCCGGTGAACGGGCGGCGGCCAGTTCGGTGTCCTGGGGTTGGGAGGGCTTGAGGCGGGCCAGGCGGGCGTCGAGGATCCGGGTGGCGCGGTAGCCGGCGTCGATCATCTCTTGGGCGCGGCCGAAATCGGTGACGCCGAAGCTCGCCAGCGGCGGCTGGATCAGCACGTCGCCGGGGTGCAACGCCGCCAGTTGCTCTTCGGAGTTGCGCCGGGTCATCAGCGTGATGGACTGGTTCAGCACATCGACCACCGTGGCCAGTTGCTTGCGGTTGCGCAGCGGGGTGCCGATGTCGACGACGATGGCGACATCGACCCCCATTTCCCGGGCCACGTCGAGGGGAATGTTGTCGGTCATGCCGCCGTCCACCAGCAGGCGGCCGTCCAGTTCGACCGGGGCGAACACCGCCGGGATCGACATGCTGGCGCGGATCACCTGGGGCAGGTGGCCCTTGCGGAACACCACCTTCTCGCCGTCGGCGATGTCGGTGGCCACGGCGCGGAACGGGATCGGCAGTTTGTCGAAGTCTCGGGTGTCGCTGGTGTGGGCCAGCAGGCTTTCGAGCATCAGCGCCAGGTTCTGGCCCTGGATCACCCCCAGCGGCAGACCGAGGCTGCCGTCGTCGCGGAAGCTGAGCTTCTGTTTCACCAGGAAGTCGCGGTCGTCCTGCTTGCGCCGGAACGGCACGTCCTCCCGGGGCGGCGCGTCGGACAGCGCCTGCTGCCAGTCGATGGACAGGGCGAGCTTCTCCAGTTCGTCGATCTTGTAGCCCGAGGCGTAGAGGCCGCCGACCACCGCCCCCATGCTGGTGCCGGCGATCGCGTCGATCTTGATGCCTTGCTCCTCCAGGGCCTTGAGCACGCCGATGTGCGCCAGCCCCCGGGCCGCGCCGCCGGACAGCACCAGGCCGACCTTGGGCCGCGCCGTTTCATCGGCATGGGCAAGCAGCGGAAGGAAACCAAGCAGCAGGCAGATCAGAAGGCGACGCATGGTGAGTCTCGGGGCGAGCGGTAAAGCCGGCTATTATAGCGGCGCCCTCTGCCTCAGGAGTTTCAGCGAACATGTCCGCCCCAAGACCGGAAATCGTCATCACCTATTGCACCCAATGCCAGTGGCTGCTGCGCGCCGCCTGGCTGGCGCAGGAGCTGCTCAGCACGTTTGCCGACGATTTGGGCAAGGTGTCGCTGGTGCCGGGCACCGGCGGGGTGTTCCACATCGCCTGCGACGGCGTGCAGATCTGGGAGCGCAAGGCCGACGGCGGCTTCCCCGAGGCCAAGGTGCTCAAGCAGCGGGTGCGCGACCGGATCGACCCCGACCGCGACCTCGGCCACAACGACCGCACTCAGTGAGACGGCGCCTGGGCCCCGACGGCGTTCTTGCCCGAGCCGCCTGACAGCCGGCTCGACACCACGATGGCGACGATGATCAACGCGCCGCCGGCCAGCATGCGCAAGGTCGGGTCCTCATCGAACAGCAGCCAGGCGACGGTGATGCCGTACACCGGCTCCAGGGCGAACACCACGGCGGCAGTGCGGGCCTTGATCACCGCCAGGCTGGCGACGAACAGGCTGTGGGCGACGCCGGTGCAGAACACCCCGAGCAGGGCGATCCACAGCCAGTCCATGGCCCGCACGCCGCCCAGCTGCGGCGCCGCCACCGGCAATAGACACAGCGCCACCACCACGTTCTGGCACAGCGCCGCCTGCACTGCGGGGATGCGTCCGGAACCGGCGCGGTTGGTCAGCGACAGCAGGGAAAACAGCAGGCCCGACAGGACCGCCCAGAGCAGGCCGGCGGTGGCTCCGCTGGCCAGGTCGAACGCCGGCGTCACCAGCACCAGGCCGACGCTCACCAGCGCCACCAGCACGATTTCGTTGGTGCGGATCCGCTCGCGGAAGACCAGCCCTTCGAGGATCACAGTGAACGCCGGGAAACTGGCGAAGCCCAGGGTCGCGATCGCCACCCCGGCGACCTTCACCGCCAGGAAGAAACTCACCCAGTGCCCGGCCAGCAGCACGCCGCCGAGGGCGAGGCGGCGCCAGTCCGCCGCCTGGAGCCGTTGCCAGGCGTTCTGGCTGGCGATCCGGGCGAAGAACGCCAGGGCGACGACGGCGAAGGCGGCGCGTCCGAACACGATGACCGCAGGCGTGGCGGCGGCGAGTTTGCCGAACACGCCGGTCAGGCCGAACATCAGTGCGCCGATGTGCAGGGCGCCGAGGGCTGTGCGGGGAGTCATTGCGGTCCTTGGGAATCCGGTTCAACACAGCGACAGTTTAGGGACGCCGCGTCGGGGATGTCTGTCGGCAGACTATCGTCCTTTGTCGCCGGCCTCGCGGCGCAGGTTGCCGGGCGAGGCGCCGAACTCGCGCAGCATGGCGGCGGCGAAGGCGCTCTGGGAGCTGTAGCCGACCCGGCTGGCGATTTCGCCGATGGGCAGGGCGGTGTCGCGCAACAGGCCGGCGGCCTTGTGCAGGCGACGGCTGCGGATGTAGTCCATCGGCGTCTGCCCGCATTCGGCGACGAAGCGCGCATGCAGGCGGGCGCTGGACAGGCCGGCGACCCGCGCCAGGTCGGCCACCTGCAACGGGTAGGCGGCGTACTGCTCGATGTGCGCATCCAGCGCCGCGTAGGGCAGGCGCCGGGCGGCGAGTTCGGCGGGGCGGGCGCTGTTCAGGCTGGCCAGCAGCAGGACCGCGCCCTGGCGGGCGATCAAGGGATCGCCGATCGGGCTGTTGGCCAGCCAACTGACCAACTGGCTCTGGCCGCTGTCCAGCGTCAGGCGCCCGGGGCGCTCAAGCAGGCGGCGGCTGGCGTCGGCGTGGTCGCCCAGCGAGTCGGCGACCCACGGCCCCTCGGGCACGTCCAGCACCAGGCAGCGGCTGCCGTCGGGGCTGCCGCAGGCGTGGCGGGCACCGCCGGGAACCACCACGAAACTCTGCTGGCGCACCTGGCTGCCGCAGCCTTCGACCTCGAAGTCCAGCGCGCCGGACAGGCCGAACACCAGTTGCGCGTGGTCGTGGCTGTGGACGATCAGGTCGTGTGTGTAGTGGCGCAGGGTCAGGATCGGTCGCATGGCCGCAGGTCTCCGAAGTGGCGTTCAGTCTACACCGCCCGGGCGCTTGTGCGCTGTCACGGGACTGACGCACGGTTGTCATGGTCGGGTCACCGCGCAGGCGCAAGCTTTGCAAAACATTGCAGAGGGTTGTCCATGACCAGCGCCGAGCTCGCCAGACCCAGCCGTAAACAACGGGTGCGCACTTTGTGGATCTCCGATGTGCACCTGGGCACGCGGGATTGCCAGGCCGAGCACCTGTCGCAGTTCCTCAAGGGCTACCATGCCGACAAGGTCTACCTGGTCGGCGACATCATCGACGGCTGGAAACTGCGCGGCGGCATGTACTGGCCCCAGGCGCACACCAACGTGATCCGCCGCCTGCTGACCATGAGCAAGCGCGGCACCGAGGTGATCTACGTCACCGGCAACCACGACGAATTCCTGCGCCGCTATTCGAAGCTGATCCTGGGCAACATCCAGCTGGTGGACGAAGCGGTGCACGTCACCGCCGACGGCCGGCACCTGCTGGTGATCCACGGCGACCAGTTCGACGTGATCACCCGCTATCACCGCTGGCTGGCGTTCCTCGGCGACTCGGCCTACGAATTCACCCTGACCCTCAACCGCTGGCTCAACCACTGGCGGGCGAAGTACGGCTACGGCTACTGGTCGCTGTCGGCCTACCTCAAGCACAAGGTGAAGACGGCGGTGAACTTCATCAGCGACTTCGAGGAAGCCATCGCCCACGAGTGCGTCAAGCGCGAGCTGCACGGGGTGGTCTGCGGCCACATCCACCATGCCGAGATCCGCAAGGTGGGCGAGGTGGACTACCTCAACTGCGGCGATTGGGTGGAATCGTGCACGGCGCTGATCGAGCACTGGGACGGCACCATCGAGCTGTACCGGCTGGCGGATGCGCAGGCGCGGGAGGCGCAACTGAAGGCGGCCAAGGTGGCTGAGCTGGCTTAGGTTGTATGCGTTTGTCGGATCGCCGATCGGAGCGACAGTCTCTTCGGTCATGCGGCGTCCTTGCTGACGCCATCGCCAGCAGGCTGGCTCCCACAGGGATCAGAGGTGAAGGCAGAATCTGTGGTCGCCGCCAATCGAAGTGGGAGCCAGCCTGCTGGCGATGAACCGCGCAGCGGTTCCCAAGTCACTCAGGCCGGTGTGTGTTCCTGCATCGCCGCCTTGTAGATCGAATTCTTCGGCGCAGCGAACACCCGCTCCAGCATCGGTTCGAAGAAGCTCAGCGGCAGCGTGTCATAGGCCGGGTCGAACGCGGCGGCGTCATAGCGGGCGCAGAATTCCACCGTCGCCTGATACTGGGCATGCCCCTTGAACTGCTCGCGCAGGTGCCGGTCCATGCCCAGGTGATGGAAGAAGTAATAGCCCTGGAAGATGCCGTGCTTTTCCACCATCCACAGGTTCTCGGCGCTGACGAACGGCTTGAGGATCGCCGCGGCGATGTCCGGGTGGTTGTAGGAGCCGAGGGTGTCGCCGATGTCGTGGAGCAGGGCGCAGACCACGTACTCCTCGTCGCGGCCGTCGCGCCAGGCGCGGGTCGCGGTCTGCAGGGAGTGGGTGAGGCGATCCACCGCAAACCCGCCGAAATCCCCTTCCAGCAACTTGAGGTGCGCCAGGATCCGGCCGGGCAACTGGCGGGCGTAGGCGCTGAAATCGGCGGCGATGATCGCCCAGTCTTCCCGGGTGCCGTCCTTCATGTGGGTGAAGCGGGCGTTGGCGTTCATCGGCCGTCCTCGTTTGCTGGGGTTCTAGAACGGCACGCGGCCCAGGAGCATGTCGCGGTACATGACGAAGTCGCCGAGCAGGCTGTAGAACGGATGCTGGAAGGTGGCGGGGCGGTTCTTCTCGAAAAAGAAATGCCCGACCCAGGCGAAGCCGTAGCCGGCCAGCGGCAGCGCCAGCAACAGCAGCCACGCGCCCTGGGCGATGGCCAGCGCCAGAATCAACAGCACCAGTGTGGTGCCGGCGAAATGCAGGCGCCGGCAGGCGCTGTTGCTGTGCTCGCTGAGGTAATACGGATAGAACTCGGCGAAGCTGCTGAAAGGCTTGAGGGTGTCCACGACTGCGATCTCTGTGGTTATTGTTCTGATGGCGAGTTGTTCGGCGGGTAGCTTATTTGAGTCTAGAGTGATCGTCGGTGCTGGCCAGTGACAATCGGCGCCACTTTACTATCCTTGGAAAATCCGCCGTAGTATGCGGCCCGTCATGTCATTTAAGAATAAACGCCATGAGCGAACGAACGACTTCATCAAGCTGGGCGATGGGGATTGTCAAGGCACTGGAAATGGACGGCCTGGATTGCCGGGTTCTGTTCAGGCAACTGGGGCTCGACTACGCGGCGCTGGACGATCCGGACGCACGCTTCCCGCAGGATTCCATGACCCGTCTGTGGCAGCGGGCGGTCGAGCTGTCGGGCAATCCGGCGATCGGCCTGAACATGGGCAAGGTGGTGCGCCCGGCCTCCTTCCATGTCGCCGGCTATGCGCTGATGTCCAGCAACACCCTGGCCGAAGGCTTTCAGCGGCTGGTGCGTTATCAGCGGATCATCGCCGAAAGCGCCGACCTGAGTTTCCGTCTGCTCGACGAAGGCTATGCGCTGATCCTGACGGTGCACGGCGACCACCTGCCGCCGACCCGCCAGAGCGCCGAGGCCTCGCTGGCCTGCGCTTTGAGCCTGTGTGGCTGGCTGACCGGGCGCACCCTGCACCCGCGCAAGGTGCTGGTGCAGGGCGACGAGCCGGACGACCTGGAGCCCTATCGGCAGGCCTTCCACGCGCCGCTGGTGTTCAACGCGCCGTACGATGCGCTGATCTTCGAGCGTGCCGACATGGAAGCGCCGCTGCCCACCGCCAACGAAGCGATGGCGCTGCTGCACGACCGGTTCGCCGGGGAGTACCTGGCGCGGTTCTCCGAAAGCCGCGTGACCCACAAGGCGCGTCAGGTGCTGTGCCGCCTGCTGCCCCAGGGCGAGCCCAAGCGCGATGCGGTGGCGCAGACCCTGCACCTGTCGCAGCGCACCTTGCAGCGCCGCCTGCAGGAAGAGGGCACCAGCTTCCAGCAGTTGCTCGACGATACCCGCCGCGAACTGGCCGAGCAGTACCTGGCGCAGCCGAACATGACCTTGCTGGAGATCGCCTACCTGCTGGGGTTCGCCGACCCGAGCAATTTCTTCCGCGCCTTCCGCCGCTGGTTCGACACCACCCCCGGCGACTACCGCGCCCGCCTGCTGGACGCGCCGAACGCGGTCAGTGACGCCAGAACGCCGGAATGCACAGCACAAACACCGTGATGATCTCCAGCCGCCCCAGCAGCATGCCGAACGACAGGATCCACTTGGCCGCATCCGGCAGGCTGGCGAAGTTGCCGGCCGGGCCGATGGTCTCGCCCAGGCCGGGGCCGACGCCGGACACGGTGCTGGCGGCGCCGGTCAACGCCGTCATCCAGTCGACGCCCAGCAGCGACAGGAGCAGGGCGATCACGCAGATGGTGATGGCGAAGAAGAACGAAAAGGTCAGGATCGAGCGCACGATCTCTTCGTCGAGGCGGTGGCCGTTGTATTTCTGCTTGATCACCGCCCGCGGGTGAATCAACTGGTTGAGGTTGGCCTTGAGCAGGATGTAGGCGACCTGGAAACGGAAGATCTTGATCCCGCCCGCCGTCGAGCCGGAGCAGCCGCCGACGAAGCCCAGATAGAAGAACAGCATCAGCGAGAAATTGCCCCACAGGCTGTAGTCCCCCAGCGCGAATCCGGTGGTGGTGACCACCGAGGTCACGTTCAGCGCCACGTGCCGCAGCGCGTCCAGCCAATGCAGGTTGGTGGTCCACCAGTACCAGGTGCCGAGCACCAGCCAGGTCACCAGCAGCATGCCGAGCAGCCCCTGCACTTGCTGGTCCTTGATCAGCGCCCGGCGGTTGCCGCGCAGGGTCGCCACGTACAGGGTGAACGGCAGGCTGCCGAGGATCATGACCACCACCGCGACCCAGTGCACCGCCGGCTGCGTCCACTTGGCCAGGGACTGGTCGGAGGTCGAGAAACCGCCGGTGGAGATCGCTGACATGGCGTGGTTGACCGCATCGAACGGGCTCATGCCGGCCCACCAGAACGCCAGGCTGCCGAGAATGGTGATGCCCACGTAGGCCGCCACGATCAGCCGCGCCACCATGTGCGAGCGGGGCATGACCTTTTCCGAGCGGTCCGAGGACTCGGTCTGGAACAGGCGCATGCCGCCGATGCGCAGCATCGGCAAGATCGCCACGGCCATGCCGATGAAGCCGATGCCGCCGATCCAGTGCAGCAGCGAGCGCCACATCAGGATACCGGGGGACATGCTGTCCAGGCCGGTGAGCACGGTCGAGCCGGTGGCGGTGATGCCGGACATGCTCTCGAAGAACGAGTCGGTGTAGCTGATGTGCTGGGTCAGCAGGAACGGCAGCGCGGCGAAGATGCACACCACCAGCCAACTGCTGACCGTCAGCAGGTACATGTCCCGGGGCCGCAGGTGAATGTGCTCCGGACGGCCCGGGATCACCAGCGCCAGGCCGGCGACGAAGGTGATCATGCTCGACCAGAGGAACGACGGCATGTCGCCGGTGCGGTCGAAGATCACTAAGGTGGCCATGGGCACGATCATGGCGATGGCCAGGGTGATCAGGAAGATGCCGATGATGAAACCAATGATCCTTAAGGTCGGCAACGCCATGAAATCCACTCGGGCTGAAGGGGGAAGGGCGCCATTCTACCCGCGGGGCAAGGCATGTAAACCGGCATCGAGCGGGCACTTGCCGCTAGAATAGCCCGACATTTTTGACAGGAGGTGGCCGATGCAGGCTCTCGACGCTTTGCTCAACCGTGTTTCCGTTCCGCGACTGACCGACCCGGCCCCGACCGCCGCGCAGCGCGAGGCCCTGTTCGGCGCCGCCCTGCGTGCGCCGGATCACGGGCATTTGCAGCCGTACCGTTTCCTGACCGTCGAAGGCCCGGCCCGCGAGCGGATGGGCGAGCTGCTGGCCGAAGCGGCGCAGATGCAGGATGGCGAAGTCACCGAGGCGGCCATCGACAAGGCGCGCAACGGCCCGCTGCGCGCACCTTTGGTGGTTGTGGTGATCGCCAAGCTGCAGGATCACGTCAAGTACCCGAAATCCGAGCAACTGCTGGCGGCGGGCTGCGCGGCCCACGGGATCCTGCTGGCGGCGTATGCCCAAGGGATCGGCGCGGTGTGGCGCACCGGTGAGCTGGCCTACTCGAAACACGTCGCCAAGGGCCTGGGGCTGACCGAGGACGAACAGGTGATTGCTTTCCTGTACCTGGGCACTCCGCTGAAAGAGCCGCGGGTGGCGGAGAAGGTCGAACTGGCCGAATTCGTCAGCGCCTGGCCGGCCGAGGCCTGAGTCCCCGGCGTCTTGACCGAGGCCATCGCCAGCAGGCTGGCGCCCACAGGTATCGCGGGCGAACGCCGAACCTGTGAACCCCTCGGACACTGTGGGAGCGAGCCTGCTCTCGATAGCGGTCTGCCTGTCAGTGGTGTTGTGACTGACAGGCCGCCATCGCGGGCAAGCCCGCTCCCACAGGTATCGCGGGCGAACGCCGAATCTGTGAACCCCTCGGACAGTGTGGAAGCGAGCCTGCTCGCGATAGCGGTCTGCCTGTCAGTGGTGTTGTGACTGACATGACGCCATCGCGGGCAAGCCCGCTCCCACAGGTGTCGCGGGCGAACGCCGAACCTGTGAACCCCTCGGACACTGTGGGAGCGAGCTTGCTCGCGATAGCGGTCTGTCAGCCAAAAAAGGATGGGCCTGACACGCGGCCATCGCGGGCAGGCTCGCTCCTGCAGAGGTTCAGGGCTGGGTGACGGCGCCGGGCACGAGGGGCAGTTCCAGTCTGGCGATGAAGCCGCCCTGCGGGTGATTGGCCAGCACCAGCGCGCCGCCGTGCCGTTCCGCCGCACGGCGGGCGATCGCCAGGCCCAGGCCGTGGCCGGCGGCGGTCTGGCCCGGTGCGCGGTAGAACGGCTCGCCCAACTGGCTCAAATGTTCGTCCTGCACCCCCGGCCCGTGGTCGCGCACGCTGACCACGATCCGCTCGCCCTGGCGCGCAGCCTGCAGTTCGATCGGCCGGTCCTGAGGGTTGAAGCGCTGGGCGTTGCGCAGCAGGTTGTCCACGGCCCGTTCGATCATGGTCGGCCAGCCGGTCAGCGCCAGGTGCGGTTCGGCCTCCAGGCGCACGGCCTGGTCCGGTGAGCCGAGCTGCGCATCTTTTTGCAGGGCGCCGAGCAGGGCGTTCAGGTCCACGTCTTCGGCGCTGGCGTTGTCGGCGTCGACCCGCGCCAGCACCAGGATTTCACTGATCAGCGCTTCCAGCCGGTCGCATTCGCGGGCCAGGCGCGGCCACAGCCTTTCCCGTTCTTCGGGGCTGGCCCGCTCGGCCAGCGCCAGGGCGATGCGCAGCCGGGCCAGCGGTGAGCGCAATTCATGGGACACGTCGCGCAGCAGTTGCCGCTGACTGCCGATCAGGCTTTGCAGGCGTGCGCCCATGCGGTTGAAGTCGTTGGCCAGCACGCCGAATTCGTCGCGGCGGTTGGCCAGTTGCGCCAGGCTGTTCTGCTGATAGGTGGTCTGCCCCAGGTCGTGCACGGCGCCGCGCAGGCGGTTGAGCGGCCGGGTGATGGAAAACGTCACCAGCAGGCTGAACAGGGTCAGCACCACCAGCGCGATGCCCAGCGCGCTCAACGGCCACAGCAGGCTTTCGCGGTGCCAGGCGTCGAGTTCCGGGTGCGGGATGCGGTAGATGAACAGGTAGGTGTCGCCGCTCTTGGCGCTGGTGTATTCGTCGGTCAGGCGCCGCCAGGGCAGGCGGCGGTCGTCGTTGTTCTGGCGGGCCTCGAACGCGGCGGCGCGGCGCGGGAAGGTGCCGCGCACCACCGGGTCGCCGCTTTCGTTGAGCACCTGCACGTCGATGTGGTACTGGCGTTTGCGCTGCTCAAGGATGTCCTGGGCGGCGTCTTCGCCCTGGCTTTCGTAGGTCTGCGTCCACTCGGCGGCCAGGGTGTTGAGGCCCGGGTGGCGGCTGAGGATCCACGCGTCCTGGTTGAGCATGTGCCCCATCAGGATGGAGAGCCCTGCAACCAGAGCGATGGCCAGCCAGAAGCTGGCCAGGATACGCCAGAACAGTGAACGCACAGACAGTCCTCGGTCAGACCTGCATCCCACAGGGGATCAAACAAGAAAGACCCGACGGGGGAGGCCGTCGGGTCCGGGGTTCAGGACATTATTGCGCCTTTTGCGGCTGTTGCGCTTTCCAGGCCTTGAATTCGGCCCATTCGGCGCGGCGCTCGGCCTGCTTCTTCTGGATCTCGTCGAATTTCTTCTGCTGATCCGGCTTCAGCACGGCGCGTACGTCGGCTTCGGCTTTCTTGTGGTTGGCCGCCATCTCATCCTTCATGGCTTTCTGGTCGGCCGGCGACAGTTTCTCCAGGTACTTGTCGACCACTTGACGGCGCTCGTGCATCTGCTCGCCCATGATCTTGCGGATCTGCTCGCGCTGTTCGCGGGACAGGTCCAGCTGGCTGTACGGGCCTTTGCCGTGCATGCCGTGCATCTGGCCGCCGTGGTGCGGGCCGTCCAGCGGGCCGCCCATCGGGCCTGCGCCTTCCGGCATGGCCATGGCGACGGTCGGCAGGGCAGCGGCGAACATCAGAGCGATGAGGGTCTTGCGCATGGTGTATCTCCTTGTCTCGTTCCCGGTACGTTCCGGATGGGTACAGATTACGGAGATCAAGGTCAGCGGCGGTCAGCGCTGGGTAAAGCTTGAGTAAAGACGTTCCGGCGCCGGCCTGACAAAACTGACGCAGCGTCAGAGGCTGTAGTAGTAGCCGCGGCTGCGCAGGGCCACGATGCGCGGGCGGCCGTCGGGGTGCGGGCCGATCTTTTTGCGCAGGTTGCTGACGTGCATGTCCAGGCTGCGGTCGTAGAGGGTCAGCTTGCGGCCGAGGGCGATCTGCGCCAGTTCCTGTTTGTCCAGCGGCTCGCCGGGCTGCTTGAGCAGGGCTTCGAGCAGGCGGCTTTCGGAGACGGTGAGGGTGAGCTCTTTCTCGTTGATGCTGACCACGCCGCGCACCGGGCTGAAGCTCAGGTCGCCCAGCTCAAGCTGGGTCGACACGGCCGCCGGGTGGCTGCGGCGCAGCACGGCGCGCAGACGGGCGGTCAGCTCGCGGGGGTCGCAGGGCTTGGCCAGGTAGTCGTCGGCGCCCAGCTCCAGGCCGAGGATGCGGTCCAGCGGTTCGCCCCGGGCCGACAGCATCAGCACCGGCAGGTCGGCGTGGTCGCTGCGCAGTTGCTTGAGCAGTTCCAGGCCGCTGCCGTCGGGCAGCATCACGTCCAGCACCACCGCCGCCGGCGCGGATTCGGCCAAGGCCTTGCGGGCGCTCTGGCCGTCGTGGCAGGCGCGCACCTGGAAACCTTCCTGGCTCAGCCAACTGCTCAGGAGTTCGCACAGCTCCTGGTCGTCATCTATCAGTAACAGCTCGCTCATGACTCACTCAATTTAGCCATTGCCGACGCGTTCTGCGTCCACCACCGGCAAAGATACCGCACAGCAGCGCCAATAGCGCAACGGCGGCCCCGGTGACGAACCACTGCTGCTGCTCGGTCAGCAGACGCGGCAGCGGGCTGGACTGGGCTTCCTTGAGTTGCAGTTTCAGGCGCTGGTTCTCCTGACGCAACCGGGCCAGTTGCGGGCTTTCGCGTTCGCTGTCGGCATTCTGCAGCTGTTTGCTCAGTTCTTCCCGCTGCTGCTCGCTGGCCTTGAGGCGCTGCTGCAGCTCGGTGATCTGCGTGCCGGC
Source organism: Pseudomonas ekonensis (assembly GCF_019145435.1). Taxonomy (NCBI): domain Bacteria; kingdom Pseudomonadati; phylum Pseudomonadota; class Gammaproteobacteria; order Pseudomonadales; family Pseudomonadaceae; genus Pseudomonas; species Pseudomonas ekonensis. The sequence continues at coordinate 932,746 of NZ_JAHSTS010000002.1, read as the reverse complement.
GCTCAGCGACAGCGGCGTGGAATTGCCGTTTTCGACGCTTTCTTCGCCATGGGCGGGTGCCATGACCGACAGCGTGACCCACATCAGACACAACGGACCCTTGCGCATCGCGACTCCTGTTTCCCATTGGATAGTGGGCAGGTTGTCGGCCGGCAAACGAGAATAATGAGCGATTGAGAGCGCGATGAACCGGGAAGGTTCATCGCCTGGGGACGTCGGCGGGAAAAGTTACGGCAGGACTTGCTTGAACGGCTTGACGATGACGTTGGCGTAGACGCCGGCGGCGATGTACGGGTCGGCGTCGGCCCAGGCCTGCGCGGCGGCCAGGGAATCGAACTCGGCGACGATCAGGCTGCCGGAGAAGCCCGCCGCGCCCGGATCATTGCTGTCGACCGCCGGGTGCGGGCCGGCCAGCACGATGCGGCCTTCGCCCTTGAGCGCTTGCAGACGCTCAAGGTGCGCAGGGCGCGCGGCCAGGCGGGCTTCCAGGGAGTTGGCGACGTCGGTGGCAATGATGGCGTAAAGCATGTCAGTCCTCGGTTTTTGGCGTTGTGGTATCGGCGTCGTGCAGGTGACGGGACAGGTAGATGCCCTGTCCGACCAGGAACAGCACGGTCATGCCCAGGCTGCCGAACACCTTGAAGTCGACCCAGATGCTCTGGAAGGTGAAGGCGACGAACAGGTTGGCGGCCCCGCAGAACAGGAAGAACGCGATCCAGGCGATGTTCAGGCGCAGCCACACCGGATCCGGCAGGCTCAGGGCGTGGCCCATGATGCGCTTGATCAGCAGGCGGTCGCCGATGAAATGGCTGCCGATGAAGGCCAGGGCGAACAGCCAGTTGACCACCGGGGCTTTCCACTTCAGGAAGGTCTCGCTGTGGAAGGCCAGCGTCAGGCTGCCGAACACCAGGCAGGCGACGAGGGTCAGCCACTGGCTCTTCTCCAGCTTGCGCTGCTTGACGAACAGCGCGCCGTAGACCACCAGGGAACTGACGATCAGCATCGCGGTGGCGCTGTAGATGCCGCCTACGGTCAGCTCGTGGCCGGCGACGTCGACGGTGCGCGGATCGAGTTTGTAGACGATGAAGAACAGCAGGAGCGGGATGAAATCGATGAATTGTTTCACAGTGAGAGCCAGAAGCTGGATGTGGCGGCATAATAACAAACATACGGGCGCGCGATAGCGCCAGCTGATTTGAGGTTACACATCCCCGTGAATGTCGATTTGCACTGCCACAGCACAGCCTCCGACGGCGCCCTGGCGCCGGCGGCACTGGTTGCGCGAGCGTTCGAGAACGGCGTGCGGATCCTGTCCCTGACCGATCACGACACCCTGGAAGGCCTGGCCGAAGCGCGCGCGGCCGCCGAAGGCCTGGGCATGCAACTGATCAACGGCGTCGAGCTGTCGTGCACCTGGGGCGGGGCGACCATTCATGTGCTGGGCTACGGCTTCGACGTCGACGCCGCACCGTTGGTCGAGGCCATCGCCCAACTGCGCGACGGCCGCTGGCTGCGTTCCGAGGAGATCGGCCGCAAGCTGGCCCAGAAGGGCATGCCCGGCGCATTCGAAGGCGCGCGGCAGATCCAGCAGGCGCTGGGCGACAGCGGCAACGCGCCGGCCCGTCCGCATTTTGCCGACTGGATGGTGCGCGAAGGCTTCGTCAAGGACCGCGCCGAGGCGTTCCGCAAATGGCTGGGCGCCGGCAAGCTGGGGGATGTCAAGCAGCACTGGCCGACCCTGGAGGATACCGTCGCGACCCTGCGGGCCGCCGGGGCCTGGGTCAGCCTGGCGCATCCTTGGCACTACGATTTCACCCGCAGCAAGCGCCGCCGGCTGATTGCCGACTATATTCAAGCGGGCGGACAGGCGCTTGAGGTGGTCAACGGCCACCAGCCGGCGGAGCAGGTGGGCAGCCTCTCGATCCTGGCCCGCGAATTCGGTCTGCTGGTCACCGCCGGCAGTGATTTCCATGGCCCTGGTGGCTGGTCCGAGATCGGCCAGTACCGGCCGGTGCCGGAGGACCTGCCGCCCCTGTGGCGCCGGTTCAAACATGACCCAGTTATCGCGGCCGTCTGAACAGGAAGAGAATGTGAGTCAATTTTTCCAGATCCATCCGGAAAACCCGCAGGCGCGCCTGATCAAACAGGCGGTCGAGATCATCCGCAAGGGCGGGGTGGTGATTTATCCCACGGACTCTTCCTACGCCATCGGTTGCCAAATTGGCGACAAGAGCGCCATCGAGCGCGTCCGCCGCCTGCGCCAACTGGACGACAAGCACAACTTCGCACTGATCTGCAGCGATCTGTCGCAACTGGGCAATTACGCCAAGATCGACACCGGCACGTTCCGCATCCTCAAGGCCCACCTGCCGGGGCCGTACACCTTCATCCTCAATGCTACCCGCGAAGTGCCGCGCCTGCTGCTGCACCCCAAGAAACGCACCATCGGCCTGCGGGTGCCGAGCCATCCGATCGCCCTGGCGCTGCTGGACGAGCTGGGCGAACCGCTGATGAGCGTGACCCTGATCATGCCCGGCGACGAGGATCCGTTGAGCGATCCCTATGAGATGCGCCAGTTGCTCGAGCATCAGGTGAATCTGATCATCGATGGCGGTTTCGGCGGCATCAAGGCCTCTACCGTGATCGACCTGACCGGCGACGACCCGGAAGTGATCCGCGTCGGCTGCGGCGACCCGACCCCGTTCATGGTCGAGGCCTGAATGTCCGCCGTCGAAACCGTCGATCCCCAGGCCGGAGCCCAGCAGGAACTGCCGTTCGCCATGGTCTATGGCCAGGCCGTCACGCAGCTGCCGATTGACCTGTACATCCCGCCGGACGCGCTGGAGGTGTTCCTCGAAGCCTTCGAGGGCCCGCTCGACCTGCTGCTGTACCTGATCCGCAAGCAAAACATCGACATCCTCGACATCCCGGTGGCGGAAATCACCCGCCAGTACATGGGCTACGTCGAGCTGATGCAGTCGGTGCGCCTGGAGCTGGCCGCCGAATACCTGGTGATGGCCGCGATGCTCGCCGAGATCAAGTCGCGGATGCTGCTGCCCCGGGCCGAGACCGTCGAGGACGAGGAGGAAGACCCCCGGGCCGAGCTGATCCGCCGCCTGCAGGAGTACGAGCGCTTCAAGTCCGCCGCCGAAGGCATCGACGAGCTGAGCCGGGTCGGCCGAGACGTGATCGTGCCCAAGCTCGATGCCCCCCAGGCCCAGGTGCGCAAGCTGCACCCGGACGTGATCCTGGAAGAGCTGCTGATGTCCATGTCCGAGGTGCTGCGCCGGGGCGACATGTTCGAAAGCCACCAGGTCAGCCGAGAGGCGCTGTCCACCCGCGAACGCATGAGCGATGTGCTCGAACGCCTCAAGGGCGGCGGGTTTGTGCCGTTCGTCGAGCTGTTCACCGCCGAGGAAGGCCGGCTCGGGGTGGTGGTGACCTTCATGGCGGTCCTTGAGCTGGTCAAGGAATCCTTGGTCGAGCTGGTGCAGAATGAGCCGTTCGCCGCGATCCACGTGCGAGCCCGAGCCGAATAACGAGTCGAAACATGAACCTGACTGAACCCCGCGAGCTGGCCCCCCTGCTTGAAGCCTTCCTGTTGGCTTCGGGAAAGCCGCAATCCCTTGAGCGCCTGTTCGAACTGTTCGAAGAAGGCGAACGGCCGGAGCCGGCAGTCTTCAAGAAGGCCCTGACCCTGCTGGGCAAGTCCTGCGAAGGCCGGGCGTTCGAGCTCAAGGAGGTGGCCTCCGGCTACCGCCTGCAGATCCGCGAGAAGTATTCGCCGTGGGTCGGCCGCCTGTGGGAGGAGCGCCCGCAGCGCTACTCCCGTGCCTTGCTGGAAACCATGGCGCTGATCGCCTACCGCCAGCCCATCACCCGTGGCGAAATCGAAGACGTGCGGGGCGTGGCGGTCAACAGCAACATCGTCAAGACTTTGATCGAGCGCGAGTGGATCCGCATCGTCGGCTACCGCGACGTGCCGGGCAAACCGGCGATGTTCGCCACCACCAAGGCGTTCCTCGATCACTTCAACCTCAAGAGCCTCGACGAACTGCCGCCGCTGGCGGAACTGCGCGAGATCGAGCCGGAACCGATGCTCGACTTCGACGACGCCCCGGTGCCGCCGAGCCTCCAGGAGCAGGCCGACGCCAGCGCCGAGCCCGAGGAGCCGAAGGAGGAAACCAGTTTCCACACCCTGCTGCTGGAGCTGGACAGCATGGAGGAGGGGATCAAGACCGATTTCGACGACCTGCTGCGCGACGGACTGGAAGAGGGCGGGACGCCGGACGGTTTCGAAGACGTGCCGGGACCTGAGTCGGTATCTGAACCCGAGCCTGAACCTGAACCTGAACCTGAGCCCGAAGAAGACATCCTCGGCGTCGCCGAAGCCAGGGAAAAGCTGCTGGCCGCCGTCGCCGCACTTGAACGGCCGGAACCTGAACTGAGCGACGAAGAAGCCGAAGCCCGCGCCCTGGCCGAAGCCATCGAAGCCGAGCGCCTCGAGCGCGAAGACTGACGCCAACACCTGTAGGAGCGAGCCTGCTCGCGAAGGCGGCAGTCCATTCGGAATCGATGTGTCAGACCAGCCGCCATCGCCAGCAGGCTGGCTCCCACAGGTTTGCCTATCCGACGTCGGAGAAATGCATGAGCTCAACCAAAGACCCCTGCATCGATGTCTGCAAGTTCGGCGACGACATCTGCCTGGGCTGCGGCCGCAGCAAGCGCGAGATCAAGGCCTGGAAGAAGCTCGACAAGGACGACCGGCGCACGGTGCTGGCCGAGGCCGCGCTGCGCCTGGCCAAGTTGGGCGCCACCGGTCGGCGGAAAAAGAAATGAACGTTCGCGCGTCAGCTAGTCTCTGATGCGCGAACGGCCATATCCGCGTATGATTCGCGGCCCTTCGGCGAACCCTTCGCCCGAACACACAGTTTCCAATGCTACAGGGCGCCCTTTCAGGGGCCCTGGACAGACCACACCGGGAGGTGCCCAGATGAGCGACATCGAACAGCAAGACGACCAGCCAACCCCGCCTGCAGGCGAAAAACTGCAGAAGGTCCTCGCCCGCATCGGCGTGGGCTCGCGCCGTGACGTCGAGGCCTGGATCAGCCAGGGCCGGATCAAGGTCAACGGCAAGGACGCGACCCTCGGCGTGCGGGTCGACCTGCACGACGCCATCACCATCGACGGCAAAGTGATCAAGCGCGAAGAATCCGCCGAGTCCGTGCGCCGCGTGATCATGTACAACAAGCCCGACGGCGAGATCTGCACCCGCGACGACCCGGAAGGCCGCCCGACCGTGTTCGACAAGCTGCCGCGTCCGAAAGAGGGCCGCTGGATCAACATCGGCCGCCTCGACATCAACACCACTGGCCTTTTGATGTTCACCACCGACGGTGAACTGGCCAACCGCCTGATGCACCCGTCCTACGAGATGGACCGCGAATACGCGGTGCGCGTGCGCGGCGAGGTGGACGACGAAATGATCGACCGGCTCAAGGCCGGCGTCATGCTCGAAGACGGTCCGGCGAAGTTCACCGACATTCAGCAGGCTCCGGGCGGCGAAGGCTTCAACCACTGGTACCACTGCGTGGTGATGGAAGGCCGCAACCGTGAAGTGCGTCGTCTGTGGGAATCCCAGGGCCTGGTGGTGAGCCGCCTGAAGCGCGTGCGTTTCGGCCCGGTCTTCCTCAACTCCGACCTGCCGATGGGCCGCTGGCGCGAAATGAGCCAGTACGAAATCGACATCCTGAGCGCCGAGGTCGGCCTGACCCCGGTGGCGTTGCCGCAACTGAACGCCAAGAGCAAGGACAAGATGGAGCGCCTGCAGCGCAAGTCGTCGCGGCCGATGGCCCGGGCCGACCGGGTGCGCACCCTGCGCCCGGCCAACGGCGCGCCGGCCACGCCGCGCACGGGCCGTGAGCCGCAGCTGGAAGGCGAGCGTCCAGGCCGCAAACCGGCCGCCCGCGGGGAGGGTGAGCGTGCACCCCGTGGCCGCAGCGAACGTGGCGAAGGCCGCGGTGCCCCAGCCGGCCGCGGTACGCCGGTGGCCGAGCGTCCGGCCGACACCAAGCGCCCGGCCAAGCCGGCGGCGAAGCGTCCGGGGATCAAGCTGACCGACGGCGACAAGCCAGCGGGCAAGCGCCGCAGCACGCCGAAGCCGCGTTAAGCTCCAGCCGGTGCGGTAAATGAAAAACGCCAACCTCAGGGTTGGCGTTTTTTTTGTGCCCGGCATTCAGTCATGCGGTGTCCGGCAATCCGTCTTCGCGGGCAAGCCCGCTCCCGCAAGGACAGCACTGTGCCCTGTGGGAGCGGGCTTGCCCGCGAAGAGGCCGGTGGCCTTGATGCAACTCCGGGTTCAGAGCACGAACCGCCCGTCGAACACCGGCTTGTCATCCAGCGCCAGCACGCCGCCGGAGAAGATCAGGTCCAGGTGATGGCTGCCCTTGGCGCCGCCGCCCAGGCCCAGGTGCAGGCCGCAATGGCGTTCCTCGAACCCGGCGTTGCGCGCATACAGCGACTTCACGCCTTCGTTGGTGCCGATGCCCAGCTCCTCGATCCGCCGGTTCGACGGGTTGGCGTCCAGGTACTTGTTGAAGTCGTGTTCCAGGCCCGGCACCTCGGTGGCGATACGCTGGATGGTCGAGTTCTCGATCCACAGTTCCAGCGGCGACTCCAGCACGCCGTACTTGCGGGCGAACGGAATGGTGCTGAGGAAGGTACCCTTGAACTTCACATGGCCGTTGATCGCCTCGCTGTGGGTGGCGATTTCGCCGGGGGCCAGGTCGAAGTTGCCGACGCCGTTGATGTCGGTCCACTTCTTGATGCTGCTCATGGGCGTTTCGAACCACGAGCCGTGCTCGTCGCTGAAGCTCAAGGTGGTGGCCTGGGACATGCGCTGGATCAGGTGGCTGTTGAGCCCGGCGATGCGCTGCGGCGCGATGCTGAAGGTGTCGTAGAAATAATCGCCGTAGTCCTTGAACAGCAGCGATTTCTTCCAGTTCTCCGCCATCACCCCTTGCAGGGCGCGTACGAAGTCCGGGCCGTCGGGGCGCGGGTTGGGCAGGGTGGAAGAGTCGTAGAAGAAAATGTAGAGATCGGTGTCGGCGATCGCCGAGGTCAGCGCGGCGGTGGATTCCAGATCCAGGCGCATGGCGTTGAAGCCGAAGCGCGGGTGATCGCCGGCCTGTTCGGCGATGGCGCCGGTCAGCGCTTCGTAGTCGGCGGTGTGGCCGAGCAGTACCTTCGCCGATTCGAGGCCGGCAAGGGCAGGGTGGTGTTCGAGGTAGTAAAGGAAGTGCGCAATCGCGCGTGGCTTGTCCATGGATGCTCCCTGACAGACCGTGTGGAATGCGGCGGGCACGACCGGCCGATCGTGCCCGCCCGGGAATGGCTTACAGAGGCCACATCGCCGTGCCGAACGGTACGACCGCGTCGGCTTGCATCATTTCCACGGCGGCTTCATGGGTCGGTGCTTCGAACCATTCGTCCAGTTGCAGTTCGGAGTCCAGGTCTTTTTCGATCGCTTGCATGGTCTATCTCCTAGATAACGTTCACGGTGGGAGCAACAGTGCGGCCCAAGGGCGGGTCACGCACTGACTCGCCGGTCGATGCGGCTCGGCGAGACGTGAAGAACGTAGACCAGCGCTTTTTGCATTGCAAAAAATCCTCTATTTAATTTTTAAATGGACTTTTTATTCCATTTTTCCTGGCGAATCTTTCTCATTGCAAAACAGTGACTAAATCGATTCACCTGATCGTTAGCGTCCTACCGTCAATTTGCAGACGGCTGTCGGAATTTTCTGAAATGGAATTTTTTCGTTACGGCTTGTATAGAAATATTTACGAAAATGCCGGAGAAACGACCTTAGCGCAGGGGCTTTTCGAGGGTGTAAGGAAAACCTGCCGAAGTGCCCGCCCCCGTGGGCTTCCCAAGGCTCTGGCCTGCTTGTTTCAGGGGCGTTTGGCAGGTGAGATGCGCCCCATGCCTGTCGTGCAGGTGCATAACAAGAAGGAGGCGCAATGAACGCCGCAATCCGTTTTTTCTCACCCCGTGGGACGTGGTTTCCGACGTCCGCGCCGATGGCCCGCAAAGGCCTGACCCTTCTTTTGCAGCCGCCCGGGCCTCCCGGGGCGGACACGTGCAATCCCGGCCCAAGGCAACGCTGATCCAGTGATGTCTGGCAGCAGGGGGTTGGCGGTGTACAATGCGCCGCGTTTGAACTGTGACTCCCTGCGTAATCGCGCAAACCTCAAGGCCATCCGCCTTGTTCACTCCGTCGCGCCACAAGCGTGCCGGGTTCGATTTCGTCACAGACAAGAACAAACAGGTGACGCATGAGTGTTGTTAAAGAGCTTAATTCCTGGTGCCTGCGCTGGGGTTTGATCGGGGTCGCCTGAAAATCGCGACCGTGCAGCAACGTCTACTGACCATCATCAAACCCTGCGTGAGACCCTTTTCATGAGTGGACAAAACCCGCAATCAGGCGAACTGAAACGCGGCCTGAAAAATCGCCACATTCAACTGATCGCCCTCGGCGGCGCCATCGGCACCGGCCTGTTCCTCGGCTCGGCCGGGGTGCTGAAGTCCGCCGGCCCGTCGATGATCCTCGGTTACGCCATCTGCGGCTTCATCGCGTTCATGATCATGCGCCAGCTGGGCGAGATGATCGTCGAAGAGCCGGTGGCCGGCTCCTTCAGCCATTTCGCGCACAAGTACTGGGGCGGCTTCGCCGGCTTCCTGTCGGGCTGGAACTGCTGGATCCTGTACATCCTGGTGGGCATGTCGGAGCTGACCGCGGTCGGCAAGTACATCCATTACTGGGCGCCGGAGATCCCGAGCTGGGTCACCGCGGCGGCCTTCTTCCTGCTGATCAACGCGATCAACCTGGCCAACGTCAAGGTCTTCGGCGAGGCCGAGTTCTGGTTCGCGATCATCAAGGTCGTGGCCATCGTCGGCATGATCGCCCTGGGCAGCTACCTGCTGGTCAGCGGCCACGGCGGCGAACAGGCCTCGGTGAGCAACCTGTGGTCCCACGGCGGGTTCTTCCCCAACGGCGTCAGCGGCCTGGTGATGGCCATGGCGATCATCATGTTCTCCTTCGGCGGCCTTGAGATGCTCGGCTTCACCGCAGCCGAAGCCGACAAGCCGAAGACCGTGATCCCGAAAGCGATCAACCAGGTGATCTACCGGATCCTGATCTTCTACATCGGCGCCCTGGTGATCCTGCTGTCCCTGACCCCATGGGACACGCTGTTGGCGACCCTGAACGCCTCCGGGGACTCCTACAGCGGCAGCCCGTTCGTGCAGGTGTTCTCGATGCTGGGCAGCAACACCGCCGCGCACATCCTCAACTTCGTGGTGCTGACCGCCGCGCTGTCGGTGTACAACAGCGGCACCTACTGCAACAGCCGCATGCTGCTGGGCATGGCCGAGCAGGGCGATGCGCCGAAAGGCCTGGCCAAGATCGACAAGCGCGGCGTGCCGGTGCGTTCGATCCTCGCTTCCGCCGCGGTGACGCTGGTGGCGGTGCTGCTCAACTACCTGATGCCGCAGCACGCGCTGGAGCTGCTGATGTCGCTGGTGGTGGCCACCCTGGTGATCAACTGGGCGATGATCAGCTACTCGCACTTCAAGTTCCGCCAGCACATGGACAAGACCGGCCAGAATCCGCTGTTCAAGGCCCTGTGGTACCCGTACGGCAACTATGTCTGCCTGGCGTTCGTCCTGTTCATCCTGGGCGTGATGCTGCTGATCCCTGGCATCCAGGTGTCGGTGTACGCGATTCCGGTGTGGGTCGTGTTCATGTGGGTCTGCTACGTGATCAAGAACAAGCGCAGCGCGCAGCACGCCGTGCCTGCGGCGGGCGTCGCCAAGTAAGCGTCAGATGCGGAAACGACAAACCCGGCCCCGTGCCGGGTTTGTCGTTTCTGGCCTTCCCGCCATGGATTGGCGGCAAGGGCAGGACGGTTTCGCGGTATCCTGCGCGCTCTGAATCCGGACGCTTTTCCATGCTGGCGATATCCAACAACGTGCACCTGCCCGACGCCGAGATCGAGCTGACCTACATCCGCGCCCAGGGCGCCGGCGGGCAGAACGTCAACAAGGTCTCCAGCGCCGTGCACCTGCGCTTCGACATTCCGGCCTCGTCGCTGCCCGAGTTCTACAAGGAGCGCCTGCTGGCGCTGCGCGACGGCCGCATCACCGCCGACGGCGTGCTGATCATCAAGGCCCAGCAATACCGCACGCAGGAGCAGAACCGCGCCGATGCGCTGGAGCGCCTCGCCGAGCTGATCCAGGGCGCCGTCAAGGTCGAGAAGAAGCGCCGTCCGACCAAGCCGACCCTGGGCTCCAAGAAGCGTCGGCTGGAGTCCAAGGCCAAGCGCGGCAACATCAAGGCCGGCCGGGGCAAGGTGGAGTTCTAGGCTCTGTGCGAAAAGCCTTGATACTCGGTGATGCTGCGTTGAAAACAGCCTTGCCTGACCTTCGTCTCAAGACTTTTCACACAGACCCTAGTCCTGCGGGTATTTGCGCGTGTGCCGGTACAGGTAGACGCTCAGCGCCAGGCCGCTCAGCGCCGCCAGCGCCGCGAACAGGAAGATAGAAGCGAAGCCGAACCCCGCCGCGATCGCCCCGGCCAGCGGCCCGGTGATCCCCAGCGACAGGTCGATGAACAGCGAGTAGGCGCCCACCGCCGCACCGCGGCTGGAGGCCGGCACCAGGTTCACCGCCTCGACGCCCAGCGCCGGGAACACCAGCGAGAAGCCGAAGCCGCTGAGCGCCGCCCCGGCCAGCGCCCAGTGGGCGTCCGGCGCCAGCCACAGCAGCAACAGGCCGAGGGTCTCCACCGACAGGCAGGCGATCGCCACGCGGAAGCCGCCGAGGCGGTTGATCAGGTTGCCGAACAGCAGCCGTGCGCCGATGAAGCTGGCGCCGAACAGGCTCAGGCACAGCACGGCGTTGTCCCACTGGCGGGTGGCGTAGTACAGGGTGATGAAGGTGGCGATGGTGCCGAAGCCGATCGAGCCCAGCGCCAGGCCGCAGCCGTGGGGGAAGACGCGCCCCAGCACATGCATGAACGGCAGGCGTTCACCGGCGACGATGGGCGCGGCGGTCTTCGGCCAGGCCAGCAGCAGCCCCAGCGCCGCCAGCAGGATGATGCTCACGCCCATGCTCCACAGGCCCAGGCGGCCGACCAGCCACACCCCCAGCGGCGCGCCGACCGCGAGGGCGCCGTAGCTGGCGATGCCGTTCCAGGAAATGACCTTGGCGGTGTTCGCCGCGCCGACCCGGCCGATCCCCCAGCCGATGGAGCCCGAGCCCACCAGGCTTTCCGCGCTGCCCAGCACCAGCCGGCCGATGAGCAGACTGATCAGGCTGATCAGCGGCAAGTTCGGCGTCCACGCCGAGATCAACATGAACACGCCGCTCAGGCCGCAGCCCGCCAGCCCGATCATCACCGCACGCTTGCTGCCCTTGTTGTCGATGATCTTGCCGGCGTAGGGGCGGCTGAGCAGGGTGGCCAGGTATTGCACGCTGATCACCAGCCCGGCGATCACCGCGCCGAAGCCCAGGTCGCTGTGGACGTAGCCGGGCAGCACGGCGAGCGGAATGCCGATGTTGAGGTAGCCGATGAAGGTGAACAGGACGATGGAGACGACTTGCAGCGTGACCGCCAGGGGGCGCCGGGTTTCTGACATGGGGAACGATCCACGGGACAGGCAGGATAGATAGGCTGCTTATGATACCGGCGTGGATGGGGCAGGGGCGCGCAAAAGTAAAACTATTTGTCGGGGGCGACCAATTGCGTGGTGACCAGCGCGGCCAGGGCGTTCTCTTCGCTGCCGAAGCGGGCGAGCAGGGCGGCCTGCTTTTCCGGCGGCAGACGGCTCCAGATTTCGATCATGCGCTCGGTGGCGTCGATCAGGACGGCGGCCTGCTGTTCGTTGAAGGAATCGTCGGTCATGGCGGGGGCGGCTTTCAGGCAGTGTGGAAAGCGCATGTTAGCGCTTTCCACACGGTCTGTACGGCGGGTTTTACTCTTCGCTGTCGGCCGGGCGGCCTTCGGCGGCTTCTTTGGGCTCGGGCTGTTGGGCGCCGGCCTGTTGCGGGGTCGTCTGCTCAGGTACGTGCAGGCTTGGGAAGGGGAGATTCGGAATCTCGTGCATGGTTGCGCTCCTCGCTAAGTCTGTTGATAGATCTGGTAGATCCGCGCTTTGAAAAAAGCCTGGGAAGGATACAGCACTGAAAATGACAATCAGGCTTTCATGTCCGTTTATTTCGACGGGCGGGATTGTCTAGACAGGTCAATGGCGGGAATGCGCAAGCCGGCGTCTGGATTCTGCTCGGCGGTGCCTGGGCTGACGTCATCGCGGGCAAGCCCGCTTCCGCAGGGGAGGTTGCAACGCCTTGTGGGGGCGGATTTGCCCGCCCCCACAAGGGATTTAGCGGCAGACCTTGGCGATGGCCTCGGCCAGCAGATCCAGGCGGGTGGCGTCGATGCCGGCCACGTTGGCCCGGCCCGAGCTGACCATGTACACGCTGTGGTGGTCGCGCAGGTTTTTCACTTGCTCCGGCGACAGGCCGGTGTAGGAGAACATCCCGCGCTGCACGCCGATGTGGGCGAAGCGCTCACGCAGGCCGTGGGGCTCCAGCGCCTCGACCAGACCGCTGCGCAGTTGGGCGATGCGCAGGCGCATGGCTTCCACTTCGTCGGCCCAGCGGCGTTTGAGCTCCGGGTCGTCGAGGATGGTCGCCACCACCGCCGCGCCATGGTCCGGCGGCGTCGACCACAGATTGCGGGCGATGTGCGCCAGTTGGCTGCGCACGTCGGTCAGCTTGTCGGCGGTTTTCGCGCAGACGATCAGCGCGCCGGTGCGGTCGCGGTACAGGCCGAAGTTCTTCGAGCAGGAGCTGGTGATCAGCACCTCCGGCAGTTCGGCGGCGAACAGCCGGGTCGACCAGGCGTCCTGCTCCAGGCCGTCGCCGAAGCCCTGGTAGGCGAAGTCGATCAGCGGCAGCAAGTCGCGGCTGCGCACCACCTCCAGCACCCGGTGCCAGTCGTCGTGGCTCAGGTCGAAGCCGGTCGGGTTGTGGCAGCAGGCGTGCAGCAGCACCACATCGCCCTTCGGTGCCTGGCTGAGCGCGGCGATCATCGCGTCCACGTCGAGGCGGTTGTCGCTGCTGACGTAAGGGTAGTGGCTGATCTTGACGCCGGCCGCCGCGAAAATGGTTTCGTGGATCGGCCAGGTCGGGTCGCTCAGCCATACGCCACGGCCCGGCAGGCAGTGGGCGATGAAGTCGGCGGCCAGGCGCAGGGCACCGGTGCCGCCCGGGGTCTGGGTGGCGCCGGCGCGCTGCTGGGCGATCAGGGCCGACTCTGCGCCCAGCACCAGTTCATTGATGACCTTGCCGAACAGCGGGTTGCCATGGCCGCCGATGTAGGTCTTGGTGGTCTGGCTGTCCACCAGGCGCGCCTCGGCGATCTTCACCGCTTCGGGGATCGGCGTCAGGCCCTGGGCATCCTTGTAGACGCCCACGCCGAGGTCGAACTTGCGCGGGTCGGGATCCTGCGCGTAGGCCTCCATCAGGCCGAGGATCGGGTCGCCGGGCACCCGGCCGATGGCGTCGAAGTGCATCACTTGCGTCCTTCTGCGGTCTTGGCCACGTCGTCGGTGCGGGCGGCCATGATGAAGTCGTTGCGGTGCAGGCCCTTGATCGAGTGGCTCCACCAGGTCACGGTGACCTTGCCCCATTCGGTCAGCAGGCCAGGGTGGTGGCCTTCGGCCTCGGAGATGTCGCCCACGGCGTTGGTGAAGGCCAGCGCGTGCTTGAAGTTCTTGAACAGGTAGACCTTTTCCAGCTGCATGATCCCGTCGCGCACTTCGATGTTCCAGTCAGGGATCTGCTTGATCAGGATCGGCAGCTCTTCGTCGCTGACTTGTGGCGCATCGGCACGGCAGGCTTCGCAATGGGCTTGGTTCAAACTGGACATGGCATGTTTCCTGAAATCGGGTGTGTGTTTTTTTTATGGGGCGTATCGGTCGTCTGTGTCGCCACGCTAAACCAAAGCGGCGGCGACGGACAGACTCACTTGCAAGTCAAACCTGCGGGTCACGCGGCCTTGGGCTTGGGCGGAAACTTCGGTGCGTGCAGGCCCAGCTCCATGCCTTGCTTGACCATGGCCATGATGTCTTCGTGGGCCAGGTCGAACAGGCGCTTGAGGTTCGGCAGGACGAAGTACAGCGGCTGCAGGATGTCGATGCGGTAAGGGGTGCGCATGGCTTCCAGCGGGTCGAAGGCCTGGTGCTCGGGCTCGCCCGACAGGCTGTACACGGTCTCCTTCGGCGAAGACAGGATGCCGCCGCCGTAGATGCGCTTGCCTTGCGGGGTGTCCAGCAGGCCGAACTCGATGGTCATCCAGTACAGGCGCGCCAGGTACACGCGCTCTTCCTTGGTGGCCTGCAGGCCGAGCTTGCCGTAGGTGTGGGTGAATTCGGCGAACCAGGGGTTGGTCAGCAGCGGGCAGTGGCCGAAGATCTCGTGGAAGATGTCCGGCTCTTGCAGGTAGTCCAGTTCTTCACGGGTGCGGATGAAGGTGGCCACCGGAAACCGTTTGCTGGCGAGCAGTTCGAAAAAGGTCTGGAACGGGATCAGCGCCGGCACGCGGGCGACCTGCCAGCCGGTGGTCTCGCCGAGCACCTTGTTGATTTCGCCCAGTTGCGGGATGCGGTCGTGGGGCAGGCCGAGCTTCTCGATGCCGTCCAGGTATTCCTGGCACGCGCGGCCCTCGATCACTTTCATCTGACGGGTGATCAGCGTGTTCCACACCGCATGCTCTTCGGCGGGGTAGTCGATAAAACCGTTCGCATCGGGCTCGCGGGCCACGTATTGCGTGTGCTTCATACTGCTCTCCTGCGAGGGGAATTCGTTCTTGTTATGTCCTGCGATGGACTCAGAATTAGCGCAGGCGGGGCGGGAATGCAGCAGGTCGGTACAGGTTTGTCGTAGGAAAAGTCTCTGTAATTCGTAAACTATTCGTTACGCTTTGTGGGGCGGGTCGCGTTTGCGGTGGTTTTCGGGTTTGAAAGCGCGCCCGCGTGTCACATAATCTTGACGACTGTTTTCGCCTCCCGACAGAAATTCAGGGCAGTGCCGCCCGCAGAGATGTGCATCGGGCATTCCATCCATTCACCGCTATCCGAGCTTTCTATGCGTATCAAAGTCCACTGCCAGAACCGCATCGGCATCCTGCGCGACATCCTCAACCTGCTGGTGGAGTACGGCATCAACGTCGCCCGCGGCGAGGTGGGCGGGGAGCACGGCAACGCGATCTACCTGCATTGCCCGAACCTGATCAACCTGCAGTTCCAGGCGCTGCGGCCCAAGTTCGAGGCCATCGCCGGGGTGTTCGGGGTCAAGCGGGTCGGGCTGATGCCCAGCGAACGCCGGCACATGGAACTCAATGCGCTGCTCGGGGCCCTGGAGTTCCCGGTGCTGTCGATCGACATGGGCGGCTCGATCGTCGCGGCCAACCGGGCGGCGGCGCAACTGCTTGGGGTGCGGGTGGATGAGGTGCCGGGCATTCCCCTGTCGCGCTACGCCGAGGACTTCGACCTGCCGGAGCTGGTGCGCGCCAACAAGTCGCGGATCAACGGCATGCGGGTCAAGGTCAAGGGCGACATCTTCCTGGCCGACATCGCGCCGCTGCAATCGGAGCACGACGACAGCGAGGCCATGGCCGGGGCGGTGCTGACCCTGCACCGGGCCGACCGGGTCGGCGAGCGCATCTATAACGTGCGCAAACAGGAGCTGCGCGGCTTCGACAGCATCTTTCAGAGCTCCAGGGTCATGGCGGCAGTGGTGCGCGAGGCCCGGCGCATGGCGCCGCTGGATGCGCCGCTGCTGATCGAAGGCGAGACCGGCACCGGCAAGGAGCTGCTGGCGCGGGCCTGCCACCTGGCCAGCCCGCGCGGCCAGTCGCCGCTGATGGCGCTCAACTGCGCCGGCCTGCCGGAGTCGATGGCCGAGACCGAGCTGTTCGGCTACGGCCCTGGCGCCTTCGAAGGCGCGCGAGCCGAAGGCAAGCTCGGGCTGCTGGAGCTGACGGCGGGCGGCACGCTGTTTCTCGACGGCGTGGGCGAGATGAGCCCGCGCCTGCAAGTGAAGCTGCTGCGCTTTCTGCAGGACGGCTGCTTCCGTCGGGTGGGCAGCGACGAAGAGGTGTACCTGGATGTGCGGGTGATCTGCGCGACCCAGGTGGATTTGTCCGAGCTGTGCGCCCGGGGCGAGTTCCGTCAGGATCTCTACCATCGGCTCAACGTGCTGTCGCTGCACATTCCGCCCCTGCGCGAGTGCCTCGACGGCCTGACGCCGCTGGTGGAGCATTTCCTCGACCAGGCCAGCCGGCAGATCGGCTGCCCGCTGCCCAGGCTTGCGCCGGCGGCGATGGATCGCCTCAGTCATTACCACTGGCCGGGCAACGTGCGGCAACTGGAGAATGTGCTGTTCCAGGCGGTTTCCCTTTGCGACGGCGGGACGGTCAAGGCCGAGCACATCCGCCTGCCGGATTACGGCGTGCGTCAGCCGCTTGGCGATTTTTCGCTGGAGGGCGGCCTGGACGAAATCGTCGGGCGCTTCGAGAAGGCGGTGCTGGAGCGGCTGTACGCCGAGCACCCGAGCAGCCGGCAACTGGGCAAGCGGCTGGGGGTCTCGCACACCACCATCGCCAATAAACTGCGCGAGTACGAGGTGGGTAAAGACCCCGAGGCCTGAGCGATCCCAGGGCGCTTGCTCCCGCTTGAGCGCAAGGCGCTCACCTGCTTGGGGCCGCTGCGCGGCCCGGCGGGAGCGAGCTCCCTCGCCACAGGTTTCACCACAGGTCATCTCGCCGCACATTGCCGCCAAGCGGCAGGAGCGCGCCGGTTTTTCGTCTTCGATACATTCCCCCGATTCCCTGCTGAACCCCTCAAGTCCTTTGTTTACCGGGCTGTCGGCCGCCAGAAAAAAGTTGGTCTGCAAATTGCTTATGGCTTCGCAGTACAGCAGTGGGCGGCAAACGTCCGGCAGGCAGAGGAATCAGCGTGGACAAGTACCTTTATGTGGCAATGACCGGCGCCAGCCAGAACGCACTGGCGCAGAAGGCTCATGCCAACAACCTGGCGAACATCTCCACCAACGGCTTTCAGCGCGACCTGGAGCAGGCGCGTTCGATGCCGGTGTTCGGCGACAGCTTTCCGGCGCGTGCGTTTGCCATGAGCGAACGGCCGGCCACGGACTTCAGCCCAGGCTCGCTGGTGCAGACCGGGCGCGACCTGGACGTGGCCGTGAGCGGCAACGGCTGGATCGCCGTGCAGAACCCCAACGGCGGCGAGAGCTACGTGCGCACCGGCAGCCTCAATATCGACGCCCTGGGCGTGCTGCGCGCCGGCAACGGCATGCCGGTCATGGGTAACGGCGGGCCGATCGCCGTGCCGCCGGAGCAGCAGGTGGAGGTCGGCGAAGACGGCACCATCAGCATCCGCGCGATGGGCGAGGGCCCGCGGGTCATGGCCGAGGTCGACCGCATCAAGCTGGTCAACCCGGACATCAAGACCATCACCAAGGGCCTGGACGGTTCGATCCACACCAAGGACGGCCAGCCTGCGCCGGCCGACGCCAACGTCAAACTGGTGTCGGGGTTCCTGGAGTCGAGCAACGTCAACGCCGTCGAAGAGATGACCTCGGTGCTGGCCCTGGCCAAGCAGTTCGAGTTGCACGTCAAGATGATGAACACCGCCAAAGACGACGACCAGGCCATGGCTCGGGTCTTGCAGATCAGCTAATTATCAGAACGTCGCGCCGTAAAACAGGCGCACGAGGAGAATCGAATGCTTCCGGCTCTATGGGTTGCCAAAACCGGTCTGTCCGCCCAGGACACCAACCTGACCACCATTTCCAACAACCTGGCCAACGTGTCGACCACGGGCTTCAAGCGCGACCGCGCCGAGTTCCAGGACCTGCTGTATCAGATCAAGCGTCAGCCAGGCGCCCAGTCCACCCAGGACAGCGAACTGCCGTCGGGCCTGCAAGTGGGCACCGGCGTGCGCATCGTCGGCACCCAGAAGAACTTCACCCCCGGCAGTCTGCAGACCACCGAGCAGCCGCTGGACATGGCCATCGACGGCCGCGGTTTCTTCCAGATCCTGCAGCCGGACGGCACCACGTCCTACACCCGTGACGGTACCTTCCACCTGGACTCCAACGGCCAGATCGTCAACGCCAACGGTTTCGCCCTGGAGCCGGCCATCGTCATCCCGAACAACGCCCAGACCTTCACCGTGGGCAAGGACGGCACCGTCTCGATCACCGTCGCCGGCAACCCGGCCTCCCAGGTGATCGGCAACCTGCAGACCGCCGACTTCATCAACCCGGCCGGCCTGCAGGCCATCGGCAGCAACCTGTTCCTGGAGACCGCCGCCTCCGGCGCGCCGCAGGTCGGCACCCCGGGCCTGAACGGCTTCGGCACCACCGAGCAGAACATGCTGGAAACCTCCAACGTCAGCACCGTGGAAGAGATGGTCAACATGATCACCACCCAGCGCGCGTACGAGATGAACTCCAAGGTGATCTCCACCGCCGACCAGATGCTCTCGTTCGTAACGCAGAATCTGTAATCAAGTCCGAACGGCGGCCATGAGGCCGCCGGCAACACCGTGAGGTAAAGGGTCATGAATCGCTTTGTATCCGTTCTGGCATTGAGTGGGGCGGTCTCGCTCGCGGGCTGCGTCGCGCCGACGCCCAAGCCCAATGACCCTTATTACGCCCCGGTGCTGCCGCGCACGCCGCTGCCGTCGGCGGCCAACAACGGCTCGATCTACCAGGCCGGCTTCGAGCAGAACCTGTACAGCGACCGCAAGGCGTTCCGGGTCGGTGACATCATCACCATCACCCTGAACGAGAAGACCCAGGCCAGCAAGAACGCCAACTCCCAGGTGGCCAAGAACAGCAAGACCGGCATCGGCCTGACTTCGCTGTTCGGCGGCAGCGGCACCACCAACAACCCGTTGGGCGGCAATGACCTGAGCCTGGACGTCGGCTACAGCGGCGACCGCGCGACCAAGGGCGACAGCAAGGCGGCCCAGGGCAACACCCTGACCGGCTCGATCACCGTGACCGTGGCCGACGTGCTGCCCAACGGCATCATCGCCGTGCGCGGCGAGAAGTGGATGACCCTCAACACCGGCGACGAGCTGGTGCGGATCGCAGGCCTTGTGCGTGCCGATGACATCGCCACCGACAACACCGTGTCCTCGACCCGGGTCGCCGATGCGCGCATCACCTATTCGGGCACCGGTTCGTTCGCCGATGCGAGCCAGCCAGGCTGGTTCGACCGTTTCTTCCTCAGCCCGCTGTTCCCTTTCTAGGTGGCTACTTTGAATTTCAAGCGCCTCATGATGGCCGCGCTGTTGTTGTCGGCGGCCTTCAACGCACACGCCGAACGGCTGAAGGACATCGCCAGCATTTCCGGCGTGCGTTCCAACCAGTTGATCGGCTACGGCCTGGTGGTCGGCCTCAACGGCACCGGCGACCAGACCACGCAGACCCCGTTCACCCTGCAGACCTTCAACAACATGCTCTCGCAGTTCGGCATCAAGGTGCCGCCGGGATCGGGCAACGTGCAGCTCAAGAACGTCGCGGCCGTGTCGGTCAGCGCCGACCTGCCGGCGTTCGCCAAGCCGGGTCAGCAGATCGACATCACCGTCTCCTCCATCGGCAACTCCAAGAGCCTGCGCGGCGGCACGCTGCTGCTGACCCCGCTCAAGGGCATCGACGGCAACGTCTATGCCGTGGCCCAGGGCAACCTGGTGGTCGGCGGCTTCGACGCCGAAGGCCGTGACGGCTCCAAGATCACCGTCAACGTTCCGTCGGCTGGCCGGATCCCCGGCGGCGCCTCGGTGGAACGTGCGGTGCCGAGCGGTTTCAACCAGGGCAACAGCCTGACCCTGAACCTGAACCGTTCCGACTTCACCACCGCCAAGCGCATCGTCGACAAGATCAACGACATGCTCGGCCCTGGCGTGGCCCAGGCCATCGACGGCGGCTCGATCCGCGTCACCGCGCCGCTGGATCCGAGCCAGCGCGTGGACTACCTGTCGATCCTGGAGAACCTGGAAATCGATCCGGGCCAGGCGGTGGCGAAAGTCATCATCAACTCGCGCACCGGCACCATAGTCATCGGCCAGAACGTGAAAGTGGCACCGGCCGCCGTGACCCACGGCAGCCTGACCGTGACCATCACCGAAGACCCGATCGTCAGCCAGCCGGGCCCGTTGTCCAACGGCCAGACCGCCGTGGTGCCGCGCTCGCGGGTCAACGCCGAGCAGGAAGCCAAGCCGATGTTCAAGTTCGGCCCGGGCACCACCCTCGACGAGATCGTGCGTGCGGTGAACCAGGTCGGCGCAGCGCCGGGCGACCTGATGGCGATCCTTGAAGCATTGAAACAGGCCGGCGCGCTGCAAGCCGACCTGATCGTGATCTGAGGACGGCGACCATGGATATGCGCAAGAGCGGTCTGGTCAGCAGCAGCGATTCCGGGGCCTATTCGGACCTCAATCGCCTGAACCAGCTCAAGGTCGGCGACAAGAACAGCGATGCGAACATGCGCAAGGTGGCGCAGGAATTCGAATCGCTGTTCCTGGGCGAGATGCTCAAGTCGATGCGTTCGGCCACCGAGGCCCTCGGGAAAGACAACCCGATGAACACCGCAGAGGCCAAGCAGTACCAGGAAATGTACGACCAGCAGTTGGCGGTGTCGTTGTCCCGCGAGGGCGGCGGCATCGGCCTGGCCGACGTGCTGATGCGTCAGATGTCGAAGAACAAGCCGGTGGCGCCGGGCGAGGCGGCGGCCGCAGCGGCCGCCAAGCAAGAGGCAGTGCAGACGCCGGTCGCCGCCGGCACCGCCGCCACCGGTCCGCTGTCGCGGGTCAACGGCGAGCGTCCGCTGTGGGCATCGCGATCGCTGCGTGCGCCGAACGTCGAGCTGTCCCACAGCAACGACATGGAAATGATCAACCGGCGCCGTCTGGCCCTGCCGCCGAAGCTGGCCGACCGCCTGCTCGCCGGCCTGGTGCCGTCCGCCTCGACGGCCACGAACACCACGTTGCCGCAACGCAACACGGTCAACGCCATGGCCGCCAACGCTGGCGCAGGCCCGCTGTACAACGGCGACTGGCTGGCGCGGGCCGAGGCGGACAAGGCTTCCGGCGGGCAGATGCAGATCTACGGCCGCGCCATGGCGCAGATCCCGCTGGCGCCGGCGAAGCGCGCGTTCAGCGACGCCGACGAATTCGTCAACACGATGCTGCCGATGGCCAAAGAGGCCGCCGCGCGCATCGGCGTCGATCCGCGCTACCTGGTGGCCCAGGCCGCGCTGGAGACCGGCTGGGGCAAATCGGTCATGCGCGCCCAGGACGGCAGCAGCAGCCACAACCTGTTCGGCATCAAGGCCAGCGGCAACTGGAAGGGCGATTCGGCCCGGGCGATCACCAGCGAGTTCCGCAACGGCAAGATGGTCAAGGAGACGGCCGAGTTCCGTTCCTACGCCTCGTACAAGGACAGCTTCCACGACCTGGTGACGTTGCTGCAGAGCAACAATCGCTATCAAGAAGTGCTGAAGTCGGCCGATAACCCAGAACAGTTTGTACGCGAGTTGCAAAAGGCCGGTTACGCGACCGACCCGAACTACGCGACCAAGATTTCGCAGATAGCCAGGCAGATGGGCAGTTACCCCAACTACGCTGCGGCGGGTGCCTCCACCACGCCTCTCTAGGGCATAAGGAATAAGGTTTAAATCATGAGTTTGCTCAATATCGGGATGTCGGGGCTGTCCGCCAGCCAAGCCTCGCTGGCGACGACAGGCAATAACATCGCCAACGTCGACACCGCCGGTTATTCGCGCCAGCAAACCGTGCAGGGCACCAAGTCCTCGCAGCAGTACGGCAACGTCTTCATCGGCACGGGCACGACCCTGGCCGACGTGCGCCGGGTGTACAACTCCTACCTGGAGGCCCAGCTGCACACCGCCACCTCGCTCAACAGCGAAGCGGCCGCCTACCAGGCCCAGGCCACCGCGCTGGATGCCTCGCTGTCGGAAACCAACACCGGCCTGACCGGCGTGCTGCAGAAGTTCTTCTCGTCGATGCAGTCGGTCGCGACTTCGCCCACCGACGACACTTCCCGCCAGACCGTCCTGACCGGCGCCCAGGCCCTGACCAGCCGCTTCAACGCGCTGGCCAAGCAACTGAACGACCAGAACACCACGATCAACGGCAACCTGTCGGACATGGCGTCCCAGGTGAACAAGCTGGCGACCTCGATCGCCACGCTGAACCAGAAGATCGGCGAGATCTCCACCAGCGGCGGCCAGCCGAACGACCTGCTCGACAGCCGCAACGAGGCCGTGCGCCAGTTGTCCGAGCTGGTCGGCGCCCAGGTCGTCGAGCGCGGCACCAGCCTCGACGTGTACGTCGGCAGCGGCCAGCCGCTGGTCGTCGGCAACACCACCAACACCCTGAGCACCGTGCCGAGCAAGGACGATCCGTCGCGCATGGCGCTGCAGATGGACCGCGGTTCGAGCACCATCGACATCACCTCGGTGGTCAGCGGCGGCGAAATCGGCGGCCTGCTCACCTACCGCAAAGAAGTGCTCGACCCTTCGCTCAACGAGCTGGGCCGCGTCGCACTGGTGGTGGCCGACCAGATGAACCGCCAGCAGGCCCAGGGCATCGACAAGAACGGTGACTTCGGCGCGGCGATCTTCAACAACATCAACAGCGCCGCGCTGATCAGCCAGCGCAGCATCGGCAAAGACGGCAACAGCGCCGGCTCCGGCAACCTCGATGTGACCATCAAGGACACCGGCAAGCTGACCACCAGCGATTACCAGGTCACCTTCACCAGCGCCACCGACTACACCGTCAAGCGCTCCGACGGCACTGACCTCGGCACGTTCAGCACCACCACCACGCCGCCTCCGGTGATCGACGGCTTCACCCTGTCGCTCAACGGCGGCGCCCTGAGCGCCGGCGACTCGTTCAAGGTGACGCCGACCCGCAACGCGGCCGCCAGCATCCAGACCGTGCTGACCGATCCGAAGAAAATCGCGGCGGCCGGCCCGCTGACCGGCGTGGCCAGCGCCAACAACTCGGGCACCTACACCCAGCCGACGCTGACCAGCACCATCGACATCTACAACCCGGCCGCCCAGGCCGAAATGCAGACCGCGCTCAAGTACTCGACGCCGGTCAAGCTGGTGTTCGGCGCGGTGAGCGGCGGCAGCCAGTCCTACAGCATGGTCGACGCCAAGGGCAACAGCATCGGCACCGGCACCATCGTTCCGGGCCAGGCCAACACCCTGAACCTGAACGTGGGCATGGTCGACGCCACCGGCGCGCCGGTGATGGACAACAGCGTCGTGCCGCCGGTGCAGAAGACCTTCACCGTGCAGACCACCGTGGGCGCCACGCCGAAGGCCGGCGAGACCTTCACGATGAACCTGACCGGCGCGGCGTCTTCGGACAACCGCAACGCCCAGGCACTGGTCGGCCTGCAGACCAAGCAGACCGTGGACACCGGTTCGGCGAGCAAGGGCATCAGCCTGACCGACGCCTACAACAAACTGGTGACCAACGTCGGCACCCAGGCGGCCCAGGGCAAGTCCGACAGCGCCGCCACCACGGTGATCCTGAACCAGGCCAAGAGTGCCCGCGACTCGCTGTCCGGTGTCGTCCTGGACGAAGAGGCCGCCAACCTGGTCAAGTACCAGCAGTACTACACCGCGTCTTCGCAGATCATCAAGGCTGCGCAGGAAACTTTCAGCACGCTGATCAACAGCCTTTAAGGAGTCGTAATCCATGCGCATTTCCACCGCCCAGTATTACGAAACGCAAGCTGCGAACTACCAGCGCAACTACAGCAACGCCGTGGCGACCAGCAACGAAGCCAGCAGCCTGACCAAAATCAACA
This sequence comes from Pseudomonas ekonensis, assembly GCF_019145435.1. Classification (NCBI taxonomy): domain Bacteria; kingdom Pseudomonadati; phylum Pseudomonadota; class Gammaproteobacteria; order Pseudomonadales; family Pseudomonadaceae; genus Pseudomonas; species Pseudomonas ekonensis. The sequence continues at coordinate 908,742 of NZ_JAHSTS010000002.1, read as the reverse complement.
CCGCCGCCGACGATCCCATCGGCGCTGGCCGCCTGCTGGCGCTGGGTCAGCAGAGCGCGATCCTGGAACAGTACAAGGGCAACATCAGCAGCACCAAGAGTGCGCTGAACCTGCAGGAAACCACCCTGGACGCCATCAACACCGCGCTGGCGCGCGCCAAGGAACTGGGCCTGGCCGCCAACAACGGCTTCAAGACCGACGCCGACCGCAGCGCCTACGCCGAAGAACTGGGCCAGATCCAGCAGCAGGTGCTGGGCCTGATGAACTCCAAGGACGCCGACGGCAACTACCTGTTCTCCGGCTCCAAGACCGACACCGCGCCGTACTCGCAGAACGCCGACGGCACGTTCACCTACAACGGCGACCAGACCCAGATCAACCTGGGCATCGGCGACGGCCTGACGGTGGGCACCAACACCACCGGCTGGGACGCGTTCCAGCAGACCATCAACACCAGCCGCACCCAGACCGCCATGACCGCCCCGGCCGTGGACGACGGCCGTGTGGTGCTGTCCAACGGCACCGTCGGCACCGCCGCGACCTACAACGCCAAGTTCAGCGGCGGCCAGCCGTACACCGTCAGCTTCCTGAGCAGCACCCAGATCAAGATCACCGATGCCCTGGGCAACGACGTGACCGCCGAGGCCAGCCAGAACGGCGTGATCAGCAACAGCAACGGCGCCAACCAGACGGTCAGCTTCCGTGGCGTGGACATGAAGCTGAACATCAACCTCAAGCCCGGCGACACCAACCCGGACGCCGTCATCGCCGGCCACAGCTTCCAGCTGTCGGCCAGCCCTGACTCGTTCACCACGGCGCGCAGCCCGGGCAACCCGTCGACGGCGGTGATCACCGGTTCCACCATCACCAACCCGTCGGACTACACCAACACCTTCCCGGCGAACGGCAGCACGGTGCTCAAGTTCACCAGCGCCACCGCCTTTGACCTGTATGCCGCGCCGATCACGGCCGACAGCAAGCCGATCTCGTCGGGCACCATGGTCGGCGGCAACGCCGTCGCCGCCGGCGTGACCTTCGCCATCGGCGGCACGCCGGCCAGCGGCGACCAGTTCTCGATCCAGTCGAACAACCACCAGACCCAGAACGTGCTCGACACCCTGGGCCAGATGATCACCGCGCTGAAGGCGCCGATCGACGGCGACCCGGTGGCCAAGCAGAAATTCCAGGGCACCATGGAGTCGGCGCTGGGCAACATCGACAGCGCCGTGAACCAGATCGGCACCGCCGTCACCTCGATCGGTGCCCGCGGGCAGGCGCTGGAAGAGCAGAGCACCACCAACGACAGCCTGACCGCGGCGAACGCCACCACCCAGAGCTCGATCCGCGATTCGGATCCGGCCGAGGTGATGACCCGCCTGACCCTGCAGCAGACCATGCTGCAGGCCGCCCAACTGGCGTTCAGCAAGATCTCCCAGTTGAGCCTGTTCGACAGGATCTGAGGATGAGCGGGCGCGCGAGCGCCCGTTTCCCCACCGTTCTTTCTTTGTCTTCTTTTGCGGTTTCGAAGGGCTCGCTGTATCGGGCGGGTTCCCGCCGCTTGCGAGTCCGCCGTGAATTCACTCCCCCTTGTCAGCCTCGTCATTCCCGCCTTCAACCCGCGCTTCTTCGAGCGGACGTTGAACAGCGCCGTGAGCCAGACCTACGGTTCTCTTGAAATCATCGTCTGCGACGACAGCCGCGGCAGCCAGATCCAGGAGATTGTCGCTTCGGTGAGCGAGCAGTCCGGCGTTGCGGTGCGCTACGTGCGCAACCCGCGCACGCTGGGCATGATCGGCAACCTCAAGGCCTGTCTGGCCGAGGCGCAGGGCGAGTTCGTCAAGTTCCTGTGCGACGACGACCACCTCTACGCCTCCTGCATCGAGCAGCAGGCCCACGAGCTGGTGCGTGACGAAGTGAGCCTGGTGCTGGCCCAGCGGCTGCTCTGGGACGCGCAGGACATCATCCTGCCGGCGCGCCTGGAAAACACCTCGCTGTCGCCGGCCAGCGGCCTGTTCAAGGGCGACGACCTGCTGGCGATCTTCGAGAAGTTCCCGGTGAACGTCCTGGGCGGCTTCAGCAACGCCCTGTTCCGGCGCACCGATCTTGAGGAGCTGCTGCCGGCGCTGACCCAGGAAGGCCACTGCTTCACCGCGTCGCTGGATTTCGCCCTGTACATCTGCCTGATGCGGCGCGGCAACGTGGCGATCTCCAACAACGTCCTCAGTGCCGAACGGCTCTACCCCGAGCGCCTGAGCGCCAGCCAGCCGATGAAGGATGCGCTGGAAGTCGAGCGCGAGTGGATGTCGCAGATGCTCAAGGCCCGCAGCGGCGAATCGGCGCCGGCCCCGGGTTGGGTGCGTTATGTGCCGCTGGCCAAGGCCGACGAGTCGCCGCGCGCCTGGGAAGAGCTGCCCCTGAGCCGCACCTTGGGCACCAAGCAGAGCCGCCAGGAATGGTGCGTCGGCATCGACAGCTGGAGCTTTGCCGAACTCTATGCGCAATGGCTGGGCTGCCGCGTGCTCAGCGAGGCGCAGCGCCGACAACTGCCGGAGACCTTCGCCAGTTGGTCGCACAAGCCGCGGATCGTGCCGGTGGTCATCGACGCAGAAGGCAGCCGCGACGGCGTCGAGCGCACGCTGGAGGCGCTGGCGGCCCAGGACTATCCGCCGGAGCTGATCCTGGTGCTGTCCGCCGACTGTTCCGAGCCAGAGCTGGATGGCCAGGTCTTCCGCATGCCGTTGCAGGGCGACGGCCTGGAGCAGCTCAATGCGCTGCTGCCGCAACTGGAAGGGGCCGACTGGTTCTACCTGCTGCGGGCGGGCGACCGCCCGGTGGCTCCGGCGCTGTTGGTCATGGCCGAGCGGATCGTGCACAACCCGTCGCTGGCCTGCCTGTACGGCGACGAAGGCAGCCTGCGCGACGGCGAGTCGGCGGAGCCGGCGTTCAAGCCGGACTTCAACCTCGACCTCATGCGCAGTTACCCTTACGTCGGGCGTGCGCTGGCGTTTGAGCGCGAGCGCTTCCTGGCCGTGGGCGGCTTTGCGCCGGAGTTCGCTGAACTGGCGCCTCACGATGTGCTGTGGCGCATGGTCGAAAGCGGCGGCACGCACGTGGTCGGCCATATCGCCGAAGTGATGCTGGAATCGGTCTTCGACCTGGCCAAATGGCTGGCCGAACCGGGCGTCGTCGAACAGAGCCCGCGGGTGCTCGAAGCGCACCTGCAACGCCTGGGCGTTGCCCATGAGCTGCGCCGCGGCAGCATCGACCTGCTCAACCGCATCGACTATCGCCATGCCCGCCGCCCATTGGTGTCTGTGGTCATCGTCACCAAGGACCAGACGGCGGCCTTGCAGCGCTGCGTCGAGACGCTGCTGGAAAAGACCGCCTACAGCGAGTACGAACTGCTGTTGGTCGACAACGGCAGCGAAAGCGCCGAGGCGTTGGCGTGGCTGGACGGCATGGCGCAGTTGGGCAGCGACCGGCTGCGCGTGTTGCGTTACCCGCAGCAGGGCAACCCGGCCGCCACCTACAACTTCGCAGTGGGCCAGGCCCGCGGCGAATACGTGCTGATGCTCAACTCCTTTGCGGTGATCACCCAGGCGGACTGGCTGGACGAACTGCTCAATCACGCCCAGCGCCCGGAAGTCGGCGTGGTCGGCGCCAAGATCTACAACCCGGACGGTTGCGTGCTGCACGCCGGCCTGGTGCTGGGCATGCAAGGGGCCGTCGGGCTGCCGTTCTACGGCCAGCCGATGCAGGCGGACGGCTACATGTACCGCCTCCAGACGGTCCATGACTTGAGTGCCGTCGGCGGCGATTGCCTGATGATCCGCAAAGAGGTCTTCCAGGCGGCGGGAGGGCTGGACGAACAGGAACTGACCCAGACGCTCAACGTCGTGGACCTGTGCCTGCGGGTCGGTCAGGACGGCTATCTGGTGGTCTGGAACCCTTACGCCAAGCTGGCGCTGGGCGCGCGTCCCGCCGTGGAGACGACGGAGCAAGAGCAGCAGTTGCATGTGCAAGAGCACGAAACGTTTTATCAGCGCTGGTTGCCGGTCATCGCTCGCGATCCGGCCTTCAACGTCAACCTGGCGCTGCAAGGCGTCGGTGCGAGCAGTTTCAGCCTGGAGCCGGGCCTGCGCACCGGCTGGACGCCGTTCTCAAGGAAACTGCTGCCCAATGTGCTGGCCGTGCCGATCAACGCGTCCGCCATCGGCCACTACCGCATCAGCCAGCCGATGATCGAGCTGGAAGCGGCGAACCGGGCCGAAGGGCGCATTTGCTACGGCTTGCCGTCGATCATTGAGATTGAGCGCCAGTCCCCGGACGTGATCGTGCTGCAAGGGCGTTACTCCAAGCACGCCATCGATGAGATCCCGCCGCTGAAGCAATTCTCCAATGCGCGGAGGATCTTCGAGCTCGATGACAACGTCATCGACGTGCCACAGCGCAATGCGCACATCCGCAACATGCCCAAGCGCGATGAAATGGAGCAACTGGTGCGCCGTGCTATCGGCTACTGCGACCGCGTGGTCGTGTCCACCGCGCCTTTGGCCAACGTCCTGTCGGACATGCATCACGACATCCGCGTCGTGCCCAACATGCTGTCCCGGCACCTGTGGACCGACCTGCGCAGCCAGCGCCGCACCTCGAAGAAGCCGCGGGTCGGCTGGGGCGGCGGCACCAGCCACCACGGCGACCTGGCGGTGATCGCCGACGTGGTGCGCGAACTGGCCAACGAGGTCGACTGGGTGTTCTTCGGCATGTGCCCGGACGACCTGCTGCCGTACATGCACGAGTTCCACGGCGTGATCGGGCTGGACGTGTACCCGGCGAAACTGGCCAGCCTCAACCTGGACCTGGCCCTGGCGCCGTTGGAGTTCCATATCTTCAACGACTGCAAGAGCAACCTGCGTCTGCTGGAGTACGGCGCCTGCGGCTACCCGGTGATCTGCACCGACACCGAGGCCTACCGCGGTTACCTGCCGTGCACCCGGGTCAAGACCAACACCACCGACGAATGGCTGCAAGCCATCCGCATGCACCTGGCCGACCCGGACGCCAGCTACCGTATGGGCGACGAGTTGCGCGAGGTCGTGCTGCGGGACTACGTGCTGCGCGACGAGAACCTGCGTTACTGGGAGAACGGCTGGCTGGCGGACTGACCGGTTCGAGACGGCATGCTGTCAAAAAGAGGCGACCTGTGCGGTCGCCTCTTTTTTTTGCCGTGACGAACCTCTCTATTTCGCGGCTGCCGACGGGGTGTCGGTTCAAGGTTTGGCATTCGCCTGTCGATAAGACTCAATCGTTCGTTCGGAATGGACGGCTGGGCCGTTCCGCCGGCGAGTACCGGATCAATCAAAGGCAAGGAAGAAACACATGGCAATCATCAATGGAACAAACGGCGCGGACACGCTGACAGGTACGGACGGGGACGACGAGATCAATGCCCTGGGCGGCAACGATGTGATCAAGGGCAGCGCCGGCGCGGACAAGATCAACGGCGGCGGCGGTGTCGATACGGTCGACTATTCGGCTTCGGCCGAGGGCGTCAATGTGGACGTGCGCCTGGGCACGGGGCTGGTCGGGCGCGGCGGGGATGCCGAAGGCGATGTCCTGACCGGCATCGAGAACGTCATCGGCTCGGCGTTCAACGACGTCTTCACCTCCGGGCCTGACGCCACGGCCACCGCGATCCGCTTCGAAGGCGGCGCGGGCGACGACATCTACTACATCGGCAACGGCGTGACGCCGACCATCGTCGAGCAGGCCGGCGGCGGCAATGACGAAGTGCGGGTGACGGTGATCAACCCGAGCGGCACCGTGCTGGCGGCGAACATCGAACGCCTGACCTACCTCGGCGACAAGGCCTTCATCGGCTACGGCAACGACCTGGACAACGTCATCACCGGCGGCTCGGGCAACGACACCCTGTACGGTGGTGCGGGCGCGGACCGGTTCGTCGGCGGCGCCGGACGTGACACCGTCAGCTACACCGACAGCAAGACCGGCGTGACGATCAACCTCAAGACCGGCGTAAACACCGGCATCGCCGCCGGCGACACCTACACCGACATCGAAGCCTTCAAGGGATCGAACTACGCCGACACCTTCATCGGCGACGGCAGCGGCCGGGCCATCGACGGTGGCGGCGGTGTCGACACCGTGGACTACTCGGGCTCGGCCGAGGGCGTCAACGTGGACGTGCGCCTGGGCACCGGCCTGGCCGGCAAGGGCGGCGATGCCGAAGGCACCACGCTGACAAGCATCGAGAACGTCATCGGCTCGGCGTTCAACGACGTCTTCACCTCCGGGCCTGACGCCACGGCCACCGCGATCCGCTTCGAAGGCGGCGCGGGCGACGACATCTACTACATCGGCACCGGCGTGACGCCGACCATCGTCGAGCAGGCCGGCGGCGGCAATGACGAAGTGCGCGTGACGGTGATCAACCCGAGCGGCACCGTGCTGGCGGCGAACGTCGAGCGCCTGACCTACCTGGGCGACAAGGCCTTCATCGGCTACGGCAACGACCTGGACAACGTCATCACCGGCGGCTCGGGCAACGACACGCTGTACGGCGGCGCAGGCGCGGACCGGTTCGTCGGCGGCGCGGGGCTGGACATCGCCGGCTACACCGACAGCAAGACCGGCGTGACGGTCAACCTCAAGACCGGCGTGAACACCGGGATCGCGGCGGGCGACACCTACACCGAGATCGAGACGATCAAGGGCTCGAACTACAACGACACCTTCGTCGGCGACGGCCGCGGCATGCACTTCGACGGCGGCGCGGGCTTCGACACGGTGGACTACTCGGGCTCGTCGGCCGGGGTCACCGTCGAGGTGCGTTTCGGCACCGGCGCGGCGGGCAAGGGCGGCGACGCCGAAGGCACCACCCTGACCGGCATCGAGAACGTCATCGGCTCGGCGTTCGACGACGTCCTGACCTCGGGCCCGGACCACACGGCCACGGCGGTCCGCCTGGAGGGCGGAGCGGGCGACGACATCTACTACATCGGCACCGGCGTGACGCCGACCATCGTCGAGCAGGCCGGCGGCGGCAACGACGAAGTGCGGGTGACGGTGATCAACCCGAGCGGCACCGTGCTGGCGGCGAACGTCGAGCGCCTGACCTACCTGGGCGACAAGGCCTTCATCGGCTACGGCAACGACCTGGACAACGTCATCACCGGCGGCTCGGGCAACGACACGCTGTACGGCGGCGCAGGCGCGGATCGGTTCGTCGGCGGCGCGGGGCTGGACATCGCCGGCTACACCGACAGCAAGACCGGCGTGACGGTCAACCTCAAGACCGGCGTGAACACCGGGATCGCGGCGGGCGACACCTACACCGAGATCGAGACGATCAAGGGCTCGAACTACAACGACACCTTCGTCGGCGACGGCCGCGGCATGCACTTCGACGGCGGCGCGGGCTTCGACACGGTGGACTACTCGGGCTCGTCGGCCGGGGTCACCGTCGAGGTGCGTTTCGGCACCGGTGCGGCGGGCAAGGGCGGCGACGCCGAGGGCACCACCCTGACCGGCATCGAGAACGTCATCGGCTCGGCGTTCGACGACGTCCTGACCTCGGGCCCGGACCACACGGCCACGGCGGTCCGCCTGGAGGGTGGGGCGGGTGACGACATCTACTACATCAGCACCGGCGTGACGCCGACCATCGTCGAGCAGGCGGGTGGCGGCAATGACGAGGTGCGCGTCACCGTGGTCAATCCGAGCGGCACCTACCTGGCAGACAATGTCGAGCGCCTGACCTTCATCGGCAACGGTGCGTACACCGGTTGGGGCAATGCCGGCGACAACATCATCACCGGCGGTTCGGGCAACGACACGCTGTACGGTGGCGCGGGCGCTGACCAGTTCATCGGCGGCAGCGGTTACGACACGGTGGGTTACCTCGACAGCAAAGTGGCCGTGACCCTCAACCTGAAGACAGGCGTGCACTCCGGCATCGCTGCCGGTGATACCTACACCGGCATCGAAGCGATCCGGGGTTCGAACTACAACGACATTTTCTATGGCGCCAGCGCGGCCATGGGCCTGGATGGCGCAGGAGGTCAGGATCTGGTCAGCTACGAGCTGTCGGACAGCGCCGTGACCATCGACCTGACCACCGGCGCCAACGCCGGCGATGCGGCGGGCGACACCTACGTCAACATCGAACTGTTCCAGGGCTCCGGCTTCAACGACACGCTGTCAGGCTCGCGCCTGGCCGACACCTTCATCGGCGGTGCCGGCGCAGACACCATCGACGGGCGCGAAGGCCAGGACAGCGTCTGGTACATCACCAGCGCCACGGGCGTCACGGTCAACCTGCAGACCAACGTCAACCAGGGCGGGGACGCCGAGGGCGACGTGCTGAGCAATATCGAGCGGGTGGTGGGCAGTCACTTCAACGACAGCCTGACCGGCGATGCCGGCGTCAATTACCTGGAAGGCGGCCTCGGCAACGACGTCATCTATGGCGGCGACGGCAACGATTACCTCTATGGCGGCCTGGTGTCGCAGATCGGGCCGTTCACCCTCGACGGCTTGACCAACGGGCCGCAGGCCGACGTGATCTACGGCGGCAACGGCAACGACACCATCGTCACCGCCGCCGACGACCACGGCAGCCGCGCCTACGGCGAAGCGGGCGGCGACGTCATCACCGTGACCTACGGCATGGCCGACGGCGGCGACGGCAATGACCTGCTGACCGGCACGGGCACCGGCTTCTCGCTGTTCGGCGGCGCGGGCGACGACCGGCTGGTGCTGCAAGGCAGCGGCTGGGCCAACGGCGGTGAAGGTGACGACACCTATACCGTCAGCACCCGGGCGCTGGTCTCGATCCAGGACGACGGCGCCAGCCGTGGCGACAAAGTGATTCTGTCGCTCATCCGCAGCACGGATCTGCTTGCTGACCGCGTCGGCGACGACCTCTATCTGCACGAGTCGAAGTTCGTGGCCGGGCAGACGCCGCAAGAGGGTGTGCTGCTCAAGGACTGGTTCGCCGGCTCCGCCACCATCGAGCAGATCCAGACGGCCGACGGACAGTTGATCAACCTGCCGGCCAACAGCGATGCGTTTGCCCTGTTTGGTTGAGCGGCGCGCTGCGAAGGGTTGAAGTGTTTGCTTGAACACGCCGGCCTGAAAAAGGCACGCCCCCGGATCTGAAGATTCGGGGGCGTGCCTTTTTTGCGGCTGGCGTTCATACCCGACGACCACCGCAAAGTCTTTTTCGCGGTGGGTGTCAAGCTTTGGTTTTTTCGAGTCGATAGCTTCGTATTCGCCGTTTAGGTGATCAGGTGGCAGGCCTGGGAGAGAGGTCTGCGCCACCGGTTCAGGATTCAACAACCACGCAAGGAAGAAACACATGGCAGTGATGAATGGAACGAGTGATGCGGATTTCATGGGCGGCACTCAAGACAATGACGAACTCTACGGACTGGAGTCGGACGATCGGCTTTGGGCCAGCGCCGGCTCGGATCTTCTGGATGGCGGGGAAGGGTTCGATGCGGCGGACTATGGGCTGATGCAGGCGGGTGTCAGTGTCGATCTGCGCGAAACGCTGGCGACGGTCACCAAGGCGGATGGATCCGTCGATACGCTGGTCAATATCGAGAAAGTCATCGGCAGCTCCAACAACGACACGCTGGCCAGTTCGGTTGCCGGGGTGACGCTGGAGGGGGCTGGCGGTGACGATATCTACCTCATCGACAGCGAAGGCGTGACGATCATTGAAGAGGAACGCGGCGGCTATGACGAGCTGCGCACCAGCGTCAACACCATGAAGCTTGATCCGTTCCTGGAGAAACTCACCTTCACCGGCACGGGCGACTTCAATGGCTACGGCAATGCCCAGATGAACGTGATTGTTGGCGGTGCCGGCAATGACGTGCTGTGGGGCGGCGATGGCGGCGATCAGTTCGTGGGCGGTGAAGGCTTCGATACTGTCAGCTACACCGACAGCCCTGAAGGGCTCAGTATCGAGTTGTCCAGCATCTGGGGCGCCACCGGTTTCGCTTTCGGCGATACCTACTCGAGTATCGAGGGCGTGCAGGGTTCGAATTTCAACGATGTGATCTTTGCCGGCGAGAGCGCCATGGTCATGGACGGCGCCGATGGTTTCGACGCTGCCGACTACAGCCGTTCGAACGATGCGGTCACCTTCGAATTTCACGATGGCAAGGCCTTTGGAACGGGTGGCTACGCCGAAGGCGACACCCTGATCAACGTGGAAAAAATCGTCGGTTCGGATCTGGCCGACCACTTCACTGCCAACTCGGCGGGCATCACCTTCGAAGGTGGCCGAGGCGGTGACATCTACACGGTCAACAGCATTGGCGTGAGCATCATCGAGGGCGAGACTGATGGCTTTGACGAGCTGTACACCAACCTGTCGCTGATGAAGATGGATCCGTTCATCGAAAAAATGACCTACACCGGCACTGCCGATTTCACAGGTTATGGCAATGACGGTGACAACATCATCGTCGGTGGCATCGGTAATGACGTGTTCTACGGTGGTCTCGGTCAGGACGTCTTCGACGGCGGCGAGGGGATGGATACCGTCAGCTATGAGGACAGCGATGTCGGTGTGGCGGTCGGGATGTGGCAACTGGGCCAGAACGGCACGGCCCAGGGCGACATGTATCTGAACATCGAGGCGCTGCGTGGCAGTCACTTCGACGACGTCATGACGGGCAGCATGGGCGACGATATCTTCGAAGGCAGCGACGGCAACGACACGCTGAACGGCGACTACGGCAACGACTACCTCTACGGCGGGCTGAAGTCGGGGCTCGACAGCGATGCCGCGCAGGCTGACATCCTCAATGGCGGTGCCGGCGATGACGTGATCGTCGGCGCCAAAAATGACTTGGGCACCCTTGCCTACGGTGGCGATGGCAATGACACCATCACGGTCGGCAGTGGCAGTGCCTTTGGTGAGGAGGGCTTTGACCTGCTCACCGGTACCGGCAGCAATTACCTGTTGTCCGGTGGCGGCGGCAACGACGTGCTGGTGCTCAACCTTGCCGGGCAGTCGAACAGCGGCGGCGTCGCGATGGGCGGCAGCGGGGACGATACCTACATCGTCAACACGACCGGTCTGGTGACGATTCAGGACCAGTCCGGCTGGGAGATCAACGACACCCTGATCCTCAATACCATTGCCAACATCAGCCAGTTGAACGTCACCCGTGTCGGCGACGACGCGTACCTGCACAGCGTCAATGATGGCAGCGCCGGTGTTCCGGACAGCGGCGTCAAGCTGCAGGGTTGGTATGCCGGGAATGACAACATCGAGATCCTGCAGACCGCCGACGGCCAGTCTTACGACCTGCGTGCCACTGTCGATGGGTTCGCGCTTTTCGGCTGATCCACCGATGCATTGATGCAGCCACAAGAAAGGGATGGCCCCGGCGACGGATCCATCCCTTTTTCATGCCCGCCGTCCCCGCCGACGCAACGCCCGCAGAGCTGGCGCGTTTCCTGCAAGTCCCCCTCAAATCGCCATAAAACGAGCGCTCGCGGCCATTGCCCAGGCGCCCGCAACGGCAAAAAGGTTTAGCCAGAAGGCCCGCCAGGCTCAAGAACGCCGCGCGCAGCCCTGTGACGAACGAGAGGGGAGACGATGAAGGCAGTTATTTTGGCGGGTGGGCTCGGTACGCGCATCAGCGAGGAATCGCACCTCAAGCCCAAGCCGATGATCGAGATCGGCGGCAAGCCAATTCTCTGGCACATCATGAAGCAGTATTCCGCCCACGGGATCCACGACTTCGTGATCTGCCTCGGCTACAAGGGCTACGCGATCAAGGACTTCTTCGCCAACTACTTCCTGCACACCTCCGACGTCACCTTCGACATGCGCAACAACCGCATGGACGTGCACCAGAACTACAGCGAGCCGTGGCGCGTGACGCTGGTGGACACCGGCGAAGACACGATGACCGGCGGCCGCCTGCGCCGCGCCGCACGCTACCTGGAAGGCGAAGAGGCGTTCTGCTTCACCTACGGCGACGGCGTGTCCGACCTCAACATCGGCGAGCTGGTGGACTTCCACCTGAGCCACGGCAAGCTGGCCACCGTCACCGCCGTGCAGCCGCCAGGCCGTTACGGCGCGCTGGAGCGCGACGGCGACCGCGTGCTGGGCTTCACCGAAAAGCCCCGGGGCGACGGTGGCTGGATCAACGGCGGCTTCTTCGTGTTGTCGCCCAAGGTGCTGCCTTACATCGCTTGCGACCAGACCTCCTGGGAGGCCGAACCGCTGGCCAACCTCGCCGCCGAACAGCAGTTGCAGGCGTTCCAGCATGAAGGTTTCTGGCACCCGATGGATACCCTGCGCGACAAGAACCACCTCGAAGCGCTGTGGCAGAGCGGGGAGGCCCCATGGAAGCAATGGGCCTGAGTCCGGAGTTCTGGCGCGGCAAGCGGGTTCTGGTCACCGGCCACACCGGTTTCAAGGGCAGCTGGCTGACCCTGTGGCTGCAAAGCCTGGGCGCGCAGGTCAGCGGCTTCGCCCTCGACCCGGCGACCGAACCGAACCTGTTCGAACTGGCGCGGGTGCACGAAGGCATCAACGATCAGCGCGGCGACCTGCGCGACCTGGGCGCCTTGCTGGAAACCATCGCCGACACCGAGCCTGAGATCGTCCTGCACCTGGCGGCCCAGCCGTTGGTGCGCGAAGGCTACCGCGATCCGCTGGGTACCTATTCCAGCAACGTCATGGGCACCCTCAACCTGCTCGAAGCGATCCGTCAGGTCGGCTGCGTGCGGGCCTGCGTGCTGGTGACCACCGACAAGGTCTACGCCAACAAGGAATGGCTGTGGCCCTACCGCGAGGACGAAGCCCTCGGCGGCCACGACCCTTACAGCAGCAGCAAGGCCTGCTGCGAACTGTTGGCGCAATCTTACGCGGCGTCGTTCTTCCCGGCGGACAAGTACGCCGAACACGGTCTGGCCCTGGCTACGGCGCGTGCGGGCAATGTGCTGGGCGGCGGCGATTTCGCCCCTGAACGGCTGATTCCCGATGTACTGAAAGCCTGGTCGGCCGACGAGCCGGTGACCCTGCGCTACCCGCAGGCCGTGCGCCCGTGGCAGCACGCGCTGGAGCCGCTGGCCGGCTACCTGCAACTGGCGGCCGGCCTCTACGAAGAGGGCCCGGAGTACGCAGGCGCGTGGAACTTCGGCCCGGGCGAGGCGGACATGTGCAGCGTCGGCGAAGTGGTGGAACTGCTCGCCAACCGCTGGCCCCAGGCCCGTGGCCTGCGCATCGAGCCGAGCGAGCTGCACGAGGCCGGCCTGCTGCGCCTGGACAGCAGCCGCGCCCGTCAGGTGCTGGGCTGGCAGCCGCGCTGGAGCTTGCAGCAATGCCTGACCCAGACCCTCGACTGGCACCTGGCGTGGCAGAACGGCGATGACATGCGCCGGGTCTCCCTCGGCCAGCTGAACCTGTACCGGGGCGCGCTGTGAGCGAATTCTCCTTGCAGGCCCTGCCGCTGGCCGGGCTGTTCAACGTCCGCCACAAGCGCTTCGAAGACCAGCGCGGGCACTTCGCCCGGCTGTTCTGCGAGGGCAGCCTGAGCGCGTTCGGCCGTGAGTTCCATATCCGTCAGATCAACCATTCCTGCACCCGCGAGAAGGGCAGCGTGCGCGGCCTGCATTACCAGAACGCCCACGCGCCGGAAGCCAAGCTGATCACCTGCGTGCGCGGTGAGGTGTGGGACGTGGCGGTGGATCTGCGCCCGGACTCCGAGACCTTCCTGCACTGGCACGCCGAACACCTGAAGGCCGGCGACGGCCGCAGCCTGCTGATCCCGGCCGGCTTCGCCCACGGCTTCCAGACCCTGACCGACGACGCCGAACTGCTTTACCTGCACAGCGCCGACTACGCGCCGGAGCACGAGGGCGGGCTGTCGGTGAACGATCCGCGGCTGGCCATCGCCTGGCCGTTGCCTGTCAATAATTTGTCGGCGCGGGACTCCAGCCATCCCGCGCTCGATCAACACTTCGCTGGAGTGCGTCTATGAATTGCCGTGGGTGCGCCGCACCGCTGAGCCTGCCGCTGATCGACCTCGGCACCTCGCCGCCGTCCAACGCCTACGTGCATGCCGACCGCCTGGAGCAGGCCGAGCAATGGGTGCCGCTGAAGGTCGCCGTGTGCCAGCAATGCTGGCTGGTGCAGACCGAGGACTACACCTCCGCCGACAGCCTGTTCGACGCCGAGTACGCCTATTTCAGTTCGTTCTCCAGCACCTGGCTGGCCCATGCCGAGCGTTATGTGGCCGAGATGGCCGAGCGCTTCGGCCTGAACGCCGACAGCCGGGTGGTGGAAGTCGCCGCCAACGACGGCTACCTGCTGCAGTACGTGGCCGGTCGCGGCATTCCGTGCCTGGGCGTCGAGCCGACCCGCAGCACCGCCCAGGCAGCGCGGGAAAAGGGCCTGGAGATCCGTGAGCTGTTCTTCGGCCGCGACACCGCCGCGCAACTGAAGGCCGACGGCTGGGCCGCCGACCTGATGGCCGCCAACAACGTGCTGGCCCATGTGCCGGACATCAACGATTTCCTCGGCGGTTTCGCCGCGTTGCTCAAGCCCACCGGCGTGGCCACGTTCGAGTTCCCGCAACTGCTGACGCTGATGGCCGGCGCGCAGTTCGACACGCTGTATCACGAGCACTATTCCTACCTGTCCCTGACCGCCGTGCAGACCCTGTGCGAGCGCAACGGCCTGGAAGTGTTCGACGTCAGCCAACTGAGCACCCATGGCGGTTCGCTGCGGGTGTTCGTGCAGCGCCGGGACGGCGAGCGACGCGCCGTGCAGCCGGCGGTGCAGCAGCAGTTGCAGGCCGAGCTCGACGCCGGGGTGAAGACCGCCGGCTACTACGCGACGCTGGCGCCCGCCGCCGAACGCATCAAGCACGACTTGCTGCGCTTCCTGCTCAAGGCCAAGGCCGACGGCAAGCGCGTGGTCGGCTACGGCGCGGCAGCCAAGGGCAACACGCTGCTCAACTACGCCGGGGTCAAGCCCGACCTGCTGGCCTGGGTGGCCGACGCCAACCCGCACAAGCAGGGCAAGCTGTTGCCGGGCAGCCGCATTCCGATCGTGGCGCCTGAGCGGATCGACCTCGAGAAACCGGACTACGTGCTGGTGCTGCCGTGGAACCTGCTGCACGAAGTCAGCCAGCAACTGGCGCATGTGCGTCAGTGGGACGGACGCTTCGTGATCGCCGTGCCGGAGATGAAAGTCCTGTGAAGGTCCTGGTCACCGGAGCCACCGGCTTCGTCGGTCGTCACCTGGTCGCGGCGCTGCTGGCCCGCGGCTGCACGGTGCGGGCGGTGGCGCGTGATGCACAGAAAGCTGCGGATATGCCGTGGATCAATGACGTCGAGTTCGTCAGCGCGGATATTCACGCAGCGGACCTGAACATCGGCGCGCTGACCGAAGGTGTCGATGCCCTCGCGCACCTGGCCTGGCCGGGGTTGCCGAACTACCGCGCGCTGTTCCATTTCGAACATAACCTGATGGCCGACTACCGCTTCGTCAAAAGCGTGGTGGAGGCGGGCGTGAAGCAAGTGCTGGTGACCGGCACCTGCTTCGAATACGGCATGCAGAGCGGCCCGCTGAGCGAACGGAACGATGCGCAGCCGACCAACCCCTACGGGCTGGCCAAGCATACGCTGCACCTGTTTCTGCAGAATTTGCAGCAGGAATATCCGTTCACTCTGCAATGGGTGCGGCTGTTCTACCTGCACGGCGAAGGGCAGAACCCCAACAGTCTGCTGGCGGCGCTGGACCGGGCGATCGATGCGGGTGAGCCCACGTTCAACATGTCGGCCGGTGAACAGTTACGGGATTTTCTGGCGATTGAAACCGCCGCCGCGCATCTCGCCGCGATCCTGCACAAACGCGATTTCGACGGCACGCTCAACTGCGCCAGCGGCCAACCGGTTTCGGTGCGTGCACTGGTCGAGCAGCGCGTGCGCGAGCGCGGCGCGTCCATCGGCCTGAACCTGGGTCACTACCCGTACCCGACCCACGAGCCGATGGCGTTCTGGGCGGTGACCGAGCGTCTGCAACAGTTACTGGGAGACCGCCATGAGGCATGAGTTGTACCGCGCCACCGACCTGCCGGTGCTGCAGAACCGCACCTTCGCCGATCCCGAGTCGGCGAAGGCATCGGCCCGCGCCGACATGCTGCTGGTCCAGGACGAGCGCAGCGGCCTGATCTTCAACGCGGCGTTCGACGCCGACAAGCTCAGCTACGACGCCGACTACCAGAACGAGCAGGCCCATTCCGGCCAGTTCCAGAAGCACCTGCACGACGTCGAAGGCATCATCGCCAAGCACTTCAAGGGGCAGGAGCTGATCGAGGTCGGCTGCGGCAAGGGCTACTTCCTTGAGCTGCTCAAGGGCCTGGGCTACCGCATCACCGGCATCGACCCGGCCTACGAAGGCGACAGCGCCGACGTGATCAAAGCCCCGTTCACCCGCGGCCTGGGCCTGGCGGCGGACGCCGTGGTGCTGCGCCACGTGCTGGAGCACATCCAGGATCCGGTGAGCTTTCTGGCGGTGATCGCCGAAGCCAACCAGGGCGGGCAGATCTATATCGAAGTGCCGTGCTTCGACTGGATCCTCGAACACCGCGCCTGGTTCGACCTGTTCTACGAGCACGTCAATTATTTCCGCCTCGACGACCTGCGCCGGATGTTCGGCACCGTGCACGAGGCCGGCCACCTGTTCGGCGGCCAATACCTGTACATCGTCGCCGACCTGGCCACGCTGCGCCTGGCCCCGGAGCAACCGGTGCCGCGCCTGGCCCTGCCGGACGGCTTCACCGCGAGCCTTGAGCGCGCGGTGCAGATCATCCAGGCCGCGCCCGGACAGGGTTCGGCGATCTGGGGTGCGTCCTCCAAAGGCGTGATCTATTCGCTGTTCCTGCAAAGGGCGGGCGTGGCGGTGGATCGCGTGGTGGACATCAACCCGGCCAAGCAGGGGCGCTACCTGCCCCTGAGCGGCGCGCGGGTATCCTCGCCGCAAGAAGCCATGGACGCCTTGCCCGAAGGCGCCAACCTGTTTGTGATGAATTCCAATTACCTCGAAGAGATCAAGCGGATGACCGATGGGCGCTACGTCTATCACGCCGTTGACAGCGCTTCGTTCCAGTGACTACCGAGATCGTGAACATGACCGACAACAGCATCAACAAAGCCTTCGAAGCCGAGTGCCGCGAGCAGATCGCCCAGCAAGGCGACGACCAGAAACTCACTGGCCTGGCCCGGGATTTCTTCAATGAATCGGCCAAGCACAAGTACAGCTACCACTTCTCGTGGATGGGCCGCCCGATCATCCAGCTGCCGCAAGACATGATGGCGATGCAGGAGATCATCTGGCAGGTCAAGCCGGACCTGGTCATCGAGTGCGGCATCGCCCACGGCGGTTCGATCATCTACTACGCCTCGCTGCTGGAACTGCAAGGCCACGGCGAAGTGCTGGGCGTCGACCTGGACATCCGCCCGCACAACCGCGAAGCCATCGAGAGCCACCCGATGAGCAAGCGCATCTCCATGATCGAAGGTTCGAGCATCGACCCTGAGATCGCCGCCAAGGTGCGCGCCGCCGCCGAAGGCAAGAAAGTGATCCTGGTGCTGGACTCCAACCACACCCACGACCACGTGCTCGAAGAGCTGCGCCTGTACGCGCCGCTGGTCTCCGTGGACAGCTACTGCGTGGTGATGGACACCGTGGTCGAAGACATGCCGGCCGACTTCTTCCCGGACCGTCCGTGGGGCCCGGGCGACAACCCGAAGACCGCCGTGTGGAAATACCTGGAAGAGAACAAGGATTTCGAGATCGACGTTCAGTTGCAGAACAAGCTGCTGATCACCGTGGCGCCGGACGGCTACCTGCGTCGCGTGCGTTAATCGAAACATCATCAAAGCGTAGATTTGGCGATTCGCCGGTAGTGGGGAGAGGTTATGCAAGGCAAGTACGGTTCGGAACAGGCGCCGGTGCTCAATGAGCTGTTGACCGTGGTGCTGTTTACCCATAATCGTCCGGCGTTCCTGCGCCGGGCGGTGAAGTATTACAGCGCCTTGCCTTGCAGGATCATGGTGCTGGACTCCAGTCCGGAACTGCCCGAAGGCGACTTTTCCGCCATCGACTATCACCACGTGCCGCAGTTCGCCTATTGGGGCATGCAGGCCAAGCTGGCCTATGGCGTGGAGCGCGTGACCACGCCGTACACCGTGCTGGCGGCGGACGACGACTTCATCCTGCACGATTCGCTGGCCGAGTCCGTGGGTTTCCTGCAAGACCATCCCGACTACGGCATGTGCCACGGCTACTGCCTGATGTACCTGACCCTGGCCGGCGACGTGAGCTACTACCGCCGCGACAAGAAGGTCTGCGAAGACTATGCGTCCGAGCGGGCCCAGGACCGCGTCATCGATTACATGAGCCAGTACATCCCGCCGTTCTACGCGGTGACCCGTACCGACCTGATGAAGTCCTGGCACGCGGCGATGCCGGCGGGCACCAGCTTCCAGTGGCAGGAGATCGGCCATGTGTACTACATGCTGGCCTGCGCCAAGGCGCGGATCCTGCCGATCCCTTACGTGGTGCGCGAAATCAACTACGGCAACTCCGAGCACAGCACCGAGGTGTACCACTCGCTGACGTACATGGACGCCAAGTCGGTGGCCGAGCGCGAGGCGTTCGCCGAGTTCCTGGCGTCGTTGCCCACCGGCATCCAGGGACTGGACGCCGAGCAAGGCAAGGCCTTTGCCCTGGAGAGTTTCGAGGCGATGGTCGACAGCCTGCAATCGGGGCGCGCCCTGACCGCCGAGCTGATTTTCCAGTCCACCTGGCACCAGGCGCTCAAGCGTCCGGACCGTCGGTTCGGACCGCTGCAGTACGTGGAAATGCCGTTCTACAACCAGGCCTTCTTCGATCGCCTGGAGCAGATCGAATTCATGCTCCACACCATGCCGGCCGGCCGCGTGCAGTTGAACGGCCTGGAGGGCGTGTGGACCCGTCAGGCTCACTTGCTGCAGGCACGCAACAACGACACCGCCGAGAGCGTGCTGGACCGCTTGTGGCAGGCCCACGACCTCAACGCCTTCAACCGCGAAGTGCTCAAGCGCCTGCTGGCGCAGCTGGAGCAGGCGGGCGAAGACGAAGAGGCGCAGAAGACGCGCGACTGGCTCGCGCGTCTGGAGGCCGTGACCCTTGAGGATCACCGTCAGACGTTCGGGAAGATGCAGTCCGGCAAGTTGCTCAAGTGGCTGGCTGCGCGTCAGCCGGATGCCCGGCAACGCGAAGCGATTGCCGGGCACCTGGCGGTCAACGGCGGCGGCCCGCAGTTCGGCGTTTTCCTGCTGGACCTGGACAACGACATCGACAAGGTGCAAGTCACCCTCGACAGCCTGCTCGAAGGCCAGTGCAAGGCGTTCCGGATCGTCGTGTTCACCACCGGTGAGCCGCCGGCCGCCACCACGGCGCAGAACACCCTGCACTTTGTCCGCGTCACGCCGGGCAACCTGGTCGAGAAGCTCAACCAGAGCGCCCGCCAGTCGCCGTGCGACTGGGTGCTGCTGGCCGAAGCGGGCGACGAGTTCACCGCCGGCGGCCTGCTGCGCGCCAGCCTGGAACTGATGGCCGCCGACGGTTGCAGCGCGGTGTCCACCGACGAGATTCAGCGTCAGGACAGCGGCGCGCTGGCGGATGTGTTCCGTCCGGGCTTCAACCTGGACTTGCTGCTGAGCCTGCCGGGCATGATGGCGCGCCACTGGCTGATCCGCCGCGAGTCGCTGGTCGCGGTCGGCGGCTATCGGGCGGACTTCAGCAAGGCGCTGGAATTCGACCTGCTGCTGCGCATCCTCGAACAGGACGGCCTCAACAGCCTGGCCCACCTCGACGAGCCGCTGCTGATCGCCCGTGCGCCGAAGCTGGAGGAAAACCCTCACGAGCGCCTGGCCCTGCTGCGTCACCTGGGCTCCCGCGGCTACAAGGCCAAGGTCACGTCCTCGACGCCGGGGATCTACCAGATCGACTACCACCACACCGAGCGCCCGCTGGTGTCGGTGATCGTGCCGGCCGGCAACGACCTGCCTGCCTTGCAGCGTTGCCTGGAAGGCGTGCTGCTGCGTACCCGCTATCACCATTACGAGATCCTGGTGGCCGCGACGGCGCAGCAGTCGGCCGAGGTCAATGACTGGCTGGGCGCCTATCGGCATCCGAAGGTCCAGGTGCTGCGCGCCGAGCAGCCGTTGAACGGGCCGGCACTGATCAATGCCGCCAGCCGTCAGGCCCAGGGTGAATACCTGGTGCTGCTTGCCGCCGATGCGGAAGTGGTCAACCCGAACTGGCTCGACTCGCTGCTCAACCACGCGCTGCGTCCGGAAGTCGGCGTGGTCGGCCCGAAACTGGTGGACCGCGACGGCAAGGTCAGCCAGGCGGGCTTGATCCTCGGCCTGAACGGCGGAGTCGGTTCGGCTTTCATCGGCGAGAAGCACGACGCCGACGGTTACCTGTACCGCCTGTCGGTGGAGCACGGCTATTCGGCGGTGTCGGGCGTTTGCCTGATGGTGCGCAAGGCGCTGTTCGATGGCCTGGACGGTCTGGACGACGCCACCTTCGCGGACGGCTTCAGCGACGTCGACCTGTGCCTGAAAGCGGGGCAGGCCGGCTACCTCACCGTGTGGACGCCGTCGGTGCAGGTGCTGCATCCGGGCCAACTGCCCCAGGCGCCGCAAGCGCTTGAGGCGCTGCGGGAAAAATGGTCCGCGGCCTTCGCCGCGGATCAGGCCTACAACGCGAACCTGAGCCTGACCGGCAAAGGCTATACCCTCAACGAAAGCGCTTCGCCGGACTGGGCGCAACTGCTTGCCTAAGCCTTCGCGCAGGGGACGGGACTCAAGACATGTTCAACGGTAAATCGATCTTCATCTCCGGCGGCACCGGCTCGTTCGGTCGCCAGTTCATCCGCCGCCTGCTGGAGCAGTACCAGCCCAAGCGGGTGGTGGTGTTCTCCCGGGATGAACTCAAGCAGTACGAAATGCAGCAGACGTTCAACGCGCCGTGCATGCGCTACTTCCTGGGCGACGTGCGCGACGCCGACCGCCTGCGCCAGGCCATGCGCGGCATCGACTACGTGGTGCACGCCGCGGCGCTCAAGCAGGTGCCGGCGGCGGAGTACAACCCCACCGAATGCATCCGCACCAACGTCAACGGCGCGGAGAACATCATCGCCGCGGCCATCGACAACGGCGTGAAGAAAGTCGTGGCGCTGTCCACCGACAAGGCCGCCAGCCCGATCAACCTGTACGGCGCGACCAAGCTGCTGTCGGACAAGCTGTTTGTCGCCGCCAACAACATCGCCGGTGAACAGCAGACCCGCTTCGCCGTGGTGCGCTACGGCAACGTGGCCGGCTCGCGGGGCTCGGTGGTGCCGTTCTTCAGCAAGCTGATCGCCGAAGGCGCCCGGGAGCTGCCGATCACCGACGAGCGCATGACCCGCTTCTGGATCACCCTCGACCACGGTGTGCAGTTCGTCCTCGACAGCTTCGCGCGGATGCACGGCGGCGAAGTGTTCGTGCCGAAGATCCCGTCGATCCGCATCGTCGACCTGGCGCTGGGCATGGCCGAACACCTGCCGCACAAGCACGTCGGCATCCGTCCGGGGGAAAAGCTGCATGAGCTGATGGTACCGCTGGACGATGCGCGGATGACCCTGGAGTTCGACGACCACTACACGATCCAGCCGTCGATCCGTTTCACCAGCGTCGACGTGGATTTCTCCGTGGACAAGCTCGGCGAGCGTGGCCGGCCGGTGGGTGAGGACTTCGAGTACCGTTCCGACACCAACCCGCACTTCCTGTCGGTGGCTCAGATCGCCGACCTGCACGCGAAGCTCTCGGCATGATCCCGTACGGCCGGCAGAGCGTCGACCAGGCAGACATCGATGCGGTGGTGGAGGTGCTGCGCTCGGACTGGCTGACCCAAGGGCCGACCATCGAGCGCTTCGAGCAGGCCGTGGCCGAGCGTTGCCAGGCCGATTTCGCCGTGGCGGTGAGCAACGCCACGGCGGCGCTGCACATCGCCTGCGTGGCGGCGGGGCTGGGGCCGGGCGACCGTCTGTGGACGACGCCGAACACCTTTCTGGCGTCGGCCAACTGCGGGCGCTACTGCGGCGCCGAGGTCGATTTCGTCGACATCGATCCGCTGACCTGGAACCTCGACGCCGAAGTGCTGGCCGCCAAGCTGGATGACGCCGAACGCACAGGCACGCTGCCCAAGGTGCTGGTGGCGGTGGCGTTCTCCGGGCAGAGCTGCGACATGCGGCGCATCGCCGGGCTGGCCGAGCGCTACGGCTTCACCGTGATCGAAGACGCCTCTCACGCGGTGGGGGCGAGCTACGCCGGGCGGCCGGTCGGCTGCGGCGAGTTCGCCGCCATGACCGTGTTCAGCTTCCACCCGGTGAAGATCATCACCAGCGCCGAGGGCGGCATGGTGCTGACCAACTGCCGGGAACTGGCCGAGCGCCTGCAACGCCTGCGCAGCCACGGCATGACCCGCGATCCGCAGCAGATGACCGAACCCAGCCACGGCCCCTGGTACTACCAGCAGGTGGAGCTGGGCTTCAACTACCGCATCACCGATCTGCAGGCTGCCCTGGGGCTCTCGCAACTGGCCAGGCTCGACGCCTTCGTCGCCCGCCGCCGTGAGCTGGCGGCGCGTTACGACCGTCTGCTGGCGTACCTGCCGCTGACGTTGCCCAGCGCCCAGGCCGAGGCCGAATCCGCCTGGCACCTGTACGTGGTGCGCCTGCAGACCGAGCGCATCGGCCGCAGCCACCGCGAAGTGTTCGAAGGCTTGCGGGCGGCCGGGATCGGCGCGAACCTGCATTACATTCCGGTGCACCTGCAGCCGTACTACCGTGAGCTCGGATTCGCCGAAGGGGATTTCCCCGAGGCCGAGCGCTATTACACCGAGGCCATCAGCTTGCCGATGTTCCCGTTGCTGACCGAAGCGCAGCAGGATCATGTGGTCGAGCAGTTGCGCCGCCTGACCGAATGAATGCCGCTGCGGCGGACGGGTATCTGAAATGCGTGATTTGAGCGAACAGGAAAAGTTCTGGCAGGGCGAGTTCGGCAACCAGTATGTCGGCCGCAACGTCGGCCAGCCGCTGGTGGCGGCCAACCTGGCGCTGTTCGCCAAGGCGCTGGCCCGCGCCGGGCGGATCGACAGCCTGGTGGAACTGGGCACCAACGCCGGCAACAACCTGCAGGCATTGCGTCAATTGCTGCCCGGGTGCGAGCTGTTCGGCGTCGAAATCAACGCCAACGCCTGCGAGCAGGCAAGGGCGCTGGACATCGCGCAGATCTGGCACGGCTCGCTGTTCGACTTTCCCCGCGAGCGCAGCTACGACCTGACCCTGAGCAAGGGCGTGCTGATCCATCTGGCGCCCGAGTTGCTGGCGAACGCCTACGAACAGCTGTATCGGCTGAGCCGGCGCTACATCCTGATCGCCGAGTACTACAACCCGGCGCCGGTGGAGGTCTTCTACCGCGGCAACAGCGGCAAGCTGTTCAAGCGCGACTTCGCCGGCGAAATGCTTGATCGCTACGCCGACCTGCACCTGCTGGACTACGGTTTCGCCTATCACCGCGACCCGCAGTTCCCGGTGGATGACATCACCTGGTTCCTGCTGGAAAAACGCCCTTGAGCAACGTGGCGATCATCCCGGCCCGGGGCGGCAGCAAGCGCATCCCGCGCAAAAACCTCAAGCCCTTCGACGGCGTGCCGATGATCGTCCGTTCGATCCGCACGGCGTTCGAGTCGGGGCTGTTCGACCAGGTCGTCGTCAGCACCGACGATCAGGAGATCGCCGACGTCGCACGGGCCCATGGTGCGCAGGTGCCATTCTTGCGTCCTGCGGATCTGGCCGATGACTTCACCGGCACCGCCGCGGTGATCGAACATGCATTGCGGCAGTTGCCGGCGTTCGATTACGCCTGCTGCGTGTACGCCACCGCACCGCTGTTGCAGGCGCGCTATCTGCGCGAAGGGTTCGAAGCGCTGGAACGCCATCCCGACAAGTCGTTCGCCTTCTCCGTGTGCGGCTTCGGCTTCCCGGTGCAGCGCGCGCTGACGCTCGACGGGCAGGGCGCCCTGACGGCGTTGTACCCCGAGTTTCGCAACACCCGTTCGCAGGATCTGCCCGAGGCGTTCCAGGACGCCGGCCAGTTCTACTGGGGCCGCCGTGAGGCCTGGCTGCGCGGCGAGGTGCTGTATTCGCCGGCCAGCCTGCCGGTGATCCTGCCCCGGCATCTGGTGCAAGACATCGACACGCCCGAAGACTGGACGCGGGCCGAGTACCTCTACGCCGCGCTCAAGGCCGGCGGAGCACTGTCATGAGACTCCTGATCCGCGCCGACGCCTCGCCGACCATCGGCAGCGGCCACATCGCCCGCTGCCTGCCGCTGGCCCGGGTGTTGCGCGCGCAGGGCAGCCATGTCGCGTTCGCTTGCCGCCGCTTGCCGGGGCATCGGCTGGAGGCCTTGCGGGCCGAGGGCTTCGAAACCTTCGCGCTGCCGGAGCGCTACCCCGGCGAAGACCCGCACCAGGCCATCGAATCGATGCTGCCGTGGCAGGCGGACATCGACGCGCTGGCCGCGCAACTGGAAGGCCACGCCGCGTTCGACTGGATCATCGCCGACCATTACGGCCTCGATCACCATTGGCAGACCGCCGCCCGCCGCTGGGCGCCCCGGATCGCGGCGGTGGACGACCTGGCGACCCGCCGCTACAGCGTCGACCTGCTGCTCAATCAGAACCTCTCCGGCCTGCACGAAGACTACCGGCCGCTGCTGCCTGCGCACTGCCGCACGCTGCTCGGCCCGCGCTACGCCATGCTGCGCGAGGAATTCAGCTGCCCGCCGATCGACATCAAGCCTGTGGCCAGGCGTGTGCTGGTGAACTTCGGCGGCTTCGATGCGGCCCGGCAGACCCATCACGCGATGCTGGCGCTGGCGGACTTTTCCGAGCTAGACGTGGACTTCGTCGCCGGCGCCGACAACCCGGCCTGGACGCAAATGCAGGCACTGGCCGAGACGCGGCCGAACTGGCGCCTGCACAGTTTCGTCAGTGACTTCCACCGACGCATGACCGAGGCCGACCTGTTCATCGGCGCCGGCGGCGGCACCAGTTGGGAACGGGCGGCCCTGGGCCTGCCGACGATCTGCATCGCGGTGTCGAACAACCAGCAGGCCAACGGCGAAGTGATGGCGGCGGCGGGCGCGCATGTGTTCATGGGCGCCCGGGAGCAGGTCAGCGTCGAGCAGCTGCGTCAGGCGGTCGGCTTTGTCGTGAGCAACCCTTACCTGCGCCAGGGCCTGGCCGAGCGTTCGCGAAAGCTGGTGGACGGGCGCGGTGCCCTGCGGGTCGCGGCCGCGCTGGCCGGCGCGGTGCTTACGGTGCGGCCGGCGACGGCGGACGATGCGCAATTGCTGTTTGACGGACGCAATGCCGAGCCGGTGCGGCGCTGGTCGCTGGAGTCCGGCGTGATCGAGTGGCCGCAGCACCTGAACTGGCTGACGGCAAGCTTGAGCAATCCCCGGCGTCTGTTGCTGATCGCCGAGGCCGACGACGGCCCGGTCGGCGTGCTGCGCTATGATTTGCGCGGTTTCGAGGCCGAAGTGTCGATCTACCTGCTGGAGGGGCGTTTCGGTCTTGGCTGGGGGCGGGCGCTGCTGGCCCGTGGCGAAGCGTTCGTCTCTGCGCACTGGCCGCAGCTGACCGCCGTCACCGCCCGGGTGCTGCCGGCCAACCAGGCCTCAATGAATGTATTTCGCGACGCCGGGTTCACCCAGAGTGCCTGCGCGTTCACCCGTGAGTTGAAGGAATCCCGCCCATGAGCCGTTTCAAGATCGGTGACCGCCTGATCGGTGCCGACGCGCCGCCGTTCATCATTGCCGAGATGAGCGGCAACCATAACCAGTCGCTGGACGTGGCCCTGCAGATCGTCGAAGCGGCAGCCAAGGCCGGCGCCCACGCCTTGAAGCTGCAGACCTACACCGCCCGGACCATGACGCTGGACCTGGCCGAAGGCGAGTTCTTCATCAAGGATCCCGGCAGCCTGTGGGCCGGCACCTCGCTGTACGAGCTGTACGAAAAGGCCCACACCCCGTGGGAGTGGCACGCGCCGATCTTCGCCCGGGCCAGGGAACTGGGCATGCTCGCGTTCTCGACGCCGTTCGACGACACGGCGGTGGATTTCCTGGAAAGCCTCGACGTGCCGGCCTACAAGATCGCCAGTTTCGAGAACACCGACCTGCCGCTGATCCGCCGGGTGGCGGCCACCGGCAAGCCCCTGATCATCTCCACCGGCATGGCCAGCCTCGCCGAGCTGGACGAGACCGTGCGCGCGGCCCGCGAGGCCGGCTGCAAGGATCTGGTGCTGCTCAAGTGCACCAGCACGTACCCGGCGACGCCGCTCAACAGCAACGTGCGCACGATTCCTCATCTGCGTGAGCTGTTCGGCTGCGAAGTGGGGCTGTCCGACCATTCCATGGGTGTCGGCGTGTCCGTCGCCGCCGTGGCGCTGGGGGCGACGGTGGTGGAGAAGCATTTCACCCTCGACCGCTCGGCCGGCGGGGTGGACGCCAGTTTCTCGCTGGAGCCGGCCGAACTGGCCAGCCTGGTGGTGGAGACCGAGCGCGCCTGGCAGGCCCTGGGCCAGGTGCATTACGGCGTCACCGAGGCCGAGCGCAAGTCGCTGGTCTATCGCCGTTCGCTGTACGTCACCGCCGACATGGCGGCCGGCGAACCCTTCACGGCGGCCAACCTGCGCGCCATCCGTCCCGGTCTGGGCCTGGCGCCCAAACACGCCGAAACCGTCCTTGGGCGCCGTGCGCGCCAGCCGATCAAACGCGGCACGCCGCTGGACTGGTCCTTGGTCGAATGACCTGATCCGGACCGATTCGGCAAAATAGCGTGACCTGCGAGTCATAACGCGCATCTTCACTGTATTGTATTGACCGGGGAGATGGCGCCTGGCCCGTGATTCGGTTCCAGTGACAGCCCTTTGCGCTCCCCGTGGCTGCCCTTTGCGGCGGCCGTTTTCTGTTTGTCGGCGCCCCTCGAATTCCTTGCGAGCGGTGGTATTGGGCTGTTTATTATTGGGAAGCCGTAATGATTGGCATAAAAAGCATTGCGAGCTACGTTCCTGTAGCCGGCGTGGACAATTACGCACAAGGTGCAAAATTCGAGAAGGATGAAGAGTTCATCCTCGGCAAGATCGGTTCGGCCTTCCTGCCGCGCAAGGACGCAGAACAGGAAACCTCCGACCTGTGCGTCGAAGCGGCCAATGCGCTGTTTGCCAGCAACCCTGACCTGAAACGCGAATCCATCGACGCCCTGATCGTCGTCACCCAGAACGGCGACGAAGAAGGCCTGCCGCACACCGCCGCCATCGTCCAGGACAAACTGGGCCTGCCGACCCACGTCGCGGCGTTCGACATTTCCCTGGGCTGCTCGGGCTACGTCTACGGCATCTATGCGATCAAGGGCTTCATGGAAGCCGCCGGCCTGAAGAACGGCCTGCTGATCACCGCCGACCCGTACTCCAAGATCGTCGACCCGCAGGACCGCAACACCACCATGCTGTTCGGCGACGCCGCCACCGCCACCTGGATGGGCGAAGACCCGACCTGGGCGCTGGGCAAGGCCAAGTTCGGCACCGACGGCTCCGGCGCGCCGCACCTTAAGGTCACCGACGGCGTGTTCTTCATGAACGGTCGCCAGGTGTTCAACTTCGCGCTGCTCAAGGTGCCGGCGCACCTGCATGAGCTGCTCGACGATTCGGGCCTTGCGGCCGACGACATCGACGCGTTCTGCATCCACCAGGGCAGCGCGGCCATCGTCGATGCCGTGGCGCGCCGCTTCGAGGGCGACCCGGAGAAGTTCGTCAAGGACATGGTCGAGACCGGCAACACCGTGTCGTCGAGCATTCCCCTGCTGCTGGAGAAGCATGCGCTGGACTCGTCCTGGCAGCGTGTGGCGCTCAGCGGTTTCGGCGTCGGGCTGTCGTGGGGTTCGGCGATCATCTACCGTCCCTGAGCCCGGGCGGAAACAACGGATACAAAAATGGCGTTCAAGGGTTAACCTTGAACGCCATTTTTTTGCCTGAACGAAATGCGAGGTGCCAGTGAGCGAGTTTTTCCAGGATAACGCCGAGGTCATCGAGCGCCGTTGGCCGGCACTGGCTGCGCGGTTGATGGCCGAGGACAGTTCGGCGGTCCAGGCAGAGTTGACGCAGGGGCTGGGATCGACACTGAGCGTGGCCGGCATCCAGCTCACCAGCCGCCACGACCGTGTGCACGAGGCGCGGATCCAGGCGGCGAGCCTGCCGGCCGACAAGGCGCAACTGCATGTCTACGGCACCGGCCTGGGGGACTTGCCGGCGGTGCTGCTGGAGCGCCCGGGGCTTGAGCGGCTGTACGTGCACATCCTCAACGGCGCGCTGTTCTCGCTGGTGCTGCAATTGCTCGATCAGCGCCACTGGCTGGACGATGCCCGGGTGGAGCTGCTGTACGCCGGGGATCTGCCCGATATCTGCACGCCGTTCTTTGCCTTGCCGGCGGAGATGCTGCTGGCCGACGACTTCAACGCGAAGATCCGCGATCGGCTGGTCAGCGAAGTGCACCTGAGCTTCAACAACCGCGAGTTCGACCCGCAGTCGCCATTCATTGTCCAGCGCTTGCAGGACTGCCTGCCGGTGCTGCTGGCGGACGACGACGTCGCGCAACTGTTCGGCAGCTGCGCCGGCCGCGAGGTCTATGTGATCGCCACCGGGCCGACCCTGGAAGGGCACTTCGAGCGGCTGGCGGCGATTCGCGGGCGGGCCGAGCGCCCGCTGTTCATTTGCGTCGACACCGCTTACCGGCCGCTGCGCGAGCGCGGAATCGTGCCGGACATCGTGGTGAGCATCGATCAGCGCATCAGCTTGCGGCACTTGCCGTTCGAAGACTCCGACGGCATTGCGCTGGTGTACCTGCCGATGAGCGATCCGCAGGTGCTGAAGGCCTGGAAGGGCAAACGTTACGGCGGCTACTCGCTCAGCCCGGTCTACACCGGGCTGCGCGAGCGACACCCGCGGGCCTTGCTGCATGTGGGCGGCAGCGTGATCCATCCCGCCGTGGATCTGGCGGTGAAGATGGGGGCGGCGAGCATCACGCTGTTCGGCGCCGACTTCGCCTTTCCGATGAACAAGACCCATGCCGGTTGGAACGACGGCGACCTGGGGCCGTCGGTCAACCAGGCGCGGCACTGGGTGCATGACGGCAACGGCGAACGAGTCAAGACCCAGCTCAACTTCCGAGGCTATCTCTGCGTGCTGGAGCGCTACATCGCCCGTCACCCGCAGGTGAAGTTCCTCAACAGCAGCCGGGCGGGGGCGAGGATCGCCGGAACGGGTTTCAACGAGGAGTTCGTGCAATGAGCGCGTTGCAGCAGTGCGTCGAGGAGTGTCGACAATGTGCCGGGCTGTTCCGGTTGGGACGCGATGTCGAAGCGGCGCTGGAGATGGTCGATGTGTTCGAGAAAGCGCAGCGGTTGATGGTCGGCGCAACGCCGGAAAGCCAGCAGGGGTGGATGCAGGTGCTGACGCACATGCTGGCGTGTCAGGAGCGCCAGGATTGGCTGGGGCTGGCCGATCACATGGAATGTGAACTGGTCGACCTTCTGCAAAACCTGTCGGGCTGAGCAGCGCCGGAGGCGCTAGCCCGCAGGTTTGCGCTGCGGACGGTTTTATGACGTCATTTTTTCGTGGGTAAAGGAAGGCTAAGTCCTTGTTTTCTGAGGGGTGGCAGGTTGATGGCAAATTTTTTGAAAAAAGCCCTCAAGCAACCTGCGATCCCGACGATAACTATTACGAAGGTTCTCTAGGCCATACCCGGCGGTTGCCAGGGCCGGAAGCCGCAGTACCCAACCAACGAGGAATTCGTCATGGCTTTAACTGTAAACACCAACACCACGTCGCTGAACGTTCAGAAAAACCTGAACCGCGCTTCCGACGCTCTGTCGACTTCGATGCAGCGCCTGTCTTCCGGCCTGAAAATCAACAGCGCCAAAGACGACGCCGCTGGCCTGCAAATCTCCAACCGCATGTCTTCGCAGATCCGCGGTAACACCCAGGCCATCCAGAACGCCAACGACGGTATCTCCGTTGCCCAGACCGCTGAAGGCGCTCTGCAAGCTTCGACCGACATCCTGCAGCGTATGCGTGAACTGGCTGTTAAAGCCCGTAACGGAACCAACGGCACCGCTGACCAGACCGCGACCAACGCCGAATTCGCTCAGATGTCTGACGAACTGACTCGTATCGCTCAGTCCACCAACCTGAACGGCAAGTTCCTGCTGGACGGTTCGGCTGGTACTGTGACCCTGCAAGTGGGCGCGAACACTGGCTCCGCCAACCACATCGACCTGGTGCTGAGCGCCAAGTTCGACGCCGCCAGCCTGTCCGTAGGCAGCGGTACTGTGGTTCTGACCGGTGCTACCGTAACCGGCGCTGCACAGAACATCGACAACGCGATCACCGCTATCGACGCCGCTATCGCCACCATCGGTGCAACCCGTGCAAACCTGGGTGCTTCGCAGAACCGTCTGACCAGCACCATCCAGAACCTGCAGAACATCAACGAAAACACCACCGCTGCACAAGGTCGCGTACAAGACACCGACTTCGCCGCGGAAACTGCTAACCTGACCAAGCAGCAGACTCTGCAGCAGGCTTCGACCTCCGTTCTGGCTCAAGCCAACCAACTGCCTTCCGCTGTACTGAAGCTGCTTCAGTAATTTCGGAATGAGTTTAGGCGGGGGAGTGCGCTGGTCGTGCTCTCTCGCTTTTTCACGTTAGGAGGTGATGGACATGGACATGAGCGTCAAGCTTAACGTGTCTTATCCGGCTCCCAAGCCAGCGAATACCGTTGCTGAAAAACCGTCCGAGCCTGCCAAGGCGGCCGAAGTCACCCCCGTCGCGGACAAGAAGACCCGTGAAACCGAGGAGACCAAGTTGAAGCTGGCCGTGCAGGAGATCGAGAAGTTCGTGCAGTCGATCAAGCGCAACCTCGAGTTTTCGATCGACGAGAACTCCGGGAAGGTCATCGTCAAGGTGATCGCGAGCGAGACGGGCGAGGTCGTTCGACAGATTCCCTCCGCGGAGGCGCTCAAGCTGGCAGACAGCCTCGCCAACGCGAGCCACGTGTTGTTCGACGCCAAAGTCTGACAACTGGCATGAATAGTGTTTGAAGTGTCTTAGGCGCTGGCAAAGGTCAAAAGACCGGCAGCAAACTGAAGGGAGATGCACATGGCAAGTCCAATTCTACCGGGTACCGGCCTGGGTTCCGGCCTGGACATCGGTGCGATCGTCACCGCGCTGGTCAATGCCGACAAGGCAGCGAAGCAGACGCAACTCGATACCCAGACAAAAAACAACACCCTGAAGATTTCGGGTGTGGGCACGCTCAAGAGCGCGCTGACCACATTCCAGTCGACGCTGGCCACCCTGGGCAGCAAGACCAACCCTGCGTTCGCCGGTTACACGGCCACGTCGAGCAAGCCTGAGACGCTGACCGTCACCTCTGACAACACCGCGGTGTCCGGCTCCTACAGCGTCGTCGTGAAGAATCTGGCCACAGGTTCGAAAGTCGCCAGCGCGGCCTTTGCCGGCGGTGCGTCCAGTGCCATTCCGAGTGGTACCCTGAAAATCAGTCAGAATGGCACTGATTACAATGTCACCATTCCGGCCAACGCCACCTTGCAGAGCACCCGCGACGCCATCAACACGGCCCAGGGCAGCAACGGCATTTCCGCCAACATCGTGACCGACGCCAGCGGCGCTTCGCGCCTGGTGATCAGCTCGAACAAGACCGGTGCGGGCTCCGACCTGACGGTCAGCGGCATCGCCGGCCTGGAAATCGACGGCACCAAGGTCATGTCGGCGACTCCGGCGGCCGGCGACTCGGGCTCTGTCGGCGATGTCGCCAAGGATGCGTCGCTGACCATCGACGGTCTGCCGGTGACCAGCAAGAGCAACACGGTTTCCGGTGCGATCAGCGGCATGACCCTGAACCTGGTGGCCGCCAACGCGACGCCGACCACGGTCACCGTCGACAACAACACAAAGGGCCTGCAGACGTCGCTCCAGACCTTCATCGACGCCTACAACACGCTCAAGAGCACCGTCGACAGCCTGTCCAAGGCGACGCCGGACGAAGACGGCAAGCTGACCGTGCAGGCTGCGTTCACGGGCGATGCCCTGCCGCGTTCGCTGATCGCCGGCATCCGTGCCGAGTTCACCAACACGAAGACCAACGGCAAGATTTCGTTCCTGTCGGAAATCGGCGTGAACACCGATCCGATCACCGGTAACCTGAAGCTCGACACCACGGCCTTTAACAAGGCGATGGCGGTTCCGGGAGCGTCTGGCCAGGTGCAGCAACTGTTCACCGGCACCGACGACACCAACGGTCTGCTGGCGCGCGTGAGCAAGTCCGTGGATCCGTACCTCAAGCCTTCGGCCGACGGCAAGACCAAGGGCTTGCTGGACCAGCGGCTCGCGATCCTGAACAACAATACCCGGGACATCTCCGATCAGCAGAAAGCGCTGGATATCCGGGTGGCCAGCCTGACCAAAACGCTGACCGCAAAATACAACGCCATGGACTTGCTCGTAGGGCAAATGAAAGCCACGGCGAGCAACATCACGTCGTTCTTCACGTCGCTGACCGCTCAGCAATCTGCGAAGTAACGCGCAAGAATGACAAAAACCCGGCTACGCATTTGTGCGTGCGCCGGGTTTTTGTCTTATGGTCTAAAGTTTCCCGACTCGCTGGCGATACATTGGCTATACGAGTCATTGTGGCAAATGAGGTAGAACATGAATCCGATGTTAGCCCTTCGGCAGTACCAGAAGGTCGGCTCCCACGCCCAGACTTCCGAAGCCAGCCCGCACCGTCTGGTGCAGATGCTGATGGAGGGTGGCCTGTCGCGCATCGCCCAGGCCAAGGGTGCCATCGAGCGTAAGGACGTCCCGGCCAAGTGCACGGCGATCAGCAAGGCCATCGGCATCGTCAGCGGCCTGCGCGAAGGGCTGGACCTGGAGAACAGCGCCGAGGCGCTGGCCGACCTGGACGGTCTGTA
Source organism: Pseudomonas ekonensis (assembly GCF_019145435.1). Lineage (NCBI taxonomy): Bacteria > Pseudomonadati > Pseudomonadota > Gammaproteobacteria > Pseudomonadales > Pseudomonadaceae > Pseudomonas > Pseudomonas ekonensis. The sequence goes on along the minus strand of NZ_JAHSTS010000002.1, from coordinate 875,531 downwards.
CATCTACATGATGAAACGTCTCGCCGAGGCGAACATCAGCAGCGATCCGCGCATCCTGGACGAAGTGGCAGGCCTGCTGACCACCGTCAAGGAAGGCTGGGACGCCATTGCGCCTGCGCCCGGTGCGCAGCCCTGAGGAGGCCGTCATGAGCCCTGTGTTGCAGCGAATCGAAGATACCCGCATGGCGCTCGTCAGCGCACTGGCCGAGCGCAACTGGGAGGCGATCGGGCAATTGGACCTCGATTGCCGATCCTGCATGGAAGACGTCTTGAGCGAAGCGTCGCTGGACGAGGAGGAGTTGCGCAGCAACCTTGAGCAGCTGCTGCACGTGTACAAGGACCTGCTGGAAGTGGCGATGGGGGAGCGTCAGGCTATAGTCGACGAGATGACGCAGATCAACCAAGCCAAGAACGCGGCAAAGGTTTACCATCTGTTTGGTTAATTAACCCTCAGTTAATCCAGATGTGTGCGCCATAAATTTGACTGTGCACGGTTTTTTGACTTAACTAGTGGCTGTTTTCAGATTTCGGACGTCTACGGGCACAAGGTGTCCTGCAAGCGTCTCGCTTGCCCCTCGTTTCGGGCATTGAGTTGACTAGGGAAGTTGCTATTGCATGTGGCGTGAAACCAAAATTCTGCTGATCGATGACGATAGCGTCCGCCGCCGCGATTTGGCGGTGATCTTGAATTTTCTCGGCGAAGAAAATTTGCCCTGCGGCAGCCATGACTGGCAGCAGGCTGTCGGCTCTTTGTCGTCGAGCCGTGAAGTCATTTGCGTGCTGATCGGGACGGTCAATGCTCCGGGTGCGCTGATGGGCTTGTTAAAGACACTGTCCACCTGGGATGAGTTCCTTCCGGTTTTGCTGATGGGCGAAAATTCTTCCGTCGACCTGCCGGAAGACCAGCGCCGCCGCGTGCTTTCCACCCTCGAAATGCCGCCCAGCTACAGCAAGCTGCTCGATTCCCTGCACCGTGCCCAGGTCTACCGCGAAATGTACGACCAGGCCCGCGAGCGCGGCCGTCACCGCGAACCCAACCTGTTCCGCAGCCTCGTCGGCACCAGCCGGGCGATCCAGCATGTGCGCCAGATGATGCAGCAGGTGGCCGACACCGACGCCAGCGTGCTGATCCTCGGCGAGTCCGGCACCGGCAAGGAAGTGGTCGCGCGCAACCTGCATTACCATTCCAAGCGCCGCGATGCGCCGTTCGTGCCGGTCAACTGCGGCGCGATTCCGGCCGAGCTGCTGGAAAGCGAACTGTTCGGCCACGAGAAGGGCGCCTTCACCGGTGCGATCACCAGCCGTGCCGGCCGCTTCGAGCTGGCCAACGGCGGCACGCTGTTTCTCGACGAGATCGGCGACATGCCGTTGCCGATGCAGGTCAAGCTGCTGCGGGTGCTGCAGGAGCGCACCTTCGAGCGCGTGGGCAGCAACAAGACCCAAAGCATCGACGTGCGCATCATCGCCGCGACCCACAAGAACCTCGAAAGCATGATCGAGATCGGCACCTTCCGCGAAGACCTCTACTATCGCCTGAACGTGTTCCCGATCGAGATGGCGCCGCTGCGCGAGCGCGTCGAAGACATCCCGCTGCTGATGAACGAGCTGATCTCGCGCATGGAGCACGAAAAGCGCGGCTCGATCCGTTTCAACTCGGCGGCGATCATGTCGCTGTGCCGTCACGGCTGGCCGGGCAACGTCCGCGAGCTGGCCAACCTGGTCGAGCGCATGGCGATCATGCACCCGTACGGGGTGATCGGCGTGGCCGAGCTGCCGAAGAAATTCCGCTACGTCGACGACGAAGACGAACAGATGGTCGACAGCCTGCGCAGCGACCTGGAAGAGCGCGTCGCGATCAACGGCCACACGCCGGACTTCACCGCCAACGCCATGCTGCCGCCCGAAGGCCTGGACCTGAAGGACTACCTCGGTGGTCTGGAGCAGGGCCTGATCCAGCAGGCGCTGGATGACGCCAACGGCATCGTCGCCCGTGCGGCCGAGCGTCTGCGCATCCGTCGCACCACTCTGGTGGAGAAGATGCGCAAGTACGGCATGAGCCGGCGTGACGGAGACGAACAGGCGGATGATTGACGCCTGTTTTTCAAGTGCTTCATTCATAAGCTGTTTTTTTTAGGCACGGGTATTGCTACAGCCCTCGCAACGTTCCGTTTCACTGACGGTCAGCCATGCGAGAGAGCACAATGCCCCAAGCCGCCCAGATGTCTTCTGCCCCCAATGCTTCGGGGCAACCGTCGTCCGTAGAGCAGGCGAGCCGGCAGGGGCTTGAGCAGGCGTTCGCGCTGTTCAATCAGATGTCCAGCCAACTGACCGATTCCTACAGCATGCTCGAGGCCCGGGTCACCGAGCTCAAGGGCGAGCTGGCGGTGGTCAGCGCCCAGCGCATGCAGGAACTGGCGGAAAAGGAGCGTCTGGCCAACCGTCTGCAGAACCTCCTCGACCTGTTGCCGGGCGGCGTGATCGTCATCGACGGCCACGGCATCGTCTGCGAAGCCAACCCGGCGGCCACCGAGCTGCTGGGACTGCCGCTGGAAGGCGAGCTGTGGCGCCATGTCATTGCCCGCTGCTTCGCTCCGCGCGAAGACGACGGCCACGAAATTTCCCTGAAGAACGGTCGGCGCCTGTCGATCGCCACCCGCTCGCTGGATGCCGAGCCGGGGCAGTTGGTGCTGCTCAACGATCTGACTGAAACCCGTCACCTGCAGGATCAGCTGGCGCGCCACGAGCGCTTGTCTTCCCTGGGGCGCATGGTCGCGTCACTGGCCCATCAGATCCGTACGCCGCTGTCCGCTGCCTTGCTTTACGCCAGTCATCTGACCGAGCAGGAACTGCCGGTCGCCACCCAGCAGCGTTTCGCCGGGCGCCTCAAAGAGCGCCTGCACGAGCTGGAGCACCAGGTGCGCGACATGCTGGTGTTCGCCCGCGGCGAGCTGCCGCTGACCGACCGGGTCACGCCCCATGCCTTGATGCAGGCGGTGCAGGCCGCGGCGCTGACCCATGTGCAGGACCTGCCGATCCGCTGGCAGTGCGACAGCCATGCCGGCGAATTGCTGTGCAACCGCGACACCCTGGTCGGGGCCATCCTCAATCTGATCGAGAACGCGGTTCAGGCCAGCGGCGGCGACGTGCGCCTGAAAGTGCATGGCTACACCCGCGACAACACATTGCGCCTGTGCGTCAGCGACAGCGGCAGCGGCATCGAGCCTGCGGTGCTGGCGCGGTTGGGCGAGCCGTTTTTCACCACCAAGGTCACCGGCACGGGGTTGGGGCTGACGGTGGTCAAGGCGGTCGCCCGGGCGCATCAGGGAGAATTGCGGCTGCGCTCGCGCATCGGGCGCGGCACGTGCGCGCAGGTGATCCTGCCGTTGTTTTCCGCAGGACAAGGAGCTGAGTGAAGGACATGGGCATCAAGGTTTTGCTGGTCGAGGATGACCGCTCGTTGCGCGAAGCGCTGGCCGATACGCTGCTGCTTGCCGGCCACGACCATCACGCGGTGGGTTCGGCCGAAGAGGCGCTGAAAGCCGTCGAGCGCGAGCCGTTCAGCCTGGTGGTCAGCGACGTCAACATGCCGGGCATGGATGGCCACCAGTTGCTGAGCCTGTTGCGCGCGCGTCAGCCGCAGTTGCCGGTGTTGCTGATGACGGCGCACGGCGCGGTCGAGCGGGCCGTGGACGCCATGCGCCAGGGCGCGGCGGATTACCTGGTCAAGCCCTTCGAGCCCGGTGCCTTGCTGGTGCTGGTGGCGCGGCATGCGTCGGGCGCGCTGGAGGCGGCGGATGATGAAGGTCCGGTGGCGGTCGAGCCGGCCAGCGCACAATTGCTGGAGTTGGCGGCGCGAGTGGCGCGCAGCGATTCCACGGTGCTGATCTCCGGCGAGTCCGGCACCGGCAAGGAAGTGTTGGCGCGTTACATTCACCAGCAGTCGCACCGCGCCAGCCAGCCGTTCATTGCGATCAATTGCGCGGCGATTCCCGACAACATGCTGGAGGCTACGCTGTTCGGCCACGAGAAGGGTTCCTTCACCGGCGCCATCGCGGCCCAGGCCGGCAAGTTCGAGCAGGCCGACGGCGGCACCCTCCTGCTGGACGAGATTTCCGAGATGCCCCTGGGCTTGCAGGCCAAGCTGCTGCGGGTCCTGCAGGAGCGCGAAGTGGAGCGGGTCGGGGCGCGCAAGCCGATCAGCCTCGACATCCGAGTGGTGGCGACCACCAACCGCGACCTGGCGGGGGAGGTGGCCGCCGGGCGTTTCCGTGAAGACCTCTATTACCGCCTGTCGGTTTTTCCGCTGGCCTGGCGTCCGCTCCGCGAGCGCACCGCCGATATCCTGCCGCTGGCCGAGCGCCTGCTGGCCAAACACGTCAATAAAATGAAACACGCCACGGCGAAGCTTTCGGTGGAGGCCCGGGCGTGCCTGGTCGGCTATCCGTGGCCGGGCAATGTGCGTGAACTGGACAACGCGATCCAGCGGGCGTTGATCCTGCAGCAGGGCGGCCTGATCCGGCCGCAGGATTTCTGCCTGGCCGGTCCCGTGACGTTCGCCGCATCGCCGGCGGTCGCCGTGGCGAACCCTGCGGTGCGCGACGTCGAGATCGAGGCGGATTCGGCCGGTGCTTTGGGCGACGACCTGCGCCGCCATGAATTCCAGATGATCATCGACACCCTGCGGGCCGAGCGCGGCCGGCGCAAGGAGGCGGCGGAAAAGCTCGGCATCAGCCCCCGCACCCTGCGTTACAAACTGGCGCAGATGCGTGATGCGGGCATGGATGTCGAAGGGTATCTGTTCGCCACGTGAGCGGCGGCGCGTTTGCCTGAAGGAAGGTTTCTGAAGAGGGTGCCCGTGAGCTGGCACCCTTGTTGCTAATACCTGTGTACCCGCCGAGTGAGCGTCAAAAAATTGCGGGCCGCCCAAGAGAGTAGACCATGAGCCAAGGTATTGAATTTAATCGGTTGATGCTGGATATGCGCGCCATGCAAATGGACGCCATGTCTGCGCCGAAATCGACTGCCGCCGTCCCTGAAATGGCGGGCAGCAGCTTTTCCGACATGCTCGGTCAGGCCATCAATAAAGTGAGCGACACCCAGCAGGCCTCGACCCAGCTGGCCAATGCGTTCGAGATCGGCAAGAGCGGCGTCGACCTGACGGACGTGATGATTGCCTCGCAGAAGGCCAGCGTGTCGTTCCAGGCTCTGACCCAGGTGCGCAACAAGCTGGTTCAGGCCTATCAAGACATCATGCAGATGCCGGTTTAAGGACGAGATTGAGTCATGGCAGAAGCAGTCGCCGATAACGTTCCGGCCAAGGCCACCCCGATAGACGGCAAACCGCCGCTGTTCGGCCTGTCCTTCCTGGAAAACCTCTCCGAGATGACCATGCTGCGTCAGGTGGGCCTGTTGGTCGGCCTGGCCGCGAGCGTGGCGATCGGCTTTGCCGTGGTGCTGTGGTCGCAGCAGCCGGACTACCGGCCGCTGTACGGCAGCCTCGCCGGCATGGACGCCAAGCAGGTCATGGACACCCTGGCCTCCGCCGACATTCCCTACACCGTCGAGCCGAACTCCGGCGCCTTGCTGGTCAAGGCCGATGACCTGTCCCGTGCGCGACTCAAGCTCGCGGCCGCTGGTGTCACTCCCAGCGACGGCAACATCGGTTTCGAGATCCTCGACAAGGAACAGGGTCTGGGCACCAGCCAGTTCATGGAAGCGACCCGCTACCGTCGCGGCCTGGAAGGCGAGCTGGCACGCACCATCTCCAGCCTGAACAACGTCAAGGGCGCACGTGTTCACCTGGCGATCCCGAAAAGCTCCGTGTTCGTGCGCGACGAGCGCAAGCCAAGCGCCTCGGTGCTGGTCGAGCTGTATTCCGGCCGCTCGCTGGAGCCGGGCCAGGTGGTGGCCATCGTCAATCTGGTGGCGACCTCCGTTCCTGAGCTGAGCAAGTCGCAGATCACCGTCGTCGACCAGAAGGGCAACCTGCTGTCGGATCAGGCGGAAAACTCCGAAATGACCATGGCCGGCAAGCAGTTCGACTACAGCCGCCGCATGGAAAGCATGCTCACTCAGCGCGTGCACAACATTCTGCAGCCGGTGCTGGGCAACGACCGCTACAAGGCCGAAGTGTCGGCCGACATCGACTTCAGCGCCGTCGAGTCCACCGCCGAGCAGTTCAACCCGGATCAGCCGGCGCTGCGCAGCGAGCAGTCGGTCAACGAGCAGCGCACCGCCAGCAACGGCCCGCAAGGCGTGCCGGGTGCCCTGAGCAACCAGCCGCCGTCGCCGGCCTCGGCGCCGCAGACCACCGGCGGCGCCCAAGCGGCCGCCGGCATGGTGCAGCCGGGCCAGCCATTGGTTGACGCCAACGGTCAGCAGATCATGGATCCGGCCACCGGCCAGCCGATGCTCGCGCCGTACCCGGCGGACAAGCGTCAGCAATCCACCAAGAACTTCGAGCTCGACCGTTCCATCAGCCACACCAAGCAGCAGCAGGGTCGCCTGAACCGCCTGTCGGTGTCGGTGGTGGTGGACGATCAGGTCAAGGTCAACCCGGCCAACGGCGAAACCACCCGTGCCCCATGGAGCGCCGACGAATTGGCGCGCTTCACCCGTCTGGTGCAGGACGCCGTCGGCTTCGACGCCAGCCGCGGCGACAGCGTCAGCGTGATCAACATGCCGTTCTCCGCCGATCGCGGCGAAGTGGTCGCCGATATTCCGTTCTACTCGCAGCCTTGGTTCTGGGACATCGTCAAGCAAGTGTTGGGCGTGCTGTTCATCCTGGTGCTGGTGTTCGGTGTGCTGCGTCCGGTGCTCAACAACATCACCGGCGGCGGCAAGAACAAAGAACTGGCGGCCCTGGGCGATGTGGAGCTGGGCGGCATGGGCGGTCTGGACGGCGAGCTGGCCAACGACCGCGTGAGCCTCGGCGGTCCGCAGAGCATTCTGCTGCCGAGCCCGAGCGAAGGCTATGACGCCCAGTTGAACGCAATCAAGAGTCTGGTGGCAGAAGACCCGGGCCGTGTGGCCCAGGTCGTGAAAGAGTGGATTAACGCAGATGAGTGATAACCGAGCCGCCGTCGCCAAACTGTCCCGGGTCGATAAAGCCGCGATCCTGCTGCTGTCCCTGGGCTCCACCGATGCTGCGCAAGTGCTGCGCCACATGGGCCCCAAAGAGGTTCAGCGGGTCGGTGTGGCCATGGCCCAGATGGGCAACGTCCACCGTGAGCAGGTCGAGCAGGTGATGAGCGAGTTCGTCGACATCGTCGGCGACCAGACCAGCCTGGGCGTCGGCTCCGACGACTACGTGCGCAAGATGCTCACCCAGGCCCTGGGCGAGGACAAGGCCAACGGCCTGATCGACCGCATCCTGCTGGGCGGCAACACCAGCGGCCTGGACAGCCTGAAGTGGATGGAGCCGCGCGCCGTCGCCGACGTGATCCGTTACGAGCACCCGCAGATCCAGGCGATCGTGGTGGCGTACCTGGATCCGGACCAGGCCGGCGAAGTGCTGGGCAACTTCGACCACAAGGTGCGCCTGGACATCATCCTGCGCGTCTCGTCGCTGAACACCGTGCAGCCGGCGGCGCTGAAAGAACTGAACCAGATCCTGGAGAAGCAGTTCTCCGGCAACTCCAACGCTTCGCGCACCACCCTGGGCGGCATCAAGCGTGCGGCGGACATCATGAACTTCCTCGACAGCTCGATCGAAGGCCAGCTCATGGACTCGATCCGCGAGGTCGACGAAGACCTGTCCACGCAGATCGAAGACCTCATGTTCGTGTTCAACAACCTGGCCGACGTCGACGACCGCGGCATCCAGGCGCTGCTGCGCGAAGTGTCTTCCGACGTGCTGGTGCTGGCCCTCAAGGGCTCGGACGAAAGCGTCAAGGAAAAGATCTTCAAGAACATGTCCAAGCGTGCCGCCGAACTGCTGCGCGACGACCTCGAGGCCAAGGGCCCGGTGCGCGTCAGCGACGTGGAGACCGCGCAGAAGGAAATCCTCACCATCGCCCGCCGTATGGCCGAAGCCGGAGAGATCGTGCTCGGCGGCAAGGGCGGCGAGGAAATGATCTAAGCCCATGGACAAGCATGACGACGACGTGACGGACCTGATCCGCGCGCGGGATGTCCGCGGTTTCGATACCTGGGCGCTGCCCAGCTTCGATCCGCCGCCGCCGGAACCCGAGCCGGAGCCGGAGCCCGAGCCGCCGGAAATCGAGGAAGTGCCGCTGGAGGAAGTCCAGCCGCTGACCCTGGAAGAACTCGAAAGCATCCGTCAGGAGGCCTACAACGAGGGCTTCGCCATCGGCGAGAAGGAAGGTTTCCACAGCACCACCCTCAAGGTGCGTCAGGAGGCCGAGGTGGCGTTGGCGGCGAAGGTCGCCAGCCTCGAGCAACTGATGGGCCATCTGTTCGAGCCGATCGCCGAGCAGGACACCCAGATCGAGAAGTCGCTGGTCGACCTCGTGCGGCACATCACCAAACAGGTGATCCAGCGCGAACTGGCCATCGACTCGACGCAGATCGAACGCGTCATGCGCGACGCCCTCAAGCTGCTGCCGTTGGGCGTCGGCAATGTGCGGCTGTACGTCAATCCGCAGGACTTCGCCCAGGTCAAAGCGTTGCGCGAGCGCCACGAAGAGACCTGGCGCATCGTCGAGGACGAGACCTTGCTGCCGGGCGGCTGCCGGGTCGAGACCGATCACAGCCGCATCGACGCGAGCATCGAGACCCGCATCGCCCAGGTCATGGACAAACTGTTCGACCAACTGCACGAACAGGCCCTGCACCCGGCCGCGCCGGACCTGAGCCTGGACCTGCCGGAAGACGCCCGGCCGGCGCCCGCCGCCGAGCCGTCCGCGGACGCCCCCGATGCGCCTTGAACGCACCAGTTTCGCCAAGCGCCTGAGCACCTACGCCGAGGCCACCGAGCTTGCCGGTGCGCCGATCCTCGAAGGGCGCCTGCTGCGCATGGTCGGCCTCACCCTCGAGGCCGAGGGGCTGCGGGCCGCCATGGGCACCCGCTGCATGGTGATCAACGACGACACCTACCATCCGTCCCAGGTCGAAGCCGAAGTCATGGGCTTTTCCGGCAACAAGGTCTTCCTGATGCCGGTCGGCAGCGTGGCCGGCATCGCGCCGGGCGCCCGGGTGGTGCCGCTGGCCGATGCCGGCCGCTTGCCGATGGGCATGAGCATGCTCGGCCGGGTGCTGGACGGCGCCGGCCGTGCGCTGGACGGCAAGGGCGGCATGAAGGCCGAAGACTGGGTGCCGATGGACGGCCCGACGATCAACCCGCTCAACCGCGATCCGATCAGCGTGCCGCTGGATGTGGGCATCCGCTGCATCAACGGGATGCTGACGGTGGGCCGCGGCCAGCGCCTCGGCCTGTTCGCCGGTACCGGTGTCGGTAAATCGGTGCTGCTGGGCATGATGACCCGCTTCACCGAGGCGGACATCATCGTCGTCGGCCTGATCGGCGAGCGGGGGCGCGAGGTGAAGGAATTCATCGAGCACATCCTCGGCGAAGAAGGCCTCAAGCGTTCGGTGGTGGTGGCGTCCCCGGCGGACGATGCGCCGCTGATGCGCATGCGCGCCGCCATGTACTGCACGCGCATCGCCGAGTATTTCCGCGACAAGGGCAAGAACGTCCTGCTGCTGATGGACTCGCTGACCCGTTTTGCCCAGGCCCAGCGGGAAATCGCCCTGGCCATCGGCGAACCGCCGGCGACCAAGGGTTACCCGCCGTCGGTGTTCGCCAAGCTGCCGAAGCTGGTGGAGCGCGCCGGCAACGCGGAGAAGGGCGGCGGATCGATCACGGCGTTCTACACCGTGCTGTCCGAGGGCGACGACCAGCAGGATCCGATCGCCGACTCGGCGCGGGGTGTGCTGGACGGGCATATCGTGCTGTCCCGGCGCCTGGCCGAGGAGGGCCATTATCCGGCCATCGACATCGAAGCCTCGATCAGCCGGGTGATGCCGGCGGTGGTGTCGCCGGAGCACATGACCCGTGCGCAGTACTTCAAGCAACTGTGGTCGCGCTATCAGCAGAGCCGCGACCTGATCAGCGTCGGCGCCTACGTGGCCGGCGGCGACCGCGAGACCGACCTGGCGATTTCGCTGCAGCCGCAAATGGTCAGGTACTTGCGTCAAGGCCTGAACGACAGCATCAGCCTGGGCGAAAGCGAAGCCTACCTCGAAACCCTGTTCGCCCCGGCGGCCGGCGGGTAACCGGCCATGGCCCTGAGTCGAGCCGCGCGCCTGGCGCCGGTGGTGGACATGGCCGAGAAGGCCGAGAAGACCGCCGTGCAGCGCCTGGGCTACTTTCAGGGGCAGGTCAAGGTCGCCGAAAGCAAGCTCGCCGATCTGCAGGCGTTTCGCCTGGACTATTCCGAGCAATGGATCGTGCGGGGCAGCACCGGCGTGACCGGGCAGTGGCTGTTGGGCTTCCAGGGCTTCCTGGCCCAGCTCGACACGGCGGTCGACCAGCAGCGCCAGAGCCTGAACTGGCATCAGAACAACCTGAACAAGGCCCGCGAGACCTGGCAAGAGGCCTTTGCGCGGGTCGAAGGCCTGCGCAAACTTGTACAACGCTACCGCGACGAGGCGCAGCGGGCCGAAGACAAGCGCGAGCAGAAGCTGTTGGACGAACTGTCCCAGCGTTTGCCGCGGCACGAGGCCTTTTGACGGGGCAATCGCTGACAGCGGCCGGCGGCATCATGCCTTGCCGCCGCCCCCGGCAAGTGCTAAACCTTGTACAGGTTCGTCAATGACAAGGAAGCCAGCGCATGTCAGTCGTTACAGAAGTCTCTCCGGATGGGCAAAAGCTGACGATCTCGATCAAGGGTCGGTTCGATTTCGGTCGCCATCAGGAGTTTCGCGAGTCCTATGAGCGGCTCAGCAAGAAACCCGACTCCATTGTGGTGGATCTCAAAGAGGCCACGTACCTCGACAGCTCGGCGCTGGGCATGCTGCTGTTGCTGCGCGACCACGCCGGCGGCGAAAATTCCGACGTGCGGGTGATCAACAGCAATTCGGACGTGCGCAAGATCCTCGCCATTTCCAATTTCGACAAGTTGTTCGACATCGCTTGACGGCCATGCAGCCGCAGGAGCCGTTGACCATCCTGATCGCCGAGGACAGCGCCGCCGACCGCCTGCTGCTCTCGACCATCGTCCGCCGCCAGGGGCATGAGGTGCTGACCGCCGGCAACGGCGAGGAAGCGCTGGACGTGTTCCGTCGCCAGCAGCCGCAACTGGTGCTGATGGACGCCATGATGCCGGTGATGGACGGTTTCGAGGCGGCGCGCCGGATCAAGGCGCTGGCGGGGGAAACCCTGGTGCCGATCATCTTCCTTACGTCGCTCACCGAAAGCGAGGCGCTGGCACGCTGTCTGGATGCCGGTGGCGACGATTTTCTGGCGAAACCCTACAACCCGGTGATCCTCGCCGCCAAAATCAAGGCGATGGATCGCCTGCGCCGCCTCCAGGCCACGGTGCTGGAGCAGCGCGACCTGATCGCCCGGCACCACGATTACCTGATCAACGAGCAGCGGGTGGCCAAGGCGGTGTTCGACAAGGTCGCCCATTCCGGTTGCCTGAATGCGCCGAACATCCGCTACCTGCAATCGCCCTACGCGCTGTTCAACGGCGACCTGCTGCTGGCGGCGTACACGCCGGCCGGCGACATGCATGTGCTGCTCGGGGACTTCACCGGCCACGGCCTGCCGGCGGCGGTCGGCGCCATGCCGCTGGCCGAGGTGTTCTACGGCATGACCGCCAAGGGCTACGGGCTGGCCGAGACCCTGCGGGAAATGAACGCCAAGCTCAAGCGCATCCTGCCGGTGGACATGTTCTGTTGCGCGACCCTGCTGTGCCTGAGCGCGCAGCGCCGCTCGGTGGAGTACTGGAACGGCGGCCTGCCCGACGGCTACCTGCACCGCATCGCCACGGGGGAGCGCACGCCGCTGGCGGCGCGGCATCTGCCGTTGGGCGTGCTCAGCCCGCAGGCCTTCGATGACTGCACCGAGGTGCTGCCGATGGAGGTGGGGGATCGGGTGTTCCTGCTCTCCGACGGGGTGATCGACACCTGCGACGCCAACGACCAGTTGTTCGGCGTCGAGCGGCTGCGGCAGGTGTTTGCGGCCAACCGTGAGCCGGACCGGCTCTTCGAAGACATCGAGCAAGCGCTCCAGGCGTTCCGCGGCGAGGCCCGGGACGATGTCAGCATGGTCGAGATCAGCCTGCTCGAGGCGGCGCAGGTGCACGCGCCGGTGCCGGTCTACTCCGACAGCGGCCAGTCCTGTCCGCTCGACTGGTCGGCGAGCTTCGAGTTCCGGGGCGCGACGCTCAAGCGCTTCAACCCGTTGCCGTACCTGCTGCAGCTATTGCTGGAGGTGCACGGGCTGCGGGCGCAGAGCGGGGCGTTGTACAGTGTGCTGGCCGAGCTGTACTCCAATGCCCTGGAACATGGCGTCCTGGGGCTCGACTCCAGCCTCAAGCGCGATGCCAGCGGGTTTGCGCGTTACTATGAGCTGCGCAACGCCCGGCTCGACGCCCTGCGGGACGGCCATGTGCGGGTGCATTTCGACGTGGTGCCGCAAGGCTCGGGCGGAACCCTGGTGATCCGGGTCGAGGACAGCGGCAACGGGTTCGACGTGGCGCGGGTGATGGATCGGCCCCCGGACGGGATCCGCCTGTCCGGGCGCGGGGTCAGCCTGGTCCGTCAGTTGACGCGCAGCGCCCGTTGGTCGGACGACGGCCGCAGTGTCCGCGTGGAGTTTTCCTGGGAGGCTCTGGCATAATCCGCGCATTCTTGATCAAGGAGTGAACAAGTGGCTGACATACATGTAGATCGCGACGTACTGAACTCGATGGCCGAAGTCATGGAGGACAACTATCCGGAATTGCTCGACACCTTCCTGGCGGACTCCGAGAACCGCCTGCGGGAGCTGCAGAAGACCGTCGACGCCGAAGTGCTGTCGTTCGTGGCCCACAGCTTCAAGGGCAGCAGCAGCAACATGGGCGCGACCCGCCTCGCCGAGCTCTGCCATGAGCTTGAGCTGCACGCCAAGGACAAGAGCCCTTCCGAAATCATCAAGCTGGTGGCGGACATCAACAGCGAGTTCGCCGATGTGCGCCCCGTCTACGAAGCCGAACGACAGCGTTCCCTGACCCACTGAGCCTGCCGTCCGGCGCTTTTTGGCCTCTGCGCCGAAAGCTGGCCCGGCACTTGCAACCATCTCGCTCAACTGTACCTACGATCCCAGTGCAGCGGAGACCGTACCATGCCTGCAACCCCCAACATCCTTCTTCAGGCTGCCGCCCAGGCCAAGGCGCAAGCCGCCTCCGCCAAAGCGCCGGCCCTGGCCGCAGAGCCCGGGGACAAGGCCTCCAGCTTCGCCCAGGTGTTTGCCGACCAGGGGCCGGCAAAGCCTTCGGCCGCCACCGCTACGCCGGTGAAACCTGCGCGCGACAACAGCGCGGACAACGGCGGCAAAAAGGACGTCGGCAAGGATCAGTCTGCCGCTCCCGAACCTGCGGTTGCCGATAGCGGCAAACCCTTGCCCGCCGACAAGCCGGCCTCCGGCTCGACAGACGAGCGCAGTGCCAGCGACGACGATTCGGCGCAAACCCCTCAAACGCCTGTGGCGGATGCGCCGCCGGTGGATCCGACGCTGGATCCGGCCCTGGTCGAGGCGGTGCAGCCGCCGCTGACCGTACCGGTCGAGCCTGCACCGGTGGCGCAGACGCCTGCGCCGGCCAAGGTCGAAACCCCGGCGGTGACGGCGTCGCCGACACCGGCCCCGGCGCCGGTTGCCGACAGCGGTTTCGACCCGGAGGCCGATCCGCTCGACAACCTGCCGGCCGTCCGTCTGGCGATGGAGCAGAGCGGCCACATTTCCGCTGCCAGCCAGGCCCAGCCCAAGGCTGCGCCGACCCCGGCACAGGCTCAGGCCGACGGCGAATTGACTGCGGCGCAGAACTTCGCCGCCGGCATGGCCAACATGCTCGATGTGCAGGCAGACAAGGACAGCACCAGCCAGGGCGGCGAGAAGGCCTTCAGCGGCCTGCTCGATGAAGGGCTCAAGGACTTGAAGTCGGCCAGCAGCGACACCCGCGTCGATGATTTCGCCAACCGTCTGGCGGCGCTGACGCAGGCCGCCACGCCGAAGACCGCCAACGCCCTGCCGGTGAACCAGCCGATCGCCATGCACCAGAGCGGCTGGACCGAAGAGGTGGTGAACCGCGTCATGTATCTGTCGAGCGCCAACCTCAAGGCGGCCGACATCCAGTTGCAGCCGGCCGAGCTCGGTCGTCTCGACATCCGGGTGAACATGGTGCCGGACCAGCAGACCCAAGTGACGTTCATGAGCGCCCATCCGAGCGTGCGTGAAGCGCTGGACGGCCAGATGCACCGCCTGCGCGAGATGTTCACCCAGCAGGGCATGGGCCAGGTCGACGTCAACGTGTCCGATCAGAACCGTGGCTGGCAGGGTCAGGAACAGGCGCAGCAGGGGCAGGGCGGTCGCGCCAGTGCCGCAGGCGGCCGTCCGGACTCGGCGGAAGAGGAACTGACCCCGGCTGCCGTGGCCGAGGCGGCTGCCCAGGCCACCAGCGTGATCGGCACCAGCGCGGTCGACTATTACGCCTGATCGACAGCGACACCCACCCTGTAGGAGCGAGCCTGCTCGCGATTGCGATGTATCAGTCACATGAGTATTGACTGACACGCCGCAATCGCGAGCAGGCTCGCTCCTACAGTGGTTTTGGGGAAGCCGTCATTGACTCCGACACTTCTGGCATAACACTTGCTCTTGCCTTGCCGTGCGACTGTGAAAACCCGATTAATGACGGATTATTGGCATGGCGAAGAGCGAAGCAGCAGCTGTAAAAGACCCCGCAACCAAAGGCAAACTCAAGCTGATCATCCTGATCGTGGTGGCGCTGCTGCTGGCGATCGGTGCCTCCGTGGGCGCGACCTGGTACTTCATGCACAGCGCGCAGAGCAAGCCTGCCCCGGCGGCCGAAGCGGCTCCGGTCGGCAAGCAGCCGGCGATCTTCGAGCCGATGGCGCCGGCCTTCGTGGCCAACTACAACCAGAACGGCCGTCAGCGCTACATGCAGGTGAGCATCACCATGCTGGCGCGCAGCCAGGCGGACCTGGACGCGCTCAAGGTGCACATGCCGGTGATCCGCAACAACCTGGTGATGCTCTTCTCCGGTCAGGACTTCGCCACCCTGGCGACGCCGGTCGGTCAGGAGATGCTGCGTCAGAAGGCCACCGCCAGCGTGCAGGAAGTGGCGCAGAAGGAACTGGGCAAAGTGGTGATCGAACAGTTGCTTTTCACTAATTTCGTATTGCAGTAGGAACACGACATGGCCGTGCAGGATCTGCTGTCCCAGGATGAGATCGACGCGCTGTTGCATGGCGTCGACGACGGTCTGGTACAGACCGATAACGCCGCCGAGCCGGGCAGCGTCAAAAGCTACGACCTGACCAGCCAGGATCGCATCGTCCGCGGACGCATGCCGACCCTGGAGATGATCAACGAGCGTTTCGCCCGCTACACCCGCATCAGCATGTTCAACATGCTGCGCCGTTCGGCGGACGTCGCCGTGGGCGGCGTGCAGGTGATGAAGTTCGGCGAGTACGTACACTCGCTGTACGTGCCGACCAGCCTCAACCTGGTCAAGATCAAACCGTTGCGCGGCACCGCGCTGTTCATCCTCGACGCCAAGCTGGTGTTCAAGCTGGTGGACAACTTCTTCGGCGGCGACGGCCGTCACGCCAAGATCGAAGGGCGTGAGTTCACCCCGACCGAACTGCGCGTGGTGCGCATGGTGCTGGAGCAGGCCTTCGTCGACCTGAAGGAAGCCTGGCAGGCGATCATGGAAGTCAACTTCGAGTACATCAACTCGGAAGTGAACCCGGCCATGGCCAACATCGTAGGTCCCAGCGAAGCCATCGTGGTGTCCACGTTCCACATCGAACTGGACGGCGGCGGCGGCGACCTGCACGTGACCATGCCGTACTCGATGATCGAACCGGTGCGCGAGATGCTCGACGCCGGCTTCCAGTCGGACCTGGACGACCAGGACGAGCGCTGGGTCAACGCCCTGCGCCAGGACGTGCTCGACGTGGCGGTGCCGATCGGCGCCACCGTCGCCCGCCGCCAGCTGAAGCTGCGCGACATCCTGCACATGCAGCCGGGCGACGTGATCCCGGTCGAGATGCCGGAAGACATGATCATGCGCGCCAACGGCGTGCCGGCCTTCAAGGTCAAGATGGGCTCGCACAAGGGCAACCTCGCGTTGCAAGTGATCGAGCCGATCGAGCGGCGCTGAGCCGCGCCTCCACCCCCTTTTGGTTTTTACCGGTTTTTTTGCCCGCCGAGGACAAATGATGAACGACGATATGAACACCCAGGACGACCAGGCGCTGGCCGACGAATGGGCTGCGGCCCTGGAAGAGACCGGCGAGGGCGGCCAGGCCGACATCGACGCGCTGCTGGCGGCTGACGCCGGTGTGTCCAGCTCCAACCGTGTGCCGATGGAAGAGTTCGGCAGCCACCCGAAGAACAATGAGCCGGTGTCGCTGGACGGTCCGAACCTGGATGTGATCCTCGACATCCCGGTGTCGATCTCGATGGAAGTGGGCAGCACCGACATCAACATCCGCAACCTGCTGCAGCTCAACCAGGGCTCGGTGATCGAACTGGACCGTCTGGCCGGCGAGCCGCTGGACGTGCTGGTCAACGGCACCCTGATCGCCCACGGGGAGGTGGTGGTGGTCAACGAGAAGTTCGGCATTCGCCTGACCGACGTGATCAGCCCAAGCGAACGCATCAAGAAGCTGCGCTGAGTGAACAAGGCGCTCGGTTTCTTGTCGGCAATGGCGTTGCCGGTCGCAGCGCTGGCGGTCGAGCCGGCGGCGACTGCCGCCACGGCGGCCGCCCCTGCGGTCAGCGGCGGCGTCGCCGGTCAGTTGACGCAACTGGTGCTCGGCCTGCTGCTGGTGCTCGGCCTGATCTTCTTTCTCGCCTGGCTGCTGCGCCGGGTGCAGCAGGCCGGTCCCGCCGGCAAGGGCCAGGTGATCGAGCTGATCGGCTCCCGCGCGCTCGGCCCCCGCGACCGCCTGGTGCTGGTGCAGGTCGGCAACGAGCAGATCCTGCTCGGCCTGAGCCCCGGCACCATCACCGCGCTGCATGTGCTCAAGGAGCCGGTCGACGTGCCGGCCGCCGCCGAAAAGGCCACTCCGGAGTTTGCCCAGCATCTGTTGAAGGTGCTCGGCAAGGATCAGAAGGATAAGAAGTAATGGGTGCGTTGCGCATCGTCTTGACCCTGGCCCTGATGCTGGCCGCGCCGCTGGCGTTCGCCGCCGATCCGCTGTCGATCCCGGCGATCACGCTGGGCACCAACGCCGAGGGCGCGCAGGAGTATTCGGTCAGCCTGCAGATCCTGCTGATCATGACGGCGCTGAGCTTCATTCCGGCGTTCGTCATCCTGATGACCAGCTTCACCCGGATCATCATCGTCTTCTCGATCCTGCGTCAGGCCCTGGGCCTGCAGCAGACGCCGTCGAACCAGATCCTCACCGGCATGGCGCTGTTCCTGACCCTGTTCATCATGGCGCCGGTGTTCGACCGGGTGAACAACGACGCGCTGCAGCCTTACCTGGCGGAGAAGCTGACCGCCCAGCAGGCGGTGGAAAAGGCCCAGGTGCCGATCAAGGACTTCATGCTGGCCCAGACCCGCTCCACGGACCTTGAGCTGTTCATGCGCCTGTCCAAGCGCACCGACATCGCGACGCCTGAGCAGGCGCCGCTGACGATCCTGGTGCCGGCCTTCGTGACCTCCGAGCTCAAGACCGCGTTCCAGATCGGCTTCATGATCTTCATCCCGTTCCTGATCATTGACCTGGTGGTCGCGAGCGTGCTGATGGCGATGGGCATGATGATGCTGTCGCCGCTGATCATTTCCCTGCCGTTCAAAATCATGCTGTTCGTGCTGGTCGATGGCTGGGCGCTGATCATCGGCACCCTGGCCAGCAGTTTCGGAGGTGTATCGCCATGACGCCTGAAGTTGCGGTCGACATCTTTCGCGAAGCCTTGTGGCTGACCACCATGATGGTCGCGATCCTGGTGGTGCCGAGCCTGCTGGTGGGGCTTCTGGTGTCGATGTTCCAGGCGGCGACGCAGATCAACGAGCAGACGCTCAGCTTCCTGCCGCGCCTGCTGGTGATGCTGGTCACCCTGATCGTCGCCGGCCCCTGGCTGGTGCAGACGTTCATGGAATACATCACTCAGCTGTACAAAAACATTCCGCTGGTCATCGGCTGAGCCATGCAATCGCTGCTTCAACTGACCGATACCCAGATCAGCACCTGGGTGGCGACGTTCATGCTGCCGCTGTTCCGCATCGGTTCGATGCTGATGGTGATGCCGGTGTTCGGCACCACCCTCGTGCCCAAGCGCATCCGCCTCTACCTGGCGCTGGCGATCACCGTGGTCATCTCGCCGAACCTGCCGCCGATGCCGGCGGTCAGTCCGCTGGACCTGAGCGGTCTGCTGATGATCGCCGAACAGATCCTGGTCGGGGCGGTGCTGGGCTTCTCCCTGCAATTGTTCTTTCAGGCATTCGTGGTGGCGGGGCAGATCGTCGCCATTCAGATGGGCATGGGCTTCGCCTCGATGATCGACCCCACCAACGGCGTGTCGGTGGCCGTGATCGGGCAGTTCTTCACCATGCTGGTGACGTTGCTGTTCCTGGCGATGAACGGCCACCTGGTGGTGTTCGAGGTCCTGACGGAAAGCTTCACCACGCTGCCGGTCGGCGGCGGCCTGATGACCGCCCACTACTGGGAGCTGGCCGGCAAGCTCGGCTGGGTGCTCGGCGCGGCGCTGCTGCTGGTGCTGCCGGCGGTCACGGCGCTGCTGGTGGTCAACATCGCGTTCGGCATCATGACCCGGGCGGCGCCGCAGCTGAACATCTTCTCCATCGGTTTTCCGCTGACCCTGGTGCTCGGCCTGTTCATCGTCTGGGTGGGCCTTGCGGACATCCTCAATCAGTACCAACCGCTGGCCGCCGAGTCCTTGCAGTTGCTGCGCGAACTGGCACGGGCACGCTGAGCCATGGCTGAGAGCGAGAGCGGTCAGGACAAGACAGAAGACCCCACGGAGAAGCGCAAGAAGGATTCCCGCGAGAAGGGCGAGATCGCGCGCTCCAAGGAGCTCAACACCCTGGCGATCATGCTCGCCGGCTCCGCCGCGCTGCTGATCTTCGGCGGCATGCTGGCCGAGGACCTGATGGAACTGATGCGGGTGAACTTCACGCTGTCGCGGGAAGTGATCATGGATCAGGGTTCCATGGGCCGGTTCCTGATGAGTTCGGGGCTGATGGCGCTGTTGGCGATCCAGCCGATCATGATCACCTTGCTGCTCGCGGCGCTGCTGGGGCCGATCGCGCTCGGCGGCTGGCTGTTCGCCGCCGGCTCCATGGCGCCCAAGTTCAGCCGGATGAACCCCCTGTCGGGAATCAAGCGCATGTTCTCGGCCAAGTCCGTGGTCGAGCTGCTCAAGGCGCTGGCCAAGTTTCTTATCACTCTGGCGGTGGCGCTGGTGGTGCTGTCCGGCGACGTCGACGACCTGCTGCGCATCGCCCACGAGCCCCTCGAGAAAGCGATCATCCACAGCGTGCTGCTGGTGGGCTGGAGCACCTTGTGGATGGCCTGCGGACTGATCGTCATTGCGGCGGTGGACGTGCCGGTGCAGATCTGGGAGAGCATCAAGAAGCTCAAGATGACCAAGCAGGAAGTGCGCGACGAGCACAAGGACCAGGAGGGCCGTCCGGAGGTCAAGCAGCGGATCCGCCAGGTGCAGCGCGAGATGTCCCAGCGGCGGATGATGGCGGCCATTCCCCAGGCCGACGTGGTCATCACCAACCCGACCCACTACGCGGTGGCGCTCAAGTACGACGCCGACAAGGGCGGCGCGCCGGTGCTGCTGGCCAAGGGCACCGACTTCCTGGCGCTGAAGATCCGCGAGATCGCCACGGCCAACGAGATCATGCTGCTCGAATCGCCGGCCCTGGCGCGTTCGATCTACCACTCCACCGAGCTCGAGGAAGAAATCCCCGGCGGCCTGTACCTGGCGGTCGCCCAGGTGCTGGCCTACGTCTACCAGATCCGCCAGTACCGCGCCGGCAAGGGCAAGCCGCCGGAGCCGCTCAAGGACGACCTGCCGATTCCGCCGGACCTGCGGCGCGATTCCTGAGTTCAGCGCCGATCACCGTCGCTCCCACAGGGAAACGCATTCCAAATGTAGGAGCGAGCCTGCTCGCGATAGCGGTTTGTCATTCACCTTTCAGTGGCTGGACGATTGCTATCGCGAGCAGGCTCGCTCCTACAAAAAAGCAAGGTAATCCCTTCTATTTCAATCCCCGGCAAAAGTTGGAAGGCTTTTTGCAGTAGCCGCCGTGCGCCCGCTTCGGGCGTCAAAAGTTTGCTTGAAAGGAACGGGGAAAACCGGTGGATCGCTCTCAGTTAATCAACAGTGCCCGCAGCAACCTGTCGGAGCTCAGCCGGGGCAATCTGGGTGTGCCGCTGTTGCTGCTGGTCATGTTGGCGATGATGATGTTGCCGGTGCCGCCGTTCCTGCTGGACGTGTTCTTCACCTTCAACATCGCGCTGTCCATCGTCGTGCTGCTGGTGTGCGTGTACGCCTTGCGGCCGCTGGATTTCGCCGTGTTCCCGACGATCCTGCTGGTGGCGACGCTGCTGCGCCTGGCGCTGAACGTGGCATCGACGCGGGTGGTGATGCTCCACGGCCAGGACGGCCATGCCGCCGCCGGCAAGGTGATCCAGGCCTTCGGCGAGGTGGTGATCGGCGGCAACTACGTGGTCGGCATCGTGGTGTTCGCCATCTTGATGATCATCAACTTCGTCGTGGTGACCAAGGGTGCCGGGCGGATTTCCGAGGTGAGCGCGCGTTTCACCCTCGATGCGATGCCCGGCAAGCAGATGGCGATCGACGCCGACCTCAACGCCGGCCTGATCGACCAGACCCAGGCCAAGGCCCGCCGGGCGGAAGTGGCCCAGGAGGCGGAGTTCTACGGTTCGATGGACGGTGCCAGCAAGTTCGTGCGCGGTGACGCCATCGCCGGCCTGCTGATCCTGTTCATCAACCTGATCGGCGGCATGGCCGTCGGTATCTTCCAGCACAACATGACCTTCGCCGACGCCGGCAAGGTGTACGCCCTGCTGACCATCGGTGACGGTTTGGTGGCGCAATTGCCATCACTGCTGCTGTCCACCGCCGCCGCGATCATGGTGACCCGTGCCTCGGGTTCCGAAGACATGGGCAAGCAGATCAACCGCCAGATGTTCGCCTCGCCCAAGGCGCTGGCCGTCGCGGCCGGCCTGATGGCGATCATGGGGCTGGTGCCGGGCATGCCGCACTTCTCCTTCCTGACCATGGCGGCCCTGGCGGCCGGCGGCGCCTACCTGTTCTGGAAGAAGCAGAACGTGGCCAAGGTGCAGGCTCTGGAAGAGGTCAAGCGCCAGCAGGAACTGCTGCCGTCGCCGGCCCGCGCCCTGGAGACCAAGGAGCTGGGCTGGGACGATGTGACGCCGATCGACATGATCGGCCTGGAAGTCGGCTACCGCCTGATCCCGCTGGTGGACCGCAACCAGGGCGGGCAACTGCTGGCGCGGATCAAGGGCGTGCGCAAGAAGCTCTCCCAGGACCTGGGCTTCCTGATGCCCACCGTGCACATCCGCGACAACCTCGACCTGGCGCCGAGCGCCTACCGCCTGACCCTGATGGGCGTGATCCTCGCCGAAGCCGAGATCTACCCGGAGCGCGAACTGGCGATCAACCCGGGCCAGGTCTACGGCACGCTCAACGGCATCACCGCCAAAGATCCGGCTTTCGGCCTTGAGGCGGTGTGGATCGAAGTCAGCCAGCGCGCCCAGGCGCAGTCGCTCGGCTACACCGTGGTCGACGCCAGCACCGTGGTGGCGACCCACCTGAACCAGATTCTGTACAAGCACTCCAGCGAACTGATCGGCCACGAGGAAGTGCAGCAACTGATGACCCTGCTGGCCAAGAGCTCGCCGAAGCTGGCCGAAGAGCTGGTGCCGGGGGTCGTCACCCTGTCGCAGTTGCTCAAGGTGCTCCAGGCGTTGCTGGCCGAACACGTGCCGGTGCGCGACATCCGCAGCATCGCCGAAGCGATCGCCAACAACGCCGCCAAGAGTCAAGATACCGCCGCGCTGGTGGCGGCCGTGCGGGTCGGCGTATCCCGCGCCATCGTCCAAAGCATTGTAGGCACTGAGTCCGAGCTGCCTGTGATCACCTTGGAACCAAGGTTGGAACAAATTTTGCTCAATAGTCTGCAAAAGGCAGGACAAGGCTCGGAAGAGGGCGTTCTGCTGGAGCCGAGCATGGCCGAGAAGCTGCAGCGTTCGCTCATCGAAGCGGCCCAGCGTCAGGAAATGCAAGGCCAACCGGTGATCCTGCTGGTGGCAGGCCCGGTCCGCGCGATGCTCTCGCGCTTCGGTCGCCTGGCAGTTCCCGGACTGCACGTGCTGGCCTACCAGGAAATTCCGGACAACAAGCAAGTGACCATCGTTGCGACAGTAGGGCCCAACGGCTGAGGTAGTGGTTTATGCAAGTTAAGCGTTTTTTCGCCGCCGATATGCGTCAGGCCATGAAGCTGGTTCGTGATGAGCTGGGCGCTGATGCCGCCATCATCGGCAACCGCCGCATCGCCGGCGGTGTCGAGCTGACCGCGGCGCTGGATTACAAACTGTCGGCGCTGGCCCCGCGCGTGCCGAACATGGAACTCGAAGACGAGCTGCGCAAGACCCAGTCGCGCATCGTCACCGCCCAGGCCGAGCTGAGCCTGCGCGGCGAAGCCGACGGCAACACCAACCGTCAGTTGTTCGCCGGGCTGCCGTTGACCGCCGGCTTGCCGCTGACCGCCGCCGAACCGTTGTCGGAGCCGGCCTACGCCGCACCGGCCCGTCCCGCACCGGCGCCTGCGCCGGCCCCGGCCGGTGTCGATCCGCGCGCCCTCGACTCGATGCGTTCGGAGCTCAACAGCCTGCGCGAGCTGATGGAAGTTCAGCTCGGCACCCTGGCGTGGAACCAGTTGCAGGGCAACCGTCCGGCCCAGGCCAACCTGTACCGCCGCCTGCAGCGCATCGGCCTGTCGGGCCCGCTGTCGCGCGACCTGCTGGCGATGATCAGCGACGTCGAGGAGCCGCGCCAGGCATGGCGCATGCTGCTGGCGCACCTGGCGCGGATGATCGGCGTGCCGGAGGTCGAACCGCTGGAAGAGGGCGGGGTGATCGCCATGGTCGGCCCCGCCGGCATGGGCAAGACCACCACCCTGGCCAAGCTCGCGGCGCGTTACGTGCTCAAGTACGGCGCGCAGAACATTGCCCTGGTGAGCATGGACAGCTTCCGCATCGGCGCCCAGGAACAGCTCAAGACCCTGGGCCGGATCCTCAATGTGTCGGTGACCCACGTCGATCCGGGCCAGTCCCTGGTGCAGGCGCTGGACCCGCTGCTGCGCAAGCGCGTGGTGCTGATCGACACCGCCGGCCTGCAGGCCAGCGATCCGGCGCTGCGCATGCAGCTGGAAAGCCTGGCCGGCCGCGGCATCCGCTCCAGGAACTATCTGGTTCTGGCCACCACCAGCCAGAAACAGGTGCTGACGGCCGCTTATCACAGTTACAAGCGTTGCGGGCTCGCCGGTTGCATCCTGACTAAACTGGATGAGACGGCCAGCCTCGGCGAAGTGCTGAGCCTGGCGATCAGCCACGAACTGCCGGTCGCCTACCTGACCGACGGCCCGCGGATCCCGGATGACCTGCATCTGCCGCGCCGTCACCAACTGGTCAGCCGCGCCGTCAGCGTGCAAATGCAGGAAGAACCCAGCGAAGAAGCCATGGCCGACATGTTCGCTGATATCTACCACAGCCCGACCAAGCAGGTCGGCTGAGGTAATGAACAGTTTTTGTACCTACATCGATGGCCTGCCACGCATTGTTCCGGTCGTGAACGCGCAGCCAGTAATGTGGCCTCCGTCTATGCAAGACAAGGTAAAGAAATAACATGGGCAGCATGCATCCCGTACAGGTGATCGCGGTGACCGGCGGCAAAGGTGGCGTCGGCAAGACTAACGTGTCAGTGAACTTGTCCCTGGCGCTGGCAGAGCTTGGCCGTCGGGTCATGCTGCTGGACGCCGACCTGGGTCTGGCGAACGTCGACGTTCTGCTGGGCCTCACACCCAAACGCACCCTGGCCGACGTGATCGAAGGCCGCTGCGAGCTGCGCGACGTGCTGCTGCAGGGCCCCGGCGGGATCCGCATCGTGCCGGCCGCCTCAGGCACCCAGAGCATGGTGCACCTGAGCCCGGCCCAGCATGCCGGCCTGATCCAGGCCTTCAGCGACATCGGCGACAACCTCGACGTGCTGGTGATCGACACCGCTGCGGGCATCGGTGACTCGGTGGTCAGTTTCGTGCGCGCCGCCCAGGAGGTGCTGCTGGTGGTCTGCGACGAGCCGACCTCCATCACCGACGCCTACGCACTGATCAAACTGCTCAACCGCGACTACGGCATGAACCGTTTCCGCGTCCTGGCCAACATGGCCCAGAGCCCGCAGGAAGGGCGCAACCTGTTCGCCAAGTTGACCAAGGTCACGGATCGCTTCCTGGACGTCGCCCTACAATACGTCGGCGCGGTGCCTTATGACGAAAGCGTGCGCAAGGCGGTGCAGAAGCAGCGTGCGGTCTATGAAGCCTTCCCGCGTTCCAAGTGCGCCCTGGCCTTCAAGGCGATCGCTCAAAAGGTCGACACCTGGCCGCTGCCCGCCAACCCGCGCGGCCACCTCGAGTTTTTCGTCGAGCGTCTCGTGCAGCAAACGGCAGGGCCTGTGCTATGACCGCCAGCGGTATGAACCTGTACAAGAAGTCGGCGCGCGATGCGCAGTACGAGCTGATCGAGCGTTATGCGCCGCTGGTCAAGCGCATCGCCTACCACTTGCTGGCGCGGTTGCCGGCCAGCGTGCAGGTCGAAGACCTGATCCAGGCCGGGATGATCGGCCTGCTCGAGGTCTCGAACAAATACGACGCCAGCAAGGGCGCCAGTTTCGAGACCTACGCGGGCATCCGGATCCGCGGCGCGATGCTTGACGAGGTGCGCAAAGGGGACTGGGCACCGCGCTCGGTCCACCGCAATACCCGCATGGTCAGCGACGCGATTCGCGCGATTGAAGCTAAAACCGGCCGTGACGCTAAAGATCACGAGGTTGCGGCCGAACTCCAATTGAGTCTCGACGATTACTACGGGATTTTGAACGACACCCTGGGCAGCCGGCTGTTCAGTTTCGACGACCTGCTGCAGGACGGCGAACACGAAGGGCTGCATGAGGATGGCGCCAGCGCTCATCTTGAGCCGTCGCGCGATCTGGAAGACGAACGCTTCCAGGCGGCGCTGGCGGACGCGATTGCCAATTTGCCGGAGCGCGAGCGACTGGTGTTGGCGCTGTACTACGACGAGGAACTGAACCTCAAGGAAATCGGTGAGGTCCTTGGCGTCAGCGAATCGCGGGTCAGCCAGTTGCACAGCCAGTGCGCGGCCCGTTTGCGGGGGCGTTTGGGGGAGTGGCGAGCGCGCTGAAGGCAGTGTGGGGACACTGCGAACGAGGCTGGTGCGGTGGTGAGCGGCACCGGTCTCGATCCGTTGTGCTCCAGACAGTCATCGAGAGTGCCTTGCCGGATTGAATGAAATGGCGCGTCCCGTTGCCGGGCGCGTTTAAGACTGCTTGGAGGTCGAATTGAACAAAGACATGAAAATCCTCATCGTTGACGATTTCTCAACGATGCGGCGGATCATCAAGAACCTGCTGCGTGACCTGGGGTTCACCAACACCGCCGAGGCCGACGACGGCAACACCGCGTTGCCGATGCTGGAAAGCGGGCACTTCGATTTTCTGGTCACCGACTGGAACATGCCCGGCATGACCGGCATCGACTTGCTGCGCAAGGTGCGCGCCGACGAGCGCCTCAAGCACCTGCCGGTCCTGATGGTGACGGCGGAAGCCAAGCGCGAGCAGATCATCGAAGCGGCCCAGGCCGGCGTCAACGGCTACGTGGTCAAACCATTCACGGCCCAGGCTTTGAAAGAAAAGATCGAGAAGATTTTCGAACGCATCGGCTGATGAACGCGCGGGGGAGCTATGGAGCATAAAGAGTCTTCACAGGGCGACTTCGAGTCGACGCTGAAAAAACACGCGGTCGAATTGGTCGACAGCCTTGAAAAGGGCAAGTTCGGCGAGGCCGTGCAACTGATCCATGAGCTCAATCAGACCCGTGACCGCGGCCTGTACCAGGAAGTGGGCAAGCTCACGCGCGAGCTGCACAGTGCGATCGTCAATTTCCATATCGATCCGCACATGCCCCAGGCCGAAGAGGTGTCGCAGATCACCGATGCGACCGAGCGCCTTGGCTATGTGGTCAAGCTGACCGAGAACGCCGCCAACCGCACCATGGATCTGGTGGAGAGCGCAACGCCGGTGGTCAACGCGCTCGCTGACGAAGCCCAGGCGCTGAGCGCCGATTGGGGCCGGTTCATGCGTCGCGAGGTCGGGGCCGAAGAGTTCCGCGAACTGGCGCGCCGGGTCGACGGTTTTCTGGCGCGCAGCAGCGCGGACAGCCGGGCGGTGTCGGGCAACCTGAACGACATCCTGCTGGCCCAGGATTACCAGGACCTGACCGGTCAGGTGATCAAGCGCGTGACCCAATTGGTCACCGAAGTCGAAAGCAATCTGCTCAAGCTCGTGCTCATGGCCAGTCAGGTGGACCGCTTTGCGGGCATCGAACATGACCGTGCGGCGATGCTTGCCGAAAAAGATCCGCAAAAACATCTCTCGCAGGGTGAAGGTCCGCAGATTCATGCCGATAAACGAGAAGACGTTGTGTCCGGTCAGGACGATGTGGACGATTTGTTATCCAGCCTTGGATTTTGAGTTTTTTTGGGTTTTTAGACCTGTAGGAGCACCCCATTAATGAGCTTCGGCGCCGATGAAGAGATCCTTCAGGATTTCCTGGTTGAGGCCGGCGAGATTCTTGAGCAACTGTCCGAACAACTGGTCGAGCTGGAAAGCCGTCCGGACGACGCAGACTTGCTCAACGCAATTTTTCGCGGTTTCCACACTGTAAAAGGGGGCGCCGGCTTCCTTCAGCTCAACGAGCTGGTGGAGTGCTGTCACATCGCCGAGAACGTGTTCGACATCCTGCGCAAGGGTGAGCGTCGCGTTGATGCGGAACTGATGGACGTGGTGCTTGAGGCGCTGGACTCGGTGAACAGCATGTTCGGCGAAGTCCGCGACCGCAGCCCGATCACCGCCGCCACCCCGGAACTGCTGGCGGCCCTGGCCCGCCTGGCCGAGCCGCAGTCGGCCGATGAGGCCGCGCCTGCCGCTGCGGAAGTGGTTGAGGAGCCGGTTGCCGAAAGCGCCTCGGGCGACATCACCGACAACGAATTCGAACAACTGCTGGACTCGCTGAGCGCCGTCAAGGCCGAAGCCGAGGCCCCGGCGGCTGCCGCCGCACCTGCGCCTGCGGGCGACGAAGCGGCCAGCGACGAAATCACCGACGCCGAGTTCGAGTCGCTGCTCGATCAGTTGCACGGCAAAGGCCAGTTCGCACCTGAGGCGGTCACCCCGGCGGCACCCGCTGCGGCGGCCCCGGCGGCGGGCGACAGCTCGGACATCACCGACGACGAATTCGAAGCCTTGCTCGACCAGTTGCACGGCAAAGGCAACTTCGCCGTCGAAGCGCTGGAATCGGCGATCGCGTCGGCTCCGGCCCCGGCTGCTGCCGCACCGGCCGCCGCTGTCGCCGGCAGCGACCTGATCAGCGACCACGAATTCGAGTCGCTGCTCGACGAGCTGCACGGCAAAGGCAAGTTCACCGACGTCAACACCGGTGCGCCGGTGACGGCGGGCAGCACTGCTGCGGTTGCCGCGCCGGCTGCCAAGGCCCCGGCCGCTGCTGCGGCGCCGAAACCGGCCGCCAAGGCGCCTGAGGCCAAGGCCGAAACGCCGAAGCCGGCTGCTGCGGCCGCGCCAGCGGCAGCGCGTGCCCCGGCCGCGCCACCGCCGGAAAAACCGACCAGCGAAGCCGAGACCACCGTGCGGGTCGACACCGCGCGCCTCGACGAGATCATGAACATGGTCGGCGAGCTGGTGCTGGTGCGTAACCGTCTGGTGCGCCTGGGCCTCAACAGCGGCGACGAAGCCATGTCCAAGGCCGTGTCGAACCTCGACGTGGTCACCGCGGACCTGCAGACCGCCGTGATGAAGACCCGGATGCAGCCGATCAAGAAAGTGTTCGGCCGCTTCCCGCGCCTGGTCCGCGACCTGGCGCGCCAGCTCAAGAAAGAGATCAACCTGGAACTGGTCGGCGAAGAGACCGACCTGGACAAGAACCTCGTCGAGGCGCTGGCCGACCCGCTGGTGCACTTGGTGCGCAACGCGGTCGACCACGGCATCGAGTCGCCGGAAGAGCGCGAAGAGTCGGGCAAGCCCCGCGGCGGCAAGGTGATCCTGGCGGCCGAGCAGGAAGGCGACCACATCCTGCTGTCGATCTCCGACGACGGCAAGGGCATGGACCCGAACGTCCTGCGTTCCATCGCCGTGAAGCGCGGCGTGATGGACAAGGATGCGGCGGACCGCCTGAGCGACACCGAGTGCTACAACCTGATCTTCGCTCCGGGCTTCTCGACCAAGACCGAGATCTCCGACGTGTCCGGCCGCGGCGTGGGCATGGACGTGGTGAAGACCAAGATTTCCCAGCTCAACGGTTCGATCAACATTTACTCGACCAAGGGCCAGGGCTCGAAGATCGTCATCAAGGTGCCGCTGACCCTGGCGATCATGCCGACCCTGATGGTGATGCTCGGCAACCAGGCGTTCGCGTTCCCGCTGGTGAACGTCAACGAAATTTTCCACCTCGACCTGTCGACCACCAACGTGGTGGACGGCCAGGAAGTGGTGATCGTGCGGGACAAGGCGCTGCCGCTGTTCTACCTCAAGCGCTGGCTGGTCAGCTCCGCCGCTCACGAAGAGCCGCGCGAAGGCCATGTGGTGATCCTTTCGGTGGGCACCCAGCGGATCGGCTTCGTCGTCGATCAACTGGTCGGCCAGGAAGAAGTGGTCATCAAGCCGTTGGGCAAGATGCTTCAAGGGACTCCGGGCATGTCCGGCGCCACCATCACCGGTGACGGCCGCATCGCGCTGATTCTCGATGTTCCGAGCATGCTCAAGCGTTACGCCGCACGGCGTATTTGAATCCGGGGCAGCGGGGCGCCAGCGCCTCGCTGCACCTAATGGAGTGTTTATGGCAGTCAAAGTCCTGGTGGTGGACGATTCGGGTTTTTTCCGCCGCCGCGTCTCGGAAATTCTTTCGGCGGATCCGACCATCCAGGTCGTCGGTACGGCGACCAACGGTAAAGAGGCGATCGAGCAGGCTCAGGCCCTCAAGCCCGATGTGATCACCATGGACTACGAGATGCCGATGATGGACGGCATCACGGCCGTGCGGCACATCATGCAGCGCTGCCCGACCCCGGTGCTGATGTTCTCCTCGCTGACCCATGAAGGCGCCCGGGTGACCCTGGATGCGCTGGATGCCGGCGCGGTGGATTTCCTGCCGAAGAATTTCGAAGACATCTCCCGCAATCCGGAGAAGGTCAAGCAACTGCTGTGCGAGAAGGTGCACAGCATCTCGCGCAGCAACCGTCGTTTCAGCGCCTACAGCGCACCGGCGCCGGCCGCTGCGCCGACGCCTGCGCCTGCTCCGGCGGCGTCCGGCTTCAGCAGCCACAGCACCAGCGCACCGGCCCGCCCGGCGCCTGCTCCTGCGCCTGCACGCGCACCGGCGGCCAGCGCTTCGTCGCCGGCCCCCAAGCGCAAGGCCTACAAACTGGTCGCCATCGGTACCTCCACCGGCGGCCCGGTGGCCCTGCAGCGGGTGCTCACCCAACTGCCGGCCAACTTCCCGGCGCCGATCGTGCTGATCCAGCACATGCCGGCGGCGTTCACCAAGGCCTTCGCCGAGCGTCTGGACAAGCTGTGCCGCATCAGCGTCAAGGAAGCCGAGGACGGCGACATCCTGCGTCCCGGCCTGGCGCTGCTGGCCCCCGGCGGCAAGCAGATGATGATCGACGGCCGCGGCGCGGTGAAGATCCTGCCGGGCGACGAACGCCTGAACTACAAGCCGTGCGTGGACATCACCTTCGGTTCCGCCGCCAAGTCCTATAGCGACAAAGTTCTGGCGGTCGTGCTGACCGGCATGGGCGCCGACGGCCGTGAAGGCGCGCGGCTGCTCAAGCAGGGCGGCAGCACCGTCTGGGCCCAGGACGAGGCCAGCTGCGTGATCTACGGCATGCCGATGGCCATCGTCAAGGCTGACCTGGCCGACGCGGTGTACGGCCTGGACGACATCGGCAAGCACATCGTCGAGGCGTGTATCTGATGGATGTTCTAAGCCTTATCGGGATCATCATGGCGTTTGTCGCCATCATCGGCGGCAACTTCCTTGAGGGCGGCCACCTCGGCGCGCTGGCCAACGGGCCGGCGGCGCTGATCGTGCTGGGCGGCACCATCGGCGCCGCGCTGCTGCAGTCGCCGATGAGCGCCTTCAAGCGCGCCATGCAGATCCTGGCGTGGATCTTCTTCCCGCCGCGGGTCGACCTGGCCGGCGGCATCGACCGCGTCGTCAACTGGAGCCTCACCGCACGCAAGGAAGGCCTGCTCGGGCTGGAAGGCGTGGCCGACGCCGAACCCGACGCCTATTCGCGCAAGGGCCTGCAACTGCTGGTCGACGGCGCCGAGCCGGAAGCGATCCGCAGCATCCTCGAGGTGGACTTCTTCACCCAGGAAGCCCGCGACGTCGAGGCGGCCAAGGTGTTCGAAAGCATGGGCGGCTACGCGCCGACCATCGGCATCATCGGTGCGGTGATGGGCCTGATCCACGTGATGGGCAACCTGGCCGATCCGTCGCAGCTGGGCAACGGCATCGCCGTGGCGTTCGTCGCCACCATCTACGGTGTGGCGAGCGCCAACCTGGTGCTGCTGCCGATCGCCGCCAAGCTGAAGTCAATCGCGTTGCGGCAGTCGCGTTATCGCGAAATGTTGTTGGAAGGGATCCTGTCGATCGCCGAAGGTGAAAACCCTCGCTCTATCGAGCTGAAGCTTCAGGGCTTCATGGATTGATGGGGGTAATGGACTATGGCTCGTCGCCGGCAGCATGAAGAACACGTCAACCACGAACGCTGGCTGGTGTCCTACGCGGACTTCATCACCTTGCTGTTCGCGTTCTTCGTGGTCATGTACTCGATCTCGTCGATCAACGAAGGCAAGTACAAGATCATTTCCGAGGCGCTGATCGGGGTCTTCACCGACGCCGACCGCGCGCTCAAGCCCATTCCCATCGGTGATGAGCGCCCCAAGACCGTGACCCCGGCCAAGCCGTTGGTCAAGGACTCGGAGCAGGTCGACGCCGGCATCGCCGGCGCCAGCGACCCGCTCAAAAGCATCGCCGACGACATCAGCGCCGCGTTCGGCGACCTGATCGCCTCCAACCAGATGACCGTGCGCGGCAACGAGCTGTGGGTCGAGATCGAACTCAACTCCAGCCTGCTGTTCGGCAGCGGCGACGCGATGCCGAGCGATGTGGCGTTCAACATCATCGACAAGGTCGCGGCGATCCTCAAGCCGTTCGACAATCCGATTCACGTCGAAGGCTTCACCGATGACCAGCCGATCCGCACCGCGCAGTACCCGACCAACTGGGAACTGTCTTCGGCGCGTTCGGCCAGCATCGTGCGCATGCTCGCAATGCAGGGCGTGAACCCGGGGCGCATGGCGTCGGTGGGCTACGGCGAATTCCAGCCGGTGGCCAACAACGCCACCGCCGAAGGCCGGGCGAAGAACCGCCGCGTGGTGCTGGTGGTGTCGCGCAACCTGGATGTGCGCCGCAGCCTGACCGGCACCGGCACCGCCCATGCGACGCCGGACGCGGCACTGAAGCGGGCTGGCACACAAACTGCACCGAACCCGGCCAAGACGTCGGGACGCGAGAGTGCCGTCAATTCTCCGTCACCCGCATTAATACGCTGAGCTATGTCTCGGCCGGGCATCCCGGCCGGGTGGAACGATCCGAATGAGAGTCTGGGCAGTCGCCAATCAAAAGGGTGGTGTCGGTAAAACCACTTCCTCCATCGCTTTAGCCGGGTTGCTGGCCGAGGCGGGCAAGCGCGTGGTCGTGGTCGATCTCGACCCCCACGGCTCGATGACCAGCTATTTCGGTTACGACCCCGACAGCCTGGAGCACAGCAACTACGACCTGTTCCTGCACAAGGGCAGCGTGCCGGAAGGCCTGCCGGGCCAGTTGCTGCTGTCCACCAGCGACGAGCGCATTTCCCTGTTGCCGTCCAGCACCGCGCTGGCCACCCTGGAGCGCCAGTCGCCGGGGCAGAGCGGCCTGGGCCTGGTGATCGCCAAGAGTCTGGCGCAGCTGTGGCAGGACTTCGACTACGCCATCATCGACAGCCCGCCGCTGCTCGGCGTGCTGATGGTCAACGCCCTGGCCGCCAGTCAGCAACTGGTGATCCCGGTGCAGACCGAACACCTGGCGGTCAAAGGCCTGGAGCGCATGGTCAACACCCTGGCGATGGTCAACCGCTCGCGCAAGCAGGCGCTGCCGTTCAGCATCGTGCCGACCCTGTTCGACCGCCGCACCCAGGCGTCGATGGGCACCTTGCGCATCCTGCGCGACAAATTCCCCGAAGAGATCTGGCAGGGCTACATCCCGGTCGACACCCGCCTGCGCGACGCCAGCCGCGCCGGCGTCACGCCTTCGCAGTTCGACGGCAAGAGCCGCGGCGTGCTGGCCTACCGCGCACTGCTCAAGCACCTGCTGGCGCAGCAGTCCGTTGCGCAGGTGGCGTGACATGACCCTGACCCGTCCGCCTCTTTTCGATTCGCACCTCACCTGTGGGAGCGGGCTTGCCCGCGCAGCAGGCGACGCGGTGCTCCTGTCGGGCGATGTCCGCCGATGAACCGCCCGATCAAGCTCACCACACGCCCGCAGCAGGCGCTGCAGTCCTATCTGGACGGCCTGCTGCAGGACGTTCCCGAGGTGCTTGAGGCGCCGGCCGAAACGGTGCCGCCTGCGCCGGAAAACGCCGCCCTCGATGAATTCCAGGCCGCCGTGCTCGAAGAGCAAGCGCGCGATGCCGAGAAGGCCGCCAGCGTTTCGGCGCCGGTCGCCGCCCCGAAAGCCGCCGCGGTGAGCAAGCCGCCGGTCGCGCTGCTGGAGGAGCCGGAGCCGCGCGCGCCGCTCTCGACCCTCGCGCCGCTCTTGCAGACGCGCCTCTTGCAGCCGGCGACCCTGCCGGCAGAGCCCGAGCCCGAGCCGGCACCTGCGCCGGCACCGGTCGCGACGCCTGCCGAGCCGACGCTCGTCGCGCCGTTGGTCGAAGTGCACCTGCCGCCGAGCAACACACCGCCGCCAGCCGACACCGACGGCCGTCCGGCCTGGGCGTCCGAAGCCTTCGAGTGCCTGCTGTTCGACGTCGCGGGCCTGACCCTGGCGGTGCCGCTGGTGTGCCTGGGTTCGATCTACTCGCTGGCCGGCCACGACCTGACGCCGCTGTTCGGTCAGCCGGAATGGTTCCTCGGCATCCTGCCAAGCCAGTCCGGCAACCTGAAGGTGCTGGACACCGCGCGCTGGGTCATGCCCGACCGTTACCGCGACGATTTCCGTCAGGGGCTGCAGTACGTGATTTCGGTCCAGGGCTACGAATGGGGCCTGGCGGTGCATCAGGTCAGCCGTTCGCTGCGACTGGATCCGAACGAAATCAAATGGAGGACTCACCGGGGTCAGCGGCCATGGCTCGCCGGCACGGTGATTGAACACATGTGCGCCTTGCTCGATGTCGCCGCACTGGCGCAACTGATCGCCAGCGGCGGGGCGAAGCACATGTCCGGCAGTACGCCGAACCGCAAACCGACATAACAGACACGCGCCGGCACCCGGGTGCCGGCGCACGGAACACACACCGCCAACCGCGGTTTTTCGAGGGGCTAGGGTATGAACGACAAGGCGACTGCGGCAAAGGGTTCTGAAGATCCGATCCTGCAATGGGTGACCTTCAAGCTGGACAACGAGACCTACGGCATCAACGTGATGCGCGTCCAGGAAGTCCTGCGCTACACCGAGATCGCTCCGGTGCCGGGCGCGCCGAGCTACGTGCTGGGCATCATCAACCTGCGCGGCAACGTGGTGACCGTGATCGACACCCGTCAGCGCTTCGGCCTGATGAGCGGCGAAGTCAGCGACAACACCCGTATCGTCATCATCGAAGCCGACAAGCAAGTCGTCGGCATCCTGGTCGACAGCGTGGCTGAAGTGGTTTACCTGCGCCAGTCGGAGATCGAGACCGCGCCGAACGTCGGCAACGAAGAGTCGGCCAAGTTCATCCAGGGCGTGTGCAACAAGAACAACGAGTTGCTCATCCTGGTCGAGCTGGACAAGATGATGACCGAAGAAGAATGGTCGGAACTGGAGAACATCTGATTGATTCTCGAGGTGGCGGTCATTGTCCTGTTCCTGTTCTGGGCGGGCACGCTGGCGATGTTTCTGGCGTACATCAAGGCGCAGCGGCTGATCGCTGCGCAGCAGGCCCAGGGCGATGCGCTGCGTGACCAGCGCATCAAGGAGCTGGCCAAGCGTGTCGACGACTACCAGAACGGCAACGTGCGCATGGGCGAAGACCTGCACGAGCTGCGCGCGGTGGTCAGCCCTTTGCCGGACAAGATCACTCAGTTGGAGCAGCGCGACCCGTCCAGCCTGTCGTTCGCCCAGGCGGCGAAACTGGTCGGCATGGGCGCCAGCGTCGACGAACTCACCCAGTCCTGCGGCCTGACCCAGGCCGAGGCCGAGTTGATGAGCAAGCTGCACAGAAGCAGCTGAGGGATTCGAGCTTCAAGCGGCAAGCGGCAAGCAGAATCAAAAAAACCGCAGTTTGTGACTGCGGTTTTTTTTGCCTTCAGTAATCGTCGCCGCGTTCGGTGATGTCCTTCTCGATCGTTGGCGCCTGCGGGTCGAAGCCCTGCGGAAACTTCCCCTTCAGATTCCACGCAAACGCAATGATCTCGGCGATCGTCAGGTACAGCTCCTGCGGGATGCTGTCGCCCAGTTCCAGCCGCGCCAACAGCCGCACCAGTTCCGGGTTCTCGTAGATCGGCACCTCGTAGTCGCGGGCGATGCGCAGGATTTCTTCGGCCAGCTCGTCATCGCCCTTGGCGGTGAGGGTAGGGGCGTGGCTGCCGTCGTACTGCAGGGCGATGGCCTGGCGTGGAGCGGTGGAATCGTTCATGCGGTTTCGTCGACCCAGCGGTGTTCGAGGCGGGTTTGGGTGCCTTGCGGCGGGGTGCCGAGGTGGCAGTCGAGGTCGCCGACGTTGAGCCCGGCGTCCAGCAGGCGCTGGCGCAGCGCGTGCAGATGGCTTTCGATGAGTTCGGCGGTGTAGGGCCGTTTGGCCCACAGATGGCTCGACAGGCTGCCGCCGGTCAGTTGCGCCTGCACCTGCAGCGGGCCCAGCGGTTCCAGGTCGAAGGCCAGGTCGACGCGCCACAACGGCTGCTTGCGTTCGCGTTCGTTGTCCCGGCGTTCGTCCGGTGGTTCTTTTTCGGGCGCTTCTTCGCGCTGGAACTTGACCTGCAACGGCACGATGTCCTGCAGGTTGCGCATCGGGATTTCCAGTTGCCAGGTGCTCAGCAGCCGGCCGTCGTCGGTGAGGCCGGTCTGTTCCAGGCTCGACAGCTGATGGCTTTGCAGGCGGGAGACGGCGGCGGCGGCCAGGCGCAACAGTTGCTCCAGATCGCCTTCGCCCTCCAGGCTTTGCAGCAACCGCTCCGGCAGCGGGAAGCCGCCCGGCACGGGTTTGGCGCTGACCTGGCCGAGGGTGCCCAGCGCGTTGCGCACGAAATTCGGCAGCGCCTGCGCCAGGGTGTTGGCGGCGATGATCGCGTTGAAGCTGGTGCTGCTCGGCAGGCCCGGCGTGAGCTGGGCGATCAGCTTGAGCAGATCGCCTTTGAGGTCCGGCGCCAGCGTCGGGTTCTGCCCGGTGAGCAGTTTGGCTTCGAGGAACGCGCCGCTGTTGGCCAGTGCCTGGGCGAGGCCCCTGGGGGTGCTCAGTTGCTGGGCGTCGGGCAGGCCGGCGAGCAGTTTGTCGACGGCGGCCCGCAGGTCGGCCGAGGTCTGGTCCGTGGCCGGCGGCAGGTTCTGCAGCAGCTTGAGCAAGCCGTCGAGGGAGCCTTGGCGGCTTTGCTGGCTGGCCAGTTGCTGGCTCACCGCCAATTGTTCCTGGCGGCTGCTCAGGGGCAGGAATTTCAGGGTTTGCGTGTCTTGCACCAGCGCCGACAGCAGGGTGCCGATGCGCAACGGCTGCGGGCTGTCGAGGGTCAGGGTGCTGCCGCGCAGCGCCGTGTTCAGCAGCGTGACCAGCGAACGGTACACCGTCGGTTGCCCCGGCGCCTGCGGCAAGGCCTGGGCGGTCAGCACCTTGCCTTGCAGCAGCGTGCCGACCGGCAATTGCGCGGTGTCGATGCGGGTGAGGGCGGCGACGCTGCTGGCGATGGCTTGCTGCACCGTGATGGCCAGGTTGCCTGCCGACGGCTGCACGACCGCCAGGCTCGTGCCTTGGGGAAACGGCTGGGCGCTGGTGGCCTGCACCGTGGTCTGGCGGCCGCTGTCGAGCGTCACCTTGAGCAGCAGCTCGAAGCTCTGGTCCGCCTGCTTGAGCGACAGCACCTCGGCCCGTGCGCTCTGGCCGGCGGCGATCAGCCCGTCCACCGGCGTCAGCAGCTTGAGCAGCTCGCCGCTGATCACCTGGGGGCGGGCCGTCGCCGGAGGCGTTTGCGGCATCGGGAGAATGTTCATTTCGCCTGTCATACGCGGACACAACCTGAGGAAAATGCGCTCTTTGGAGTAAGGCACGGCATGTATAATGCCGCCCGTCTTTCGCTTCGTTCAAAAAACATTGCAATTGTTTGACGCAGCTCTCTAGATCAGGCCGTCATTGCATCTATGCTGCAACTCTTTAACGGCCGCCCCAGAGCCGACTTGAACCGTATAAGGCCCGTGAACCCTTGACCAGTCCTGTCCTGCAAACCGTTGCCCTCGCGTGCGAGCGAGACCTGCGGCTTCTGTTCGAAAATCTCGATTTGAGACTGGCCAGTGGCGATATGGTGCAGATCAGCGGTCCCAACGGCAGCGGCAAGACCAGCCTGTTGCGCCTGCTCGCCGGCCTGATGCAGCCGACCGGCGGTCAGGTGCTGCTCAATGGCCGCCCGCTGGCCGAGCAACGCAGCGAACTGGCGCGCAACCTGCTGTGGATCGGCCACGCCGCCGGCATCAAGGACCTGCTCACGCCGGAGGAGAACCTGGCCTGGCTCTGCGCCCTGCACCGGCCCGCCCCCAAGGAGGCGATCTGGCAGGCCCTGGCGGCGGTCGGATTGCGCGGTTTCGAAGACGTTCCCTGCCATAACCTCTCCGCCGGCCAGCAGCGCCGCGTGGCCCTGGCGCGCCTGTACCTGGACAGCCCGCCGCTGTGGATCCTCGACGAACCCTTCACCGCCCTCGACAAGTCGGGCGTGGCGCAGCTCGAAGCGCACCTGGCCGAGCACTGCGGGCGCGGCGGCCTGGTGGTGCTGACCACCCACCACACGCTGGGCCGGACGCCGGCCGGCTACCGCGACATCGATCTGGGGAATTGGGCGGCATGAGTGTGTTCGGACTGCTGGTCGCCCGCGAATCCCGCCTGTTGTTCCGCCGCCCGGCGGAGCTGGCCAATCCGCTGATTTTCTTCGCCATCGTCATTGCGCTGTTCCCGCTGGCCGTCGGCCCGGAAACACAAGTGTTGCAAAACTTGTCCCCGGGGTTAGTCTGGGTGGCGGCGCTGTTGTCGGTCCTGCTCTCGCTGGACGGGCTTTTCCGCAGCGATTTCGAGGACGGATCCCTGGAACAGTGGGTCCTTTCGCCGCACCCCCTGCCTCTTCTGGTACTGGCCAAGGTGCTGGCACACTGGCTGTTCTCGGGGCTGGCACTGGTTTTGCTCTCTCCCTTGCTGGCATTGATGCTCGGCCTGCCGACCGCCTGTCTGCCGGTGCTGCTGTTTTCGCTGCTGCTGGGAACGCCGGTGCTGAGCCTGCTCGGTGCGGTGGGCGCGGCGCTGACGGTGGGGTTGAAGCGGGGCGGGCTGCTGCTGGCGCTGCTGATCCTGCCGCTGTACATCCCGGTGCTGATCCTGGGCAGCGGCGCCTTGCAGGCGGCGCTGCAGGGCATGCCGGCGACCGGTTATCTCCTGTGGCTCGGCAGCCTGGCCGCCCTGGCGATCACCCTGACACCCTTTGCAATAGCGGCTGGCCTGAAGATCAGCGTCGGCGAATAATGATGAGGTCTGATCAAAATTTGATCAGCAAAGACCCAGGCCCTTCACCGCGAAGGGCACCCGTGATGGAAACAGTATGAACTGGACCTGGTTTCACAAGCTCGGCTCGCCCAAGTGGTTTTACGGCATCAGCAGCAGAATGCTGCCGTGGCTCGGCATTTCGGCGGTGTTGCTGATCGCCGTCGGCGTCGTCTGGGGGCTGGCGTTCGCGCCGCCGGACTATCAGCAAGGCAACAGCTTCCGCATCATCTATATCCACGTGCCCACCGCGATGCTCGCTCAGTCCATCTACGTGATGCTGGCGGTGTGCGGGGTGGTCGGGCTGGTCTGGAAGATGAAGCTGGCCGACGTCGCCCTGCAATGCGCCGCGCCCGTCGGCGCGTGGATGACCGCCGTGGCGCTGGTCACCGGAGCGATCTGGGGCAAGCCGACCTGGGGTTCGTGGTGGGTCTGGGACGCGCGCCTGACCTCCATGCTGATCCTGCTGTTCCTGTATTTCGGCGTGATCGCCCTGGGCAACGCCATCAGCAACCGCGACAGCGCCGCCAAGGCCTGCGCCGTGCTGGCCATCGTCGGCGTGATCAACATCCCGATCATCAAGTACTCGGTGGAGTGGTGGAACACCCTGCACCAGGGCGCGACCTTCACCCTCACCGAAAAACCGGCGATGCCGGCCGAGATGTGGCTGCCGTTGCTGCTGACGGCGCTGGGCTTCTATTGCTTCTTCGGCGCGGTGCTGCTGATGCGCATGCGCCTTGAGGTGCTCAAGCGCGAAGCCCGCGCCAGTTGGGTCAAAGAAGAAGTGCAGCACAGCCTGGAGGCCGCCCGATGAGTTTCGCGTCATTCGGCGATTTCCTCGCCATGGGCCATCACGGCCTGTATGTCTGGTCGGCCTACGGCATCTGCCTGGCGGTGCTGGCCCTCAACGTCGCGGCGCCGATCCTGGCCCGCAAGCGGTATCTGCAACAGGAGGCGCGTCGTCTGCGCCGGGAGAACGGCAAGTGAATCCGCTGCGCAAGAAACGTCTGATCATCATCCTGGCCATCCTGGTCGGGGTCGGCGCCGCCGTCGGCCTGGCCCTGAGCGCCCTGCAGCAGAACATCAACCTGTTCTACACCCCGACCCAGATCGCCAACGGCGAAGCGCCGCACGACACGCGCATCCGCGCCGGCGGCATGGTCGAGCAGGGCTCGCTGCAACGCTCACCGGATTCCCTGGACGTCCGCTTCGTCGTCACCGACTTCAACAAGTCCGTGACCATCACCTACCGCGGCATCCTGCCGGACCTGTTCCGCGAAGGGCAGGGCATCGTCGCCCTCGGCAAGCTCAACGCCGACGGCGTGGTGGTGGCCGATGAGGTGCTGGCCAAGCACGACGAGAAATACATGCCGCCGGAAGTGACCAAGGCCCTGAAAGACAGCGGCCAGTCGGCGCCGGCACCGGCGAAGGAGGGCTGAACCATGACGTCCGCGATCTTCATTCCCGAACTCGGCCACCTGGCCATGATCCTCGCGCTGTGCCTGGCACTGGTGCAGGCGGTGGTGCCGCTGCTCGGCGCCTGGCGCGGCGACCGTTTGTGGATGGGCCTGGCCCAGCCGGCGGCGTGGGGCCAGTTCGCATTCCTGGTGTTCGCCTTCGGTTGCCTGACCTACGCGTTCATGACCGACGACTTCTCCGTGGCCTACGTCGCGATGAACTCCAACAGCGCCTTGCCGTGGTATTACAAGTTCAGCGCCGTGTGGGGTGCCCACGAAGGTTCGCTGCTGCTGTGGGCCCTGATCCTCGGCGGCTGGACCTTTGCGGTGTCGGTGTTCTCCCGGCAGTTGCCGCAGGTCATGCTGGCCCGCGTGCTGGCGGTGATGGGCATGATCAGCACGGGCTTCCTGCTGTTCCTGATCATCACCTCCAACCCGTTCTCGCGGATCCTGCCGCAGGTGCCGGCCGACGGCCGCGACCTCAATCCGCTGCTGCAGGACATCGGCCTGATCGTTCACCCGCCGATGCTCTACATGGGCTATGTCGGCTTCTCGGTGGCCTTCGCCTTCGCCATCGCCGCGCTGCTCGGCGGCCGGCTCGATGCGGCGTGGGCACGCTGGTCGCGGCCGTGGACCATCGTCGCCTGGGCGTTCCTGGGCATCGGCATCACCCTCGGCTCGTGGTGGGCCTACTACGAGCTCGGCTGGGGCGGCTGGTGGTTCTGGGATCCGGTGGAAAACGCCTCGTTCATGCCGTGGCTGGTGGGCACGGCGCTGATCCACTCGCTGGCCGTCACCGAAAAGCGCGGCGTGTTCAAGAGCTGGACGGTGCTGTTGGCCATCGCCGCATTCTCCTTGAGCCTGCTCGGCACCTTCCTCGTGCGCTCCGGCGTGCTGACCTCGGTGCACGCGTTCGCCTCGGATCCGGAGCGCGGCGTGTTCATCCTGATGTTCCTGCTGTTCGTGGTCGGCGGTTCGCTGACGCTGTTCGCGCTGCGGGCGCCGGTGGTCAAGAGCCAGGTCGGCTTCAACCTGTGGTCGCGGGAGACCCTGCTGCTGGGCAACAACCTGATCCTGGTCGTGGCGGCCTCGATGATCCTGCTCGGCACCCTGTACCCGTTGGTGCTCGATGCGTTGAGCGGCGCCAAGCTGTCGGTCGGCCCGCCGTACTTCAATGCGCTGTTCATCCCGTTGATGGCGTTGCTGATGGTGGTGATGGCGGTCGGGGTGATCGTGCGCTGGAAGGACACGCCGGTGAAATGGCTGGCGGGCATGCTGTCCCCGGTGCTGCTGGGCAGCGTCGGCCTGGCGGTGGTGGCCGGCCTGGCCTACGGCGATTTCAACTGGGCGGTGCTGGCCACGTTCCTGCTCGCGGCCTGGGTGTTGCTGGCCAGCGTGCGCGACATTGTCGACAAGACCCGCCACAAGGGCCTGATCAAAGGCTTGCCGAGCCTGACCCGCAGTTATTGGGGCATGCACCTGGCGCACGTGGGCATCGCCGTCTG
This sequence comes from Pseudomonas ekonensis, assembly GCF_019145435.1. Taxonomy (NCBI): domain Bacteria; kingdom Pseudomonadati; phylum Pseudomonadota; class Gammaproteobacteria; order Pseudomonadales; family Pseudomonadaceae; genus Pseudomonas; species Pseudomonas ekonensis. Next base: position 834,013 of record NZ_JAHSTS010000002.1, on the reverse strand, counting down.
CGCCCTGGGCGTGGTGCTGTCGAGCCAGAACAGCGCCGAGCGCGACCTGCGCCTGGAGCCGGGCGAGTCGATGGAGCTGGCCGGCTACCGGTTCGTCTTCGAGGGCGCCAAGCATTTTGAAGGGCCGAACTTCACGTCCGACAAGGGCACCGTCCGCGTCCTGCGCGACGGCAAGGAAGTCAGCGTGCTGCATCCGGAGAAACGCCTGTACACCGTGCAGAGTTCGATGATGACCGAAGCCGGGATCGACGCCGGCTTCACCCGCGACCTCTATGTCGCCCTGGGCGAGCCGCTGGGCGACGGCGCCTGGGCGGTGCGGGTGCACGTCAAACCGTTCGTGCGCTGGATCTGGTTCGGCGGGCTGCTGACCGGCCTGGGCGGCGTGCTCGCGGCGCTGGACCGGCGCTACCGGGTCAAAGTCAAAAGCCGGGTGCGTGAAGCGCTGGGCATGGAAGGAGCCGCTGCATGAGACGTTGGTTGATGCTGGTGCCCCTGGCGGTGTTCCTGCTGGTGGCCGTTTTCCTTTACCGCGGCCTGTACCTGGACCCTGCGGAACTGCCGTCGGCGATGATCGGCAAGCCGTTCCCGGAGTTCTCCCTGCCGGCGGTGCAGGGCGACAAGACCCTGACCCGCGCCGACATCCTCGGCAAGCCGGCCCTGGTGAACGTCTGGGGCACCTGGTGCATTTCCTGCCGGGTCGAGCATCCGGTGCTGAACAAACTGGCCGAGCGCGGCGTGGTGATCTACGGCATCAACTACAAGGACACCAACGCCGACGCCCTGAAATGGCTGGCCGAGTTCCACAACCCGTACCGGCTCGACATCCGCGACGACGAAGGCTCCCTGGGCCTGAATCTCGGTGTGTACGGCGCCCCTGAAACCTTCTTCATCGACGCCAAGGGCATCATCCGCGACAAGTTCGTGGGGGTGATCGACGAGCAGGTCTGGCGGGAAAAACTGGCGGCCAAGTACCAGGCGCTGGTCGATGAGGCCACGCCATGAAGCGCTGGATCGCCGCCGCTGTCCTGGGCTTGAGCCTGGCCGGCGTGGCCCACGCGGCCATCGACACCTACCGGTTCGCTACGGACGCGGATCGCGAGCGCTTTCGCGAACTGACCAAGGAACTGCGTTGCCCCAAGTGCCAGAACCAGGACATCGCCGATTCCAACGCGCCGATCGCCGCCGACCTGCGCAAGGAGATCTTCCGCATGCTCGGCGAGGGCAAGGACAATCAGCAGATCATCGACTTCATGGTCGACCGCTACGGTGATTTCGTCCGCTACAAGCCGGCGCTCAACGCCAAGACCGCGCTGCTGTGGTTCGGCCCTGCCGGGCTGCTGCTCGGCGGCCTGGCGGTGATCGCCGTGATCGTGCGCCGCCGTCGCGGGCAACGCGCCGGGACGCCGTCCTCGCTGTCCGCCGAAGAGCGCCAGCGCCTCGACCAACTGTTGGATAAAAACCAAGAATGATTGATTTCTGGCTCGCCGCAGGGCTGTTGCTTCTGGTCGCCCTGAGTTTCCTGCTGATTCCCGTGCTGCGCGGTCGCCGTGCCCAGCGTGAGGAAGACCGCACCGCCCTGAACGTCGCGCTGTACCAGGAGCGCGTGGCCGAACTGCAGGCGCAGCAGGCTGAAGGCGTGCTTGACGCCGCGCAGATGGACAGCGGCCGCGCCGAAGCGGCCCGTGAACTGCTGGCCGACACCGAAGGCGTGGCGCCGGCGCAGGTTTCCCGCCTGGGCAAGCCGTTGCCGCTGCTGGCGGCGGTGCTGGTGCCGGTGCTGGGCCTGGGGCTGTACCTGCATTTCGGCGCCAGCGACAAGGTCGAGCTGACCCGGGAGTTCGCCCAGGCGCCGCAGTCGATGGAAGAGATGACCCGGCGCCTTGAGCGCACGGTGGAAGCGCAGCCGGACTCGGCCGAAGGCCTCTACTTCCTCGGCCGCACCTACATGGCCCAGGACCGGCCGGCGGACGCGGCGAAGATGTTCGAACGCACCGTCAACCTGGCCGGGCGCCAGCCGGAACTGCTGGGCCAATGGGCCCAGGCGCAGTATTTCGCCGACGGCAAGAAGTGGTCGGACAAGGTCAAGGCCCTGACCGACGAGGCGCTGAAGGCCGATCCGAAGGAAGTCACCAGCCTCGGCCTGCTGGGCATCGCCGCCTTCGAAGGCGAGCGTTACCAGGAAGCCATCGATTACTGGAACCGTCTGCTGGCGCAACTGCCGCCCCAGGACAAGTCCCGCGAGGCCCTGCAGGGCGGCATCGACCGCGCCACCGAGAAGCTGGTGGCCAGCGGCGGCAAGGTCGCCCAGGCCCCGGCGCCGAAGGCCGCCGCACGGCTCAAGGTCAGCGTGGCCCTGGCCAGCGAGCTCAAGGGCAAGGTGCAGCCGGGCGACAGCGTGTTCATCTTTGCCCGCGCCACTTCGGGGCCTCCGGCGCCGCTGGCGGCCAAGCGCCTGACCGTCGCGGACCTGCCGGTGACCGTCGAGCTGGGCGATGCCGACGCGATGATGCCGCAGTTGAAACTGTCGAACTTCCCTGAAGTCCAACTGGTTGCGCGCGTTTCCCGTGCCGGTCAACCGACGGCGGGAGAGTGGGTCGGCCGCAGCCAGCCATTGGCGAGCAGCACCACCGCGCCGCAGACATTGACCATCGACAGCCCGGACAAATAGGCCGGACAACTTCAGGAACGCACCGCCATGAACGCCCTTGCCCGAATCACCATCATCACGTTGGCCATAGGGCTCAGCGCCTGTGCGGTGCAGCAACCTGAACCGACGCGGCTGCCGCCGATCCCGCCGTCGCAGCCCGGTCCCAAACCGTCGACGCCGGCGACACCGGCCAAACCGGGCGTTCCCGCGAAACCTTCGAAACCGGTTCCGCGCACCTCCGCCAGCTTCGCCCCGCCGCCGGGCGGCAACAGCCATTGGGACCAGAAGCTGGGCGTCTACGTCCTCGACGACCAGCCAGACACCTTCTACCGACAACGCACCTACTACCGCTGGAACAACGGCTGGAGCCGCTCGATCAGCCCCAACGGCCCGTGGGAGGAGACCAACATCCACGGCGTGCCGGCGGGGCTGGGCAAACAGTACGGGCAGTGAATGCAAACGGCGATCCCCGGATCGCCGTTTTGCCGTCTGGCGGTTGTGCGGGGGGCTCAGAGCATCGCCCGAAAACGCCCGGCGAGGGCGAGCCACATCAGCAAGTCCCTCAATGGGGCCGGGTACAAAACACATGCATCGTATACAGCGGTGAAAGAGGAATGCCTCACTCGTATCCTGTCCTGTGAAGGTTTCAGCGTTCCGTCATCAGAGATTTCTGCACATGGTCAACGAATGCCCGTGCCTTGGCGCTGGCCATCCGGCCTGTCGGGAAGACCGCCCAGAGATCCTGGTCCGGCAGCGTCCAGTCCTTCAGAACCTCCACCGCCGCACCGCTGGCCAGTTCCGGCTCGAACATCCACCAGGAGGCGACGCTCAAGCCTTGATCGGCGAGGACGGCTGCGCGCAGGCCTTCGGCGGCGCTGACCCGCAGGCGTCCGCTCAGGGTGGCGGTCTGCTCTTCGCTGCCCTTTGAGAAGGTCCAGGTCGCGCCGCCGCTGCGGTTGTACACGGTGGCCTGGTGCTGCGCCAGATCGGCGGGGCAAGTGGGGATGCCGTGTCGGGCAAAGTAGGCCGGGGTTCCCAGCACGACCCGGCGGCAGGACGCGATCTTGCGTGCCGTCAGGCCGGAGTCGACGAGGTTGCCCATGCGCAGGGCGACGTCGATCCCTTCTTCCATGAGGTTGATGTTGCGGTCGTCCAGCACCAGATCGACGCCCAACTGCGGGTGCTGGTCGAGAAACCGCCCCAGGTGCGGCACCACGTTCATCCGGCCGAACGTCACGGCAGCGCTGACCCGCAGATTGCCGCTCAGGCCGCTGGCGCTGCCGCGGGCGGCGTTGTCGGCTTCGTCGGCCTCTTCCAGGGTGCGCTTGGCCCGCTCGAAATACGCCAATCCGGCCTCGGTGGGCGTCAGGCCCCGGGTCGAGCGCAGCAACAGGCGCACGGCGAGCCGGGCTTCAAGTTGTGCGATGGTTTTCGACACGGCGGGCTGGCCGATGTCCAGGCGCCTGGCCGCCGCGGAAAACGAGCCGGTTTCCACGACGCAGACGAAGGTTTCCATGGCGGCGAGACGGTCCATCTCAGATCCTCACGCAATGTGGAGTGTCGGGCGTTGGCGCAATCTAAGGCAGCGCGAACCTTTGGCTACGCGATGCTGCTGAACATCACGCCGTCGCCAACGCCGGCCTCTTCGCCACACTCAGGAACCGCACCAGCGCCAGGAGCGCAAACGCGCTGCCCACGATCACGATCCATAGCCAGCCGCCATGCTCGTACACCGTGCTGGCCACCGACGAGCCGAAGGCGCCGCCGATGAAGATGCTGGTCATGTACAGCGCATTGAGGCGGCCGCGGCTTTTGGCGTCCAGGGCGTAGACCGCCCGCTGGCCGAGCACCATGTTCATCTGCACGCAGAAGTCGAGCACCACGCCGGTGACGGCCAGGCCGATCACGCTGTAGGCCGGGTGGATGAAAGCGGGCAGGAAGCTCAGGACGGCGAACAGCATCGCCAGCAGCGAGGCGATGCGGGTGTGGCCGGCGTCGGCCAGACGACCGCTGATCGGGGCGGCGACGGCACCGATGGCCCCGACCAGGGCGAAGATCGCGATCTGGCTCTGGGACAGGCCGTGGTTGCGCGCCAGCTCCAGCGGCACGGCGGTCCAGAACAGGCTGAAGGCGGCGAACATGCAGCCCTGGTAGAACGCCCGCTGGCGCAGCACCGGCTGCTGGCGCAGCAGCGTCCAGAGCGAGCCGATCAACTGGCCGTAGGAGGCGCTGTGATCCGGCTGGCGCTTGGGCACGGTGAAGGCGAGGACAATGCTGATCGCCGCCATCAGCGCCGCGGCGATCATGAACATCGCGCGCCAGCCGAAGTGGTCGGCCACCACGCTCGACACGGGGCGCGCCAGCAGGATGCCCAGCAGCAGGCCGCCCATGATTGCGCCGACCACCCGGCCACGGGATTCCTCGGGCGTGAGGTGCGCGGCCAGCGGGATGAGGATCTGCACCGACACCGAGCTGAAGCCCACCAGCAGCGAAACCAGCAGGAACACGTTGGGTTGTTCGGTGAACGCCGCGCCGAGCAGGCTGGCGATGGCCACCACGGTGGTGGCGATCATCAGGCGGCGGTTCTCCAACAGGTCGCCCAGCGGCACCAGGAAGAACAGGCCCAGCGCGTAACCGATCTGGGTCAGCGAGACGATGAAGCTGGCCAGGGTGTCGGTCAGGCCGATGTCCGGTGCGATCAGGCCGATGATCGGCTGGGCGTAGTAGATGTTGGCAACGATGGCGCCGCAGCAGAAAGCGAACAGCAGCACCATGCCTCGGGTCATTGCGTGAGTTGTGGCGGTCATGGGGTTCTCAGGTCCGGCAAATGGGAGTGCGGTGAGGCTAAGGGACGCGGCGGGGCGGCGGTAGCGGCCCTGGATCGATATCAATTATTCCGTTGCGGAATAGGTGGCGTCCCGGAGGATGTCGTCCATCGGCGAACCTTGCGTCCGGCCGTTGAGGGTTGATGATACATTCACTTACATCTTGTTCGATAGCGTGCTTATGTTGTCGGTGGGTTTTCGAGTTCATGAAGGGAGGATCGCGATGTTTCGACAGTGGATTCGCTGCGGCGCAACCCTGGCCTTGATCGGCCTGTTCGGTGCCGGCGGCGCGCAGGCCGGCGAGGCGCCGGGCATGCGCATGGGCGTGCGCGGCGAGATCGCCGTCGTCAGCCCCGACACCTTGAAAGTCCACGCCAACGGCGGCGAGAACGTGGTGATCCAGCTGACCAAGGACACCCGGATCCGCGCCGTGACCCTGGCCAACATCGAGGACATCAAGCCCGGCAGCTACATCGGTTCGGCGGCCATTCCCCAGGAGGACGGCACGCTCAAGGCGCTGGAGGTGCATGTGTTCCCGCCGGAACTGGCCGGCAGCGGCGACGGCCACCGGCCGTTCGACCTGGCCAAGGGCAGCAGCATGACCAACGGCAGCGTCGGCGACCTGGTGGTGAGCAACGGCCGGGTGCTGACCGTCAACTACAAGGGCGGCCAGCAGAAGATCCTGGTGCCGGAGGACGTGCCCATCGTCAACCTGCTGCCGGGCGACCGCAGCCTGCTCAAGGTCGGGGTGAAGATCGTCACGTTCGTGACCCAGAGCGCGGACGGCACGCTGACGGCGCAGTCGATCTCGGCCGGCAAGGACGGCGTGACCCCGCCGATGTGACTCCCCCATGTAAAAAGGCGACCGCTTGGTCGCCTTTTTCATTGCCGCCGGGGCTTACTTGTTGGTGTAGATCTGATCGAAGATCCCGCCGTCGTTGAAGTGGGTCTTCTGCACGGTGCGCCAGTCCCCGAAGGTCTTCTCCACCGACAGGAAGTCGACTTTCGGGAAGCGGTCGGTGTACTTGGCCAGCACCGCCGGATCACGCGGACGCAGGTAGTTGGCGGCGGCGATCTCCTGGCCTTCCGGCGACCACAGGTACTTGAGGTAGGCCTCGGCGGCGGCGCGGGAGCCTTTCTTCTCGACCACCTTGTCGACCACCGACACCGGCGGCTCGGCTTCGGCGGACACGCTCGGGTAGATGACTTCGAACTGGTCGCGGCCGAACTCGCGGGCGATCATTTCCGCCTCGTTCTCGAAGGTCACCAGCACGTCGCCGATCTGGTTGGTCATGAACGTGGTGGTGGCGGCGCGGCCGCCGGTGTCCAGTACGGGGGCCTGCTTGAACAGCTTGCCGACGAAGTCCTTGGCCTTGTTCTCGTCGCCGCCGTTCTTGAGCACATAGCCCCAGGCCGACAGGTAGGTGTAGCGGCCGTTGCCCGAGGTCTTAGGGTTAGGCACGATCACTTGCACGCCGTCCTTGAGCAGGTCCGGCCAATCCTTCAGGGCTTTCGGGTTGCCTTTGCGCACGATGAACACGGTGGCGGAGGTGAACGGCGCGCTGTTGTTCGGCAGACGCGCGACCCAGTCGTTCGGCACCAGTTGGCCGTTGTCGGCCAGGGCGTTGATGTCGGTGGCCATGTTCATGGTGATGACATCGGCCGGCAGCCCGTCGATGACCGAGCGCGCCTGCTTGCTCGAACCGCCGAACGACATCTGCACGGTGATGTTTTCGTTGTGCTCGGCCTGCCAGTGCTTCTGGAACGCGGTGTTGTAGTCCTTGTAGAAATCGCGCATCACGTCGTAGGAAACGTTCAGCAGGGTCGGGGCGGCCTGGGCGGCGCCAGTGAAGGCGAGGGCGGCGGCGAGAAGTGAGGCGCCAAAGAGTTTTTTCACTGCGCATTCCTTGTTCTGGGGTGTGTTGCGGCCGGGGGCGGGCCATTTGCCAGCGACTATAGCGGCCTGCGCATAGTCGCTTAAAGATTAAAAAGCTCTTTGCTTATTCCATTTTCCTGTATAGCGCATTACCGCAACGGGAGCAGAACGACGCTTCCTGTTCATGGCTGTCCTTGGCGCACACCGGGCAATCGTGACGCTTTTGCCCGCCGCGCATGGCGGTGGCCAGTTCCGCCGTGAAGATCCCGGTGGGCACGGCGATGATCGAGTAACCGGTGATCATCACCATCGACGAGATCACCTGGCCCAACGGGGTCTTGGGCACGATGTCGCCGTAACCCACGGTGGTCAGGGTCACGATAGCCCAATAGATGCTTTTGGGGATGCTGGTGAAGCCGCGCTCGGGGCCTTCGACCACATACATCAGGGTGCCGAACACGGTGACCAGGGTGCAGACCGTGAGCAGGAACACCAGAATCTTCTGCTTGCTGCCGCGCAGGGCGTCGAGCAGGTAATGCGCCTGGCTCAGGTAGTTGCCCAGCTTCAGCACGCGGAAGATGCGCAGCATCCGGATCACCCGGATGATCAGCAGGTACTGCGCGTCGGCGTAGTACAGCGCGAGGATGCCGGGCACGATCGCCAGCAGGTCCACCAGCCCGTAGAAGCTGAAGGCATAGCGCAATGGCCTGGGCGAGCAGTACAGGCGCAGCAGGTACTCGCCCAGGAAAATGACCGTGAAGCCCCATTCGATGTACGCCAGCAGGCTGGCGTAGTTCTGGTGGACGTCGTCGATGCTGTCCAGGATCACCACCACCAGGCTGGCGAGGATGATCAGGAGCAGGGTCTTGTCGAAACGGCGGCCGGCCACCGTGTCGGTCTGGAAAATGATCACGTAGAGGCGGTCGCGCCACGTGGCGTTGCTGTTCATTCAAAGCGCTCGGGGAAAAGATCAGCGCAGCCTAGGTTGATTCTCCCCGCCAGCGCAAGACGCGGCGTTCGGTTCGGGTTCGCCCGCCAGGCGTGTGCCGGTGCGCAGCAGCCAGCAGGCGAGGATGAACGGCGCCGTGAGGGGCGCCAGCCCCAGCGCGCCGAACAGCGGCGTCGTCAGCAACGCCAGGCCGATGCCCGCCAGCGGCAGCCACGGTTGCCGGCGCTGGGCGCTGAAGGCAAGCGCGGCCAGCACGGCGTTGTAGCCGCCCAGGCCGAGCAGGGCAGCCTGGCTGTCATGCTGCAGCAGGCTGGCGCCCAGGCCGATGGCCGACGCCAGCAGCGCCCAGCCGAACGCACGGCGGTCGGCGAGCAACAGGCCGGCGGCGATCAAGGCGCCGGCCAGCGGATGGTCGAGGAACATCACCTGGCCGAAGCCGTTGAGCGCCGCGCCGATCAGGTTGACGGCGTTCGTTTCGGGGGCGGGCGCAGGCGCTGCCGGTTCGGCGAAGGTCAGGGCGATCCAGCCCAGCATCACGAACGGCGCGGTGTAGGCGGGCAGGCATTGCTTGAGGCTGACACGCTTGAGCCACTGCTGGGTGATCATCGCGCTCAGCCCGCCGGCCGCCAGGATCAGCGGCGGCAACATCGGCGACCAGGGAAAGTGCAGGCTCAGCAATAGGCCGATCAGCACGCCGTTGTAGCTGAACAGGCCGGCCTGGCGGTCCGCCTTGGCGTAGTTGCGGCGCTGGGCGGTGAGCAGGCCGGCGACGGCGCCGAGCAGGGCGCCGGCGAACAGCACCGGAGCGGTCAGCAGGATCGCCAGGAGGCACAGCAACCCGCAGAGCGGATGGCGCTGGAGGAAGATCTGGCTGAAGCCGTTGAGCAAGGCCTCGGCCCAGTCGGGGCAGTGGGTGTTGAAATGGTTGGCAGGCATGTCGGGAAATCTGGGCAGTATGAAAATCAAAAGGTCTTGCGCAGACCTGTGGCGAGGGAGCTTGCTCCCGTCGGGGCGCGGAGCGGCCCCGACACGGGTCGATGCGGTTCTTCTGCGAAAACCGTCATGTCCCCGAGGCGGCTGCTGTGCAGCCGTGCGGGAGCAAGCTCCCTCGCCACAGTCTTGTCACCACCGCAAAGGTGTTGTTCAGATCAACGTCTCGATCCGCAACGAGTTAGTCGATCCCGGTTGGCCAAACGGCACACCGGCGGTGATCAACAGCGTATCGCCCCGTTCGGCCATGCCTTGAGCCTGGGCGATCTCCAGGGCGGTGGAGCAGACCTCGTCGACCTGGCGCAGCCGGTCGTTGACCACCGAATGGATGCCCCAGGCGACGCTCAGGCGACGGGCCGCCTGCAGGTTCGGCGTCAGGTTGAGGATCGGCGCCTTGGGCCGCTCCCGCGCCGCACGCAGGCTGGAGGCGCCGGATTCGCTGTAGTTGACCAGCACCGCCACCGGCAGCACGTTGCTGATGCGGCGGATGGCGCAGCTGATCGCGTCGGACACCGTGGCCTCGGCCTTCGGCCGGCTGACGTCGAGCTGGGTCTGGTAGTCCGGGCCGTTCTCCACCTGGCGGATGATCTTGCTCATCATCTGCACGGCTTCGAGCGGGTATTCGCCGGAGGCGGTCTCCGCCGACAGCATCACCGCATCGGCGCCTTCGGCCACGGCGTTGGCCACGTCGGTGACTTCGGCGCGGGTCGGCGCCGGCGAGAAGCGCATCGATTCGAGCATCTGCGTGGCCACCACCACCGGTTTGCCGAGCTGGCGGCAGGTGCCGATGATGCTCTTCTGGATCTGCGGCACGCTCTCGGCCGGCACCTCCACGCCCAGGTCGCCGCGGGCCACCATGATCGCGTCGCTCAGCTCGGCGATTTCCCGCAGTTGCTGCACCGCAGACGGCTTTTCGATCTTTGCCATCAGGAACGCCTTGTCGCCGATCAGCGCCCGGGCTTCGCGGATGTCCTCGGGGCGCTGCACGAACGACAGCGCCACCCAGTCCACGCCCAGCTCCAGGCCGAAGCTCAGGTCGCGGCGGTCCTTGGCCGTCAGCGGGCTGAGGTCGAGCACCGCCTGCGGCACGTTCACCCCTTTGCGGTCCGACAGTTCGCCGCCGTTGAGCACGGTGGTGTCGATGGCGTCGCCATACTTGGTCACCACGCGCAGGCGCAGCTTGCCGTCATCGAGCAGCAGATCCATGCCCGCTTCCAGCGCGGCGATGATTTCCGGGTGGGGCAGGTTGACCCGGCGCTGGTCGCCCGGGGTGGCGTCCAGGTCCAGCCGGAACGCCTGGCCGCGGTGCAGTTGCACCTTGCCTTCGGCGAATTTGCCGACCCGTAGCTTCGGGCCTTGCAGGTCCATCAGGATGCCCAGCGGGTAGTTGAGCTGGCGCTCGACCTCGCGGATCCACTGGTAGCGCTTGGCATGGTCGGCGTGGTCGCCGTGGCTGAAGTTGAGGCGGAAGATGTTGACCCCGGCCTCGACCAGTTCGCGGATGTCTTCGATGCCGTCGACGGCGGGGCCCAGGGTGGCGAGGATTTTGACCTTTTTGTCAGGCGTCATGTTTGGGGCTCTCGAGGATCAGGATGGCACGGAAGTCGTTGACGTTGGTGCGGGTCGGCTCGGTGACGATCAGCGCATCGAGCGCCTCGAAGTAGCCGTAGCCGTTGTTGTCGTCCAGCTCGTCGCTGGCGCTCAGGCCCAGGGCGGCGGCACGGGCGTAGCTGTCCGGGGTCATGAGGGCGCCGGCGTTGTCTTCCGAACCGTCGATGCCGTCGGTGTCGCCGGCCAACGCGTAGACGCCGGGCTGGCCCTTGAGGCTGTCGGTCAGGCTCAGCAGGAACTCGGCGTTGCGTCCGCCGCGGCCGTTGCCGCGCACGGTGACGGTGGTCTCGCCGCCGGAGAGGATCACGCAGGGCGCCGCCAGCGGCTGGCCGTGCTGGATGATCTGGCGGGCGATGCCGGCGTGGACTTTCGCCACCTCGCGGGACTCGCCTTCCAGGTCGCCGAGGATCAGTGGGCTGAAACCGGCCTGCCGGCATTTCACCGCCGCCGCTTCCAGTGACTGCTGCGGCCGGGCGATCAGTTGGAAATGGCTGCGGGCCAGGCACGGGTCGCCGGGCTTGACCGTTTCCGATGCGGGGCTCTGCAGCCAGTTGCGCACCGAGGCCGGCACGTCGATGCCATAGCGCTTGAGGATGGCCAGGGCTTCGGCGGACGTGCTCGGATCGGCCACGGTGGGGCCGGAGGCGATCACGGTGGCCAGGTCGCCGGGCACGTCGGAGATCGCGTAGGTGTAGACGGTGGCCGGCCAGCAAGCCTTGCCGAGGCGGCCGCCCTTGATCGCCGAGAGGTGCTTGCGCACGCAGTTCATCTCGCCGATGGTGGCGCCGGACTTGAGCAGGGCCTTGTTGATCGCCTGCTTGTCGGCCAGGGTGATGCCTTCGGCGGGCAGGGCGAGCAGCGCGGAACCGCCGCCGGACAGCAGGAAAATCACCCGGTCGGCTTCGGTCAGGTCGCTGACCAGCGCCAGCACGCGCTGGGCCACGGCCAGGCCGGCGGCGTCCGGCACCGGGTGCGCGGCCTCGACCACTTCGATTTTTTCGCACGGGGCGCCGTGGCCGTAGCGGGTCACCACCAGGCCCGAGACCTCGCCCTGCCAGCAGCGTTCGACCACCTGGGCCATGGCGGCCGCGGCCTTGCCGGCGCCGATGACGATCACGCGGCCGGTGCGGTCGGCGGGCAGGTGCGCTTCGAGGACGTGTTGCGGATGGGCCGCGTCGATGGCTGTGGCAAACAGCTCGCGCAGCAGTTGTTGCGGATCGACCGACATGACGGGCTCCCGGAATTCTTGTTATTCGAAAGGGCGACTCAGTGCCCTGTGGGAGCTGGCTTGCCAGCGATTCAGGCGCAGCGGTCGGTCAGACACACCGCGCCGATCCCATCGCCAGCAGGCCGGCTCCTACAGGTTCAGGCAGGGATCACTTCTTGTCGCGGATCGAGAAGTTGGCCATGTGCTCCAGGCCCTTGATCAGCGCCGAGTGGTCCCAGTTGCTGCCGCCGATGGCCGCGCAGGTGCTGAACACTTGCTGGGCGTTGGCGGTGTTCGGCAGGTTGATCGACAGCTCCTTGGCGCCTTGCAGGGCCAGGTTCAGGTCCTTCTGGTGCAGGCTGATGCGGAAGCCCGGATCGAAGGTGCCCTTGATCATGCGCTCGCCGTGGACTTCCAGGATCCTGGAGGAGGCGAAGCCGCCCATCAGCGCTTCGCGCACCTTGGCCGGGTCGGCGCCGTTCTTGGCGGCGAACAGCAGCGCTTCGGCCACGGCCTGGATGTTCAGGGCCACAATGATCTGGTTGGCGACCTTGGCGGTCTGGCCGTCGCCGTTGCCGCCGACCAGGGTGATGTTCTTGCCCATGGCCTGGAACAGCGGCAGGGCGCGCTCGAACGCATCGCCTTCGCCGCCGACCATGATGCTCAGGGTCGCGGCCTTGGCGCCGACTTCGCCACCGGACACCGGTGCGTCGAGGTACTGCGCGCCTTTCTCGTTGATCTTCGCGGCGAAGGCCTTGGTGGCGGTCGGCGAGATCGAGCTCATGTCGATGACCACCTTGCCCTTGCCGATGCCGGCCGCGACGCCGTCGGCGCGCAACAGCACGTCCTCGACCTGCGGGGTGTCCGGCACCATGATGATGATGAATTCGGCTTCCTGGGCCACTTCCTTCGGGTTGGCCAGGGCGACGGCGCCTGCGGCCACCAGGTCGGCGGGTGCGGCGTCGTGGTGCGCCGACAGGAACAGGCTGTGACCGGCTTTCTGCAGGTTCGCCGCCATTGGGTGGCCCATGATGCCGGTGCCGATGAATCCGATTTTAGCCATGAGAAAATCCTCTTGTTTTTGTCTTGCTCAAGCGAAATAGGGACTTGCTTTTCTGTAGGAGCGAGCCTGCTCGCGATAGCGGTGTTTCAGGCAGCGCGGTTGTTGCATGTGCCGGCCTCATCGCGAGCAGGCTCGCTCCTACAGGGGAAATGCGTCAGATCGCGTTGTGGGTCTTGAGCCAGCCCAGGCCCGCTTCCGTGGTGGTCAGCGGCTTGTATTCGCAGCCGACCCAGCCCTGGTAGCCGATGCGGTCCAGGTGTTCGAACAGGAAGCGGTAGTTGATCTCGCCGGTGCCCGGCTCGTGGCGGCCGGGGTTGTCCGCCAGTTGCACATGGTTGATCTCGTCCAGGTGCGATTGCAGGGTGCGGGCCAGGTCGCCTTCCATGATCTGCATGTGGTAGATGTCGTACTGCAGGAACAGGTTGGCGCTGCCGACCTGCTCGCGGATCGACAGGGCCTGCGCGGTGTTGTTCAGGTAGAAGCCCGGGATGTCGCGGGTGTTGATCGCTTCCATCACCAGCTTGATGCCCGCCGCCTGCAGCTTGTCGGCCGCGTACTTGAGGTTGGCGACGAAGGTCTTTTCCACGGTGGCGTCGTCCACGCCCTGCGGGCGGATGCCGGCCAGGCAGTTGACCTGGGTGTTGCCCAGCACCTGGGCGTAGGCGATGGCCAGGTCGACCCCGGCGCGGAATTCCTCGACCCGGTCCGGCAGGCACGCGATGCCGCGCTCGCCTTTGGCCCAGTCGCCGGCCGGCAGGTTGAACAGCACTTGGGTCAGGCCGTTGGCGTCGAGCCTGGCTTTGATGTCGGCCGAGCTGAAATCATAGGGGAACAGGTATTCGACGCCGCTGAAGCCGGCCTTGGCGGCGGCATCGAAACGGGCAAGGAAATCCTGTTCGGTGAACAGCATGGACAGGTTGGCTGCGAAACGCGGCATGGTGGTCTCCCTTAAGTATGTGCAGGTTCCCTGTGGGAGCCAGCCTGCTGGCGATAGCGATGGCCCGGACAACATCCATGTCGGATGTGCCGGCCTCATCGCGAGCAGGCTCGCTCCTACCGGGAAAGCGGTCAATCGAGCAGCGAGATCGCCGTCGGCGCATCGTTGCCGACCAGCGCCAGGTCTTCGAATTCGTTGACGGCGTTGATCTCGGTCCCCATGGAGATGTTGGTCACACGCTCCAGGATGACCTCGACGATCACCGGCACCTTGAACTCCTCGATCAACTGTTCGGCCTGGCGCAGGGCAGGGGCGATGCCGGCCGGTTCGAACACGCGCAGGGCCTTGCAGCCGAGGCCTTCGGCGACCGCGACGTGGTCGACGCCGTAACCGTTGAGCTCCGGCGAGTTCAGGTTATCGAAGGACAGCTGCACGCAATAGTCCATATCGAACCCGCGCTGGGCCTGACGGATCAGCCCCAGGTACGAGTTGTTCACCACGACGTGGATGTAAGGCAGTTTGAACTGAGCGCCGACCGCCAGCTCCTCGATCATGAACTGGAAGTCATAGTCCCCCGACAGGGCCACGACTTTACGGTTCGGATCGGCCTTCACCACGCCCAGCGCCGCCGGGATGGTCCAGCCCAACGGGCCGGCCTGGCCGCAGTTGATCCAGTGCCGCGGCTTGTAGACGTGCAGGAACTGCGCGCCGGCGATCTGCGACAGGCCGATGGTGCTGACGTAGCAGGTGTCCTTGCCGAACACCTGGTTCATTTCCTCGTAAACGCGCTGCGGCTTGACCGGCACGTTGTCGAAGTGGGTCTTGCGCTGCAGGCTGGCCTTGCGCTGCTGGCAATCTTGCAGCCAGGCGCTGCGGTTCTTCAGCTTGCCGGCGGCTTGCCACTCGCGGGCGACTTCGATGAACACGGTCAGCGCGCTGGCGGCGTCGGAGACGATGCCCAGGTCCGGGGTGAACACGCGGCCGATCTGGGTCGGCTCGATGTCGACGTGGATGAATTTGCGGCCTTCGGTGTAGACGTCCACCGAACCGGTGTGGCGGTTGGCCCAGCGGTTGCCGATGCCCAGCACCGCGTCGGACTTGAGCATCGTCGCGTTGCCGTAACGGTGCGAGGTCTGCAGGCCGACCATGCCCACCATCAGCGGGTGGTCGTCCGGGATGGTGCCCCAGCCCATCAGGGTCGGGATCACCGGAATGCCGGTCAGCTCGGCGAACTCCACCAGCAGTTCGCTGGCGTCGGCGTTGATGATGCCGCCGCCGGCCACCAGCAACGGACGCTCGGCCTGGTCGAGCAGGGCCAGCGCCTTCTCGGCCTGCACGCGGGTGGCGCTCGGCTTGAGCAGCGGCAGCGGCTGATAGGCGTCGATGTCGAATTCGATTTCGGCCATCTGCACATCGAACGGCAGGTCGATCAGCACCGGGCCCGGACGGCCGGAGCGCATTTCGTAGAAGGCCTTCTGGAACGCGTAAGGCACCTGGCCCGGCTCCAGGACCGTGGTCGCCCACTTGGTCACCGGCTTGACGATGCTGGTGATGTCGACGGCCTGGAAGTCTTCCTTGTGCAGGCGGGCGCGGGGCGCTTGCCCGGTGATGCAGAGGATCGGGATCGAGTCGGCGGAGGCGCTGTACAGGCCGGTGACCATGTCGGTGCCGGCGGGGCCGGAGGTGCCGATGCACACGCCGATGTTGCCGGCCTTGGTGCGGGTGTAGCCCTCGGCCATGTGCGAGGCGCCCTCGACGTGGCGGGCGAGGACGTGATCGATGCCGCCGACCTTCTGCAGGGCGGAATACAACGGGTTGATCGCAGCGCCCGGAATGCCAAAAGCGGTATCGACCCCTTCGCGGCGCATCACCAGAACGGCGGCTTCGATTGCTCTCATTTTGCTCATGGTTTTGTGCCTCTTTACGTTTTGTAATTGTATACAAGTGGCTTTGCGCAGAGTGTATTCACGGCGAGCGATACAGGTCAATCCATTTTCTCAAGCACCCGTTTCATTCGTCGGAAGCCACTTCTGCTGTGGCTTTTCGTCGCATGTGGCGATTTTCGAGAATTATTGTATACAAATAAATTATTCATTGTGTTCTATTTGTGGCATCGGGCTGCGGCACAAGCGCGCAGCCCAACGGCTTTCCCAATAACAAAATGAGGACGGCACCATGAGCGCTTTAACCTTGAAAACCGCAGTCAATCTGGTCAACGAAGCCATCGGCGCAGGGCGGGCGATCTCCGCCGCGCCGCTGACTGTCGCGGTGCTCGACGCCGGCGGGCATCTGGTCACCCTGCAGCGTGAGGACGGCGCAAGCCTGCTGCGTCCGGACATCGCCATCGGCAAGGCCTGGGGCGCCATCGCCCTGGGCAAGGGGTCGCGCCTGCTGGCGCTCGACGCCCAGCAGCGCCCGGCCTTCATCGCCGCGCTCAACAGCATGGGGCAGGGCAGCGTGGTGCCCGCGCCGGGCGGCGTGCTGATCCGCGATCAGGCCGGCAACGTGCTGGGCGCGATCGGCATCAGCGGCGATTTGTCGGATGTGGACGAGCAGGTGGCGATCAAGGCCGTCGAGGCGCTGGACCTGCGGGCGGATGCGGGAGTAGCCTCCTGATCGACGGTGTCTGATCGACCGTCATCACCGACAAGCCGGCTCCCGCAAGTTTTGTGTCGCTCACGAACCTGTGGGAGCTGGCTTGCCAGCGATGGCGACCTCATTGACACATCCAGACAAAAGACGGCCCTGCAAGTCGGGTCGCCAAGATCTAGCCTTCCGAGGAATCCACCATGAAGGGGCAATGGATTGCCGGATCTTCCAGCTTCACATCGTCTGCGAACGGGCCGCTATGCCGAGCCCAACCGCATCTACCTGCTGACCGCCAACACACTTGACCGCGAGCCCGTCTTTGCCGATGTCGCCTTGGGCAGACTGGTGGTTCAGCAGTTTCGCCGGGCACAAACGATCGGGATGGCGAGTTCTCTGGCATGGGTCGTCATGCCTGATCACTTTCATTGGCTGGTGGAGCTGGAAAACTGTTCGCTCAGAAGGCTGATGCGGGAAACCAAGTCATTGGCTACCCGGGAGGTGAATCTTTCCAGCGGCAGAAATGGATCACTTTGGCAGCAGGGCTTTCACGACCGGGCACTGAGACGGGAGGACGATCTTGTGAAGATGGCGCGGTATGTCGTCGCCAACCCGTTGCGGGCAAGGTTGGTGGAGAGCCTTGGCGACTATCCGCTGTGGGATGCCATTTGGGTTTGAGCTGAAACCGGTTTGCCTCTATCGCTGGCAAGCCAGCTCCCACAGGATTTGTGTCACTCGCAGGATCTGGGTTCAACACTGGGATCTGTGGGAGCTGGCTTGCCAGCGATGCGGCCGCCGCGCGCTGTCAGTCCGGCTCGCACCCCTTGAGCACCAGCCGGATGATCGTCTGCGCCGCCGCTTCATAGTCGGCTTCGTCGAGCTTGTCCTTGCCGGTCACGGCGGAGATCTGCCAGTCGAAGTCGGCGTAGGTCTGGGTCGCGGCCCAGATGCTGAACATCAGGTGGTTGGGGTCGACCGGGGCGATCTGGCCGCGGTCGATCCAGGTCTGGATGCAGTCGATGTTGTGCCTGGCCTGGCCGTTGAGCTGCTCGACCAGGTCGGCGCTCAGGTGCGGGGCGCCGTGCATGATTTCGCTGGCGAACACCTTGGAGGCGAAGGGCAGGTCGCGGGAGATGCGGATCTTGGAGCGGATGTAGCCGCTGAGCACTTCGCTGGGCACGCCGTCCGGGTTGAACGGGGTCGAGGCCTGGAGGATCGGCACGATGATGCTTTCGAGCACCTCGCGGTAGAGGTTTTCCTTGGACTTGAAGTAGTAGTAGACGTTGGGCTTGGGCAGTCCCGCCTTGGCGGCGATGTCGCTGGTTTTGGTCGCCGCGAAGCCCTTGTCGGCGAATTCCTCACTGGCGGCACGCAGGATCAGTTCTTTGTTGCGCTCGCGGATTGTGCTCATAAACCCGGTGGTTCCTTGCCTGTTCTGGCGGTTGCGCATGGTAGCACCGGCCTCGCGCGGCGCTCAACAATGCCCCGTGTGGCCTGCGGTCGCGTATGCTGCGCAGCATTATTCACAAAAGGAAACATGATTCATGGCAGGAAGCAGTCTGCTGGTGCTCATCGATGACATCGCCACCGTGCTGGACGATGTGGCGCTGATGAGCAAGATGGCCGCCAAGAAGACCGCCGGGGTGCTCGGCGACGATCTGGCACTCAATGCCCAGCAAGTCTCCGGCGTGCGGGCCGAGCGGGAAATCCCCGTGGTGTGGGCGGTGGCCAAGGGCTCGTTCGTCAACAAGCTGATCCTGGTGCCGTCGGCGCTGGCGATCAGTGCGTTCGTGCCGTGGCTGGTGACGCCGCTGCTGATGGTCGGCGGCGCGTACCTGTGTTTCGAGGGTTTCGAGAAGCTGGCGCACAAGTTCCTGCACAGCGAGGCCGAGGACGAAGCCGGGCACGCGCAGTTGGCGGAGGCCGTGGCCAACCCGGCAACCGACCTGGTGGCCTACGAGAAGGACAAGATCAAGGGCGCGATCCGCACCGACTTCATCCTCTCGGCGGAAATCATCGCCATCACCCTCGGCACCGTCGCCGACGCCTCGCTGACCCAGCAGGTGATCGTGATGTCGGGCATCGCCGTGGTCATGACCGTGGGCGTATACGGCCTGGTGGCCGGCATCGTCAAGCTCGACGACCTGGGCCTGTGGCTGACCCGCAAGCCTGCGCAGATGGCCAAGACCGTCGGCAACGGCATCCTGCGTGCGGCGCCGTACATGATGAAAGGCCTGTCGGTGATCGGCACGGCGGCGATGTTCCTGGTCGGCGGCGGCATCCTGACCCACGGCGTGCCGGCGGTGCATCACTGGATCGAAAGCGTGGGCGCGGCGGCCGGCGGCGCCGGGTTCGCGGTGCCGCTGCTGTTGAACGGCGCGGCGGGGATCGTCGCGGGCGCGGTGGTGCTGGCGGCGGTTTCGGTGGTCGGCAAGCTCTGGCGGGCGATCAAGGGCTGATCGCCTGACCTCTGTGGGGGGCCGGTCTGCCGGCGATGGCGGTGTGTTAGCCCGGGCCTGGGCGAATGACATGGCCTCATCGCCAGCAGGCTGGCTGCTACAGGGTTGAGTGACATGAAAAAGGGCCATCCGATGCGAGTCGGATGGCCCTTTTTCGTTGCCGCCGACGTTACTCGGCGATCTGCAGCTTGCGCGATTCGGTGTACACGTAGCGCACCTTCTCGTACTCGAACGGCGAGTTCATCTGGCCGTAGCGGAAGCGGGTCTGGTAGCGCTTGTCGACGGCGCGCAACGCCCAGATTTCCGGATGGTTTTCGCTGACCTGGGAGACGTTGAGGAAGTTGATCGCCGACTCCGCGCTGAAGTCCACGGCCAGGCCGGCGGTGTCGCGCAGGTTCGACGGGCCCAGGATCGGCAGCACGAAGTAGGCGCCGCCCGGCACACCGTAGAAGCCCAGGGTCTGGCCGAAGTCTTCGCTCTGGCGCTGCAGGCCCATGGCGGTGGCCGGATCCCACAGGCCGGCGATGCCGATGGTGGTGTTGAGCAGCAGGCGGGCGGTGATCTCCATCGAGCGCTTGCCCTTGAACTGCAGCAGGCTGTTCATCAGGTTCGGCACGTCGCCCAGGTTGTTGAAGAAGTTGCTGACGCCGGTGCGCACAAAGCCCGGCGTGATGTAGCGGTAACCGTCGACCACCGGCAGGAACACCCATTGGTCGAAGCGGTAGTTGAAGTGGTAGACCCGGCGGTTCCATTCCTCCAGCGGGTCGTAGACGTTCAGCGCGCTGAGCGTCGAGCGCTCGAACTCGCGCTGGTCCAGGCCTGGGTTGAACTTGAGTTTCGACAGCGGCTCCTTGAAGCCGTCGCTGTCGACCACCACCGGTGCGTTGGCCTTGCTGTTGTCGGCCTGGGCCATGCCTGCGCAGAGGAGCGCTGCGGTCAGCAGAAGATATTTAGCCACGGAAGAACTCCAGCATGGCGTCGCTGTTGACGCGGTAGTTAAGGTTGCCGCAATGGCCGCCCAGCGGGTAAACGGTCAGGCGGTCGCCGAAGGTTCTGCGCAGGAACCCGAGGTCGCCGGGGCCGAGGATCACGTCGTCGGCGTTGTGCATCACGGCGATTTTCGGGCTGTCGTGCAGGTAGTCCTTGAGCGCGTACAGGCTGACCTGGTCGATCAGTTGCAGCACGCTGCCGCCGTCGGTGCGGGCCCGCCACATCGGGATCACCTGTTCGGTGATGTAGCAGTCGAAGTCGCATTGCAGCGCACGCTTGAGGAACGGCGTCAGGCTGGTGCCTTCGGTGATGGGGAACTTGGGCGGAGTGATCAGGCCGCGACGGTTGATCAGGTCCGAGGTGAACGCGATGTCCGCCGCCGAGAAGCGGAACGAGGTGCCGATCAGCATCGCCATCTGCTCGTTGCTCAAGTGCTGCTTGGACTGCTGGAAGTCGTAGAGCAGGGCGTCGTTGAGGTCGATGTAGCCCTTCTGCTGGAAGTAGCGGGTCAGCTTGCCCAGCACCAGCTCATAGAACGTGGTGCTGTTGTTGATGCCCTTGACCTCGGTCTGCACCAGTTTGTCGAGGTTGGTCACCGAGGTGTAGAGGTTGACCGGCGGGTTGAGCAGCAAGACTTTCTTGAAGTTGAAGCTGCGCCGGGTTTCGTCCAGGTGGGCGACG
Organism: Pseudomonas ekonensis; assembly: GCF_019145435.1. Classification (NCBI taxonomy): domain Bacteria; kingdom Pseudomonadati; phylum Pseudomonadota; class Gammaproteobacteria; order Pseudomonadales; family Pseudomonadaceae; genus Pseudomonas; species Pseudomonas ekonensis. The sequence continues at coordinate 813,192 of NZ_JAHSTS010000002.1, read as the reverse complement.
AAGGCGGCGTCCAGCGCGCCGAGGCTGTAGCCGCTCAGATAGTAGTCGGTGACCGGCACTTTCGGGTTCTGCGCCCGCACGGCCTGCATCACCCGGTACATGTCTTCGGCGTCTTCCTTGGTCACGCCGGGGGTGGCGAAGCGCGAGGCGGCGCTCATGAAATCGAAGCTGGTCGGCGACGACAACTGCACCACGTGGTAACCGGCCTTGTAGTAAAGCTTCTTGAGGTACTCGTTGAGGGTGCTGTCGTAGCGCGCGCCGGTGCCGGCGATCAGGAAGATCAGCGGCGCGGCCTTGTCCTGGGTGGCGATGCGGTAGGTGAGTTTCTTCACCGGCCAGAAGTTGTCCGGCAGGATGAACTCGCGTTCGGGGCGCAGGGTGACACTGCGGTCGGACTGGCGGATGTCGTCGTCCGACGGCAGGTCCGGGCGCAGGTCCGGCGGGGTGGTGGCGATGGTCGCTTCGAACGGGTTGGTCAAGGGGTAGCCATAGCTGGCGGCGTCGATGTCCGCCGCCGGCGCGGACGCACTCAGGATAAGGCCGCCTAACAGGGCGGCGAAGCGCAAGGAACGGAGCATGACTGGATCCCTTAAAAGGAAGGTGCCGAATGAGGTTCGCAGGCTATGACCACTGGATTTGCGTCAAAGTGCCACGCTCTGCGACCAAGCGGACGGAATTCGGGGTAATGGTAGCCGGACGATACACGCCGGGCCGACGGGAAGGCCAGTTAAGTGTTGTTAGCCCTTGCATAAGATGGCCGGCGGATTAAGCTGGCCGCCGGTTTTTTGTTGATTGGAGTGTTCCATGTCCCGCCGCCTGCCGGTGCTGTCGCTGCTCGTTCTGCTGCCGTTGTGGTTCGCCGCCAGTTATGCCGCGCGTTACGGCTTCATGGAGGACGGGCAATGGGTCGGCATCTGTGCCGACGAGGCGGGCCGTTGGGAATGCCAGGTGCGCTCGAACCTGGGCCTGATGATTCACTTCAAGGCGTTGGGCTGGGCGGCCGTCGCGGCGGCGCTGGCCGGGTTCGTCCTGCCGGGGCGGGCAGGGTGGTGGCTGGCGGTGCTGGCGCTGGCGTTCGGGCTGCCGGCGCTGGCGCTGTACAACACGACGCTGGCGGTGTTCGCGGTGGTGATCGCCGGGCTGCGGCTGGTCCGGGAGCCCCGCAGCGCCTGAAGTGTCCCGCCAGCAGGCTAGCCCCCACAAGAATTGTTGTGGGAATCTCGATCCGGTGTAGGAGCGAGCCTGCTCGCGATGAGGCTGTTGAAGGCGCCGAAGCTCAGCCCTGGCGAACCCGCAGGCACCGCCACAATGCAACGACCATCAACCCGCTGACCAGCGCCCAACCCCAAGCTTGCTGGTTCTGCAGCCCTTCACGGAACAGCTGCGGGGCGATGCCGGCACCGACGATGAACGTCAGCAGGGCGATTTCGCGGCGCGGCACACGCACCGGGCGGCACAGGTACACCAGCGCCGGCACCACGAGCGCGGCGCTGGGGAAGCTGCGGTAGCGCGGGTCGAACACCAGTTCCAGCATCATCACCGCCGCCGCGAAACCGGCGGCCGCCACCAGCCAGCCGGCGCGGCGCTCCAGCGCGTCGAACCAACGCCCGCGCCAGCCCTCGCGGGCGCTCAGGCTCAGCGTGGCGTGGGCGAGGACCAACAGGTTCAGCCCGGCCAGCAAGCCGACCCACAGCCATTCGCCGGCGAACCGTGCCGTCACCTGCGCCAGGTCGCCCCAGGCGCCGAGGGAGCAGGCCGCCAGCGCCCCCAGCAAAGGCAGCACCAGGGCCGCCCGGGTGCTGCGCACGCGCCCGCCGAGGATCAGCGTGCCCAACAACACCAGCCCGCCCGCCGCCAGCCAGTGCTTCCAGTAAGGGACGTTGGTCACCGGCCCCTCCAGCACGCCCTTGTCCTGGCGATCGGCATCGAACAGCCCCCAGTAACCGCCCACCGCGCCTTCGCTCGCACGCTTCCACGGCTGGTCGAAGGCCTCGATCAGGTTGTAGTGCCAGCCTTCCTTTTCGGCCATCGCGACAAAGCCGCGGATGAACCTGGCCTCGTTGACCCGGCTCGGCACGGCGGTCTCGCGCTGGCGCCCCTCGCTCGGCCAGCCGGTCTCGCCGATCAGCACGTCCTTGGGCGCGAACTTGTTGCCGAACACCTGGCGCACATCCGCCACATGCTGCAGGGCGGCGTCGATGTTCGACGGCTCGTCCTCCCAGTACGGCAGCAAATGGATGGTCAGGAAATCCACCGCCGGCGCGACCTCCGGGTGCTTGAGCCAGAACTCCCAGACATCGGCGTAGGTCACCGGTTGCTTGATCTGGCCCTTTACCTTGTTGATCAGCCGCGCGAGCTGGGCCCCGGTGACTTCCTTGCGCAGCAGCGCTTCGTTGCCGACGATTACCGCGCTGACCACGTCGGGGTTGGCGTTGGCCGAGGCGATCAGCAGATCGACTTCCTTTTCGGTGTCCACCGGGTTGCTGTTGACCCAGGCGCCGATCATCAGCTTCAGGCCGTGCTTGCGCGCCAGCTCCGGCAGGGCTTCGAGGCCGGTCATGGAATAGGTGCGGATGCACTGGAAGCGGGTGGCGAGCAGGGCGAGGTCGGCGTCCATGCGCTCCGGGCGCAGCTTGAACGGCACGTCGAACGGCGACTGGTCTTTGTCGAACGGCGTGTAGGAGGCGCATTGCAGCTTGTGGGTCGCGCTGGCGGCGTCCGGCAGGGCTGCCGGTTTGCCCGCGCCGTACCAGAAGCCGCAGAGGGCGAGCAGGCCGAGCAGGCAGGCGCACAGATAAGGAACGATCGGGAAACGGGACGTCGCGGACATGGTCGGGCCGAGTGGCTGCAAAGCGACGCATGTTACCTGCATTCGGGCCCGGGTTGCAGGTTGCGGGGCTCTGGCATGCAAGGTTCGGGCGGTTTGCACGAGACGTTTTTGCGGCGCCGGCTTAATGGCCTTCTGATGTCGTTTCTCGTTGCGTCGAGGTCGCTGGCAGAGCAGGTCGCACGGGGCGCCGGGTTGATGATCGAAGCCGTCAGTGCTCCGCTGATGTTCGTACGAGTTTGCGGTCAGGCGTGATGGGGGCGCCGTGCACCATAACAATACGTTGACGCCGTCCGGCATCCGTCGGACGCAGCATTTCGGGGAAGTAACGATGAAGATGCGACGACTTTTAGCCGCAGGTGCCGCCCTGGCGCTTGCGATGGGCGCGACTCTGGCCAACGCTGAAACCAAGACCCTGAACATCGGTTACGTTGACGGCTGGTCCGACAGCGTCGCGACCACCCACGTGGCGGCCGAGGTGATCAAGCAGAAACTCGGCTATGACGTGAAGCTGCAGGCCGTCGCCACCGGGATCATGTGGCAGGGCGTGGCCACCGGCAAGCTCGATGCCATGCTCTCGGCCTGGCTGCCGGTGACCCACGGCGAATACTGGGCCAAGAACAAGGATCAGGTCGTCGACTACGGCCCCAACTTCAAGGACGCGAAGATCGGCCTGATCGTGCCGGAATACGTGAAGGCCAAGTCCATCGAAGACCTGAAGACCGACGACAGCTTCAAGAAGCGCATCGTCGGCATCGACGCCGGCTCAGGCGTGATGCTCAAGACCGATCAGGCCATCAAGGACTACGACCTGACCGGCTATCAGCTCAAGGCCAGTTCCGGCGCCGGCATGATCGCCGAGCTGACCCGTGCCGAGAAGAAGAACGAATCCATCGCCGTGACCGGCTGGGTGCCGCACTGGATGTTCGCCAAGTGGAAGCTGCGCTTCCTCGAAGACCCGAAAGGCGTGTACGGCGCGGCCGAGACCGTGAACAGCATCGGCAGCAAGGAACTGGACGCCAAGGCGCCGGAAGTCGCCAAGTTCCTGAAGAACTTCCAGTGGGCGTCGAAGGACGAGATCGGCCAGGTCATGCTGGCGATCCAGGACGGCGCCAAGCCTGAGGCGGCGGCCAAGGACTGGGTGGCCAAGCACCCGGAGCGCGTGGCCGACTGGACTAAATAATCGGTCTGTTGCTTGCCCCTGTGGGAGCGAGCCTGCTCGCGATTGCGTTCTGTCAGTTGACTCATCCGTCGACTGATGCCGCGCTATCGCGAGCAGGCTCGCTCCCACAGTCGTTTTCATGTGCTTGAGATTGGCGAAATCGCCATGCCGTTCTACTACTAAGGTCGTCTGGAAGCGCTCCCGCAGCCGCATACAGTGGATATGTTCCAAAAATAAAAATCTGTGCTGCGAGGATAACAACAATGAACGACAGCATTTACCTCTCGATTCAGAACAGCCCGCGCTTCAAGGAGCTGGTGAAGAAAAGGGAACGGTTCGCCTGGATACTCTCGGCGATCATGCTAGGGCTCTACTCCGGCTTCATCCTGCTCATCGCCTACGGGCCGCAGGTGCTCGGCGCCAAGATCAGCGCCGGCTCGTCCATCACCTGGGGCATCCCCATCGGCGTCGGGCTGATCGTCTCGGCCTTCATCCTGACCGGCATCTACGTGCGTCGCGCCAACGGCGAGTTCGACGACCTGAACAACGCGATCCTCAAGGAGGCTCAGCAATGATCCGGCGTCTACTGGCTCTTCTGAGCATCTCTGCATTCGCGCCGGCCGTCTGGGCCGCCGACGCCCTGACCGGCGAAGTCCACAAGCAACCGCTCAACGTCTCCGCGATCGTCATGTTCGTGGTGTTCGTCGGCGCGACCCTGTGCATCACCTACTGGGCGTCCAAGCGCAACAAGTCGGCGGCCGACTACTATGCCGCCGGCGGCAAGATCACCGGTTTCCAGAACGGCCTGGCGATTGCCGGCGACTACATGTCGGCGGCGTCCTTCCTGGGGATTTCCGCGCTGGTGTTCACCTCCGGTTACGACGGCCTGATCTACTCGATCGGCTTTTTGGTGGGCTGGCCGATCATCCTGTTCCTGATCGCCGAGCGCCTGCGCAACCTGGGCAAGTACACCTTTGCCGACGTGGCGTCCTATCGCCTGGGCCAGACCCAGATCCGCACGCTGTCGGCCTGCGGTTCGCTGGTGGTGGTGGCGTTCTACCTGATCGCGCAGATGGTCGGCGCCGGCAAGCTGATCCAGCTGCTGTTCGGCCTCGACTACCACGTCGCGGTGATCCTGGTCGGTATCCTGATGTGCCTGTACGTGCTGTTCGGCGGCATGCTGGCCACCACCTGGGTGCAGATCATCAAGGCGGTGCTGCTGCTGTCCGGCGCCTCGTTCATGGCGCTGATGGTGATGAAGTACGTCAACTTCGACTTCAACACCCTGTTCTCCGAGGCGGTGAAGGTCCACGCCAAGGGTGAGGCGATCATGAGCCCGGGCGGCCTGGTGAAGGATCCGATCTCGGCGTTCTCCCTCGGCCTGGCGCTGATGTTCGGCACCGCCGGCCTGCCGCACATCCTGATGCGCTTCTTCACCGTGAGCGACGCCAAGGAAGCGCGCAAGAGCGTGCTGTACGCCACCGGCTTCATCGGCTACTTCTACATCCTGACCTTCATCATCGGTTTCGGCGCGATCCTTTTGGTCAGCACCAACCCGGCGTTCAAGGACGCGGCGGGCGCGCTGCTCGGCGGCAACAACATGGCGGCGGTGCACCTGGCCAACGCCGTGGGCGGCAGCGTGTTCCTGGGCTTCATCTCGGCGGTGGCGTTCGCGACCATCCTGGCGGTGGTGGCGGGCCTGACCCTGGCCGGCGCATCGGCGGTGTCCCATGACCTGTACGCCAGCGTGATCAAGAAGGGCAAGGCCAACGAGAAGGACGAGATCCGCGTCTCGAAGATCACCACCGTGACCCTGGGCATCCTGGCCATCGGCCTGGGCATCCTGTTCGAAAGCCAGAACATCGCGTTCATGGTCGGCCTGGCGTTCTCCATCGCGGCCAGCTGCAACTTCCCGGTGTTGCTGCTTTCGATGTACTGGAAGCGCCTCACCACCCGCGGCGCCATGATCGGCGGCTGGCTGGGGCTGGTCAGCGCGGTGGGCCTGATGATCCTCGGCCCGACCATCTGGGTGCAGATCCTGCACAACGAGAAGGCGATCTTCCCGTACGAGTACCCGGCGCTGTTCTCGATGATCATCGCGTTCATCGGCATCTGGTTCTTCTCGGTCACCGACAAGTCGGCCGCCGCAGAGAACGAACGTGCGCTGTTCTTCCCGCAGTTCGTGCGTTCGCAGACGGGGCTGGGGGCGAGCGGGGCGGTGTCGCACTAAGCCGCAAGCCGCAAGCCTTGAGCTGCAAGTGAAATGCCCCGGTCGAGAGACCGGGGCATTTTTTTGCTGTTGGGGAGAGAGGGGGGGAGGGGCCGATGGCTGTGGGGGATGTGCCGGCCTCATCGCCGGCAGGCTGGCTCCTGCAGGGTTTTGTGGTGTTGTGTAGCGTTTGTGTGCGCCTTGGCCCTTTGTGGGGCCGGCCTGGCGATCGTGATGGGCGCGCTGGTGCGATGCCCACGCCAGGCCCGGAAAACAAAACGGCCCCCATTCGCATGGGGGCCGTTTCGGGTGCTGCCTAAGACGTTATCGCAAGACAGGTCTTATTTGCGGTCTTCCAGCTTGGTGATGTCACGCGACTCGTAGCCGGTGTACAGCTGGCGCGGACGGCCGATCTTGTACGGGCTGGAGAGCATTTCCTTCCAGTGGGAGATCCAGCCGACGGTGCGGGCCAGGGCGAAGATCACGGTGAACATGCTGGTCGGAATGCCGATCGCCTTGAGGATGATCCCCGAGTAGAAGTCGACGTTCGGGTACAGCGAGCGCTCGATGAAGTACGGATCGGTCAGGGCGATCTCTTCCAGGCGCATGGCCAGCTCGAGTTGCGGATCGTTCTGGATGCCCAGCTCTTTCAGCACTTCGTCGCAGGTCTGCTTCATCACGGTGGCGCGCGGGTCGCGGTTCTTGTACACGCGGTGACCGAAGCCCATCAGCTTGAACGGATCGTTCTTGTCCTTGGCCTTGGCGATGAACTTGTCGATGTTCGACACGTCGCCGATCTCATCGAGCATGGTCAGCACGGCTTCGTTCGCGCCGCCGTGGGCAGGGCCCCACAGCGCGGCGATGCCGGCGGCGATGCAGGCGAACGGGTTGGCGCCCGAAGAGCCGGCCAGACGCACGGTGGAGGTCGAGGCGTTCTGCTCGTGGTCGGCGTGGAGGATGAAGATCCGGTCCATGGCCTTGGCGAGCACCGGGCTGATCGGTTTGATCTCGCACGGGGTGTTGAACATCATGTGCAGGAAGTTCTCCGCGTACGACAGGTCGTTGCGCGGGTACATCATCGGCTGGCCCATGGAGTACTTGTAGACCATCGCGGCCAGGGTCGGCATCTTGGCGACCAGGCGGATCGCGGAGATTTCGCGATGCTGCGGGTTATTGATGTCCAGGGAGTCGTGGTAGAAGGCGGAGAGGGCGCCGACCACGCCGCACATGACGGCCATCGGGTGGGCGTCGCGGCGGAAGCCGTTGAAGAAGGTCTTCAGCTGCTCGTGAACCATGGTGTGGTTCTTCACGGTGCCGACGAACTGGGCCTTCTGCTCTGCGGTCGGCAGTTCGCCGTTGAGCAGCAGGTAGCAGGTTTCCAGGTAGTCCGACTTTTCGGCCAGCTGTTCGATCGGGTAGCCGCGGTGCAGCAGGATGCCGTTGTCGCCGTCGATGTAGGTGATCTTCGATTCGCACGAGGCGGTCGACATGAAGCCTGGGTCGAACGTGAAGCGGCCCGTGGCCGTCAGGCCCCGAACATCGATAACATCGGGACCAACGGTGCCGGTTAAAATGGGCAGCTCGACGGGGGCTGCGCCCTCGATGATCAACTGCGCTTTTTTGTCAGCCATGTGGCCTCCTATTTATGCTTGAAATCATCAGACAGACCCCCCACGCAGGGCCCGCACCACTATAGTGAGATAAATTCGAATGTCAATTTGCCTAAAGTCTTGCTCCAGAAGGCTTTAAGCAGACTTTTTCCTCGAAATTGCCTGCCATTTACGCCTTTTATGGGCGTTGTGCAATCCGCTATTGGGGGTAGGTGATTGCGTTGTCATTAGTAGCCTAACTGTCTATACTCGGCGACCGACCGCCAAGGGCTTTTGGGCTTGCTTTCATTGGGGGTCGCATCCCTGGGTGGTGGTTACCTGACCAGTGCACTCCCCAACAACTTTGCCCTGATTGTTAGGGGCTCTTCAGTGTGAAAAAAAAGCCGTGAAAAGCCAACGACCTGTAAACCTAGACCTAAGGACCATCAAACTCCCCATCACCGGCGTTACGTCGTTCCTTCACCGTGTTTCCGGCATCATCCTCTTCCTGGGCCTCGGCATCATGCTTTACGCATTGGGCAAGTCCTTGGGTTCCGAGGAAGGTTATGTCGAAGTGAAGGCATGCTTGACCAGCCCGCTGGCCAAGTTCGTAGCATGGGGCCTCCTGTCCGCTCTGCTGTATCACCTGGTTGCCGGTGTGCGCCACTTGATCATGGACATGGGCATCGGTGAGACGCTGGAAGGCGGCCGCCTGGGCTCGAAACTCATCATCGCCGTTTCCGTGGTGCTGATCGTTCTGGCAGGAGTTTGGATATGGTAACCAGCGTTACGAACCTTTCGCGTTCGGGCCTCTATGACTGGATGGCACAGCGTGTGTCTGCGGTCGTTCTCGCGGCTTATTTCATTTTTCTGATCGGCTACCTCGCCGCGAACCCCGGCATCGGCTATGAGCAATGGCACGGCCTGTTCGCCCACAATGCGATGCGTATCTTCAGTCTCCTGGCCCTCGTTGCCCTCGGCGCCCACGCCTGGGTCGGCATGTGGACCATCGCGACCGACTACCTGACGCCGATGGCGCTGGGCAAGTCCGCGACTGCAGTGCGTTTCCTTTTCCAGGCGGTATGCGGCGTCGCGATGTTCGCTTACTTCGTCTGGGGTGTGCAGATTCTCTGGGGTATCTGATTCATGGCTAACATTCCAACGATTTCTTTCGACGCCATCATCATTGGCGGCGGCGGCGCCGGCATGCGCGCTGCGCTGCAACTGGCGCAAGGCGGTCACAAGACTGCCGTGATCACCAAGGTCTTCCCGACCCGTTCGCACACCGTGTCCGCCCAGGGCGGCATCACCTGCGCCATCGCTTCGGCCGACCCGAACGACGACTGGCGCTGGCACATGTACGACACCGTCAAGGGCTCCGACTACATCGGTGACCAGGACGCCATCGAATACATGTGTCAGGAAGGCCCTGCCGCCGTGTTCGAGCTGGACCACATGGGTCTGCCGTTCTCCCGCACCGAAACCGGCCGCATCTACCAGCGTCCGTTCGGCGGTCAGTCCAAGGACTACGGTAAAGGCGGACAGGCTGCCCGTACCTGCGCCGCGTCCGACCGTACCGGCCACGCGCTGCTGCACACCCTCTATCAGGGCAACCTGAAGGCCGGCACCACGTTCCTGAACGAGTACTACGCTGTCGATCTGGTGAAGAACCAGGAAGGCGAGTTCGTCGGCGTGATCGCCATCTGCATCGAAACCGGCGAAACCACCTACATCCGTTCGAAAGCCACCGTGCTGGCGACCGGCGGTGCAGGCCGCATCTACGCTTCGACCACCAACGCCCTGATCAACACCGGTGACGGCGTCGGCATGGCCCTGCGTGCCGGCGTGCCGGTGCAGGACATCGAAATGTGGCAGTTCCACCCGACCGGCATCGCCGGCGCCGGCGTACTGGTCACCGAAGGCTGCCGCGGTGAGGGTGGTTACCTCATCAACAAGCACGGCGAGCGTTTCATGGAGCGTTACGCTCCGAACGCCAAAGACCTGGCCGGTCGCGACGTGGTTGCCCGTTCGATGGTCAAAGAGATCATCGCCGGCAACGGTTGCGGCCCGAACGGCGACCACGTGATGCTCAAGCTCGACCACCTGGGCGAGGAAGTGCTGCACAGCCGTCTGCCAGGCATCTGCGAACTGTCGAAGACCTTCGCGCACGTCGATCCGGTCGTCGCTCCGGTTCCGGTCGTTCCGACCTGTCACTACATGATGGGCGGCGTTGCCACCAACATCCATGGCCAGGCGATCACCCAGGACGCCGACGGCACGGACAAGATCATTCCGGGTCTGTTCGCGGTGGGCGAAGTGGCTTGCGTATCGGTTCACGGCGCCAACCGTCTGGGCGGCAACTCGCTGCTCGACCTGGTGGTGTTCGGCCGCGCTGCCGGCCTGCACCTGGAGAAGGCGCTGACCGACGGCATCGAATACGACGACGCCACCGAGGCTGACATCGAAGCCGCGCTGGCCCGCCTGAACGCGCTGAACAACCGCACCGACGGCGAAGACGTCGCCACCCTGCGTCGCGAGCTGCAAAGCTGCATGCAGAACTACTTCGGCGTGTTCCGCACCGGCGAATACATGCAGAAGGGCATCGCCCAGCTGGCCGAGCTGCGCAAGCGCATCGCCAACGTGAAGATCAACGATAAGTCGCAGGCGTTCAACACTGCACGTATCGAAGCGCTGGAACTGCAGAACCTGCTGGAAGTGGCCGAAGCCACCGCCATCGCTGCAGAAGTGCGCAAAGAGTCCCGCGGCGCCCACGCCCGTGAAGACTACGAAGACCGTGACGACGAAAACTGGCTGTGCCACACCCTGTACTTCCCGGGTGAGAAACGTGTCGCCAAGCGTGCCGTGAACTTCTCGCCGAAGACTGTTCCGACTTTCGAACCTAAAGTCCGGACTTATTAAGGGTGACCGCCATGTTGAAAGTCAGTGTTTATCGTTACAACCCTGATCAGGACGCTGCGCCGTTCATGCAGGAATTCCAGGTCGATACCGGTGGCAAAGACCTGATGGTGCTGGACGTGCTGGCCCTGATCAAAGAGCAGGACGAGGGTTTCTCCTACCGTCGTTCCTGCCGTGAAGGCGTCTGCGGCTCCGACGGCATGAACATCAACGGCAAGAACGGCCTGGCGTGCATCACGCCGCTGTCCGCCGTGGTGAAGGGCAACAAGCTGGTCATTCGTCCGCTGCCGGGTTTGCCGGTCATCCGTGACCTGGTCGTCGATATGAGCATCTTCTACAAGCAATACGAGAAGGTGAAGCCATTCCTGCAGAACGACACGCCGGCTCCGGCCATCGAGCGTCTGCAGTCCCCTGAAGAGCGTGAAAAGCTGGACGGTCTGTACGAGTGCATCCTGTGCGCCTGCTGCTCGACCTCCTGCCCGTCCTTCTGGTGGAACCCGGACAAGTTCCTGGGCCCGGCCGCCCTGCTGCAAGCGTACCGCTTCCTGGCAGACAGCCGCGACACCAAGACCTCCGAGCGTCTGGCTTCGCTCGATGACCCGTTCAGCGTCTTCCGCTGCCGGGGCATCATGAACTGCGTCAACGTATGTCCGAAAGGCCTGAACCCGACTAAGGCCATCGGTCACATCCGTAACATGCTGCTCTCGAGCGGCGTGTGATTCAGCTGCTGTACCCGCCGCTGTAAAAAGCGGCACCGCTGTACCCGTAGAAGGTCTCGGCGCGGGCTTCAACCCGCGCCCTGGCTATAACCAGAGCAACAGCCAAAAGCTGCGGCTCTTATTTTTGAAGAAATGAGACAAGCAGGGGCATCCGGGCTGGTACCCGGACTATCAGTGTGATCCTAAGTGGCTTGTTTTGGTCGCTGCATTCGGACTTCTGCAAGTTTGCTCGGTGTCGACACCGATGGTGTTCCCCTAACCGAGGGTGACCAAGCATGCAAGAAAGCGTGATGCAGCGCATGTGGAACAGCGCCTACCTTTCAGGTGGAAACGCTGCCTATGTGGAAGAGCTTTATGAGCTCTACCTGCACGACCCTAACGCTGTGCCAGAAGAGTGGCGCACCTACTTTCAGAAGCTGCCAGCCGACGGCAGCTCTGCCACCGATGTTTCGCACTCCACGATTCGCGATCATTTCGTGCTGCTGGCAAAGAACCAGCGCCGCGCCCAGCCGGTTTCCGCCGGCAGCGTGAGCAGTGAGCACGAGAAGAAGCAAGTTGAAGTGCTGCGATTGATCCAGGCCTACCGTATGCGTGGCCACCAGGCAGCCCAGCTTGACCCGCTGGGGCTGTGGCAGCGTCCTGCACCGGCAGACCTGTCGATCAATCACTACGGCTTGACCAATGCCGATCTTGATACGACCTTCCGTGCCGGCGACCTGTTCATCGGCAAGGAGGAGGCGAGCCTACGCGAAATTCACGAAGCGTTGCAGCAGACATATTGCCGCACCATCGGCGCTGAATTCACGCACATCACCGATTCCGAGCAGCGCCAGTGGTTCCAGCAGCGTCTGGAAAGCGTACGCGGCCGTCCGACCTACTCCGCCGACATCAAGAGCCACCTGCTCGAGCGCGTCACCGCCGGCGAAGGCCTGGAGAAGTACCTGGGCACCAAGTACCCGGGCACCAAGCGTTTCGGCCTGGAAGGCGGCGAAAGCCTGATTCCGATGCTTGACGAGCTGATCCAGCGTTCCGGTTCCTACGGCACCAAGGAAGTCGTGATCGGCATGGCCCACCGCGGCCGCCTGAACGTGCTGGTCAACACCTTCGGCAAGAACCCGCGCGAGCTGTTCGACGAGTTCGAAGGCAAGAAGAAGGTCGAGCTGGGCTCCGGCGACGTGAAGTACCACCAGGGCTTCTCGTCCAACGTGATGACCTCCGGTGGCGAAGTCCACCTGGCGATGGCGTTCAACCCGTCCCACCTGGAAATCGTTTCCCCGGTGGTCGAGGGTTCCGTGCGCGCCCGTCAGGACCGCCGCAACGACCCGACCGGCGAGAAGGTGCTGCCGATCTCCATCCACGGTGACGCTGCGTTCGCAGGTCAGGGCGTGGTCATGGAAACCTTCCAGATGTCGCAGACCCGCGGTTTCAAGACCGGCGGCACCGTGCACATCGTGATCAACAACCAGGTCGGCTTCACCATCAGCAACCCGCTGGACTCGCGTTCCACCGAGTACGCCACCGACGTTGCGAAGATGATCCAGGCGCCGATCCTTCACGTGAACGGCGACGATCCGGAAGCCGTGCTGTTCGTGACCCAGCTGGCCATCGACTACCGCATGCAGTTCAAGCGCGACGTGGTGATCGACCTGGTCTGCTACCGTCGCCGCGGCCACAACGAAGCCGACGAGCCGAGCGGCACCCAGCCTCTGATGTATCAGCAGATCACCAAGCAGCGCACCACCCGTGAGCTGTACGCCGATCGTCTGACCCAGAGCGGTGTGCTCGACGCCGAGCGCGTCCAGGCCAAGGTCGACGAGTACCGCAACGCGCTGGACAACGGCCTGCACGTGGTGAAGAGCCTGGTCAAGGAGCCGAACAAAGAGCTGTTCGTCGATTGGCGTCCGTACCTGGGCCACGCCTGGACCGCGCGTCACGACACCCGCTTCGACCTCAAGACCCTGCAGGAACTGTCCGCCAAGCTGCTGGAGATTCCGGAAGGCTTCGTGGTTCAGCGTCAGGTCGCCAAGATCTACGAAGACCGTCAGAAGATGCAAGCCGGCGGCCTGCCGATCAACTGGGGCTACGCCGAAACCATGGCGTACGCGACCCTGGCGTTCGAAGGTCACCCGATCCGCATGACCGGTCAGGATATCGGCCGCGGCACGTTCTCGCACCGCCACGCCGTCCTGCACAACCAGAAAGATGCCGGCACCTACGTTCCGCTCAAGCATCTGTTCGAAGGTCAGCCGCGTTTCGAGCTGTACGACTCGTTCCTGTCGGAAGAGGCCGTGCTGGCGTTCGAATACGGCTACTCGACCACCACGCCGAACGCGCTGGTGATCTGGGAAGCCCAGTTCGGCGACTTCGCCAACGGTGCGCAGGTCGTGATCGACCAGTTCATCACCAGCGGCGAGCACAAGTGGGGCCGCCTGTGCGGTCTGACCATGCTGCTGCCGCACGGCTACGAAGGCCAGGGCCCCGAGCACTCCTCGGCACGCCTTGAGCGTTACCTGCAGCTGTGCGCCGAGCACAACATCCAGGTGTGCATGCCGACCACCCCGGCCCAGATCTACCACTTGCTGCGTCGTCAAGTGATCCGTCCGCTGCGCAAGCCGCTGGTGGTCCTGACGCCGAAGTCGCTGCTGCGCCACAAGCTGGCCATCTCGACCCTGGAAGATCTGGCCGAAGGCTCGTTCCAGACCGTTATCCCGGAAATCGATGCACTGGACCCGAAAAAGGTCGAGCGCGTTGTCCTGTGCAGCGGCAAGGTCTACTACGACCTGCTGGAAAAACGCCGTGCCGAAGGTCGTGAAGATATCGCCATCGTGCGTATCGAGCAGCTGTACCCGTTCCCTGAGGACGACCTGAAGGAAGTCCTGGCGCCTTACACCAACGTGAAACACGCCGTTTGGTGTCAGGAAGAGCCTATGAACCAGGGCGCCTGGTACTGCAGCCAGCACCACCTGCGTCGCAGCGTCGGCAACCTCAACAAGTCTCTCGTACTCGAGTACGCGGGCCGTGAGGCATCGGCCGCACCTGCATGCGGTTACGCATCGATGCACGCCGAGCAGCAGGAACAACTGCTGCAAGACGCGTTTACCGTTTAACGCCTTCGCGCACCTGAAACCGAATTTAAGGAACCACAGACAATGGCTATCGAGATCAAAGCCCCCACTTTCCCGGAATCGGTCGCCGACGGCACCGTTGCCACCTGGCACAAGCAACCGGGCGACGCCGTCAAGCGTGACGAGCTGATCGTCGACATCGAGACCGACAAGGTCGTGCTGGAAGTGCTGGCCACCGCCGACGGCGTGCTGGGCGCAATCGTCAAGAACGAAGGCGACACCGTTCTGTCCGACGAAGTGCTGGGCTCCATCGTTGAAGGCGGCGCCGCAGCCGCCGCTCCGGCTGCCGCTGCTGCTCCGGCCGCCGCCGCCGCTGCCCCGGCTGCCGCCGACGGCGAAGACGACCCGATCGCTGCGCCTGCCGCACGCAAGCTGGCTGAAGAGAACGGCATCAACATCGCTTCCGTTGCCGGCACCGGCAAGGGCGGTCGCGTGACCAAGGAAGACGTGGTGGCTGCCGTTGCCGCCAAGAAGGCCGCTCCGGCCGCTGCGCCTGCCAAGGCCGCCGCACCTGCCGCCGCCGCTCCGGTGTTCGCTGCCGGCGACCGCGTCGAGAAGCGCGTTCCGATGACCCGCCTGCGTGCCAAGGTCGCCGAGCGTCTGGTCGAAGCCCAGTCGAACATGGCGATGCTGACCACCTTCAACGAAGTCGACATGACCGAAGTCATGGCCCTGCGTTCGAAGTACAAGGATCTGTTCGAGAAGTCCCACAACGGCGTGCGCCTGGGCTTCATGTCGTTCTTCGTGAAAGCCGCCACCGAAGCCCTGAAGCGCTTCCCGGCCGTGAACGCGTCGATCGACGGTTCGGACATCGTCTACCACGGTTATGCCGACATCGGTGTCGCCGTTTCCAGCGACCGTGGCCTGGTGGTGCCGGTCCTGCGCAACGCCGAACTGATGAGCCTGGCTGAAATCGAAGGCGGCATCGCCACCTTCGGCAAGAAAGCCCGTGACGGCAAACTGTCGATGGAAGAGATGACCGGCGGTACCTTCACCATCACCAACGGTGGTACCTTCGGTTCGATGATGTCGACCCCGATCGTCAACCCGCCGCAGGCCGCGATCCTGGGCATGCACAACATCATCCAGCGTCCTATGGCCGTCAACGGTCAGGTCGTGATCCGTCCGATGATGTACCTGGCGCTGTCCTACGATCACCGTCTGATCGATGGCAAAGAAGCTGTGACCTTCCTGGTGACCATCAAGAACCTGCTGGAAGATCCGGCTCGTCTGTTGCTGGATATCTGATAGAAGCAGCTGTGAGCTGCAAGCTTCGAGCCGCAGGAAAGGGCGGTTCGGCTTGCGGCTTGCGGCTTGAAGCTTTTCGCTCAAGAGGATTTTTTGAATGTCGCAGAAATTTGACGTAGTAGTGATCGGCGCGGGCCCTGGCGGCTACGTGGCTGCCATCAAGGCCGCACAACTGGGCCTCACCACTGCCTGCATCGAGAAGTACACCGATGGCGAAGGCAAGCTGGCCCTGGGCGGCACCTGCCTGAACGTAGGCTGCATTCCTTCCAAGGCGCTGCTGGACAGCTCCTGGAAATACAAGGAAGCGAAAGAGAGCTTCAACGTCCACGGCATCTCCACCGGCGAAGTCAAGATGGACGTCGCCGCGATGGTCGGCCGCAAGGCCGGCATCGTCAAGAACCTGACCGGCGGCGTTGCCACCCTGTTCAAGGCCAACGGCGTCACTTCGATCCAGGGCCACGGCAAGCTGCTGGCCGGCAAGAAAGTCGAAGTCACCAAGCCTGACGGTTCGGTCGAAGTCATCGAAGCCGAGAACGTGATCCTGGCTTCCGGCTCCCGTCCGATCGACATTCCGCCGGCTCCGGTCGACCAGAAAGTCATCGTCGACTCCACCGGCGCCCTGGAATTCCAGACCGTGCCTAAGCGTCTGGGTGTGATCGGCGCCGGCGTGATCGGCCTGGAACTGGGTTCGGTCTGGTCGCGTCTGGGTGCTGAAGTCACCGTCCTGGAAGCGCTGGACACCTTCCTGATGGCCGCGGACACCGCCGTTTCCAAGGAAGCGCTGAAGACCCTGACCAAGCAAGGCCTGGACATCAAGCTGGGCGCCCGAGTGACCGGCTCCAAAGTGACCGGCGACGAAGTCGTGGTGAACTACACCGACGCCAACGGCGAACAGTCCATCACCTTCGACAAGCTGATCGTAGCCGTCGGTCGCCGTCCGGTGACCACCGATCTGCTGGCTGCCGACAGCGGCGTGACCATCGACGAGCGTGGCTTCATCTTCGTTGACGACCACTGCGCGACCAGCGTACCGGGCGTTTACGCCATCGGCGACGTGGTTCGTGGCATGATGCTGGCGCACAAGGCGTCGGAAGAAGGCATCATGGTCGTCGAGCGCATCAAGGGCCACAAGGCTCAGATGAACTATGACCTGATCCCTTCGGTTATTTATACTCACCCGGAAATCGCGTGGGTCGGCAAGACCGAACAGGCCTTGAAAGCCGAAGGCGTTGAAGTTAACGTCGGCACCTTCCCGTTCGCGGCCTCCGGCCGAGCCATGGCGGCCAACGACACCGGCGGTTTCGTCAAGGTCATCGCCGACGCCAAGACCGACCGCGTCCTGGGCGTGCATGTGATCGGCCCGAGCGCTGCCGAACTGGTTCAGCAGGGCGCGATCGGCATGGAATTCGGCACCAGCGCTGAAGACCTGGGCATGATGGTATTCTCCCATCCGACCCTGTCCGAAGCCTTGCACGAAGCTGCTTTGGCCGTGAATGGCGGCGCCATCCACGTGGCCAACCGCAAGAAGCGTTAAGACACAATAAGAAACCACGGCGGTATCGGCCCGTCGTGAGCCTTGCGTGCAAGACTCACCGCGGAATGTCCGCTGGACGCAGTCTTGCGTAGCTGCACCGGGTATCCGGAAAGGCTGCGCAAGCAGCAGTCACAGGTGGCGCGGCACTCATAAAGAGCGCAGCGCCGAATGCGCAGTACCTAACGAAGACGGTAAAAAGCATGAATCTTCACGAGTATCAGGGTAAGCAGCTGTTCGCTGAGTACGGCCTGCCAGTATCCAAAGGCTACGCGGTAGACACCCCGGAAGAAGCGGCAGAAGCTTGCGACAAGATCGGCGGCAACGAGTGGGTCGTCAAAGCCCAGGTTCACGCCGGTGGTCGCGGTAAAGCGGGCGGCGTCAAGCTGGTTCGCAGCAAAGAAGACGCCAAGGCCTTCGCACAGCAGTGGCTGGGCAAGCGTCTGGTGACCTACCAGACTGACGCCAACGGTCAGCCGGTCACCAAGATCCTGGTTGAATCGTGCACTGATATCGCTAAAGAGCTGTACCTGGGCGCTGTCGTTGACCGTTCGAGCCGCCGCATCGTGTTCATGGCTTCCACCGAAGGTGGCGTGGACATCGAGAAGATCGCTCACGACACTCCAGAAAAAATCCTGAAGGCCACCATCGATCCGCTGGTCGGCGCTCAGCCGTTCCAGGGCCGCGAGCTGGCGTTCCAGCTGGGTCTGGAAGGCAAGCAAGTCGCTCAGTTCGCCAAGATCTTCACCGGTCTGGCCAAGCTGTTCAAGGATCACGACCTGGCCCTGCTGGAAGTGAACCCGCTGGTGATCAAGGCCGACGGCGACCTGCACTGCCTGGATGCCAAGATCAACATCGACGCCAACGCGATGTACCGTCAGCCTAAGCTGAAGACTTTCCACGATCCGTCGCAAGACGATCCGCGCGAAGCGCACGCCGCCAAGTTCGAACTGAACTACGTGGCCCTGGAAGGCAACATCGGCTGCATGGTCAACGGTGCCGGCCTGGCCATGGGTACCATGGACATCGTCAACCTGCACGGCGGCAAGCCAGCCAACTTCCTCGACGTAGGTGGCGGCGCGACCAAAGAGCGCGTGACCGAAGCGTTCAAGATCATCCTGTCCGACAGCAATGTCGCAGCAGTGCTGGTCAACATCTTCGGCGGCATCGTTCGCTGCGACATGATCGCCGAAGGCATCATCGGCGCCGTGAAAGAAGTCGGCGTGAAAATCCCGGTTGTTGTTCGTCTTGAAGGCAACAACGCTGAACTGGGCGCTAAAGTACTGGCAGAAAGCGGTTTGAACATCATCGCTGCTACCAGCCTGACCGACGCTGCTCAACAAGTTGTCAAAGCTGCGGAGGGCAAGTAATGAGCGTCCTGATCAATAAAGACACCAAAGTCATCTGCCAGGGTTTCACCGGCGCGCAGGGTACTTTCCACTCCGAACAAGCCATCGCCTACGGCACCAAGATGGTCGGCGGCGTGACTCCAGGCAAGGGTGGCACCACTCACCTGAACCTGCCTGTGTTCAACACCGTGAAAGAAGCCGTAGAAGCCACCGGCGCCACCGCCAGCGTGATCTACGTTCCGGCTCCTTTCTGCAAGGACTCGATCCTGGAAGCGGCCTTCGGCGGCATCAAGCTGATCGTCTGCATCACCGAAGGCATTCCTACCCTGGACATGCTGGACGCGAAAGTTAAGTGCGACGAGCTGGGTGTCACCCTGATCGGCCCTAACTGCCCAGGCGTGATCACTCCGGGCGAGTGCAAGATCGGCATCATGCCAGGTCACATCCACTTGCCAGGCAAGGTCGGCATCGTTTCCCGTTCCGGCACCCTGACCTATGAAGCTGTGAAGCAGACCACCGACGCCGGTTTCGGCCAGTCGACCTGCGTCGGCATCGGTGGTGACCCGATCCCGGGCTCCAACTTCATCGACATCCTGAAGCTGTTCCAGGAAGACCCGAAGACCGAGGCGATCGTGATGATCGGCGAGATCGGCGGTTCGGCTGAAGAAGAAGCGGCTGCCTACATCAAGGCCAACGTGACCAAGCCGGTTGTTTCCTACATCGCAGGTGTGACTGCTCCTCCGGGCAAGCGCATGGGCCATGCTGGCGCAATCATCTCCGGCGGCAAAGGCACTGCAGACGAGAAATTCGCTGCGCTGCAAGACGCAGGCGTGAAAACCGTGCGTTCGCTGGCGGACATCGGCAAGGCCCTGGCCGAGCTGACTGGCTGGGAAGTGAAGAAGTAAGCTTCGGCTGACTTTCAAGCTCCAGCACACAAAGGCCACCTTCGGGTGGCCTTTGTCGTTTCCGGGCAGCGACAAGCTTCAAGTCGCAAGTGGCCACTTTCAAGCGCTGCTTGCCGCTGGAAACTTGTAGCTTGTAGCTGTTTTTCATTCAAAAACGCGACACAGAAACGTCGCGTATCGGATAGTTCGCCCTCAAACAGTGCGTTTGTCCGACAGATTCGTTAGGCTAGCAGCCATTTTTGCGTCTGCCGCCCACAAGGCATGCAACGCGCTAAACGGGTCAGTCTCATACGGACTGACAGCATTTCCCTCACCCAACAGGGAAATCCCTCTCTAAATTCCGATTCAGTAGTGTGGTATTTCCTTGATGAAAGTTTTGAAAGGCCAGGACATCCTGGCGCTTGGCTTCATGACATTTGCCCTGTTCGTCGGGGCCGGCAACATCATTTTCCCGCCTATCGTCGGCCTGCAGTCCGGACCCAACGTCTGGATGGCGGCGCTGGGCTTCCTGATCACCGCGGTCGGCCTGCCGGTGATCACCGTCGTGGCGCTGGCCAAGGTCGGCGGCGCGATGGATTCGTTGAGCAGCCCGATCGGCAAGATCGCCGGCGGTCTGCTGGCGGCGGCCTGCTATCTGGCGGTGGGCCCGTTGTTCGCGACCCCGCGCACCGCGACCGTGTCCTTTGAAGTGGGCCTGGCGCCGCTGACCGGCGAGAGCCCGCTGGCGCTGTTCCTCTACAGCTCCGTCTACTTCCTGCTGGTGTTCTTCATTTCGCTCTATCCGGGCCGCCTGCTGGACACCGTCGGACGCTTCCTGGCGCCGCTGAAGATCATCGCCCTGGCGGTGCTCGGCATCGCCGCGTTCGCGCTGCCAGCTGGCGACATCGGTCAGGCGACGCCTGAATACGTCGCGGCGCCGTTCTCCCAAGGGTTCATCAACGGTTACCTGACCATGGACACCCTCGGCGCGCTGGTGTTCGGCATCGTCATCGTCAACGCGATCCGTTCCCGCGGCGTCGAGTCGCCGGCGCTGATCACCCGCTACGCGGTGATCGCCGGTCTGATCGCCGGCGTCGGCCTGGCGCTGGTGTACGTCAGCCTGTTCCGCCTCGGCTCCGGTAGCCACGAAGTCGCGGCCGGTGCCACCAACGGCGCAGCGGTGCTGCACGCTTACGTGCAACACACCTTCGGTTCGCTGGGCAGCGGCTTCCTCGCGGTGCTGATCTCCCTGGCGTGCCTGGTGACCGCGGTAGGCCTGACCTGCGCCTGCGCCGAATACTTCAGCCGTGTCGTGCCGCTGTCCTACAAGACCCTGGTGATCATCCTCGCGGCATTCTCGCTGCTGGTGTCCAACCTGGGCCTGACCAAGCTGATCGCGTTCTCGATCCCGGTGCTGACCGCCATCTACCCGCCGTGCATCGTGCTCGTGGCCCTGAGCTTCTGCAAAGACTTCTGGCATGAGCACGGCCGCATCCTCGGCCCTGTGATGCTGGTGTCGTTCCTGTTCGGCACCATCGACGCGCTCAAGGGCGCCGGTCTGGCCGACTGGATGCCGTCGCAGCTGGCGCACCTGCCGCTGAGCGAGCAGGGCCTGGCGTGGCTGGTGCCGTGCGTGATGACGCTGGTGGTCGCCGTGGTGTGCGACCGCCTGCTGGGCAAGCGCAGCGAAGCGATCGCCTGACGCTGACCGGCCCGCCAAAAGCGGGCCTTGAGCGATTCAGCAGAAATGCCCCGTATCAAAAGATGCGGGGCATTTTTTATGGGCGTGAGGCAGTGTCTTTTTCCCTGAACTAACGTCGAAGCACTGCAACGCATTCCTGCGGGAACCTGCCGGCAGGCCGGTGCCCGCCGGAAACCGGTACTGCGCTCATACTCCACAGGGAATTGCATGTCGTTCATCCAAGCCAACCTGATCCACCTGCTCGCCGCGTTCTGGTTCGTCATCTGCTGGGGCGGCTACACCCGCTACGCTACCTGGAAGGGCCGCGACACCGCGTGCCTGGCCAGCGTCCTGCACCTTTACCGCGAAGACTGGATGCGCCGCATGCTGCTGCGCGACAACCGCATCGCCGACGCCAGCGTGATCGGCAACCTGGAGCGCAACGCGTCGTTCTTCGCCTCCAGCACCCTGATCATCCTGGCCGGCATCCTCACCGTGCTCGGCGCGTCCGAGCGTGCGGTGTCGCTGCTGGCGGACATCCCGATGGTGCAGCAGGCGTCCCAGGGCATGTCGGAAATCAAGTTGCTGTGCCTGGCGCTGGTGTTCGTCTATGCCTTCTTCACCTTCAGTTGGTGCATGCGCCAGTACAACTTCGCCGCGGTCCTGGTCGGCTCGGCGCCGATGATCGGCGAGCGGCAGGTGTCGGAGCAGGAGCGCAAGGCATTCGCCTCGCGGGCGGCACGAGTGATTTCGATGGCGGCGAACCAGTTCAACTTCGGCCTGCGTTCCTACTACTTCGGCATGAGCATGCTGGCCTGGTTCGTCAGCCCGTGGCTGTTCATGCTGATGAGCGCCGGCGTGGTGCTGGTGCTGTATCGCCGGGAGTTTCACTCGGACGTCCTGGACGTGATGGTCTATACCCCTACTGAGGCACCATCGCCCGAGGCAACCAAAGAGGCCGCTTGATGAGTATTCCGTTCTGGTGCGTGTTTATCAGTGCGCTGCTGATTTATGTGGCGCGCATGCCGGTGGCCAAGGCCATGAAGGAGCAGGGCGGCTACGACAACCACCAGCCGCGTCGTCAGCAGGCGCAGTTGACCGGGTTCGGCGCCCGGGCGCTGGCGGCCCACCAGAACAGCATCGAGGCGTTCATGCTGTTTGCGGTGGGGGTGCTGATGGCGCACACCACGCAAACGGCCGGATGGCTCATCGATACGCTGGCGATCGTCTTCGTGATCGCCCGAGTGGTCTACTTATTGTGTTATTGGGCCGACCTGGCCTGGCAACGCAGCCTGGTCTGGGTGGTCGGCTTAGTTTGTTCCCTATTGCTGATGATCAGTCCTGCGTTCAGAACCGTTTTGCTCTAACAGGCCACTTCGGCATATTGCCGAAAAATGACAGGCAAAAGAAAACCCGCACTTGGCGGGTTTTCTTTCATGGCAGCGAAGAGCAGGTCATTGCTTCTTGGCGGCTTCGTCTGCGGCGGCTGCGTTCGATTCAGCCTGATCTTTGGCGGCTTCGGCGTTTTCTTTTGCCGCTTCGTTCACTTTATCCTGAGCTTCATTCATTTTCTGCTGAGCTTGTTCAGCGTGTTGGTTGGCATCTTGAGCTTTGTCCTCGGATTTTTTATCGCAGGCGGCGAGACCGAGGGAAGCGGTCAACATCAAGGCAATAGCTAAAGTCTTACGCATGGGGTGTTTCTCCTGGTGGAAAAGAACTACTGGCCTTAAGAACGCACTGCCCGAGGTTAAGTTCCTCATTTTCCATAGATATATAAGTTTGTTATGAGAAGGAACTTTTCCTGTTCTTTCCAATACTGGCGACAGGCACTGACGAGAGCATTTATCCCATGGGCGAAAACCCCGTTTTCGAGCGAGCGACAAGATTTCTCTCGGCCCTGCGCCACTGTCAGGTGTTGGGGCTGCGCGTGCACAGCGCCGACAGCGAAGGCCTGACGGTGGTCTTGCCGTACAGCGCAAGCATCGTCGGCAACCCGCAGACCGGCGTCATCCATGGCGGCGCCCTGACGTCGCTGATGGATACCGCGTGCGGCATGGCCACGCTGTGCGTGCTGCCGGAATTCGAGGTGTGCCCGACCCTCGACCTGCGGATCGACTACATGCACGCCGCGCAGCCGCACAAGGATGTCTATGGCTTTGCGCAATGCTACCGGGTCACCACGGACGTGATCTTCGCCCGTGGCTTCGCCTACCAGGACGACCCGGAACAGCCGATCGCCCACGTCGTCGGCACCTTCATGCGCATGGGCAAGGGACTCAAGGGCACCCAGGGCTTCGGCGGCAAGATCAAGGGGGAGGGGCAATGAGCGACCTCAAGCGGCGACTGGAGCAGGCCCACGCGCAGGGCGACTACGCGCCCCTGCTGAAGCTGATCCCGTATGCCGGGCTGATCGGCGTCGAATGTTCCCGGGTCGGCGACGAACTGCTGTTCCGGCTGCCGGCCAACAAGGACAACATCGGCAACCCACTGTTGCCGGCGATCCATGGCGGGGTGATCGCCGGGTTCATGGAGCTGGCCGCCGCCCTGCACCTGCTGATTTTCACCGGGGCGCCCGGTGTGCCGAAGATCATCGATTTCTCCCTCGACTATCTGCGCGCCGGGCAGTTTCGCGACACCTGGGCCAAATGTCAGGTCTGCCGCCAGGGCCGGCGGGTGGCGAACGTGGCCGTCACGGCCTGGCAGACCACCGAAGGCGAACCGATCGCCACGGCCCGCGCGCACTTCAAGATCGATGACCCCTTGAAATCCTGACACGCGTCCCCAACTCAGAGAACAACCCGCCGCCGACCGGCAAGGTCGCGGCCAATGCCATCTGATTGGAGTTTGATGACCATGAGTGTGGAAACTCAAAAGGAAACCCTGGGCTTCCAGACCGAGGTAAAGCAGCTGCTGCACCTCATGATCCATTCGCTGTATTCCAACAAGGAAATCTTCCTGCGCGAATTGATCTCGAACGCCTCCGACGCCGTGGACAAGCTGCGCTTCGAAGCGCTGGCCAAGCCTGAGCTGCTCGAAGGCGGCGCCGACCTGAAAATCCGCGTGAGCTTCGACAAGGACGCCAAGACCGTCACCCTCGAAGACAACGGCATCGGCATGAACCGCGACGACGTGATCACCCACCTGGGCACCATCGCCAAGTCGGGCACCGCCGATTTCATGAAGAACCTCACCGGCGACCAGAAGAAGGACTCGCACCTGATCGGTCAGTTCGGCGTCGGTTTCTACTCGGCGTTCATCGTCGCCGACAAGGTCGACGTGTACAGCCGCCGCGCCGGCACCCCCGCCAGCGAAGGCGTGCACTGGTCGTCGCAGGGCGAGGGCGAGTTCGAAGTCGCCACCCTCGACAAGGCCGAGCGCGGCACCCGCATCGTCCTGCACCTGAAGTCCGGTGAAGACGAGTTCGCCGACGGCTGGCGCCTGCGCAACATCATCAAGAAGTACTCCGACCACATCGCGCTGCCGATCGAGGTGCCGAAAGAGGCTCCCGCCGCCGAAGGCGAAGAGAAGCCGGCGCTGGAGTGGGAAACCGTCAACCGCGCGAGCGCCCTGTGGACCCGTCCCCGTACCGAGATCAAGGACGAGGAATACCAGGAGTTCTACAAGCACATCGCCCACGACTTCGAAAACCCGCTGAGCTGGAGCCACAACAAGGTCGAAGGCAAGCTGGAATACAGCTCGCTGCTGTACGTGCCGGCCCGCGCGCCGTTCGACCTGTACCAGCGTGAAGCGCCGAAGGGCCTGAAGCTGTACGTCCAGCGCGTGTTCGTGATGGATCAGGCCGAATCGTTCCTGCCGCTGTACCTGCGCTTCATCAAGGGCGTGGTCGACTCCAACGACCTGTCGCTGAACGTGTCGCGGGAAATCCTGCAGAAAGACCCGATCATCGACTCGATGAAGTCCGCGCTGACCAAGCGCGTGCTGGACATGCTGGAGAAGCTGGCGAAGAACGAGCCTGAGCAATACAAGGGCTTCTGGAAGAACTTCGGCCAGGTCATGAAGGAAGGCCCGGCCGAAGACTTCGCCAACAAGGAAAAGATCGCCGGCCTGCTGCGCTTCGCTTCGACCAACGGCGACGACGAGCAGATCGTCGGCCTGGCCGACTACCTGGCCCGCGCCAAGGAAGGCCAGGACAAGATCTACTACCTCACCGGCGAGTCCTATGCGCAGGTCAAGAACAGCCCGCACCTGGAAGTCTTCCGCAAGAAAGGCATCGAAGTGCTGCTGCTGACCGACCGCATCGACGAGTGGCTGATGAGCTACCTCAGCGAGTTCGACGGCAAGGGCTTTGTCGACGTGGCCCGGGGTGACCTGGACCTGGGCAACCTGGACTCGGAAGAGGACAAGAAGGCCGCAGAAGAAGTCGCCAAGTCGAAGGAAGGCCTGGTCGAGCGCCTCAAGACCGCCTTGGGCGAGTCCGTGGCCGAAGTCCGCGTATCCCATCGCCTGACCGATTCGCCGGCGATCCTGGCCATCGGCGAACAGGACCTGGGCCTGCAGATGCGCCAGATCCTCGAGGCGAGCGGGCAGAAGGTGCCGGATTCCAAGCCGATCTTCGAATTCAACCCGAACCATCCGTTGATCGAGAAGCTCGACAGCGAGGCCAGCGAGGAGCGTTTCGGCGACCTGTCGCACATCCTCTTCGACCAGGCGGCCCTGGCCGCCGGCGACAGCCTGAAAGACCCGGCCGCCTACGTGCGCCGTCTGAACAAGCTGCTGGTTGAGCTGTCGGCTTGACCCCAACCTGAATAAACCCGCTTCGGCGGGTTTTTTCTTTCCGGCGTTTAATCATCAGGAGTCAGAAATGAGCCAAATCACTGTGCGTTCCGTGGTCTATCAGATTGACGGCCAGGCTTATGAAGGCCGGCTGGCGTTCGACGCCGAACACAAGGGTGCCCGTCCGGGCCTGTTGATGGCACCGAACTGGATGGGCGTCAGCGCCGGGGCCGAAGAGATCGCCAAGTCGGTGGCGGCCAAGGGCTATGTGGTGCTGATCGCCGACGTCTACGGGCAGGCCGTGCGTCCGCAGAACGCCGACCAGGCCGGCGCAGCGATGATGCCGCTGAAGAACGACCGGGCCTTGCTGCGCAAGCGTCTGCAGGCAGCCTTTGAACAGTTGCAGAAGCAGGGCGAAGCGGCGGTGGAGACTTCGAAGCTGGCGGTGTTCGGCTTCTGCTTCGGCGGTTGCTGCGCACTGGACCTGGCCCGCACCGGCGCGCCGGTGAAGGCGGCGGTGTCGTTCCACGGCACGCTGGATTCGCCGAACCCGGCGGACGCGAACAACATCAAGGGCTCGGTCCTGGTGCTGCACGGGGCTAGCGACCCGCTGGTGCCGAAGGAGCAGTTGCCGGCGTTCGAGGAAGAAATGAACGCGGCAGGCGTGGACTGGCAGTTGCTGAGCTATGGCGGCGCGGTGCATTCGTTCACCGACCCGCACGCCAATGTGCCGGGCAAGATGATGTACGACGCCAAGACCGCTGCGCGGGCGTTCAAGTCGATGCATGACTTGCTGGAAGAAGTGTTCAAGGGCTGACCGGGCCGGAGCCTGCCGGGGCTTCATCGCGGGCAGGCTCGCTCCCACAGGATTTGTGCACGACGCCTATCCGATGCGGGAGCAACTGTCTTGTCCCGCGTCGGCGGCGCTCCCGCTGATACCATCGCCGGCAGGCTGGCGCCCACGGTTTTGTGCGCTGCGCCGGCTACTGTGGGAGCGGGCTTGCCCGCGAAGACGGATCCGCAAGCGACGCAAACCTACGGCAATTCGATCCGTTCGACTTCCCCCGGCACCGTCGGCCAATCCCCGGCCGCCCACTTGCGCCGAGCCTCGTCGATCGCCGCCGGGTCGCTGGCGACGAAGTTCCAGTTGATCCGCCGAGGCCCGTCCAGCGGTGCGCCGCCGAACACCACGGCATGGGCGTCGCTGTCGGCGAACAGGCTCATTTCCTCGCCGGGCGGCAACACCGCCAGCGCATGGGGCTCGAGGGTTTCACCGTTGAGCTGCACATCGCCGCTGAGGACGTACACCGCTCGCTCCTCGTGTTCGGTGGGGATCAACAGCGTGGTCGCGGTCTGCATCTTCAGTTCCGCGTACAGCGTCGGCGACAGCACCGGCACCGGCGATTCGAGGCAGAAGCCTGAGCCTGCGATCATGCGGATCTGCACACCCAGGCTGTCGCTGACCGGCAGCGTCGCCGCCGGGTGGTGGCTGTAGTGTCCCGGCCCCTGTTCGCGGTCCTTGGGCGAGGCCAGCCAGATCTGCAGTCCATGCATCCTGAAGCTTTGCTCCCACAGCGGCGCAGGCGTGCGCTCGACATGGGCGATGGCGCTGCCGGCGGTCATCCAGCTGACGTCGCCGGCGCTGACCACCTGATCGGAGCCCAGACTGTCCTTGTGCCGGATCTGGCCTTCGAACAAATAGGTGAGGGTCGACAGGCCGATGTGCGGATGCTGGCGGATGTTCATGCCCTTGCCGGCCGGGTAGACGGTCTCGAGCATGTGGTCGAAAAACACGAAAGGCCCGACGCTGCGGCATTTGGCCGACGGCAGCGGGCGCAGGATCGGCTGCCCTTCGACGTCTTCGGCGCGCGGGCGGATGATCAGGGGTTGCTTGTCCATGGTGCGTTCCAGGCTGGGCGGGTGACGCGAAGAGCATAACCCGCCGCGCACCCGGGAGGATCATTGGCTGTCGAAGCCTTGCGGCGCGTGGGTTTCGATGCTGACTTCGCTGGTGGTCATCAGCTTGTGGATCGGGCAGCGGTCGGCGACCCGCAGCAGTTCCTCGCGCTGGGCATCGGTGAGCACGCCCTTGAGGGTGAGGGTGACATGCAGGGCGTACTTGCCTTTCTGCTCCTGGCTGTTGTCGCGTTTGACTTCGACGCCGACGCCGGTCAGCGGAATGTCCTTTTTCTTGGCGTACAGCTTCAGGGTCAGGGCCTTGCAGGCGCCGAGGGCGGCGTCGAAGTAATCGTGGGGCTCCGGAGCGGAGCCTTCGCCGCCGACGCTTGCGGGCGCATCGGTGAACATTTCGTGGTCATCGATCTGGACGGTGTGGCGAAAACCTTCGGCGCAGACGGTATTGACGGTGACGGTCATGGGAACCTCGCAAGCGGTGGGAAAGCCATTCGATCAAAAAGAACCTCGCAGGTATAGAACATGTGTGCTGAGTCGGCGTTCCACTTTATTGCGCGTCGCGCAAGGTGGCGAAGACGCCGTTTGGGCATTCCTATGGTGAACGTGCGGCGAACGGAGCTGAAGTCCGGGCAACCATCGCTGAATCGTTCATGCCGAGGGTTCGAAGTATCAAGGCCTTTTGATATCACTTTTTCGTCTTACGCAAATTTCCGCCGGGCCGATACCTTCTAAAGCAGCCAGCTGCAGGGTTGATGCAGCGCTTTTGGAAGGAACCAGAGCAATGAGTATCCGTAGCCTCAATATCGCCCCCCGGGCCGGCCTCGGTTTCGGGGTGCTGGCGCTGATGGTGTTTGCGCTCGGGGCGTTCGCCCTGCTGCAGATGTCGAACATGCGCGCCCAGTCCGACGAGGTCGACAACAATTGGCTGCCCAGCGTGATGGCGGTCGGCGAGATGAGCCAGGACATGCTGCGCCTGCGGGCGCTGACCATGCGTTTGCTGCTCAACCGCGACCCGCAGGCGCTGGCGCAGAACGTCAGCAAGCTCAACGAGCTGCGCGGCGTGCTGAGCGAGGCCCAGCAGCGCTACGACGCCCTGATCGTCTTGCGGGAGGAGCGGGCGCTGTTCGACCGGTTCAAGGTCGCCGAGCACAAGTACCTGGAGTTCCAGGCGCAGGTGATGGCGCTGTCCGCGCAGAACAAGGTAGAAGAGGCGGCGGCCATCCTCAATGGCCAGATGAGCCCGTTGGCGGACGATATCGCCGTCACCCTCAAAGAGCTGGTCGAGCTGAACAAACACAACGCCAACCTCGCCACCGAGGCGGCGCGGCTGGTGTTCATCAATTCACGGGTGTGGGTCGGCGTGATGATCGGCATCACCGCGTTGATCACCGTTGCGCTGGCGCTGCTGCTGACCCGCAGCATTGTGCTGCCGCTTTCGCAATCGCTGAACGTCGCTGAGGTGGTGGCGGGCGGCGACCTGACCGGCGACATCAATGTGTCCGGCAAGGACGAGCCGGCGCGGCTGCTGCACGCGCTGCGCAGCATGCAGCACAGCCTGCGCGACACGATCCGGCGCATTTCCGAATCCTCCAGTCAGTTGGCGTCGGCCTCGGAAGAACTGAGCTGCGTGACCGAAGACGCCACCCGCGGTCTGCATCAGCAGAGCCTGGAGATCGAGCAGGCCGCCACGGCGGTGAACCAGATGACAGCGGCCGTCGAGGAGGTGGCCAGCAACGCCGTGGCCACGTCCGAGGCGTCGCGGGAGTCTGATCGCATTGCCCAGCACGGCCGCGAGCAGGTGCAGCAGACGGTGTCTTCCATCGAGTCCCTGGCCGAGGACGTCACGGCCAATGCGACTCAGGTGGAAGACCTGGCCCAGCAGGTCTACAGCATCAGCAAGGTGCTGGATGTGATCCGCTCGATCGCCGAGCAGACCAACCTGCTGGCGCTGAACGCGGCCATCGAGGCCGCCCGGGCCGGCGATGCCGGGCGCGGCTTTGCGGTGGTGGCGGATGAGGTGCGGGCGCTGGCCCATCGTACCCAGCAGTCGACCCAGGAGATCGAGCAGATGATCGGCGGCATTCAGCAGGGCACGGATGCGGCGGTCAGTTCGATGCAACAAAGCAACCTGCGCGCCCGTTCGACCCTGGAGCTGGCCAAGGCCGCCGGCTCCGCGCTGGAGGAGATCGCCTCGGCGTTCACCCGGATCAACGAGCGCAATCTGGTGATTGCCAGCGCGTCGGAGCAGCAGGCGGCGGTGGCGCGGGAAGTCGACCGCAACCTGATGAACATCCGCGACCTGGCGATGCAGACCTCGGCCGGGGCCAACCAGACCAGTGCCGCCAGCCAGGAGCTGTCGCGGCTGGCGGTGGACCTGAATAACATGGTGGCCAAGTTCTCGGTGTGAATCGTCCGGGCAAAGAAAAGCCCCGCGTTTGCGGGGCTTTCGGGGTGACGGCGGATCAGCTGCCTTTGACGGTCTTGCCGTTGACGGTGCCGTCCAGGAGCATGATGTTGTACTCCTTGCCGTCGGTTTCGACCTGTTGCAGGCGAACCAGCAGGTAATCCCAGTCCTTGGCGAACCAGAGCACGGTGATGCGCTTGCTCTGCGTCGGATCGCGCACGCGTTCGACCTTGATCGCGTCGATCTGGCCGGCCTTGGTCTCGACCTTCTCCGAGCCCAGTACGCGGAAGTCGTAGGTGTCGACTTCGCCGCCGTCGACCACCTGATAGCTCATGGTCTTCTTGCCGGCGGCCACGTCATGCTGCAGCGCCAGCTGATAGGTCGACTTGTCGACCATGCCGCGGTTCAGCGGGATCTTCACCGCGTCGCCGCGGTCGGTGCCGGTGACGAGCTTGTTGGCCCAGTCGAAGTCCAGGTCAGCCTTTTTCGCCTTGCCCAGGCCGCCGCGCTCGAAGTGGTAGGACTGCGGCAGCAGCGTGTCCTTGTCCAGGGTCAGGGTGCTTTCCTCGGACAGGCTGGCGATCATCATCGACGCCTTGAAGCTGAGTTTCCAGGCGCCGTTGGCTTCCTTGGTCAGGCTGCGTTCGGCGGTGCCGCTCATGGGCAGCTGCTTCCAGTCGGCGGTGTAGCTGGCGGAGAACGGTTGAAGGTCTGCCGCCTGTGCCAGAGGCAGGGCGAGCAGAGCGCAAGCGAAGAGCAGGGCGCGACGCATAAAATCTCCTAGTTTCGAATCAAGTGGCCGGTGGCCGCGAGTGCCTGGCCATCCAGTAAAGCACCTTGTTCGCCAAGGGCCAGCCGTCCTTCGGCAAACCAGCGCACGGCCATCGGGTAGATCAGGTGTTCCTGAACGTGGACCCGCTGCGCCAGGCTCTGCGGCGAATCGTGCAACTCTACCGGTATCACTGCCTGTACGACCAGAGGCCCGCCATCGAGTTCCTCGGTGACGAAGTGCACGGAGCAGCCGTGTTCGGCGTCGCCGGCCTCCAGCGCGCGCTGATGGGTATGCAGCCCCTTGTACTTGGGCAGCAGCGACGGATGGATGTTGAGCAGGCGACCCTGGTAGTGGCGCACGAACCCTGCGCTGAGGATGCGCATGAAGCCGGCCAGCACCACGAGTCCGGGATTGAATTCGTCGATCAGTTCGATCAGGGCGGCATCGAAGGCTTCGCGGCCTTCGAAGGCCTTGTGGTCCAGGGAGCGGGTTTCGATGCCCGCGTCCCTGGCGCGTTGCAGGCCGTAGGCGTCGGCGCGGTTGGAGATCACCGCAGCGATGCGGACCGGGCTGTCGCCGGTCCGCGTGCTGTCGATCAGGGCCTGCAAGTTACTGCCGGTGCCGGACAGCAGCACCACGACATCACAGGTGCTCGGCATCAGTGAGCCTTGAGGTTCTTCAGTTCGACCTGGGCGGCGCCTTCGGCGGCCGCGGCGATCTGGCCGATGACCCAAGGCTGCTCGCCGGCTTCGCGCAGGACGTTCAGGGCCGATTCAACGTGCTCCTGCGCCACGCAGATCACCATGCCCACGCCGCAGTTCAGCACGCGGTGCATTTCGGTCTCGTCGACGTTGCCTTTCTCTTGCAGCCAGTCGAACACCGCAGGGCGGGTCCAGCTCGCCACGTCGACCACGGCCTGGGCGCCTTTTGGCAGCACGCGCGGGATGTTGTCCAGCAGGCCGCCGCCGGTGATGTGGGCCATGGCCTTGACGGCGCCGGTGTCCTTGATCAGCTTGAGCAGCGGCTTGACGTAGATGCGGGTCGGGGCCATCAGCAGGTCGGTCAGCGGTTTGCCGTCGAGCTGAACGGTTTCGATGTCGGCGCCGGACACTTCGATGATCTTGCGGATCAGCGAGTAGCCGTTGGAGTGCGGGCCGGACGACGGCAGGGCGATCAGGGCGTCACCGGTGGCGACTTTCGAGCCGTCGATGATTTCCGCTTTTTCCACGACGCCGACACAGAAACCGGCCAGGTCATAGTCTTCCCCTTCGTACATGCCAGGCATTTCAGCGGTTTCGCCGCCAACCAGCGAGCAGCCAGCCAGTTCGCAACCTGCACCAATGCCGGTGACTACGGTGGCGGCCACGTCGACGTTCAGTTTGCCGGTGGCGTAGTAGTCGAGGAAGAACAGCGGCTCGGCGCCGCACACCACCAGGTCGTTGACGCACATGGCGACCAGATCCTGGCCGATGCTGTCGTGCTTGTTCAGGTTCAGCGCCAGGCGCAGCTTGGTGCCGACGCCGTCGGTGCCGGACACCAGCACAGGCTGTTTGTAGCCGGCCGGGATTTCGCAGAGGGCGCCGAAGCCGCCCAGGCCTCCCATGACTTCCGGGCGCGCCGTGCGCTTGGCGACGCTCTTGATGCGTTCGACCAATGCTTCACCGGCGTCGATGTCTACACCGGCGTCCTTGTAGCTCAGGGAGGGTTGCTTGCTCATGATCCAGGCCTTTGTAAGGGAGGGATTTCTGGGTAACGACCGATTTCTGCGGGACACCGAAACCGGTGGGGCGGATGCCTCACGCGTCATTCGGGTGGCCCGGCTGTTGCCGGTCTGCGAAGGCGCGCGATTTTATCAGGCTTGAGGGGCAGCGGCCATCCTCGCGCCGACGGGCAGGGGCATATCGCCTGAAAAAAATTGCAATTGAATGGTCGGTGAGCGCGCCGCTGCCTGTATAAGGGAACCGTCTATCGTTAGGGCTGTGCAAAAACTTACCGCCAGCGTGTGAATGTTTTGCGGCGGCCTGTGGTCACAGGCTTGCTCTGGCCGGTTCACGCGGCCTGTTCCAGCCGCTCTTGTCGACGGGAATTCTCCATGCGTCTTTGCAAATTGCTGTTTGTGGGCTGTCTGTCTCTGGTCAGCCTGGCGAGCCACGCCGAAAACCTCAAAGGCCTGTATCAGGTGCGCGAGCCGGTCAGCGGTCAGGCGCCCGAGGAGCGCGACCGCGCCACGCAGGCGGCGCTGGACACCCTCGTGCTGCGCCTGACGGGGGATCCGAAGGCACCGCAGAATCCGGGGCTGGCGGCGATCCGCAAGGATCCGCAGCAGATCATCAGCCAGTACGGTTTCGACGCGGGGCCGCCGGAGGTGCTGAAAGTCGATTTCGACCCGGGCACCACAGAGCAGGCGTTGCGCCGTGCGGGCCTGTCGTTGTGGGGCGCCAACCGCCCTTCGATCCTGGGCTGGTGGCTGAACGATTCCGCCGAAGGTTCGAGCCTGGTGGGCGACGGCCAGGCCAGTGCCGCGCCGTTGCGCCGGGCGGCCCAGCACCGCGGCCTGCCGCTGCGCTTGCCGCTGGCGGATCTGAGCGAACAGCTGGTGGCCACCGCGCCGACCCTGGAGGGCACCGACCCGGCGCCGTTGCGCGGCGCGTCGGAGCGCTACGGCGCCGACGCCTTGCTGGCGGTGCATGCCCGCGAGGAGGGCGGCCAGTGGCAAGCCAAATGGCACTTGTGGCTCGGCGACCAAAAGGAGGCGGGCAGCGTGCAGGGCGCCGATCAGGCGGCGGTGGCCGATGCGGTCATGCTGGCGGTCGCCGGGCGGTTGGCGCCGCGCTTCGTTGCCAGGCCCGGGGCGTCGGGCCAGCAGACCGTGGACGTGCAGGGCATGAACCTTGAGCATTACGCCGCCCTGATGCGCTTGCTCGAACCGTTTGGCGTGCGCCTGCAGAGTGTCGATGCCGATCGCATCGTGTACCGGGTCAACGGCAGCGCCGATCAGCTGCGTGCGCAACTGGCGCTGGCGAAGCTGCAGGAGCTGCCGGCCGAGGCGCCGACGCCTGCGGCGGCTCCCCAGCCGACGGTGCCGGGCGCGGCTCCCGTTCCGGCGGCGGCCCCGGCGGTTCCGGCCCTGCGGTTTCGCTGGTAAGTCGTTCTTTCCTATATAAAAGCAATGGAGTTTTACATGGCCGATACGCGGCGTTGGTTCTGGTTGGGCGGGGTGGCCCTGTTGTGTGCGTTCGTCTGGTTGCTGCACCCGATCCTTACGCCGTTCCTGGTGGCATTGCTGCTCGCGTACCTGTTCGACCCGCTGGTGGACCGTCTGGAGCGGATCGGGCTGTCCCGCACCTGGGGCGTGATCGCGGTGTTCGCGCTCTTTACCTTGATCGTGACCACGCTGTTGCTGGTGCTGGTGCCGATGCTGGCCAGGCAACTGTTGCGCCTGTATGAGCTGGCGCCGCAGATGCTCGACTGGCTGCAGCACACCGCTTTGCCGTGGGCGCAGGCGAAGCTGGGGCTGGCGGAAGGGTTCTGGAAGTTCGACAAGGTCAAGGCGGCGATCAGTGAGCACGTCGGGCAGACCACCGACATCGTCGGTGCCGTGCTGACGCAGGCGACGGCGTCGAGCCTGGCGTTGATCGGCTGGTTGGCGAACCTGGTGCTGATCCCGGTGGTGAGTTTTTACCTGCTGCGGGACTGGGACGTGATGATGGCCAAGATCCGCAGCCTGCTGCCCCGTGACCGGGAGGAGCGCATGGTGGCCCTGGCCGGCGAGTGTCATGAGGTGCTGGGCGCGTTCGTGCGCGGTCAGTTGCTGGTGATGGTGGCGTTGGGCGTGATCTACGCGGCGGGCCTGATGATCGTCGGCCTGGAGCTGGGCCTGTTGATCGGCCTGATTGCGGGGCTGGCGGCGATCGTGCCGTACATGGGCTTCGTGATCGGCATCGGTTCGGCGTTGATCGCCGGGCTGTTCCAGTTCGGCGGCGAGCTGTATCCGATGATCGGGATCGTCGCGGTGTTCATGGTCGGGCAGGCGCTGGAAGGGATGGTGCTGACGCCGTTGCTGGTGGGGGACCGGATCGGCCTGCATCCGGTGGCGGTGATCTTTGCGATCCTGGCCGGCGGCGAGCTGTTCGGCTTCACCGGCGTGCTCCTGGCGTTGCCGGTGGCGGCGGTGATCATGGTGCTGGTGCGGCATGTCCATGACCTGTACAAGGACTCGGAGATCTACAGCGGCGTGGACGAACCTGAATTGTGACGCGAGCGGCGGGCTGCCCGGCGGATCGCCGGGTTGGCCCGGCTCATGCAGGCGCAGCCGCCAGAGAAACTGCCATGAAACCAAGGTGTTAACGCAAACCTTTGATTTTGCTTGGGGTCTGTCGGATTGTGCGCTCCGCTTCACGGGTATAAACTTCGCACACTTTACACAGAGGTCACTAATGGTTCCTCGGGGACCGTTCAGTCAGCATGAAACCGATTCAGCTGCCCCTAGGTGTGCGTCTGCGTGACGACGCCACCTTCATCAACTACTACCCAGGCGCCAATGCCGCTGCACTCGGCTATGTCGAGCGCCTCTGCGAAGCCGACGCCGGTTGGACCGAAAGCCTGATCTATCTGTGGGGCAAGCATGGGGTAGGGCGTACGCATCTGTTGCAGGCCGCCTGCCTGCGTTTCGAGCAGATGGGGGAGCCGGCGGTCTACCTGCCGCTGGCGGAGCTGATGGACCGCGGCATCGAGATCCTCGATCACCTTGAGCAGTACGAACTGGTTTGTCTGGACGACCTGCAAGCGGTGGCGGGCAAGGCGGACTGGGAAGAGGCGCTGTTTCACCTGTTCAACCGCCTGCGCGACAGCGGCCGGCGCTTGTTGATCGCCGCCTCGACGTCTCCTCGCGAACTGCCGGTGAAGCTGGCCGACCTGAAATCCCGCCTGACCCTGGCGCTGGTGTTCCAGATGCGCCCCCTTTCCGATGAAGACAAGCTGCGTGCATTGCAATTGCGCGCATCCCGCCGTGGCCTGCACCTGACCGACGAAGTCGGCCATTTCATCCTGACCCGGGGCACCCGCAGCATGAGCGCGCTGTTCGACCTGCTGGAGCAGCTCGACCAGGCTTCGCTGCAGGCCCAGCGCAAGTTGACCATCCCTTTCCTGAAAGAAACCCTGGGCTGGTGAAAGCCTTCAAGGCCGCGGCTTTCAGCCCGGTTCGGCAGATTTCAGGCGCCAGAAAACCCGCTTTCCTGAGCGCTGCTCAGGCTGCGTATCGATTCAAATAGGCTTAAGCGCTTAGATGTAAACGAGAAACCGGGAAGTCACAAAAAGATCGATTGAATTTGCAAATGAGGCCGATAGCGGGCATAGTCTCGGCTTCTTTACAACTTCAGCCACGGTCGTGCCCATGCTAAAGCGCTTCGCACCCCTCGTGCCTCTCGCACTCGTCACCCTGCTGTTCGGTTGCGCTGCTCATTCACCTGTTCAAGAGCAGCAACAGCAGTACAAGAATTCCGCTACCGCTCAGTCTTCCGTCATTTACCAGGAAGAGCTGGACACCGAAAAGGAACTGGCCGACTTCAACGGCAAGAAGCCTTACCAACTGCCGGTCCTGGCCGACAGCATCCTTGAGCGCGGCATGTCCCTGATCGGTACCCGTTACCGTTTCGGCGGCACCTCCGAAGCCGGCTTCGATTGCAGCGGTTTCATCGGCTACCTCTTCCGCGAAGAGGCCGGCATGAACCTGCCACGCTCCACCCGCGAAATGATCAACGTGGATGCCCCGCAAGTCTCGCGCGGCAACCTCGAGCCGGGTGACCTGCTGTTCTTCGCCACCAACGGCCGTCGCGGCCGTGTGAGCCACGCAGGCATCTACCTGGGCGACAACCAGTTCATCCACTCCAGCAGCCGCCGCAGCGGCGGTGTGCGCATCGACAGCCTGGGTGACAGCTACTGGAGCAAGTCCTTCATCGAGGCCAAGCGCGCCTTGGCGATGGCGCCGAC
This sequence comes from Pseudomonas ekonensis, assembly GCF_019145435.1. Lineage (NCBI taxonomy): Bacteria > Pseudomonadati > Pseudomonadota > Gammaproteobacteria > Pseudomonadales > Pseudomonadaceae > Pseudomonas > Pseudomonas ekonensis. The sequence goes on along the minus strand of NZ_JAHSTS010000002.1, from coordinate 776,140 downwards.
CGTGGTCACCGCCCGCAAGTGATGCCTCCCTTGTCGCCGCGTTCGTGGCGACAAACGGTCGCGGCCAGTCAGTAGACGTAAACTTTACAAGGTGAAGTTAAAGTCTTACTTGAAGTTTGCCGCGTAGCCGCTAGAATTCTGATCTACTTTGATGGCAAACCGCCTGCGTCCCGACGCAGGCGGTTTTGTTTTCTGTCGAATCGGCAGTGAAAGCCGCAGCCAGATCAGGATGTTCTGCTTATGACGATGTCGGCCCGCCTCGCCTTGATGATGTTCGCAGCGCTGCTCAGCGGCTGCGCCAGCCGCACGCCGCCGCCCGCGCCGGTGGTGCGCACGCCGATCGTGTTCGGCTCCTCCCAAAACTTTTCTCCGGCTGCCGAAGACGTGCTGTTCCGCGCGCTCGGCCTGGTCGGCACGCCTTATCGCTGGGGCGGCAACACGCCGGACTCGGGCTTCGATTGCAGTGGCCTGATCGGCTTCGTCTACCGCGACGCCGCCGGCATCTCCTTGCCGCGTTCCACGCGGGAGATGATCGTGATGCAGGCGCCGAACGTCGGCAAGGAAGGGCTGCAGACCGGCGACCTGATTTTCTTCGCCACCAACGGCGGCTCCCAGGTCAGCCATGCGGGGATCTATGTCGGGGAAGGGCGCTTCGTCCATGCGCCGGCCACCGGCGGCACGGTGAAGCTGGACAGCTTGTCCAAGGCCTATTGGCAGAAGGCGTACCTGAGCGCCAAGCGCGTCCTGCAGCCGGAGCACCTGGCGCACAACCCTTAGCCGCCAAGACGACCTGTAGGAGCGAGCCTGCTCGCGATGGTGTCCGCCCAGCCGACTTCCAGGTCAGCTGACAGACCGCCATCGCGAGCAGGCTCGCTCCTACAGTGGTTTTTGGGGTCTCGGAGATTCACCGGGCCGCAGACACGCGCCACACTTTGTTCCCCACGTCGTCGGCCACCAGCAGGCCGCCTTGCCGGTCGACCGCCACGCCCACCGGGCGGCCCATGGCGTTCTCGTCCTTGTCGAGGAATCCGGTCAGCACATCCACCGGTGCGCCGTTCGGCTTGCCGTTGGCGAACGGAACGAAGATCACCTTGTAGCCGCTGAGGGGCTTGCGGTTCCATGAGCCGTGCTGTCCGATGAACGCTCCTTCCTTGAATGCCGCCGGCAGTCGGTTGCCTTCGGCGAAGGCCAGGCCCAGCGAAGCGGTGTGGGGGCCGACGGCGTAGTCAGGGGCGATGGCCTTCGCCACCAGATCCATGTTCTGCGGCTGCACGCGCACGTCGACGTGCTGACCGTAGTAGCTGAACGGCCAGCCATAGAAGCCGCCGTCCATGACTGAGGTGATGTAGTCGGGCACCAGGTCGCTGCCAATTTCGTCGCGCTCGTTGACGGCCGTCCACAAGGCGCCGGTTCGCGGTTCCCAAGCCAGGCCATTGGGGTTGCGGATGCCCGAAGCGAAGATGCGGTGGTTGCCCGTGGCGCGGTCCACCTCCCAGATGGCAGCCCGGCCTTGTTCCTGATCCAGGCCGTTTTCGCCGACGTTGCTGTTCGAACCGACGGTGACGTAGAGCTTGCTGCCGTCCTGGCTGGCGATGACGTTCTTCGTCCAGTGGTGGTTCAGCGTGCCGCCGGGCAGGTCGGTGACTTTGATCGGTTGCGACTTGATTTCGGTCGCGCCGGGTTCGTAGTCAAAGCGCAGCAGGCGATCGGTGTCGGCGACATACAGGTCGTTGCCGACCAGGGTCATGCCGAACGGCGAGTTGAGGTTTTGCAGGAAGACCGTGCGGGTTTCCGCCACGCCGTCATGATCGGCGTCGCGCAGCAGGGTGATGCGGTTCGCGCTCGGCACGCCGGCGCCGGCGCGGCCCATGACCTTTTTGGTGATCCAGCCCTTCAGGCCGCTGCCGTCATCGGGTTTGGGCGGAGCGTTGGTCTCCGCCACCAGCACGTCGCCGTTGGGCAGCACGTAGAGCCAGCGCGGGTGGTCGAGGTTTTCGGCGAACGCCGCCACCCGGGTGCCTGCCGCCGGCGTCGGTTTGGCGCCGCTCGGCCAGCCCACCGCCGGGGCGATGTGCACCGTCGGGATCAGGGTCTTGTTCGGTTCGGGCAGTTTGGGCGACGGGCCGGTGCCGTCGGAGACTTGCAGGCTTGAGGTTTCGCCGCAGGCGGCAAGGCCTGCGGCAACCGCGATGACGAAAATGAACGGGGGCTTGCGCATTGCTTGTCTTCCCTATGAATGCATTCCCAATCATAGAGGCATGGGCGACCCCGATGGTTCAAGCGCTCAGCCGCGGGCCTCCTTGAACAGCACGGCGATGCCGGGGTGGTAGTTGCCCGCTTCGCTGCGCAATTTGCGGTAGGCGTAAGGGAAGTACCAGGCCACGGCACAGGTGTGTTCCTTCTGCAGGTCGTCGACCATGTCCTGAAGCTCTTCGGGGCTGGCGCTGTGCTGGGCCTTCTGCGGCGAAACGAACAGGCAGCCGAGCTTGAGGTCGCTGGCGTAGCTGATGCGCTTGGCGTCGCTGGTGATGTCGTGCAGCGCCTGGGTCAGGTTGAGGCTGTTGACCCGGGGCCAGCGCTGGGTGGCCTGGATGTAGGCACGGTCGTCGGTGCCGGCCAGGAACAGGTCGGCGCGGGCGTTGCGTTCGCCGTCCTCGTTCTGCTTGCGGGTGGCGGTGTCGCGCAGCGTCACCAGCTCGGCCATCCACGCGGCGGCGGAGAGCAGGCCCAGGTTGGCCTTTTCGTCGTGCCAGTAGGGGGTGTCGTTGTCGCCGCGCACGGTGTTGTAGCGGTCGATACAGTCAAACCAGCGTTCCAGCACCGGGCGCAGGAATTCCAGCCGCGGATTGCTGATGATCATGCCTTGCATGGTGCTCTCCCTTGTTATTGTGATGTGCTCTCTGCAGTCAAAAAGCATGGCTCTTTGATATCACTCATGGCAGTGTGGCACAAGATTGGCGTCAGTTAATTGATCGGCGGCATTTTTTCGTCGCCGCAGCCCCGCTTCATTTGACGCTCCACCCCCAACCCTCTAACCTTCGCGGCTTGTTTCAGGTGCTCTGTGGCGGCTGTCGACAGAGTGAAACAGGGAAGCCGGTGAGGGTCGCATGTCCACAGTGGAGCGACCGCGATCCCGGCGCTGCCCCCGCAACGGTAAATGAGTGAAAGCTGTGCCTGATGCCACTGCGTCCGAAGACGCGGGAAGGCGCGCAGCCTGGCCTTGCGCCGCTCATGAGCCCGGAGACCGGCCTGATCCATCCAACGGCATCACGGTGGGCGATGCCAGGCTTGCCGCCGTCTATTCTTGTGCCCGCCCGCCGTTACCCAGCCTCAACGGAGAGCTCCCCCATGACTGACACCACCGAGCGTGACGAGCGCCACCTGGCGCGCATGCAGCGCAAAAAAGCCGTGATCGACGAGCGCATCGCCAATTCGCCGAACGAATGCGGCCTGTTGCTGGTGCTCACCGGCAACGGCAAGGGCAAGAGCAGCTCGGCGTTCGGCATGCTTGCCCGCGCCATGGGCCACGGCATGCAGTGCGGCGTGGTGCAGTTCATCAAGGGCCGCAACAGCACGGGCGAGGAACTGTTTTTTCGCCGATTCCCCGAGCAGGTGCGTTTTCATGTGATGGGCGAAGGTTTCACCTGGGAAACCCAGGACCGTCAGCGCGACATCGCCGCCGCCGAAGCCGCGTGGGAGGTCTCCCGGCAGATGCTGCGCGATCCGTCCATCGGGCTGGTGGTGCTCGACGAACTGAACATCGCCCTCAAGCACGGCTACCTTGACCTCGACCAGGTGCTCAGCGATCTGCAGGCCCGTCCGTCGATGCAGCACGTGGTGGTCACGGGGCGCGCGGCCAAGCCGGAAATGATCGAGATGGCCGATACCGTCACGGAGATGGGCATGGTCAAGCACGCCTTCCAGGCCGGGATCAAAGCGCAGAAAGGCGTCGAACTTTGAACCAGTCTCGTCACTGCCCGGCGGTGCTGATCGCAGCGCCGGCCTCGGGCCAGGGCAAGACCACCGTCACCGCCGCGCTGGCCCGCCTGCACCGCAATCACGGGCGCAAGGTGCGGGTGTTCAAGTGCGGCCCGGACTTTCTCGACCCGATGATCCTCGAGCGCGCCAGCGGTGCGCCGGTCTACCAGTTGGACATGTGGATGGTCGGCGAGCAGGAAAGCCGCCGCCTGTTGTGGGAAGCCGCCGCCGAAGCGGATCTGATCCTGATCGAAGGCGTCATGGGCCTGTTCGACGGCACGCCGTCCAGCGCCGACCTGGCGCGGCATTTCGGTGTGCCGGTGCTGGGCGTGATCGACGGCACCGCCATGGCCCAGACCTTCGGTGCGCTGGCCCTGGGCCTGGCGCGCTATCAGCCGGACCTGCCGTTCGCCGGGGTGCTGGCCAACCGCGTCGGCACCGTGCGCCATGCGCAATTGCTGGAGGGCAGCCTCACCGAAGGCCTGCGCTGGTACGGCGCGCTGTCCCGGGAAACCGGGATCGAGCTGCCGAGCCGTCATCTGGGCCTGGTGCAGGCCAGCGAGCTCAATGACCTGGACCTGCGCCTCGACGCCGCTGCGCAGGCCCTGGCGGACAGCTGCGAGGTCGCGCTGCCGCCGCCGGTCGAATTCGCCGCCCCCGAGCCGCTGGAGGTCGAGCCCCTGCTGCAAGGCGTGCGGATTGCCGTCGCCCGGGACGAGGCGTTTGCCTTCACTTACGGCGCCAGCCTCGATCTGCTGCGGGCGATGGGCGCCGAGCTGCGCTTCTTCTCGCCGATCCGCGATGCGGCGCTGCCGGACGCCGACAGCCTCTATCTGCCGGGCGGCTACCCCGAACTGCACCACGAGGCGCTGGCGCAGAACACACCGATGCTGGAGGCGATCCGCGCCCATCATGCCGCCGGCAAGCCGCTGCTCGCCGAATGCGGCGGCATGCTCTATCTGCTCGACTCGCTGACCGACGTCAGCGGCACCCGCGCCGAACTGGCCGGCCTGCTCAGCGGCGATGCGGTGATGCAGAAGCGTCTGGCGGCGCTGGCCCTGCAGGCCGTCGAACTGCCGGAAGGCACGCTGCGCGGCCACACCTACCACCATTCCCTGACCACCACCGGGCTGACGCCCATCGCCCGTGGCCTGAGCCCCAACGGCGGGCGCGGTGCCGAGGCCGTGTACCGGGAAGGGCGGATGACCGCGTCCTACGTGCACTTTTACTTCCCGTCCAATCCGTCGGCGATCGCCGCGTTGCTGGCGCCCGGCCGCCAGGCCGCGGCCGTCCCTGACGAACCGCGATCCGCAGTGGGAGCGAGCCTGCTCGCGCAGCGGCCATGAGCGACAACGCCTACACCCCGGCCGAACGCGAAGCCGTCTACCGCGCCATCGCCGAACGCCGCGACATGCGCCACTTCACGGGCGGCACGGTCGAGCCCGAACTGCTGCGCCGCCTGCTGGAGGCCGCCCATCAGGCGCCCAGCGTCGGGCTGATGCAGCCGTGGCGCTTCATCCGCATCAGCGATCGCACCTTGCGCGGCCGGATCCAGAACCTGGTGGAAGAAGAGCGGGTGCGCACCGCCCAAGCCCTCGGCGAGCGCAGCGACGAGTTCATGAAGCTCAAGGTCGAAGGCATCGGCGACTGCGCCGAAGTGCTGGTGGCCGCGTTGGGGGACGACCGCGAACGGCACATCTTCGGCCGCCGCACGCTGCCGGAAATGGACTTGGCGTCGCTGTCCTGCGCGATCCAGAACCTGTGGCTGGCCGCCCGCGCCGAGGGGCTGGGCATGGGCTGGGTGTCGCTGTTCGAGCCCCAGGCCCTGGCCGACCTGCTCAACCTGCCGGCGGGGGCCAAGCCGTTGGCGGTGCTGTGCCTGGGGCCGGTCAAGAAATTCTATCCGGCGCCGATGCTGGTGCTCGACGGGTGGGCGCAGGCGCGTCCGCTCGATGAGCTGCTGTACGAAAACCAATGGGGAGTGAATCAATGAGTGTCGCGTTGTTGAGTGTCGCCGCCGTGGCGCTGGATGCGCTGCTGGGTGAACCGAAACGCTGGCATCCGCTGGTGGCGTTCGGCCGTTTCGCCGGACGCGTCGAACAACGCTTCAATGCCGCAGGCCGTGGCTGGCGCAGCCATGGCGTGACGGCGTGGGTGATCGTGGTGCTGCCGCTGACGATTTTGGCCACGGCGCTGTCGTGGGCGCCCTACGTGGGCTGGGTCGTGGAGATCCTCGCGCTGTATTGCGCCCTCGGCATGCGCAGCCTCGGCGAGCACGTCGGGCCGGTGGCCAAGGCCTTGCGCAGCGATGACCTGGAGGAGGCGCGCAAACGCGTCGGGTATCTGGTCAGCCGCCAGACCAGCGAGCTGGACAGCACCGCCGTCGCCCGCGCCGCCACCGAATCGGTGCTGGAGAACGGCAGCGACGCCGTGTTCGCCGCGTTGTTCTGGTTTGCCGTGGCCGGCGCGCCGGGTGTCGTGCTCTATCGCTTGAGCAACACCCTCGACGCCATGTGGGGCTACCGCAACGAACGCTTCGAGCGCTTCGGCTGGGCGGCGGCGAAAATCGACGACGTGCTCAACTACATTCCCGCGCGGCTGGTGGCGTTGACCTACGCACTGTTGGGCAAGACTCGCCTGGCCCTCAAGTGCTGGCGTACCCAAGGCCCGAAGTGGGACAGCCCCAACGCCGGCCCCGTCATGGCCGCCGGCGCCGGTGCGCTGGGTGTGGAACTGGGCGGCCCTGCGGTCTATCACGGCGAACTGCACGAGCGCCCTCAGTTGGGCGAGGGTGTGCCGGCGGATGCCGATTCCATCGACCGTGGCTGGCAATTGGTGCAGCGCGGGGTATGGTTGTGGCTGCTGATCCTTTGCGTGGGGGCTGAATTCTATGCTTGAGCACGGCGGCCGGTTGCGCAGGGCGGCGATCGAGTACGGCATCGCCGAGCCGGACTGGCTCGACCTGTCCACGGGCCTTGCGCCGTGGCCGTTTGCGGTGCCGGACATTCCGCTGCGGGCCTGGGCCCGCCTGCCGGAAACCGACGACGGCCTGGAGCAGGCCGCGTGCGATTACTACGGCGCCGCGCACGTGCTGCCGGTGGCCGGCTCGCAGATGGCCATCCAGCTGCTGCCGCGCCTGCGTCGGGCCGGCAAGGTCGGCGTGCTGTCGCCATGCTACGCCGAGCACGCCGAGGCCTGGCGCCGCAGCGGCTACATCGTGCGCGAGGTGCTGGAGCAGGAAGTCGATTTCTTTCTCGACAGCCTCGATGTGCTGGTGGTGGTCAACCCGAACAACCCCACCGGGTTGAGCCTGACCCCGGCGCGGCTGCTCGACTGGCACGCCAGGCTGGCCCAGCGGGGCGGCTGGCTGGTGGTCGACGAAGCGTTCATGGACAACGCCCCCCAGTTGAGCCTGGCGCCCCATGCCCATCAGGTCGGCCTGATCGTGCTGCGTTCGTTCGGCAAGTTCTTTGGCCTCGCCGGGGTGCGGCTGGGTTTTGTCCTGGCCGAGCGCAAACTGCTCAGGCTGTTGGCCGAACAGGTCGGCCCTTGGGCGGTCAGCGGGCCGACCCGGGTGCTGGGCCAGGCGTGCCTGCTGGACACCGAAGGCCACACCCGCCAGCGCATCCGCAGCGACGAGGCCAGCGAACGGCTGGCCGCGCTGCTGGAGCGCTACGGCTTCAAACCCCACGGCGGCTGTGCCCTGTTCCAGTGGCTGATCACCGAGCAAGCGGCCGCGCTGCATGAGTTCATGGCCCGGCGCGGCATCCTGCTGCGCCTCTTCACCCACAACAGCAGCCTGCGGTTCGGACTGCCCGCCGACGCCGCCGACGAGGCACGGCTCGAACAGGCCTTGCAGGCGTTCGCCAAGGAACACCCGATGGATACGCCGGCATGACCACGCTCATGGTGCAGGGCACCACATCCGATGCCGGCAAAAGCACGCTGGTGACCGCATTGTGCCGCTGGGCGACCCGCCAGGGCGTGGCGGTGGTGCCGTTCAAGCCGCAGAACATGGCGCTCAACAGCGCGGTGACCGCCGACGGCGGCGAGATCGGCCGCGCCCAGGCGGTGCAGGCCCAGGCTTCGCACCTGGAACCGCACACCGACATGAACCCGGTGCTGCTCAAGCCCAACAGCGACACCGGCGCCCAGGTGATCATCCACGGGCGCGCCGTCACCACCATGAATGCCGTGGCCTATCACGACTACAAGGCCATCGCCATGCAAGCGGTGCTGGCCTCCCACGAACGGCTCGTCGCTGCGTACCCGCTGGTGATGGTCGAGGGCGCCGGCTCCCCGGCGGAGATCAACCTGCGGGCCGGCGACATCGCCAACATGGGCTTCGCCGAAGCGGTGGACTGCCCGGTGCTGCTGATCGCCGACATCAACCGCGGCGGCGTGTTCGCCCATCTGGTCGGCACGCTCGAGCTGCTGTCGCCCAGCGAACAGGCGCGGGTCAAGGGTTTCATCATCAACCGCTTCCGGGGTGACCTCGCCTTGCTGCAGCCGGGCCTCGACTGGCTGGAGCAGCGCACCGGCAAACCCGTGGTCGGCGTGTTGCCCTACGTGATGGACCTGCACCTGGAAGCCGAAGACGGCATCGACCGGCGCCAGGCCGACAAGGCCGAACAGGTGCTGAACGTAGTGGTGCCGGTGTTGCCGCGCATCAGCAACCACACCGATTTCGATCCGCTGCGCCTGCATCCTCAGGTGAACCTGCAATTCATCGGCCCGGGCCAGGCGATCCCGCCGGCGGACCTGATCATCCTGCCGGGCTCGAAGAGCGTGCGCAGCGACCTGGCTTATCTGCGCGCCAACGGCTGGGAAGGGGCGATCCGCCGACACCTGCGTTATGGCGGCAAGGTCCTGGGCATCTGCGGCGGCCTGCAGATGCTCGGCGAGCAGGTGCATGATCCGCTGGGCCTGGAAGGCGCGCCGGGCTCCAGTGCCGGGCTGGGGTTGCTGGCGTTCGAGACGCAGCTCGAAGCCGAGAAGCAGTTGCGCAATGTCCGCGGACGCCTGGCGCTGGAAGACGCCGAAGTCAGCGGCTACGAAATCCATGCCGGCGTGACGACAGGGCCCGCCCTGGCGCTGGCCGCCGTGCATCTGGACGATGGCCGTTGCGACGGCGCGCAAAGTGCCGACGGGCAGGTGTTCGGCACCTACCTGCACGGCCTGTTCGAGTCGCCGGCGGCCAGTGCGGCGCTGCTGCGCTGGGCGGGCCTGAGCGAGGTGCAGGCGGTGGATTACCACGGCTTGCGCGAGCGGGACATCGAACGGCTGGCGGACCTGGTGGAAAAGCATCTGGATACCGGGCTGTTGCGTCGGCTCTGTGGGATCTGATTCGCCTGTGCCGGGCCTTTCGCGGGCGAGCCTGCGAAGGGGCCGGTTGCCTCACCGTACATTGTTCAGGATGTTCTCATGCTCCAACTGATCCTCGGCGGCGCCCGTTCCGGCAAAAGCCGCCTGGCGGAGAAACTCGCCACCGACAGCGGCCTGGCCGTCACCTACATCGCCACCAGCCAACCGCTGGACGGTGAAATGAGCGAGCGGGTGGCCCATCACCGCGCCCGCCGTCCCGCCGAGTGGGGCCTGATCGAAGAGCCGCTGGCGCTGGCCCGCGTGCTGCGCGATAACGCCGGCGCCGGGCGCTGCCTGCTGGTGGACTGCCTCACGCTGTGGCTCACCAACCTTTTGATGCTCGATGACGCCGAACGCCTGGCCGCCGAGCGCGAGGCCCTGCTGGACTGCCTGGCGACGCTGCCGGGCGACATCGTTTTTGTCAGCAACGAGACCGGAATGGGTGTCGTGCCGCTGGGCGAATTGACTCGCCGCTATGTCGATGAAGCCGGTTGGCTGCATCAAGCCCTGGCCGAACGTTGTCAGCGCGTGGTGCTGACGGTCGCCGGCCTGCCCCTGACTCTGAAAGGACCTGCCCTATGACCCAAGCCTGGTGGTGCAACCCGTGCCGACCTGTGAATGCCGACACCGTTGCCGAGGCGGCGGCGCGGCAACAGCAACTGACCAAACCCGCCGGTTCCCTCGGCCGTCTCGAAGCGGTGGCGGTGCAACTGGCCGGGCTGCAAGGTCAGGTCAAGCCGTGCCTGGACCGATTGTGGGTCGCGATCTTCGCCGGTGACCACGGGGTGGTGGCCGAGGGCGTTTCCGCCTATCCGCAGGAGGTCACCGGGCAGATGCTGCTGAACTTCGTCAGCGGCGGCGCGGCGATCAGCGTGCTGGCGCGAAGGCTCGATGCACAGCTGGAGGTGGTGGATCTGGGCACGGTGACGCCGTCGCTGGCGTTGCCGGGCGTGCGTCATTTGCACCTGGGCCCGGGCACCGCGAACTTTGTCGAAACCTCGGCGATGACCCCTGCGCAGGGCGAGCAGGCCTTGCAGGCCGGGCGCGACAGCGTGCTGCGGGCCAAAGCCGCAGGGACGCAATTGTTCATCGGCGGCGAAATGGGCATCGGCAACACCACGGCGGCCAGTGCGCTGGCCTGCGCGTTGCTCGATTGCCCGGTGGCGCACCTGACCGGGCCCGGCACCGGCCTGAACGCCGAGGGCGTCAGCCACAAGGCGCAGGTGATCGAGCGGGCGCTGGCCTTGCACAAGGCCCAGCGTGGCGATGCGTTGCAGACCTTGTTCAACCTGGGCGGTTTTGAGATTGCGGCGCTTGTCGGTGCCTACCTGGCCTGTGCCCAGGAAGGCATCGCGGTGCTGGTGGACGGTTTCATCTGCACCGTCGCCGCGCTGGTGGCCGTCCGTGTGAACCCGGCCTGCCGCGAGTGGCTGCTGTTCGGCCACCGCGGCGCCGAGCCAGGCCACCGGCATGTGCTGGAAGCCCTTCAGGCCGAACCGCTGCTCGAGCTGGGCCTGCGTCTGGGCGAGGGCAGCGGTGCTGCGCTGGCGGTTCCGCTGTTGCGCCTGGCTTGCGACCTGCACGGGCAGATGGCGACGTTCGCCGAGGCGGCGGTGGCGGATCGCCCCGCATGACCTTGCGCCTGGATCTGCTGCGCCACGGTGAGACCGAGCTGGGCGGCGGCTTGCGCGGCAGCCTCGATGACGCGCTGACCGACAAGGGCTGGGCGCAGATGCGTGCGGCGGTGGTCGGGCGCGGGCCGTGGGATCGCCTGGTGAGCTCGCCGTTGCAGCGCTGCGCGCGGTTCGCGCAAGAGCTGCGTGGGCAACTGGATCTGCCGCTGACGTTGGACGGGGCCGTGCAGGAACTGCACTTCGGTGCCTGGGAAGGGCAGGGCGCCGCCGCCCTGATGGAAACGGACGCCGAGGCGCTGGGGCGGTTCTGGGCCGACCCGTACGCATTCACCCCGCCGCAGGGCGAGCCGGTGAGCGATTTTTCGGCGCGGGTGCTGGCGGCGGTGGCGCGGTTGCAGGCGGCCCACGCCGGCGAGCGGCTGCTGCTGGTCACCCATGGCGGCGTCATGCGCCTGTTGCTGGCCAGGGCTCGTGGCTTGCCGCGTGAGCAGTTGCTCACCGTCGAGGTCGGCCATGGCGGATTGTTTTCGTTGATTGTCGAGGCCGACGGATCGCTTCGGGAAGTGGACTGACATGTTGCCGTTCTGGATCGCCCTGCAATTCCTCAGCAGCCTGCCGGTGCGCTTGCCGGGCATGCCGGCGCCTCAGGCGCTTGGCCGTTCGCTGCTGTTCTATCCGGTGGTGGGCCTGCTGTTCGGCGTGATCCTGTGGGCGCTGGACCTGGCGCTGGCCGGTGCGCCGCCGTTGCTGCACGGAGCGTTGCTGCTGACGGCGTGGGTGGTGCTCAGCGGCGCCTTGCACCTCGACGGGCTGGCGGACAGCGCCGATGCCTGGCTGGGCGGTTTCGGCGACCGCGAGCGCACGCTGACGATCATGAAGGATCCGCGCAGCGGGCCGATCGCGGTGGTGACGTTGGTGCTGGTGTTGCTGCTCAAATTTGCCGCGCTGTTGGCGGTGGTCGGACAGGGCGAAGGCTTGATACTGGTCATCGTGCCGCTGATCGGGCGTGCTGCGTTGTTGGGGCTGTTTCTGACCACACCTTACGTGCGGGCCGGCGGGCTGGGGCAGGCGTTGGCCGATCACCTGCCGCGCAAGGCGGGGTGGTGGGTGTTGGCGGCTTGCGCGCTGGCCTGCGTGGCGTTGGCCGGGATCAAGGGCGCTGTGGCGCTGCTGGTGGCGGTCGGGGTGTTCGTCTGGGCGCGGCGCTTGATGGTGCGGCGGCTGGGCGGCACCACGGGCGACACGGCCGGGGCGTTGCTGGAGTTGACGGAGATGGCGGTGCTGGTGGGGTTGGCGCTGGCCTGAAAGCCTTGCCCCGGATCGGCCGGCCCCTTGGCGGCCATCGAAAATGTTGTTGAACAAAACCACATGTAACTTGATTTAACAGAGTCGCGGGTATATACACGCATCATGCTTCCTTCCCAATGTTTGTGCACCAACCTGCGTCGCGCCGCCCGTGGCGTCAGCAGGCATTACGACGGCGCTCTCGACGGCTTCGGGATCAACGTCGCCCAGTATTCTCTGCTGTGCAACCTGCAGCGGCTGGATCAACCGAGCATCTCCGAACTGGCCGAGGCCATGGGCCTGGACCGCAGCACCCTGGGCCGCAACCTGCGGGTGCTGGAGGGCGAGGGCCTGGTGGCGCTCACCGAGGGCGAAGACATGCGCAACCGCATCGTCAAGCTCACCGACACCGGTGCGCAGCGGCTGGCGGCGGCGCTGCCGGCCTGGGAAGCGGCGCAGCAGCGGTTGATCGACCGACTGGGCGCCGAGAAGCGTGAAACCTTGCTGAGACTGCTGGACGAACTGGCGTGACGCCGGTTTTTCCGACTTTAAGCGGGTATATACCCGTGACTGGAGAACAATAATGAGTTCGATGTGGCGTGCGTGTGGTTGGGTGTTGCTGGGGAGTGCGCTGATTCTGGCGCTGTCGTTGGGCGTGCGGCACGGCTTCGGCCTGTTCCTGTCGCCGATGAGCGCCCAGTTCGGTTGGGGGCGTGAGGTGTTCGCCTTCGCCATCGCCTTGCAGAACCTGATCTGGGGCCTGGCGCAGCCGTTCACCGGCGCGCTGGCCGACCGCTTCGGCGCGGCGAAGGTGGTGCTGACCGGCGGTGTGCTCTACGCCGTCGGGCTGGTGTGCATGGGGCTGTCCGACTCGGCGCTGAGCCTGTCGCTGAGCGCGGGGCTGCTGATCGGCATCGGCCTGTCCGGCACGTCGTTCTCGGTGATCCTCGGTGTGGTCGGCCGTGCCGTGCCGCCGGAAAAACGCAGCATGGGCATGGGCATCGCCAGTGCCGCAGGCTCTTTCGGCCAGTTCGCCATGCTGCCCGGCACCCTCGGGCTGATCGGCTGGCTGGGCTGGTCGGCGGCCTTGTTGGCGCTGGGCCTGCTGGTGGCGCTGATCGTGCCGCTGGTGGCCATGCTCAAGGACAAGCCGCTGCCGGTCCACGGTCATGAGCAGACGCTGTCCGAAGCCTTGCGCGAAGCCTGTTCGCACTCCGGGTTCTGGCTGCTGGCGTTCGGCTTTTTCGTCTGCGGTTTTCAGGTGGTATTCATCGGCGTGCACCTGCCGGCCTACCTGGTGGACCAGCATTTGCCGGCCACCGTCGGCACTACGGTGCTGGCGCTGATCGGTCTGTTCAATATCTTCGGCACCTACACCGCCGGCTGGCTGGGCGGGCGCATGTCCAAGCCGCGCCTGCTCACCGGGCTCTATCTGCTGCGCGCGGTGGTGATCGTGCTGTTCCTGTGGCTGCCGGTCACCACCACGTCGGCCTACCTGTTCGGCATGGCGATGGGCTTCCTGTGGCTGTCGACGGTGCCGTTGACCAACGGTACGGTGGCGACCTTGTTCGGCGTGCGCAACCTGTCCATGCTGGGCGGCATCGTGTTCCTGTTCCACCAGCTCGGCTCGTTCCTCGGCGGCTGGCTGGGCGGGGTGGTGTATGACCGTACCGGGAGCTATGACTTGATCTGGCAGGTGGCGATCCTCCTGAGTCTGCTGGCGGCGGCCCTGAACTGGCCGGTGCGCGAACGCCCTGTGGCGCGCCTGCAGGCGGGCGTGAGCGCCGCATGAAGCGCCTGTGGCCGCAGGTCGCCGTCATTGCGCTCGGCGCCGCGCTGCTGGCGCTGGTGTGGTGGGGCTGGCTGCGGGGCGGCCTGGCGCTGATGCAACTGGGCATGAGCATCTGCTAGAGCGCTTGCGGGGAGGGTTGGGGGGCGAGTAACGTCGGGGTCTGACGACTGCCCGAGGAAGCCTGACATGCTGATGCGCTGGTGTGCTGTTCCTGCGTTGCTGATCGCGTTGACCGGAGTGGTCCGGGCGGCGGACTGCCCGGATCTGCTGCAAGGCTCCTTGCCCAAGCTGCGGGCCAAGGAGTCCATCGACCTGTGTCAGCGCTATGCCGACAAACCGCTGGTGGTGATCAACACCGCCAGCTTCTGCGGGTTTGCCCCGCAGTTCGAAGGCCTTGAGGCCCTCAATCAACGCTACAAGGCGCAGGGGCTGGAAATGCTCGGCGTGCCGTCCAACGACTTCAAGCAGGAGTCCAAGGACAGCGCCGAGACCGCCAAGGTCTGCTACGCCAACTACGGCGTGACCTTCACCATGACCGAACCGCAGAAAGTCCGCGGCGACGGCGCCACCCATCTGTTCCAGGTGCTGGCCAGGCAGAGCAGTGCGCCGAAGTGGAATTTCTACAAGTACGTCATCGACCGCCAGGGCAAGGTGATCGCCAATTTCTCCAGCCTGACCAAACCGGATGATCCTGAGTTTCTGGCGGCGATCGAGAAGGCGATTGCGTCCAGGCCGCTTGGGCAATGAGCGGCATCGGTCGCATGGTGGGCCTTGGCTGACGCTATCGCGGGCAGGCTCGCTCCCGCAGCAAACATCGCAGGCATGAAAAAGCCCCGCGTCCACAGGACGTCGGGGCTTTTTCATGGGCGAGGGCTCAGCCTCGCCGCAGGCCATCAGAAGCGGTAGGTCGCGCCGATGCCGAAGCCGTTGGCCGAGTTGTCGTACTTGGAGCTGTAGGACTGGCCACGGTCGTTGCTGTTGTTGATCTTGACGGTCTCTTCCTTCAGGTAGGAGTACGCGACGTCGATGGTCAGGTCGTCGGTCGGGCTCCAGCCGGCGCCGATGCTGAAGATGGTCCGGTCGCCGGTCGGGATGCGCGGCGAACGGTCGACGTTGTTGGTCGGCGCCTGGTCGAAGGTCAGGCCGGTGCGCAGCACCCATTCCTTGTTCAGCTGGTACGAAGTACCGATGGCGTAGGCCCAGGTATCGTGCCAGTTCTGCTCTTCGGTGATTTCGCCGAACTGGCCGGCCAGCAGCGGCTGCACGCCGGAGTTCTTGACGGTGATCTTCTCCAGCTGGCTCCAGCGGGTCCAGGTGGTGCCGGCGTAGACGTTCCACTGATCGTTGATCGCCTGGGTGACCGAGAGGTCGGCGGACTCAGGGGTGGTGATCTTCAGCGAGGCGTCGTACTTCTGGCTGGCGCCCAGGCCGATTGCGCCCAGCACGCCGTAGTTGACCTTGGTGTCGCCTTCGAGCTTGTAGTCGACCTTGGAGTGGTAGGTCAGGCCGACGCGGGTGCTGTCGGTGGCCTGCACCAGCACGCCGATGTTGTAGCCCAGCGCAGTGTCGTCGCCCTTGATCTTGACCTTGCCGTCCGGCGCAGCCTGGGTGATCGACAGGTTGGACTCCAGCGAGCCGTCGATGCGGTTGATGGTCGGGCCGAAACCGATCGACACCTTGTCGTTGAAGGCGTAGCTGACGGTCGGCTGCAGGGTGATGACCTGTACTTTCGACTTGCTGCCGAAGTAGCGGCCGGCGAAGCCGTTTTCGTAGTCGGTGATCAGGCCGAACGGCACGTACATGCCGAGGCCGAAGGCCCAATGCTCGTCGATCGGCTTGACGTAGTAGCCCATAGGTACGGAGGTGAAGGGCACCATGTCGCCTTTGTTGCTCCCGCCGTTAGGGCTGGAGCTGCCGTGGCTGATGTCGGTCGAGGCGTCGAGGAACGCAACGCCGCCGGTGACTTGTTCGCGCTTGATGCGCGACATGCCGGCAGGGTTGCCGTAAACGGTGCTTGCGTCGTCGGCAGAAGAAGATCGCCCGGCGTACCCAGTCCCCATCCCGCTGATGCTGTGTTCGTTGATGGCGAAGCCACTTGCGAAAAGCTGGGTGGATGCCAGGGAAACGGCAAGGCTAAGGGTGGTTTTGAGCATGACTTTTTTCATTATTAGAACTCCTGGTGATCACCGGGGCGAAAATTACCAACATTTTCGTCCGGGCGCCAGAGCCCGTATGCCTTGAGTTAGAGCGGTTTTGTAGGACAATCCGACCAGATTGGCGTCGTGATGGGCGATCTTCCGAAACCGGCGGGTCAGCAAGCGACTTGATTCAGCGGTGAAACACAGGCCTGCCAGGCGCAGGTGAAATCCCGCAGGCGACCCTGGGGCTGGAAGGTCTGGCGCCAGATGCGCGCCATGCCCAGCAGGTCGTCCGGGTCGGGGAGGGTGGGGTTCTGCTCTTCCACCAGCAGCCAGGCGATGGCGGTGGCGTAGCGCAGGTTGACGGTCAGTTCCAGGTGCGGCCCGCTGAGGAAGGCATGCTGGCTGGCCAGGCCGCGCACCAGGCTGGCGCGTTCCGGATCCAGCGCCAGGTAATGGTCCCAGAGGGCCTGGTGGCGGTGCTCGGCGATCCGGTAGAGCCCGTGGCCCCGGCGGTCATGCAGGGCGGAGCCGAGGGCGGACTGGCTGGCGGCGATGCCCAGCAGCAGGGATTCGGCGGTGGCGCAGTGGCGTCCCAGGTAGATCAGCGTGGGACGGATCACGAAACGGCACAGTTCGCTTGCGGCGATACCCATAAAGCCCTCGGAGCGTTGGAGTGGCGGCGGGCCTGACCGGGTGCTTGGCAGCTGTGGAACGAATCAGGCCCGCCGGAAGCGGTTCATGCCGCTTGAGTTGAAGTGTAGTGTCATATTCAGGGCGTAAAGGCCTGTTTTTACAATATTTCCGAACGGCCGTTATAACCGTTATGCCGGATCGGACTTAACCGGTTCGGCCTGGTTGGGAAACATCGGGCAATAAAAAGCCCCGCGTTGTCGGCGGGGCCTTGGCTTTTGCGGCGTTGCGGCCGTTCAGGCGGTCAGTGCCTGGCGGGTGCGGTCGATCACGGCCTGCAGCGGTTCGGCGCTGGAGTATTGATCGGGGTACAGACGCTCGCTGTGGCGGGCGATCCCGTGTTCGTTGACGACGGTGAAACTGAAGCAGCCTTTGCGGGCGGCCAGGATCAGGCAGTTCATCGGTGCAAAAGCGTTGGTGAGGGTGCGGATGGCATCCTGAGTGTGGATAGTCGTAGACATGTTATGGGTGTTCCTGCATATGACACGGATCAGATCCGTGCAACGTTAAAACGTTCCAGTAACGACGACCGCCATCGGTCGAACGAAGAACCCGGCTGGAACAAGGCAGCCAGTTTGAAGCGCTATAAGGTTTGGCGCGCTCGGGCTGGCAGGTAGGTACTTAGGAGGACAGGCAACACAGCAAGGGCAGAGGTCCATGGCCCAGGGTGAAGATCCTGATCAATCTGCAGGTTGGTTCGGTCAGAGTAACGCTGTGTCGCGACACGCTTGGCCTTCGTTCGAGGCTGTGCCGGCGCAGGATTTACCTGGAAACCATCGAGGGGTCGATCCTGTTTTTTCGGTGGAGGCTTCTTTGGCAGAAGGCTGACCGCGAGGATGTGTTCGACCGGAATTGACTTTCAGCTTGGTACTAACGGCGCGGATGCTAACCGAACCCGTTGCGTAATGCAAACCGCAAGGCGCAAAAAAAGCCTTGCGCCGGTCAACCCAAGCCCCATGCCGGAAGGGCTCGCCCCGAAATGGCCCGCCTTCCGACCGGCGGTCGCGCCAAGGCCTCGTACGAAAGAGCGGGCCAGAGCGGTTCGGCGAAGATCCGGCTGCCGAAACGACCCGAAAAGGCGCATCGATATAACCGCCCAACAGGTACTTGTGCACATTAGTTGCGCAGACTGTCACCGCGCTGTCACAACGATCCTGACCCCGGTGGCTGCCTGCGTCGAAAGTTTAAGTCAATGAAAAACATCGCTTTTTTTTGCTGGTGAAAAAATCGTCAGTTTGACTGCGGGCCCCGTTCCACAAGGCTTTGCGGGGGTTGGAGGGCGGTTGTCCACTGAGTTATCCACAGCTTCTGTGGATTGTCCCTAGCGCTTGCTCTAGCACGGGCGTGCCGGGATTTTTTCGGCTTTACCTGTGTGAAAAAAAGAGTAGAGTGGCGCGCCTTCCGATTCGTCCCACAGTGCTTTATGAAGTTTCGCTCAGTATCAGACGCCGTTCCTTCCTCATCTCCCCATGTCACCGCTCCCAAGCGATTTTCCGTCCGTGTGGCTGAATGGCTGCTGGACAGCCCGCGCCTGAGCGACAGCCGCAACGCCAAGCACCTGGCGGGCCACCTGCTCAAGCAGCCGGCGCGCGAAGGGGTGGTGGCCGCGCAGAGCCGGCTCGGCCAACTGATGTGCCGCGAGTGCGGCAACGCCCGGGACCGCCGCATCGGTCAGGATCTGCTGCGCCAGGCCGCCCGCGCCGGGGATCGTCGTGCGCAGCAGGAGCTTGGTCTGATCGAAGACTGAGCTGTCCAAGACCGGACGCCTTGGTTAACCTTCAGGCTTTATCTGATCGGCGGGAATGACGATGGCGATGGACTTGACCAGCCTGCTGCTGGGCCTTGCGGGCGCAGGCCTGCCGCTGCTGGCGCTGGCCTGGCGGCTGCAGCGCCGGGCCAGCGTCGGCCAGGCGGATTTCGCGCTGCTCGAGGAGCGGTTGGCGATGGCGCAGATGGCCCAGGACGGCCTCAACGCGCAGCTCGATGCCTGCCGTGACGAAATCGCCGACCTCGGCCAGGCCAACACCGCCAAGCAGGTGGACTTGGCTGCGCTGCGCCGGGAGGTCGAACTGCTGCAGATCGACCGCGACGACGCCCGGGACGCCGCCCATGCCTGGAACCTCGAACGCGCCGGCAAGGACGCCGAGCTGCGCCGCCTGGACGCCCAGGCCGCCTCGCTGAGCGCCGAGCTGCGCGAGCAGCAGGACAGCCATCAGCAACGCCTCAATGACCTGCAGGGTTCCCGCGACGAGCTGCGGGCGCAGTTCGCCGAACTGGCGGGCAAGATCTTCGATGAGCGCGAGCAGCGCTTCGCCGAAACCAGTCAGCAGCGCCTGGGCCAGTTGCTCGATCCGTTGAAGGAGCGCATCCAGTCCTTTGAGAAGCGCGTCGAGGAAAGCTATCAGGCCGAGGCGCGCGAGCGTTTCTCGCTGGCCAAGGAGCTGGAGCGGCTGCAGCAACTGAACCTGCGCCTGAGCGACGAGGCCACCAACCTGACCCGCGCGCTCAAGGGGCAGAAAACCCAGGGCAACTGGGGCGAGCTGATCCTGGAGCGGGTGCTGGAGCACGCCGGGCTTGAGAAGGGCCGCGAGTACCAGACCCAGGTCAACCTCAAGGGGCCGGACGGCGAACGGTTCCAGCCGGACGTGATCATCTACCTGCCGGGCGACAAGCAGGTGGTGGTCGATTCCAAGGTCAGCCTGACCGCCTACCAACAGTCCGTCGCCGCCGACGACGAGGGCTTGCGGCAGGCCGCCATGAAACAGCACGTGCTGTCGCTGCGCAGCCATGTCAAAGGTCTGGCCGGTAAGGACTACAAGCGTCTGGAAGGCCTGCACAGCCTCGATTTCGTCTTGCTGTTCGTGCCGATCGAAGCAGCGTTCTCAGCCGCGTTGCAAGCCGAGCCGACCCTGTTCCAGGAGGCCTTCGACCGCAACATCGTGATCGTCAGCCCGACCACGCTGCTGGCGACCCTGCGGGTGATCGACAGCCTGTGGAAGCAGGAGCGCCAGAGCCAGAACGCCCGGGAGATCGCCGAGCGCGCCGGGTGGCTGTACGACAAATTCGTGCTGTTCATCCAGGACCTGGACGAGGTCGGCAACCGCCTGCAGCAGTTGGACAAGGCCTACAGCGCCGCGCGCAACAAACTGACCGAAGGCCGGGGCAACCTGGTCAGCCGCAGCGAACAGCTCAAGCTGCTCGGCGCCCGGGCCAGCAAGAGCCTGCCGGCGGATCTGCTGGAACGCGCCATGACCGATGCGGACGGCCTGGTCGAGTTGCCGGACTAGGCCCGCAGGCCTTCGCCGCCGCCATCGCCGGCAAGCCAGCTCCCACAAGGATTTGTGGTGTGCGCGAACCCTGCGGCCACCTGCAATCCCTTGTGGGAGCCAGCCTGCTGGCGATGGCGTCCGCACTGCCGCCACCGAACCCGGCTGACCGCTACAGCGGCAGATACCGACTCAACAGCGCCCGCAGCGCCGCCGGTTTCACCGGTTTGGCCAGGTAATCCAATCCCGCCGCATGCACCTGCGCCACCGTCTCCGGATGGCCGTCGGCGCTGATCACCACGCCGGGCACCGGTTCGCCCAGGTTCGTGCGCAGCCATGCCATCAGATCGGTGCCCGTGTCGCCGTGGTCCAGGTGGTAATCCACCAGCGCCAGTTGCGGGCGGATGCCCTCGCTCAGCAGCGCCGCGCATTCGTCGCGGTTGCGTGCGGTCCACACCTGGCAGCCCCAACGGGTCAGCAGGCTGTTCATGCCGATCAGGATGCTGTCCTCGTTGTCGATGCACAGCACCTGCGCGCCGCCGAGCGGCTTGCCGTTGAGCTCAGGCAAGGTGCCCGGTTGCGCCGCTTGCGTGCGGGCCATCGGCACGCTGACGCTGAACACGCTGCCGCGCCCGGGCCAGGAGCGCACGCGCAGCGTGTGGCCGAGCACCCGGCACAGGCCGTCGGCGATCGCCAGCCCCAGGCCCAGGCCTTTTTCGGCGCGGGTCTGGTGGCTGTCGAGGCGCTTGAACTCCTCGAAGATCACCTGCTGCTTGTCCAGCGGAATGCCCGGCCCGCGGTCCCACACCTCCAGGCACACTTCGCCCGCCCGCCGGCGCACACCCAGCAGCACCGGGCCCTTGGCGTAGCGGAACGCGTTGGTGAGGAAATTCTGCAGGATCCGCCGCAGCAGCTTGCTGTCGCTGTCGATGCGCAGGCGGCTGCCGCGCACGCGGAAATTCAGGCCCTGTTCCTGGGCCAGCGCCTTGAACTCGGCGCCGAGGGTGTCGAACAGTTCGTTGACCGCAAACGGCTTGCGGTCCGGATTGATCTTGCCGTTCTCCAGACGGGAAATGTCCAGCAGGTCGCTGATCAGGTCCTCGGCCGAACGCAGGGAGCTGTCCAGATGCTGCACCAGTTTCTGCGCCTCCGGGCTCAGGCCGTCGTCCTGGTGGGAGAGGGCGGCGGAGAACAGCCGGGCGGCGTTCAACGGCTGCATCAGGTCGTGGCTGACGGCGGCCAGGAAGCGGGTTTTCGATTGGTTGGCCGCCTCGGCGTTGCCCTTGGCTTCGGTCAGCGCCACGTTGAGCTGCGACAGCTCCTGGGTGCGCTCGCTGACCCGTTGCTCCAGCCATTCGTTGGATTTGGTCAGGGACTGTTCGGCTTCGCGGAACGCGGTGATGTCGGTGAAGCTCATCACGAACCCGCCGCCCGGCATCGGGTTGCCGATCAGTTCGATCACCCGGCCGTTGGGGAACAGGCGCTCGGAAGTGTGGGCGCGGCCCTGGCGCATCCAGTGCAGGCGCCGGGCGACGTGGACTTCCGCCTCGCCCGGGCCGCACAGGCCGCGTTCGGCGTTGTAGCGGATGATGTCGGCGATCGGCCGACCGACGCTGATCAGCCCGTCCGGGTAGTTGAACAGCTCAAGGTAGCGGCGGTTCCAGGCCACCAGTTTCAGGGACTGGTCCACCACGCTGATGCCCTGGGTGATGTTCTCGATGGCGCCTTGCAGCAGGGCACGGTTGAATTGCAGCACCTCCGAAGCTTCGTCGGCGATGCGCACGACGTCCTCCAGTTGCATCTCCCGGCCCTCGATGGCCGCTTTCACCACCGCTCGGGTGGACGAGGCTCCCAGCACACCGGCCAGCAGGCGTTCGGTGTGGGCGATCCATTCGCCGTCGGCGTTCTGGTTCGGGTTGAAGCCCTTGCCCTGGCGATAGGCGAAGCGGATGAAGCTCTGCCGCGCCCGCTCTTCGCCGACGAACCGCGCCGCCAGTTTCAAGAGGTCGTCGATCTGCACCGCCAGCATCGAACGGGCGCTCTGCCGGGCGCTGATTTCCTGGCCGATGAAGCGTCCGGCCTGCCAATGCTCCGAGACCCGCGTGCGCGACAGCACCGAGACCCAGGCGAACAGGGTGAAGTTGCCCGCCAGCGACAGCACCACACCCTGGGTGAGCGGGGTGATCGGCAGGTTCAGCGGGTTGCTGGCCAGCCACGCCAGGCCCGGAAAGCTGTCCAGCGACCAGCCGAGGCTGCGGGCGGCGATGGGCAGGATCAAGGTGTAGAACCACAGGAACGTGCCGGCCGCGAGGCCGGCGAACACGCCGCGGCGGTTGGCCTGCTTCCAGTACAGCGCGCCGAGCATGGCCGGGGCCAGTTGGGTGACGGCGGCGAAGGCGATCTGACCGATGGTGGCCAGGCTTGCCGTGGAGCCAAGCAAGCGGTAGCTGACGTAGGCCAGCAGCAGGATCGCCACGATGCTGACCCGCCGCACCGACAGCATCCACTGGCGGAACACTTCGAACGGCCGCTCGGCATTGTTGCGGCGCAGCAGCCAGGGCAGCAGCATGTCGTTGGAGACCATGGTGGACAGCGCGACGCTGGCGACGATCACCATGCCGGTGGCCGCCGAGGCGCCGCCGATGAACGCCAGCAGCGCCAGCGCCGGGTGCGCCTCGGCCAACGGCAGGCTGATGACGAACGAGTCGGGAATGACCGAGTTCGGCAGCATCATCTGACCGGCCAAGGCGATCGGCACCACAAACAGCGCCGCCAGGGCGAGGTAGGCCGGGAACACCCATTTGGCCAGGCGCAGGTCCTGCGGGTCGATGTTCTCCACCACCGTGACGTGGAATTGCCGGGGCAGGCAGATGATCGCCATCATCGCCACGCCGGTCTGCACCACCATCGACGGCCAGTTGATGGTTTCCTTCCAGTATTCCTCCAGGCGCGGGGCGAGCATGGCCTGATTGAACAGGTCGTCGAAGCCGTCGTACAGGCCGAACGTGACGAACGCGCCCACCGCCAGGAACGCGAACAGCTTGACCAGCGATTCGAATGCGATCGCCAGCACCATGCCACGGTGGTGCTCGGTGGCGTCGAGGTTGCGCGTGCCGAACACGATGGTGAACAGCGCCAGCACCAGGGACACGATCAGCGCGGTGTCCTGGGCGCGGGTGCCCATGGCGTCGGCGCCGGCGCCGATCAGCAGGTTGACGCCCAGCACGATGCCTTTGAGTTGCAGGGCGATGTAGGGGAGGACGCCGACCAGGCAGATCAGCGCAACGACCACCGCCAGGGATTGGGATTTGCCGTAGCGGGCGGCGATGAAGTCGGCGATGGAGGTGATGTTCTCCTGCTTGCTGATCATCACCATTTTTTGCAGCACCCACGGGGCGCCCAGCAACAGCAGGATCGGCCCCAGGTAGATCGGCAGGAATGACCACAGCTGTTCGGCGGCCTGGCCGACCGCGCCGAAGAACGTCCAGCTGGTGCAGTAGACCGCCAGCGACAGGCTGTACACCCAGGCCCGCATCCGCGGCGGCAGCGGCGCGCTGCGGCGGTCGCCGTAGAACGCGATGGCGAACATGATGGCCATATAGGCCAGGGCGACGATGGCAATCAGCCCGGTGGACAACGACATGAGCACTCCCGACAGAACACGCCCGGACCTGTGCCCGGTCAGACAGTCTGGCACGAGTGCCGCGGTTAGTCAGTGTCGACCAAGGTCGTGGCGCGGCGGGGTGTCGCAGGCGGGGAACCGGGCGGTTCTGTGGTGAGCGCGTCGACACGTGCGCCGCATTTCAATGTGGGAGCGAGCCTGCTCGCGATGGCGGCGGCCCATCCGGCATCGGTGTGTCAGGCAGGCCGTCATCGCCAGCAGGCTGGCTCCTACAGGGATCTTCGGTGTCAGTCCCGGCGCAGCGCGATGTCGATCAGCCGGTGCAGTGCTTCCACTTCCAGCGGCTGGGCCGCGAACAGGATGCGGAACACCGTCGGCGACACCACCAGGTTGATCAGGTGATCCACCGAGGGCGGCGAGTCGTCCGGGTAGCGGTCGACGATGGTCTGCAACTGGTCGGCGATGATCGCGATGCAGAACCCCGGCGTGGCGCTGGCCTGCACGTCGCGCATGACGTTGCGCCCAGGCTCGGAGCTCATTTCGTCCAGATACTGCTCGGCCCACGCGCGGATGTCGCCGCGCAGGCTGCCGGTGTCCAGCGGATCGCTTTCGGGGCGCAGGCGGGCGAGGGCGACGTCGGCCAGCAGGGCCGACAGGTCGCCCCAACGCCGGTAGATGGTGGAGGGCGTGACCCCGGCCCGCGCGGCGATCTGCGGGACGGTCACGGTGGAGCGCTCCTGTTCCTGGAGGAGCGCGCGCACGGCGCAGTGGATCGATTCCTGCACCCGGGCGCTTCGGCCGCCGGGGCGGCTGCTTTCTTTGATAGGCATGGGGCCGACCTTAACACAAAGAATTTGCTTTAAGCGAAAGCCAAGCGCACACTCCGCAAAAGCAAAAAATTAGCTTTTAAGGAGCGTGCCCATGACCAGCCCTGTTTCGAACCGTTCCAGCCTGTGGTTTCTGGCGATCACCCTGCTCAGTTTTCTCGCCGCCTCCACGGCGCCGACGCCGCTGTACCACCTGTACCAGGATCACCTGCATTTCTCGGCGGCGGTGCTGACCCTGATCTTCGGCGTGTATGCCTTGAGCCTGCTGGCGGCGCTGCTGACCGTCGGCTCGCTGTCGGACCACCTGGGGCGCAAGCCGGTGATCTTCGCCGCCGCGGTGCTCAACGCCCTGGCGATGCTGGCGTTCATCTACGCCGACAGCGTGGCCTGGCTGATCGGTGCGCGGGTCTTGCAAGGCTTCGCCACGGGCATGGCCACGGCGGTGTTGAGCGCCACGCTGCTGGACACCGACCGCGTGCAGGGGCCGCTGATCAACAGCGTGGCGCCTTTGCTGGGCATGGCGGCAGGCGCCATGGGCTGCGGCGTGCTGGTGGAGTTCGCCCCGGCGCCGTTGCAACTGACCTACTGGCTGCTGCTGGCGCTGTTTGTGTTGCAGGCCGCGTACGTCTGGCGCCTGCCTGAGAGCGTCACCCCGCAGGCCGGGGCCTGGGCTTCGTTGCGGCCGACCCTGCATGTGCCGGTTCAGGCCCGTTCGACCTTGTGGCGGGTGCTGCCGCTGAACACCGCCACCTGGGCGTTGGGCGGCTTTTACGCCTCCCTGGCGCCGTCGCTGGTGCGCACGGCGACCGGTTCCACCTCCAACCTGATCGGTGGGGCAACCGTGGCCGCGCTGACCGTGACCGGCGCCCTGATGATCTTCACCCTGCGCAACCGGCCCGCAGGCCGGGCGTTGCAGTTGGGCGCAAGCCTGTTGCCGAGCGGTGTGGTGCTGATGCTGCTGGGCGTGCACAGCGCCAGCCTGTCGCTGTTCTTCTTCGGCACGCTGGTGGCCGGCTGCGGATTCGGCGCAGGTTTCCTCGGTGCGGTGCGCAGCCTGGTGCCGCTGGCGTTGCCCCACGAGCGGGCCGGGCTGATGTCGTCCTTTTATGTGCTCAGCTATCTGGCGTTCTGTCTGCCGGCGCTGTTGGCGGGGCACTTCACCCGCAGCCTGGGCCTGCTGGCCACCACCGACGGTTACGGCGCGGTGCTGATTGCGCTGGCGGTGGGGGCGCTGCTGGTCAGCTTCCGTCCGCAGGCGGTGAAGGCGTGCGGCGCTCCATAAGCGCAGCGGATTCGGTTAGCCTTGGCCGGCCACTTCTCTCACGGAACGACCCATGAAGATCATCCGCAGCAAGGCGTTCACCGCCGAACGCGCCTGGGGCGCCCTGGACATCGCCCGCATGAACGGCATCACCACGCGCCTGCACTGGACGGACCAGCCCTACAAATGGCACGTCAACGACGGCGAGGAAGTGTTCGTGGTGCTCGATGGCCGCGTGCAAATGCGCTACCGCGAACAGGGCCAGGAGCGGCAGGTGCTGCTGGAGGCCGGCGACATTTTCTACGCCTCGGTCGGCACCGAACATGTCGCCCACCCTCAGGGTGAAGCACGGATCCTGGTGATCGAAACGGAAGGCAGCGTCTGACTGCTTATCTGTAGAACAGATAACAGATAGAGAAATTACCCGTTATATAGATATTCGATCCGGATCTATCATGGCTCCAACCTCACCAGAGGACAGGAGTTCATGATGACTTGCCCCAACACCGCCAAACCCGGCATCAAACCGTTCAGCCACCTGCATCACCCGCGTGAGGCGATCCGCCAGTTCACCCCGAACTGGTTCGCCGCCACCATGGGCACCGGCGTGCTCGCCCTGGCGCTGGCGCAACTGCCGGTGTCCGTTCCCGGCCTGCACGCCGTGGCCGAAGGGCTGTGGCTGTTCAACATCCTGTTGTTCACCTTGTTTACCGTTGCCTACGCCGCGCGCTGGGTGCTGTTCTTCGACGAGGCCCGGCGGATCTTCGGGCACTCCACGGTTTCGATGTTCTTCGGCACCATTCCCATGGGGCTGGCGACGATCATCAACGGCTTCCTGGCGTTCGGCCTGCCGCGCTGGGGCGAGGGGGTGATCCACCTGGCCGAGGCGCTGTGGTGGCTGGACGTGGCGATGTCGCTGGCCTGCGGCGTGCTGATCCCGTACATGATGTTTACCCGCCAGGAACACAGCATCGATCAGATGACCGCCGTCTGGCTGCTGCCGGTGGTGGCGGCGGAAGTGGCGGCGGCCAGCGGCGGCCTGCTCGCGCCGCATCTGGCCGATGCCCATGCGCAACTGGTGGTGCTGGCGACGAGCTACGTGCTGTGGGCGTTCTCCCTGCCGGTGGCGTTCAGCATCCTCACCATCCTGCTGCTGCGCATGGCCTTGCACAAACTGCCCCACGAAAGCATGGCCGCGTCGAGCTGGCTCGCCCTCGGCCCGATCGGCACCGGCGCCTTGGGCATGCTGCTGTTGGGCGGCGATGCGCCGGCGATCTTCGCCGCCAACGGCCTGCCGGGCGTCGGCGAGGTCGCATCGGGCCTGGGCCTGGTGGCCGGCATCACCCTGTGGGGCTTCGGCCTGTGGTGGATGTTGATGGCGCTGCTGATCACCGTGCGTTACCTGCGCGACGGCATTCCGTTCAACCTTGGCTGGTGGGGCTTCACCTTCCCGCTGGGCGTGTACTCGCTGGCGACCCTGAAACTGGCCGGCACGCTGCACCTGGGCTTTTTCAGCGTGGCGGGCTGCGTGCTGGTGGCGCTGCTGGCGGTGATGTGGCTGATCGTCGGCAAGCGCACCCTGCAAGGCGCCTGGCGCGGCGAGCTGTTCGTGTCGCCCTGCATTGCGGGTTTGAAGAAATGACCGGCAAAGTTTAGGTAAGGTGTGGCCTGGATCGCGGTTCGAGACTCCAATAACCGTATCCAGGCCGTTCCCTACCTACTCCCTACAAAAAACAGGTCACACGGAAGATGAGTCACCCCTCACAGTTCAACCTGCTGCGAACCCGGCGTTTCCTGCCGTTCTTCATCACCCAGTCGTTGGGGGCCTTCAACGACAACGTGTTCAAGCAATCGCTGATCCTGGCGATCCTCTACCGGCTGACCATCGAAGGCGACCGCTCGATCTGGGTCAACCTGTGCGCGCTGCTGTTCATCCTGCCGTTTTTCCTGTTTTCGGCGCTGGCCGGGCAGTTCGGGGAAAAGTTCGCCAAGGACTCGCTGATCCGTCTGATCAAGCTCGCGGAAATCGCCATCATGGCTGTGGGATCGGTCGGCTTCCTGTTCGACCACCTGTCGCTGATGCTGGTGGCGCTGTTCGCCATGGGCACCCACTCGGCGCTGTTCGGACCGGTGAAATACTCGATCCTGCCGCAGGCCCTGCACGAGGACGAGCTGGTGGGCGGCAACGGCCTGGTGGAGATGGGCACGTTCCTGGCGATCCTGGCCGGCACCATCGGCGCCGGGATCATGATGTCGTCGGCGCACTATGCGCCGGTGGTGTCGGCCGCGATCGTCGGCATCGCCGTGCTGGGCTATCTGGCCAGCCGCAGCATTCCCCGGGCGGCGGCCGCCGACCCGCAGCTGCGCCTGAACTGGAACATCTTCAGCCAGTCCTGGGCCACCCTCAAACTGGGTCTGGGCCAGACGCCGGCGGTGTCGCGCTCCATCGTCGGCAACTCGTGGTTCTGGTTCGTCGGCGCGATCTACCTGACGCAGATCCCGGCCTACGCCAAGGAGTGGATGCACGGCGACGAAACCGTGGTGACCCTGATCCTCACGGTGTTCTCGGTCGGCATCGCCGTCGGTTCGATGCTGTGCGAGCGGCTGTCCGGGCGCAAGGTCGAGATCGGCCTGGTGCCGTTCGGCTCGTTCGGGCTGACCGTGTTCGGCCTGCTGCTGTGGTGGCACTCCGGCGGGATCCCGGAAAGCGCGAGCGGGCACAGCTGGACCGGGGTGCTCGGCTTCGGCCATGCCTGGGCCGTGCTGATCGACATCCTCGGCCTCGGCATCTTCGGCGGCTTCTACATCGTGCCGCTGTACGCGCTGATCCAGTCGCGCACCGCCGAGAACGAGCGGGCGCGGGTGATCGCCGCCAACAACATCCTCAATGCGCTGTTCATGGTGATTTCGGCCATCGTGTCCATCGTCTTGCTGAGCCTGGTGAAGCTGTCGATCCCGCAGCTGTTTCTGGCGGTGTCGCTGCTCAACATCGGCGTCAACGCCTACATCTTCAAGATCGTGCCCGAGTTCAGCATGCGTTTCATGATCTGGCTGCTCAGCCACTCCATGTACCGCGTCGAGCACCGCAACCTTGAAGCGATCCCCGATGAAGGCGCGGCGCTGCTGGTGTGCAACCACGTGTCGTTCGTCGATGCCTTGTTGATCGGCGGCGCGGTGCGTCGGCCGATTCGCTTTGTCATGTACTACAAGATCTACAACCTGCCGGTGCTGAACTTCATCTTCCGCACGGCGGGGGCGATTCCCATCGCCGGCCGCCAGGAAGACATCCAGATCTACGAAAAGGCGTTCACCCGCATCGCCCGGTATCTGAAGGAAGGTGAGTTGGTGTGCATCTTCCCGGAAGGCAAATTGACGGCGGACGGCGAGATCAACGAGTTCAAGGGCGGGCTGACGCGGATTCTCGAAGAAACGCCGGTGCCGGTGATCCCGATGGCGTTGCAGGGGCTGTGGGGGAGTTTCTTCAGCCGGGATCCGGACAAGGGGCTGTTCCACCGCTTGTGGTCGCGGGTGACGCTGGTGGCGGGAGCGCCGGTGGCCGTCGAAGCGGCGCAGCCGGCGCAATTGCAGGCGTTGGTCGGGGAGTTGCGCGGGACGGTCAGGAAGTAACGCCCGCGCCCATCATGCGCCGGGAAGGGGCCAGTGGCTTAAGCGCTGGCCTTGAGCCCGATCAGCCCGGCCACGATCAGCGCAACGCTGATCAGGCGCACCAGCGCCATCGACTCGCCGAACAGGATGATGCCCGCGATCACCGTGCCCACGGCACCGACCCCGGTCCAGATCGCATAGGCCGTGCCCAGGGGCAGTTCCTTCATCGCAAGGCCGAGCAGGCCCAGGCTGATGGCCATGGCCGCGACGGTGAGGGCAGTGGGGAGCGGGCGGCTGAAGCCGTCGGTGTACTTCAGGCCGACCGCCCAGCCGACCTCGAACAGGCCGGCGAAAAACAGAATGATCCAGGACATGCAGGACCTCCATCGATTGACGGGGTCGTCCCCAGGATAATGACTCGTGCGAGCCGCAGGGTCGTCCCCGCGTTGGGCGCTATAGTGCCCAGCATCGACCGGGGGATCAAGTTCGCGCTCAGTCGGGCTGCTGAACGAGCGTGTCGCGCCCGTCCTTCTCGTCCATGCGCCGGAACCAGGTGGCGAGCAGCGCCCCGGAAATGTTGTGCCACACGCTGAACAGCGCGCTCGGCACCGCCGCCAGCGGCGAGAAGTGCGCGCTGGCCAGGGCGGCGCCGAGCCCGGAGTTCTGCATGCCGACCTCCAGCGCCAGGGATTTGCGCTGGGCCAGCGGCAGGTTGAACAGGCGCCCGGTGAAATAGCCCAGCAGGTAACCGAAGCTGTTGTGCAGCATCACCACCGCCATGATCAGCAGACCGGATTCGGCGATCTTCGCCTGGCTGGCGGCCACCACGGCGGCCACGATGATCACGATGCTCACCACCGACACCAGCGGCAGCACCTCCACCGCATGACGGACCTTGTTGCCCAGCAGGCGTTGGGCAACCACGCCCAGCACGATCGGCAGCAGCACCACCTGCAGGATCGACCAGAACAGCTCCATGAACGACACCGGCAGCCAGGCCGACGCCAGCAGCCAGATCAGGGCCGGGGTCAGCAGCGGGGCGAGGAGGGTGGTCACGGCGGCGATGGCCACCGACAGCGCCAGGTCGCCGCGGGCCAGCCAGGTCATGACGTTGGAGGCCGTGCCGCTCGGGCAGCAACCCACCAAAATCACGCCGACGGCGATTTCCGGCGGCAGGCGGAACACCTGGCAGAGCAGCCACGCCATGCCCGGCATGATCACGAAATGCGCCACCACGCCCAGCGCCACCCGCCACGGATGACGGGCGACGGCGGCGAAGTCGTCGAGCTTGAGGGTCAGGCCCATGCCGAACATCACCAGGCCCAGCAGCGGCACGATCGCCCCTTTGAGGCCCAGGAACCAGGCCGGCTGCAGGAAGGCGAGCACCGCGAAAGCCAGTACCCAATAGGCGAAGGTGTTGCCGACGAAACGACTCAGTGCTGCCAGTGCGCGCATGGCCTGATCCTTATTGTTTATGTGCACCGCAAAACGACTGCGGGAGCGAGCCTGCTCGCGATGGCGGACTTTCAGTCAACCCTTTCGTTGAATGTCGATCCCCGATCGCGAGCAGGCTCGCTCCCACAGGTTGTACATCTTCCGGGATTAGATGCCCTGCGGCGTCTCTTCACCGCCCAGCGCCTCGACCAGCGCCGGCAGGAAGTCGCCGAAGGTCAGCATCATCAGGGTGAAGCTGGCGTCCAGTTGGCCCAGGGCCTCGTCGCCGCCGTCCTGCTCCGCCTGGTCCTGCAGCAGGTCTTCGAACTTCAGGCGCTTGACGGTCATCTTGTCGTCGAGCATGAACGACAGCTTGTCCTGCCAGGCCAGCGACAGTTGGGTGACCACCTTGCCGGTGCTCAGGTGCAGCTGGATTTCTTCGCTGGTCAGGTCCTGACGCTTGCAGCGCACGATGCCGCCGTCTTCGTGGGTGTCGCGCAGTTCGCATTCGTCGAGGACGAAGAAGTCCGGGGCGGCCTCTTGGGTGGTGACCCATTGGGTCATCACGGCGGTCGGTGCGGTTTTCACGGTCAGCGGGCGCACCGGCAGGGTGCCCAGCACTTCACGCAGGGTGGACAGCAGGTCTTCGGCGCGTTTCGGGCTGGCGGAGTTGACCAGGATCAGGCCTTGCTTCGGCGCGATGGCGGCGAAGGTCGACGAGCGGCGGATGAAGGCGCGTGGCAGGAACGCCTGGATGATCTCGTCCTTGATCTGGTCGCGTTCCTTCTTATAGACCTTGCGCATTTGCGCCGCTTCGATCTCTTCGACCTTCTCCTTCACCGCGTCGCGCACGACGCTGCCCGGCAGGATGCGTTCTTCCTTGCGGGCGGCGACCAGCAGGAAATCACCGCTGACGTGCACCAGCGGCGCATCCTCGCCCTTGCCGAACGGTGCGACGAAACCGTAGGTGGTCAACTCCTGGCTTGCACATGGACGCGCCAGTTTGGTGGCCAGTGCGGTTTCCAGCGCCTCGGCATCGACAGGCAGGTCTTGGGTCAGGCGATAGATAAGCAGGTTCTTGAACCACATGGGGTGAATCTCTCCTTTATACAAAGGAGGGCATTATTGTCTTCGCCGTGCCATAGGCCAACCCTTCTCTAAGCCTTTGGAAGGCCTGAAAAAATTAATTGAAAAAGTGCTTGCCAGAGGTTGGGTCGCTCCGTAGAATGCGCGCCACACCGAAGCGAAGGGTGATTAGCTCAG
This sequence comes from Pseudomonas ekonensis, assembly GCF_019145435.1. Taxonomy (NCBI): domain Bacteria; kingdom Pseudomonadati; phylum Pseudomonadota; class Gammaproteobacteria; order Pseudomonadales; family Pseudomonadaceae; genus Pseudomonas; species Pseudomonas ekonensis. The sequence goes on along the minus strand of NZ_JAHSTS010000002.1, from coordinate 743,978 downwards.
CTGGGAGAGCGTCTGCCTTACAAGCAGAATGTCGGCGGTTCGATCCCGTCATCACCCACCATTTGTTTCAAGTGTTTAGCGCAGCGGTAGTTCAGTCGGTTAGAATACCGGCCTGTCACGCCGGGGGTCGCGGGTTCGAGTCCCGTCCGCTGCGCCATATTCGGTAACCTGGAACACTGAACGCCAGGTCACCACGGAAAACCCGCCGAGGCGGGTTTTTTTCTGTCTCAAGTTTGTACGTTGTTCCTCGGGTTGTATCGTTTCACGGGTTTTCAGATTTTTTTGAAAAAAACTTCAATTAAATCAACACTTTACGAAAACTTGTGGCATAATGCGCCCCGTAACGAAGCAAGGGTGATTAGCTCAGCTGGGAGAGCGTCTGCCTTACAAGCAGAATGTCGGCGGTTCGATCCCGTCATCACCCACCATTCGTTTCAAGCGTTTCGCGCAGCGGTAGTTCAGTCGGTTAGAATACCGGCCTGTCACGCCGGGGGTCGCGGGTTCGAGTCCCGTCCGCTGCGCCATATTCGGTAACCTGGAACACTGAACGCCAGGTCACCACACGGAAAGCCCGCCTAGTGCGGGCTTTTTGCTGTCTGCGATTTGCCTTTCGCACATCCCCTGCGGCGAGGGCGCTCGCTCCCGCCGGGGCGCGGAGCGGCCCTAAAAACAGGCCCGCTGCGCAGTCCGGCGGGAGCAAGCTCCCTCGCCACAGTGCGTTTCATTGGCCGGCGTTGCGGCTGTGCCGGTAGTCGCTCACCGCCTCATACACCGCCTTGCGCAGACGGTTGATCCCGCCGATCGGGCGATGGGCCTCGATGCCGAACCAAGGGTTGAAGGACAGGTTGTCGCATTGCAGGTTCTGCGCCGGGGTATCGAAGTCCTGGGGCGGCAGGGTGATGCGCGCCACGGTCTCGAAGGGTGCATCCTGCTCGCGCCATTCGATGCTGGTGTCCTCGATGGGCATGAACGCCCGGGCGTCCTGGCGCTGGATCTGCAGCGCGAAGCAGGCGGGCACGCGATCCGTCGACAACTGCTGGTTCAACGCGCTGCGCAGGAAGTTCGGCAGGTCCCGGTTCTGCTTGGGCAAGGTGTAGGCGGGGCAGTTGTCCGGATCCGGCGTCACCCGGAACTTGGCGTTGGCGTCCCCGAACCGGTACGGGGACACCGAAAAGTACGTCGTGCGCGTCGGGCTTTCCGGCGGCGCGGACAGGGTCGCCAGGGCAATGAACAAATGGCGGACCTGCCAGGTGCGCGGATCCCAGCCCGGAAAGAACGCCATCACCTGCTTGCCGTCCGCCTGCGCCGCCACGTTCTGACGGTACTCGGCGACATCGCTGACAAAGAAGTTCGGATGGCTGAACATCACGAAATCCTGTTCATGCAGATCCTGACGCCCGTCCAGCAACTGCTTGCCCGGCACGTCGTGCAGCTTGATCGCCATGCCCCGGGCGTCGCGGATGCTGTCGAACTGCGGGTAGGCGTTGCCGTTGGACAGGCGCACCGTCGCCTGCCAGACCTTGCCCGGCTCGCTGAACACGCCGCGGCGCAGGTTCTCGGCCAGATCCGGCAATACCTGCACTTGCGCCTTCACGCAGCCATGGGCCTTGGCGTGGGCATCACGCAGGTAGCGGGTGCTTTCCCGGTGCTGATCGACGATGCGCACGGCGGTCTGGATGACGTCCTGGGTCATGGCCGCTTCACCCGGCGGGATCTGTTCCAGCGCCGAGACCGGGCCGCGGTGCTGCCAGGCGAACCAGGCGGTGGCCAAGGCCCAGCCGATCAGGGCGAGCGCCAGCAAGAGCAGCAGGGTCTTGCCGACGATCCGCCCCAGCCACAGCCAGAGGCGCGCCAGCGCGGACGGTCTTTTGTAGGTATTGAAGATCATGGCAGTTGCGCCTCCAGCGGGCCGCCCAGCACTTTCAGGTACTCCAGCAAGGCCCAGCGTTCCTCGGGCTGAAGCAGCCGGCCGATCACGCCGTTGCCGCGTTCGCCGGCCCGGAATTCGTGGCCGCTGTTGTGGTTGCCGGTGATTCGGGTGTCGAACAGGAAACCGTTGGTGAAGGCCTCGGTGCGGTAGCCCAGATGCCGCGGGTCGTATTCGAACGTGCCCTTGTAGAAGGTGGTGGCGCGTTCATCCTGGGGCGACAGCAGTTGGAAGAGGCTGGGCACCGAGCCGTTGTGCAGGAACGGCGGCGTGGCCCAGACGCCGGCCAGCGGACGGGCCTTGTAGGCGACTTTTTCGCGCACGCCGATGGGCAGGCCGAAACCGTCGAGTTGCGGTTTCTCGGCAGGGGTGACGCCGGCCTCGCGGTAGGCGCGGTTTTCCACGAAGGCGGTCACGTAGGCCAATCCCTTGGCCACCGACAGCTGGCTCAGGTCCAGGGGGGCGGTGGGATCGGGGTGCAGTTTGACGTCCATCTTGGCCAGTTCCGCCGGATCCCATTGCAGGGCCGTCAGATCGAAGCGGTGGTTGGCGATGTTGGTGGCGGCACCGGGATCGGTGCCGATGACGTCCACCGGCAGCATGGCCAGGTGCTGTACCCAGCGTCCGCCTTCCTGGGTCTGGCGCGGCACGTGGCAGCCGGCGCAGTTCTCGGCGAACAGGGCCCGGCCCTTGGCGGCCAGCGGTTTGTCGACGGCGCCCAGCAGATCCTCGGGCCAGGCCGGCGGCTGTAGCTTTTGCAGCGTCTGTTCGATCGTGTGCAGGTCACGCACGCGGACGCTGGAGGGGTAGCGCGCGTCGCCTTGCAACGGCTGGCCGTCGGCATCGAAGAAGTTCAGCGTGGCGCCGACGCCCAGCGCTTCGCCGACGTTGCGCGCCATCGGCTGCTGCGCCGAGCCGTTCCACTGCACCCAGTCGAACGTCCACATGTCCCACAGTTGCGGGTAGTCGACGGGGGCGTCGGCCACACGGTAGTTGTCGGGGGAGATGGCATCGCCGAAGGCCGCGTTGGCGATCCGGCCGAACGCATCGGTACGGCCCGGGCCTTCCTCGGTGGGGTAGAGACCGCGGTGGGTGTCGTTCCAGGCGACGCGCAGGAAGGTGTCCAGCGATTGCTTGAAGTCCTTTCTCAACTGACCGTGGCGGTTGTCGTAGTCGTCGCCCAGCACGGCGCGGGCGAAGCGTTCGAATTTCCATGGGTTGTAATAGGTGGACGCCAGACTTGCCACCAGTGCCTGTCCGAAACTGCCGCCACGCAATGTAGGAACGCTGGAAGGCAGTACGTGTTGGGCAGAGCCGCCGTCGATGCGCACGGCCTGGCCGTTGAAGCGCAGCTCGCCGGTGTGGCAGGCGGAACAGGTGATGTCGAGGTATTGCTCCGGGCTGCCGGGATTCTGGTGCCGGGCAAACCCTACCGGCAGGTTGCCGGGGTTCTGCGGCGTGGCTTTCTGCTGCGGATCCACCAGGAAACCGAAACGTGCGAGGTATTCCGGGGACGCGAAGCGCTGCTGGGAAAACGGCAGTTCCAGCGCCTGGAACCACGCGTAGCGCAGGCCTTTGACTTGCGTGCCCTGGGGCGTGAAGTAATAGGTCTGGCGCTCGTCTTCCGTCCACTGCTTCAGGTAATGCACCTGCTGCACGGGGGTGTAAAAGGGGAGTTTCGGGTTGGCGACGTAGTACAGCACCACTGCCAGGGCAAGGCCTGCCAGTGCGGCGATCAGGATCAACAGACGGGAGAAGAGGCGCAAGATGAACATCCTTGTCGTTTTTTTTGCGCTGTTATGCCTGAGCCCGGCAGGGCGGGCAAGTGGCCATTACGACAAGCCGTGTGAGAAGCGTCGCTAAGGGGGCTCAGGCCAAGATGACAGAAGCTTCATCCTGCGCTGGATCAAATGCGTTCCAATCCCTGAACTTATCGCAAGTTTCCTGCTCTCATGCCGGTAGCCATTGGTCGTGGCGGCCTGATAAGCTCGCGGCTTTACTCGATTGCCCATTCGGCGCATGAACAAGGAAATAGCATGAAACAGCATCGGTTGGCGGCGGCGGTTGCCCTGGTTAGCCTGGTACTCGCAGGTTGCGATTCGCAGACCAGCGTGGAGCTGAAAACCCCGGCGCAAAAAGCTTCCTACGGCATCGGCCTGAACATGGGCAAGAGCCTTGCCCAGGAAGGCATGGATGACCTGGACTCCAAAGCGGTGGCCCAAGGCATCGAAGACGCCGTCGGCAAGAAAGAACAGAAGCTGAAAGACGAAGAACTGGTCGAAGCCTTCGCGGCGCTGCAGAAGCGCGCCGAAGAGCGCATGGCCAAGATGAGCGAAGAGTCGGCGGCCGCCGGCAAGAAATTCCTCGAAGAGAACGGCAAGAAGGCCGGCGTGACCACCACCGCTTCGGGCCTGCAGTACGAAGTGGTCAAGAAGGCCGACGGTCCGCAGCCTAAGCCTACCGATGTGGTGACCGTTCACTACACCGGCAAGCTGACCAACGGCACCGTGTTCGACAGCTCCGTGGAGCGCGGCAGCCCGATCGATCTGCCGGTCAGCGGCGTGATCCCGGGTTGGGTCGAAGGCCTGCAGCTGATGCACGTCGGCGAGAAGTACAAGCTGTACATCCCGAGCGACCTGGCCTACGGCGCGCAGAGCCCGAGCCCGGCGATCCCGGCCAACTCGGTGCTGGTGTTCGACCTGGAACTGCTGGCCATCAAGGATCCGGCCAAAGAAGACGCCGCTGCCAAGTAAGCCGCGTCGGTTTCGCCCACAGCGCCTCGCACATGCGGGGCGTTGTTGCATCTGGACGGCGGCAAGCGTAAACAGAACGAACCCCTGCCGATGCCGGCAGTCCCAGACATTGAGTCACCGGCGGTAGCCGCCCTGGCTCGCCAAGTCAATGAAATATTGGGGTTTTTTATGTGAGTAAAAAACGCCCGATCTGAGCGCAGCCCTTGTGAAACGGGGCTCTCAGCGTCGAAATGCAGCTCTGTTCACAAGGTTATCCACAATTTGTGTGGATAACATTTCAACGGGAAAAATCAGATGAAAACGCCCTGGAACTTCGCCCGATTCCTGCCCCTGGCCGGACGCCTGCTCGCCCGCGGACGTCTGCCGACGTTGCTGTTCGCGGTGGCCAGCAAGGGCGCCGCCCAAGGCGACCGGCTGGGCAAGCTCAAGGATGACCTGCGCCTGCTTCAGGCGTTGTGCCTGGCGTGGTGGCGCGGCGAGTACCGGGCCATCAGCCCCAAGGCGATCGTATCGGTGGTGGCGGGGCTGATGTACTTCCTCAGTCCTGTCGACGCCATTCCCGACTTCATTCCGGTGTTCGGCATGCTGGACGACATCGCCGTGCTCGCCTGGCTGATGAAGACCCTCGGGGACGAACTCGATGCGTTTCGCCGGTGGCGCAACCAACAGGCTCCGGAGAAGCTTCGCGTGGTCGAGCGCCTGCCGGACACCCCCGAGCAGCTTCAGCTGCAAGGCCCGAAAAAAAACTGATCGGCGACGGTCGCTCATTCAGATAGATGCCCCCCACGACCGTGGCCGCTGTTAGGATTACACTTCAAGGGAAAAGTGCTGACTCGCTAAGTGGTGTAGTCCTACGGGGTAGTCATGGATATTCAGATCATTACACGCGATGGCGAGCCCGAGTATGCGGTTCTGCCGTGGGCTCAGTATCAGGCTCTACTGAAAGCAGCAGGCATCAACGAAACACCGTCGCGGCCGGCACCGGCGCCGGTCGCGGCCACACCGGACCCGATTCTTCCAGGTCTGGACCAATTACGCAGTTTGCGCGAAGGGAAGGGCATCGCCATCGAGGCGCTCGCCCGCACGGTAGGCATCAGCCCGTCTTACCTGGCCATGATCGAAAACGGCGAGCGTCAGCCCGACGCCGCGATTCGCCGCAGCCTGGCCTGGGAACTGACGGTGCCAGGGTGGAGGGAACAATCGTGAGCGTACGCATCAGCCGTCAACATTGGGACGGATTGCTGGGGGAGCTGGATCAGGCGCGCAGGCAGCGCCACCTTTTGACCTATCGGGCCTTGCTCGAACGACTGCAACTGCCCACGCCGGCGATGCAGACGCTGACTGCGGCACTGGAGCACCTCGCCGCGCTGGACGCCAAGGCCGAGCAACCGTTGCGCAGTTCGCTGGTGATCAGCCAGGGCGCCAGCCGCCTGCCGCGCACCGGTTTCTTTGAATGCGTCGAGCGGCTGGGGCGTTTCTCCGGGCCGTCCGACGGCGTTGCCGCCGCGTCCTGGCACGCCTCCGAAGTGGTGCGGGTGTTCGAGTACGAATACCCGGAATCGGCGGAGGCCTGAGTGTTTCTCAAGTTCAAGGCGCATGCCGGTTACTGGCTGGCGCGCAGGTTGTTCCACTGGTCATGGTTTGTCCGCCAGCCCCGAGGCTGGCACTGGCTCGAAGGCCAGTTCGCCCGGATGGCGAACCTGGGCGATGTCGGCGCGCAGAGCTTCTACGGGCATATCCTGACGTTTCGCGGCGTGGGGCTGGGGGCGCGTGAAGAGGGCGTGCGGTTGCTGCGCCTGGCCGCGCTGGCCGGTGACGGCAAGGCGGCCTACCAGGCCGGGGCCATCAGCCTGGCTGGCACGCCGTCCAGGGTGCCGGATCCGGCGGAGGCCGAGCGCTGGTGGGGCATCGCCGCCAAGGCCGGACATCCGTTGGCGGAGGTCAAGCTCAAGGAGCTGGCGGAGCGCGGACGATCAGAGTGACTGGCCTGTCTCAACAAACGAACGGGGCGTGAGGGCAACCTCCCGCCCCGTTTTTGCGCCTGCCGTTCGAGCTTGCCCGCACCCACAGGAGACAGTGTCAGCGTTGCCCCATCAGCAACGCCGGCTCAGCGTCAGGCCCGGCCCGGCTGTCGATGACGTGCACGCTGTAGCCCGGCATGTTCTTGGCGTGGTGCTTGGCCTGAGACGCCATCTCCGCGAGCTGGCTGGCGTCCAGTTGCCCGCACGCCTCAGGGTGCAGGTGCACCACGCCGATGGACAGCGACAGCAGCGGGAATTCCTGACGCACCCCCTGACGGTTCGGCGCGGTGAAGCAGCCGGCGTCGAGGTGTTCGGGGCGGTAGAAGCGGCGGCACTGGCTCTGGAAGTCGTCGAGCAACTGGTTGAGGCGCTTGCGCCAGTCCTCCGGGCCGAGCACCAGCAGGAAGTCGTCGCCGCCGATGTGGCCGACGAAGTCGCGGGTGGGGTCGACGCGTTCGTTCAGGCATTGGGCCAGGCACAGCAGCACTTCGTCGCCCCGGCCGTAGCCGTAGATGTCGTTGAAGGGCTTGAAGCTGTCGATGTCGACGTAGCAGATGATCGACTCGCGGCCCTGCTGCAGCAGGCGGGTGAGGCACTGCTGGATCGGCACGTTGCCGGGCAGCAGGGTCAGGGGGTTGGCGTAGCGGGCCTGCTGGATCTTCAGTTCGGTGATCAGCTTGAGCACGTCGATCACCCGGCCCAGGCCCAGGTAGCTGCCGTTGAGGGTGATGATGAAGTCCTCTTCGATGCGTTGCCGGGCGCGGCTGGTGATCAGGCGGCTGACCTGCTGCAGCGACTGGTTCATTTCCACGGCGAGAAAGTCTTCGCTCATCAGGCGGCTGATCGGCTTGCGGGCGAACAGGTCGGTGGCGAACGGCTTGAGCAGCGCATCGGACAGCGAGTGCCGGTGGACGATGCCGCAGGGCTGGCCCTGGGCGTCGAGCACCGCCAGCGAATTGAGGTTGGCCTGGCGGCGGAAGGCTTCCAGGACGGTGGCGGTCGGGGTGTCGCGGTTGACCGCCGGCTGGTCGTTGAGCAGGGCGCTGAGGTCGCTGCCTTCGTCGTTCAGGGCGACGGCGCTGCTGTCATGCTTGGGCATCATCGCCCGGGCGTCCCGGGGCGGGTGTTCCTGGGGGCGGCCCAGCAGGTAGCCCTGCACCAGGTCGATGCCCATTTCCGTGAGCACGGCCAGCTCTTCCGGCAGTTCGATGCCCTCGGCGATCACCTGGGCCCGGGAGGCTTTGGCGATCTGCAGGATCGAACCGACGAACTCGCGCTTGAGCGCATCCTGATGGATGCCGTCGATGAAGTGGCGGTCGATCTTCACATAGTCCGGGCGCAGCTCCGACCAGAGCCGCAGGCTCGAATAGCCGGCGCCGAGGTCGTCCAGCGCAATTGAGAATCCCATGGCCCGGTAGTGGTGCAGCGCCGTTTGCAGCAACTGGAAGTCGTCGGTCGGCGTCTGCTCGGTCAGTTCGATCACCACTTGGCTGGGCGGGATGCCGAAGTCCTGAAGCAACTGCAGCGTGCGCCCCGGTTGGTGCGCGGCCTCAAGCAAAGACTCCGGCGAGACGTTGAGGAACAGCTTGCCCGGCAGACGCTGTTCGTTGAAGCGCCGGCAAGCGCTTTGCCGGCAGGCGATCTCCAGTTCGCTCAGGCGACCGGCTTGGCGGGCCACGGCGAACAGGGCGATGGGGGAGTGCAGCGGGCTGTTGGACGGGCCCCGGGTGAGGGCCTCGTAGCCGAGGATGCGCCGCTCCGAGAGGCAGATGATCGGCTGGAACAGGCTGTGCAAACCGCTTTGAGTCAGGATCGAGCTCAAGGCACTCAGCTGTTCGGTCGTGGTCATGGCAATCTCGGGCGATAAAAAAAGGACTGGGAGCGCTCTTGTTCAAGAGTCGCTCCCAGTCCTTTATTGCACGACAGAATGATGACTGTTTGATGACGATCCGGGGATCGTCACCATTAAATTGCCATCACCTTACTTCTTGGCGACCTGGTTGCTCAGTTTCAGGTAATCCAGCAGCACCCGCCCGGTCTCGCTCAGGTAGGCGTCGTCTTCCGGCTTGACCTTGTCCGGCTCGGCGGCGGCCAGGGCGTCGTCGTCTTCTTTCTTCAGTTCCTTGAGCGGCTCTTCGCCCTTGGCCTTGCGGCGGATGTTCTCCATCGCCAGTTGCTTGGCGTCGATGTCGGCGTGCTGGGCGCGGCGGTCGGCTTCGTTGAGGCTGACGGTCTTCTCTTCCAGCAGCTTCTGCGCCAGGGCCAGCTTGTCGCGGATGAACACGAACTCCGCGTCCTTGGCGGTGCGGGTGTCATGCTCGGACTTGAGCTGCGCCAGGAACGGCTTGAACGGATCCACCGCCGGCTTGATCGCCGCGCGGATGGTGTCCCACGGCATGGCTTCCGGCAGGGCGCTTTCGCCGATTTCCTTGGTGTCGATCAGCGACGGGTAGTCGATGTCCGGCAGCACGCCCTGGTGCTGGGTGCTCTGGCCGGAGACGCGGTAGAACTTGGCCAGGGTCAGTTTCAGCTCGCCGTGGTTCAGCGGCTGGATGGTCTGCACGGTGCCTTTGCCGAAGGTCTGGCCGCCGATGATCAGCGCACGGTGGTAGTCCTGCATGGCGCCGGCGAAGATCTCCGAAGCCGAGGCGGACAGGCGGTTGACCAGCAACGCCATCGGCCCTTTGTAGAAGGCGCCCGGGTTTTCGTCTTCGAGCACGTCGACGCGGCCGTCAGCGTTGCGCACGAGCACGGTCGGGCCCTTGTCGATGAACAGGCTGGTCAGTTCGGTGGCTTCCTGCAGGGAACCGCCGCCGTTGTTGCGCAGGTCGATGACCACGCCGTCGACTTTCTCTTTCTGCAGCTCGGTCAGCAGTTTCTTGACGTCGCGGGTGGTGCTCTTGTAGTCCGGATCGCCGGCACGGAACGCCTTGAAGTCGAGGTAGAAGGCCGGGATCTCGATCACGCCGAGCTTGTAGTCCTTGCCGTCCTGCTTCAGGTTGAGCACGGACTTCTTCACGGCCTGGTCTTCGAGCTTCACCGCTTCGCGGGTGATCGGCACGATCTTGCTGGTCTGGTCGTTAGGCGCATTGCTGGCCGGGATCACTTCCAGGCGCACCACGGTGCCTTTCGGGCCGCGGATCAGCTTGACCACTTCGTCCAGGCGCCAGCCGACCACGTCGACCATTTCCTTGTTGCCCTGGGCGACGCCGATGATTTTGTCCGCCGGGGCGACCTGCTTGGTCTTGTCGGCAGGTCCGGCGGGCACCAGGCGCACGACCTTCACCTGATCGTTGTCGCTCTGCAGCACGGCGCCGATGCCCTCGAGGGACAGGCTCATGTTGATGTCGAAGTTTTCCGCGTTGTCCGGCGACAGATAGTTGGTGTGCGGATCGTAGGACATCGCGAAGGTGTTGATGTACGCCTGGAAGATGTCTTCGGCGCGGGTCTGGTCCAGGCGCGCCAGCTGGTTCTTGTAGCGCTTGGTCAGGGTTTCCTGGATCTGCTTGGGCTCTTTGCCGGCGATCTTCATCCGCAGCACTTCGTCCTTGACGCGTTTGCGCCACAGGTCGTCGAGCTCGGCGGTGGATTTGAGCCAAGGCGCGTCCTTGCGGTCGATCAGCAAGGTTTCCTTGGTGGTGAAGTCCATCTTGTCGACGCCCTTGCCCAGTTCGCCGAGGGCGAAGTCCAGGCGCGCCTTCACGCGGTCCAGGTAGCGCTTGTAGATGGTGAACCCGGCGTTGAGGTCGCCGCTCTTGAGGAAGTCGTCGAACTGGGTCTTCCACTTGTCGAATTCGGCGATGTCGCTGGCCATGAAGTAGCTGCGCGACGGATCCAGCAGCTTGATGTAGCTGTCGTAGATGATCACCGAACGGGCGTCGTCCAGCGGCGGCTTGCTGTAGTGGTGGCGCTTGAGCAGTTCGACGACGTTCAGGCTGGCGATCACTTCGTCACGGTCTGGCTGCAGCTTGTCCCAGCTGTTGGCTGCGAATGAGCTGCCCGAGACCGGCAGCAGACCGATACCGATGATGAGGGCGAGGGCGGAGCTGGGGAGCAGATGCTTCATGCTGATTCGACGCGGGGACAATTGATAACGCATATTAGGCCGTCTTTGAAGTCGCCGGTACCTCTGCGCTCTGCCCGAACACAATCGTTCAGTGTTCGTTCAGACCCAGGGCCGGTCGCATAATGCAAAAAGCCCGGCGCTACAGCTTCGGGCTCAGTCCAGACTCACTATGGAGGCAGTGTGAAGGCATTGCAAGGCGTTGACGGTCAAGTGGCATGGGTAGATGAGCCGAGTCCTGCGTGCGATGCGGGGCAAGTGCGCATCCGGGTGGCGGCGGCGGGGCTCAACCGCGCCGATCTGTTGCAGAAGGCCGGGCTCTATCCGCCGCCGCCGGGGGTGAGCCAGGTGCTCGGTCTCGAGTGTTCGGGGGTGGTCAGCGAAGTCGGCGCGGGGTCGTCCTGGCAGGTCGGCGACCGGGTGTGCGCGCTGCTGGCGGGCGGCGGGATGGCCGAAGAAGTGGTCGTCGACGGACGGCACGTGCTGGCGGTGCCGGAGGGCCTGTCACTGGCCGAAGCCGCCGCGCTGCCCGAAGTGTACGCAACGGTCTGGCTGAACGTGTTCCGGCTGGCGGCGCTGAAGCCGGGCGAGAAGGTCCTGCTGCATGCCGGCGCCAGCGGCATCGGCTCGGCCGCCATCCAGCTGTGCAAGGCGTTCGGCAACCCGTGCTGGGTCAGCGTCGGCTCGGCCGAGCGCCTGGCCTACTGCGAAGCGCTGGGGGCCCAGGGCGGTGCGGTGCGCACCGATGACCTGGAGAGCCTGCGGGACTTCGGCCCGTTCGATGTGATCCTGGATCCGGTGGGCGGCCACTACTCGGCGCTGAACCTCAAGCTGCTGGCGCAGGACGGCCGCTGGGTGCTGATCGGCCTGATGGGCGGGCGCGAGGCGAAGCTGGACCTGGCCCAGGTGTTGAGCAAGCGTGTGCAGTTGCTGGGTTCGACCCTGCGCAGCCGCGACGACGGGTTCAAGGCCGATCTGTTTGCCGATCTCAACCAGCATGTCTGGCCGCTGTTCGCCGAAGGACGATTGAGCCCGCAGTTGGCGAAGACCTTCGCGGCCAAGGACGCCGAAGCGGCGTTTGCGCAGCTGGCGAGCAATACGGTGGCGGGGAAGGTGGTGCTGGTGATCGACGACAGCCTGGCCTGACGGCCCGAAGGTCCCGTGGGAGCGGCGGCGCGGTCCGACGCTCCCGCAGGACGGTCAGGTCCAGAGATGGATCGGCCAGCCGGCCTGTTCGGCGTGTTCGCGCAGCACCGGGTCCGGGTTCACGACGTGCGGGTAGTCCACCTTCAGCAGCAGCGGCAGGTCGTTGCGCGAGTCGGAATAGAAGCTTGCGCCCTCCAGGTTCTCTTCCTCGGCGTCCAGCCACTCCAACAGCCGGGTGATCTTGCCTTCGCGGTAGGTCAGGATGCCGGTGGTCTGGCCGCTGTACACGCCATGGGCGACCTCCAGTTCGATGCCGAGGATTTCGTCGATGCCCAGGCGTTCGGCGATCGGCTTGACCAGGTGCGTGCCCGAGGCCGAGATCACCAGGATCCGGTCGCCGGCCTTGCGGTGGGCGGCGATGGCTTTGGTCGCATCGCTGAAGATGATGGGTTCGATGAAGTCTTCCACCCACGGTTCGACCAGGTGTTCGACCTCCGCCGGGGTGCGGCCGATCAGCGGCTCGAGGCTGAACGCCATGTAGTCCTCCATGCGCAGCTTGCCATGGCTGTAGGCGTCCATCAGTTCGTTGTTCCTGCGCATGAACGACTCGGGGTCGACCCAGCCCAGCCGTCCCATCTGCTCGCTCCAGAGGGAGGCGCAGTCGCCGTGGATCAGGGTTTCGTCCAGATCAAAAATTGCCAGGGCCATCGGTGGGGTCTCGTTGTAGGCAGCTTCAAGCCATAAGCCTCAAGCCGCAAGAATGAATTTGAACAAACAGCAACCTACAGCTCGCCGCTTGCAGCTTGCCGCTAATAGCTTGCCGCTTATAGCTGCCCTCAAGCCACCTCGCACAGCGCCGTCGGATCGATGGAAAGCTTCAGGCGGCGGCCGTCGGGGTGCAGGTCCGCCGCCGAACGGTTGAGCACGTCCACCACCAGTTCCACGCCCCGGGCCTCGACCCGGTAGCGGATCACGTTGCCCAGCAGGCTGTGGCTGCGGATCTGCGCATCGGGTTCGCCGTCCAGGCGCAGTTCGATGGCTTCCGGGCGGATGGCGATGCGGTGGTGGACCGGGCGTTGCAGCAGCTTCGAGGCGCTGTCGGCGTCCAGCAGGTTGTAGTTGCCGATGAAACCGGCGGCGAACACGTCCACCGGGGCGGTGTACAGGGTTTCGGCATCGCCGCTCTGTACGATCTTTCCCTGGTTCATCAGGAAAATCCGGTCGGACATGGTCAGCGCTTCTTCCTGGTCATGGGTGACGAAAATCGTGGTCAGGCCGAGTTCGCGCTGGATCTGCCGGATCTGCTCGCGCAGGTGCTTGCGGATCCGCGCATCGAGGGCCGACAGCGGTTCGTCCAGCAACAGCAGGCGGGGCCGGGTGACCAGGGAGCGGGCGAGGGCCACGCGCTGGCACTGGCCGCCGGACAGCTGATGGGGGTAGCGGCCGGCGAAGTCGTTGAGCTCCACCAGTTTCAGCGCTTCGGCCACGCGCTTGTGGCTGTCGTCGGCGTTGACCTTCTGCATGCGCAGGCCGAACGCCACGTTCTGCTCCACGGTCATGTTGGGGAACAGCGCGTAGCTCTGGAACACCATGCCGATCCCGCGCTTCTGCGGGCTCAGGGGCACGATGTCGACGCCGTCCAGCAGGATCTTGCCGCCGTCCACCGGCGTCAGACCGGCGATGCAGCGCAGCAGCGTGGACTTGCCGCAGCCGGACGGGCCGAGCAGGGTGACGAATTCGCCCTTGTTGATTTCGCAGTTGATGTCGCTGAACACCGTGGTGCCCGCGTAGTGCTTTTGCAGGTGTTGGACGCTGACATAGCTCATTGGCTTTTGTCCTTGTTCAAGATGTTGGCGACCCAGGTCAGGACCAGCACGAAAAAGAAGTAGGAGATCACCAGCGCACTGGTGAAGTGGCCGCTGCTGTTGCGCATGTTGTTCAGGTACACCTGCAGGGTTTCGTAGCGGGTGCCGACCAGGATGTTGGCGAACACGAACTCGCCGAACAGGAACGAGAACGACAGCAGCAGCGCCACCATCAGGCCCTTGCGCAGGTTCGGCAGCACCACCAGGAACGCCGCTTGCCAGGTGCTGGCGCCGAGCAGTTGGGCGGCGTCCATCAGGTCGCGCAGGTTGATCGCCTGCAGGTTGTTGGTGATCGCCCGGTACATGAACGGCAGCGCCACGGTGAAGTAGCAGCCGATCAGGATCCACGGCGTGCCGACCATCGCCAGCGGCCCCGAGCCGTAGAGCTGCAGCAGCCCCACCGAAGACACCACCGGCGGCACCGCGAAGGGCAGCAGGATCAGGATGTTCATCAGCGCGTCGAGCTTGGGGAAGTGGTAGTGCACCACGAACAGCAGCGGCAGGATCAGCACCACCGACAGCACCAGCGCCCCTACGCACACCAACAGCGACTGGCCGAAGGCATGCAGGAAGCGCGGATCGCTCCACAGCTGGATGTACCACTTGAAGGTGAAGCCGCTGGGCAGCACCGTGGCCGACCAGCTGCTGGCGATCGAGTAGACCAGCGTGCCGGCCAGCGGCAGCAGCAGAATGGCGAACAGCAGGCAGACCACGGCGCGGTGGTAGAGGCCGGCCGGGCCGGATTCAGCGCGAGACATGGTAGCTCCTCTTGAGCAGCAGTTGATGCACGACGGTCACCAGGGTCATCAGGATCACCAGCACCACGGCCAGGGCGCTGGCCAGGTTCGGATCCAGCGAGATGTCGCCGGAGACCATCGCCGCGATGCGGATCGGCAGCACGTTGAAGTTGCCGGTGGTCAGTGCGTAGACCGTCGCGTAGGCACCGAGGGCGTTGGCCAGCAGGATCACGAAGGTGCCGAGCAGCGCCGGGGTCAGCACCGGCAGGCCGATGTGGCGCCAGAACTGCCAGCCGCTGGCGCCGAGCAGCGCGGCGGACTCGCGCCAGTCCTCGCGCAGCGCATCGAAGGCCGGATAGAGCAGCAGCACGCCGAGGGGGATCTGGAAGTAGGTGTAGAGGATGATCAGCCCGGTCTTGGAGTACAGGTTGAAGTCCTGGATGATCCCGGCCTGTTTCAGCATGATCGTGAAACTGCCGTTGAAGCCCAGCAGGATGATGAACGCGAAGGCCAGGGGCACGCCGGCGAAGTTGCTGGTCATGTTGGCGAAGGCGTTGACGAAGTTGCGCAGTTTGCTGTCGACGCGGCGCAAGGAGTAGGCGCCCAGCACCGCGATGACGATGCCGAACACGCTCGACCAGAAGCTGATTTCCAGGCTGTACTGGATCGCTTGCAGGTAGAACTTGGAGCTGAAGATCCTGGTGAAGTTGGCCAGGCCCCAGCCGGACTCCTCCGATTGCAGGCTGTTGATCATCACCCAGGCCAGCGGTGCGATCTCGAACACGATGAAGAACAGGGCGAAAGGCACCAGGCACAGGGCGGCCAGCCATTTGCTGCGGGTCATCGGATTCACTTGAGCAGCTCCCGGCAAACAGGTTTGTCGTGGGGCGCGCCGAGCAGTTCGCAGACGGTGCCGCACAGGTCGGTCTGCTTCGGCCGCGCGCCCGCGTCCAGGCTGAAGGCATCGCCCAGCACGAACAACGGCACCCGCCGCTCTTCCGGCAGCAGGCCGTTGTGCGAGCGGTCGTTGTTCATGCCGTGGTCGGCGGTCACCAGCACCTGATAGCCGGCGTCGAGCCAGCCTTGCAGGTAGTCGGCCAGGATGATGTCGGCGCTGCGGGCGCTGTTGCGGTACTGGGGCGAGTCGAGGCCGTGCTTGTGGCCGGCGTCGTCGATGTTCATCGGATGGATCAGCAAAAAGTTCGGGCTGTGGCGCAGGCGCAGGTGCTCGGCGTCGGCGAACAGGTGCGAGTCCGGATAGTGGTCGTTCCAGTAGAAGTGGCCGTGCTGGATCGGCAGGGCCGGATCGTCGGTGTGACGGTCGCGCGCCGCCACGAACGGCGAGCGGTTGTACAGCTCGCTGACCCAGTGGTAGGCCGCCGCGGCGGTGGTCAGGCCCGCGTCCTTGGCGTAGTGGTAAATGCTGCGCTGGTTGGACAGGCGCGAGACGTTGTTGTGGACGATGCCGCTGTCGATGGGCGGCACGCCGGTGAGGATGCATTCGTACAGCGGTCGGGACAGGGCCGGAAGCTCGCACTCCAGTTGATGGAGTGCGGCGCGTCCTGCGCCGACATAAGCTTGCAGATGCCCCATGGCGTGACGGGCGACCTCGTGGCTGAGGCCGTCGAGCACGACAAGGATGACGTTGTGCTTCATAGGGGCAGAAACTCCGCGAAACAATAAGAACGGGAAACTCGAAATCGACACGGATCCTGTGGGAGCGGGCTTGCCCGCTCCCACAGGGTTTTGTACCAGACCCAGTGGGGATCTATCGGCTTACTTCATCTCGACGATGACTTCTTCGTTCCACTTCTGCGGCAGGGCCTTGGAGGTCTTTTCCCACGCATCGGCGTCCTTGATCGGGGTGACCTTCTTGTACTGCTCGTTCGGCAGCAGCTTGGCCTTCACGTCTTCCGGCAGGGTCAGGTGCTCGGCGCGGATCGGACGGGCGTTGCCGCGGGCGAGGTTGATCTGGCCGGCGTCGCTGAAGATGTATTCGCGGGTCAGCTTGGCTGCGTTCGGGTTCTTCGCGTATTTGTTGATGATGGTGGTGTAGCCGGAAATCACCGAGCCGTCGGACGGGATCAGCACCACGTAGTCATCCGGGTTGGCCATCTTGGCCCTGTAGCTCAGGCCGTTGAAGTCCCAGACCACGCCGACTTCCACTTCACCCTTCTCGATGGTGGAGATGGTCGGGTTGGACATCGACAGGCGGCCCTGCTTGGCGATATCGGCGAACAGCAGCAGCGCCGGCTGCAGGTTCTTCTCGTCGCCGCCGTTGGCCAGCGCGGCGGCCAGCACGCCGTTGGCGGCTTGCGCGGCGGTGCTCACGTCACCGATGGAGACCTTGTACTTGCCGCCCTTGAGGTCGGCCCATTTGGTCGGCACTTCGGAGCCGTGCAGCAGCTTCTTGTTGACGATGAAGGCGATGGTGCCGGTGTAGGCCAGCGCCCAGTTGCCGTCCTTGTCCTTGGCCCAGGCAGGCACCTGCTCCCAGGTGCTCGGCTTGTACGGCTGCACCACGCCTTGCTTGACCGCGATCGGGCCGAAGGCGGCACCGACGTCGCCGATGTCGGCGGTGGCGTTGTCTTTCTCGGCGGCGAACTTGGCGATTTCCTGGGCCGAGCTCATGTCGGTGTCGACGTGCTTGAGGCCGTACTGCTTGGCCAGGTCTTCCCAGGTGCCTTTCCAGTTGGCCCAGTCGTCGGGCATGCCGACGCTGTTGACGGCGCCTTCCGCTTTCGCAGCGGCTTCCAGGGTTTTCAGGTCGTCGGCCGCCATGGCGGCGGTGCACATTGCAATGGTCGAGCCTAACAGTGATGCCAGGAAAAACTGTTTCATTCCGAAGCTCCTTGGGTCGTGTTCAACGCTGCGATTGCGGTGTGTGTTGGTCTAGGTCAGCAATACCTGAGCCAATCTAAGGGGGCTGGATGACACTTTGATGTCGGCGACCGTCCGGCGGTGTTTTTTTCTGCGGGCCGTCGCAGGCTGCCCGGTAAGCGTAGACCATGGCCGAAGCCCGGCCCGCAAAGGACTTGGCCGATGTATTGCAGGCTGTGAACGTGACCGCCGGGCGGTTTTGTCATCTCCCGGTCATCTGCGCTGCCTAGGCTTTGCATTCAGTGATGAGCCGGTTTTGCAGCGCGGTTCTGCCCCGAAACAGTGCTGGTCTAGTCCAGATAGGTAACGTTGATGCGCGATGAGGCAACAAAAGCGGTGACAGCCATTTGCCAGATCCTTCAGGAGCAGATGAACCACGGCCTGCTGGCGCCCGGCAGCAAACTGCCGGCCGAGCGCAAGCTCAGCGAGCTGTTCGGCACCACCCGGATCACGGTGCGCGAGGCGTTGCTGCAGTTGGAGGCCCAAGGGCAGATCTACCGCGAGGAGCGCCGTGGCTGGTTCGTGTCGCCGCCGCGCCTGGCCTACAACCTGATGCAGCGCAGCCACTTCCATGCGATGGTCAGCGCCCAGGGGCGGGTGCCGTCGACCGAGGTGATTTCGGCGCGGCTGCAGCCGGCGTCGGCGGCGGTGTGCGCCTGGCTGCAACTGCCGGCGCTGTCGAGCGTGATCCAGATCTGCCGGTCGCGGCGCATCGACGGGCGGCTGGTGCTGTATGTGGAGCACTACCTGAACCCGCAGTATTTTCCGGGCATCCTGGACTGCGACCTGAACCAGTCGATCACCGAGCTGTACGCGCGCAACTACGACCTGCACTACGGACGGGTGCGGTTCGAGATCGTGCCGACCTCGCTGTCGGTGGATGCTGCGGCGGCGCTGCGGGTGTCGGTGGGCAGCCCGGGCCTGCGGATCGCCCGGGTCAACTACGACCAGCACGAGCGGCTGATCGACTGCGACCTGGAGTTCTGGCGGCATGACGCGATCCATGTCGGCGTCGATGTGGTCTGACTGAATCGGTGCGCTTGCCGACGCCATCGCCGGCAGGCTCGCGATGGCGGGGCCCCGGTTAATCCGGTTTCGGCTCTGCGCCCCCGGCCGTCACCACCTGCACGCTCATGCGCGGCGTCGCCAGGTCCAGCCCGGCTTCGTCCAGGTGGCGCTTGAGCGACAGGTTGAACGCCCGTGAGACTTCCCATTGCTTGATCGGCGCGGTCTTGAAGCGCGCCCGCAGGATCGCGTTGCCGGACTCGAAGCTCTCCACCCCCTGAAACTCCAGCGGCGACCAGATGTTGCGGCGCTGCAGGGGATCGGTGCGCATCTTCTGGCCGACCTCGCGCATCAGCTTCATCGCCTCGTCGATGTCCATGTTGTACGGCACCGCGACCCGGAAGATCGCGTAGCCGAACTCGCGGGAGTAGTTCTTGATGCTCTTGATTTCGCTGAACGGGATGGTGTGCACGATGCCGTCGATGTCCCGCAGGCGCACGGTGCGGATGGTCAGCCCTTCGACGGTGCCCAGGTGGCCGCCGACGTCCACGTAGTCGTCGATGGCCAGCGAGTCTTCGATGATGATGAACAACCCGGTGATCAGGTCCGCCACCAGCGACTGCGCACCGAAGCCGATGGCCAGGCCGATCACGCCCGCACCGGCCAGCAGCGGCGTGACGTTCATGCCCATGTTGGCCAGGGCGACGATCAGGGCCACGATGAAGATCGCCACGAACAGCACGTTGCGGATCAGCGGCATCATCGTCTGCGCCCGGGTGTTGGCCAGGCCCTTGCGCGAGCGGGTGAGGGCGTGGTGCACGGCGGTGTCGCTGAGGATCCAGATCAGCCAGGCGAAGATCAGGGTGCCGATCAGGCTGAACAGCTTGACGCTGACGTCGTGGCCTTCGCCTTCGGTGAAGCCGATCAGCGACTTGCCCCACACCCGCAGGCCCAGCTCGATGAACGCCAGCCACACCGCCAGGTGGGCGAGGGTGTAGAAAAAGCCCTTGAGGCGCTCGGAATAGAACGCATGGCGCTTCGGCCCGCGCTGCGGCTTGAGCGCGTGACGGCGCACCAGACCGTTGATGACCATGCACAGCACCAGCAGCACGGTGCAGATCAGCGACTGGCGCAATGCGGTGCTGGTGTCGCCGGCGGAAATGAACGTGGCGAACAGCGAAATGCCGACCAGCACCAGCGCCGGGACGTACCAGAACGTGCCCAGGATCTCGATGGTGTCGCTGAGGGCGCGGCGGGTCAGGCGGCGGGACAGCGGCTGGTTGCGGATCAGGTGGGCGATGGGCCGCCGGAAGCGCAGGATGAACAGCGCGGTGAACAGGGCGGCGAGGACATTGGCGACCGTGGCGGCGGTATGCGCCAGATGCGCGCCGAGGCTGGCGATCAGGCGCGGATCGTTCAGGGCTTCGCCGAACGCGGCGAAGCTGCCGATCAGCCACAGCGGCCGGAACGCCTGATGCCGCAGGATGTACAGCGCACGGTGGCGGTGCGGCCCGTCGAGCAGGGAAAAGGCGATCACGCAGATCGCCGAGAAACAGGTGCCCACCACCAGGGCATACGCCAGCACCATCGCCAGGCTCTTGCCCAGCGACGACGGCAGGGCGTAGCTCATGTAGACGGTCATCACCAGCGCGATCATCCACGGCCCGAGCTTGCGCAAGGCGAAGCGCAGCATGTCGAGGGCCTTGGGGTGCTGCGGCAGTTCTTCGGTGAGGCCGAAGCGCAGGCGCACCCGGTGCCCGAGCCAGATCAGCGCGGCGGCGAGCAGGCTCCAGACCGCGAGGATCACGGCGAAGGCGAAGATGATCGGCACCCATTCGCTGGCGGGCACCATCAGGGCAGCCAGCTCGTCCTGGGCCTGGTCGAATTCGGCGAGCCAGCGGCTGAGCGGGCTGTCGGCGCCGGAAAACTGCTTCTCGAAGTTGGCCAGGGTGCCGCCGATCAGGCCCAGCACGCCTTCTTCCGGGGTGGCCTGGGCCTTTTGCGTGGCGTCGCGCAGTTTCTTCAGGTCCGTCAGCAAGCGGGCGCGCTGCTGATCGTTTTCCAGCGACTTGATGACTTCGTCCAGCGACTGGCCCAGCGGTTCCTGGGCTTCGGGCTGGGCCTTGTTCGCGCCGTTGAGGATGCCCGGCAGGCCGACCGCCCCGGCCGGCGCCAGCGGCAGCAACGACATCAGGCACACAAGAAACAGGCAGGGCAGGGTGAAGAGACGGGCGAACACGGGGCAGTCAACCTCGCAAGGGGCGGATCGGGCGAGTGTACGAGCCCGCCGGAGCCAATGCGAGCGCAGCGCGGCTCATTCGTTGAGTTTGGCCAGGATCTTGTAGACCACGGTGGCCAGGATCATCAGCATGCCGACCCACATGGCGAACACGCCGGCGTTCTTGTCGCGGAAGTTGAAGCCGATGGCGAGCAGGATCATGCCCGACAGGATCGGAATGAGCATGGCGTGGAACGATGACATCGAGATCATGGCGACTGCCTTGTCGAAGGGGATGGTTCAAGTCTAGGTGGGATTTTGCCCGGCGGAGGACAAAGGCCTTTGTGGCGAGGGCGTTTGCTGCCGCCCGGTTGCGCAGCGACCGTAAACCCGGGCATGCGGTGTGCCTGCGGCATCGCATGCTCGGGTTTCGGTGCTGCCTTGCAGCCCGGCGGGAGCAAGGGCGGGTTACGGCAGTTCGCGGCTGGCGTAGAACGCGCTCAGCACCTTGACCAGGTGCGCCAGGTCATGGCTGCCGCACAGTTCGCGGATCGAGTGCATGGCGAACGTCGGCAGGCCGATGTCGACGGTGCGCACGCCCAGGTGGCTGGCGGTGATCGGGCCGATGGTCGAGCCGCAGCCCATGTCGCTGCGCACCACGAAGCTTTGCACCGGCACTTCTTCGGCCATGCACAGGTGGCGGAAGAACCCGGCGGTTTCGCTGTTGGTGGCGTAGCGCTGGTTGTTGTTGACCTTGATCACCGGGCCGGCGTTGAGTTTCGGGCCGTGGTTGCCGTCATGCTTCTCGGCGTAGTTGGGGTGCACGCCGTGGGCGTTGTCGGCCGAGACCAGCAGGGACTTCTGGATGGTGCGCACGAACTCGTCGCCTTCGGGCAGCAGGCGGCGCAGGGTCTGCTCCAGCATCGGGCCGTCGGCGCCGCAGGCCGAGCAGGAGCCGACCTCTTCGTGGTCGTTGCACACCAGCACGCAGGTCTCTTCGGTGTCGGCGTTGAGCAGGGCCTGCAGGCCGGCGTAGCACGACAGCAGGTTGTCCAGGCGGGCGCCGGCGATGAAGTCGCCGTGCAGGCCGATGACGGCGGCGCTCTGGGTGTCGTAGAAGCTCAGCTCGTAGTCGAGCACCACATCGGCGTTGAGGCCGTGTTCGCGGGCCAGCTGGTCGGTGAGCACGGCGCGGAAGTCCACGCGCTCGTCGCCGGCGAACTGCGCCAGCACCGGCGGCAGTTCGGTCTGTGCGTTGATCGCCCAGCCCTGGTTGGCTTCGCGGTTGAGGTGGATCGCCAGGTTAGGGATGATCGCGATCGGCGCCTTGAAGTCGATCAGCTGGCTTTCGACCTTGCCGTCGCGGCGGAAGGTGACGCGGCCGGCCAGCGACAGGTCGCGGTCGAACCACGGCGCCAGCAGCGCGCCGCCGTAGACTTCGACGCCCAGCTGCCAGAAGCCTTGGCGCTGCAGTTCCGGCTGCGGCTTGACCCGCAGGCACGGGCTGTCGGTGTGGGCGCCGACCAGGCGGATGCCGTCGTGCAGCGGCGAGTGGCGGCCCATCTTGATGGCGATGATCGAGGAGTCGTTACGGGTGACGTAGTAACGGCCGTTGGCTTCGGTGTGCCACGGCTCGCGCTCGTCGAGGCGCACGTAACCGGCGGCCTCCAGGCGTTGGGCAAGGCTGGCGGTGGCGTGGAACGGGGTAGGGGAGGCCTTGAGGAAGTCGATCAGGCCTTGGTTCAACTCTTCGCGCATAAGAGGCTCCAGACAGCGATGGGCGGGAGTTTACCCCATCGGTCCGAGGCTGGGGACATGCGGGCGCAACTGTCTTGGTCGTGGCCTTGCGGTGCCTGGTCCGGCGCCACGCCGGCAGGCTGGCGCCCGCAAACCTGTGGGAGCGGGCTTGCCCGCGACGGGCAACACACCTGCCCGCCGCTTTTCTGTGGAAGCCTGCCTGCTGGCGAAAGGCACCAAAGGGCAATGCAACCGGCTCAGCGGGCCGCCGACACCCGCTTCTTCAGGTAGCTCATGATGATCTTTTCGTCTTCGGGCTTGTCCGGACGCGGCAGTTGCTGCGGCCAGCGAGGATGGTCCAGCAGCTTTTTCCGGCGGCTTTCGTCCCAGCGCAGGATTTCCCGCGACGCGCATTCCCACCATTCATGGCGGCAAGCGGTGTAGTACGGATGGTCCGGCGCCGCGCTGCCGTACAGCAAGTCGCGGCCGACCTTGCGCAAGGTGCCGCTCTGGTTGCGCAGCTTCCATTTGATCTTCAGGCGTTGCCAGGCCGACGGGAACGGCTTGGCCCGCGGCACATCGGTGCACAGGTCCACCAGGCGCTGGCTGAACGCTTCGCCGTGCTGGGAGAAGAAGTACGCCTGCATCGCATGGAAGAAGCGCTTCTCCGCGAAGTAGTGGTAGATGTGCTTGCGCGCCTCCACCACCGGACGCTTGCGCATGGCGTACGACAAGGCGATCTGCTCGATGGTGTGGATCTCGAAGCCGCCGGCGGTCCATTCGTCGATCAGGCGGATCGACTCCTCGAACAGCGCCGAGTCGCTGTCGGTGACCCCGCACAGGCCGCTGTTGTAGAGCTTGAAGCCGTTGTCGGGCGTCACGCCGTGGGCATCGAGGTCGCGGGCGAGCTTGAGGTAATCCTGGCGCTGGTGCACGTCTTTCCAGTCGTACTCGAAGCGGTCCATCACCGACTGGCCGGGGGTGATGTGCTGGAACAACCGGTTGGGGTCGCTGGTGAACAGCGTGTCGGTGTCGACGAACAGGGTCTTCTGCGCCAGTTGCAGGCCGGCGGCGATCGCGCAGGCCTTGCGCCGGTGGTGGTAGCCGTGGCTGCCTTGCCAGCGGGTCAGGGTCTGTTCGTCCAGCAGGATGGTGTCCACCGGCCAGCCGGCGTAGTCCTGCGGCCGGTCGGTGAGGATCCGGATCGCCGGGCGCTTGCCGTTCTTGGCCTGGGACAGGGCGGTGAGGATGCTGAACTTGGCTTCGCGCCGGTACACATCCTGGTTGCCGTAAATCAGGTAAAGCAGTTGGTGACGGGTTTTCTTGACGGGTGTTGCCAGGGGATCGATACCGCTCATCCGGAACAAAAATCCTTGTCTCAATACAGGCGACTGCCCCTCTGGGCGGCGCTTAGAACGGAGCCGGGCACTCGAAACGCAAGCGTTCGCCGGACTGGGGGTGGGTGAAGCTGAGCATGCTGGCGTGCAGGCACAGGCGCGGCCAGGCCGCGAGGGCTTGCGGATGGGCATAGAGCCCGTCGCCCAGCAGCGGATGCCCGATGGACAGCATGTGCACGCGCAACTGGTGCGAGCGGCCGGTGATCGGGGTCAGCTCGACGCGGCACCAGTCGCCGCAACGCTCCAGCACGCGCCAGAAGGTCAGGGCGTGCTTGCCGAACTCGTGGTCCACGACATGGCGCGGCTTGGTCGGCGGGTCGTAGCGCAGGGGCAGGTCGATGCTGCCGCTGTCCAGTTCCGGCTGGCCCCAGCACAAGGCGGTGTAGGCCTTTTCGGTTTCCCGGTCGTGGAACTGGCGCGACAGTTCGCGGTGGGTGTCGGGGTCGCGGGCCAGCAGGATGATGCCGGACGTTTCCCAATCCAGCCGATGGACGATTCGCGCTTCCGGGTAGCCGTTTTCCTGCAGGCGGGTGATCAGGCAGTCCTTGTTGTCCTCGGCCCGGCCGGGCACCGAGAGCAGCAGGGTGGGCTTGTCGACCACCAGAATGGCGGCGTCCTGATGGATGATGCGGATGTTGGACAGCGGCATTAAAACAGTCTCGTGACAAATGCCGACGGCGGCTTCAGGCCGTTCCATCGCTGGAAGGGCCTGAAGCCGCCGTCGTTCCCGTCAGGCCGGATCAGCGGTCTGGCAGGGTGATGTTGAGTTCCAGGATCGAGCAGCTGCCCTGGCTTTCCAGCGCCACGTGCACGTCGTCGTTGCCGATGTTGACGTACTTGCGGATCACTTCCACCAGTTCCTTCTGCAGGGACGGCAGGTAGTCGGGGGTGCTGCGCTGGCCGCGTTCATGCGCCACGATGATCTGTAGACGCTCTTTCGCTACCGAGGCGGTGCTGGGCTTCTTGTTGGCACGAAAGAAGTCAAAAAGGTTCATTACCTACCTCCAAACAGACGCTCGAAGAATCCCTTCTTCTCGACATTGAGGAACCGGTGTTCTTTTTCCTTGCCCAGCAGACGGTCGACGGTGTCGCTGTAGGCCTGGCCGGCATCGCTCTGGTCGTCGAGGATGACCGGGACGCCCTGGTTGGAGGCCTTGAGCACGGCCTGGGATTCCGGAATGACGCCCAGCAGGCGGACGGCGAGGATTTCCTTGACGTCTTCGACGCCGAGCATTTCGCCCTTCTCGACACGCTCCGGGTGGTAGCGGGTGATCAGCAGGTGTTCCTGGATCGGCTCTTCGCCTTTTTCGGCGCGGCGCGACTTGCTGGCCAGCAGGCCCAGCATGCGGTCGGAGTCGCGTACCGAGGAAACCTCAGGGTTGGTCACGACGATCGCTTCGTCAGCGAAGTACATGGCCAGGTGCGCGCCTTTTTCGATGCCCGCCGGGGAGTCGCAGACCACGAAGTCGAATTGGTCCTTGAGTTCCATCAGGACCTTTTCCACGCCTTCCTGGGTCAGCGCGTCCTTGTCACGGGTCTGGCTGGCGGCCAGCACGTACAGGTTCTCCAGGCGCTTGTCCTTGATCAGGGCTTGCTGCAGGTTGGCTTCGCCGTTGACCACGTTGACGAAGTCGTACACCACGCGACGCTCGCAACCCATGATCAGGTCGAGGTTACGCAGGCCCACGTCGAAGTCGACGATGACTGTTTTGTGCCCGCGCAGTGCGAGGCCGGTACCGATAGCGGCGCTGGTGGTGGTCTTACCCACACCACCCTTGCCGGATGTAACCACGAGAATCTTGGCCAAGGTGTTTCACCCCTAAGGAAGAAGGACTGTTCAGCCCCTGAAAAACATCTCTTGAAAACTAATGCAGTCGGACAGCCTTGGCTGGAATTCGGCTTTTGGCCTTTTTCCTACTTCGTTTGAGCCGTTTTCGCTATGTTTCAGAGATGCTTGGAAAATGCGGCAGTATCCGTTAAAGCCGAATGATGTTCAACACGTCGCCCGACAGGCTGACCTGCACGCCGGCGCCCCACAGCGGGTCGCGGCGCAAATCTTCGGAAACCTTGTAATGGCCTGCGATGGAGATCAGTTCAGCGCTCAATTGCTGGCAGAAAATCCTCGCCTTGGTGTCGCCCTTGACGCCGGCCAGCGCACGTCCGCGCATCGGGCCGTATACATGGATGTTGCCGTCGGCCAGAAGTTCCGCCCCGGGGCTGACCGAAGAGATCACCACCAGATCGCCGCCCTGGGCGTAGATCTGCTGGCCGCCGCGTACTGGCGAGGTGATGACGCGGGTCGGCTTGACGGCCGGCTCCGGCGCCTTTTCCGGCTGCTTCTTCACCTCGGGCTCAGGCGCTTCCAGCGGCCGCTCGCGGGCGCCGGACGGCGGCAGCACCGGGATGTCGATGGCGATGGCGGCGGCGATGTCCTCGATGCGGCTGGCGCGGATCGCCAGGGTGCGCAGGCCGTGCTGGCGGCACACGCGCATCAGTCCCGGCAGGTCGACCGCGCCTTCGCCCGGCGGCAGTTTGTCCAGGGCCAGGACCAGCGGCGCGTTGCTGAAGAAGTTCGGGGCCTGGGCCACTTTGGCCGCCAGTTGCCGGTCGAGGCTGTCGAGGTCGTTGCGGGACAGCTCCAGCACGGTGATGGCAAGCATGCTGCCCTTCAACTGGAACACGGGATCCTGGTCTAGCGGTTCGGTTTGGCTCATGTCGGGATACAACGGCTTGTCACTAAAAGTGCCGAGACTTATAACGAGAACGCCGGCCAGCCGCAAGCCGGGTCGAACGATGTAGAATGCGCGGCCACTGCATTGACGGAAGCTTTAATGGAACGCCCGCGTTTTCGAACCGCCTTTCTTTCCCCGCGCTTCTGGCCGCTCTGGTGCGGCTTGGGGCTCTTGTGGCTGATCGTGCAGCTGCCGTACCCGGCCTTGCTGGCCATCGGTCGGTTTCTCGGCGCCGTGATGTATCGCCTGGCCGGCGACCGGCGGCGCATCGCCAAGCGCAACCTGGAGCTGTGCTTCCCGGAAAAGTCCGCCGCCGAGCGCGAGCGCCTGCTCAGGGAGAACTTCGCCTCCACCGGCATCGCCTTCTTCGAGATGGCGATGAGCTGGTGGTGGTCGCGCCAGCGCCTGGCCAAACTGGCCCATGTCGAAGGGCTTGAGCACCTGCAGAAGGCCCAGCGCGAGGGCAAGGGCGTGATCCTGATGGCCGCGCACTTCACCACGCTTGAGATCGGCGCGGCGCTGCTCGGCCAGCGGCACACCATCGACGGCATGTACCGCGAGCACAAGAACGCGCTGTTCGATTTCGTCCAGCGCCGCGGCCGCGAGCGGCACAACCTCGATTCGCTGGCGGTGGAGCGTGACGACGTGCGCGGCATGCTCAAGCTTTTGCGTTCGGGCCGGGCGATCTGGTATGCGCCGGACCAGGACTACGGCGCCAAGCAAAGCATTTTCGTGCCGCTGTTCGGCATCCAGGCGGCGACCGTCACCGCCACCACCAAGTTCGCCCGGCTGGGCAAGGCGCTGGTGGTGCCGTTCACCCAGGAACGCCTGGCCGACGGCAGCGGCTACCGGCTGGTGATCCACGCGCCGCTGGAGGATTTTCCCGGCGAGACCGAAGAGGCCGACTGCATCCGCATCAACCAGTGGGTCGAAGGCGTGCTGCGCGATTGCCCCGAGCAATACCTGTGGGCCCACCGGCGCTTCAAGAGCCGCCCGCCGGGCGAGCCGAAGCTGTACGCCAAGCGCGGTTGATGTTCCCTTTCCCTTAAAGCACCACGGAGCGTTGCGATGAGCCCAGCTGAACCGGTCACAGGTTTGATTCTTTCCGGCGGCGGGGCTCGGGCGGCCTATCAGGTCGGGGTGCTGGCGGCCATCGCCGAACTGCTGCCGCCGGGGGCGGACAATCCGTTTCCGGTGATCGTCGGCACGTCCGCCGGGGCGATCAACGCCGTCAGCCTGGCCAGCGGCGCCACCGATTTTCGCGCCGCCGTCGCGCGCCTCACCCAGTTCTGGCAGGGCTTTCGCAGCCACCGGGTGCTGCGCAGCGACTGGCCGGGGGTGATCCGCCAGGCCGCCCGGTTCGTGTTCCACAGCCTGCTGGGCCTGGGCCGGCGGGTGCCGGTGGCGCTGCTCAACAGTGCGCCGCTGCGCACGCTGCTGCACGACAAGCTGCACATGCCCGGCATCGCCGAGTCCATCGCCCGCAAACAGCTGCATGCGGTGGCGGTGACGGCGTTCGGCTACGAGTCCGGCCAGGCCGTCACGTTCTATCAGGGCGGCGGCGCCATCGATGCGTGGCTGCGTCACCGGCGCATCGGCGTGCCGACGCAACTGTCGGTGGATCACCTGCTGGCCAGTTCGGCGATCCCGCTGCTGTTCGCCCCGGTGAAGATCGGCGCCGAGTTCTTCGGCGACGGCGCGGTGCGGCAGTCGGCGCCGATCAGCCCGGCGCTGCACCTGGGGGCGAGCCGGGTGCTGGTGGTGGGCGTGAGCGGCAACCCGCGCGGCTTCGACCCGCAGCAGCCGCTGGAGCGCACCTACACCGGCC
The DNA here is from genome assembly GCF_019145435.1 of Pseudomonas ekonensis. Taxonomy (NCBI): domain Bacteria; kingdom Pseudomonadati; phylum Pseudomonadota; class Gammaproteobacteria; order Pseudomonadales; family Pseudomonadaceae; genus Pseudomonas; species Pseudomonas ekonensis. Next base: position 715,669 of record NZ_JAHSTS010000002.1, on the reverse strand, counting down.
AGCAGCCGACGCTGGCGCAGATCGGCGGGCACATGCTCAACAGCACGTTCATCGACAGCCTGGAAAGCGACATCGAACTGCTCCAGCGCCTGAACCAGTTCAGCCATCTGCTGCCCGACGGTACGCCGACCCGGTCATTGGGTGCGGCGCCGGTGGAGGTGCTGGTGATTTCGCCCAGTCAGCCGATCGACGAAATCGCGGCGCGGCACCGTCAGGAATTGCCGGCGGCGTTGCGGCTGTTCTTGCGCGGGCCGGGCGCGACCAAGACCAGCGGGGCAGGGGTGCTGAGCTATCTGCTGTTCGAGGCGGGGTACTGCAGCGAGCTGATCGACTTGGGCCGGCGCGATGCGTTGGCCAAGCGCGAGGAGCTGTGCCGGTTCCTGGGGATCGGCGAGGCGGTGGTGCCGGCCTGAGGCCGGCGGTGCGCCAGCCAGTGAAAATGCCAGCAGGCTGGCCCCCACATTGAATGCAGATTCTGTGGCCTCTGCAAAACCCTGTGGGAGCGAGCTTGCTCGCGAAGGCGCCCTGGCGGGCGGCCCGGAATCAGAAGTGGAACTTCACCAGGAAGCTGGTCACGTTCTGATTGGTGGTGAACGCACGGGTGTCGTCGATCCCGTACTTGTCCTTCCAGTAGTCGTACTCGACGCCCACGTACAGCTGCTTCTCGCCGAAGCTCAGCGCCTTGCCCAGGTCGTACTTGATCTGCGGGTTGAAGTGCAGGTTGGCGTGGTAGTCGCCCTTGGAATTGGAGTCGTTGTCGACCACCCAGTCCATGAAGCCGTCGATCAGCACGTCCGACTTGCCGACCGGAATGGTGTAGGACCAGACCGGGGTGATCTGCCAGACGTTGTCGCCGGCGCGCGGGCCTTCGGTGTGGCGCTGGTAGAAGTTCAGCTGGAAGTAGTCGAAGCCTGGGATCGCCAGGTCGAAGCCCGGGCCGATCAGGTAGGACTCGACGTCGCCTTCACCGAACTCGTAGGTCATCGCCAGCAGCACGTCCTTGACCGGGCCGAACTCGATCTTCTGGTCGAGGATCTTGCCCAGCGACAGGCGCGGGCTGAACTCGCCGTAGTAGGTGTTGTTGCCGACGCCGCCATCCGGCTTGCCGTTGTAGAAGATCTTGTCGATGAACAGGAAGTTGTCCCCGTACTTCCACGCATCGGCGTGCTCGAAGGTGACGGTCTGCTGAATGGCCGGGTTGACCTTGAAGTCTTTGCCGTACAGGTAGGTCAGGCTGTTGTTCTGCCATTGCAGCAGGTCGCCGGCCATGGCCTGGCCGCCGGCCAGCAAGGATCCCGCGAGCATCAGGCTGGTGCAGGTGCGTTTCATTCGGTTGCTCCCAAAGTAGGTGTTCCACGTTATTTTTTTAAGGTCGGCGCTCTGGTGTGGCGCCTTTTCTCGTTACTGCGAAAATCGTCCGTCCGGTCAGCTCCGCCGCTTGTGGCAGGTGCATTCAGCAAGAGCTGCGCCAAGGCTTTCGGAAAGCAAAAAAACGCCCGTCCGGCTGCTGAAAAACAGTCGGATGAACGTGTTTTCGGAATGCCTCGGCACCGACCGCGGCCTGGATAAGTTGGCTTTTCGGTCAGGAATTAAATTCGGGCTTTTTTTTAGACCGAATTCAGGAGGCCGCGGAGAATACTGACTCGACGGCCAGGCCTCAAGTGCCCCGCAACAGAGCACCGACGACAGGTCAGGGGCGCGGTTGCGGGCCATCTCAGAAGTGCACCTTCACCAGCAGGCTGGCGGTGTTCTGGTTGGTGTCGAAACTGTGGCTGCTTTCGACGCCGTACTTGTTCTTCCAGTAGCTGTACTCGGTGCCCACGTACAGTTGCTTTTCGCGCCAGCCGAGGGCCTTGCCCAGGTCGTACTTGATCTGCGGGTTGATGTGCAGGTTGGCGTGGTAGGTGCCGCGCGCGTTCTCGTCGTTGTCCACCACCCAGTCGAGGTAGCCGTCGATCAGCACGTCGGAGTTGCCCACGGGAATGCTGTACGACCAGCCGGGCGTGATCTGCCAGACGCCGTCGCCGGGGCGCGGGCCTTCGGTCTGGCGGCGGTAGAAATTGAGGGTGAAATAGTTGAAGCCCGGCACCTTGAGGTCCAAGCCCGGGCCGATCAGGTAGGCCTCGCTGTCGCCTTCGCCGTATTCGTAGGTCATCGCCAGCAGCACGTCCTTGACCGGGCCGAATTCGATCCGCTTGTCGAAGATCTTGCCGAACGACAGGCGCGGGCTGAATTCGCCGTAGAACGCGTGGGGGCCTTTGTTGCGGTCTTCCTGGCCGTTGTAGAAGATCTTGTCGACGAACAGGAAGTTGTCGCCGTACTTCCATTTGTCGGCATGCTCGAAGGTCACCGTCTGCTGGATCGACGGGTTGATCGCGAAGTTCTTGCCGTACAGGTAGCTCAGGCTGTTGGTCTGCCACAGCAATAGATCGCCGGCCATGGCTTGGGACGCGGCGAGCAGGCAGCCACTCAATAGCAAGTTCGATTGCGTGCGAATCATCGGTTGCTCCCTCTTGTTTTTATTGTTGAGGCAGGGTGTTGCACGTCCCTGCAGGAGTGAGCCTGCTCGCGATAGCGTTCTTTCAGTCAACGTATTGTTGAATGTCATACCGTCATCGCGAGCAGGCTCGCTCCTACAGGAGAGGTGGTGCTGGCATCAATGCGGGTGAGCGTGGCAGTCGTTGATCGCGGCGCGTTCGGCGCCGCCGAGGATGTTGAACAGCAGGTTCAGCACCAGGGCGCTGAGGGTGGCCATGGCGATGCCGCTGTGGGTGATCGGGCTCATCCACACCGGCAGGTGGGCGAAGAACTCCGGACGCACCACTGGGATCAGGCCCATGCCGATGCTCACCGCCACCAGCAGTTGGTTGCGCCGGTCGCCGATGTCGGCCTCCTGCAGGATCTTGATCCCGGTGGCCGCCACCATGCCGAACATCGCGATGGCCGCGCCGCCCAGCACCGCCGGCGGAATCGACGCCACCAGGAACGCCGCCTTGGGCAGCAGGCTCAGCACGATCAGCAGGCCGCCGGCGACGATGGTCACCGAGCGGCAGCGCACGCCGGTCATCTGCACCAGGCCGATGTTCTGGGCGAACGAGGAATGGGTGAAGGTGTTGAAGAAACCGGCGAAAAACGAGGCGGCGGCGTCGCACATCAGGCCGCGCCGCAGCCGGCGCGGGCAGACCTCCTCGCCGGTGATCTTGCCCAGCGCCAGGAACATGCCGGTGGACTCGACGAAGATGATCACCACCACCAGGCACATGGACAGGATCGGCGCCAGCTCGAACTTCGGCAGGCCGAAATGCAGCGGGGTGACGAACTGAACCCAGGGCGCGTTGGCCATGCCGCTCAGGTCGACCATGCCGAGGGCGCCGCAGAGCACATAGCCCAGGCACATGCCGATCAGTACGGAGATGTTGACCCAGAAACCGCGCATGAAGCGGTGGATCAGCAAAATGGTGGCCAGCACCAGGGCGGCGATGGCCAGGTAGACGGGGGAGCCGAACTGCGCGGCGGCGGCGCCGCCTCCGGCCCAGTTCACGGCCACGGGGAACAGCGAAAGGCCGATCGAGGTGATGACCGTGCCGGTCACCAGCGGCGGGAAGAAACGCACGACCTTGGACATGAACGGCGCGATGAGCATGCCGAAGAACCCGGCGGCGATGGTCGCGCCGAAGATCCCCTGCAGGCCGATGCCGGGCATGCCGGCCATGGCGACCATGCTGCCGACGGCGGCGAAGCTGGCGCCCATCATCACCGGCATGCGGATGCCCATCGGGCCGATGCCCAGAGACTGGACGATGGTGGCGATGCCGGCGACCAGCAGGTCGGCGTTGATCAGGAAAGCGATTTCCTCGCGACTCAGGCCTGCGGCCTGTCCGATGATCAGCGGAACCGCGATGGCGCCGCCGTACATCAGCAGAACATGTTGCAGACCGACCAGGATCAGTTGCAAAAGGGGCAAACGCTGAATGGCGGGTGCGTCGGGGATGCGCGCTTTGGACAGCTCGGACATGCAACACCTCGGATCTTTTTTATTCTTGTGATTGAACAGCTGCCGGGTTGCTCACAGCTGTTTCTTTGCATCAGGTAAACCGCGTTGCGGCAATTCGCTGGCATGCCAGCTCCCACACAGGCAATGCAGGACCCTGTGGGAGCTGGCTTGCCAGCGATGCTTTTATTGCTTAGTTGGTCTGGGCTCCCTGGGCGATCCAGGCACCGATCAGGTCACGTTCCTGCTGGGTCATCTGGGTGATGTTGCCCAGCGGCATGATCTGCGTGGTGATGGCCTGGGCCTGGATCCGCGCCGCGTTCTGGCGGATCTGCTCGGGGGTGTCGAACATCACGCCGGCAGGGGCCGCGCTGAACAGCGGGCTGGTCGGCTTGGCCGAGTGGCAGACCGCGCAACGTTCCTGGATCACGCTGTGCACCTTGTCGAACGCAGGGCCTGCGCTGGACGCCTGGGCCGGTGCGGCGGCAGGGGCTGCAGGTGCGGCCGGCTGCGCGGCCTCGGCCGGTTTGGCGCCGCCGCCCAACGCCGTTTCCGGCAGGGGCTGGTACTCGATCTTCGCCGGTGCCTTGGCCACGTCCGGGGCGGTCGGGGCGGTGGCGGGGCCGGTCACGTAGGCCAGGCTGATCATGCCCACCGCTGCCACCGGCAAGGTCCAGGCGAACTTGTGGCTGTCGTGGCGGGTGTTGAAGTAGTGACGCACCAGCACCGCCAGCACCGCGATCCCGGCCAGGATCAGCCAGTTGTACTGGCTGCCGTAGGTGCTCGGGAAGTGGTTGCTGATCATGATGAACAGCACCGGCAGGGTGAAGTAGTTGTTGTGGCGCGAACGCAGCAGGCCTTTGGCCGGCAGGGCCGGATCCGGCGTGCGGTTCTCGGCGATCGCGGCCACCAGGGCGCGCTGGGCCGGCATGATGATGCGGAACACGTTGCCGACCATGATGGTGCCGATGATCGCGCCGACGTGCAGGTACGCGCCGCGCCCGCTGAACACTTTGCTGAAGCCGTAGGCCGCGCCGATGATCAGCACGAACAGGATGAAGCCGAGCAGGGCGGGTTTCTTGCCCAGCGGCGAATCGCACAGGAAGTCGTAGATGAACCAGCCGGCGATCAATGCGCCGACGCCGATGGCCACGCCTTCAGGGCCGCTCAGGCCACTGCCGGGCGCCACGAGGTAGAGCACGGGGTTGGAGTAGAACACTACGCACAGCAGCGCGATCCCCGACATCCAGGTGAAGTAGGCTTCCCACTTGAACCAGTGCAGGTTCTCCGGCATCGACGGCGGGGCCAGCTTGTACTTTTCCAGGTGATAGATGCCGCCGCCATGGATCGCCCACAGGTCGCCCGCAAGACCGGTTTTCGGGTTGACGCGGTTGAGGTTGTTCTCCAGCCAGACGAAGTAGAACGACGCGCCGATCCAGGCCACGCCGGTGATCATGTGAACCCAGCGCACGCTCAGGTTCAGCCATTCCAACAGATGTGCTTCCACAGTTGTTACCTCTCGCCCGTCACGCTTGTCGTCGCGTGATCGGACCTTCTCTTATTGGTGGGGGGCGAGGATCAGACGCTCATCCTCTTTGAAGAAATGCTCATCGCAGTTGTTGCCGGAGCCACTGCGATCAACCACCAGGAAGTCATCCCGCTTTTCGATCGTCAGCACCGGGTGGTGCCAGACGCCGCGATGGTAATTGATGCCCTGCCTGCCGTTGGTGACGAAGGCGCGGACCAAGCCTGATACAGGTGCATCGCCAAGTGGCGCGACCACGATCAGAAAGGGGTTGCCGAGCAGCGGAATGAAAGCCTGGCTGCCCAGCGGATGGCGTTCCAGCATGCTCACGGTCAGCGGCATGTCCAGCGCGTCGGCGCGGAAGATGCTGATGATCGCGTTGTCCTCTGGCGTGGCGGTCTCGACCGTGGCCAGTTTGTGAAAGCGCATGGTCGAACCGTTGTTGATCATGAAGTGATCGCTGCCGTCGGTTTCGATGACATCACCGAAAGGGGCGAAGGCTTCTTTGGTCAGCGGTTCAATCGTCAGTGTGCGCATGCTGTTCTTCTTGTCCAGGATTCTGTGTTGTTAGAACTGTCGCCATCGCGGGCGAGCCCGCTCCCACAGTGGACTGTGGCGTTCACAAGACCTGTGGGAGCTGGCTAGCCAGCGATGGGGTTCACCCTTGTTTAGCGACCTTGCCGAGAACGCGCAGGCGGCTCACACCACCATCCGGGAACACGTTCAGACGGATGTGGGTGATCGGGCCCAGTGCCTTGATCTGCTCGACGAAGGTGTGTTCGGCGTGCATCTCCAGCTTCTGGCTCGGCAGCAGTTCACGCCAGAACAGCGACTGGGTCTCGATCTGGCTGTCGGTGCCGCCCTTGACGAAGGCGCCCTGGATCGAGCAGCTGTCCGGGTAGTTGCCCTTGAAGTGCAGGGTGTCGACGACGATCTTCTCGATCTCGCCCGGATGGCCCAGGGCGACGATGACCCAGTCGTTGCCCGGCGTGCGGCGGCGTGCGGTTTCCCAGCCGTCGCCCATGTTGATGCCGCGGCCCGGGTTGAGGATGTTGCTCATGCGGCCGAAGTGCTCGTCGGAGCAGGCGAGGGCGCGTCCGCCGTTGAGGGCGGCGGCCAGGTCCACTTGCTCGTTGTCGCCCACCGCCGACCAGTCGCGGAACGGAATGCCGTACACGCGCAGACGGGCCACGCCGCCGTCCGGGTAGATGTTGAAGCGCAGGTGGCTGAACGCCTGGCCGTTGCTGATTTCATGGTAGTGGTGGCTGTTGCCTTGCAGCTCGACGGCCGACAGCACTTCGGTCCACTGGGTGTTTTCGTCCGGCTCGCCGGAGGCCAGGAAGCAGGCTTCCAGGGAAGCCGACGGCGGGAAGTTGCCGGTGAAGAATGAGGTGTCGATGTCCACGCCCTTGATCGAGCCCGGCACGCCCAGGCGGATCACCGCGCTGTCGTAGCCTTCGAAGCGCTTGCGGCGCGACTCCCAGCCGTCCATCCACTTGCCGTTGTCATCGAACACGCCCTCCTTCCACACGGCCGGGGTCGGTTGGAACAGACGGTTGGCGTCTGCGAACCAGTCATCGGTGACCGAAATGATCTTGGTGCCCAGGCGGGCGTCGGCCAGGTTGACGAACTTCTCGAAAGGTACGGCGTAAGCTTTCATTCTTCTTGTCTGCCTTTAAATAGTTGGCTGGGGATGCTTGCAAGGCCCTGGGAAACACAAGCGTTCTAGAGGTCTCTCGGGCCAGGCTTGCTAGAGAGTCAGTAATCGGAACAGGGCGATCTTGTTGATCTCCGCCAGCGCGCACTTGAACTCGGTGTCCACCGGGTTGTGGATGCGCGTTTCGAACGCCGCGAGGATCTGATGCCGGTTGCTGCCCTTTACCGCCATGATGAAGGGAAACTTGAACTTGGCTTTGTAGGCGTCGTTCAGCTCGGTGAAGCGCTGGAACTCTTCGGCCGTGCATTGGTGGATACCGGCGCCGGCTTGTTCGTTGGTGCTGGCTTCGGTCAGTTGGCCCTGGACGGCGGCTTTGCCGGCCAGGTCCGGGTGAGCGTTGATCAGGGCAAGCTGGCTTGCGTGATCGGCGCTCAACAGGATATCGCTCATGCGCTGGTGCAGGGTTTCGATCTCGTCGAGCGAAGCGTCCTGGCCCAGGTCGAAGGCCTTTTCGGCCACCCATGGCGAATGTTCGTAGATGTCGGCGAAGGCCTTGACGAAGGCGTCGCGGCCCAGGGCCGACGGCTTGACGGTCTGGAAGGTGCTCATTTGGCGGCCCCTTGGTACGGGTGGGTCGCGTGCCAGTGGCGCGCGATGTCGACGCGGCGGCTGAACCACACCTGCTCATGGCTCTTGGCGTATTCGAGGAAGCGCTTGAGCGAGGCCAGGCGCGCCGGACGGCCCACCAGGCGGCAGTGCAGGCCGATCGAGAGCATCTTCGGCGCCTCGGCGCCTTCGGCGTAGAGCACGTCGAACGCGTCCTTGAGGTACTCGAAGAAGTCGTCGCCCTTGTTGAAGCCCTGCACCTGGGTGAAGCGCATGTCGTTGGTGTCGAGGGTGTACGGGATCACCAGGTGCGGTTTGCCGGTCGGATTGTTCGGCTCCCAGTAGGGCAGGTCGTCGTCGTAGGTGTCGCTGTCGTAGAGGAAGCCGCCTTCTTCCATCACCAGCCGGCGGGTGTTCGGGCCGGTGCGGCCGGTGTACCAGCCCAGCGGGCGTTCGCCGGTGATTTCGGTGAGGATGCGGATCGCCTCGAGCATGTGCTCGCGCTCCTGGGCCTCGTCCATGTACTGGTAGTCGATCCAGCGGTAGCCGTGGCTGCAGATCTCGTGGCCGGCCTGGGCCATCGCACGGATCACGTCCGGGTGGCGCTGGGCGGCCATGGCGACGGCGAACACGGTCAGGGGAATGTCGAATTCCTTGAACAGTTTCAGGATCCGCCACACGCCGGCGCGGCTGCCATACTCGTAAAGGGATTCCATGCTCATGTTGCGCACGCCCTGCAGGGGCTGCGCGGCGACCATCTCGGAAAGGAAGGCTTCGGATTCCTTGTCGCCGTGCAGGACGTTGCGCTCGCCGCCTTCTTCATAGTTGAGCACGAAGGACAGGGCGATCCGGGCATTGCCCGGCCAGTGTGGGTGAGGAGGGTTACTGCCGTAACCGATCAGGTCGCGTGGATAGTCAGCGCTCACTGCAGTCTTCCTTCTTATTCGTTGACAGGTGGTGTGGCGCCCTGGCGTGAGATGGCAGGCTGGCGTCACAGCGATGGGCTGATTGTATACAACTTTATTCTCAATTTGTAAGCCTGAATTTTCGCATTTTTCGCCGGCCGTCATCTTTTCCTGATAAAGGCGTGAGCCTGCAAGAAATCTGCCTGACCGGTCAGCTAATGGATCGGAGGTTCAATGAAGGCGGGGTTTGCTGGAGAATCGGCGGGAAATCGGCGGATGGCGGGGGTGGGCGGAAAAATGTCGTTTTTATTGTGTACAATTTTTATGAAAAATGTCTTAATCAGTCGCTCGCCGCAGCTTTTCGGGCTCCGAAACGGTGCGGCCTCCTTTTCAACTGACTTCGGGAGGCGCGAGGCCTGACTGCTTCCGGCAGGCAGGCGCGCAGAATCAATGGGACGTTTGACGACACACGTTTTGGACGCTGCACACGGTTGCCCGGGCAGCTCGATCAAGGTCGAGCTGTACCGCGTTGAAGGTTCGCACCTGGAACTGGTCGCGAGTGCGCTCACCAACAGCGACGGCCGGGTCGATGCACCGCTGCTGCAGGGCGACGACTACCGCACCGGGGTCTACCAGGTGCAGTTCCATGCCGGCGACTACTACCGCGCCCGTGGCGTCCAGCTGCCGGAGCCGGCCTTTCTGGACGTGGTGGTGCTGCGTTTCGGCATCTCTGCCGAGCAGGACCATTACCACGTTCCGCTGCTGATCTCGCCGTACAGCTATTCCACCTATCGGGGCAGCTGACCCCCAAGCAGCTGCCCCCGCCGGGAAGCGACTGCGCATATAGCTTCTTTGGTCTTTCGCCCGCTCACACTGCGGGCTTTTTTTTGCCTGCAGAAAAGCTGTGCCTGTGCTGATGCCATCGCTGGCAAGCCAGCTCCCACAGTGTCCAGGTCGTGCGCAATGAATCTGAACACCCCGAGCCTGTGGGAGCTGGCTTGCCGGCGATGCTTTTAACGGCTAAGCAGAGACGCCGCCCCCGCGCCGCTGAACAAACCGGCGCTGACGCGGTTGAACCAGCTCTGACCCTTGCCGCTGCGCAGGTAGCGCGCCGCGCCGTGGGCACCGAGGCCGTAGGCCAGTTTGCAGCACAGGTCGAGCACCACCCAGGTCGCGATCATGATCAGCAGCTGCGGCAGGAACGGCTGCTGAGCACTGAGGAACTGCGGCAGGAAGGCGGCGAAGAACAGGATGTCCTTGGGGTTGCTGGCGCCCAGCACGAAAGCGCGCCCGAACAGCGTGCGAAAGCGCGGAACCGGCGCGGCCTGGGGCACTTCGGCGCCGACCGACGGCAGGCGCGATTGCTGCCAGCTCTGCCAGGCGAGGTAGAACAGGTACAGCGCGCCGACGATCTTCAAGGCGCTGAACAGTTGCTCCGAGGCCAGCAGCAACGCGCCGAGCCCCAGCGCCGAGGCGCTGAGCAGGCAGATCGAGGCGATCACCCCACCAAGAAACGCCGGGTAAGAACGACGCAGCCCGTAGTTCAGGCTGTTGCTGATCATGAGCAACGACAGCGGCCCGGGAATGAGGATCACCACCAATGCAGCGCCGCTGAACAGCAACCAGGTTTCCAGACTCATCACTTTCCTCCATTTGCGCAAAAGCCTCACCCGAAGGGGTGAGGCCGGTTCGTAGCCAGGTCTGCGAGACGCTTACAAGAAGATGAACTTGGCGATGAAGATCGCGCAGAGCACCCACAGACTGACGGAAATTTCCTTGTACTTGCCGGTGCCGGCCTTCAGCGCCACGTAGGTGATGAAGCCCAGCGCGATGCCGTCGGCCACCGAGAAGGTCAGCGGCATCATGATCGCGGTGACGATCGCCGGAATGCTGTCGGTCGCCTCGTCCCATTCGATGTGGGCCATGCCGCCCATCATCAGCATCGCGACATAGATCAGCGCACCGGCGGTGGCGTAGGCGGGAATCATGCCGGCCAGCGGAGCGAAGAACATGGCGGCAATAAATAGCACACCCACGGTGACGGCGGTAAGACCGGTCCGACCGCCAGCGGCCACGCCGGCGGCGCTCTCCACGTAACTGGTGACCGGCGGCACGCCGACCACCGCGCCGAACACGCTGGAGGCGCTGTCGGCCTTCATGGCGCGGGAGAGGTTTTCGATGCGCCCGTCGGCCGCCACCAGGTTGGCCCGCTGGGCAACGCCCATCAGGGTGCCGGCGGTGTCGAACATGTGTACGAACAGGAACGCGAGCACGACGCTGATCATGCTGACGTTGAACACGCCGGCCACGTTCATGGCCATCCAGGTCGGGGCCAGGCTCGGCGGCGCCGACAGGATCCCTTCGTAGTGCACCAGGCCCAGGCCCCAACCGGCGAGGGTCACGGTGATGATGCTGATGAGGATCGCGCCGAACACCTTGTGGTAGCTGAGGATCGCGATCATCAGGAAGCACAGGGCGGCGAGCAGCGGGCCGGGTTCGCGCAGGGAACCGAGCTTGATCAGGGTGGCCGGGCTGTCGACCACGATGCCGGCGGTCTTCAGGCCGATCAGCCCGAGGAACAGGCCGACGCCGGCGCCCATCGCAAAGCGCAGGCTGACCGGAATGCTGTTGAGCAGCCATTCGCGGATGCGCGAGAAGGTCAGGATCATGAACAGCACGCCGGAGACGAACACCGCACCGAGCGCGGTCTCCCAGTTGTAGCCCATGGTGCCGACCACGGTGTAGGTGAAGAACGCATTGAGGCCCATGCCCGGCGCCAGGCCCACCGGCCAGTTGGCGTACAGGCCCATCAGCAGGCAGCCCAGCGCCGCCGCGATACAGGTGGCGACGAACGCCGCGCCGTGGTCGATGCCGGCGTCGGCCATGATGTTCGGGTTGACGAAAATGATGTAAGCCATGGTGATGAAGGTTGTCAGACCGGCTATCAGCTCGGTCTTCACCGTGGTGCCGTGCAAGCTGAGTTTGAAGATGCGCTCCAACAGGCCGTTGCGTAACGGCGGCGAGAGGTCCAGCGTCGATGCTTCGGATTTGCGGCTTTCCACAGCGGTACTCCTCAAGAGTTTTATTGTTATTTCCAGGGCCGGACCCAGGAGGGGTGGCAGCGGCCCTTTGAGGCTTACGCGAATTTGTTGACCGTTAGGTCAGGAACTCGCACGCAGTGGATTATGCTTTTGTATACAAATAAAGCAAATAATGTTTTTGGCTTTGTCGACGAAAGTTCTGGCGATAGGGCTATATCGCCATTGCCGATTCTGTGGGTGCTGCAGTGCGACGATTCGATTGGCCAGCGTGAGGCCGGCCGGATCAGTCAGGCTGAACCTGACTGTTCCCCAGCGCCATGTTCACCGCCAGCCAGCCGTTCACCGCCGCCTCTCCGGCTTCGCCGAACACCCGCTCCAGCAGTTTCACCTGCTCGCGCCGGAGCGCCTGTTCGAACTTCGCGCCTTCGGCCGTCAGCTCCAGCAGGCGCTTACGCTTGTCGGTCTGCGACGCCACGCTGTCCACCAAGTGCATTTCCTGCAATTGGCGCAGCGGCATGTTCAGCGCCTGCTTGCTGACGCCGAGCAAGGCCAGCAGTTCCTTGACGCTCAGGTTGGGATAGCGGGCGATGAAAAACACGATGCGCTGATGCACCCGGGACAGGCCCCGCCGTTCGAGCATTTCATCGGCCTTGGCGGTGAACGCCTGATAGCCGAAGAAGAACGCTTCCATGGCCTGTTGCTGGCTGACGGGGTTTTTAAGGTCAAGCATATTGACGTACTCGTTCGGGTTGCCGTAGTTTCGGTCAAGCAGTTTGACTCAACTCCCTCAACCCTCGCCAGCGGTGATTCCCATGGCTTTTTCCGAACGTGTCTCGCGCCTCAAAAGTTCTCTGATCCGTGAAATCCTCGCCGCCGCCCAGCGGCCGCAAGTGATGTCGTTCGCCGGCGGCCTGCCGGCCGAAGCCATGCTGCCGAATGTCGACTGGAGCGACATGCCGGTGACCCTCGGCCAATACGGCATGAGCGAAGGCGAGCCGGCCCTGCGCGAAATGCTAGCGGCCGAGGCGAGGGCGCTGGGCCTGCCGTGCTCAGCGAGCCAGGTGCTGGTGGTCAGCGGCTCGCAGCAGACCCTCGATCTGGCCGCCAAGCTGTACATCGACAAGGGCACGCAGATCCTGCTCGAAGCACCGACCTACCTGGCGGCGCTGCAGATTTTCCAGCTGTTCGGCGCCGACTGCCTGACCGTGCCGCTGGAGGCGGACGGCCCCGATCTTGGGCAACTGCGCCAGCGCCTTGAACGGCATCGCCCGGCGTTCATCTACTTGATCCCGACCTTCCAGAATCCGTCGGCCGTGCGCTACAGCGAAGCCAAGCGCGAAGCGGTCGCCGCGTTGCTGGACGAATTCGGCGTCACGCTGATCGAGGACGAGCCCTACCGCGAACTGACCTTCGACGGCGGCAGTGCCCGGCCCATCGCCGGGCGCCTGAAGAAATCCAGCTGGATCTACACCGGCACGGTCTCCAAGACGCTGCTGCCGGGCCTGCGGGTCGGGTATTTGATCGCGAGTCCGGACCTGTTCCCCCACTTGCTCAAGCTCAAGCAGTCGGCGGATCTGCACACCAACCGCATCGGCCAGTGGCAAGCCCTGCAATGGATCGGCAGTGAGCGATACCAGGCGCATCTGACGCAATTGCGCAGTTTCTACCGCCAGCGCCGCGATGCGTTCCAGTCGGCGCTGGAAAGGCACTTTTCAGACCTGGCGGACTGGAACGTGCCCCAGGGCGGGTTGTTCTTCTGGCTGACCCTCAAGCGGCCGCTGGACACCCGCACCTTGCTCGACGCCGCGCTGGCCGACGATGTGGCGTTCATGCCGGGGGAGCCGTTCTTTCCCGAACCGGACCGCAACCCCGGTCACCTGCGGCTGAACTTCAGCCACATCGACCCGGACAGGCTGGAGGAGGGAATCAGACGGCTGGCGGTGGTGGTTCGGCGGGCCCAGGCGGACAAGGCGGCCTGAAAACGAACAAACCGGCCAGGGGCCGGTTTGTTTTTGTCTGGATCTTGTGGCGATCCGGCGGGCCTCACCGCGGTCAGGCCGCCGCAAACCGCTTGTCCAGGTACTCGATGATCACCTTGGACTCATACATCCAGGTGGTCTGGCCGTTCTCTTCGATGCGCAGGCACGGCACCTTGATCTTGCCGCCCTGTTCCAGCAGGGCCTGGCGGTGCTGCTCGTCGTTCTTCGCGTCGCGCAGGGCCACCGGCACGTTCAGGCGGCGCAGGGTGCGGCGGGTCTTCACGCAGAACGGGCAGGCGTGGAACTGGTACAGGGTCAGGTCCTTGGCGGCGGCGTCCACCTGGGCCTGGGCGGCGGCGGGGCGCTGTTTCTTGCCTGGGCGGGTCAGGAAGTCGATGAAGATGATCAGTTGGCCGAGGCCGACACGAAGCGCTTTGACGAACACGTTACAAGCCTCACAGGGACATTGGAGAAGGCGCGCAGCTTACCCGATTTTTCGCGCACGAAAAAAAACCGGCGATCAACGCCGGTTTTCCTGTGCCGCGAATCACTTGATCAGGCTGAGGAACTCGCTGCGGGTCGCCGCGTTTTCGCGGAACTCACCCAGCATCACCGAGGTGATCATCGACGAATTTTGCTTCTCCACACCGCGCATCATCATGCACATGTGCTTGGCCTCGATCACCACCGCCACGCCCAGGGCGCCGGTGACTTGCTGCACCGCGTCGGCGATCTGGCGGCTGAGGTTCTCCTGGATCTGCAGGCGGCGGGCGTACATGTCGACGATCCGCGCCACCTTGGACAGGCCCAGCACCTTGCCGCTCGGGATGTAGGCGACGTGGGCCTTGCCGATGAACGGCAGCAGGTGGTGTTCGCACAACGAGTACAGCTCGATGTCCTTGACCAGCACCATTTCGCTGTTGTCGGAGCTGAACAGGGCACCGTTGGTGACCTCCTCGAGCGTCTGTTGGTAACCGCGGCAGAGGTACTGCATGGCCTTGGCTGCACGTTTTGGCGTGTCGAGCAGGCCTTCGCGGGACACGTCTTCGCCCAGTTGGCCGAGGATCGCGGTGTAATTCTGTTCCAGGGACATGAATCTACCTGTGGGGATTTTCGCAAAGGGCAAGGGTACGGTGGCGGACGCGGCCCTGCAAGTTCGGCGTGGCGGCTTTATTCGTCGCGGCCTTCCATCATGGTGCGTTTGAGCATCACGTACACCGACCCTGCGCCGCCGTGGCGGGGCTGGCACGAGGTGAAGCCGAGCACCTGCGGATGCTGGCGCAGCCAGGTGTTGACGTGGCTCTTGATCATCGGCCGCTTGCCGTCCAGCCGCACGGCCTTGCCGTGGGTGACGCGCACGCAGCGGATCTCGAGCTTCGTGGCTTCGGCCAGAAATGCCCACAGGGTCTCCCGGGCCTTCTCGACGGTCATGCCGTGCAGGTCGAGGCTGCCCTCGAACGGGATCTGGCCGGCCTTGAGCTTGCGCACCTGGCTTTCCTGGACGCCGTCACGGGCCCACATCAGCTCGTCTTCCGGGCCGACGTCGATCACGAACTGATCGGACAGGCCGTCGACGGTGGTGGTGTCGGTGCGCACGGTGGCGGATTGGCGCAGCTTGGCGATCTGTGCGCGGTCGGCCTTGGGTTTGCCGGTGTCGGCGCGGTCGTGCTTGATCGGCTTGACGCCTTGGATCGCACTTTTGAACAGGGAAAAATCGTCGTCTTGCATGTCAGCCTCCGCGAAGGGCGGCCAGTTTACCCAAGTCGACGCAAAACGGCCCGGCAAAAAGCCGGGCCGTATGGTCAGTCGTGTTTTTTCATCAGGTGCGGGGACATGTTCAGCTCCCGCGATTGCCGGGCGCGGCGCCGGCAGCGGCGCCACAAGGCCACGCCGAAGTACAGGAACAGCAGACCGAGCGCCAGGACGATCGCCGAAGCGGCGGGCGTGGCGTTCAGGTCGCCGAGGGCCGGTGGGCGCCCCAGCAGGCTGGCGGCCCCGGCCATCGCCAGCAGCACCCCGAACATCGCCAGGATGGCGGCGACCGCAGCGCCAAACCGAAAACGCCAGTTGCGTTGGCCCTTGGGCCGCAAGCGGCGTGCGTCAAATCCATCGGATAACTTCATTCCGACCTTCCTCAATGGTATCGGCCCTTCGACCGGGAGTTGACCGGGTTGTTCCTGAGGCTAGGGTAATTGAAGCGAATGCGAGGCTTTTGCGGATGAGCGGCGCGGCGGGCCGCTCACCGAAGGGGGTTTCAGATCAGGTCCTGGGTCAGCGCGAGGGTGGCGAAGTTGTCGGCCATGATCGCCATTTCCGCTTCCTGCACCTGTTCGGCGCTGAGCACGCGGCCCTTGAACGGCAGGTCGCGGGTGGCGCAGGCGTCTTCGACCAGGGTGCAGCGGAAACCCAGGTTCTTCGCCGCGCGCACGGTGGTGCTGACGCTGGAGTGGCTCATGAAGCCGCAGACGATCAGGTCCAGCGAACCGAGGGTCTGCAGGCGGTCGTAGAGTTCGGTGCCGTGGAAGGCGCTCGGCAGCAGTTTGCCGATGATGGTCTCATCGCCCTGGGGTTCCAGGCCGGGGATGAACTCGCCGCGCTCGCCCTGCGGGTCGAACAGGCCGCCGACGGTGCCCAGGTGGCGCACGTGCACGATCGGGCGGCCGGCCGCACGGGCGGCGGCGACCAGTTGCTTGATGTTCGCGACAGCCGCGTCCATGCCGCTCAGGGCCAGCGGGCCGCTGAGGTATTCCTTCTGGGCATCGATGATGACCACGGTGGCATGGCTCAACGTGGCCGCTGCGTAACCGCGGCCGCTGAGTTGAAACATCGTTTTTGGAACGGACATTCTGGGGCTCCTTGGGAGGGGGCTTTTGCGACATTCTCCTCTGGCTGAGCGGTTCTGTGAATCGCTACCATCGTAGGCACCGTCGTTACTGGGCTGCAGCCTTGTCAAGTGACACGTTCTGTTCAATAGCCGGCGTGAAAAACAGAATCGTCCTACCGATGAGCCAGTCTTCTTCCCGCATCGTCGCGATGCGTTTTGGCTGATAGAATCGCCAGTCGTTTTTTCTGGAGTTCTGCCCCGTGATCACTTCCCGACTTCGTACCCTGCGTGACCATATCCGTTGGGCCGTCAGCCGCTTCCATGGGGAGGATCTGTTTTTCGGCCATGGCACCGACAATGCCTGGGACGAAGCCCGGCAACTGGTGTTGGGCGCGCTGCACCTGCCGTGGGAAATCGCCGACAGCTACCTCGACTGCGCGCTGGAGGACGATGAGCTGGTCCATCTTCAGCACCTGCTCAAGCGCCGCATCGTCGAGCGCATCCCGACCGCTTACCTGCTGGGCGAGGCCTGGTTCTGCGGAATGTCGTTCATAGTCGATCCCCGCGTGCTGATCCCGCGTTCGCCGATCGGCGAGCTGATCGAAAACCGCTTCGCCCCGTGGATCGGCAGTGCGCCTGCGCGGATCCTCGACCTGTGCACCGGTTCCGGCTGCATCGGCATCGCCTGCGCCTACGAGTTCCAGGACGCCGAGGTGGTGCTGGCGGACCTGTCGTTCGAGGCGTTGGAGGTGGCGAACCAGAACATCGAGCGCCATGGCGTCGAGGAGCGCGTGTACACGGTGCAGGGCGACGGCTTCGACGGTCTGCCGGGGCAACGCTTCGACCTGATCGTGTCGAACCCGCCCTACGTCGATGCGGAAGATTTCGCCGACATGCCGGACGAGTACCAGCACGAACCGGAACTGGGCCTGGCCTGCGGTGACGATGGCCTGAACCTGGTGCGGCGGATGCTCGCCGAGGCGGCGGACCATCTGACCGAGAAAGGTTTGCTGATTGTCGAGGTGGGCAACAGCCAGGTGCACGTCGAGGCGCTGTACCCGGAAGTCGATTTCGCCTGGCTGGAGTTCGAGCGCGGCGGGCACGGCGTGTTCATGCTCACCGCCGAACAGTGCCGCGCCCATCAGGCACTGTTCGCTTCGCGCGTCTGACCTGACGGTGCAGCGTGTGGCGGGGGCGTGAGCGCCCTCGCCACGACACCTGTCAGCGGTGGGTGGCGATCCAGATCAGCAGGCCGGCCTGGAACACCGCAAACGCTACCAGGCAGGTAATGGTGAAGCGCAGCCCGGCGTCTTCGCGCTTGAACTTGCTGACCTTTTCTTCCTGTTTCTTCAGTTTGACTTCCTGCTCGGCCAGGTTCTGCTCGGCCTGCTGCAGCATCTGCGCGGCCTCCAGAATCTCGACGATCTGCAGCTTTTCCGTGTTCCAGTCGCCGCGCAAGTCGCCGACCTCAACGTCCTTGACGCTGCCCTTCAGGTGCTGGGCGTCGGCATAGGCCACTTCAAAGCCGTGTCCGCGCAGGAAATGGTCGCGGCGCAGGCGGGTGTCTTCGTTCAGCGCGTCCTTGTTGTTCAGGTCGGTGCCGTCGACGGTGTAGCCGGGCCAGCGCTTTTTCGCCCACGTAATGCCCTGGGCGGCCATGAAGCGGCCGATGCCGCGGTTCACCGGCTCGATCTGCAGGCCGGTGTCCGGGCCGAAATGCACGCGTTTGGCCGTGTGGTCGACCCACACGTCCAGGTGGTTCTGTTCCTTGCGCACGCGCTGGCCGGGCAGCTTGATGGCCATGCGCATTAGGCTCTTGTCCTTGCCGTGGCGTTCGGCGTAACCGAACTCGACAAAGCGCAGCGGCCTTGCGCCGGTGTTCCGGTCGGTCTGCTGGGGGGCCAGGCGGAGCATCTTGTGGTGCTCGACGTGGACATCCGCCCACGGCAGCTCGACCGCTGGCGGTGCGTCTTTTTCAGCGGTGGTGTCGGGTGAAGTCTGGGTATCAGTCATAACGGCGAGATCCTGTCCAAGCCCTGCTTGCCGCCAGCCGATACGCGGGCGACAAAGGCTTATCGGCCGCATTTGCGAGGACTGGAGGGCAAACGGCGCTTATCGGGTGCGAAGTCCGTCAATGAACTCCAGGAGCCGCGCGCCGAGCTCGGCCGCCAGCGGCAGATTCGGGTCCTTGTAGGAGGCCAGTTGCCGCTTCACGTCGTTGGGAACGATGCGCAGCACATGGTTCATGCCTTCGATCAGCGCCAGTCGCGCATCCGGTTTGGCGGCCTTGAGCAGGCGGGCGTCATCGACCTGCACCTGGATGTCGTGGCTGCCCTGGACGATCAGCGCCGGCATCTTCAGCGCCGCGAAGGCCGCCGCCGGATCCTGGCGGAACAGGGAAATCAGGTACGGCTGCACGCTCGGTCGGAAAATCACTTGCAGCGGCGCCGGCACGCGGTCGTCGGTTTGTCCGGCCTTGAGACTGTCGAGCAGTTCGTTGCTGCGCAGCATCAAGGCCGGCGGCAGGCTGCGGGCCAGTTGCTGGCGCAGCACCTGATCGATGGGGCGGGCGCTGCCGGACAGGGAAATCACCGCCGCCGCATCGACCTTCGGCGCGGCGAGGCTGGCGATCAGCGCGCCTTCGCTGTGGCCGAGCAGGATCAGCGGGCCGAAGCGCGGGTCGGCCTTGAGCTGGCGGCCCCAGGCTACCGCGTCCGCCACGTAGGCCTCCACGGTCAGGTTGCGCTCGTCCGGCGTGGCCGCCAGGCTCGCGGCCACGCCGCGCTTGTCGAACCGGACGCTGGCGACATTGTGCTTGGCCAGCACCCAGGCCAGCCGCTTGAGGCTGTCGTTGCGCCCGCCGTCGGGGTTGTTTCCGTCACGGTCCGTAGGCCCCGAGCCAGAAAGGATCAGGACGACAGGCACAGGCTTGTCGGACTTTGGCAGCAACAGCGAGCCGAAAAGTTCGCCGCCGTCGGTGGTCAAAGTGACCGGGCGTTGCAGGACGGTCGCCTGGGCAAAGCCGGTCAGCAGGGTCAGGCTCAAGATCAAAACTCGCAGCATCATCACGCCATCATTTGCAAAGGTGCCGGTTGGACTCGGCATCTCCCGTAAGGTTCGAGGATGAACTAGTCGGTTAGCCTGCGTATACTGGCGCGCATCACGAATTTGGGTTCGATTTCACGGAGCGTCCTGCATGTCCGGCAATACCTACGGCAAGCTGTTCACTGTCACCACCGCAGGCGAGAGCCATGGACCGGCGTTGGTCGCCATTGTCGACGGCTGCCCGCCGGGCCTGGAAATCTCCCTGGACGACCTGCAGCGCGACCTCGACCGGCGCAAGCCGGGCACCAGCCGCCACACCACCCAGCGCCAGGAGGCCGACGAAGTCGAGATCCTGTCCGGCGTGTTCGAGGGCCGCACCACCGGTTGCGCCATCGGCCTGCTGATCCGCAACACCGACCAGAAGTCCAAGGACTACTCGGCGATCAAGGACCTGTTCCGCCCGGCCCACGCCGACTACACCTACCACCACAAGTACGGCGAGCGCGACTACCGCGGCGGCGGCCGCAGCTCGGCGCGGGAAACCGCGATGCGCGTGGCCGCTGGCGCCATCGCCAAGAAGTACCTGGCCAGCCAGGGCATCGTCGTGCGCGGCTACATGAGCCAGCTCGGCCCGATCGAAATCCCGTTCAAGACCTGGGACTCGGTGGAGCAGAACGCCTTCTTCAGTCCGGATCCGGACAAGGTGCCGGAGCTGGAGGCCTACATGGACCAGCTGCGCCGCGACCAGGATTCGGTCGGCGCCAGGATCACCGTCGTGGCCGAAGGCGTGATGCCGGGCCTGGGCGAGCCGATCTTCGACCGCCTCGACGCCGAACTGGCCCACGCGCTGATGAGCATCAACGCGGTGAAGGGCGTGGAGATCGGCGCCGGGTTCGCCTGCGTGGCCCAGCGCGGCACCGAGCACCGCGACGAGCTGACCCCGGAAGGCTTCCTGAGCAACAACGCCGGCGGCATCCTGGGCGGCATTTCCTCCGGCCAGCCGATCGTGGCGCACCTGGCGCTCAAGCCGACGTCCAGCATCACCACGCCGGGCCGCTCCATCGACATCCACGGCAACCCGGTGGACGTGATCACCAAGGGCCGTCACGACCCGTGCGTCGGCATCCGCGCCACGCCGATCGCCGAGGCGATGATGGCCATCGTGCTGATGGATCACCTGTTGCGCCACCGCGGGCAGAATGCCGACGTGAAGGTGAGCACCCCGGTGCTGGGCCAGCTCTGATGGGCCGCCTGACAGCCGCCGTGGCCTGACGGCATGGCGGCGCTCCCGTACTGGCGGCTGTCCAGTTTCTACCTGTTCTATTTCGCCTTGCTCGGCTCGACCGCGCCGTTCCTGGCGCTGTACTTCGATCATCTGGGGTTCAGCGCCGCGCGCATCGGCGAGCTGGTGGCGATCCCGATGCTGATGCGCTGCGTGGCGCCGAACCTCTGGGGCTGGCTGGGCGACCACACCGGCAGGCGCCTGGCCATCGTGCGCTTCGGTGCGGTGTGCACGCTGCTGACGTTCTCGCTGATCTTCGTCAGCAAGAGCTACGCCTGGCTGGCGATGGTCATGGCGCTGCACGCGTTCTTCTGGCACGCGGTGCTGCCGCAGTTCGAGGTCATCACCCTGGCGCACCTGCAAGGCCAGACCTCCCGCTACAGCCAGATCCGCCTGTGGGGCTCCATCGGCTTCATCATCACCGTGGTCGCACTGGGCCGGCTGTTCGAATGGCTGAGCCTGGACATCTACCCGGCGGCGCTGGTGCTGATCATGGCGGGCATCGTCCTCAGCAGCCTGTGGGTGCCGAACGCGCAGCCCGCCCAGGGCGACCGGCCGACGGGGGAGGGCTTCCTCAAGCAATTGCGCCGCCCCGGCGTGCTCGCGTTCTACGCGTGCGTGGCGCTGATGCAGATGAGCCACGGGCCGTACTACACGTTCCTCACCCTGCACCTCGAACGCCTGGGCTACAGCCGCGGCGTGATCGGCATGCTGTGGGCGCTGGGCGTGGTCGCCGAAGTGCTGATGTTCATGGCCATGAGCCGGATCCTGGCGCGTTTTTCCCTGCGCCGGGTGCTGATGGCCAGTTTCCTGCTGGCGGCGCTGCGCTGGCTGCTCCTGGGGTCGTTCGCCGAATTCCTCGGGGCGCTGCTGTTCGCCCAGGTGCTGCACGCCGCCACGTTCGGCAGCTTTCACGCCGCTGCCATCCAGTTCGTGCAACGTAGCTTCGGCGCCCGCCAGCAAGGCCAGGGCCAGGCGCTGTACGCTGCGCTGGCCGGCACCGGCGGTGCGCTCGGCGCGCTGTATGCCGGGTACAGCTGGAACGCCCTCGGCGCGACATTGACCTTTAGTATCGCAAGCCTCGCAGCCTTCGCCGCTGCCGTTATCATTGCCACTCGAATGCAAGAGGACAGGCCATGAGCCTTACCCGTGAACAGCTCGCCCAGCAGATCATCGACGCCGGGCGCTTCCTTTATGGCCGCGGCTGGTCGCCGGCCACCAGCAGCAACTACTCGGCGCGCCTGTCGCCGACCGAGGCGCTGCTGACCGTGTCCGGCAAGCACAAGGGCCAACTGGGCCCGGACGACGTGCTCGCCACCGACCTTGCCGGCAACAGCCTGGAGCCGGGCAAGAAACCGTCCGCCGAAACCTTGCTGCACACTCAGCTCTACGCCTGGCGCCCGCAAATCGGCGCGGTGCTGCACACCCATTCGGTCAACGCCACGGTGTTGTCGCGCCTGACGCCCGGCGACTTCATCGATTTCGAAGACTACGAACTGCAGAAGGCCTTCAGCGGCGTTTCGACCCATGAGTCCCGGGTGCGGGTGCCGATCTTCGACAACGACCAGGACATTGCGCGCCTGGCCGCCAAGGTGCAGCCTTGGCTGGACGCCCACCCCGACTGCGTCGGGTATCTGATCCGCGGCCACGGCCTCTACACCTGGGGCGCGCAGATGAGCGACGCGCTGCGCCAGATCGAGGCCTTCGAATTCCTGTTTGAATGCGAGCTCAAGACCCGCAGCGTATTGAACCGTTAACGGCAGACGCCGACGTCGCCGACCGCCTGATGCAGCGCTGCGCCCACCGGTGTCCACAAACCGGACGGCGCGGCCGAAACCGAGGAATCGCCCCATGAGCAGCCTGTCCGTCTACCACGTATCCAGCCCTGAGATCCCGAACAAGGTGCTGACCCACTTCGAAGACATCGCCGCGACCCTGGCCGAGCAGGGCGTGCGCTTCGACCGCTGGCAGGCCGCCACGAAGATCGAGCCCGGCGCCAGCCAGGACGAGGTCATCGGCGCCTACCGCGAGCAGATCGACAAACTGATGACCGAGCGCGGCTACATCACTGTCGATGTGGTCAGCCTCAACAGCGACCACCCGCAGAAGGCCGAGCTGCGCGCCAGGTTTCTCGACGAGCACCGCCACGGTGAAGACGAAGTGCGCTTCTTCGTCGCCGGCCGAGGTTTGTTTACCCTGCACATCGATGACTACGTGTACGCGGTGCTGTGCGAAAAGAACGACCTGATTTCGGTGCCCGCCGGCACCAAACACTGGTTCGACATGGGCGAGCACCCGCATTTCGTCGCGATCCGCCTGTTCAACAACCCCGAAGGCTGGGTCGCCAACTTCACCGGCGAAGACATCGCCGGCCGCTTCCCGCGCCTGGAGGACTGAGCCGATGTCGATCAAGGTCATCCTCACCGACATCGAAGGCACCACCAGTGCGGTGAGCTTCGTGTTCGATGTGCTGTTCCCGTATGCCGCCGAACACTTGCCGGATTTCGTCCGGCAGAACGCCGCACGGACGGACGTCGCCGAACAGCTCGACGCCGTGCGCCGAGACAGCGGCGAGCCGCAGGCCGATGTCGAGCGCGTCATCGCGATCTTGCTGGGCTGGATCGCCGAGGACCGCAAGGCTACGCCGCTCAAGGCGTTGCAGGGCATGGTCTGGGAACAGGGCTATCAGGCCGGGCAACTGAAGGGCCATGTCTATCCGGATGCCGTCGAGGCGCTCAAGCGCTGGCATCAGGCGGGCCATCAACTGTTCGTTTATTCCTCGGGCTCGATCCAGGCGCAGAAACTGATCTTCGGCTGCTCGGAGGCGGGGGACCTGACGCCGCTGTTCGACGGCTACTTCGACACCACGTCGGGGCCCAAGCGTGAAGAACAGTCCTACCGCAACATTCAGCAGGCCATCGGCGCCCGGCCGGAGCAGATCCTGTTCCTGTCGGACATTGTCCAGGAACTCGATGCCGCCCAGGCCGCCGGCCTCAAGACCTGCGGCCTGGCCCGCGACGGCGGCGAACTGGAAGGGCACGTCACCGTCGACAGCTTCACCGGCATCGAACCGGAAGCGTTCTGACCTTCAGTCCGCATAAAAGCAAACAGGCCGTGAAGCGAACCTTCACGGCCTGTTTGCTTTTGCGGTCGGGTTACAGCGAGTGATACGTCGGCAGGGCAAAGCGCTGCTGGCTCTGCAGCATGGAGATCTGCGGCAGTTCGCTGGCCTGTTCGGCCAGGTCGCGGCGGATCGCGCTGATCGCCCACGACAGTTGGTCGCCGTTGTGCAGTTGCTGATACGTGAGCGCCCGCTTGAACACCTTGCCTTCACTATCGCGCAGCGTCAGCAGGATGCCGCCGTCGGGGCGTGCCTGGGTGGTGACGCTGTACTGGGAGAACAGGGAGGAGAATTTTTCTTGGATCAGGCTCATGTCGTTCAGCTCCGTATGCACATGAATGGCAAGCATGCACAGAGGGTTGCAGCGATTGTGCCAGCATTCCTGTTTTTAAAATTCTTTATAAATCAGTAACTTATAAACTCGCTGTGATTGGGTTGTCGTGCAATCTGCATGAATGGCCATCGTGCATCCTGCATTTTGCGGGATCGCGACCGATGGGAAGGAACGTTTACGCCGCCACCGTGACCGCGTCCCGGGCGGGGCGGACGGCGGATACAAAACATTGCAAAAACCGCGTGTACAGCCCGAGAAGCGCTGACGTATTTTCGGTCTCGGCCCTGGCTGCCACAGCGCCGGTCGCCGCACAGGATTGCCCGACAATAAAAAAGCCGGCCTGCACGCCAAGGCCGAACGGGAGCTGCCATGAGTCACGCGCCAAGCGACACGATCACCTGGAGCATGATGCTCCGCAAACTGCCGGCCATCGCCAAAGCCCTCCCACGGGTGGTGAAGGGGATGAAGGCGGCCAACGTCAAGGATCCGACCCAGACCTGTGGCTTGGGCTGGACGTTCGAGCAAGCGGCCCTGCGCAATCCCGACGGCCCCGCGCTGCTGTGCGGCGACGTCGTGCTCAGTTATGCCCAGGCCAACCGCTGGGCCAACCGCATCGCCCACTACCTGATCGGGCAGGGCATCGGCAAGGGCGACGTGGTGGCGGTGTTCATCGAGAACCGCCCGGAGCTGCTGGTGACCATTCTGGCGCTGGCCAAGGTGGGCGCCGTCAGCGCGCTGCTCAACACCTCCCAGACCCGCGACACGCTGATCCACAGCGTGAACCTGGTGGCGCCGGTGGCGATCGTCGTCGGCGCGGAACTGCTGCCGGCCTATGCGGCGGTGCGCGAGCAAGTGTCGATCCCGGCCCCGCGCACCTGGTTCGTGGCCGACCAGGACACCTTCCGCCATCCGGGCATCGCGCCCGACGGCTACGTCAACCTCATCAGCGCCAGCGCCGATGCCTGCGGCGACAACCCGGCCAGCAGCCGCGACATCCATTTCGACGACCCGTGCTTCTACATCTACACCTCCGGCACCACCGGCCTGCCCAAGGCCGGGGTGTTCAAGCACGGCCGCTGGATGCGCAGCTCGGCCAGCTTCGGCATGATCGCCCTGAACATGGGCCCCGACGACGTCGTCTACTGCACCTTGCCGCTGTATCACGCCACCGGCCTGTGCGTGTGCTGGGGTTCGGCGGTCAACGGCGCCTCGGGCTTCGCCATCCGCCGCAAGTTCAGCGCCAGCCAGTTCTGGGGCGACGTGCGCCGCTACCGCGCGACCACCATCGGCTACGTCGGCGAGCTGTGCCGCTATCTGGTGGACCAGCCGGCCAGCGCCGACGACAGCCGCCACGAAGTGCGCAAGATGATCGGCAACGGCCTGCGTCCCGGCGCCTGGGCCGAGTTCAAGACCCGCTTCGCGGTGGAGCACATCTGCGAACTGTACGCGGCGAGCGACGGCAACATCGGCTTCACCAACATCCTCAATTTCGACAACACCATCGGGTTCTCGCTGATGGCCTGGGAACTGGTCGCCTACGATCACGACAGCGGTCAGCCGGTGCGCGGCGGCGACGGTTTCATGCGCAAGGTCGGCAAGGGGGAGCAGGGCCTGCTGCTGGCGCGGATCGACGACAAGGCGCCGCTGGACGGCTACACCGACCCGCAGAAGACCGCCAAGGTGGTGCTGCAGGATGTGTTCGCCCGCGGCGACCGCTTCTTCAACACCGGTGACCTGCTGCGCAACATCGGTTTCGGCCATGCGCAGTTCGTCGACCGGCTCGGCGACACCTACCGCTGGAAGGGCGAGAACGTCTCGACCACCGAGGTGGAGAACCTGCTGCTGCAGCACCCGAACATATCCGAGGCGGTGGCCTACGGCGTGGAGGTGCCCAACACCAACGGCCGCGCCGGCATGGCGGCGATCACGCCGGCCGAATCCCTGGCCACCCTGGACTTCGCCGAACTGCTGGCCTTCGCACGCCAGCGCATGCCGGCCTATGCGGTGCCGCTGTTCTTGCGGGTGAAGGTGAAGATGGAAACCACCGGCACGTTCAAGTACCAGAAGACCCGCCTCAAGAGCGAAGGCTTCGACCCGGACCTTGCGGGGGACGATCCGGTGTACGCGTGGCTGCCCGGTAGCCAGACGTACGTGCAGGTCACCGGGCAGGTATTGGCCGATATCGGCGCAGGGAAATACCGTTATTGAGTTTGGCTATTGGGCGGCTTGGAAAAAAGGGGGTGACAGCTATCGTCCGGCTCGGGAAACTGTCGCTATTCCGATTGACCGAAAGTGGAGTTTCCCATGTCCGACCCAAACCGCCAGATGACCCCCGAAGAGGCCGCCGCCTTCACCGAGCAGGTGTTCAACAAGGCCCGCGAGGGCGATGCGGCGATGCTCGACCGGCTGATCAGCGCGGGGCTGCCGGTGAACCTGCGCAACGGCAAGGGCGACACGCTGCTGATGCTGGCCAGCTATTACGGGCACCTGGACGCGGTGCAGGTGTTGCTCAAGCACAAGGCCGACCCGGAGCAACGCAACGGCAACGGCCAGAGCCCGATCGCCGGCGCGGCGTTCAAGGGTGACCTGGCGGTGGTCAAGGCGTTGGTCGACGGCGGCGCCGACATCGACGGCGCGTCGTTCGACGGCCGCACGGCCCTGATGATGGCGGCCATGTTCAACCGGGTGGAGATCGTCGAGTACCTGATCGGCAAGGGCGCCGACCCGAAAGCCAAGGACGCCAACGGCGTCGCCGCCCTCGACGCGGCCCGCACCATGGGCGCGGCCGACACCACGGCGCTGCTGGAAAAGCTTCTGGGCTGAAACCGGCCTCAGGCCGGAACCGGGCCTGTGGCGCAGGCGAGAATGCGCTATCCTTCGCGCCCTCGAAAAACCTTCGCCACAGGATCTGCCCCCATGAAAGCCGCACTCGCCGAACTCATCAGCAAAATCAGCTCCGGCTGCATGGCCGAGGACGAGATCCTGAAGGTCGCCGATGAAGCGGCGCAGGCCTACGCCGATGCCGATGCCTTCCTGGCCGCCAACACCGACATCAACTACGACGACACCTTCCCGATCCCGCTGGGCGAGTGGGTAGTGGTCGGCAGCCTGCCGGACACCGTGCTGTTCCAGGCCGACACCTATGCGGACCTGTTCGCGCAGATCGTCGCGTCGTTCGGCCCTGGCGTGGCGTTCAACCTCAAGCCCAAGCAGTTGGCCAAGACCGAAGCCCTGACCGCGCTCAACCGCATCCAGATCCAGATGAGCAGCCTGAACAAGGAAAACGGCGGCTATACGCTGATGAACTTCAGCCAGTTGCTCGATGACGAGCTGCAAGTGGTGCTGGTGTACGGCAACGACGTGCCGCGGGTGCTGGAGCTGTGCGCCGAAACCGGCATCGCCGCCGCGCCGGCGCTGGAGGCCCTGAAGGTCGCGGTGCACGTCTGAGGCAATAAAAAGGAACCCCGGCCGGCGCCGTCTATCCTAAAGGTGCATGCCACCACTTCGGAGCGACGCCATGGGTTCCACGTTCAACGGCCTGGTCGGGCTGATCATCCTTGCCCTGGACATCTGGGCGATCATCAATGTGCTGAAAAGCGGCGCCGAAACCGGGATGAAGATCCTCTGGGTGCTGCTGATCATCCTCCTGCCGGTGCTGGGCCTGATCATCTGGGCGATCGCGGGGCCAAGGGGCAATGTGCGGCTTTGACCCGAACCTGCGAGCCACTGTCCGGTCCGGCCCTCAGGTGCCAGGGCGCAAACCTGCTGGCGACGGCGTCAGCCGAAGCGCCGCCCGGCCGGATTGATGCCGTCTCTCGCGCAAGGATCGCGCCCGGCCGATGAACCGGGGTTCGACCTGTCATCTTGCGCAACGTAGAATGCGCGCCTTTCCCGGGCAGTCGTCACTGCGACCGTCGCCCCAGCATTCACCGGAGCACGTCCCATGAGCACCACCAAGACCAGCGAGTACCTGGAAACCCTCTACGAAGGCTACGGCCAGCGTTTTCGCATGGAAAAAATGCTGCACGAAGTGCGCACCGAACATCAGCACCTGGTGATCTTCCAGAACCCGCGCATGGGCCGGGTGATGGCGCTGGACGGCGTGATCCAGACCACCGAGGCGGATGAGTTCATCTACCACGAGATGCTCACCCACGTGCCGATCCTCGCCCACGGCACCGCCAAGCGCGTGCTGATCATCGGCGGCGGCGACGGCGGCATGCTGCGCGAAGTGACCAAGCACGCCAGCGTCGAGCACATCACCATGGTCGAGATCGACGGCACCGTGGTCGACATGTGCAAGGAATTCCTGCCGAACCATTCCAAGGGCGCCTACGACGACCCGCGCCTGAACCTGGTGATCGACGACGGCATGCGTTTCGTCGCCACCACCACCGAGAAGTTCGACGTGATCATTTCCGACTCCACCGATCCGATCGGCCCGGGCGAGGTGCTGTTCTCGGAAAACTTCTACCAGGCCTGCCACCGCTGCCTGAACGAGGGCGGCATCCTCGTGACCCAGAACGGCACGCCGTTCATGCAGATCGACGAAGTGAAGACCACCGCCGGCCGCCTGCGCAGCCTGTTCCCGGACTGGCACTTCTATCAGGCGGCCGTGCCGACCTACATCGGCGGCTCGATGACCTTCGCCTGGGGCTCGACCGACCCGGCCTACCGCAAGCTGAGCCGCGAAACCTTGCAGCAGCGCTTCATCGGCAGCGGCATCGTCACCCGCTACTACAACCCGGAAATCCACATCGGCGCCTTCGCCCTGCCGCAATACGTGCTGCAGGCGGTGAACAAGCCGGCCAACGACTGAGCCCTTGCGGGAGCTGCGGGTCGCACCGCCGCTCCCGCGACACCAGGCTGCCCGCTGCACTGCAGGAGCCAGCCTGCTGGCGATGGCGCCCGCCAAGGCGCCGCCTTGCGCAACGGCTCCCGCATGAAAGGTTTTTCATCTCCGTCGGCGACATTCCCCGGGAACGATCAATTCGGCTAAAAGTCGAGATAGGTGTAGGCCCATTTGCGGGCTTGACCGAGGAGGCTCCGATGTCAAAGTGGAAAGTCACTTTCGTGGATGATCATGGCGAAACCGTCAACGAAGTCTTCGAGTGCGAGGAGTGCCCGAGCCACGAGCACGCCGCCCGTCTCATCAAGGAACGATTCCTTCCCGTCGCCGCCGAGCTGGATCTGAACGATCTGGAGGGGCGCACCGCCGATGCCGGCGTCAAGAGCCTCAAGGCTCAGCACAGCATCGAAATCCTCGGCATCACCCCAGTCTGAATCTTTCTGACAGCTGACCGCCAGGCCTTGGCAGCGGCTCTGTCATGGGGCTAATCTGCAAGCGAGATCAGCGAACGGATCGCTAAGGTCTGGTCTTGTCAGCTACATGCTTGTTTCCCGTGGGCAACCCGGTTGCCGCAACGCTTGAGTGCAGGGAATACGGAAAGTCTATCCATCTGTCAGAGGGGGACGTTTCATGAGCACAGCCTACCAAGAAGACATCAGCAGCAACGTGCTGCGCCGCATGAAAGAAGGCGGTTTCGATTTCTCCAGGATCCATCCCATCGAGTTCTACGCCATTTTCCCGAACGAGGAGCGGGCGCGCAGGGCGGCAGGTCATTTTCGCGGTGAATCCTTCAATGCCCAGGTCAGCGTGCGCGACGACGGCGCCTGGCACCTGGAACTGAGCAAGGTCATGCATGCGACCTACGGCGGCATCGGCGACTTCGAGCAGCGTTTCTCCGCTGTGGTGGAGCCGTTGGGCGGCGTCATCGAAGGCTGGGGCGTCAAGCACGAGGTGCGCAACCGGCGGCGCCTGCACTGATCTTTCGCGACAGCGTCGGGCAACGGCTGACCTTCGGGTCGGCCGTTGTCGTTTCCGAACCCCGGAAACGCCGTGGCAAAACCCTGAAACAAGAATCCGAGGCAAAAAAAAGCCACCGTCGAAGGTGGCTCAAAGGGAAGACCGGAAGGAGAGGGAACCGGTCAGGGTCACGGCTGGGCGGGCTGCGGTCGCGGCCATCGATCAGTTGGGCTGCACACTTCGCGGGGGACGTCGTGCAGCGGATGCGCGGATTATCCGCAGGCGCCGCCGGGCAGTGAAATCAACTCTGACTATGCTGGTGATAGGCGACGGCGTTGCGTCGCCATGGAGCGGGGGCGATCGGGTTGGGGCGTTTGCCGCACAGCAATGGTGCGGTGTTCGCGGCGCGATTATCCAACCGACTGAAATCAAAGCGTTTCTGCCGATGGCACGGGCCTTGCGAAGGTTCGGATGTCCGGAGTGACAAGGAGTACGGCATGAACCGCACCCGTTTTGACGAGATGTACGATGCCGGCGGCCAGATCCGCCCGCATTACCGGGAATTCGCCCGCTGGTTGGCCGAGACGCCCGACGAACTGCTGGCCCAGCGGCGACGCGAGGCCGATCTGCTGTTCCACCGTGCCGGCATCACCTTCACCCTCTACGGGGACGAGCAGGGCACCGAGCGCCTGATCCCCTTCGACACCATTCCGCGCAGCATCCCCGCCAGCGAATGGCGGACCGTCGAACGCGGCTGCATCCAGCGGGTCAAGGCGCTGAACCTGTTCCTCGCCGACCTCTACCATGGCCAGCGCATCATCAAGGCCGGGATCATTCCCGCCGAGCAGGTGCTGGCCAACGAGCAGTACCAGTTGGCGATGCAGGGGCTGGATCTGCACCGCGACATCTATTCGCACATCTCCGGCGTCGACCTGGTGCGCGACGGCGACGGCGCCTACTACGTGCTGGAGGACAACCTGCGCACCCCCAGCGGCGTGAGCTACATGCTCGAAGACCGCAAGATGATGATGCGCCTGTTCCCCGAACTGTTCGCCGCCCAGCGCATCGCCCCCATCGACCACTACCCGAACCTGCTGCTCGACACGCTCAAGAGCTCCAGCCCCCTGGACGACCCGAGCGTAGTGGTGCTGACGCCGGGGCGGTTCAACAGCGCGTTTTTCGAGCATGCGTTCCTCGCCCGGGAAATGGGCGTCGAGCTGGTGGAGGGCGCGGACCTTTTCGTGCGCGACGACAAGGTCTACATGCGCACCACCGACGGCCCGAAGGCCGTGGACGTGATCTACCGCCGTCTCGACGACGCCTTCCTCGACCCGTTGGCGTTCCGCCCGGATTCGATGCTGGGCGTGCCGGGGCTGCTGTCGTCCTACCGCTCCGGCAACGTGGTGCTGGCCAACGCGATCGGCACCGGCGTGGCCGACGACAAGTCGGTATATCCGTACGTCACCGAAATGATCCGCTTCTACCTCGACGAGGAGCCGATCCTCAAGAACGTACCGACATGGCAATGCCGCAATCCGTCGGAACTGTCCCACGTGTTGGCCCATCTTCCGGATCTGGTGGTCAAGGAGACCCAGGGCTCCGGCGGCTACGGCATGCTGGTGGGGCCGGCGGCGACGGGGGCGGAGATCGACGCGTTCCGCGAGCGGATCAAGGCCAGGCCCCACGCGTACATCGCGCAGCCGACGCTGTCGTTGTCGACCTGTCCGACCTTTGTCGAGAACGGCATCGCGCCGCGCCACATCGACCTGCGTCCGTTCGTGCTGTCCGGCCGCGAAACCCGGGTGGTGCCCGGCGGCCTGACCCGTGTCGCCCTGCGTGAAGGCTCTCTGGTGGTGAATTCCTCCCAGGGCGGCGGCACCAAGGACACCTGGGTGGTCGAGGATTGAAGGAAGCCTGCCATGTTAAGTAGAACTGCCTCGGATCTGTACTGGATGTCGCGTTACCTGGAGCGGGCGGAAAACCTCGCGCGGATGCTCGACGTCAGCTATTCGCTGTCGCTGATGCCGCAGGGCGGCCGCGGCGACGGCCTGCACGAACTCGCCATGCCGCTGATGATCACCGGCACCCTGGACGACTACCTGGAACGCCACGGCGAGCTGCACGCCGAACGGCTGCTGCACTTCTTCGCCCTCGATGCGGCCAACCCGGCCAGCATCTACAGTTGCCTCGGCGCGGCCCGGGCCAGCGCCCATGCGGTGCGCGGGCGGATCACCGCCGACATGTGGGAGAACATCAACGCCACCTGGCTTGAGATCCGCGGGATCGCCGACCAGGGCCTGAGCCGCTACGGCATGAGCCGCTTCTGCGAATGGATCAAGGAGCGCTCGCACCTGTTCCGCGGCGCGTCCTACGGCACCATCATGCGCAACGACGCGTTCCGCTTCATCCGCCTGGGCACCTTCATCGAACGGGCGGACAACACCCTGCGCCTGCTCGACGCCCGCTACGAGATGGCCGGCGACCAAGCCGAAGCGGTCAGCGACGGCACCGCGCACGCCTATTACCAGTGGAGCGCGCTGCTGCGGGCCCTGTCGTCGTTCGAGGCCTACACCGAGATCTACCGCGATGCGCCCGGCGCCCGGCATGTCGCCGAGTTGTTGCTGTTGCGCGCCGACGTGCCGCGTTCGCTGCGGGCCTGCACCGAGGAAATCGACCAGATCCTCGCCCAGTTGCCGGGGGCCAACGGCCGGCCCGCGCAACGGCTGGCGGCGGAAATGGACGCGCGCCTGCGCTACACCGGCATCCACGAAATCCTCGAAGAGGGCCTGCACGCCTGGCTCACCGAATTCATCCCGCTGGTGCGCCAGCTGGGCAACGCCATTCACAGTTCCTACCTGGAGGCCGCATGAGACTTTCCGTCAGCCACGAGACCACCTATCACTACGAAGATCAGGTGCGGGCGAGCATCCAGTACCTGCGCCTGACCCCGCACGACAGCGAACGCCAGCAGGTGCTGAATTGGCAACTGAACCTGCCGCGCCCGGTGCGCGCGCAGCTCGACCCGTTCGGCAACATCCTGCATGTGCTGACCCTCGACGAACCCCACGAAGCGATCGTCATCGGCGCCCGGGGGGTGGTCGACATCGACGAACGGCGCGAGGCGGAACACGAGAGCCAGTCGGCGTTGCCGTTCCTGCGCTTCACCCGCCTCACCGAGGCCGACGAAGCGTTGCGCGCATTCGCCGGGCAGGCCTGCAAGCAGCGCCGTGACCGCACCGCGCTGATCGACCTGATGCACGGCCTGAACCGGCACATGGCCTACCTGCCGGGCTCGACCGAAGTCGATACCTGCGCCGCGGAGGCGTTCGCGGCACGGACCGGTGTCTGCCAGGACCATACCCATGCGTTTCTCGCCTGCGCGCGCAGCCTGGGGGTGCCTGCGCGTTATGTGTCGGGTTACCTGTACAGCGAGGACTGCGAGCACCTGGCCAGCCACGCCTGGGCCGAGGCCTGGCTGGACGACGCCTGGTACAGCTTCGACGTGACCAACCGGCTGGCCCGTCCGGAGCGGCACCTCAAGCTCGCGGTGGGCCTGGACTACCTCGACGCCTGCCCGGTGCGCGGCATGCGCCGGGGCGGCGGGTACGAACAGATGCACGCCAAGGTGGTGGTGTCGCCGACGCCGGTGATTTCCGTCCAGCAACAGTGATGAGGGCCCCTGTAGGAGCGAGTCTGCTCGCGAAGGCGGATCGGCCACCTTTGCAGTGGCTGACGGATCGCTTCGCGAGCAGGCTCGCTCCTACAGGGATGGTGTGGGGTCAGGGCTTAACCTTGCGTCCGGCCATGTGCTTGAGGTAGCCCACCAGGTTCTGCAGCTCCGCGTCCGGCAGCACCTGGGCGGAGAAGCCCGGCATCTTCGCCTGCGGCCACTGGCGCAGGCTCTGCGGGTCGCGGATGTAGCGTTTGAGGAAGTCCGCACCGAAGTACTCGGTCGGGTTGTACGGAATGTTCAGGTCCGGCCCGAACTGCGCGTCCCCGGCGCCGTTGAGGCGGTGGCAGGCCAGGCAGTTCTTCTGGAACAGCGCGAAGCCCTTGTTCACCGGGTCGTCGGCCTTCAGTGCGGGATCCGGCAGCAGGGCCGGGAAGCGCTCGGCCACCGGCGCCATGCGCTTGATGCTGGCGACTTCGAACGGCCACTGCTCCGGGCTGATGTGGCTGGCCTCGGGATCGGTCCAGACCAGATAGAACGGCCCGGCGCTGGGCTTGCCTTCCGACAGCGGAGGCCACGGCTGCGCCGGGTCTTCGATGGCCAGCCAGGCCCGCGCGCCTTGGGTCTGGAGCAACGGTGCGGCGGCCAGCTCCGCGGCGAAACCGTCCAGCGCCACCGCTTGCAGGTGGTCGGCCGGCTGGATGCCCGTCAACAGCGCGGCCACCGGCACGGCGCGGTAGGTCATGTCCCGCTTGTAGGAAACATCGTTCTTGATCGTGAGGGTCTGCGCCTGAGGATGCTTGAGCAGTTCCTCGGTCTGCCAGGTGCGGCCGTTCGCGCCCAGCTCCAGGTTCAGCTGTGCGGCGTAGAGGGGCGTGCTCAGCAGCAGGGCCCCGAACAGAGTGAGCGCTTTCAAATGATCGCCGTCCATGTCGTGGAAGTGCGCAAAGAGTGGCACAGCCACGCTGGCCCGGGTAGCGGGCCAGTCACAGGATAGGTGGCGATGAGCGAAACCTGCCGCTTGAGTCAGCCGAGCACCTTGGTCAGGTTGGGCAGAATCAACAACAGCGTCGTGGCAAAGAGAATGAGCCCCGCTTGACGAACTTTCGGTTGTTTGAACATGGCTTGACCGCCTTTTTTGTTATTTCCTGAGGCTTGCCTGATCTCCATGACGGCAAGCGTTGCACTTCCTGTAACGAACGCGTGCCTCGGCAAAACCCGACGACAACGGCGTACTTGTTCACCTTAGGGCCCGCGTCACGCTTGGCTTAGATCCATTTCGTATGGAATGGCTGCAAGTCGCGATTAAAACGGCATGAGGCCCATTGCCAGCTTCTTTGCCGCCCTTTTGCTAGACAGCTCGGCGGCCTGAACCGGTTAACCTGGCCAGGGATGACCGTCCGTCTGAGCGTGCGCGTCAACGCCATTGAGCGCTGCGGTCATTGAATCCGGGGCGGCGCGAGCCAACAGTGAGCGCACGAATTTCACTCACCGCACAGGTTCGAGACGTCATGACCCAAGCTTTGATTTTCGACGCGTTACGCACGCCCCGCGGCAAGGGCAAGGCCGATGGATCGCTGCACAGCGTCAAGCCGGTGAACCTGGTGGCCGGGCTGCTCACCGCACTGCAGCAGCGCACGGCGCTGGACACCAGCCAGGTCGATGACGTGGTGCTCGGTTGCGTCACGCCCATCGGCGACCAAGGCTCGGACATCGCCAAGACCGCCGTGCAGGTGGCCGACTGGGACATCAGCGTAGCGGGCGTGCAGATCAACCGCTTCTGCGCCTCGGGCCTGGAGGCGGTGAACCTCGGGGCCATGAAGGTGCGCTCGGGGTTCGAGGAGCTGGTGGTGGTCGGCGGCGTCGAATCCATGTCGCGGGTGCCGATGGGCAGCGACGGCGGCGCCTGGGCGCTGGATCCGCAGACCAACCTGCACAGCCATTTCACTCCGCAGGGCGTCGGCGCCGACCTGATCGCCACCCTCGAGGGGTTCAGCCGGCAGGACGTCGACGCCTACGCCCTGCATTCGCAGCAAAAGGCCGCACGGGCGCGGGCCGCCGGGGCGTTCAGCAAATCCCTGGTGCCGGTGCAGGACCAGAACGGCATCGTCCTGCTGGATCACGATGAGTTCATCCGCGCCGAGTCCACCCTCGAAGGCCTGGGCAAGCTCAAGCCGAGCTTCGAAATGATCGGCCAGATGGGCTTCGATGCGACGGCGCTGCGGGTCTACAGCCATGTCGAGCGGATCAACCATGTGCACACGCCGGGCAACAGCTCCGGCATCGTCGACGGCGCGGCGCTGATGCTGATCGGCTCCGAAGCCCGCGGCAAGGCGCTGGGCCTGACGCCCCGGGCGCGGATCGTCGCCACGGCGGTCACCAGCACCGACCCGACCATCATGCTCACCGGCCCCGCGCCGGCCACCCGCAAGGCGCTGGCCAAGGCCGGGCTGCGGGTGGAGGACATCGACCTGTTCGAAGTCAACGAAGCCTTCGCTTCCGTGGTGCTGAAGTTCATCAAGGACATGGCCGTCGATCCGGACAAGGTCAACGTCAACGGCGGCTCCATCGCCATGGGCCATCCGCTGGGCGCCACCGGCTGCGCGATCCTCGGCACCCTGCTCGATGAACTGGAAGCCCGGCGCCTGCGCTATGGCCTGGCGACGCTGTGCGTCGGCGGCGGCATGGGCATCGCCACCATCATCGAACGCCTCTGAGCCCGGACTTCAAGGAACCCAACCCAATGAGCCAAGCCATCCGTTACGAACTGGGCCAGGACAGCATCGTCACCCTGACCATCGACATGCCGGGCCAGAGCGCCAACACCATGAACGCGGTGTACCGCGAGGCCATGGCCGCTTGCGTCGCCCGTCTGGCGGCGGAAAAGGACACGATCGCCGGCGTCATCGTCACCTCCGCCAAGAAGACCTTCTTCGCCGGCGGCGACCTCAACGAGCTGATCAAGGTCGGCAAGCCCGAAGCCCGGGCCTTCTATGACATGGTGCTGTCCCTCAAGGGCCAGTTGCGCACCCTGGAGACCCTCGGCAAACCGGTGGTCGCCGCCATCAACGGCGCGGCGCTGGGCGGCGGCTGGGAAATCTGCCTGGCCTGCCATCACCGTGTGGCGCTGGACGACGCGTCGGTGCAGCTCGGCCTGCCTGAAGTGACTTTAGGTCTGTTGCCGGGCGGCGGCGGGGTGGTGCGCATGGTGCGCATGCTCGGCCTCGAAAAGGCGCTGCCTTACCTGCTTGAAGGCAAGAAAGTCCGCCCGCGGCAGGCGTTGCAGGCCGGCCTGATCGACGAACTGGCGGCCGACCGCGACGAGCTGCTGGCCAAGGCCCGGGCCTGGATCCTGGCCAATCCGGACGCGGTGCAGCGTTGGGACGTGAAGGGCTACCAGATCCCCGGCGGCACGCCGTCGAACCCGAAGGTCGCACAGATGCTGGCCATCGCGCCGTCGATCCTGCGCACGAAAACCCAAGGCACCTTGCCTGCGCCGGAGAAGATCCTCTGCGCGGCGGTGGAAGGCGCGCAGGTGGACTTCGACACCGCGCACCTGATCGAGACCCGCTACTTCACCGAACTGACCACCGGCCAGGTCGCGAAGAACCTGATCGGCACGTTCTGGTTCCAGCTCAACGAAATCAATGCCGGCGGCTCGCGGCCGCAGGGTCATGCGCCTTACGTGACACGCCGGGTGGGCGTGCTCGGGGCGGGGATGATGGGGGCGGGGATCGCCTATGTCAGCGCGGCGGCGGGCATCGACGTGGTGCTCAAGGACGTGAGCCTGGCCGCCGCCGAGAAGGGCAAGGCCCATTCGGCGGCGCTGCTGGACAAGAAAGTCGCCCGCGGCCACATGAGCGCCGGGCAGCGCGACGCGGTGCTGGCGCGGATCCGTCCCGCCGAAAGCGATGCTGACCTTGTCGGCTGCGACCTGATCATCGAGGCGGTGTTCGAGGACCGCGAACTCAAGGCCAAGGTGTCGGCGGCCGCGCAACAGGTGGCCGGCGCCGATGCGGTGATCGCGTCCAACACCTCGACCCTGCCGATCACCGGCCTGGCGACGGCGGTGCCGGATCCGGGCAAGTTCATCGGGCTGCATTTCTTCAGCCCGGTGGACAAGATGCCGCTGGTGGAGATCATCAAGGGTGCGCACACCCGCGACGAGACCCTGGCCCGTGGTTTCGACTTCGTCCTGCAGATCAAGAAGACCCCGATTGTCGTCAACGACAGCCGCGGCTTCTTCACCTCGCGGGTGTTCGGCACGTTCACCAACGAAGGCATCGCCATGCTCGGCGAAGGCGTCAGCGCGCCGATGATCGAGACCGAAGCGCGCAAGGCCGGGATGCCGGTCGGTCCGCTGGCGATCTCCGACGAAGTTTCCCTCAGCCTGATGAGCCATATCCGTCTGCAAACGGCCAAAGACCTGCAAGCGGAAGGGAAACCGCTGATTGAGCACCCGGCGTTCGCCGTGATTGACTTGCTGCTCAACGAATTCAAGCGGCCGGGCAAGGCGGCGGGAGGCGGTTTCTATGAGTATCCGGCCGGCGGCCAGAAACACCTCTGGCCCGAACTGAAGGCCCGGTTCGAAAAGCCCGATGGGCAGATCCCGCCGAAGGACGTGCGTGATCGCCTGCTGTTCGTGCAGGCCCTGGAAACCGTCCGTTGCGTGGAGGAGGGCGTGTTGATGTCCACGGCCGACGCCAACGTCGGCTCGGTTTTCGGCATCGGTTTCGCGGCGTGGACGGGCGGTGCCTTGCAGTTCATCAACCAGTACGGCGTGCAGGACTTCGTCGCCCGCGCGCAATACCTGGCCGAACAGTACGGCGAGCGCTTCGCGCCGCCGGCCTTGCTGCTTGAAAAGGCGGCGAAGGGGGAAATGTTCTGACGGTGCCCTGACAGGGATCGGGCGCATTTCGGGGCTTGCCTTGCCGGGTGGTTTCAAGGCAGGCTCTGGGGTGTGCATTATTCCCATCACGTGTCAGGAATTTTTTATGTCGCTACGCATCTGCATTCTGGAAACCGACATCCTGCGTCCGGAACTGGTCGATCAGTATCAGGGCTACGGGCAGATGTTCCAGCGCCTGTTCTCGCAGCAGCCGATCGCCGCCGAGTTCACCGTCTACAACGTGATGCAGGGCGACTACCCCAGCGATGACCTGACCTTCGATGCGTACCTGGTCACCGGCAGCAAGGCCGATTCGTTCGGCACAGACCCGTGGATCCAGACCCTCAAGCACTACCTGCTGACCCGCTACGAGCGCGGCGACAAGCTGCTCGGCGTATGCTTCGGCCATCAGTTGCTGGCGCTGCTGCTGGGCGGCAAGAGCGAGCGCGCCACCCAGGGCTGGGGCGTCGGCATCCACAACTACAAGATGGCCGCCAAGGCGCCGTGGATGAGCCCGGTGCGGGAAGAGCTGACGCTTTTGATCAGCCACCAGGATCAGGTCACCGCATTGCCGGAGAACGCCACGGTGATCGCCTCCAGCGACTTCTGCCCGTTCGCGGCGTACCACATCAACGATCAGGTGCTGTGCTTCCAGGGCCATCCGGAATTCATTCACGACTATTCGCGTGCGCTGCTGGATCTGCGCCAGGAAGCCCTGGGCGAGCAGGTCTACAGCAAAGGCGTGGCCAGCCTGGAGCATCAGCACCATGGCACCACGGTGGCGGAGTGGATGATGCGTTTCGTGGCGCACAAGCCGGCAACCGCCTGACCCGCCTCCTGTGGCGATGGCGTTTGCTCCCGCCGGGCCGCCAAGCGGCCCGGCCATGGGGTTCGCTACAGCCAGCCCGACTTCTTGAAGCTCGCCCACAATCCCACGCAGCCCACGGTGATGAACCCCAGCACGCCGAAATAGCCGTAGTGCCAACTCAGTTCCGGCATGTTCTGGAAGTTCATCCCGTAGATCCCGGCCACCGCCGTGGGGAACGCCAGGATCGCCGCCCATGCGGCGAACTTGCGCTGCACCACGCTCTGGCGTGACGCCTCCAGCAACACACCGATCTCGATGGTCTGGCTGGCAATGTCCGCCAGGGTCGTCAGGTCTTCCATCTGCCGCGTCACGTGGATCTGCACATCCCGGAAGTAGGGGCGCATGTTCTTGTCGATGAACGGGAAGCTCAGCTTCTGCAGTTCCTCGCCGATCTCCACCATGGGCGCCGCATAGCGCCGCAGGCGCAGGACATCCCGACGCAGGCCGTGAAGCTTCTGGATGTCATGCTCGTTCAAGGCGCTGCACAACACGTTGCGTTCCAGTTCGTCGATTTCGGCATGGATCGCTTCGCCCACCGGCTGATAGTTCTCGATCACGAAATCCAGGATTGCATACAGTACGAAATCTTCCCCGTGCTCAAGCAGCAGCGGACGCGCCTCACAGCGTTGGCGGACGTGGGCGTAGGACGCCGAGTGGCCGTTGCGGGCGGTGATGATGTAGCCCTTGCCGGCGAAGATATGGGTTTCGATGAATTGCAGGATGCCGTGCTGGCGCACCGGCGAGTAGGTGACGATGAACAGCGCGTCGCCGAAGGTTTCCAGCTTCGGTCGGCTGTGCTTTTCCAGGGCGTCTTCGATGGCCAGTTCGTGCAGGTTGAACTGGCGTTGCAGGTTGGTCAGCTCCTGGGCGTTCGGCTCTTCCAGGCCGATCCAGACGAAGTGCCCGGTTTTCGCGGCCCAGGCCGCGCCTTCGTCGAGGGTGATGTTGGTGACTTTCTTACCGGCACTGTAAACCGCAGCAGCGACAACTCGACCCATGGTGGTGATTCACTTCTTCTTGGCAGATGACAGGGGGTTCAGGCTTCAGCTTAGCCGTGTGGTTGCTTCAGAGTGCGTGCAATCTGCATGGTTCACGGGCAAAAGAAAACCCGCACGGGGCGGGTTTCATCTTCAGGCGGCTTGCAGCTGCCGGTCCATCGCATCGATGCATTCGCGCATCTGCTCCTGGCACTGGGCCATGAGCCGGGGCATGTCGTCCATCGTCAGCCCTGCCGTAGGAATTGCCGGCAACGAACGGATGAGCACGTTGCCGCTGCGCCAGCGGTTCAGGCGCATGTGGTTGATGTAGTTGCTGACGCACACCGGAACGATCGGCACGCCGGCGGCGATCGCCATCTGGAACGCGCCTTTCTTGAACGGCAGCAGTTCCTTGCCCAGGTTGCGGGTGCCTTCCGGGAACACCCAGATCGAGGTGTCCTCATGCTGCAGGGTGTGGGTGGTGGTCAACATCGACTTGCGCGCCTTGTGCGCGTTCCCACGGTCGATCAACACGTTGCCGGCCAGCCAGAACAACTGGCCGAACAGCGGTACCCATTTCAGGCTCTTCTTGCCGATGCACACGGTGCGGTAAGGCACCACGTTGCCGAACACGAACAGGTCGTAGTTGGACTGATGATTGGCGATGATCACGCAGCTCGCGGGCTTGTTCATCAGTCCGCTGACCTCGGCCCGAACCCTCAGGCGCAGGATGCACATGGCCGGCAGCGCATAGAGGCGGGCGCACAGACGACTGTTGTCCGGATTGAACGGCCGGCACAGACCGAGGATCACACCCAACACGCCGGCAAGGATAAAGTGCAGCCCCATCAACAACATACGAAACGCAAACAGCATTTTTACGCCCACCGGGACAAAAAGGTGGCGCAGTGTACGGATGTGCACTGTTTTCGGCAATTGCCGCTCAAGAGTCCGGAGATGGCCGATGTTTAAGCGCATGTTTCCGACTCGTTGGTCAGATGCGACCTAGAGCGTTGTCGGAGGATTCAAATGCTCGCGTAAGAAAAAGCCCGACACGACGGCCGGGCTCTCTGTTTGCTGCGCGATGGCGGGGCAGGGGCTTATCCCAGATGCTCCTGATCCTGAATGATCGCGTTGTCCAGGGTTTCCAGCAGGGCCTTGCGCACTTTGAGCTTGGTGTTCTTGTGCGCGGTCATGTTGATCTTCTTCAACTGACGCGCAGCGGCGAGGGCGGCGCCTTGCAGCTCTTCGGCCGACACCACCTTATCCAGGAAACCGGCGTCCACGGCGGTTTGCGGATCGAACATCTCACCGTTGATCACCGAACGGTGGAAGGCCGAGCGACGCAGGCGGTCACGGGCCAGTTCGATGCCGGCGTGGTGCATGGTCATGCCGATCTGCACTTCGTTCAGGCCGATGCTGAACGGGCCGTCGACGCCGATGCGGTAGTCGGCGGACAACAGAATGAACGCACCCTTGGCGACCGCATGGCCCGGGCAGGCCACGATCACCGGGAACGGATGCGACAGCAGGCGACGGGCCAGGGTCGAACCGGCGGTCACCAGCGACACCGCCTCTTTAGGGCCGGCGGTCATTACCTTGAGGTCATAGCCGC
The DNA here is from genome assembly GCF_019145435.1 of Pseudomonas ekonensis. Taxonomy (NCBI): domain Bacteria; kingdom Pseudomonadati; phylum Pseudomonadota; class Gammaproteobacteria; order Pseudomonadales; family Pseudomonadaceae; genus Pseudomonas; species Pseudomonas ekonensis. Next base: position 673,535 of record NZ_JAHSTS010000002.1, on the reverse strand, counting down.
CCGACAGGATGCCCGGCTGACCGGTGATGATCACCACGGCGCGATCGGTCACGGCCCGGTTCAGCGCTGCGTTGAACGCGGCGATCACATCCGGGGAAATGGCATTGACCTTGCCGTTGCTCAGGGTCAGGGTCGCGATGCCGTCTTCGAGGTGATAGGCAACCAGGTCGCTCATGACGCTATTCCTTATAAGAAAGTTGAGGCAGACGTTACCCAGCGATGCAGGTCAGGTAAAGCACTGTGACTGACCCGCCGGTCACCGCATTCCGCTTGCCGATCCCTATGGAAGGCATTTCCGGTGCCGAAGACGGCCTGGCGCCGCCCGGAGAATGGCCGGTTTGCCATGGGCCGGAACACGCAGAAAAGGGTAAATGCCTTAACCGCATGAAAATTCTGAAAAAAACCTTTGCCATCGGAAAAGCTTTCGACTACATTAGCGCGCCTCGACAGACGCAACGCGAATGACGAGATACGGTGAAGTGTCCGAGTGGCTTAAGGAGCACGCCTGGAAAGTGTGTATACAGGAAACTGTATCGAGAGTTCGAATCTCTCCTTCACCGCCACATTCAGTAAACGCAAACCCCTGATTTTCCTAGAGAAAGTCGGGGGTTTGTGGTTTCTGGCATCTGAAAAAAGTCCATATGGGACTGGCATGGGACTGGTGCGCTATTTTGGTGCAAAAAATGGAGCGCCGTGAGTCAGTCGTTGGTCATGACCTGACGCCCATGAACTAGTCTCTCTAGACACCTCGCTCAAGGATGGATCCATGCCAAACAACTCAGACTCTAACATCGCCACAGCAGATGCTTTGACATTGCTCCTACACAACCAGCATGCCTTGGGGGCGGCAATAGAAGAGGTCACTAAATGGCTCTCAGAAAATGGCCTAGAAGCAGTTGCAGAAAATGCGGTCGTAGCGATGAAAACACTGGATGCAAATGCCAGCGCAATTACCGATGTGATTACGCGACTACGGCAGCTCTAGGGAACCTCTCCGACGAAAAGCAATCGGTCAAAAACGGACATTCGCTAACTCCCCCCCCTGCTGACTCGAGCCAGAGAGATTGCCGCTACCAGCAGATGTCAGCTAAGTCAATCGATCTACTCTATGATGCGGTGTAGGAAGGCCTTGTCTAACGGATTTCTGGGGATGGAGTGATATTCCGATGGTCATTCGCTATGATCGATGGATGGCCTTTCACACAAACGCACGACGATTGTGGGCTGATGCAGATTTGGGAACGAAAATTGAAAAAAATTACTAGCATATCTCTATTTAATACACCGGTATTGGATGCTAGCGTAAAGCTAGCTATCGAGCCTGGGAAGAACGTTCTTGTATTGACGGGTTATAACGGGTCAGGGAAAAGCAGAACCCTTGGTGTGATACTTGAATCCTTATCTCTTTTGCGGGATGAGGAGTATAGAGTGACTAGCTATGACTGGATTGTTGAACTTGTTTTTGAGGGTGAGTTAAAACTTCGGGCGTTAAAGATGAATGCGCACTCTTCCTCGCCAGCTGATATCAAAAACTTAATTGAAAAAGAGTTCACAGGTGCTGATACGATTGAGGATGCTTATAATCGTGTTCAGGATGTAGTGAAAGAGTATAAACCTAGTGCTAGCTTTAAGTCTAATAGTGACAAGGCGGAGCGCGCTTTTGGATGTATTGCACTTTCTTCAAATAGTGACAAAACAATCGAAGAGTTTGGGGGGGAAGTCGAAGCTGTTGCATTTATTGATTCGGAAATTCACTTTAACTATAAGCGTGAAGTCTCTGAGGAGGTAATGAATGGGAATTCAGGAATAAATCAAACCTTATTTTCATTGTTTTATGAGCTTGCGGTAAGGCAAGTGAAAAACCCAAATGTTTTTGATACGGTTTACTCTTTGCTAAAAGAATTTGAGGAGAAGTCTGGTGGGCGGGAGGATGAAAGTGCCGCTCGAGAATATGTTCGAGAAAAAATAGATCCTGCAATCCTTGAAAATACACTAAATGCGTTCGAGAGTACGGAAGTCTTTGTTGAGCTTAATAAATTTTTTGCGCTAACAAATCGAAAGTTGAAGTGGACAAATAAGCATGCAGTGATGCATCTGGAAGATGGACAAGAAATTCCTTGGATATATTTTTCAAGAGGAGAGAAAACTCTTCTTGCGTTGTTCTTGATTGTGCATCTTTACAGTAGTACTGCAGTTTTTCTATTTGATGAGCCCGATCTCTCCTTACATATGGAGTGGCAGCGTATGCTTATTCCTTCACTAACTAAGCTCGCACCTAACTCTCAGTTTGTTATTTCAACTCATTCCCCCTTTATGGTCATGAATACTGAGTGTGAGCAGGTTGTGAATATGGCTAATTTTAGCTGCGTAACGTCCGCGCGGGGGTGACTATGTTGGGGAAAAACAAGGATGTAGGCTTTTCATTCAATAGTGCAGATTTAGAGAAAACTAAGTATTTTAATCTTGATGGAACTAGTGTTATTCATGTTGATGTGTGGGTGGAGGCTTTCGATGATAAACGGTTCTGGCTTGCTCATCTACCGAATTCCCCGAAGTACAAGTTTTTTCCAAAAATTCCAGATCAAATAACCGCGCCTGACGGAAAGGTCTCAACAGGTTGCGATAGGTTGTTTAAGATGGAAAGAGATGGCGTTATAACCCTGGGCAAGGCGCAGATTTTTTGTTTGGATAGTGATGATAGTTACTTAAAGAAATTTATAAGCGGCTTCTCGTCACAAAAACTAGAAAGGGATTTTGTGTATGTTACTAATGTCTATGCGATAGACAATGTTTTCTTACAGTCTGACTTGTTGGATAGGGTGTTCGAAAGTGTGACAGGGACACCGGTCGCTAGCTTAGCTACTAAGCCTTCGGGATTGCTTGCTGAGGTCTCTAGTCTTGTTTTTGATGTGGCTTTGGGTTTGGCGTTCTATGACGTTGTTTTGCACTCCCGTAAAGCTCGCAATGTTTTTAAAGATAAATTTAATAGAATACTTCAGTCACAGCTTAAGCTAGATTGTCAGCGAGCGCTGAGTTCGTGCCCAGAATTCTCAAGAATTTCTTCTTCTTTCCTGAAGCTTAAAAGAAGCCTTGAGAACCTTATTGTCTCGACCGGAAAGAAAGTTGAGTATGATCGGTTTCGGGCGGATGCTATTGGAACCGGTTATTCGAGTAGTAATGCTTATCTTTTTGTGAGGGGGCATTGTGTGTATGAAGGACTAGTTAGCTCTCTATTGAAAACATCATTGGGTATTCGGGATGCAGAGATAGTTCGAGTTACAGCGCTGTATTCTGATCATGTGCATAGAGTTCAAGCTATTAAGAGTCAGTGGCCGGATTTTGATCATGCGCTAAAAACATCTTATTATGCGGCGTTACCTGTTATACCTTTTTTTGATTTGTGTCGCAGTCGCCTACTCGCGGATTACGCTTAGCTAAAACACGCGCCGGTTAGTGTTTGGTACACCACAATGGCTATGGTAGATCTAGATTTTGGAGGGAGTCACTTTCTCGTTTGCCGCAGAGCCGTCTTGAACTGAAAGGCCGGAGTCCCATCGATTAGTTTTACTCAAAGAGCACTACTCGCTCGAAAAGGAACTAACCATATGTCCAGTCCGCAGCTGATTACTCCCTTACTTTTAGTAGCCTTGGAAGGACTGCTTACGGAGCTTTACGCAGCATTTGGAACGCACCCTATTTAGTGTTACTCAGTCGATTGAGCTGGAGATTGTTCAAAGAGAGTTGATTTTTGCCAAGGGCTTCGCCTGGGGCTTACGCGCAGGCGGGTTGGTCAATACAAGAGTTTATGAAGCCATGCGCGCCGCCATCGACCTGACCGAAAGTAAAGCGTTGCGTTCAGGGGGCACATCCAACGATGTACCCGCCATAGGCCACAACGTGCTTCAAGTAACTCCAATGGGTGACAGCTTCAGGGCCAGTTGCAACATCCCCACCACGTCCGGCCCGTCTTCGTTGATCCACGTCCCGTAATGCTGGCGGATCATGTTGCCGTTGGTGTGGCCCATCTGCTCGGCGATCCAGTCGATCGACGCCACGCCGGTGGTCAGCAACTGGCTGGCGTAGGTATGCCGGCATTGCCCCGGCCCCCGGTAACGCACGCCGGCGGCGAGCAGATGCGCCTTGAAAAAGCGGTCTCGCACGACAAAGTCGTTGGCATGCGGCAGACCGCTTTTCGTGTTGAGGAAGACGAAGTGCAGGGTGTGTCGGCGGATTGTCTTGTTGTCGCGCTCGACGACCTCGACGGTTTCCGCCTTGCGCCGGCGGGTCAGCGCATCAATCTTGCGTAGCGCCTCCCACGCCGGGGCCAGCAGACGCACCCGGCGCGTCGATCGGCGGGTCTTTGTGACCCGGTAGGCGCCGCGCACCTTGGAGCGGCGAAAGTTCACGGTGCCTTGTGCCAGGTCGACGTCTTCCCAGGCCAGGGCGATGGTCTCCGAGACCCGTGGCCCGGCCCACAGCATGAACTGCACCATCAGCAGCTCCAGTGTGCGGTCGGTTGGCGTGGTGAGGATCTGTTTGATTTCGGCACGGGTAAACGGATCGGGCGCCTCCGGATCAGGTAGGCGGACCATCAGCCCTTCGGTCGGGTCATGGGCGACCTTCATCCGCGTGCGGTACAGGCGAAACACCTGGCGCACGTTGCTGATGATGTCGCGAATGGTCTTGTTCTTCAGGGTCTTCGACAGCGTGCCCTGAATCCATTCCTGCAGATCCAGGTGATCGATCTGGTTGATCTGGTGTTTGCCCCAGCGCGGGCGCACATGCACTTCGGCCTTGTTCGCATACCCGCGATAGCTGGACGCCGCCACGCTGTTGGCCTTGATCTTCAACCACAGGTTCAGGTAGTGGCCGAAGGTGTTTTCCACCAGCCTCGAGGAGTGGGGAAAGTGCCGGGCGTAATCGAAGGTGCCGGTCTGGATCTCGTAATCGATGATGTCGAGCAGGCGTCTGGCCTGGGCGACGGTTGCCGGCGTGTTGCCCCCGGGGACGGATTCCCGGCATTTCTCCCCGTTGTATTGAAAGTAGATTCTCACGGAATTGCCGCGAGCTTCGACGCCACTCATGTAAACCCCTAACGCTGTACTCGTGTATCGACAGTCTGACGATCGGAAACAAAAAGGCCCGTTTCCGGGCCAAGTATTTGGATGCGCGTTTTCTAGTGGACGCGGCTATCGCTTGGGCGGCTGCTTGCGCCGGTGGGCATTGAGCAACTGCCGCGTGCGGCTGCACTGTGCGTGGCTGCCTTGTACGCGCCATTTGCCGCACTGGTCGCACAGGCTGGCGGCGTCGAGGTTCCAGGGAAAACGTGGCATGCCGTGGGCACTGGATTGGTCAGGCATGACGCTCGCTCCCGGCGACTGCCGTTTCCCGCCGGCGGGGTGGGTGGGCGAGCAGGTCGGCCACGACGGCGGCGTCCCGATCGCTGAGCTGGCCCAAGGTGCCGGCGATCTGGCTCAGGTTTTCGAGGCGCGTGCGCGACTCCGGGGTTTTCTGAATCAGGTAGCCGATCATGGCCGCGCCGATGATCGCGGTGGCCACCAGGTGCCGTGCCGGTGTGGTAGCCTTCGCGGCGCTGCTGCTGCTGTGGTGCTGTGCTTGCATGGTATTGCCCTCGGTGGTGGTTGGGTGTCGGGGGGCTGCAACTCCTCGACACTGTTTTTTTCAGGTCAGTCCTTGCGTGCCAGGTGTATCACCAGGTCGTCAAAAACAGGTTCATGCTCCACGCATGATTGCCATTCCAAGACCCTCAAAATCTGTTGCCGGCTGCAGTCGTTGACCAGGATGTCGCGCTGGCCACCGGCGGCCCGCACCTCAAGAATCTGCAGCAGACCTTCCTCGCCGTAGGCGCCGGCCTGGATCATCGGTTGGGTGTGCCCCAACGCCTGCAGTTGGTCGATAACCGTCTGCAGCTTGTTCGTGTTGCCGTCGCCGGCATTGCCCATAAACACTTGGATTTGCATCGGTGTTGCCTCCTTCTCAGGCTTTGAAGATCCAGCACTTGACCGTCGTCGGACGGCCCGGGGCCAGTGGGGTTTTGGCGTTCAGGGCTGCCCGTGCGGCGCTATGGACGGCCTTGTTGGCCTCCACAAACTTGTGCGAGCGGGACTCTTTCAGCAGGTCGCGCAGGGTCGCTACGTCGGCCAGCTTCTGTTTGTGCTCGGCGGCGCGCTCGCTGAATTCGTTGAGGTTGATCGCAATCACATTCGGATCGCTGCTGTGGTCGACCACGGGGTCTTCGCTGAGCGATTGGAGGTAGTCGTATACCTCCCAAAACTCGGCGACCACCGGGTGGTCGGAGCTGATCGAGGCCTGGCGCTCAATGGCCATGCGCACGATTTGGCGCTGGGTGGCGGCGACCTGGGGATCTTCCAGTTTCACAACCAAGTGCAAAGCATCGAGCAGCGAGAGCAGTTGCGCGTGGTTCTTGCTGATCCGCTCCACCCGGATGTACCCGCGCAGGTCATACCCGCAACTGCTGCAGCTGCCTTGCTCGCTGGGGTACTCCGCGCCGCAAGTGAAGCAGTGGGTATGCAGGCGGCGCAGCTTGGCTTCGTGCTCGGGCATGCGCTGGGTGAAGAGCTCAAGCACGGCGGACTCCTTGCTGACCGCCCGAATCAGAAAGTGGCTCAAGGTTTTGCCGTCCAGGGCGTTGAGCTTGTCTGCCGCCACGCGGCTTTGCGGGGTGACGGTGGGACGGATGAAGTGCAGTTTGACGATCCGGGTCATGATCGCTTCGTGGGCGACCACGGGGGCGTTCTGGCTGATGGCGATCGTTCCGCGAAACGGTGGCTCGTAGGTCTCGTTGCCGGCAGTCTTCACCCCCTTGGTGGCCAGGGTACCGCCGCCGTAGTAGTCCTTGAGTTCGTCCCACTCGAACGTCTTGGCATGCGATCGATCATCGCCGTGGCGGTCGGCCTCCAGGAACACAACGGGCATGCCGGACACCTGGCCCATCAAGCGTGAGCGACCGGCCTTTGTCGACTTCATGGGGTCGAAGCCTTCGTAACCCTCGCGGCCGAGCAGCTTCCACAGCAGATTGAGCAAGGTGGTCTTGCCGGCGCCGGCCTCGCCTGTGGCTTCCAGGAAGGGGAAGGACTGGCAACGGCTGCGGATCTGTTCGCAGAACAGCGAGCCGAAGAAGAACACCAGGGCGACCAAACCTTGGGCGCCGAAGCATGTCCAGAGCAATTTCAGCCAGGCTTCGTCGAAGTCCTTGCCATCGCGCTGCAGCGTGATGGACACACCTTTCTGCAGCGTCTTCAGACGCAGTTTTCCGAACTCGAAATAGTCCTCGCTGTTGACCTTGTAGGTAACGCCTTCCTTGATCGCGATGTCGCCATAGACGTAGCAGCCGTATTCCTTGCTGTAGCCCACGTAGTCGATCGTCGAAACGGTTTTGATGCCGAACAATTGATCCTTCATGAGCTTGTCCAGCTGCTGCCCGCTGCCGGTGTACATGGCGCCGGCGGCCATGCCGAGTAGACGTTTCTTGAATTCGCTGGCGGCCGACAACTGACCGCTGGTGAAGGTGTTCTTCACGCTTTCGGCGTCATGCGGGAAGTCCACACGCAGGTAGTACCAGGACTCGTCGGTGACTTCGTTGCGCTGGAAATACAGGGCTTGCGGGTAGCAGTTAGCTATCTCGACGACGCTGCCTGACTGCTGCAGGGCCTTTTCGCGTTGCTGCGACTGGTTCAGCAACTGGTCGTCGTGGTTCTCGCTGTCCTCGATGTCTTGCATTGCCCGGTTAAATTTCTCCATGTCCAACTTGAACCAGTACAAGCGGCTGCCGAAGCCCAGGTGGAATTCACCCCGCTTGTTCCAGTCGTACATGAGCAGGGCTTTTTCTGCGGCGCTCTCGGCAAGCAGCAGGGCGCCCAGGTGGCGTGCCTGTTTCAGATCTGCCGCCACCTGGTTAGCGCGATCGCTTTCGTCTTCGATGAAACCCCAGCGCTGGTGCAGGTCGTTCCAGTCGGTCTTGCGGCCGTCACGAAGAGGGATCTGTGCCGCCTCACAGACGAACCCTAAGGCTCGCGCCTGCTTTGCCCAGCGTTTGGTGTAGGTGTGCGCGCCTGGTTCGTTATCCAGCGCCCACACCAGCTTCGGCAGCTTGCCTTCACGGTCACGGGCGAGCGCCCGTAGCGATTCCTCCGGGAATGCATTCGAAGACATGGCCGATACGGCTGCGATGTCGTTGTGCACCAAGGCGATCGCGTCGAATATGCCTTCCACAATCCAGAGTTCTTTGGCTTCCAGCAGATCCACGCAGGGCGGGCACCACCAGACGCCGCGGTAACTATCCTTGGATTTGAAGCGCGCTTTCATCTTGCCGAAGCGGTGCGGGCGGTCGATCAGGCGTTCCCACCAGCCACCTTTCTCCAATGCAAAGCGAACGGTGGCGCTGCCGGCGTTGTGTTCGACGGAGTAGAAGCTTTCCTGGGTGAACCAGCCCTGAATCAGCTCAATGCGGAAGCCCCGGGCGAACTCCAGATAGGCGCGAGCCGTCGCGTTGGGGTGCTGATCGGTCGCCGGCGCACGCTTGCTCCAGTCTTCAAACAGATCCTCGTACAGCTCTTTCACATGCATCGTGTGAGCGCACTTCTCGGGTCTGCCGCAGATCACCAACCACGGAGCATCAAAACGGGTGTACAGCGTCTTCTGCCGGCACTTCGGGCAAGTGCCCCCGCGCATGTAGTGGGCGCCTGACCGTTGCTTAAGCCCATATTCTTTTTTCAGGCGCTCGATCACGTCGTCGCGCAATTGCTCTTTCATGGTTACTTCACTTTCTTGAGGCAGAGGGAGAGGGCGCCGATCAGATGTTTCTGAGCGGCCATCACGGGGGAATTGGCGAGAATCGAACCGTGACGCAGGCCTTCGGGGATAAAGCGGTATTGGTCTGCGTACCAAAGGTCATTGAGGCTGAGACGGTACTGTTCACGCAGGTTGGCCAGGAGCGCTTGAGCCTGATTCGGCGGCAGCTTTGCGTGGATATTCAGGGTGTTTTCCATCGTCAAACCTCAATTTCGGGCGCAGCTCACCCAAACCCACGGCGGTGGGGTAGGGGACTTATGGGTTGGTTGTTACGAAGCGGTTATGCGGAAGCGCCCGTTATCGGGAGCAACGAGGATGCGCTCGTAGATCAGGCTGACCGGGATTGCCCAGGCGTTGCCGGTGGAGGTATCGAAAATTACGGTGTGCGTGGAGGTGCTGTTCACGACGTCCAATCGCTGCCGATCGCTCACCGCTGACAGTTCGCTATTGGCCAAATGCACCAGTCGTTCGGCATGCTGCGTCGTGGCGTTGTAATCAGTCACAAGGTGCTGGACGGCCCGCTTGAACAATTGCTGATCGTCGCCCAGGTGTTCGCACTGGTGCCGCTCAAGGAACGCGAGAGCTGCGGCTTTCAGCATGTCCTGATATTCCTGTACTGCCGGCAAGTTGTTCATTGGCTTTTCCCCGGTTTGGCGCGATACAGGTCGATAGCGGCAAGCACCTCAGCGTGACGCGCTGCCATGTGGAGGTTGTGGGCGGCGAGGATGTGTTCGGCCTCTTCCACGCTGATTGAGCCGTCCTCAAGCGCTTGGGCGATTGCCTGATCAACACAGCCGCGCTTTGCCGATGCCTGAACCGATCGGGCATACAACTCGACGTTGTCCAGTTTCTCCGGAGCGGCGACGGCTACAAACAGACCGCCGTACAACTGCGCCACGTAACTTGGGAAATAGCTGGTGCCACTGACTTGCTCTAGCGTATGAATCTGAGCGTCTGTCAGTGGACTGCAGCCCGCATTTTCATAGGCGTGGTTGTCGAACTTTTTCACCTTCATTCCCAAACGAGTGGCAGCACCTTCGCGCCCATCCGGATGACTTCGAATGATCTCGCGCATGGCTTCCTTGCGCGTCTCTAGAATGTGGCTTTTCATCTTCTACTGTTCCCTGTTGAGTGGTGCCATTACTGTTCGATAACGCCGTCTTTGATGCCAAGTAGTACGGCGGCGCGATGTGCCTCTCCCCGGCGACAATGGCTCTGACCACTCAGCACCGCATACACGGTGCTGGGATTCAGGTTGTTCAATTCAGCAAATTTTTTCGCGGTCTGGCCGCGCTTCTCCAGCGCTTCACGCGCTTGTTTGCGGGCTTGCTCGCTGATGGCTGTGTTGGGCATAGTGCAATTCCTTGCGTTTTCGTGTGATGACGAGCGCAGGATGTGGCAAAAAATTGCCATTGTAAATATCTGAGTGGAAAAAAATTGACTCTGTCTGAAGAGATTGGCGCCCGACTGCGGCAACTGCGCGCTCAAGCTGGGCTGACGCAAGATCAGCTCGCTGAAAAACTTGGTGTCTCAAAACGAACTCAAGGAAATTACGAATCTGGCGCGAGTGATGCTCCAGCTTCGTACCTGAGCCTTGCAGCTAGTGAGCTAGGTTTTGACGTTGCTTTTATCGTCAATGGCATCCGCGCCACACTCCCGAACGAAGCTCTTTCAGAAGTGGAAGATTGCTTAATTACCCAATACCGGAGCATCACTCCGGGTGACCAAGAAGCAATCCGCCGGTTTTTGAAAGCAATGGCCGATGACGCTGCCCGTCAGCAGAGTTAACTTGTAACAACGCTTCCGCGACATACGCACCCCCTTGTTCCAAAGCCAGTGATTCCCCCGTCAACGCCGATTCAGCCATGCATTTTATGGAGTAGTAAGCATGTTGGATCGCATCAAAACAGAACCTGATTGCACGGGATTTGCCGAGTTCGATTGGCACAACCTGAGCAAACCAGAGCGCCGTCTGATTGGCCTATACCGGTCATTGAGCGAAAGAGAACAAGGACAGATCCGCCGGCTCTCTGAGATTCTGGCCGTAAATCCTGAAGAGTCGGCCAATACTTGACGCCTTGATCGACTCATCCTGATTCTGATCGCCGACGATCCAATGTCGGCGGTTTTCACCTCATGCCACCGCCTGCGTTCCCAACTGCTCGAATAGCTCCCGCTGTTTCGCCCTGGGCATCTCGCGCAGGCGATCGATGAGCATCCGTTCGAACGTCTGCGATGACGGACTGAGCGTGTGCGAAAACGTCAGGTTCGCCACCCAGGTATGCCCGCATTTTGCGTCCAGGCATTGGCAGTAAAGCTTCACGAACTCCGTTGTTACCTCTTCCCGCGAGGCAATCCGGCCCTTGTGGCCGCACTTGCATACAACTCTCATGGTGTCCCTCCCCAGGGGCAACTGATCGCCACCATAGTGCCATATTTTGTAGTGGTATTCGCTGCAAGATGTCTTTTATGCAGTCGATTCAACTGTTTTTGTCGCATGTATCCAGCTAAATCGCCTATCATCTCGCAGTCGATCATTCAGTTGGTTGAACAGCTGGCAGATCGGCCTGATCTCGTTGCTGGTGTACACTCGATCGATCTTCTCGATGTCGCCGAAGCCGCCGGTGTTCTCCGGAATGATGCCGGCCAGCGCGGGGTTCATTCGCCAGGCCGCAATGACGTCGTTCCGGGTGATGTTCTTCACCTTCTCCAGTTCGTCTTTCGCCTGGAAGTCACCCACCGGGATGATCTGGATTGCGTTCTCCTTGCCGTTGGGGATGTTGACGAACATCGAACGGAAGTTGCCCACACCCTTGCTCGCGCTGATCTGGGCGCGCAGCTCGTCTTCGTCCTCTTCGGTCAGGTCGGGGTCGTTGGTGTAGAAGATGTAGCCGGCGTGCGCGCCGTTGCTGTAGTACCGCCGGCGGAAGAGGGTGGCGGCCTCGTTCAGCAGCAGCGCCTGCAGGCCGCCCAGGTAGTCGGGAATCCCGTAGATGTTCTGTTCCACGTCGTAGTCCAGGACGTGGGAGATCTCGTGCGCCTCGAACTCCATTTCCTTGTTGTCGGGCAGCAGCATCACGAAGCCGCCGTCGACCTTCACTCGCATGTTGATCGCGGGCAGGTGCTGCAGCTCCAGCACCTGCCCGAACGCATTGGTGTCGTTGTAGAAGTACGCTTCGCCGAACACCATGTAGTCCAGGCCGGCGCGCCCCATTGTCTCCGTGCTGCAGCCCGCCGAGGGGATGAACTCACGCAGCAGCAGGTTGCGCTTGAACTTCGGGATGGCGCCATGGTGCGCGTTGGCGCGCAGCAGCTTGGCCAGGCCGGCCCGCGACACCGGCGGCTTGTAGATCCTGCCGTCGTCGCTGGGAAACACGCCCACGTACTCGCCGATGTTGCCGGACAGCACCTGCTCCGGTTCCCCGAACGTAAACGTGCGCATCGGCTGCTGCTTCGGTTTGGCTTCGTGTTGCTTTCTGCGTTTGCGGTTGGCCATGGCTGTTCTGGTTACTCGTTACGTAGCGGCTGCGGCGCCGCTTGTTGGTGTTCAAAGGCTCGTTGGAAAGGGCGTGCATCACCGCCCAGGCGATGTCGGCGTGGCCGGTGGCATCGGTGCGCGAGGCGCTGTAGGTGATCTGGCCGCTGTTGGTGGCGCCGCGCTTGATGGTCAGGAAGGCCTGGGCAATGTCGGTCCAGCCGGCGTCCCATTCGATGCGGCTCCCCTGGATCGTGTCCTGGGCTTTCAGCACCAGGGCGTTTTTCGCCTCTAGGCTGTAGTGAATCGGCGTCGCCTTGGCGTAGAAATCGCGCACCAGGTCGAAAACGCCGTAACCCACGCCGGTGACATCGATGCCGATGTGCTGGACGTTGAAGCGCTCGGTCAGCTTCTTGACCTGGGCGGCCTGGTAGGTGAACGAGTGGCCCCGCCAGCTGTGCTTCTCCAGGATCCGGAACTTCGCCCCGGGTTCGAGCGGCGGCGCGACGACCACGCAGGTGGCGTCGTCGCGTGTGCGGCTCGGGTCGTAGCCAAGCCAGACCGGACTGTTGCCGAACGGCCGATCCAGTTCCGGGTTGAAGTCGTCCCACAACGACAGGTCCGAGTAGCAGCGCTCCAGGTCCTTGAGGCTGAACGCGCTTTGGGTGCTGTCGATGAACTTGCAGTAGAAGAGCTGCTGAAACTTGTCCTCGTCGTACTCCAGCTGCAGCTGCTCCAGGTCGAACAGGTCGCAGCCGCCGGCGATGGCGTCGTCCAGGGTGATCGTCTTGCGCCACTGGCCGTCCGGGCACAGCGCGCCCTGCGTGTAGGCCGCTTCGCTCGGCCACTCCCCGCCGGCCTTCTTGCCGCGTTTGCTGTTGCGGAACTCCTCCCCCGACCAGAACGGGTACGCCTGGTGCGACACGGCGCTGGGCGTCGAGAAATAGGTCTTGCGCCATTTCTTGTGGGTACCCATGGCGCTGGCCACGGTGCTGAGCTTCTCGAAGTCGCGGATCCAGAAGTATTCGTCCACGTAGACGTGGCCATGGTAGCCCTGGGCGGTGCTGCTGTTGGTGCTGAGGAAACGCAGCTCGGCGCCGTTGCTCAGGGTGATCGGGTTGCCGGTCAGTTCGATGCCAAACCACTGCTGAGCGAATTGGACGATGTAGCTGCGGAATATCTCCGACTGCGCACGGCTGGCGGACAGGAACACCTGGTTGTCGCCGCTCAGCACGGCGTCCATGAACGCCTCGCCGGCGAAGTAGTAGGTCAGGCCGACCTGGCGGCTCTTGAGGATGTTCCGGATTCGGCGGGTCAGCGGGTTCTGCTTCGCCGCGAACAGCTCTTTCTGGTAGGCGTACATCTTGGAGATGAACTTATCCAGGAAGTCCACTTCGGTCAGGCCGCTGACGTCGTTCTTGGTCTTCTTTTCGCGCTTCTTGCCGCCTCCCTCGCCGCGCTCGCGGCGCTGCCCGGACGGGCGCTCCCGGGCCTGGTCCGGGCCGTCCGGAGACGGCACCTGCGCCGGCTTGGTCGATTGCTTGATGAGGCGTTCCCGGAGCGTGGTCAGGCGCTCCAGCTCGTCGAGTTCGCCCTTTGCCAGCGTCTCGGCTTTCTCCAGGATCAAGGTGATCCGCCGGCTGACCGCGCTCAGCGGCTCCTCATCCGTCAGCATCTCGTCCCAGCACCCTTGGCGGATCCAGTAGTAGACGATTCGGATGTTGGGCAGCTTTAGGTGCGCCTGGATTTCCTTCACCGAACAGCGGCGCAGGTAGAGGCGTTTGGCGGCTTCTTTGACTTCGGTTGGGTAGTTCATGGGCCGCAGTCTATGCGGCGAAAACGCGCTAAACGCGGGGTTAAATTCCGCGAACCTCCTACATCACGGAAATAGGAGGAAGCCGGAATTCAACCGTTTGTTCGGGCCCCCACGGCTCCCTATCGTGGCGGCTCATTCAACGATTGAGCGCAGTCACCGACCATGCCCCGTTCCCTTGTCTCCTACTGGAAACGTGTAGCCACCAGCGGCCCGACCGTCGATGGACGCGAGATCCTGCCACAGGAACTGCGCGACATCGCCGAGACCTACACGCCGACCCTGTACACCGCCGTTATCTGGTGTGAGCACGACCGCTGGTTCGGCTCGTTCGGCACCGTGTTCGCCGTGCGCCTGATCGAGGAGGGCGAGGACCTGGAGCCTGGCCAAGTCGCCCTTGAAGCGCAGCTGAAGCCCAACGACAAGCTGCTGCGCCTGAACGACGCCGGCGAAAAGCTGTTCAGCAGCATTGAGATCGCCCCGAATTTCCGGGGCCGTGGCAAGGCGTACATGACCGGCATCGCGGTCACCGACGAACCCGCCAGCGTCGGCACCCAGGAACTCTACTTTTCCAGCCGCACCAACCGCGATTCCTACTTCGCGGCCTCCCAGGAGCTTGGCTCGTTCAGCCAAACCGAGCCGCAGGGCGAGATCGGGCGCCTTGCCGCGATGTTCACTCGCCTGTTCAAGCGTTTCGGGATCGAAGACACGCCCACCGAAACCACTCAGCAACCCCCAACCGAGAGCAAAACCCCAATGGATGAAGCTACCGCAACGGCCTTGAAGGCCCTGCTGGCCCAGCTGCTGGTCGTCGCCGCCGGCATCCAGGCCGTGATCGAGCCTGCCGCCGAAGAGGCGCCGGAACCTGACCAGTCGCTGGTCGATGACGTGAGCGCGGCCGTGGACGAAATCGTCACCACCGCCGAAGAGGAACGCGAGTTCAAGCGTAACGCCAACGGCAACAAGGCTGTGATGGCCGCGCTGGGCAACCTGCAAAAGCAGTTTACCGCCCTGCAGAACACCACCGCCGGCCGCAACCTGCCGCGCACCGCCGGCCCAGCCGGCAAAGCCAAACCTCGGGTGCTTTGACATGAGCCGTTCCCTGAGCGCCTACGGCGCCAAGATGTACGCCCAAATGCAGTTGGCCATCGCCGAGACCTACGGTGTCGAGGTGGCCAGCGAGATGTTCAGCGTCGAACCGTCGGTGGCCCAGGAGCTGAACGACGCCATCACCGCCAAGGCGGACTTCCTGGAGCGCATCAACGTCTTTCCGGTGGACGAGATCAAGGGCGAGAAGATCTTTATCGGGGTCTCCGGCCCGGTCACCGGCCGCACCAACACCAAGACCACCGACCGCGAGGCGAAGGACGCTTCGGCGCTGGAGAACAGCACCTACGAGCTGTCGCCCACCGAATCCGACGTGGGCCTGCCTTACGCGAAGATCGACGCCTGGGCCAAGTTTCCTGACTTCCATCAACGCTATTCGGCGGCAGTGCAGAAGCAGATCGCGCTGGACCGCATCATGGTCGGCTTCCACGGCGTCAAGGCGGCGGTACAGACCGACATCGCCGCCTATCCGATGCTGCAGGACGTGAACAAGGGCTGGCTGCAGCAACTACGCGAGCAGGCGCCGCAACAGGTGCTCAAGGAAGGCAAGACCGCCGGCAAGGTCACCTTGGGGCAGGGCGGCGATTACGCCAACCTGGACGCCCTGGTGCACGACACCAAGCAGATGGTGGACGAACGCCTGCGCGACGGCGGCGACCTGGTAGCGATCATCGGTTCCGACCTCTTGGCCGCCGACAAGGCGAAGCTGTACGCCAAGCAGGGCGACGTGCCGACCGAAAAGGAACGCATCGAGGACGCCCAAGTGATCGCCACCTACGGCGGCCTGCCGAGCTTCAGCGTGCCGTTCTTCCCGGTCAACGCGGTGCTGGTCACCAGTTGGGACAACCTGTCGATCTACTTCCAGGGTTCCAGCTGGCGCAAGCAGACCGTGGACAACCCCAAGCGCTCCCGCGTCGAGGACTACAACAGCCGCAACGAAGGCTACGTGATCGAGCAGCTGGAAAAGATCGCGCTGACCGAGAACGTGGAGCTGGTGAAGTGAGCCTGGCCCTGGCGCACAAGCGCCGCACCCTGGCTATGGGAAGCGCTGCAGCGATCGCCGCTGCAGCGGCTCCCCAGGCGTATTCGCCGGCGGAAGCCTTGAGCAGCCCGGCTAACGCCAAGAAGCACCTGCTGCTGATGGAAGCGGCGCTGGACCAGGACCTGGAGCGCCTGAGCAACCTCAAGAATCTGGCCAGCAAACAGGCGCTCAAGCGCGACGAGCTGCTGCCCAAGTACCAGGACTTTATCCAGCGCTACATGGACTCGGGGCTGGTGATGGAAAACCGCGTCCTGGTGCAGGTGATGGTCTGGCTGTTCGACACGGTGCAGTTCGAAGACGGCCTGGAGCTGGCGGACTTCGCCATCGGGCAGGGCCAGCAGATGCCGGAGCGATTCAAGCGCCGCGACGTGCAGACCTTTGTCGCGGACGCGGTGATCGACTGGGCCTATGCCGAACACAACGGCGGCCGCAGTCCGGAACCCTACCTGTCGAACCTGCTGCCGCGTGTGGATGGCGAATGGGATCTGACGGAGCAGATCCCGAGCAAGTACCACAAGCTGGTCGGCATCCGCGCCATGGAGGCGGAGCAGTGGGAAACCGCGCTCCATCACCTGGAACGCTCCACCGCGCTCTACGCCAAGGCCGGCAACGAGACGCGCATCGCGAAGTGCCGCAAGGCCCTGACCAAGCAAGCACCCGCCGTTACCGGCGCCCAATAACCGACTACCCCCCCAGCGGGGAACTGTGGACGTGAGTCTGCCATTTATGGCCAGCCCCATGAGAAACAGTCTCCCCGCCCTATTCGAGCGGTCAGCAATGAGCTTTTCCGGGAAACCCACCACCTTTGTGGAACAGATCATCGAGAACGACGGCTTTTGGCCGGACCTCTCCGTGTCCGAGTTCCAGAAGGGCTACCGCCTGCCGGCGGAGTTCCTGGGCGACCTGCTGACCGACGCCCTGGCCATCGCCATGGTCGAGGTCAACGGCGACCTGGCCGCCGTGAAGGCCGCCCTGCAGGACAGCGGCGTGCCGGATCTGGGCTCCGTGGCAGGCATCGCGACACCCGCAGCCTGGGCCCATGCGCACAAGGCCAGGCTCTACAAGCGCGCGGTGTACTGCCGCGCCAAGGCCAGCGCCCTGCAGCAGTTCGCCACCGTGACGCGCCGGGAAAGCGCCGAGAACACCGGCAAGGAAGCCCCCGAGCGCGAGGACACTTTCCTGGCCTACAGCCAATCGGCCGTGCGCGTCCTGCAAGGACGCGGCCGCATCACGGCAGCGCTGCTATGACCAAGCTGCAGGCACTCACCGCGTACCTGCTGCAGCGCCGCCTGGTCGAGCCTGAGCAGCTGGACAGCTTCACCGAGCAGGTAAAGCTGCAGCTCATCTGGAAACCCGACGTGGACGGCATGCACCTGGGCGACATGCGCTACCGCGCCGCGATCATCCTGGAGCGATTCGCCGACCACCCGGCGCGCCTGATGGCTTTGGTCGGCAGTTGGCTGGAGAACCACGACGCCGACCGCGACCTGCACGAACTGCCGGCGCCGGAGTTCGCCGTGGAGCCGGACGACAACGACCTGTTCGACGTGGAAATCACGCTGGAATTCGTCGAACCGCAGTACCTGGCCGAAGACCCGGCCGGCGAGATCGAGGCCTTCGGCAAGGCCTGGGCGTTCGTCCCGTTTGACCTATGGATCGCCGAGCGCGGCGAGGTGGCCACCAATGGCGGGACGTAGCACCTTCGAACTCGACGTCCGGGGCCACCTGGGCGTGCGCGAGCAGCTGGCGTTGCTCAGCCTGCCGCCTCAGCTACGCCGCCGGCTGCTGAACCAGGTAACCAAGCGCGTGCGGACGATGAGCCGCCAGCGCGTGCGTGAGCAGCGGAACCTGGACGGCTCGCCGTTCGCCCCGCGCAAGGGCGACGGCAAAGGCAAAAAGAAGATGGAAGCCGGCCTGGCCAAGCTGATGGTCGTCACGCGGCTGACCGCTGACGAAGCGGAACTGGGCTGGAAAAACGCCCTGACCCGCTGGGTCGCCGCCCAGCAGCACAACGGCGTCAGCGAGCGGCGAACCGCCGCGCAGATGCGCCGATGGAACAAGGCGCCGCCGGGGCTCGCCGCCACCGACAAGCAGGCGAAGCGCCTGCGCCGGCTGGGCTTTCGCGTGCGCCAGGCCGGCAAGAAGGCCTTGGCCAGGCCGTCCGTGGCGTGGATCCAGGAGCACGTGAACTACGCCCAGGCGGGCCTGCTGATCCGGATCCTGGACGACCAGCGCAACGAGTCCAGCGGCGCGCAGAGCTGGGAGATCACTTTGCCCAAACGCCAGTTCATCGGCGCCGCCACCGAACGAGACACCAACATCCTGGTTAACCAGGTGCTGCAACAGATCCTAACTTCACCCCGCTAACGAGGCACTGCATGGCACTCGGAACAGTCACCGTCGACAATCTCAATCTGGGCCAGGGTGCCGTGACTGAGGTCGAGCGTTATTTCCTTTTCATCGGCCCGGCCGGCAAGAACGTCGGCCAGTTCATCGCGCTGAACACCGACAGCGACCTGGACGCCACCCTGGGCGCGCCGGCCAGCGACCTGAAGACCCAAATCACCGCGGCTCGGCTCAACGGCGGCCAGCGCTGGGCCTGCGTCGCCGCGCCCATCGGCTCGGAAGGCGACTGGGCCAGCGCGCTGGAGAAGGCCCAGCAACAGGGCTACTCCGTGGAAGGCGCGGTAATCACCAAGCCGGTGACCACCGCCGCCGAGCTGACGGCCATGAACGACGCGGCCGTCGCCATCAACAACAAATACGGCCGGCGCCTCTTCATCCTGGCGGCCACTCCCGGCGTCACCGCCCAGCAGACCTGGTCGCAGTACGTCACCGAGCAAAAGGCGCTGGTGGGCAACCTGGCGGCACCGCGTGTCTCGCCGGTGGCGCAACTGCACGGCAATGACCTGGGCGTGGTGGCCGGGCGCCTGGCCAACGCCTCCGTGAGCATCGCCGACAGCCCCATGCGCGTGGCCACCGGCCCGGTGCTGGGCCTTGGCCCTGTGCCTATCGACGCCGACAAGGTGCCGCTGCCGTCGGCCGTGCGCAGCGAGCTGGACCGCGCACGGATCTCCGTGTCGCAGACCTATCCGGATTACCCGGGCGTGTACTGGGGCGACGGCAACATGCTGGACGCTCCGGGCAGCGACTTCCAGGTGATCGAGTACCTGCGCATCACCGACAAGGCCGCCCGCCAGATCCGCCCGCTGCTGATCCGGCGCGTCGCCGACCGGCGCCTGAACAACACCCCCAACAGCATGGCGGTCAACACCAGCCAACTGATGGCGCCGCTGCGTGCCATGGCCAAGTCCGTCAAGTTCAACGGCGAGGTGTTCCCCGGCGACATCGAGCCGCCGAAGGACGGCGACCTGGTGCTGGAGTGGCTGAGCAAGACCAAGGTCGTGGCCTATTTCAAGCTCCGTCCCCTGAACTGCCCCAAGGATCTGCAGGCGAACATCGCCCTGGACCTTTCCACCGACAAAACGGAGTAACGCCCCATGGCAAAGATTGGTGGCAAGAACTTCGACGTGAACCTGGGCGACATCGCGCTGCACGTCGAGAGCTGCACCCTGGACATCACCGACAACTCCGCCGTGGCCCAGACCCGGGGCGTTCCGGACGGCTACGTGGACGGCGACGTCGCCGCCGCCGGCGAATTCGAGCTGGATACCTCCAACTTCAACCTGCTGGTGGATGCGGCGCGCTCGGCGGGCAGCTTCCGCGAGCTGAAACCCTTTGACGCGGTGTTCTTCGCCAAGGCCGGCGAGGACGAGGAAATGCGCGTCGAGGCGTTCGGGTGCCGGATCAAGGTGTCCAGCCTGCTGGCCATCGACCCGAAGGGCGGCGAGAAGAGCAAGCACAAGGTGCCGTTTGACGTCACCAGCCCCGACTTCATCCGAATCAACGGCGTGCCTTACCTGGCCGCTGCAGAGACCGAGGGGCTGCGCTGATGGTGGATTGGTTCGACCGCGCACAGGCCCTGGAGCAGCGCCAGCGTGACCAGGCGATCAAGGCCCAGCTGGACCGCAAGCGGCCGAGCGGGCCGAGCCTGACCCACTGCGAGGACTGCGACCAGCCGATCCCGGAAAAACGCCAGGCGCTCGGCGGCATGACCCGCTGCGTGCCGTGCCAGACCCTTATCGAACAAGGACAGCGCCGATGACCCCACGCGCCACCCCGAAAGGCAACCAGGAAAGTCGCTTCGCCGTGCTTGAGCACCGGGTCACCGACCTGGAAAACCGCCATGAAACCGTCCCGACGCGGGTCACCCGATTGGAAGGCGAGTTCGAACACATGGCCGGCCAGCTCTCGGACCTGAACGACGGCCAGCGCGAGCTGACCGCCACCGTTGCCGACATCGGCACCAAGGTGACCCGGATGCTCGCCGTGCTGACCGTCCTGGGCGTTGTCGCGCAGATGGTCGGGCCGGCCTTGCTCAGGATCTGGTTCCCATGAGCCTGCGCGGACGTATCACCGTCGGCTTGATCGCGCTGGCCAGCACCCCGCTGGTGATCTTCCTGGGCACCTGGGAGGGCAACGGCCAGAACACCGTCTACGCCGACAAGCTGGCCGGCGGCCTGCCGACCGTGTGCAAGGGCATCACCCGGTACACCAGCCCGTACCCGGTCGTGGTCGGCGACTACTGGTCGCCCACCAAGTGCGCCGAGGTGGAGCAACTGGTGATCCGCAAGACGCAGCTGCAGCTGGCCGAGTGCATCACCAACCCGAACGTCAGCCAAACCACGTTCGACGCACTGACCAGCCATGGTCACAACTTCGGCGCGCCCAGCACCTGCGCCAGCCGTGCGGTGGCGCTGATCAACGCCGGACGCATCGCCGAGGGCTGCAGGGCCCTGGCCTGGGCGCCGGACGGCAGGACGCCGGTGTGGGCCTTCGTGACCGACGCCAAGGGCAAAAAGCAGTTTGTCCCAGGCCTGCACAACCGCCGGCTGGCCGAGTCCCAGCTGTGCGCGGAGGGGTTGTGATGCTGCGCGTAGGCCTGTCTATCGCCGTGCTGTGCCTGATCGCCTGGATCGGCTTCGACACGCTCACAGAACAACGCGACACGGCGCGGCAAGAGCGCGACAGCGCGCAACGGGAGGTGCGAGGCCTGCAGGAAGCGGCGCGCATCAGCGGCGAAATGCTCGCCGAGCGGGACGCCATCGACCAACGAAACACCACGGAACTGACCCATGCACGCACTGAAATCGAGCGCCTGCGCCGCGCTGTTGACGACGGCTCTCTACGGCTGCGGATCCGCGCCACCTGTTCCGCCCCAGAACCTGTGCGCGACACCGCCGGAACCGCCGGCGTGGCTGCTGCAGGAGGCGCCGAACTCGCTGCAGACGCTCGACCGGATTATTTCGCCCTCCGAGAAGAAATCGCCCTCAGCCGGCAAATGATCCTCGGACTGCAGCAATACGCCCTCGGCGTGTGCCGGCGGACGCCGGCGAACCCGGGCACCACTTTCCCCAACCCCAACGAGAGAACCACCCCATGAACGAGCAAAACGCAGAAATCACCCTGGAAGTCGGCGAACAGGAATTCACTTTCAACCTGACCCCGGCGGACGTGACCAAGTACTTCAACGCCCTGACCCAGACCAACAAGGTCGCCCCGGGCCACAACCTGCTGATGACCACCGTCCAGCAGGAGCAGAAGGCCACGCTGAAACCGCTGCTGGGCAACCCGGTGATGGTGATGCAGATCGCCGGCGCGCTGCTGGAGGAATACGCCCCCAACGTTGAGGTGATCGTAAAAAAGCGCTCGAGCACGCTGAGCGCCTGAGCGAAAACGGCCTGGGCCAGCTGATGGCCCTGACGAACCGCTGGCTACCTGGTGCCGAACCCACGCCCGAGGCGATGGGGACGGCCAAGTGGCTTGAGGACGAACACTGGAGACGCATGGAGTTTGCTGTAGCTAACGGCATAGCCCTTGCGCTGAACGGGTAACGACATTGGCAGACCGTAGCGCCAGCCTGGCTTTCATCCTGAGCCTGCACGACAAGGTCACCGCGCCCCTGGGCAAAGTGAAGGCGGGCTTTTCCGACCTTGCCGAACAGAGCGAAAAGCACATCAAGACCATCGGCCTGGGCGTCGGCGGGCTGACCGCTGGCGTGGTCGCCATCAGTGAGTCCATGAAACCGGCGCTGGAGGTGAACCGTGCCCTGGGCGACGTGCGGTCGCTCGGCGTGGCTGAGGATGCGCTGTCGGCGCTCAACGCCAAGTCGCTGGAGTTCGCCGTGGACTACGGGGAGAACGCCAAGGACTTTGTGGCCTCGGCCTACCTGATCGAGGGCGCCATCAAGGGGTTGGCCGGCAGCCAGCTGGCCATCTTCACCAACACCAGCAACCTGTTGGCCAAGGCCACCAAGACCGACGCCGAAACCATGGGCGAGTACGTCGGCACGCTCTACAACCTGCAGAAGTCCCAGGCCGACGCCATGGGCAAAGGCGCGTGGGTGGAGCGGCTTGGCGGCCAGACGGCGCTGGCGGTGAAGCTGTTCCGCACCAGCGGCGCGGCCATGAAGGACGCCTTCAAGGAGGCCGGGGCGATCGCCACGACCTCCGGCGTTGACCTGGCCGAACAGATGGCGGTGATCGGCACCCTGAGCAGCACCATGGAGGGCGGCGACGCCGGCGGGCGCTACAAGGCGTTCTTCGAGAACATCGGCGCCGCTTCGGAAAAGCTCGGCATGAAGCTCACCGACCAGAAGGGCAAGATCCTGCCGATCATGGCCATCCTGGAAAAGCTGCAGGGCAAGTTCGGCGACCTGACCAGCGCGTCGGCCGGGGCCAAGCTCATGGAGGCCTTCGGCGGCGAGGGCGCCCAGGTGATCGGCGCGCTGGCCAAGGACAGCGACCGCCTGCGCAACGGCATCGAGCAACTGGGCAAGGTGCGCGGGCTGGAGAACGCCGAGCAGATGGCCAAGGCGATGGTCGATCCGTGGCAGCAGTGGGCGTCCCTGGTCGAGGTCATGCGCACGGTGTTCGGCCAGGTGCTGATCCCGGTGCTGACGCCGTTCATGAACAAGATGGTGGACATCGGCAAGACCCTGGTCCGCTGGTCGAGCATGTTCCCCAACATCACCCGCGTGATCGGCATCACCTCGCTGGCCATCATGACCATCATCAGCGCCTTGTCGCTGCTGACCGTGGCGGTCGGTGTCGCCAGGATGACCTGGCTGGGCCTGCTGACGGTGTGGAAAGTCCTCCGCCTGATGGGGCTGCGCACCATCGCGATGTTCGTCCTGCAGAAGCTGGTGATCCTGGCTTACGTCACGGTGATCTACACGCTGAACGCCGGTCTGGCACTCATTCGCGGCGCCATGCTGCTGTGGCAGGGCGCTATCTGGCTGGTCAACGCGGCGCTATTGGCCAACCCGGTGACGTGGATCGTGGTCGGCATCCTCGCCCTGGTCGCCGTCGTCGCTGCGGCGATCTACTACTGGGACACCTGGACCGCGGCGCTGATGAACACGGCCGCGTTCCAGTTCGTGTCCGAGAAGTTCCAGAAGCTCGCCGACTGGTTCAACTCCATGGGCGGCTGGTCAGGCATGGCCAAGGCCGCGTGGGACAGCATCGTCGGCATCTTCACCAAGGCCGTCAACGGCGTGATCGAGCTGCTGAACAGCATCCCCGGTGTGAACATCGAAGCGCGCTTCGGCGGGATGCCGGAGATCCCGGGCGTCGATGCCGCGACCGGTGCGTCCGACACCGCCAACGCCGCGCAGAAGGCCCAGCAGACCATCAACGCCGCGATCCCCAGCCTGTCGCCGGCGCGCCCTTCGGCGGTGCCGCCTGGCGGGCTGCTGACCAGCATCCAGAACAACAGCAGCAGCCAGAACAAGGGCACGCACGTGGAGAACGTGAACATTCACACCGGAAAGGCGATGACGCCGCTGGAGATGGAAAACATGGTCGCCATGGCGGTGGGCGGATGAGCGAGTACGTGGACCTGCTGATCGTCGACAACGACCTGGCGCTGGATCCGTCGCAGCAGCCGCTGCTGATCGACGATCGCGCCTGCATCGCCCAGGACATCGCCCACATGATCCGCGACAGCGGCCTCCTGGTCGTCCTGGTCGCCGAGCGCGACCGGCTGAAACAGCGCGATTGCGTGCAGCGGATGGAACTGCTGGTGGAAGACGACGTGCGCCTGGTGCCGGGGACGGCACGCATCACCGAGCAGTCGCCGGGCGTTTACCTGGTCACCGCCAAAACCCTGAAATTCGGATCGATAGAGGTAAGCCTGTGAGCGTCGATTTCAAAAAGGTGATCGCCGATGCCGGCATCCCGACCACCGAGGCGGGATTGAAGGCCGCCTGGGAAAAGGAGGTCGAGGCCCAGGGCGCCAAGGTCGCCAACACCAGCAGCTATTCGCCGTTCTGGCGGGTCATGACCGCGCTGGTCACCAAGCCGGTGCTGTGGCTGCTGGACTTCCTGTGCCTGACCGTGCTGCCGAACTTCTTCGTGAAGACGGCGGCGGACGCCTGGCTGGACATGCTGGCGTGGGCGGTCAACGTCGAGCGCAAGGGCGCCACCAAGGCCCAGGGCAAACTGCTGTTCACCCGGGCCACGCCGGACGGCGTCCTGGAGCTGGAAAAAGGGATTGTGGTGCAGTCGGCCGCGATCAACGGCAACGTCTATCAGCTGGTGACCACGGCGCCGGCGACTTTCCAGCAGGGCCAGCTGCAGCTGGACGTTCCGGTGGAGGCGGTCGAGGCCGGGAGCGGCTTCAACCTGGCGCCGGGGTACTACGCGATCCTGCCGGTGCCGATCCCCGGCATCGTCCAGGTGGTGAACCGCGACGGCTGGCTGGCGTCCCCTGGGGCAAATCCGGAGCCGAACGACCAGTTGCGCCTGCGCGTGCGCAACCAATTCTCGGCGGTCAACCAGTGGCACACGGACGCGGTGTACCGCGCCATGATCTCCGCCTTCCCGGGCGTGCGGCCGGACGGCGTGTACTTCGAACACGGCGCGCCCCGTGGGCCGGGCAGCGCGAACGCCTACGTGTTGTTTGACGCCGGCGTGCCGGCGGACACCTACCTGGCGCAGATCAACGCGCATATCCGCGACCAGGGCAACCACGGCCACGGCGACGACCTGCTGACCTTCGTGATGCCGGAAGTGCCCGCCACGGTGACCCTTTTCCTGTGGCCGAAACCCAACCTCGGCGCCGAGCGCGTCAGCGCCCTGGTGAAAGAGGTGGAACTGTTCGTCCGGGCCGCGTTCCGCGAAAGCACGCCCACGGACTACCAGCCGACCCTGACCTATCCCCAGTCGCGGTTCAGCTACAGCCGCCTCAGCGAAGAACTGCACCAGCAGTTCGCCGACATCGCCTCGCTGCGCTTCATGCCCGGCCAGGACATCGTCAGCGGCCTGAACATCCCGCGCCTGGCTCAGCTGAAGGTGACGGTGCAATGACCAAGCTGAAACTGCCTTTCTGGCTCGGCGGAACAGAGCTGAGCAAGCTGGTCGCTGCCGCCCAGGCCTGGTGGGAGACGGTCACCGGCTGGCTGCGCTGGCCATACCAGCAGATCGATCCCGACACCTGCCACCTGGCGATCCTGGAGCTGTGGGCCTGGCAGCGCGACGTGACGCGCTTCACCGGAGAGCCCGAAGCGCTGTTCCGCCTGCGCGTGAAGTACGCCTTCATCAATTCGGTGGACGCCGGCAGCACCGCCGGCATGAAGCGCATCTTCGAGCGCCTGGGCGTCGGCTACGTCGAGATAGAGGAGCGCCAGCCCGGCCGGGACTGGGACGTGGTGCTGCTGAAGTTCAGCAACGCACAGCTGTCGCTCAACCCCGAGCTGCTGCGCGTGCTGATCCAGCAGTACGGCCGCACCTGCCGGCGCTATGACTTCGTGACCATCACCCCCGTGGGCCTGCAACTGGGCCTGATCGACTTCAACGACGACCAGCAGACGCTGGTCGCCAGCCTGTAGGAGCGCACCGTGAGCGCCAGCATCACCTTGGCGGGCGAAAGCCAGATCGCCCTGAAGCAAAGCCAGAGCAAGCCCCTGATCATCACCCGGTTTGTCTTCGCCAACGTGCCCGGGCTGATCCCGGACGTACCGGTGGACCGCGCTGTGGGCAAGCCGCCGGCGGCGCAGATCGTCCACGTCTATGACGTCCCGAAAGAGAATGCCGGCTTCGTGAACCCCAACCAGGTGGTGTACAGCGCCCAGCTGGGTTCCGACGTCGGCGACTGGGACTTCAACTGGGTCGGCCTTGAGGACGCCGACGGCGTCCTGTTCGCCGTGTCCTACGTGCCGCTGCAGCAGAAGCGCAAGAACATCCCGCCGCTGCAGGTCGGCAACAACGTCACCCGCAACTTCCTGGTGGCCTTCGACGGCGCCCAGGCGCTGACCGGCGTGACCATCGACGCCAGCACCTGGCAACACGACTTCACCGTGCGCCTGGCGGGCATCGATGAGCGCGAGCGCCAGAGCAACCGCAGCCTGTACGGCCGCGCCTGCTTCTTCGCCGACTCGCTGGCCTTCGAGAAGACCGCCAACGGGTTCCAGCTGCGCCCGGGCACGGCGTACATCGAGGGGATTCGCGTGGCATTGGCCGAAGCGCTGCCCATCACCGGCGTTATCCCGGTCGGCAGAATCAACCTGGACGTGTGCCTGGAACGCCAACTGAACGACCGGGTGGCGACCTGGAAAGTGGTGTACGGCGAACAGGCCGACTACACCGATTCCGCCGGCGCCCGCCATTACTGCGTGCCGGTGGCCCACTTCCTGTCCTCAGTGGGGTTTTCGGACATGCGCCAGCCCGAGCCGGTCACGGGCCCGCTGATCCAGCACTTCGCGGCGCGGGACGGCGACTACGCGAACCTCCGCGCCCGGGGCACAACCAAAGAAGACATCCAGCTGGGCAACCTGCCCAACGCCAAGAGCGACGATCCGGAAACCAACAGCAGCGAGATCCTGGCCACGACCGCCGCACTGAACAAGGTGCAGAAGCTGGTCGGCGACTCCATGACCGGCATGGTGGCGGGGTTCGCTCTTTCCTCGGCGCCCACCGGCTGGCTCAAGTGCAACGGCGCGAACGTGTCCCGAACCACCTTCGCTACGCTCTTTGCCCGCCTCGGCACGTCATTCGGCGCCGGCGACGGAAGCACCACGTTCGGCTTGCCAGATCTGCGCGGGCTGTTCCCCCGGGCCTGGGACGACGGACGTGGCATCGATCCGGGACGCGCCCTGGGCAGCTATCAGGAAATGCTGCTGGCCTCCCACGCGCACTCCGCATCGGCCGCCACCGCCGGCGACCACGCGCACTTGGCCTCGACCGACGCCCAGGGGGCACACATCCACACGGCCTGGACCGACGCCCAGGGCAACCACGACCACGGCTTTCGGTACGTCGACAACGGCGCCGGCATTTCGATTGGCGCTTCAACCGCTGGCGGCAGCGCGGTCACGCT
This sequence comes from Pseudomonas ekonensis, assembly GCF_019145435.1. Taxonomy (NCBI): domain Bacteria; kingdom Pseudomonadati; phylum Pseudomonadota; class Gammaproteobacteria; order Pseudomonadales; family Pseudomonadaceae; genus Pseudomonas; species Pseudomonas ekonensis. The sequence goes on along the minus strand of NZ_JAHSTS010000002.1, from coordinate 645,830 downwards.
TGAGCTGCCGTATGGCCAGAACGCGGACAACCGCCCTTACCGCACGGACTACCAAGGCAACCACGCGCACAACGTCGGCATCGGCTGGGCGGAAGCGCACGTCCACAACGTTGGCGTGAACGTCGGGGGCGCCCACACCCACGGCATCGTCGTCACGCCCTCGGGCGGCAATGAAACCCGGCCGAAGAACATGGCCCTCCTTTTCTGCATCAAGTATTGAGATCGAGCATGACCGACAAACTCGTCTACCAGACCAACCACCTGGGCATCTTCGTCGCGGCCGTGACCGCCGACGAATCGCCGCTGGAGCCCGGCGTCTACCTGATCCCCGGCGGCTGCGTCGAAACCGCGCCGCCGGCGATCCCCGAACACAAGGCCGCATGGTGGAACGGCAAGGCCTGGCAGCTTGTGGACTACTTCGGCGGCGTCGTGGTGTACAGCATCGACACCGGCGAGCCGCGCACGCTGGAGGGCTTCGAGCCGGTGCCGGCCGGCTACACGATGAAGAAGCCCGGGCCGAACCAGGTCTGGAAGGACGGCGAATGGATCGACGACATCGATGCCGTGCTGGCCGCGCTGCAGGCGAAAAAGCTGCAGCTGATCGAGAGCGAGTGCGCGGCCCACGTCGCCGGCGGATTCAGTTCCAGCGCCCTGGGCGAGGCCTACCGCTACGGCAGCGCGATCGACGACCAGGTTAGCCTGAACGCCCAGGTGCTGCTGGGCCTGGACGACACCTACCCATGCTATGACGCCCATCAGGTGATGGCCTTCCGGCCGCACACCATCGCGCAACTGCAGAAAGTCAGCCATGACCTGGTGCGCTTCCGCCAGGCCGCGCAGCAGCGCGCCGAGAGCCTGCGCCAGGCGGTGGCCAAGGCCCTGCAGGACAAAGACCTGCAGGCGATGAGGGACATCGCCTGGACGGTGCCGGCATGACCTGGTCACCGGTGACGATGCGCTGGCCGGAGAAGGCCACGCAATGGATGGGCGGACTGGCGGCGGCTCAGGGCCTGGCCGGCGGGGAGCTGGCCGGCACCGCCCGCCGCCTCGCCGGGCTGGAGGGCCTGGCCAGCACCAACCCGGGGCCCGTCGGCGACGCGGCAAAGGACGCGATTGCGGCCGGCCGTGCCGCGCTCAGCGAGCAGTTGGGCCAGGCACCGGCGTGCCTGGTGGTGACGCCGTTCCAGAGCGGCATCGGCCAGGGCAAGGGCTACCAGCGCTTCCTGTCGGCGCCGAACGTGCTGGAACACCTGGCGAAAAAGCTGGAGGACGCCACCGACACGGGGCGCCCGGGGGGGCAGCAATACGCCTTGTCGATCCTGTTCCTGGGCACGCGCCTGGAGCAGTTGGCCAGCGGCCTGTCGCGGTTCAACGCCCTTTTGCCGATCCCCGACCTGGTGCGCACGGAGCGCCGCGCCCAGCACCTGGCCAAGCTGGAGAACGACAAGTGGGAGATCCCCGGCGCCGGGCCGTTGCCACGCTGGCAGGCGCTGCCGCTGGAACGCTGCACGGTGGTCAAGGCCGCCAAGCAGTCCATGGCGGGCCAGCTCGCCGTGCTGGAGGGCTACGCGGCTGACAGCTCGCCGCTGGGCGACCTGGCCGCGCTCGCCGCCCGCAAGAGCGCCCAGCAGCAAGGACGGGACCGGCAGTTGGCTGAGCTGAAAGAGCTGCTGGCCGGGGGATCCGCTGACGTCAGCATGCGGGCGCGCCTGATCGGCCCGGGCAACACCAGCGAGCTGCGCCGCGAGCTGCTGGCCGGAGACGCCCCGGGGCATGAGTGGGTGCAGTGCGCCGGCCTGTTGCTGGTGGGCACGAAAGAGGGATTGAGCTTCGTCCAAGAGCTGGTGGGCCTATGACGCTGTTGCTCGACGGACAGAAGGTCCAGGGGAAGAACCTCAAGGTCACCGCCAACCTGCGTATCGAGAGCGGCGACATGTCGGGGCAGACCAGCAACACCGACAAGGCGCACAAGGGCTTCAAGCCCAAGACCCTGGCCGTGTCGCTGACGATCCCGTTTGTCGATCAAACGCAACTGACCGACCTCATGCGCTTGGCCGAAGCCACGGCCGGCGGTGGCCAGCTCCACCTGTACCGCGTCGTCAACGACACCGCCGAGGCCTTCGGCGTGCGCCAGGTGGAGTTCTCCGAGGGCGTCAGCGCCCGCGAGGCGGACAACCTGAAAGCCTGGCTGGTGCAGTTCACGCTGAGCGAGCGCGAGTCGAACCCGGAGAAGGTCGAAGAGCGCCGCGCCGGCAACAAGGTGAACGCCCAGGGCGCGCCGGGCAGCGCGGTCGGCGAAGGCGGCAGCGCTCCGGGCGACAAGCCCGAGCTGAGCGGCTTTGAAAAGGTGCTGGGCCGTGTGGATAAGTGGCTGGGCGGGAGTGAGCAGGCATGAAGCTGCACAAGGTGTTGGCCGTCAACGGGTCGCGGGTGGCTCTGGTCAAGGAGGACGTCCGGCTGGACGCCACCAGCCCCGGCCGGGCGAACTTCACCGTTCAGTCCGCCGTTGCGCTGAAAGGGCTGGTGACGCTGGACATCGGCTACAACGACGGTCCGCTGCAGCGCCACTTCGTCGGCTACGTCGAACGCTGCACCGCGGCTAACGCGGTAGAGCAGGTGCTGTTCTGCCGCGAGCTGGCCGCAGTGCTGGCCAACCCGCTGCCGCTGAACCTGCGTCACGTCGATCTGCGCGCCGTGCTGGCCGCCATCAGCGAGCAGACCGGACTGCGCTTCCGCGTGCCGGACCGGCCCTATGCCGGCGTGAAGGCGCCGTACTTCTACAACCTCGCCGCCGGCTACCAGGCGATGGACAGCCTTGCCCGGGTGTTCGGCATCCCCGACTTCACCTGGCACCAGGCGGGCAACGGCGAGGTGTTCGCCGGCAGTTGGGCCGACAGCTTCTTCGGCGCACGGGCGCCGCTGCAGATCCCCACGGAGCTGTTCGACGGCTACCAAGGCAACCAAAGCGCGATGGTCGCGGCCCTTCCCGGGCTGCGGCCAGGCGCAACGATCAACAACGGCGAGTGCATCACCAGCGTGGCGCTCGCCAACGACCAGATGGCCATCCGATGGAAGACGCAATCCGCCGCTCAGTAGAGCGCCAGTTCCCCGAACTCACCGGCGGTTACCACCTGCCGCGCTTCGCCCAGGTCACCGCCGTGGCCGATGCGCCGGTGGATGCCGGCATCTGCGACGACTACCGCCCGCGCTACGCCGTGGACATCGTCGTCCTGGGCCCGGACGACCAGCCGGATCCGGCCATGCCGCCGCTCACCGGCGTCCCCTTGCCGTTACCCACCGGCGGCGAGGAAATGGGCGTCTACGCCTTCCCGGAGGAAGGCACGCGGGTGGTGGTGTGCTTCGCCTACGGCTTGCCGAACAAGCCCTACATCCAGTCGATACTGCCCCATGGGCTGAGCATGCCGAAGGTGCCGAAAGGTGACCAGGTCTGGCAGCACAGCGGCGCCGCCCAGCAGCGCGTCGATGCCGACGGCAACTGGCTGCGCCAGACGGACGGAAAGATCCGGGATCATGCGATAGAGCGCGAGGTGGAGGCCCTGGACAACCGGGAGCAGTTCCAGAGTCACACGCGGGCGGTCGATGACCACTCAACCGAGACGGTGGGCGGCGTCAAGAAGATCGAGGCGCTGGGTGCGCTCAAATTGTTGTCGGGCGGTTCCGCGAGCTTGGCGGCGGTGGATGATCTGCACCAGGCGACCGGGCGAGATTTGAACCTGGTAGTGGGGCAGAAGCATAACGCGACGGTGGGCGGGGACATGCGGGAGCGGATCGAGGGCTTGCTTGAAAGTGTAGTCGGCATCAGTCAGCGGATGCAGGCACCAAAAAGCTGGATTGGGTCTGAGGACGTGAATTTGTTCGCGGTAGTTTGCGAGATACTGAATATTTTAAAAGAAATTAATATTGAAATTGGATTGCATGTTCATGGAAGCAGTCAACCGCCCTCTAATGCAGAGAGATTTTATGAAAATTCAAATCTAGCTGCCAGCTTAGAAAGCGAGCTGAAAGAAGTTACAGGTTAAGTCTTCACGTTTTGTAAGTATTCGACAAGCTCGTGGACTAAGGTCAACGGATTGGTAGAGCCTGTGTTTTTTGAGTCGTTAATCAATCTTGCACTTAGAGATTTTGCAGAGTCGAGCTGGTTAAATAGATGTTCAAATACGCCTTGGTGGCCCTTGTTATACTCGGGCCAATATTTATGAAGCTCCTCCAATGTTCTCGCTCCACAAGACTTTTTGCCAACAGTCTCAATCGAAGTGGAAATGTAGGTGTAGTGAAGGATGAGCCAAATCTCAAAGCAAGGAGTAGACGTGATTGCTTTGTAGGTGTTCTTTGGTTTTAAAGAGTCAATCAGTCTAATCGCGTCATGAAATTTCTCGCCAAAATTGTCCCGATCAAAAACACAAAATACCTTGTCGAACGGTTCGGAAGTTTTTGCGGCCTCTTTGAAGAGGTCTTCTCCATGCCTGACTACACTAATAGGATCCGAGCCGCAATCGCCGCTAATGTGAATATTTGCAGTGTCGATCTCATAAAAATCCTTTAGCTCGTTAAAGTAGTTTGGTTCGGTTTTTCTTCCCTCGCATACAATTAGAACCTTTTCGTAAGGCTTTCTGGATGGCTTGTTTCGTTGGAGTTTTTGAGCTTTCCTTTTGTGGAATAAATTATCCGTCCCCATCAGCTAACCCTCGTCCTGCGAATAGATCTTACATATGGGAGAGCGCCGTAGCGACCTGCTAAGTAAGCGTCCTCAAGACTTTCTCTACCTTTTCTGGGGCTGAAGTCAGTCAGGGGATAGAGACTCGTAGCTTGCTCTTTATTTTTTTCGCAGAACCAGATCTGGTCTCTGCGAAAAACATCTTGGTTTAAGATTGAAGTTTCGTGGGTTGTGAATACTAACTGCGCGTTTTTAGGGTTCGTTTCTGAGTTGTGGAATAGGTCAACCAAGAAACGGACGAGTTTTGGATGCAGGTTGTCGTGAAGTTCGTCGATAAAGAGAACTCTGCCAGTTTCAAGTACGTTAAGCCAAGGGCCTGCATATGAAAATAACTTCTGTGTTCCGTCGGACTCTTCACCGAATTCAAATGCAATAGGCTGCCCCTGGGCTCCTTTGTGAATGGTTTTAATATCATAGACCATATTGTCTTTCATGTTGTCTAGGATATCTTTCTTGACTTCTTCACTCAGGCTGTCTGGTAAGTGTTTGGCCGAAAATTTTTCTGATTGTACATCTACATCTTTGATGTCGAGGTCGGCCGCCCTGAGGAAGTCGAGGATTTTCTCTTTCTGGTCTGATACTTCACATTGGGAAGCCGTATAGCTTGTCGACCAGCCCGTAACGCTTCCAAAGCGGAGTGTGTATTTAAACCAGTTGAAAACTGGTTGAAGTTGCTTGCTGTTTAAGCTTGTTGCAATGGACAGGAATAGAGCGTTGCTTAATGTCGAGTCTTGCCAAACTTGCTTCTGTCCTGAGAATGAGTTCTTGAAATCCCAGATATAGTCATCTGTTTCAGAGTCCCACATACGAGTAAACCATGCTTGCGGTCTACCATTTGGGAAAGCAATTAGCCACTCTGCTGTAATGCGCTTTTTTGTGGCGGCGAAACCATATTGATATCTTACATTTTTCGCGACAAATACAACTTCAAACTCCGTTGGCGCATTTTCGGTTTTTGAGTCAAGCAGGAAGGGCTGTACAGGAATTTCATTGCCTGGCTGGGGATTGGCAGAGCCAATAACCACCTGTGCCATAACTCTCATGGCATTAATTAAATTCGATTTTCCGGCGGCATTTGCACCGTAGATTGCTGCCGAACGCAAAAGCTCACCAGTAGCCGGAGCTTGAGGGTTAAACGAGTTCGATTCCGTTAATTCACCCCCGCCTGCTTTCACCAAGCTAAAGGTTTGTTCATCCCGAACAGAACGCCAGTTCCTTACTGATAACTGAATCAACATCTTTTGAAGCCTCCTTTGGATCCACTTTTTGACAAAAAATGTCAAAAATGCCCACGAATCGAACTGTAGCATGGGTTTTGAGAGCAAGGGGAGTGGCCTTTGGCCATTTGCCCCCTTGTTATGCATTTCGGAGGATTTGGATCTACGGATCCTCACTCCATCGATTGGGGAGCAGACGAGCGTTCCCGCTCCAAGCGGTAAAAACTCATAACGGTAGAGCTTCACATGATTCGACTCAGGTCAAGATCCACCCTTGGAAAGGAGCTTTGGTTGGCGCGTACGCCAGGTTGGTGGATTTAGATTGAACGTTGTGAAAAAGGCTTTCAAAAAGCACTTATCCCCCTCCCGCCGGCGGGCTATGCGTCCGTTTTTTTTGCAAAGGTCAGAGCGGTGCAAGTGTCGGCCTCGTCCAAGCCTGCTGCGGGGGCTGTGGGCGTTGTTGTGATTGCACACTGTGCAAGGTTTTGCAAAAAGGTGCAGAGGCCCTGCACAGCGTTATGGAGCGGCGACGAGCTCGTCTGGAGAGTGAAACGCCCGGCGGGCAGGGGGGGACGGTCCGGAAAACCTGCTGTACAGGGCATTTTCTTTTTCGGACCTGTTCACACCAACGGCTTATCCGGCACAGCCGAGTCCGCTTGCAAAGCGGCTGTACGGCCCGGCGTGCTTGGCTCTCCGGTGTTTTGCGGCATTGCATCGCGTCACCAAGAGTCCCCTGGCAATCAGTACCATTTGCATGATGCGAAAAGCGTCGGAAAGGGCTGTCGCTTGGGCCATTTTTCAGAGGTGGGCTGGGAAAAAGGTAATTTTGGTAAGCGAGTAGCAGAAATGGGCTACAGCCCTCGTGGTTCCTGGCTTCCAGGCATTACCTCAGGGGGTAATTTTAGGTAAGGGATGAGGTAATTTTTTCTCAACAGCCCTATTTTACTGGGGCTCGCTGATGTGACGTATTACCCATGTGAAAGGTAATTTCCTAACCTTTTGCTTACCAAATTATTACCTCAGCGAAATTCTCTGAACGCCCCGTTTTTCAAGGCCTCCAGAGGTGGCCTCACGCCGTATTACCAAAATTACCTTTTTCCCGTGGGTCAACATGAAACGTCGGGATGGCCTTCGCGACCCTGTTTTTCAGCCTGGCGCGCAAAACCCATGGGACTGGCATGGGACTGAGCTTGCGAGGCTCGCTCCTCTGCAGCCCTTGTAAACCGGGGGGGTGTGCTCCGAAAAACGCAAACGGGTAGTTTCGAATCTCTCCTTCACCGCCAAATTCGATGTAGACAAAACCCCTGGTTTCGAAAGGAACCAGGGGTTTTTTCATTGCTCTGAGTCAAAGCGCCCCCGAAAACAATTTGTATCGAAACCGTGACGCAGTGGTCACGTATAAGTCGTCCAGGTCGGTTGAATTATTGAACCGGCTGGTTAAAATTGCCGACCGGTGGCTCTGCACGTGACAAGGATGTATTGGAGTCGAGTTGAGTTGTCACGCTGAGGTTTGTGCGTTGGATTCATTATTTGCGGTTGTCGCTACAACGGGATACTTGCTTCTGGTGGATCTGCACACCAGAAAAGTCACTCCGATCGAGAACGAACGTCCTGAATACTATGGTGTGTCATGGTTTCCGGGCGGCAAGGATCTCGTGTTGTCCCACTCGGGGCTGGATAATCTCACGCTGACCGACATTCAGGGGTATGCGAACTCCGAAGTCGGTTATCTTTCCCACGGCGCCCACTCCACCCAGCCGTTCCTGTCACAGCCCCACCAGATTCTTTGCGCTTCCGATGGCCGGGTCGTCTGCACCAATACCGGCCGGAACGCCATCTCGGTCATCGACCTGAACAAACCCGGGCATTTTCAGGAGAAGCGACTGACCAGCGTCCGCTGGGACCGGTTGTCGCTCGAGGAAATCACCGGCGATCATCTCAATTCCGTCTTCGAAAAAGACGGGCGCCTCTATGTCATTGCCCACGGGCACCATAACGGTTCGGTGCTGGCGGTGCTGACCTATCCTGAACTGGAAGTGGTGAGCCTTGATCCCGTGGAGCAGCGAACGGGGCTGCACAACATATGGGTGTCGGACGAGGGCCAGAAGATCGCCTGCCACAGTTCCATCGGCTCTTTGGTCGATCTGGATTCCAATGAGGTCCTCTGGCAGGCGGGCAGCCCGATCTACGCCCGAGGGCTGGCGGTGTCTTCCGATGTGATGCTCGTGGGCGAAAGCCAGATGACCGGGCGCGAATCACGTCGCAGTTCCATGAGCGGTCTGTGGGTGCTGGAGCGCAGCACGCTCAAACCGCTGGACTACCTCTCTCTGGGGCCCTACGGCGCGGTCAACGAAGTCAGGCTGCTGAACGTCAAAGACTTCGCGCACCACGGTCACGTCTTCTCGTCGGTCTGCGAACTGCTTGAGAAAGACCTGTACGCCCGCAACTCGCAAGAGCGCCTGGCCAGTTTCCATCGTCACCGCAAGAGTCAGGACGCCTGGAAGGGTTGGGAACTTGTGTTCGGTGCTCCGGTCCCGCTCGAGTCGGGCGAAAGAGAGGCGAAGCCCGGTCAGTTGTGCTTGCTGAAACAACGTGAGGTCGCAGCCGGTGCCGAACGTCGGATGTCGTTCAGTTATTCGATGGATCAGTCTTCCTTGGATGCGCACGTGGCGGTGGTCATCTACAAGGGCATCGGTGACGACACCGATATGAACGCCTTGCTGATCCAGCCTGCGAGCGCCACCGAAGCGCGTCTGGTGCTGTGGACCCAGGATGGAACGCAATGGGCGCCGGAGTCGGACATTGTGGTGCCGGGGCTGCCGCTCAGCGGCGACCTGAACGTGGTGGCCAATGACCGTGGACTTGAGATTTACCTGAACACGAAACTGCTGCTCAGCATTGAGGCGGACAGACTGCCTTACCTGAGCGGTTCCCTGGGCGTGCGCTGGATCGGTTCGACCATCAGTCGTTCCGCTGAGTGAGGCGATCTTGTAGACGGGGCTCAGACTCTTCTCGAGATGAGGAAACGGTATGAACAGAACAACAACGGATGCCATCGAAAATCTGGTGCTGCATCCGACCCGCGTGACACCGGCCGATCGTGAGCGACTTTTCTCGCAGCGACCGCTGACCCTTTGGTTCACGGGCTTGAGTGGCGCAGGCAAGTCGACATTGGCCTTTGCCCTGGAAAAACTGTTGGTCGACAGCGGCAGGCCGGCATTTGTGCTGGATGGCGACAACGTCCGCCACGGATTGTGCAAGGGGTTGAGCTTTTCCACCGAGGACCGGTCCGAAAACATTCGTCGCATCGCAGAAGTCGCACGTTTGATGAATGAGGCGGGCTTGATCGCCATCGTTGCCTGTATTTCTCCGTGCCGGCTGCAGAGGGAACAGGCCCGGGAGATCATCGGCGACGAGCGGTTCCTGGAAATCTATCTGAATACCCCGCTGAGCGTCTGCGAAGGCCTTGACCCGAAAGGGCTGTACCGTAAGGCCAGGGCAGGGCTGATCCCTGACTTCACGGGCGTCAGCGCAACCTATGAAGCGCCTGAGGCGCCGGCGTTGACGCTGGATGCCAGCGAGAAGTCCATTTCCGTGTGCCTGGGCGAGATCCTGGACAAGGTCGAAGGCTGGGGCGCGGCACGGCCGGGCTCTTCCTCTCTCTGAGGGCGACATGTCGAGTGTGATGGGCGACCACAGGGTCGCCCATTTTTTTGCCTGTTTCCATTGTCATGCCGCGCTCGCCTACAATCACCGCTTTCGCACTGACGCAAGGATCGCTTACATGATCATCACGACTACTCAAACGGTCGAGGGGCGGCAAGTCGTGACCTATCTCGACATCGTCAGCGCCGAATCGGTGCAGGGCGTCAATGTGATCCGCGACATGTTCGCGGGCATGCGCGATTTTTTTGGCGGACGCTCGCAGACACTGGAGCGAGCCTTGAAAGAGGCGCGGATCCAGGCGACGGATGAAATCAAGGAAAGAGCGCGCGCGCTGCAGGCCGATGCGGTGATCGGACTGGACTTCGAAATCAGCATGCCGGCCGGCAAGGGCGGCATGGTCGTGGTGTTCGCCACCGGGACCGCGGTGAAACTGCGCTGATCCCAGGTACGGTGATTCTTTCTCAGGGGCGCCCGAGCGCTGTTTAATCGGTGTAGGCCATTCGTCGGTTCCAGGCAATCTGAACCACGAGTCCAGTAATGACCGGCTAGTCTCAAAAGCCTTGGGGTCGTTATTCTTCAGGCAAAGGGCTTGCCGGTATCGACCCCGTTTTTGATAAGGGGCGATGAGATGACTGATCCGTATATCGAAGACGATGGTGCCGAGTTTCCGTTCAACAATTGCGTGCGTTGCGGCCAGACCGAGTATCAGGCTGGCTTTGGCGAAGATCCGGTGCAGACCGGCAAGATCAAGTCGATTGCACCCAAGGGGCCGAAAACGAAGTTTTTGCCCAAGGTGACGACACGTTCCAGGAAGTAAACCGCCGTAGCGAAACCCCGTCGATGAGCGGGGTTTTTTGTCTGAGGTTGATTGTTGAAATGTCCTACAGGGTATGGCCATGCGCCTGACAGTTTTCACAAACTTTTCACAGCTACCGACGTAGGGTGAAGCCATCCGTTAGAAAGCAAGTCTCCAGCCCGTCTCCCCAGCGGGCTTTTTTTTGTCCGGCGTAAAACCTTTTCCAGAATGGTTGTCCAATCGGCGCGAAGTCCGCCTTGTCGTCGGATTTTGTCTGGACTTTAACGCCGCGTCGGCATTCAATCTCCGCCCTTTCGTCATCCCTAATTGTTGAGGTTTTCGTCATGCGTTTAACACTGCCTGCTCTGGTTCTGGGGCTTCTGGTCGCTCAAGGTGCAATGGCCGGCGACGGCACCGCCGCACTGGGTGGCGGCCTGGGTGGCGCGCTGGGTAATGTGGTCGGCCAGAAAATGGGCGGCAGCACAGGCGCCGCTATCGGCGCCGGTGTTGCGGGCGCTGCCGGCAGCGCCATGGCGGCGGGCAAGGGCAGCCGCACCAAGGCGGCCATCGGCGGCGGCATCGGCGCTGCTGGCGGTTCCGTGATCGGCAACAGCCTCGGCGGCAAGAACGGCGCGACCATCGGCGCCGGCCTCGGCGGTGCCGCCGGCGGTGCGGTGGGCAGCAACCTGTCCAAGCACAAGCGTCACTGATCGCGACTGCTGATCAAAAGGCCCGGCTCGATGCCGGGCTTTTTTGTGCCTGAACGTTTTGCCCGAACATGCCTCCAACGTCATACGGCCCGTCATTCGATCACTATCGGGCGAACCGTCCCGTTTCGGGAACTGTGAGGTGTGTATGCGCTTGACATTATCCGCACTGGTTTTGGGGTTGTTGGTGGCTCAGGGCGCCATGGCGGCGGGCGACGGCTCGGCAGCGGTGGGGGGCGGTCTGGGCGGTGTGCTGGGCAACGTGGTCGGCGGCCAGCTCGGCGGCAGCACCGGAGCGGCGGTAGGCGCCGGCGTGGGTGGCGCAGCCGGTAGCGCTGTCGGTGCACGCAAAGGCAATCGTACCGAAGCGGCCATCGGCGGCGGCTTGGGCTCGGCCGGCGGTTCGGTGATCGGCAACAGCCTCGGAGGCTCGACCGGCTCCGCCATCGGCGCCGGCCTGGGCGGCGCAGCAGGTGGCGCCGTGGGCAGCAGCCTGGGTGACGACGGCGGCAAATCCCATTCAGGCGGTGGCCATAAGCACAAACACAAATACCGGCACCGGTGACCCTGTGCCGCGTCAGCGAAAACCCGGCGAGATGCCGGGTTTTTTGCTTCTGCAGGGAAGCGGGAGGAACATGGGGTTGCAGGGGCCTTCGAATTTCATGCGTGACTGAACAAGGTGAGGTGTGCCGTGGATGCCGAACGAGATGACTGTGAAGGGCAGGAGCCTGAGGAACTGCCGCTCATCAATGACCCGGGGAATGAGGATCCGGGGTCGTTGATGGATGATGTGTTGGTGCCGCTTTGGGAGGATAGTGAGGCTGGTGAGTTTGAATACAACGACTATGACGATGATGAGTGATTGTTATGAGCTTGTTGAATTTGGCTGAATAGCGTCACTCTATCTGGAGAGTTTTATAGAAAAAACTTAATGGGTGATTAAAATTTAGCATTTAGTAGGGGAGTTGAGGGGGCGTTGAAGGAGTCTCTCCAGCGAGCGTAGAATTGTTTTTGCTCTTCTATGCTGTTTGTTAGATTTTTTTCTTCATGGTCGAAAATTCTAACCATGTCAGTTTCCTCGCTAGGAGTTCCGAGCGTTAACTCATATGCTACCAAACCTCGCGACATCTGTGATGACATACTAGATGGATGTACATTTATCTTGGAGCCTTTGCATAAAAATGTTATCTCTGGAAGGTCTGCTCTTAATTGCCCAAAGCAAGAGTAATAGTTGTCTGTTTTGTAGGTTTTTGTGAAGCCGTTTTTTCTTTTGAATGTCATCCTGTATTTTTTGGTGTCTAGCTCAAGAAGCGCAGTCTCATTTTTGAGATTTGATACTATTTTGATTTCAATTGTTTTTGTAGTGGCTTTTTGGGTTTCGGGCGGCATTGGGATTATCATGGTTACCCTTCTTGGTTCGTGTTGAGAGAGTTTAGCCAAGCTATGTAGAATTCTTTTTGTTCTGTAGGGTTGTTCGAAAGATTCTTGTCTTCATAGTCAAAGATGTGAACGATGTTTTTGAAAGTTGCGGATCTTCCGGGCTGAAGTTCATAAGCTACTTCGCCTCCGCTCATCTGTGAGCACATTCTTGAGGGCGTTACATTTAATTTTGCGCCTTTGCACAAAAAGGTTATTTCGGGATTTTCATCTCTGATTTTCGCCAAGCATAGGTATAGATCGTCCGCTTCATAAAGCTTAGTGGGCTTATTAGGGAGAGTGAGCTTTATTGATCCGCGTGCCGAGTCGTAAAGAATTTTCAGTTTTTGTTCTTTTTTGTTGAAAATAATCGATATGGTGGTTTTTTCCATGTCATTCTCTATTCGGGTTAGGGATTGAATATCCTACATAGCTTCCATCTTTCTTGAGTGGTGTTGCACCTAGGATTTCGCTTCTGTGGATGCCTCCTGGGATTGCAATTTCAGTCTCTTCTGCGAAAGGTGTTAGGTTTCCAAGCTCCTTGTTTACATGTAGTCCGAGCATTTTTCTGAGCGCATAGACATAGCCTTTTCTGGTTCTAAATTTTGTGCCGAACTCAATTCCCGTGTGCAATGATGGAGATGTGCTAATAAAATAGCTTGGAGGATTGCTGCTGTCTATTGCATGCAGTAATAAGTCTTTGCTTTCTCCTTTTCTTAGAAATCCGGTTTCAAATATCTCTTCCGGATGCTTCATGTCGCCGCGATAAAGGTACTCCTCTTTTTGCACGCTAGTTGGGAGTGGAGGTTCTCCTTCGTCAAGTTTCGCACTTTTTGCTGGGTCTACCGTTCTAGCGATAGGTTTGCAGTTGTCACCACCCGGACAATCATTCAACCCCAACGGATCCACCCACCCCGTCGGATTCGGCACATACCGGTACTGATTCAACCCGCCCGCCAGCTTCACCGGATCCGGCGTCAGGTAGCGGCCGGTCTCCGGGTCGTAGTAGCGGTGTCGGTTGTAGTGCAGTCCGCTTTCCGCGTCGAAGTACTGTCCCTGGAAGCGCAGCGGTTGGTCGAGGCGTTCGCCGGGGCTTTGGCTCAGGCGGGTGGTTTTGCCGTAGGCGTCGTATTTCGCCGACCAGACGATTTCGCCGCTGAAGTCGGTGAGTTCCTGCGGGGTGCCGAGGTGGTCGAGTTGGTAGTAGAACGGGCAGGCCCTTTTCGGGCCGGGGCCGTCGAGCAGGGCCAGCGGGCGGAAGGTGCCGGGTTCGTAGACGTAGCTGCGGTGGTGCGCCGGGCCGCTTTCGGCGACGAGGGTGTCGCCCTGCCAGAAGAACTCGGTGGTCTGGCCGTCGACGGTCTTGGCGATGCGTCGGCCGAAGGCGTCGTAACGGTAGCTGGCGGTTTGGCCGTCGGGGCGGGTGAGGCCGATCAGACGGTGTTGGCTGTCGTAGCGGTACAGGGTGACGAGCGGCAGTCCCTGGCCGTGCCGTTCGCGGATCAGGTTGCCGAACGCATCGTAGTCGTAGAGCCGGTCGCCATCGCTGAGCAGACGGTTGCCCTTGATGCTCGCGGGGCCGGGCCGGTTCTGCATCAGCAGGTTGCCGGCCGGGTCGTGGGCGTAGCGCTCCGGCGCCTCGTCCCGGGAGTGGCGCACGCGGATCAGCCGGTCGAGGGCGTCGTACTGGTAACTGCGTTGGCCGTGGCGCGTGTCGGCGATGTGATCGAGGTTGCCGTTGGCGCTGTAGGCATAGTCGCGCCGGTACAGCGGATGGTGCTGTTGGCCGATGGCATGGGCCTTCAGCCGGCCCTGTTCGTCATAGACGTATTCGCTCAGGAGCAGGCCTTGCTGGCGCTGCTGTTCGCGGCCTGAGCGATAGACATGGCGGGTCAGGGGCGCGCCATTGAGGTCGATCCCCGTCAGTGCGCCGCCCTTGGCATGGCGGTAATCGAGCTTGCTGTTGTCCGGCAGGCGCATGCGCGTGAGCCGGCCGCAGGCGTCGTAGGCGTAGCGCAGCGTGCCCCAGCCCTGGTGCTCGACGGTCAGGCGGTCCTGGGTGTCGTACTCGAACGCCAGCGGATGGTCCTGGCCGTCGTCCACTCCGACCAGTCGGCCGAGGAGGTCGTAGCGGTAGCTGACCTCCACCCCGTCGGGCAGGGTCTTGCGCAGCAGTCGTCCGGCCGCGTCCCGCTGGTAAAGGGTGACGAGCGTGGAGCCGTCGTCGCCGAACTCGGTCTTCTCCAGCAGATGACCGTTGCGGTCATAGGCGTAACCGGTGCGTCGGCCGTCGAAGCCGGTCTCCTGGCGGATCAGCCCGGTGGGCGTGTAGTCCAGCGAGTACTTTTCGCCGGACTCGTTCTCGATCTCCGTCAGCAGCAGTTGCGCGTGGTCGTAGCGGTACTGCACCCGCGTACCGTCGGGGTTGATCCGGCGGCTGACCCGGTGCAGGTCGTCGTCATACTCATAGCGGGTGATTCGGCCCAGTTCGTCGCGTTCGGCGGTGACCTGGCCGTAGGCGCTGTAGCTGTAGTCGCGGCTCGCGCCGTCGGGGTGGGTGACCTGCACCAGCCTGCCCACGGGATCCCATTGCCGGCGGGTGACGGCGCCATGCTCGTTCCGGACGCTGACCTGCCGCCCCAGGGCATCGTAGGCGTACTGCCGCACGCCGCCGTCGGGCAGGGTCTCCTCCAGCAGTTGGCCAAGGTCGTTCCAAGTGAAGGTGTGGCGGCCGTTGTCCGGATAGCGAACCGACAGCAGCCGGCCCTGCGGGTCGTAGTGGCAGTGGGTGACCTGGCCGTCGGGAGCGATCGCCTCGGTGACGTCGCCCTGGGCGTTGCGCCGGTAGGTCCAGACCGCATCGCCCCGGCGTCTTCTGTGCAGGAAACCGTCGCGGTACTCGTAGGCGGTCGGCGCATCCTGGGGCGGAACCAGCGCCACCAGCCGCCCGGCATCGTCGTAGCGATACTCGGTGACGGCGCCCAGCGCATCCTGCTCGGCGGTCAGGCGGCCGGCCCCGTCGTAGGCCATGCGTCGTTCGCCGCCGTCCGCCGAGACCTGGCGCACCAGCCGCGCGCGTTCGTCGTGGACGTAGGCCTCCTCGCGGCCATCGGCGTAGCGCACCGTCACCTGGCCTGCGTCGTCCCAGACGTAGTGGGTGTCCATCTGCGCGAACGAGGCCCAGTGGCGCACGCAGCGCGCTGCCTTGCCGACGCGCTCCCAGGCCCAATAGAAACTGGCGCCGCCGGCCAACTGACGCTGGAGGATGACGTGGGCGTCGTCGTAGTCGTAGCGTTCGCTCTCGCCGGCGGCGTTGGTGGCTTCGGTCAGGCGGTGGCGGGCGTCGTAGCGGTAGCGGGCCAGGGGCTGCCCGGCCTGCCAGGCGTCGTCGCGGAACACCTGGTATTCGAGGGCCGCCAGGTGCCGGCGCTCGTAGCGCAGCAGCAAGGAGCGGCCGGCGCCGTTGTCGAGGCGCTGGATCCGCCCTGAAATGTCGCGCTGCACGGTCAGCCGGTTGCCGTAGGCATCGCTGATGGCGGTCAGGCATCCGTCCCGGAAGTGGTGGAACCGCACCGTTTCGCCCGCCAGTGCGACGATCAGTTCCTCCGGGTCGTCGCCGAGGTAGATCGCCGCCCGCGACAGGCTGTTGTGGATCGCCGGGCGCTCGCGGTCCGGCAGGGGAAAGCGGGTGCGCCGGTTTTCGTCGTCGATCCAGACGACCCCGTCGCCGTCGGGCTCCAGCCGGTGGGCCAGCGAATGGCTCCAGCCGAACCCGAGGCCCAGGTCGATCTCGGCGGCGCTGGTGCGGTAGAGCCGGGTGAACGCGAACGGCAGCAGGCCGTCGAGGGTGCCGTCGGTGAGGGTGAGCAGTTCTTCGCCGGTGACCATCGACACCGGACAGCCGTTGGTGCAGGTGCGGGCAGCACAGTCGGCGCTGTCGCCGTTGGGGTTCTTTGCCTGGTCCGGGGCGTCGTGGCGGGGTTCGTGCCGCTCCAGCAGCGTCATGTCCCGGGACTTGCCACGGGCCACCGGGGCCGGATTGGGCACCCGCAAGACCAGCGGGCCGGCCGTGCGGATTTCCAATGGAACGGCAGGCGTCGGCCTCAACGGCGCCGGCCGTGCGTTGACCATCAAGGGTTTCAGTGCGTTCGCGTGCCGGGTCAGGCCGGGAGCCGCCGCCTGTTCGGACAGCCGCAAGGCCGCAGCGGCCAGCCACTGCCGGGCCCGGGGCGACTTCACCTTGTCCAGCACCTTGTCGCTCAACCGCAATGGCAGGCCCACGCCACCGGATACGCTCGTCAGCAGGAAACCGACCAGCAGCTCGGCCCGAACCTCCGCCACCACTTCGGCCAGGCACTGCGGCGGCAGCATCTTCAGCCAACTGGTGAAGGCGGCGAGATGGATGAACAGCAACGGCTCATCGCCGAGCACCAGCAACCCGTTGGCGAGGGCCTCGGAGGAGGCCTTCAGCAACGCCTCCAGCTCGACGTCGGTCAGGTACTGCAGCAGTTTTTCGCTGTTGGCCTGCAGGTCGGCGAGCAGGCCGAACACCTGCTTGATGTCGTCCCAGACGCTTTGCATTGCGCGCTCGAAACCACGCCAGTCCGCCCGTTGCAGCTGGCCGTAGCGTTCACGGAAGCCGGCGTCGGAAAACTCCGCCCACAAGGGCTGGAACCCCGTCCATTCCTCACGCAGCCAGGCTTCCAGCCCGTTGACGACGTCCTGATAGGAGGCATGCAGCGCCTTGACATGGTCGGAGGAAACATCGGGAAAGAAGGTGATGCGATAACGCTGGCCCCGTTCGCAGTCGTCGACTTCCAGAATGCCGCTCGGGCCGATGGTGCGGTGCAACGGCTCGCCGTACGTCAGGACTCCGCCCTTGTCGGCCAGCACCGGTTCCAGCATGACCGGCGTGTCGCCGATCGGCACGAAGCGTGCGGCTTCGAACAGATGAACCAGGGTCAGGGGCCCTGTGGCCGGGCACATGACCACCGAGGTGCTGACGGGTTTGGCGGGGTTGACCGGCGCGCCGAGGCGCACGTCGTTGCCGACCTTGAACACCTGCCCGACATCCAGCGCGGTGCCGTCCCAGAACTGCTCGGCCCAGCTGTCGTAGTCGTTGAGGCACAGGCGGAACTCGGCGATCAGCGATTCGAAGTCGGGGTGGTCGGGGTTCAGGGCGGCGACCACCAGCAGGCCGATGCTGTTGTTCAGGGCCAGGAGGCGGTCGGATGGAAGCATGGGCAGTCACTCGCGCAGATCAATGGATAGGCGCGGAACTTTGCTGGGGATCGAAAAGTAAATAAGCCGGGAAAGGAGGCAATGCTTGTAGGGCAATTCCTTAAATGATCCGGGTGCCCGCAGACCGGCGGTGAGATTGCCCGTTGCCCAATCCGCGCGGCTCTCGTTATGCTGCTGAACCCTTTAATCAGATCCGAGCAGCGGCCCGTTCGAGCCGCCTGGGATGTCTTTGATAACGGATCCTGTGATGAATGCACCGATGAAGGCGTTCGGCCCGGTCAAGGCCGTGATTTTCGATATGGACGGTTTGCTGCTGGACACCGAGGGCATCTACACCGAGGTCACGTCCATCATCGCCGGGCGGTACGGTCGGACCTTCGACTGGAGCGTCAAGCAGAACATCATCGGTCGCGGCGCGGAGGATCTGGCGCGGTATGTGGTCGAGGCGCTGGACCTGCCGATCACCGCCGAGGAGTTCCTGGTCATCCGCGAGCCGCTGATGCGCGAGCGTTTCCCCACCGCCCGGGCCATGCCGGGCGCCGAGGAGCTGATCCGCCACCTCAAGGCGCACGATGTGCCGA
Source organism: Pseudomonas ekonensis (assembly GCF_019145435.1). Classification (NCBI taxonomy): domain Bacteria; kingdom Pseudomonadati; phylum Pseudomonadota; class Gammaproteobacteria; order Pseudomonadales; family Pseudomonadaceae; genus Pseudomonas; species Pseudomonas ekonensis. The sequence continues at coordinate 627,471 of NZ_JAHSTS010000002.1, read as the reverse complement.
TCGCGGTGGGCACCAGTTCCTCGCGCCAGTCGTTCGGCCAGAAAACCACCTTGCACCGCGACTGGTTCGCGCTGTTCGACTTCATCGTCACCGCCGACGACCCGGAAGTCGGTGCGGCCAAACCTGCGCCGGACATTTTCCTCACCGCCGCCCGACGCCTGGGCGTGGCGCCTGAGGATTGCCTGGTGTTCGAGGACTCGCCGTTCGGCGTGACGGCGGCGAAGGCGGCCGGCATGACGGCCATCGCGATTCCCGACGCGGCCATGGCCGATGAGAAGTACGCCCATGCCGACGGGATTCTCCGCTCGTTGAAAGCCTTCACCCCGGGCGCCTGCGGTTTGCCGGCGCTGGACTGGGCCTGACCGGCCCGTAAGGCCCGGGCACGAAAAAACGCCGCCCCTCCTGGCCGGGAGGGGCGGCGTTTTTCGTTCTGGGCAGAAGAGGGCGGATCAGGCGCCGAAACCGCCGTCGATGGTCAGGCTGGCCCCGGTGATGTAACCGGCTTCGGGGCCTGCGAGGTAGGCGACGAAACTGGCGATCTCGTCGGCGGTGCCGTAACGGCCGACGGCCATCAGCGGGATCAGGCTGTCGGCGAAGTCGCCGTGGGCCGGGTTCATGTCGGTGTCGACCGGGCCCGGCTGCACGTTGTTGACGGTGATGCCGCGGGGGCCCAGGTCCCGTGCCAGGCCTTTGGTCAGGCCCACCAGCGCGGATTTGCTCATGGCGTACACACCGCCGCCGGCGAAGGGCATGCGGTCGGCGTTGGTGCTGCCGATGTTGATGACGCGGGCGCCTTCGCCCATGTGCCGGGCTGCTTCCTGGGTGGCGATGAACACGCTGCGCACGTTGATGGCCAGGGTCTGGTCGAAGTCTTCCAGCTTGAAGTCTTCCAGCGGGGCGACCGCAAGGACGCCGGCGTTGTTGACCAGGATGTCGAGGCGGCCAAAGGTTTCGACGGTGGCGCTCACCGCGTGGCGGATGGCGCCGGCGTCGGCGCTGTCGGCCTTGATCGCCAGGGCCTTGCCGCCGGTGGCGGTGATGCTGTTCTGCAGTTCCTCGGCCTTGGCGGCGGAGCTGACGTAGGTGAAGGCGACGGCGACGCCTTCGGCGGCCAGGCGTTTGACGATGGCGGCGCCGATGCCGCGGGATCCGCCTTGAATCAGAGCGACTTTGCCGCTGAGGGTTTGAGTGGTCATGTTCGATCTCCGGAAAATTCAAGGCGGGATGCCTTGTTGTTGGAGCCGAGTATCGGCTTCGGGCCCAGAGCAGGGTAGACCATGGTTGCTATAGTCTGTGTAAACCAAAAGTTTATAGTGATGCCCATGGAAACCTTCAGCAGTATCGAATGCTTTGTCCGCAGCGCCGAGGTCGGCAGCTTCGCCGAGGCCGCCCGGCGCCTGAGCCTGACGCCGGCGGCGGTCGGCAAGAGTGTGGCGAAACTGGAGGCGCGCCTGGGGGTGCGGCTGTTCCAGCGCAGCACCCGCAGCCTGACGCTGACCGAAGCGGGGCAGCTGTTCCTGAGTGAAGTCGGCGCCAGCCTCACCACCATCCAGAACGCCGTCGCCAACCTGGCCAGCGCCGGCGGGCAACCGGCCGGCACGCTGAAGGTCAGCATGGGCACGGTGTTCGGACGGCTGTACATCGTGCCGCTGCTGGGGGAGTTCCTGCGGCGGTTTCCGGCGATCAGTCCGGACTGGCATTTCGATAACCGTCAGGTCGACCTGATCGGGCAGGGGTTCGATGCGGCGATCGGCGGCGGCTTCGAGTTGCCCCAAGGTGTGGTCGCCCGCCGGTTGACCCCGGCGCATCGGGTGTTGGTGGCCGCAGCGGATTATCTGGACAGGCACGCCGTGATCCAGGGGCCGGAGGATCTGGCGGACCACGACGGGATCCTGATCCGCTCGCCGCAGACCGGCCGGGTGCGCTCCTGGCAGCTGACCCACCGCAACCGTCAGCACAGCCCGCTGACCCTCAAGGCACGCATGACCATGAGCGATTCCGAAGCGGCCTGCGCCACGGCGATGCAAGGGCTGGGAATTGCGCTGGTGAGCATGCCGTTCGCCGTGCCGTACCTGGAGGCCGGCACGCTGCGGCGGGTGCTGCCGGACTGGTACGTCGACGACGGCAACATTTCCATCTATTACGCCGAGCACAGGCTGCTGCCGGGCAAGACCCGGGCGTTCGTCGATTTCATCATCGAGCGGTTCGCCGGGCAGGGGCTGGCGCAGCGGTTCAGTGCTGTGTGAGCCTGGTTCGGAACCCAGGCACGGCCGATCGCCAGCCGGCTGGCTCTCACAGGGTGGGAGGCGATCCGAATGTGGGATCCCGCCTGCCGGCGACGAACGATGACGCGGTCTAGCGGCCGAACCGCCCGCCCCAGCCAATGATGGTCTTCGGCCGCGGCGTCGCATAGGTGCGCACCTTGGACGTCGACAGCCCCAGCCGCACCAGCGATTCGGCGACCGTCACCGCCGCGGTCACGCCGTCCACCACCGGTACGCCGGTGCGCTGGCGGATCTGCTCGTCGAGCCCGGCCATGCCGCCGCAGCCCAGGCAGATGACTTCGGCCCTGTCCTGGGTCACCGCCAGCTCGGCCTGGCGGACAATGGCCTCCACTGCGCGCTGCGGCTCGTGCTCCAGCTCCAGCACCGCCAGGCCGCTGGCCCGCACTGAGGCGCAGCGGTCCCACAGGCCCGACAGCTTGAGCCGGTCCTCGATCAGCGGCACGGTGCGGTCCAGGGTGGTGACCACCGAGTACGCGTGGCCCAGGTACATCGCGGTGCTGGCGGCGGCGTCGGTGATGTCCACCACCGGCACGTTGAGCAGCTCCTGCAGGCCTTCGCGGCCGTGTTCGCCGTAGCCGGCCTGGATCACGGCGTCGAACGGCTGGTCGTAGGCCATCACCCGATCCATCACGGCGAGGGCGGCCAGGTAGCTTTCGAAATTGCCTTCGACCGAGTCGGCGCCGAAGTACGGGGTCAGGCCGACGATTTCAGTGCCGGGGGCGGCGACCGCCTGGGCGGAGCGGGCGATGGCCTGGGTGATGGATTCGGTGGTGTTGACGTTGACCACGAGAATGCGCATGGAAAGTCCTTATTGCGGTGGGTGCTGCGGCCCGTCGGCGGGCCGCCGGAAGGTTCAGTGGCTGACGTTGTCGACGGCGATGGCCTCGCCGCTGACGTCGGCGTAGTGCGGCTGGCGCTGGGCGATGATCAGGTAGAGCAGTGCGGCGATGCCGGCGCCGGTCAGCCAGGAGAACGGCGAAATGCTGTGGAAGCCCGGCACCAGCGCCAGGACGATGGCGATCAGCGCCGCAGGAATGAACGCCGCCACGGCGCGGAGATTGACCCCGCGGCTGTAGTAATAGGCCCCGGCAGGGTGTTCGCTGTAGAGCTGCGGTACGTGGATCCGGCCTTTGCGGATCAGCCAGTAGTCGACCATGATCACCCCGTACAGCGGGCCTAGCAGGGCGCCCAGGCCCGACAGGAAGTACACGATCACCAACGGGCTGTTGTAGAGGTTCCACGGCAGGATCAGCACGGCGAGGGTGGCGCTGATCAGACCGGCGCGGCGGAAGGTCAGGTACTTGGGCGCCAGGTTGCTGAGCACGAAGGCCGGGGCGACGAAGTTGGCCATGATGTTCACCGCCACGGTGACGATCAGGAACGCCAGGCAGCCGAGCACCAGGAAGAAGGTGTTCGGGATCGAGGCGATGATTTCGGTCGGGCTTTCGATGATCTTCCCGTTGATCTGGAACTGCGCGCCGCACAGCAGCACGGTGATGCCGGCGAACACCAGGATGTTGACCGGCAACCCCCAGAAATTGCCGACCTTGATGGTCTTGCGGCACGGCGAGGAGCGGGCGAAGTCGCAGAAGTTGAGGATCAGCGTGCCGTAGATCGCCAGCCACAGCGCGCCGCCGGCGAAGATGTTGCGCCACATCTCGGCGCCGGTCAGCGGCTCGCGGATCGACCAGGCGACGGTCGCGCCGGCCTGTGTGTACATCCACGCGGCGAGGCAGGCGACGGTCAGCAGGATGACCGGGCCGGCGAAGGCTTCGTAGCGCCGCACCATTTCCATGCCGTAGGCCAGGATCGTCAGTTGCACCAGCCAGATCGCCACGAAGCACACCCAGCCCAGGCTCGACAGGCCGAGGATCGAATCGTGATCGTAGTCGGCGAAGCCCGGATGGATCGCCGTGAGCAGCACGCGGAACACCACCGAGGCGAGGTAGGTCTGGATGCCGAACCAGGCGATGGCGATCACCGCCCGGATCAGGGCCGGAATCTGTGCCCCGTGGATGCCGAAGCTGATCCGGCTGATGACCGGAAAGGGCACGCCGGTCTTCTGCCCCATGTAGCCGGACAGGTTCATGAAGAAGTACACCAGCGTCGCGCCGATGCCCAGCGACAGCAGAATCTGCCAGCCGCCCAGACCCATGGCGTACAGGCCGATGGCGAAGGAGTAGTTGGCGATGTTGTGCACATCGTTGGTCCACAGGGCGAAGATGCTGTAGCGGCCCCAGCGCCGGCCTTCGGCCTTGGTCGGCGCCAGGTCGCGGTTGTGCAGGCGCGGGCTCAGTTGCAGCGGTTCAGCGGCATCGTCATCGGTCACGGTTCGGTCGGGGGAAACGGCGGGCAGATTCAGCGCGATGTTGTTGGAGAGACTTGTACGCATTCCGGCAGGCTCCTGATGTCCGGGCCGCGATGACTGTGCATGAGCGTTGGGGCTCGACAAATCTTCGTCGCGGCCAGTGAGGCATCACTGGTGATGGGGCGTCTGCAGCCTGTACGGGATAGGGCGCTTCAGGCGTGCGGATCGAAAGTGTGTGTATGTCTTGAATAGTTTTGTATACAAAACATGCATGCACTTAAGCCAGATGCGTGCCAGTCGCAGATCTATGCGCGGCGTCGCTCATTTCGAAAAGTTATCGATGCGCGATAAGTGACTGAAATGGAGGCGATATAAATTGACCGTTTGAACAGGTAAATTTTTTCGCCGGGGATTTTGAGGGGGAATGGAAGGAGGGCGGTGAAGCGTCGGGTGTAACTTTTCAGGGCGCGGAAACGAAAAGTGCACACATAAATGGCACGGATGGTGACATTCATGTGTACACATTTTGGCTGGTGCAGTTCGGCAGGAGCTGGCTTGCCAGCGATTGGGTCGCTAAGGCCGGCATCTCCGGTGGCTGACAGGCCGCTATCGCTAGCAAGCTAGCTCACACAGATATCGCGGATGTACTCGGGATCGGCCGCCACCCCCAAACCACTGTGGGAGCCAGCGTGCCGGCGAAAGGCGTTACGCCTTGCTGATGATGTTCCCCGCGTGCAGCCCGCATTCCTTTTGGGTCGCTTCCTCCCACCACCAGCGGCCTTCGCGCTCGTGCTGGTTCGGCAGCACGGGGCGGGTGCAGGGCTCGCAGCCGATGCTGATGAAGCCGCGCTCGTGCAGGCTGTTGTAGGGCAGTTCCAGCATGCGGATGTAGCCCCAGATCTCCTCGCTGGTCATCTGCGCCAGCGGGTTGAACTTGTACAGGACGCGCTCCGGTGTGGAGAAGGCCGAGTCGATCTCCATGACCGCCACTGCACTGCGGGTGCCGGGGCTCTGGTCTCGGCGCTGGCCGGTGGCCCAGGCCTTGACGCCGGACAGCTTGCGCCGCAGCGGTTCGATCTTGCGGATGCCGCAGCACTCGCCGTGGCCGTCCTTGTAGAAGCTGAACAGGCCTTTTTCCTTCACGAACGGTTCCAGTTTCGTGTAGTCCGGCGAGACGATGTCGATGTCGATCTTGTAGAAGTCGCGCACCTGATCGATGAAGCGGTAGGTCTCCGGGTGAAGGCGGCCGGTGTCGAGGCTGAACACCTTGACGTTCTTGTTCAGCTTCCAGGCCATGTCCACCAGCACCACGTCCTCGGCGCCGCTGAAGGATATCCACAGGTCGTCGCCGAACTCGGCGAAGGCGAGCTTCAGGATGTCCTGCGGGGATTTGCTGGCATAGGTCGTGGCGAGTTCCACGATGTCGAACGTTGCACTCATCAGGGCGGCTTCCTACAGGTCGGTGGCGCTGGGCGCTCTATGTGGCGCCGATGGTAACAAAAAGCGCGGCCCGCCGGGGCGCGCTCTGCGTTGCGCGGCCGGGGGCGAGCGGCTAGAGTTCGGGGTCGCTCGGCCCGATAAACATTAAAAAACGGAGTGTCGTCGTGGAAATTGCCTGTCTTGATCTTGAAGGGGTGCTGGTGCCGGAAATCTGGATCGCCTTCGCCGAAAAAACCGGTATCGAATCGCTCAAGGCCACCACCCGGGACATCCCCGACTATGACGTGCTGATGAAGCAACGCCTGCGGATCCTCGACGAGCATGGCCTCAAGCTCTCGGACATCCAGGAAGTGATCGCCACCCTCAAGCCGCTGGAAGGCGCGGCGGAATTCGTCGACTGGCTGCGCGAGCGTTTCCAGGTGGTGATCCTGTCGGACACCTTCTATGAGTTTTCCCAGCCGCTGATGCGTCAGCTGGGCTTCCCGACTTTGCTCTGCCACCGTCTGGTCACCGACGACAGCGGGCGGGTCACCGGCTACCAGTTGCGTCAGAAAGATCCCAAGCGCCAGTCGGTGCTGGCCTTCAAGAGCCTGTATTACCGGGTGATCGCCGCCGGCGATTCCTACAACGACACCAGCATGCTGGGTGAGGCGGACGCGGGGATCCTGTTCCATGCGCCGGACAACGTCATCCGCGAGTTCCCTCAGTTCCCGGCGGTGCACAGCTTTGCCGAACTGAAGCAGGAGTTCCTCAAGGCGTCGAACCGGGACTTGAGCCTGTAAGGCCTATTGTGGCGAGGGAGCTTGCTCCCTCGCCACACCGCTCAGAGGCTCTGCAAGGTATCGAGCAGGACCTTCACCTTGGTGATCGACTCCTGGTATTCCGCCTGCCAGTCCGAGTCGGCGACGATCCCGCCGCCGCCCCAGCAGCACACCTGCCCGTCCTTGACCAGCAGGCTGCGGATGGCGATGGAACTGTCCATCTCGCCGCGCACGTCCAGATACAGCAACGAGCCGCAGTACAGGCCGCGCCGGGTCGGTTCCAGTTCGTCGATGATCTGCATCGAGCGGATCTTCGGCGCGCCGGTGATCGAACCGCCGGGGAAGCTGCCGGCGATCAGGTCCAGCGCATCGCGGCCGTCCGCCAGCTCGCCGGTCACGCTGCTGACCAGGTGGTGCACATTCGGATAGCTTTCCAGGCTGAACAGCTCCGGCACCCGCACCGACCCGGTGCGGCAGGTGCGGCCCAGGTCGTTGCGCAGCAGGTCGACGATCATCAGGTTTTCTGCGCGGTCCTTGGGGCTGGCCAGCAGTTCGGCGGCATTGGCGGCATCTTCGGCCGGGGTCGCGCCGCGGGGGCGGGTGCCCTTGATCGGCCGGGTCTCCACCTGACGCTGGCTGACCTTGACGAAGCGCTCCGGCGACAGGCTCAGTACCGCACCGCCGTCGGGCAGGCGCTGGAAGCCGGAAAACGGTGTCGGGCAGGCTGCGCGCAACGCCTTGTACGCCAGCCATGGATCGCCTTCGCACGGGGCGCGGAAGCGCTGGGCGAAGTTGACCTGATAGCAGTCGCCGGCCTGGATGTACTGTTGGATGCGCTCGAACGCCTGGCGGTATTGGTCGGCCGAGAGGTCGGCCGCCATCGGCGACTGCAGGCCGAAAGGCGTGTCTGCCGCGCTCGCCGGCCGGCTGAACAGCTCGATCAGGCGTTGCCTTTCGCTGTCGCCCAGCGACGGATGGAACACCAGTTGGCTGGTGGCCGCCAGGTGATCGCTGATCAAGGCCCAGTCGTACAGGCCGAAGCGTGCGTCGGGCAATTGCAGGTCGTCCAGGGCCTGGCTCGGCAGGTTCTCCAGGTGCCGGCCGAAGTCGTAGCTCAGGTAGCCGATCAGGCCGCCGGCGAACGGCAGTTCGCTGCCGTCGGGCAATGCGGCGTCGCCCAGGCGCGTCAGCTGGCTGCGCAGGCGTTGCAGGAAGCGCTCGCCGCTTTCGTCCGGCAACACCGCCAGTTGCTCCAACGGCCAGGCGCTGAGCAGGTCGAAGCGGCCGCGGTCGGCGCTCGGGCGGCCGCTGTCGAGCAGCACGGCGCCGGGGGCGTGGCGGACAGCCGCGAAGTAGTCGGCGGGATCGGCGCGGTAGGGCAGCGGGTGTACGGAACAGGTCGGCATGGGCGGGGCAAATCGGCCATCGAGGCGGGGTGGGGATTGTAGTCCCCTCAGGGGTTCGCTCCTAGAGGGGATGTCGGGAAGAGGCAAATGGCGAACGGTTGCCATGACCCTGTGGCGAGTGAGCTTGCTCCCTCGCCACAGGGGGTCAGCCCTCGACCGCCGGGATGTGCCCGAACATTTCCTGGGTGAACGCCACGCGCTCGGCCACCGACTCGGTGATGCCCCGGGCCTTCAACTGCTCCAGGTGTGCCTCGACCGCATGGGTGCGCGACGTCAGCCCGCAATCGTTGGCGATCTGGATGTTCAGCCCCGGCCGGGCGTTGAGCTCCAGGATCAACGGGCCCTTGTCCTGGTCCAGCACCATGTCCACGCCGATGTAGCCCAGGCCGCACAGTTCGTAGCAGCCGGCGGCCAGCTTCATGAAGCCGTCCCAGTAGGGCAGCTGCACGCCGTCCACCGCGTTGGTGGTGTCCGGGTGCTTGCTGATGAAGTTGTTCAGCCAGGTGCCGCGCAGGGTCAGGCCGGTGGCCAGGTCGACGCCGACGCCGATGGCGCCCTGGTGCAGGTTGGCCTTGCCGTTGGACTGGCGGGTCGGCAGGCGCAGCATGGCCATCACCGGGTAGCCCATCAGCACGATGATGCGGATGTCCGGCACGCCTTCGTAGCTGATGCTGCGGAAGATCTGGTCCGGGGTCACCCGGTACTCGATCAGCGCGCGGTCGCGGTGGCCGCCCAGGGAATACAGGCCGGTGAGGATGCTGGAGATGTGGTGCTCGATCTCCTCGTGGCTGATGATCTTGCCCGACACCGTGCGGTAGCGGCCCTCGAAGCGGTCGGCGACCACGATGATGCCGTCGCCGCCGGCGCCCTGGGCCGGCTTGATCACGAAATCGTTGCGCCCGCCGATGATCTCGCCGAGCTTGTCGATTTCCTTCTCGGTGGAGATCACGCCATACAGTTCCGGCACATGGATGCCGGCCTGGAGCGCGCGTTCCTTGGTGATGATCTTGTCATCGACGATCGGGTACAGGCTGCGCTTGTTGTACTTGAGCACGTAGTCCGCGTTGCGCCGGTTGATGCCCATGATGCCGCGGGCTTCCAGGGCCTTCCAGGTCTTCCAGAAACCGAACATCAGGCGTCAGCCTTCTTCAGGAAAGCCTTGAAGCGCACCAGTTCGGTCAGGCGGTAGCCGCGGTAGCGACCCATGGCCAGCATGAAGCCCACCAGGATCAGCAGCACCGCCGGGAAGGTGAACACGAAGTACACCAGCTCCGGCACGGTCATGATCAGGTGCGCCAGGGACGCGGCGAACAGTGTGCCGATGGCCACTTTCATGGCGTGGCTGGCGCCGCGCTCTTCCCAGGTGATCGACAGGCGTTCGATGGTCATGGTCAGGATCACCATCGGGAACAGCGCCACCGACAGCCCGCGCTCAAGCCCCAGCTTGTGGCTGAACAGGCTGATGGCGGCGATCAGCACCACCACGAAGGTCAGCACCACCGACAGGCGCGGCAGCATCTGCAGTTTGAGGTGCTCCAGGTACGAGCGCAGCGACAGGCCCAGCGCCGTGATCACGGTGAACAGCAGGATGCCGAAGCCCAACTGCGTCTCGCGAAAGGCCAGGGCGATCAGCACCGGGGTGAACGTGCCCAGGGTCTGCAGGCCGATCAGGTTGCGCAGGATCAGGATCACCAGCACGCCGATCGGGATCATCACCATGATCATGAAGGTTTGCTGGGTCTGCAGCGGCAGGCCGTACAGCGAGTATTCGAGGAAGTTGGCGTCGGTGTTCTCGTCGGTCAGCTTGGCCAGGCGGATGGCGTTCATCTCGCTGTTGTTCAGGCTGAAGGTCACGTTGGCCTTCTTGCCGCCGTCGACGGTGATCAGGTTCTCGTCGCCGATCCACCACAGCAGGCGGTCGGTGGGCAGGCCCTGTTCGCCGGTTTCCGGGTTGAAGTACAGCCAGTCGGTGCCGTTGAAGCTGCGCAGCCACAGTTCAGGCATTTGCGGCTGGTCGGCCACCAGGCGGATGGTGTGCACCTTTTCCACCGGCACGTGGGCGATGGACAGCAGCAGCTCGACGATTTTGGCCTTGTGCGCGGTGGACGGATCGCCCGCCAGCAGCAGTTTCACGTTGTCGTCGTTGACGTTGTTGACCCGCTTGATCGCCTCGCCGATGAAGGTCTCGACGTCGGCCGAGTGCTGGCGGATCGGCGCGAGCAGGGCTTCGGCGGCGATCTTCTCCGGGCCTTCGATGGCCATGCTGTCGCGGAAGGTCGGGCCCTTGACCTTGGATTTTTCGGCGGTGTAGCGCTTGGTCAGCACCAGGCGGTAGTAGAGGGTCTGGTTGCCCTTGGCCCGGCGCGCCGACCAGGTGACCTTGCGGTTGCCGTCGATGCGGTTGACCGCCACCCCGTAGTTGTTGGAGATGAAGCTCTCATTGAGGCTGACGTAGTCGCGGCTCAAGGGCGGCACGAACATCTGGATCTTGACCGGATCCTTGGTGCTGGCGACGAACTCGACCTTGGCGTCGATGTTCCACAGGTCGTCGGTGGCGTCTTCGGTGACCGGGATGCCGAGCACGAAAATCTGATAGGCCGTGACCGAGACGCCCAGCAGCACGAGGACGGCGATCAGGACTTTCAGGTGGAAGGTAAGAGAACGCATTGAAATTACTCGGCGGTATGAGCGGCGATGGCGCAGGCGGGTTTGCCGGCAGCGTATTTAAGACTGGGATCGACCAGCGCGTCGAAGCGCTTGAGCGCTTCGGAGCCGATCAGAAGCGGGTATTGGAACGCACTGCGGTCGGTCAGGTTCACTTCGATGCTGCGCATCGCCGCGCCCATGCAGATGTCCAGCTCGATCACCGGGCGGGCGGTGTACTGCTTGCCCTCTTCGGGGTCGTAGTCGCCGGCGCGGCGCTTGATCTTGCTGACCCGGGCCAGCGGCCGTTCGATGGGGTGCGAATGCGCCTTGTCGATGGCCAGGTAGAAACGCACCCACGACTCGCCGTTGCGCTTGAAGCGCTTGATGTCGCGGGCGCTCAGCGAGGCGGTCTTGGCGCCGGTGTCGAGCTTGGCCGCGACTTCCAGGTTGATGCCGTCCAGCGCCGCGTACTCGTTGAGGCCGTACACGGTCTTCTCCCCGGCGGCGGCAAGGCCGGGCAAGCAGAACAGCGCGAAGAATGTGGGGAAGGGCTTGAGTCTCATAAATCCTGGCGAGCAGCGTTCCGTTCTCGGTTCAGGGCCACGGCATCAGGAGATCCTGTCTGCCCGTGCGCCTTCGTGTGCCTATCAGCTTTTTATGACAAGCCGTGCGAATGACCCGCAAATGCGGGCGGCATTCTAGCACGACGCATTTATGGCGCCAGCGCCGGGGGCGGTCTATAACCCATGGGGCTGGAATCGGGAGTTATTAGACGATTGTCGACAATGTCTATTTATCCTTTGACTGATGCGGGCTAATTGGCTAGTTTTTGCCGCATTGGAAAACAAGGTGTCGACAATATGCTGGATCAACTCGATCCTCCGGTCGCCAGCGGCGACGATTCGGAAACGCTCTCGGAAAACGTCTTCCGGCGCATCCAGGCCGCCATCGTCAAGGGGGAGATCGCCCCCGGCAGCAAGATCTCCGAGCCTGAGCTGGCGCGCACCTACGGCATCAGCCGCGGCCCGCTGCGCGAGGCCATCCATCGCCTGGAAGGCCAGCGCCTGCTGGTGCGGGTGCCGCACGTCGGGGCGCGGGTGGTGTCGCTGAGCCACGCCGAACTGCTGGAGCTCTACGAGATCCGCGAATCCCTCGAAGGCATGGCGTGCCGCCTGGCGGCCGAACGCATGAGCAGCGAAGAGATCGACGAACTGCGCCAGGTGCTGGAGACCCACGAGCGCGACGCGGCGTTCCAGGCCGGGCTCGGCTACTACCAGCAGGAAGGCGATTTCGACTTCCACTACCGGATCATCCAGGGCAGCGGCAACCGCACCCTGACCCAGATGCTCTGCGGCGAGCTCTACCAACTGGTGCGCATGTACCGCATCCAGTTCTCCACCACGCCCAACCGTCCGCGCCAGGCCTTTGCCGAACACCACCGGATTCTCGACGCCATCGCCGACCGTGACGGCGAACTGGCCGAACTGTTGATGCGCCGCCACATCGGCGCCTCCAAACGCAACATCGCCCGTCACTACCAGGACGGCGCCAACCCGACAGCCACTGAACGAGGTGAGTCATGAGTTCCAACCAGAACACTCCAGGCCAGCGTTTTCGCGACGCGGTCGCCAGCGAGCATCCGCTGCAAGTGGTCGGCGCGATCAACGCCAACCATGCGCTGCTGGCCAAGCGCGCCGGCTTCAAGGCGATCTACCTGTCCGGCGGCGGGGTGGCCGCCGGCTCCCTCGGCGTGCCGGACCTGGGCATCACCGGCCTGGATGACGTGCTGACCGACGTGCGCCGCATCACCGACGTCTGCGACCTGCCGCTGCTGGTGGACGTGGACACCGGCTTCGGCGCCTCGGCGTTCAACGTCGCGCGCACCGTCAAGTCGATGATCAAGTTCGGCGCCGCCGCCCTCCACATCGAAGACCAGGTCGGCGCCAAACGCTGCGGCCACCGTCCGAACAAAGAGATCGTCACCCAGCAGGAAATGGTCGACCGCATCAAGGCCGCCGTCGACGCCCGCACCGACGACAGCTTCGTGATCATGGCCCGCACCGACGCCCTGGCCGTCGAAGGCCTGGAGTCCGCACTGGACCGCGCTGCGGCGTGCATCGAGGCCGGCGCCGACATGATCTTCCCGGAAGCCATCACCGAACTCGAGATGTACAAGCTGTTCGCCAGCCGCGTGAAAGCGCCGATCCTGGCCAACATCACCGAATTCGGCTCGACGCCGCTCTACACCACCGAGCAACTGGCCGGCGCCGACGTGTCGCTGGTGCTGTACCCGCTGTCGGCGTTCCGCGCCATGAACAAGGCGGCCGAAAACGTCTACACCGCGATCCGCCGCGACGGCACCCAGCAGAACGTCATCGACACCATGCAGACGCGCATGGAGCTCTACGACCGCATCGATTACCACACCTTCGAGCAGAAGCTCGACGCGCTGTTCGCGCAGAAGAAAGGCTGAACCAGATCCTGCGGGGGCGGGCAGGCCCGCTCCCGCAAGTTTCCCAGACAAATTCAAGAAGATTGGAGACAGCAATGGCCGAAGCAAAAGTACTCAGCGGCGCCGGGCTCCGGGGCCAGGTCGCCGGGCAGACCGCACTGTCCACCGTGGGCCAGGCCGGTGCCGGCCTGACCTACCGCGGCTATGACGTGCGTGAACTGGCGGCGGATGCGCAATTCGAAGAAGTGGCGTACCTGCTGCTCTATGGAGAACTGCCGACCCAGGCCCAGCTCGCCGACTACCAAGGCAAGCTGAGCAAGCTGCGCGACCTGCCGCAGGCGCTCAAGGAAGTGCTCGAACGCATTCCCGCCGACGCCCACCCGATGGATGTGATGCGCACCGGTTGCTCGTTCCTGGGCAACATCGAGCCGGAGAAGGACTTCTCCGAGCAGCGCGACAAGACCGACCGCCTGCTGGCCGCGTTCCCGGCGATCATGTGCTACTGGTACCGCTACAGCCACGACGGCAAGCGCATCGACTGCGTGAGCGACGAGCCGTCCATCGGCGGCCACTTCCTGCACCTGCTGCACGGCAAGAAGCCGAGCGAGCTGCACGTCAAGGTGATGAACGTCTCGCTGATCCTCTACGCCGAGCACGAATTCAACGCCTCGACCTTCACCGCCCGCGTGTGCGCCTCGACCCTGTCGGACCTGTATTCCTGCGTGACGGCGGCCATCGGCTCCCTGCGCGGCCCGCTGCACGGCGGCGCGAACGAAGCGGCGATGGACATGATCGAGCGTTTTTCGTCGCCCGAAGAGGCGATCAAAGGCACCCTCGGCATGCTCGAGCGCAAGGACAAGATCATGGGCTTCGGCCACGCGATCTATAAGGACAGCGACCCGCGCAACGAGGTGATCAAGGGCTGGTCGAAGAAGCTCGCCGACGAAGTGGGCGACAAGGTGCTGTTCCCGGTCTCCGAGGCCATCGACAAGACCATGTGGGAGCAGAAGAAGCTGTTCCCCAACGCCGACTTCTACCATGCCTCGGCGTACCACTTCATGGGCATCCCGACCAAGCTGTTCACCCCGATCTTCGTCTGCTCGCGCCTGACCGGCTGGGCGGCGCACGTGTTCGAGCAGCGCGCCAACAACCGCATCATCCGACCGAGCGCCGAGTACACCGGCGTCGAACAGCGCAAGTTCGTGCCAATCGAACGTCGCTGAATGGTGATGGCTGAACACTGATCCAGAGGTTCACCGAGGCCCCTGTGGGAGCTGGCTTGCCAGCGATGACTGAGCCACATCCAACATCGATGTCGACTGACCCACCGCTATCGCTGGCAAGCCAGCTCCCACAGGGTTTGGTTTGAATTTCAAGATCAGTGTCCAGCTCACCCTTTGAAACTACCGTGCCCCGAGTCCTGACCGATGAACACACAATTTCGTAAACCGCTCCCCGGCACCGCCCTGGACTACTTCGATGTCCGCGCCGCGGTCGAGGCGATCCAGCCCGGCAGCTTCGACACCCTGCCGTACACCTCCCGGGTGCTGGCGGAAAACCTGGTGCGCCGCTGCGACCCGGCCACGCTCACCGATTCGCTCAAGCAACTGATCGAGCGCAAGCGCGATCTCGACTTCCCGTGGTTCCCGGCCCGCGTGGTGTGCCACGACATCCTCGGCCAGACCGCGCTGGTGGACCTGGCCGGCCTGCGCGACGCGATCGCCCGGCAGGGCGGCGACCCGGCGCAGGTCAACCCGGTGGTGCCGACCCAACTGATCGTCGACCACTCGCTGGCGGTGGAGGCGGGCGGGTTCGACGCCCAGGCGTTCGAGAAGAACCGCGCCATCGAAGACCGCCGCAACGAAGACCGTTTCCACTTCATCAACTGGACCAAGAAGGCGTTCAAGAACGTCGACGTGATCCCGCCGGGCAACGGCATCATGCACCAGATCAACCTGGAGAAAATGTCCCCGGTGATTCAGGTGCGCCCCGATGAAAACGGAAAGCGCGTGGCGTTTCCCGACACCTGCGTCGGCACCGACAGCCACACCCCGCACGTCGATGCGCTGGGCGTGATCGCCATCGGCGTGGGCGGCCTTGAGGCCGAAAGCGTGATGCTCGGCCGCGCCTCGTGGATGCGCCTGCCGGAAAGCGTCGGCGTCGAACTGACCGGCAAGCTGCAGCCGGGCATCACCGCCACCGACATGGTGCTGGCGCTGACCGAATACCTGCGCAAGCAGAAGGTCGTCGGCGCGTGGCTGGAGTTCTTCGGCGAGGGCGCTTCGGCCCTGACCCTGGGCGACCGCGCAACCATTTCCAACATGGCCCCGGAATACGGCGCCACGGCGGCGATGTTCTACATCGACCGGCAGACCATCGACTACCTCAAGCTCACCGGCCGCGACGACGAGCAGGTGCAACTGGTCGAGAACTACGCCCGCACCACCGGCCTGTGGGCCGACAGCCTCAAGGGCGCGCAATACGAGCGCAGCCTGAGCTTCGACCTGTCTTCGGTGGTGCGCAACATGGCCGGCCCGAGCAACCCCCACGCCCGCGTGGCGGTGGCGGACCTGGCGGCCAAGGGCATCTCCGGGCAGTGGGACGACGTGCCGGGGCAAATGCCCGACGGCGCGGTGATCATCGCCGCCATCACTAGTTGCACCAACACCAGCAACCCGCGCAACGTGATCGCCGCCGGCCTGCTGGCGCGCAACGCCAACCGGCTGGGGCTGACCCGCAAGCCGTGGGTCAAGTCGTCGCTGGCGCCGGGCTCCAAGACCGTGGCGCTGTACCTGGAGGAAGCGGGGCTGGGCAAGGAGCTGGAGCAGCTCGGCTTCGGCGTCGTGGCGTTCGCCTGCACCACCTGCAACGGCATGTCCGGTGCGCTGGATCCGGTGATCCAGCAGGAAATCATCGACCGTGACCTGTACGCCACCGCCGTGCTCTCGGGCAACCGCAACTTCGACGGGCGGATCCACCCGTACGCCAAGCAGGCATTCCTCGCCTCGCCGCCGCTGGTGGTCGCGTATGCCATCGCCGGCACCATCCGTTTCGACATCGAGAAAGACGTGCTGGGCGTGGCCGACGGCAAGGAAATCCGTCTGAAGGACATCTGGCCGAGCGACGAAGAGATCGAAGCGGTGGTCAAGGCGGCGGTGAAGCCTGAGCAGTTCCGCCAGGTCTACATCCCGATGTTCGCGATCCACGAAGACACCGGCCCCAAGGTCGCGCCGCTGTACGACTGGCGCGAGATGAGCACCTACATCCGCCGTCCGCCGTACTGGGAAGGCGCGCTGGCCGGGGCCCGGCCGCTCAAGGGCATGCGCCCGCTGGCGGTGCTGCCGGACAACATCACCACCGACCACCTGTCGCCGTCCAACGCGATCATGCTCGACAGCGCCGCCGGCGAATACCTGGCGAAAATGGGCCTGCCGGAGGAGGACTTCAACTCCTACGCGACCCACCGCGGCGACCACCTCACCGCCCAGCGCGCGACCTTCGCCAACCCGAAACTGTTCAACGAAATGGTGCAGGAGAACGGCAAGGTCAAGCAGGGCTCGCTGGCCCGGGTGGAGCCGGAAGGCAAGGTGATGCGCATGTGGGAAGCCATCGAGACCTACATGGACCGCAAGCAGCCGCTGATCATCATCGCCGGCGCCGACTACGGCCAGGGCTCGTCCCGTGACTGGGCGGCCAAGGGCGTGCGGCTGGCCGGGGTCGAGGCGATCGTCGCCGAAGGCTTCGAGCGCATCCACCGCACCAACCTGGTGGGCATGGGCGTGCTGCCGCTGGAGTTCAAGCCGGGCACCGACCGCAAGACCCTGGGCATCGACGGCAGCGAGACCTACGACGTGATCGGCGACCGCACGCCGCGCGCCGACCTGACGCTGGTGATCCACCGCAAGAACGGCGAACGCGTCGAGGTGCCGGTGACCTGCCGCCTCGACACCGCCGAAGAAGTGTCGATCTACGAGGCCGGCGGCGTGCTGCAGCGCTTTGCCCAGGACTTCCTCGAAGAATCGGCGGTCGCCGTCTAATCCACGCTGTGCCGGCGCGGGCCAAACGGTCCGCGCCGGCGATTAAGGAGCACCATGGCTCACGCACCACAGATCAAGATCCCCGCCACCTACATGCGCGGCGGCACCAGCAAGGGCGTGTTCTTCAGCCTGCAGGACCTGCCCGAAGCGGCCCAGGTGCCGGGCCCGGCCCGCGATGCCTTGCTGCTGCGGGTGATCGGCAGCCCCGACCCCTACGAGAAACAGATCGACGGCATGGGCGGCGCGACGTCGAGCACCAGCAAGACCGTGATCCTGTCCAAGAGCATCAAGGCCGACCACGACGTCGATTACCTGTTCGGCCAGGTCGCCATCGACAAGCCGTTCGTGGACTGGAGCGGCAACTGCGGCAACCTGTCGGCGGCGGTCGGTTCGTTCGCCGTCAGCAACGGCCTGGTCGACCCCGACCGCATTCCCCGCAATGGCGTGGCGGTGGTGCGGGTGTGGCAGGCCAACATCGGCAAGACCATCATCGCCCACGTGCCGATCACCAACGGCGAAGTCCAGGAAACCGGTGACTTCGAGCTCGACGGCGTGACCTTTGCGGCGGCCGAAGTGCAGCTGGAGTTCATGGATCCGGCGGCGGAAGAAGAGGGCGGCGGCGGTTCGATGTTCCCCACCGGCAACCTGGTCGACGACCTGGAAGTGCCTGGCGTCGGCACCTTCAAGGCGACGATGATCAACGCCGGCATTCCGACGATTTTCGTCAACGCCGAGGACATCGGTTACAAGGGCACCGAACTGCAGGGCGCGATCAACGGCGACCCGAAGGCGTTGGCGATGTTCGAGACCATCCGCGCCCACGGTGCGCTGCGCATGGGCCTGATTTCCCGCCTCGAAGAAGCGGCCCAGCGCCAGCACACGCCGAAGGTGGCGTTCGTCGCACGGCCTGCGGATTACCTGGCGTCCAGCGGCAAGGCAGTGGCGGCCGAGGATGTCGATCTGCTGGTGCGCGCCTTGTCCATGGGCAAGCTGCACCACGCGATGATGGGCACGGCGGCCGTGGCCATCGGCACGGCGGCGGCGATCTCCGGGACGCTGGTGAACCTGGCGGCCGGCGGCACCGAGCGCAATTCCGTGCGCTTCGGCCATCCGTCCGGGACGCTGCGGGTCGGCGCCGAGGCGAGCCTGGAGAACGGCGAGTGGGTCGTGAAGAAAGCCATCATGAGCCGCAGCGCGCGGGTCTTGATGGAAGGTTTCGTCCGGGTGCCCGGCGACGCTTTCTGACCTGACCGGAGTGCCTGTGGAGGTGGTTGCTCGACAAAGCGGTGCGTCATTCAATCAGGTTTTTGACTGAACATCCGCCTTCGCGGGCTTGCCCGCGAAGGCGTCAGCCAAGGCACCGCCAGGCAGGATCAAGACAGTTGTCTGCCCCTCAACGAACCACTTCACGGAGTGAATCGACCATGAGCGCCAACGTCGACCAGAACAACCGCCCCGACTACGACCGTGTCCTGCAGGACATCGCCGACTACGTCCTCACCTTCAAGGCCGAATCCGCCGAAGCCCTCGACACCGCCCGCCACTGCCTGATGGACACCCTGGGCTGCGGCCTGCTGGCCTTGCGCTTTCCCGAGTGCACCAAGCATCTGGGCCCGCTCGTGGAGGGCACGGTCGTGCCGTTCGGCGCGCGGGTGCCGGGCACGCCGTATCGGCTCGATCCGGTGAAGGCCGCGTGGGACATAGGCTGCGCCGTGCGTTGGCTGGATTACAACGACACCTGGCTGGCCGCCGAATGGGGGCATCCGTCGGACAACCTCGGCGCCATCCTGGCGGTGGCCGATCACCTGTCGCAGCGGTGCCTGGCCCGGGGCGAGGCGCCGCTGGACATGCGTGCGGTGCTCGAAGCGATGATCATGGCCCATGAGATCCAGGGCGTGATCGCCCTGGAAAACTCGTTCAACCGCGTAGGGCTCGATCACGTCATCCTGGTGAAAGTCGCCTCCACCGCCGTCAGCGCAAAACTGATGGGCGCCAACCGCGAGCAGATGCTGTCGGCGCTGTCCCATGCCTTCGCCGACGGCCAGGCATTGCGCACCTACCGCCATGCGCCGAACGCCGGCTCGCGCAAGTCCTGGGCGGCGGGGGACGCGTCGAGCCGGGGCGTCCGGCTGGCCGACATCGCGATGCGCGGCGAGATGGGCATCCCCGGCGTGCTGAGCGCCCGGCAGTGGGGCTTCTACGACGTGTCGTTCAGCCACACCAACAACGATCTGGCGCTCAAGCCTGAAGACCGGCGCGCCTTCAGCCTCTCGCGGCCGTTCGGCAGTTATGTGATGGAGAACGTGCTGTTCAAGGTCAGTTTCCCTGCCGAGTTCCATGCGCAGACCGCCTGCGAAGCCGCCGTGACCCTGCATCCGCAGGTGCGCGACCGTCTGCGCGAGATCGACCGGATCGTCATCACCACCCACGAATCGGCGATCCGCATCATTTCCAAGGTCGGCCCTTTGGCCAACGCCGCCGACCGCGACCATTGCCTGCAATACATGACCGCCGTGCCGCTGGCGTTCGGCGACCTGGTGGCCGAGCACTACGAGGACGGCTTCCACGCGGCGCACCCGATCATCGATGAGCTGCGGGACAAGATGGTCATCGTCGAGGATCCGCGCTTCACCCGCGAGTACCTGGAGGCGGACAAGCGCTCCATCGCCAATGCGGTGCAGGTGTTCTTCAAGGACGGCACCCACACCGACAATGTGCGGGTGGAATACCCGATCGGCCACCGCCGGCGCCGGGCCGAAGGGATTCCCCTGCTGGAGGACAAGTTCAAGGCCAGCCTGGCGACGCGGTTCAGTGGGCAGCGGTGCGGGGAGATCGTTGCGTTGTGCCGGGATCAGGCGCGGCTGGAGGCGACGGCGGTGAACCGGTTTGTCGACCTGTGGGTGGTGTGAGGGCAGCTGCAAGCGGCAAGCCTTGAGCTGCAAGCAACACGTCACCCATCTCACTTGCCGCTCAAATCTTGCCGCTTACCGCTTACCGCTTACCGCTTGCAGCTTGCAGCTTGCAGCTAACCTTACTTGAAGCGCCGCTCGACGCCTTTCTCCACCAGGATCTTGGCCGAGATCTCTTCCACCGAGAAATGCGTGGAGTTGATGTGCGGGATGTTCTCGCGGCGGAACAGGTTTTCCACCTCGCGCACTTCGAACTCGCACTGGGCGTAGCTCGAATAGCGGCTGTTGGGCTTGCGCTCGTTGCGGATCGCGGTGAGGCGGTCCGGGTCGATGGTCAGGCCGAACAGCTTGTGCTGGTGGGCGCGCAGGGCGGCCGGCAGTTGCAGGCGCTCCATGTCGTCCTCGGTCAGCGGATAGTTGGCGGCGCGGATGCCGAACTGCATGGCCATGTACAGACACGTCGGCGTCTTGCCGCAGCGCGACACGCCCACTAGGATCAGGTCCGCCTTGTCGTAATAATGCGTGCGGGCGCCGTCGTCGTTGTCCAGGGCGAAGTTCACCGCCTCGATGCGCTCCATGTAGTTGGAGTTGTGGCCGATGGAGTGGGACTTGCCGACGGTGTAGGAAGAATGCTCGGTCAGTTCCTGTTCGAGCGGCGCCAGGAAGGTCGAGAAGATGTCGATCATGAAACCATTGGACGTGGCCAGGATCTCACGGATGTCCTGGTTGACGATGGTGTCGAAGATGATCGGCCGCAGGCCGTCCGCTTCGGCGGCCTTGTTGATTTGCTGTACCATGGCCCGCGCCTTTTCGACGGTGTCGATGTAGGGCCGCGTGAGTTTGCTGAAGGTAATGTTTTCGAACTGCGCCAGAAGGCTTTGACCCAGGGTTTCGGCGGTGATGCCGGTGCCATCGGAGATGAAGAAAGCGGATCGTTTCATGTGCACCCTGGACCTTAAGTGAGTGTCCTGCGTCATTCGCCACACAGGACGCTTGATTCTTGGATATGATAGGCGCGGTTTGCCGGCCGCCATCGGCCCGCATTCTCACTTATTTTCCAGGTCCAGGCCATACAGCCGGCCGACGCTCCCCCGAGCCGCCGGTTTCTGAGCTTTTCCAACACAGTTAGTGGAGAGATCACCTTGGTAGAGTACGTAGTTTCCCTCGATAAGCTCGGCAAACACGATGTTGAGCATGTGGGGGGCAAGAACGCATCCCTGGGCGAGATGATCAGCAACCTGGCAGGCGCCGGCGTTTCCGTTCCCGGCGGCTTCGCCACCACCGCCCAGGCCTATCGCGATTTCCTGGAACTGAGCGGTCTGAACGACCGGATCCACGAAGCCCTCGACGCGCTCGACGTCGACGACGTCAATGCGCTGGCCAAGACCGGCGCCCAGATCCGCCAATGGATCATGGAAGCCGAATTCCCCGAAAAGCTGAATGCCGAGATCCGCACCGCGTTCGCCGCGCTGTCGGCCGGCAATCCTGACGTGGCCGTGGCCGTGCGTTCCTCCGCCACCGCCGAAGACCTGCCGGACGCTTCCTTCGCCGGCCAGCAGGAAACCTTCCTGAACATCCGTGGCGTGGACAACGTGATCCGCGCCGCCAAAGAGGTGTTCGCTTCGCTGTTCAACGACCGTGCGATCTCCTACCGCGTGCACCAGGGCTTCGACCACAAGCTGGTCGCCCTGTCGGCCGGCGTGCAGCGCATGGTGCGTTCGGAGACCGGCACCGCCGGCGTGATGTTCACCCTCGACACCGAGTCCGGTTTCCGTGACGTGGTGTTCATCACCGGCGCCTACGGCCTGGGCGAAACCGTCGTGCAGGGCGCGGTGAACCCGGACGAGTTCTACGTCCACAAGGGCACGCTCTCGGCCGGCCGTCCGGCGATCCTGCGCCGCAACCTGGGCAGCAAGGCGATCAAGATGATCTACGGCGACGAGGCCAAGGCCGGCCGTTCGGTCAAGACCGTCGATGTCGACAAGGCCGACCGCGCGCGTTTCTGCCTGAGCGACGCCGAAGTCAGCGAGCTGGCCAAGCAGGCGATGATCATCGAGAAGCACTACGGCTGCCCGATGGACATCGAGTGGGCCAAGGACGGTGACGACGGCAAGCTGTACATCGTGCAGGCCCGTCCGGAAACCGTGAAGAGCCGCACCCAGGCCAACGTCATGGAACGTTACCTGCTCAAGGAAACCGGCACCGTGTTGGTGGAAGGCCGCGCCATCGGCCAGCGCATCGGCGCCGGCAAGGTGCGGATCATCAAGGACGTGTCCGAGATGGACAAGGTCCAGGTCGGTGACGTGCTGGTCTCCGACATGACCGACCCGGACTGGGAACCGGTCATGAAGCGCGCCAGCGCCATCGTCACCAACCGCGGCGGCCGCACCTGCCACGCGGCGATCATCGCCCGTGAGCTGGGCATCCCGGCGGTGGTGGGCTGCGGCAACGCCACCCAACTGCTCAAGGACGGCCAGGGCGTGACCGTGTCCTGCGCCGAAGGCGACACCGGCTACATCTTCGAAGGCGAGCTGGGCTTCGACGTCAAGAAGAACTCCGTGGACGCCATGCCGGAGCTGCCGTTCAAGATCATGATGAACGTCGGCAACCCGGACCGCGCCTTCGACTTCGCACAGCTGCCGAACGCCGGTGTGGGCCTGGCCCGTCTGGAGTTCATCATCAACCGCATGATCGGCGTGCACCCTAAAGCGCTGCTGAACTACGACGGCCTGCCGCCGGACATCAAGGAAAGCGTCGACAAGCGTATCGCCGGTTACAACGATCCGGTCGGCTTCTATGTCGAAAAACTGGTCGAGGGCATCAGCACCCTGGCGGCGGCGTTCTATCCGAAGAAGGTCATCGTGCGCCTGTCGGACTTCAAGTCCAACGAATACGCCAACCTGATCGGCGGCAAGCTCTACGAGCCGGAAGAAGAGAACCCGATGCTGGGCTTCCGCGGCGCTTCGCGCTACATCAGCGAATCGTTCCGCGACTGCTTCGAGCTCGAGTGCCGTGCGCTCAAGCGCGTGCGCAACGAGATGGGCCTGACCAACGTCGAGATCATGGTGCCGTTCGTGCGCACCCTGGGCGAAGCCTCTCAAGTCGTCGAACTGCTGGCCGAAAACGGTCTGGCCCGCGGCGACAACGGCCTGCGCGTGATCATGATGTGCGAGCTGCCGTCCAACGCCATCCTGGCCGAAGAGTTCCTCGAATTCTTCGACGGCTTCTCGATCGGTTCCAACGACCTGACCCAGCTCACCCTGGGCCTGGACCGGGACTCCGGCATCATCGCCCACCTGTTCGACGAGCGTAACCCGGCGGTCAAGAAGCTGCTGGCCAACGCCATCGCCGCGTGCAACAAGGCCGGCAAGTACATCGGCATCTGCGGTCAGGGCCCGTCGGACCACCCGGACCTGGCCAAGTGGCTGATGGAGCAGGGCATCGAAAGCGTGTCGCTGAACCCGGACACCGTGCTGGAAACCTGGTTCTTCCTCGCCGAAGGCCAGGCTTGATAACGATGTGAACGGATCGCTCCCTCCGGGGGGCGGTCTTTCAGTGATTGAAACAGGGCGAGCGCCTTCGGATGCCGCCCTTTTTTGTGCAAGAGCATTATGCAAAGCAGCAGCAACCTGTTTCCCGTCGCCCTGATCAGCGCCGAGCGGCGCGGCGATCTGAGCGAAGACATCTACCGGCTGAAGCCGGGCAACAGCCCGGACTCGACCGTCGAACTGGCCGTCACCCGCCTGGGCATGGCCGACGAGCCGGCCGCGCGCGGCGTGCCGGTGATCCTGCTGCACGGCAGCTTTTCCAACCGGCGCTTCTGGTTCTCCCCCAAGGGCCTGGGGCTGGGCGCCCACCTGACGCGGCTGGGCTTTGACGTATGGATCCCGGAGATGCGCGGCCATGGCCTGTCCCGGCGCAATGAGGACTACCGCCGCAACCGCGTCGCCGACTACGCCCGCTACGACCTGCCGGCCATCGCCGCGTTCGTGCGCGAGCAGAGCGGGCAGGTTCCGCACTGGATCGGCCATTCCCTGGGCGGCATCACTCTGGCGGCGGCACTGGGCGGCGAGTACCTCGGTGAGCCGGCGGTGGCGTCCGCGGCGTTTTTCGGCACCCAGGTCAGCCGCACCTACTGGCCGCTGAAGATTCCGCCGGTGGAGTGGAGCGGGCGCTTTATCCTCAAGCGCTTTGCCCAGTTGTCCGGTTCGCGGCTCAAGCGCGGCCCGGAGGACGAGCCGATCGGCCTGGCCCTGGAAAGCATGCGCTGGTACGGCCTGTTCGGGCGTTTCGGCGACAAGGACAAGGACTGGTGGGCCGGCCTTGCCGACGTGAAGGTGCCGGTGCTGGCGGTGAGCGCGGCGGGCGATCATCAGGATCCGGCGTGGGCCTGCCGCAAGCTGTACGAGCAGATCGGTTCAGAAACCAAGCAATTCATCAACCTGGGGCGCGAGCAGGGCTTCAGCGAGAACTTCGGCCATGTCGAGATGCTGGTGAGCAAAGCGGCGCAGGCCGACGTATGGCCGTTGGTGGCGCGTTGGCTGGCGGATCAGCAGACGCCTTTGGTGGGCGAGAAACCGGATCTGGCTGCGGCGGTATGAGCGCAAGGCTCTGACAAGGGCATTTCGTTCAGGGCCGCTTGCGGCTAAGATATGACGCATTGCGTGGTTCTGGTCACAAATGGTGACTGTTTAGCTATTACGTTTCAGCGTTTGTTCAGGTTCGGTCGGCGACCATGGCGCAAGCCAAGGTAAACGGCGGCCACCGGAACTCGTTTCAACAGCATGCGGCATCCCTGATCGTTTTCCTCTCTACAGGAGTTTTTCGATGATCCATTACCTCACCCCTGACCTGTGCGACGCCTATCCGGAGCTGGTGCAGGTGCTGGAGCCGATGTTCAGCAACTTCGGCGGCCGCGATTCGTTCGGCGGCGAAATCGTGACCATCAAGTGCTTCGAAGACAACTCGCTGGTCAAGGAGCAGGTCGAGCTCAAGGGCAACGGCAAGGTGCTGGTGGTCGATGGCGGCGGTTCCCTGCGCCGCGCGCTGCTGGGCGACATGCTGGCCGAGAAGGCGTCGAAGAACGGTTGGGAAGGGCTGGTGATCTACGGCTGCATCCGTGACGTCGACGTCATCGCCCAGACCGACCTGGGTGTCCAGGCGCTCGCCAGCCACCCGATGAAGACCGACAAGCGCGGCATCGGCGACCTCAACGTTCCGGTGACTTTCGCCGGCGTGACGTTCCATCCGGGCCAGTACATCTATGCGGACAACAACGGCGTGATCATCTCGCCGAGCCCGCTGAAGATGCCGGAATAAGCCGTTGTACGCACAGGGGTGAGGATGTTCGAGGAAGACAACGCGCAGTGGGGGCTGGTGCATGCCCTGGTGCTGGACGGCAAGGGCGGTGCGCGTTCGATAGCCCGGACGGACCTGGACGACCTGCAGTTGCAGGCCCATGAAAGCCTGTGGCTGCACTGGGACCGCAGCCATCCGCAGACCCAGACCTGGCTGCGCAAGTCCAGCGGACTCAACGAATTCGCCTGCGACCTGCTGCTGGAAGAGAACACCCGGCCACGGCTGCTGCCGCTGGCGGATTGCGAACTGCTGCTGTTCCTGCGCGGGGTCAACCTCAATCCGGGGGCCGAGCCCGAGGACATGGTCTCGGTGCGCATCTTCGCGTCGGCCCAGCGGGTGATCTCCCTGCGCCTGCGCCCGTTGCGCGCCACCGATGAACTGTTGGCGCTGCTGGCGGAGGGCAAGGGCCCGAAAACGTCTTCCGAACTCATCCTCTATCTGGCGCAGTTCCTCACCAACAAGGTGCAGGATCTGGTCACCTGCCTCTCCGAAATGGTCGATGACGAGGAAGAAAAGCTGGATGCCGACGAACGGTATACCCCCGAGCACGGCGCCAATCTGCACATCCGTCGCCGCGCGGCAGGGCTGAAGCGTTTTCTGGCCCCGCAGCGGGATATTTTCGGACAGTTGTCCCGGATAAGGCTGCCATGGTTCGTCGATGACGACGGCGATTACTGGAACGAACTGAACAACAGCCTGACCCGCTACCTCGAAGAGCTCGAACTGACCCGAGAGCGCGTGGGGCTTGTGCTGGAGGCCGAAGACCGGCGCCTGAGCGTGCGGATGAACCGCACCATGTACCGCTTCGGCATCATCACCGGGATCTTCCTGCCGATGAGTTTTCTCACCGGCCTGTTGGGGATCAACGTCGGCGGGATTCCGTTCTCCACCAGCCCCTACGGCTTCCTGATCGCCTGTCTGACGGTGGTCGCCGTGGCGCTCGGGCAGTGGTGGCTGTTCCGCCGTTTGCGCTGGGTGTGAACATGGCGCATGTGACCCGACCAAATTTGCCCGCGTCTTTCACAGACATCACGAGAGGTGCGTATGCACGATCCGTTTGAACAGTCTTTGCGCGACATGCTCAACGCCTCGCCGTCCAGCCGTGACGACGACGCCTGCCTTGGCCGCGTGCTCAAAACCGCCAACCGCCAGGTCGGCGCCGGCGACCTGTTCAGCCTGCTGGGCCGATGGCTGCCCGCGCTGATGATCGCCCTGAACAACGGCTCGGCCCATGTCGCGCCGGTCTCCCGTCTTCGTAAACCCACCGCCCGCACCGCTGATAAGGCTGATTGAATATGGAACTTGACCTCTGGACCCAGAGCCTCGTCACTGCAATGACTGCGTTGTGGACAAAAGTCGCCAACTTCATCCCGAACCTGTTCGGCGCGCTCGTCGTGCTGCTGCTCGGTTTCGTCGTGGCCAAGCTGCTGGACACCTTGCTGTCCAAGCTGCTGGCCAAACTGGGCCTGGACCGCCTGATGGCCGGCACCGGCCTGACCAAGCTGATGTCCCGCGCGGGGCTGCAAGTGCCGATCTCGACCCTGATCGGTAAAATCGTGTACTGGTTCGTCCTGCTGATTTTCCTGGTTTCTGCGGCAGAATCCCTTGGCCTTGAGCGGGTTTCGGCTACGCTGGACATGCTGGCGCTGTATGTGCCGAAGGTGTTCGGCGCGGCGCTGGTGCTGCTCGTCGGCGTCCTCCTGGCCCAACTGGCCAACGGATTGGTGCGCGGGGCGGCGGAAGGCGTCGGTCTGGACTACGCTTCAGGCCTTGGGCGAATTGCCCAAGGGCTGGTGATCATCATCAGCATCTCGGTCGCGATCAGCCAGCTTGAGGTCAAGACCGACCTGCTGAACCATGTGATCGTCATCGTATTGATTACCGTTGGTCTGGCGGTTGCGCTGGCCATGGGCCTGGGAAGCCGGGAAATCGCCGGTCAGATCCTGGCGGGCATCTATGTGCGTGAGTTGTATCAGGTAGGGCAACAAGTGCGTGTTGGCGAGGTCGAAGGGCAGATCGAGGAGATCGGCACGGTTAAAACCACATTGCTGACCGATGAGGGTGAGCTAGTCTCTCTCTCCAATCGGATCCTGCTGGAGCAGCATGTGAGTAGCCGCTAACCCGGCAAACCCTGCTAATGTATGCCGCCGCAAAACGCCAGCCGTCGCTGGCGGCGGTGGACATTGACCTGACTGTCGGCCCGACCTGTTTTGAATAAAGCCCAAACGCTATCCACGCGCTACGACCCCCGCGAGCTCTCTGACGAGGAGTTGGTCGCGCGCTCGCACACCGAGCTGTTTCACGTGACGCGCGCGTATGAAGAACTGATGCGGCGTTACCAGCGGACATTATTTAACGTTTGTGCGCGGTATCTCGGGAACGATCGCGACGCAGACGATGTCTGTCAGGAAGTGATGCTCAAGGTGCTGTACGGCCTGAAGAACTTCGAGGGCAAATCGAAGTTCAAGACATGGCTATATAGCATCACCTACAACGAATGCATCACGCAGTATCGCAAGGAACGGCGCAAGCGTCGCTTGATGGACGCACTGAGTCTTGACCCCCTCGAAGAAGCGTCGGAAGAGAAGGCGCCGAAACCCGAGGAGAAGGGTGGACTGGATCGCTGGCTGGTGTATGTGAACCCGATCGACCGTGAAATCCTGGTGCTACGTTTTGTCGCAGAGCTGGAGTTTCAGGAGATCGCAGACATCATGCACATGGGCCTGAGCGCGACCAAAATGCGGTACAAGCGCGCTCTTGATAAATTGCGTGAGAAATTTGCAGGCATTGCTGAAACTTAGTTCGGCGCAAATATCTCTTACGTGTAGGCAAGTTCTGATAGACTTGCCGCCGAGTTGTCCCCCGGTTTGCGGGACTGCTTCACAATCACCAGATGGGGATTTAACGGATGAAACTGAAAAACACCTTGGGCTTGGCCATTGGTTCTTTGATTGCCGCCACTTCGTTCGGCGCTCTGGCACAAGGCCAAGGCGCAGTTGAAATCGAAGGCTTCGCAAAGAAAGAACAATTCGACAGCGCTCGTGACTACAAGAACAACGGCAACCTGTTCGGCGGTTCCGTTGGCTACTTCCTGACCGACGACGTTGAACTGCGTTTGGCCTACGACGAAGTGCACAACGTGCGTTCCGACGACGGTCGTAACATCAAGGGCGCGAACACTGCCCTGGACGCTCTGTACCACTTCAACAACCCGGGCGACATGCTGCGTCCGTACGTATCGGCTGGCTTCTCCGACCAGAGCATCGGTCAGAACGGCACCGGCGGTCGTGACCGCTCCACCTTCGCCAACGTTGGCGGCGGCGCCAAGCTGTACTTCACTGACAACTTCTACGCCCGTGCCGGCGTTGAAGCTCAGTACAACATCGACAAAGGCGACACCGAGTGGGCTCCAAGCATCGGTATCGGCGTGAACTTCGGTGGCGGCTCCAAGCCAGCAGCCGCTCCGGTTCCAGCGCCTGCTGAAGTCTGCTCCGACAGCGACAACGACGGCGTTTGCGACAACGTCGACAAGTGCCCGGACACCCCAGCCAACGTAACCGTTGACGCTGATGGCTGCCCAGCAGTTGCTGAAGTCGTACGTGTTGAGCTGGACGTGAAGTTCGACTTCGACAAGTCGGTCGTCAAGCCAAACAGCTACGGCGACATCAAGAACCTGGCTGACTTCATGAAGCAGTACCCTTCGACCACCACCACCGTTGAAGGTCACACTGACTCCGTAGGTCCAGACGCTTACAACCAGAAACTGTCCGAGCGTCGTGCAAACGCCGTTAAGCAAGTTCTGGTTAACCAGTACGGCGTTGGCGCTAACCGCGTTCAGTCCGTTGGCTACGGCGAATCCCGCCCAGTGGCTGACAACAAAACCGAAGCTGGCCGCGCCGTTAACCGTCGCGTAGAAGCTCAGGTTGAAGCCCAAGCTAAGTAATTAGCTCGCCGCTTTGAGAAAAGCCCGGCTCAGGCCGGGCTTTTCTTTGCCTGCGATTTGCTGAGGCTGTGCGCCTCAGGCGGATTGCTGCGCCGTCGTCGCCGGCGAACCGCATGCCAACGCGAGTTGGGCCGAATGGCCGGCCACTGCGCCGATCACCAGGATCGCAGGGCTTTTCAGCCCGAACGCGCAGGCCTCTTCCTCCATGGCCGCCAGATCGCAGCGACACTCCCGTTGCTGCGGCAAAGAGGCGTTCTCGATCATGGCCACCGGCGTATCCGCCGCCATGCCGCCTGCCAGCAACTGTTCCCGAATCTCGCCGAGCTTGGCCACCCCCATGTAGATCACCAGGGTCGTCCCGCCCTGCGCCAGGGCCTGCCAGTTCAGTCGGCTGTCGTCCTGGGTGTGCGCCGTCACCAGCGTCACGCCCCGCGCCACGCCGCGCAGCGTCAGCGGTATGTCGCAGCGGGTCGCACCGGCCAGGCCGGCGGTGATGCCATTGACCAGCTCCACCTCGACGCCACGCTCACGCAGCCACTGCGCCTCCTCGCCGCCGCGCCCGAATATGCACGGATCGCCGCCCTTGAGGCGCACCGTGCATTTGCCTTGGCGGGCATAGCGCAGCATCAGCCGGTGGATGAAGGCCTGGGGCGTGGAACGGCAACCGCCGCGCTTGCCCACGGCGATGACCCGCGCAGCGGGGCAGTGCTCCAGCACCGCCGGATTGACCAGGTCGTCGATCAGCACAACGGCCGCTTCGCGCAGGGCGCGGACGGCCTTGAGGGTCAGCAGTTCCGGGTCGCCGGGGCCGGCGCCCACCAGCCAGACTTTTGCGTTCATGGTGTTTTCCTCATCAGGTGACCGCGACCGGCTGGCTGCGGGAGGCCAGCAGGCGCTTGATTTCAGGGACGCAGGAACCGCATTGGGTGCCGCAGCCTAGTTTGTCTTTCAACCCCGGCAGATCCAGCCCTTGCTCGATGCCGGCGCAGACTGCGCTGTGGCTGACGTTCTTGCAGTTGCACAGGGTTTTGTCTGGCGCGCCGTGCGCTGCGGCGCTGCCCGGCGGCGCGCTCATCGGCGCCAGCAGCCAGCGGCGCAGTTGTTCGTCCGTGCGGCCGTCCAGCCACAGCCCCTGCAGCCAATGCTGCGCGAGCGTTTCGCCGGCCAGGCGGATCGCGGTGATCCGTCCGTGTTCGATGCGCACCCGTTTGCCGATGGCGCGGCGCGGGTCGTCATAGGCCAGCACCGGGCCCTCGATCAGGGCCAGGCACTGGTCGATTTCACGCAGCAACAGCGGATCCGGGGCGCCGGAGCTGGCGGCGCGGATCAGCAATGCCGGACGTTCACGTCCGATCAAGCTGAAACTTGCGTAGGAAAATGCCTCGCAAAGGGGGCGCAACGCCTCGAAATGCCGTTGCACATCGCCTTCGATGAGGGCGAACAACTGCCACGGCAGCTCCACCGGCTCCAGTCTCACGCCGCTGTGCTTGAGTTCCGGTTGTTTGGACAGAGGGTCGAAGGCGGGCAGGGTCAGGCTGTTCACGCCGCCCTTGAGGAAACGGTCGCCCCAGTGCATCGGCAGAAAGGCCTGGCCGGGCCGCACGCTGTCATCGCTCTCCACCGCGACGATCACCGCGCCCCGGCGGCTCTTCAGGTTGACCAGATCTCCCGGCCGCAGGCGGTGCCGACGCAGTTCATCCGGGTGCAGGCTCAGAACGGCCTCGCCGACATGCCCGAACAGCTGCGCAGCGGTGCCGGTGCGGCTCATGCCGTGCCATTGGTCACGCAGGCGCCCGGTGAGCAAGGTCAGGGGGAAGCGCGCGTCGCGTTGTTCCTTGGCGGCGCGGTACGGGTCGGCCACGAACTGCGCCCGGCCGCTGTCGGTGGGAAAAATGCCGTCTTCGTACAGTCGGGGTGTGCCCTGGCGGGCGTCGGCGGGGAAGGGCCATTGTTGCGGGCCGATCCGGTCGATCAGCGCGTGGCTGATGCCGGACAGATCCAGGTCGCGGCCACGGGTCAGTTGCTTGTACTCGTCGAACAGCTGGGCCGGTTGCTCGAAGGCGAACAGGCTCGGTTGCCCGGGGCGCAGACGTTTCTCCAGGCGCTGTGCGAAATCTACGGTGATCGCCCAGTCCGGGCGCGCGTCGCCGGGTGCGGAAATGGCTTTGCGCACGTGGGAAATCCGCCGCTCGGAGTTGGTCACCGAACCTTCCTTTTCGCCCCAACTGGCCGCCGGCAGCAGCAGATCGGCGAAGGCGGCGGTTTCCGTGGTGCGGAACGCCTCCTGCAACACCACAAACGGACAGGCCTCCAGCGCCGCCCTCACGGCGTTCTGGTCAGGCATCGACTGTGCGGGGTTGGTGCAGGCGATCCACAACGCCTTGATCTTGCCGCTGCGCACCTGCTCGAACAGTTCGACGGCGCTCAGGCCGGGGACGTCCGGCAGGCGCTCCACACCCCAGTATTCGGCGACTTGGGCGCGGTGTTCCGCATTGGCCGCGTCCCGGTGGCCGGGCAGCAGGTTGGACAGGCTGCCGGTTTCCCGCCCGCCCATGGCATTCGGCTGACCGGTCAGGGAGAAGGGGCCTGCACCGCGACGGCCGATCTGCCCGGTGGCCAGGTGCAGGTTGATCAGCGCGCTGTTCTTGGCGCTGCCGGCGGTGGACTGGTTCAGGCCCATGCACCACAACGACAGGAAGCTGGGCGACGTGCCGACCCATTCGGCGCATTGCTGCAATTGTTCGACACTGATGCCGCACAGTTGCGACACCATCGCCGGGGTGTAGTCGCGCACCAGGCTTTTCAGTTCGGCGAGGCCGTCGGTGTGGGCCTGGATGAAATCCCGGTCGATCCAGTCTTCCCACACCAGCAGGTGCAAAATCCCATGGAACAAGGCGACGTCGGTGCCCGGCAGGATCGCCAGGTGCAGGTCCGCCAGGTCGCAGGTGTCGGTGCGGCGGGGGTCGATGACGATGACTTTCATCTGCGGACGGCGGGATTTGGCGTTCTCCAGGCGACGAAACAGCACCGGGTGGGCGTAGGCCATGTTGCTGCCGACGATCATCACGCAATCGCTCAGCTCCAGATCCTCATAGCTGCACGGCGGCGCATCGGCGCCCAGGCTGCGCTTGTAGCCCACCACCGCCGACGACATGCACAGCCGCGAGTTGCTGTCGATGTTGTTGGTGCCGACCAGCGCCCGCGCCAGTTTGTTGAAGGCGTAGTAGTCCTCGGTGAGCAATTGCCCGGAAATGTAGAACGCCACGCTGTCCGGGCCGTGTTCGGCGACGGTGTCGGCGAACACGCTGGCGGCGTGTTCCAGCGCGGTGTCCCAGTCGCAGCGGCTGCGCGCCAGGTGTTTGCCCAGACGCAGTTCCGGGTGCAGCGCCCGTGCCGCGAGGTCGCCGGTCAGGTGCAGGGTCGAGCCCTTGCTGCACAGCTTGCCGAAGTTGGCCGGATGCGCCGGATCGCCGCTGACGCCGAGGATCCGCTCGCCGTCGTGCTCGATCAGCACGCCGCAGCCGACCCCGCAGTAGCAGCAGGTCGAGGCGGTCGTCTGGCGGTCCATCAGACGGCGTCCCGCAGGGCCAGCAGCACCCGGCCGTTCTCCACCCGGGCCCGATGGTGGTGGGCGCAGCCGACGTCGGGGGCCAGGGCCTCGCCGGACTGCAGGTCGATCTGCCAGTTGTGCAGCGGGCAGGCCACGCGCTTGCCGTAGATCAGCCCCTGGGACAGCGGCCCGCCCTTGTGCGGGCAGCGGTCGTCGAGGGCGAACACGTCATCGTCGCTGGTGCGGAAGATCGCGATGTCGCCTTTGGGCCCGGCGATGATCCGCGAACCGAGGGCGTTGATCTCTTCCAGGGCACAGATATCGAGCCAGTTCATGCCGGCACCTCCAGGTTTTTCACGGGGATCACATCAAATTCTTTCTTCAGTTGCGGCTGCGCCAGGCGTTCCTTCCACGGATCCTGTTCGAACGACAGGGAGAATTGCAGGCGCTCGTTCAACGCCTTGCGGCGTTCCGGATCCTGCAGCACGGCTTTCTTGATGTGCTCCATGCCGACCCGTTGCAGGTAGTGCACGGTGCGTTCGAGGTAGAAGGCCTCTTCGCGGTACAGCTGCAGGAACGCGCCGTTGTATTCGCGCACTTCTTCGGCGGTCTTGAGCTTGACGAAGAACTCGGCGACTTCGGTCTTGATCCCGCCGTTGCCGCCGATGTACATCTCCCAGCCGGAGTCGACGCCGATAATGCCTACGTCCTTGATCCCCGCTTCCGAACAGTTGCGCGGGCAGCCGGAGACCGCCAGCTTCACCTTGTGCGGCGACCACATGTTGAACAGGTCGTGTTCGAGGTCGATGCCCAGTTGCGTCGAGTTCTGGGTGCCGAAGCGGCAGAACTCGCTGCCGACGCAGGTCTTCACGGTGCGGATGGACTTGCCGTAGGCGTGGCCGGACGGCATGTCGAGGTCTTTCCACACCCCCGGCAGATCCTGTTTCCTGATCCCCAGCAGGTCGATGCGCTGGCCGCCGGTGACCTTGACCATCGGCACGTTGTACTTGTCGGCCACGTCGGCGATCCGGCGCAGCTCGGACGGGTTGGTCACGCCGCCCCACATCCGCGGCACCACCGAGTAGGTGCCGTCCTTCTGGATGTTGGCATGGGCCCGCTCGTTGATCAGGCGCGATTGCGGATCGTCCTTGGCTTCGCCGGGCCAGGTGGAGATCAGGTAGTAGTTGAGGGCCGGGCGGCAGGTGGCGCAGCCGTTGGGGGTGCGCCAGTTGAGGTAGCTCATGGTGCCGGCGATGGTCAGCAGGTGCTCTTGGCGGATGGCCTGGCGGATCTGGCCGTGGTTGAGGTCGCTGCAGCCGCAGATGGCCTTTTCGCTTTTCGGTTTGACGTCCGCCGCGCCGCCGACGGTGTTGATCAGGATCTGCTCGACCAGCCCGGCGCACGAGCCGCAGGAGCTGGCGGCCTTGGTGTGCTTCTTCACCTCGTCGACGCTGAACAGCCCGTGTTCCTGGATCGCCTTGACGATGGTGCCTTTGCACACGCCGTTGCAGCCGCAGACTTCGGCGTTGTCGGCCATGCTCATGGCCTTGTCCTGGCCCTGATGTCCTACGTCGCCGAGGGCATGCTCCATAGAAGAAGAGCCGCCGAACATCAGGTGATCGCGGATCTGCCGAATGTCGTGATTCTCACGAATCTGCCGGAAATACCAACCGCCATCTGCCGTATCGCCGTACAGACAGGCCCCGACCAACACGTCATCCTTGATCACCAGTTTCTTGTACACCCCGCCGATCGGGTCGGAGAGGGTGATGGTCTCGGTACCTTCGCCGCCCATGAAGTCGCCGGCGGAAAACAGGTCGATGCCGGTGACTTTCAGTTTGGTGGACGTGACCGAGCCTTGATAGCGGGCAAAACCCAGTTGCGCCAGGTGGTTGGCGCACACCTTGGCCTGTTCGAACAGCGGCGCGACCAGGCCGTAGGCGATGCCGCGGTGGCTGGCGCATTCGCCGATGGCGTAGATGCGCGGGTCGTAGGTCTGCAGGGTGTCGTTGACCAGGATGCCGCGGTTGCAGGGGATGCCGGCCTTTTCCGCCAGTTCGGTGTTGGGGCGGATGCCGGCGGCCATCACCACCAGGTCGGCGGGGATGATGTCGCCGTTCTTGAACTGCACCGAGCCGACCCGGCCGTTGCCGGCGTCGTGCAGGGCCTGGGTCTGCTCGCACAGGCGAAAGTGCAGGCCGCGAGCCTCGAGGGCGGTTTGCAGGAGCTGGCCGCTGGTCTTGTCCAGTTGCCGTTCCAGCAGCCACTCGCCCAGGTGCACCACGGTGACGTGCATGCCGCGCAGCATCAGGCCGTTGGCGGCCTCCAGCCCCAGCAGGCCGCCGCCGATGACCACGGCGTGCTTGTGGGTCTTGGCGGTGTCGATCATCGCCTGGGTATCGGCGATGTCGCGGTAGCCGATCACGCCCTGCAAGGTGTTGCCGGGGATCGGCAGGATGAACGGCGTGGAGCCGGTGGCGATCAGCAGGCGGTCGTATTCGGCTTCGGTGCCGTCTTCGGCGATCACCCGGCGCTTGACCCGGTCGATCTCCACGACCTTGCGGTTGAGGAGCAGCTGGATGCCGTTTTCCAGGTACCAGTCCAGGTCGTTGAGCACGATCTCTTCGAAGGTCTGTTCGCCGGCCAGCACCGGCGACAGCAGGATGCGGTTGTAGTTGGTGTGCGGTTCGGCGCCGAAGACCGTGATGTCGTAGAGCTCGTCGCTCAGCTTGAGCAGTTCCTCCAGGGTACGGACCCCGGCCATGCCATTGCCGATCATCACCAGTTTGAGTTTTTTCATCAGGTTCTCCGGGAGCGTGGGGCTTGCCTCTTGTGGGCAGTCGGGCCGTGCTCGACAAATGTGGCGCAAACAAAAAAGGCGTCCCGTCAGTGGCCTGACGAGGACGCCTTTGTCCTGATCCCGTTCGCTCGGGAAGCGCGGCCTTCGTCGTTGAAGGCTGCGCTTTATGTGTGTTGCAAACGGTCATGCAGCGGTTGTGCCAAGTGGCTGCATCCGGCGGTTTTCAAGGGGTGGGCCGTGATCGGGGTGGCGGGACGGCCGTGGTTTCGCACTGAATCGAAGCGGATTGCCCGCAAATGGGGCGCGCGCCCGCGAAACAAGCGCCCGGGGGTCAACCATGGAACAACAGGAACAGCAGCGCCAGGTTGCCCAGCAACCCCATCAGCGCCAGCGTCCGCCAGACCTTCAGCGGCTCCCGCTCCAGCAAGGGCCGGGGCCGGACGCTCAGGCTGCGGCGTTCGCCGTGCTCCAGCACCAGCAACCATTCTTCGGCGGTCTCGTAGCGTTGCGCGGGATCGGCCTCCACCCCGCGCGCAAGGCACTGCGCCAGCCATTCCGGCACGTCCGGCCGGTAGCGGGCGGCGCTGACCGGCACCCCGAAGCGCGGGCGCTGGAACGCCTCGACCTCGCCGAAGGGGTAATGCCCGGTGAGCAAGAAGTACAGGGTCACGCCCACCGCGTAGAGATCCTGCCGTGGTGCGGGCGCTTCCCCGCGGAAGGCCTCGGGGGCGATGTAACTGGGCGTGCCCGGCAGCGTGTCGGTGTTGTCCCGTGACAGACCCGGGCAGTAGGCCAGGCCGAAATCCAGCAGGCGCAGTTCGCCGTCGTCACCCAGCAGCAGGTTCTCCGGCTTGATGTCGCGGTGCAGGATCTGCCGCCGGTGCAGCAGGCCTACCGCACGCAGCAGGCGTTCGGCCAGCTCGCGCCATTGCGCCAGCGGCAACGGGCCGCTTTGTTCGAACAGCCGGGCAAGGGTCGTCCCGGCGTATTCGCGCATCACGTAGTACAGATGCTGACGCTGGGTTGCCGCATGGACTTCGGGAAAGTGCCGCCCGGCGACCCGTTTCAGGAACCATTCCTCGGACAGCAGGGCCTGGCCGGCGTGGGAATCGTCCGTCAAGTGTGCCGGCAGGGTCTTGAGCAGCCAGGCCAGGCCTTGTCCGTCGAGCACCCTGTACAGCAAGGATTGTCGGCTATGGCCGACGATGCCTTGCACCTGCCAGCCTTCGAACGACTGTTCGGGTTTCAGCGGGGGCGGCAGCGGCCACTGCTGCAGATGGATCAGCGCATCGCCGAGGTTCGCTTCGCCCGGCGCCTCCACCCGCACCAGCAAGGCGCTGGCGTTGTCCTGGCTGCCGGCCAGGTGGGCGGTGGCGACCAGCGTGCGGGCGGCCGCGGCCAGGTCCGGCTGGTCGCGCAATGTCGCCGCTATCGCCGTGTCGCCCAGCGTGGACCACACGCCGTCGCTGAGCAGCACGAAGCACTCGCCGGCGCGCAGTTCGCCGTCGAGAAAGTCCAGCACCAGATGCTGATCCAGGCCCAGGGCGCGCTTGAGCACATGCTGCATGCCCGGTTGCTCCCAGACGTGGTCCTCGGTGATCCGTTGCAAGGTGTCGGCGTACCAGCGGTACACCCGGCAATCGCCGACGTGGGCCAGGGTGAAGCGCTGGCCGCGCATGACCAGCGCACTGACGGTGGTGAGCAGCGGCTGGCCGCCGCCGTTGGCTTGCAGCCAGCGGTTCTGCGCCAGCAGCAGGCGGTCCAGGGCCTGGGCCACGCTCCAGGTCTCCGGGGTGGCGTAGTAGTCCAGCGCCAGCGCCTGCAAGGTCGAACGGGCGGCCAGGCCGCCGTCGGCGCACTGGCTGACGCCGTCGGCGATGGCGAACAGAAAGCCTTTGCTCGCGGCCAGCGCCGGGGCCGGGGTGACCAGGCGCAAGGCGTCCTGGTTCTCCGGGCGCGGGCCGGTGGCGGAGGCTTCGGCGAAACTCAGTTGCAGCGCCATGGCCGGCTCAGACCCGCGCGGCGGTCACGGCTGCCGAGCCCCAGGTGGTTCTCCAGCGGCGTTTGACGCCGTGCAGGCCGAACCAGGCCAGCACGCCGAGGCTCGCGAACAGCCACAGCGCCAGCTGATAGCTGCCGGTGCTCTGCTTGATGGCGCCCATGCCCGCCGCCAGGGCGAAGCCGCCGATGCCGCCCGCCATGCCGATCAGGCCGGTCATCACGCCGATCTCCCGGCGAAAGCGCTGCGGCACCAGTTGGAACACCGCGCCGTTGCCCGCGCCCAGACCCAGCATGGTGCAGACGAACAGCGCCAGCGCCGCGTAGGAATTCGGCAGATTGAAGCCGACCACCGCGATGCAGATCGCCGCCACGGTGTACATCGCCAGCAAGGTGCGGATGCCGCCGAAGCGGTCGGCCAACGCACCGCCCAAGGGCCGCATCAGGCTGCCGCCGAACACGCAGGCGGCGGTGTAGTAGCCGGCGGTCACCGGGTTCAGGCCGTACTGATCGTTGAAGTAGCCGGGCAGGGCGCTGGCCAGGCCGATGAAGCCGCCGAAGGTGACGCTGTAGAAAAACATGAACCACCAGCTGTCGCGGTCGCCCAGCGCCTTGAAGTAGTCGGCCATGGCCTTGGCTTTCGGGCGTTCCGGCGCGTTCTTCGCCAGCCAGGCGAACACCGCGAGCGTCAGCAGCAGCGGGATCAGGGCGAAGCCGAACACGTTGTTCCAGCCGAACGAGGCGGCCAGCACCGGGGCGATCAGCGCGGCGAACACCGTGCCGGAGTTGCCGGCCCCGGCGATGCCCATCGCCTTGCCTTGGTGCTGCGGCGGATACCACTGCGAGGCCAGCGGCAGGGCCACGGCGAAGGAGGCGCCGGCCATGCCGAGGAACAGGCCCAGCAGCAGCGCTTGTTCATAGCTGTGGATGCCCAGTTTCCAGGCGCCGAACAGCGCGCCGATCACGATCGCCTGACCGATCAGCCCGGCAGTCTTGGGCGACAACCGGTCGGCGAGCATGCCCATCAGAAAGCGCAGCACGGCGCCGGCCAGGATCGGCGTCGCCACCATGAGGCCGCGCTGCTGGGTGGTCAGGTGCAGGTCGGCGGCGATCTGCACCGCCAGCGGGCCGAGCAGGTACCAGACCATGAAGCTCAGGTCGAAATACAGGAAGGCCGCGAACAGGGTCGGGGTATGGCCGGATTTCCAGAAGCTTGAATTCATCGCGCACCTCAGCTGTGAGTGGCTCGGGAGCCGTTGTCCCGAGAAGGGGTCATGCCAGCCGGTGGCGCGCCGCCACGGCCGCACCACCGGCCCCGGTCTGTGGGGCCAAAACGCAAAGACGCCGCTATCCGGATCGCCGCAGGGGCGAGGCGGATGAGCGACGTCTTTGTCGTAGGGTGGGGCAACCGCCGTTGGTTACCTGTGTGGAGTGCTTAGCCAGATCTGTGCCAACCGCTGTTGCGGTGAGGGCGCTTGCGCCCGCTTGGGTGCGGATCGCCCATGAAAACCGGGGTCGCCGCGCAACCCGGCGGGAGCAAGCTCCCTCGCCACAGGTGACAACAAGGGTGGTTTCAGCCCAGCAGCTCGCTCATGGCAATGATCTGCTCCGCCACCTGGATCAGTTTCTGCTGGCGGCTCATGGCCTGGCGGCGCATCAGGGTGTAGGCGTCTTCCTCGTTGCAGTCCTTCATCTTCATCAGCAGCCCCTTGGCCAGCTCGATGCGCTTGCGTTCGGCCAACTGCTGGTCGCGGGCCAGCAGTTGGGCGCGCAGGGCCTGGTCGCTTTCGAAGCGGGCCATGGCCACGTCGAGAATCGGCTGCAGGCGCTGTGCGTGAATGCCTTCGACGATGTAGGCACTGACCCCGGACTTGATCGCCTGGCGCATCACCCCGGGGTCGTGCTCGTCGGTGAACAGCACGATCGGCCGGGGCCGGTCGCGGGTGACCAGCACCACTTGTTCCATCACATCGCGGCCCGGTGACTCGGTATCGATCAGGATCACGTCGGGGTGCACCGTTTCGACGCGCCCGGGCAGGTCGATGGTCAGGCCGGACTCGTCGATGACATCGAAGCCGGCCTCGGTCAGCGCAGCCTTCAGGCGCCCGACTTTCTTGGCGGTGTCGTCGATCAGCAGAATGCGCAGCATGTTCGCGGTCTCCTGTCAGCGGCGGGCCAGCGGCGGCGCGCTGTCGTTCATGGCGTGTAGCCGGAAGCCGCGGGCGTAGGCGGCGGGGTCGCTGCCGTCCCAGACCTTGCCGTCGATCAGCTGGCTGCTGCGCATGTCGGCGAAGGCTGCCGGCACGCCCACGGCCGCGGCGGCGTCGCGGTACAGCGCCAGTTGCTGCACCTGGCGGGCGACGCCGAGGTAGTCCGGGTCGTCGCGCAGCAGGCCCCAGCGGCGGAACTGGGTCATGAACCACATACCGTCGGAAAGGTAGGGCAGGTTGACGGCGCCGTCGCGGTGGAAGCTCAAGGCATGCCGATCCTGCCAGCGGTGGCCGAGGCCGTCGGCGTAGTCGCCGAGAAAGCGCGGCTCGATGCACGAGGCCGGCGCGTCCAGGTAGGGCGGCGCGCTCAGCAGTTGCGCGGTGCTGCGCCGGTTTTCCGTGCTGGCCTCGATGAAGCGGCTGGCTTCCAGCACCGCCATCACCAGGGCCCGGGCGGTGTTGGGGTATTGCTCGACGAACGCGCGGGTGCAGCTCAGCACCTTTTCCGGGTGATCGGGCCACAAGGCCTGGGTGGTCGCCATCGTGAAGCCGAGGTCCTGCTGCACGGCTGCGGCGGCCCAGGGCTCGCCGGCACAGAAGCCGTCGATGCGCCCGGCCTGCAGGTGAGCGACCATCTGCGGCGGCGGCACCACCACGCTGTCGACGTCCCGCAGCGGGTGGATGCCCTGGCTCGCCAGCCAGTAATAGAGCCACAGGGCGTGGGTACCGGTGGGGAAGGTCTGGGCGAAGGTGAGTTTTGCCCGGGATTGGTGCACATGGGCCGTCAGCGCTTCAGGAGCGGTCACCCCCAGCCGTTGCAGGCCATGGGACAGGTTCAGGCTCTGGCCGTTCTGGTTCAGGCCCATCAGCACCGCCATGTCGGTGGGCGCCACGCCGCCGATGCCCAGGTGCACGGCGTAGACCAGGCCGTACAGGCTGTGGGCGGCGTCCAGTTCGCCGCTGACCAGCCTGTCGCGCAGGTTGGCCCAGGAGCTCTGGCGCTTGAGGTTCAGGGTCAGGCCATAGGGCTGGGCGAAGCCCTGGGTGGCGGCGACCACCACCGAGGCACAGTCGCTCAGGGCCATGAAGCCGAGGTCGATCGTATTCTTTTCCGGAGCGTCGCTGCCGTTGACCCAGGCCAAGGGCCCGGCGGAGGGTTCATTCATCGCAAGCACCTGCCAAAGCGGCCTCAAAAAAACGCCGTCACCCGGCCTTGTCCGCGCAATGCCGGGTGACGACGCCCTTGTCTGTGCCCGCCGGCCGCCGTTGGCTCGCGGGCTGATGGAACGGCGGGTGCAAGGCATATGCCAGCGCGGGCCGATTTGCGCGTGCGCCTCGCGCGCCAGGGTGATGCCCGGCTATAATCGCCGCCTCTTTTCGCCGCCCGAGTCATCGCCGACCATGTACACCCTGGCCCGTCAGCTGTTGTTCAAACTTTCCCCGGAAACCTCCCACGATCTGTCGTTGGACCTGATCGGCGCGGGCGGGCGTTTGGGCCTCAACGGCTTGCTGTGCAAGGCGCCGGCGCAGGTGCCGGTGACCGTAATGGGCCTCGATTTCCCGAACCCGGTGGGCCTGGCGGCCGGCCTGGACAAGAACGGCGCGGCCATCGACGGCTTCTCGCAGTTGGGCTTCGGCTTCGTCGAGATCGGCACCGTCACCCCGCGCGCGCAGCCGGGCAACCCCAAGCCGCGGCTGTTCCGCCTGCCGGAGGCCGAGGCGATCATCAACCGCATGGGCTTCAACAACCTCGGCGTGGACAACCTGCTGGCGCGGGTCGCGGCGGCCAAGTACAAGGGCGTGCTGGGGATCAACATCGGCAAGAACTTCGACACCCCGGTCGAGCGCGCGGTGGACGACTACCTGATCTGCCTGGACAAGGTCTACGCCCACGCCAGTTACGTCACGGTCAACGTCAGCTCGCCGAACACCCCGGGCCTGCGCAGCCTGCAGTTCGGCGATTCGCTCAAGCAACTGCTGGCGGATCTGGCGGCGCGCCGCGCCGAACTGGCCCTGCAGCATGGCAAGCACGTGCCGCTGGCGATCAAGATCGCGCCGGACATGACCGATGAGGAAACCGCCCAGGTGGCGCAGGCGCTGATCGAGACCGGGATGGACGCGGTGATCGCCACCAACACCACCCTGGGCCGCGCAGGCGTTGAAGGCATGGAGCACGGCGACGAGGCGGGCGGCCTGTCCGGCGCGCCGGTCCGCGACAAGAGCACCCACACCGTGAAAGTGCTGGCCGCCGAACTGGGCGGGCGTCTGCCGATCATCGCGGCCGGCGGCATCACCGAAGGCAAGCACGCGGCCGAGAAGATCACCGCAGGTGCGAGTCTGGTGCAGATCTATTCCGGCTTCATCTACAAGGGCCCGGCGCTGATCCGCGAATCCGTGGACGCGATCGCCGCCCTGCGCTGAAGCCTATGACGCCATCGCCAGCAGGCTGGCTCCCACAGGGATTTGTGGCGACCGCCGGGCTCTGTAGGAGCCAGCCTGCTGGCGATAACGTCGGCGGGAGCGCTGCCGGGATACGGTCAGGCATAAAAAAGGGCTCCTCGAAGGAGCCCCTGGGCCGTAGCCCGCCGTCCGGGAAGGACGTGCGTGGTTAAATCGTTGCGAATTCAGATTGTCGTGTCGGAATAAGTGCCCTGTGTCAGCCGACGGCGTGAAGTTCGTTGAGTCTGTGGATTCCCGCAGTGCCGGTCATACCGTCCCAGTTGTCGCCGCGTCCTTCCCGCCAGCCGTTGATCCAGGCTTGGCGCACCGACGGTAGAGTAAATGGGCAAAGCTCACGGGATTTGCCACCAACGCCATATTGATATCCGCGCAAAAATGCTCTTTCCAACGGATCACGCTTAAGTCTTCTCATAGGGTGTTTCCCTCACTTGTTGACTGTTTGTGTCGCGTCGACCCCCAACGGGGTCAGGCAGAAAAACTCTGCCGTTGGCGGCTCGCTGCCGGCGTGGCGAGCCAAGGTGTTGACGCCGTTGCGACGTCAACCTGGAGTCAGTTCTAACCAATGAGTCACATCGAGGGAATGACCGTTTTGTCATAAGGACGTAACGAAAAGCGTGCTATGGCGATAAGTAACAGCGTATTTTTCCAATGTTTATTGGTCAAACCCCGGTATGATCGGCGCTGCGTCGAATGATGGGGTTAATCCTTTAGTGAGAATGACCCACGCTTGCAGTCAGGTACTATTCGACGAAGGGTTGCTTTGAGTCATTTTGTTGCATCAACTTTTTTATCTGTCCCGGCATCTAAGCTCTTTTGACCCGAGCAGCGGGGGATGGAACGGCACACCTTCGTGCCACGCGGGCGCTCTTGCAGAAAAGCGCCTGATTGAAAACCGGGTCGGCGATGCGTTGCCGGCCCACACAGCCAAAGGCTCTGGAAATACCATGTCCGATCGTTTCGAACTCTTCCTCACCTGCCCAAAAGGCCTTGAAGGCCTGCTCATCGAGGAAGCCGTCGGGCTTGGCCTTGAAGAGGCCCGCGAACACACCTCCGCCGTGCGTGGCATGGCCACCATGGAAACCGCCTACCGCCTGTGCCTCTGGTCGCGCCTGGCCAACCGGGTGCTGCTGGTGCTCAAACGCTTTTCGATGAAGAACGCCGACGACCTGTACGACGGCGTGCACGACATCGACTGGCAGGACCACATGCTCAGCGACGGCACCCTGGCCGTCGAGTTCAGCGGCCACGGCTCGGGCATCGACAACACCCATTTCGGCGCCCTTAAGGTCAAGGACGCCATCGTCGACAAGCTGCGCACGCCGCAGGGCGACCGTCCTTCCATCGACAAGCTGAACCCGGACCT
This sequence comes from Pseudomonas ekonensis, assembly GCF_019145435.1. NCBI lineage: Bacteria > Pseudomonadati > Pseudomonadota > Gammaproteobacteria > Pseudomonadales > Pseudomonadaceae > Pseudomonas > Pseudomonas ekonensis. The sequence goes on along the minus strand of NZ_JAHSTS010000002.1, from coordinate 583,545 downwards.
GCGCATCCACCTGCGCCTGGACCGCGGCGAAGCGATCCTGTCCCTCGACCTTTCCGGCCACAGCCTGCACCAGCGCGGCTACCGTCTGCAGCAGGGCGCGGCGCCGCTCAAGGAAAACCTGGCGGCCGCGGTGCTGATCCGCGCCGGCTGGCCGCGCATCGCCGCCGAGGGCGGCGCGCTGGCCGACCCGATGTGCGGCGTCGGCACGTTCCTGGTCGAGGCGGGGATGATCGCCGCCGACATGGCGCCCAACCTGCGCCGCGAACACTGGGGCTTCACCCACTGGCTGGGCCATGTGCCGGCGCTGTGGCGCAAGCTCCATGACGAAGCCCAGGAACGCGCCGCCGCCGGCCTGGCCAAGCCGCCGCTGTGGATCCGCGGCTATGAGGCCGACCCGCGGCTGATCCAGCCGGGCCGCAACAACGTCGAGCGCGCCGGCCTGAGCGAGTGGATCAAGATCTACCAGGGCGAAGTGGCGACCTTCGAGCCGCGCCCGGACCAGAACCAGAAAGGCCTGGTGATCTGCAACCCGCCGTACGGCGAGCGTCTGGGCGACGAAGCCAGCCTGCTGTACCTCTACCAGAACCTCGGCGAGCGCCTGCGCCAGGCCTGCCTGAACTGGGAGGCGGCGGTGTTCACCGGCGCGCCGGACCTGGGCAAGCGCATGGGCATCCGCAGCCACAAGCAGTATTCCTTCTGGAACGGCGCGTTGCCGTGCAAGCTGCTGCTGATCAAGGTGCGGCCGGACCAGTTCGTCACCGGCGAGCGCCGTACCCCGGAGCAGCGCCAGGCCGAGCGCGAGCAGGCGGCCTACGACCAACTGCCGGACGCGCCGCAGGAACGCAAGTTCAACAAGAACGGCAACCCGATCAAGCCGGCGCCGGCCCCGGCGGTCGAACAGCCACGCCTGAGCGAAGGCGGGCAGATGTTCGCCAACCGCCTGCAGAAGAACCTCAAGGCGCTGGGCAAGTGGGTCAAGCGCGAGGGCATCGATTGCTACCGGGTCTACGATGCGGACATGCCGGAATACGCCATGGCCATCGACCTGTACCAGGACTGGGTGCACGTCCAGGAATACGCCGCGCCGAAGTCGGTCGATCCGGAGAAGGCCTCGGTGCGCATGTTCGACGCCCTGGCGGCCATTCCACAGGCGCTGAACATCGACAAGAGCCGTGTGGTGGTCAAGCGCCGCGAGCGTCAGAGCGGCACCAAGCAGTACGAGCGCCAGAGCGCCCAGGGCAAGTTCAATGAAGTGACCGAGGGCGGCGTGAAGCTGCTGGTCAACCTCACCGACTACCTCGACACCGGGCTGTTCCTCGACCACCGTCCGATCCGCATGCGCATTCAGAAAGAGGCCGCCGGCAAGCGTTTCCTCAACCTGTTCTGCTACACCGCGACCGCCAGCGTGCACGCGGCCAAGGGCGGGGCGCGCAGCACCACCAGCGTCGACCTGTCCAAGACCTACCTCGACTGGGCCCGGCGCAACCTGTCGCTCAACGGCTTCTCCGACAAGAACCGCCTGGAGCAGGGTGACGTGATGGCGTGGCTGGAGAACAGCCGCGACGAATACGACCTGATCTTCATCGACCCGCCGACCTTCTCCAACTCCAAGCGCATGGAAGGGGTGTTCGACGTGCAGCGCGACCAGGTGCAACTGATCGACCTGGCCATGGCCCGTCTGGCCGCCGGCGGGGTGCTGTACTTCTCCAACAACTTCCGCAAGTTCCAGCTGGAGGACAACCTGGCCGAGCGTTATGCGGTCGAGGAGATCACCGCCAGCACCATCGATCCGGATTTCGCCCGCAACGGCAAAATCCACCGCGCCTGGAAAATCACGGCCCGTTGACGCCTGACCTGATTGGATCCACAGAGCCTTGATTTTTAAAGGCTCCTGGATCCGATCAGTGCTAGCCAAATTAGTGGCTAATAGCTATAACTCAACTCACGGCCAATGAGGGTTTCCAAGGAAACACTGGCGTAGTGAGTGGCCTCTATGTCGTTGCACCCCGTGCGCCCAAAGATCCTGGGTTTCATCAGCGAAGAAGTCTCGGCCTGGCTGGTCGCGCTGCTGGTTCTGCTCGCCGGTGCGATTCTCACGGGGTTGCTGGCCTGGGCCACCGTCAATCAGTTCCACAACCAGTTGCGCCAGCGCTTTCAGTTGCTGGCCAGCGAACGCTACAGCCGCATCGAAGAACGCTTTCAGGACCAGGAGCAGCGCCTGGACGGCCTGCGCCGGTTCTTCACCAATTCCGATTCCGTGTCCCGCGCCGAGTTCGACGGCTACGCCAAGCCGCTTCTGCTGCGCACCCAAGCCTATTCCTACGCGCCCCGGGTGAGCCGTGCGCAACGTCCGGCGCTTGAGCAGGCGGTGCGCGACGAGGGCCTGTCCACGTTCATGTTCCGTGAGCTGAACGCCGACGGCCAGTTGCAGGTGGCCGGGGACCGCGACGTCTACGTGCCGGTGCTCTACACCCAGACCCAAAGCCGCCTGCCCACGCCGCTGGGCTACGACCTGCTGGCCCAGCCGCTGCGCAGGTCCACCCTGGAGCGCGCCGACCGCAGCGGGCGCATGGCGGTGTCGCAGCCGCTGCACCTGGTGGGCATCGAGCCGGCCTATGCCCGGGGCGTGTTGCTGCTGGCGCCGGTCATCCGCACGGGGGCGGCGGATCGCCAGCCGCAGGGTTACGTGATGGCGGTGATCAGCATGCGTCAGTTGCTGGCGGACGGCTTGCCGGCCGAAGACCATGACTTCCTCACGGTGCGCATCCTCGACCTGTCCACCGACGATCAGCATGAGGTGCTGTACGAATCCTCCAACAAGCCGGGGGACAGCGATCTGTCGTCCACCCAGTTGCTGCGCCTGGCCGACCACGACTACCAGGTGGACATCCAGCCCAGCGCAGCCTTCATGCAGGCCAACCATTCCTCGGTGAGCAGCCAGATCGTCCTGGGGATCTTGCTCAGCGTGCTGTTGAGCGCCTTGCTGTACGTGCTGGTCAGCCAGCGCCAGCGCGCCCTGCGCATGGTCGAGCAGCGCACCCAGGAGCTGCACGCCAGCGAGCGGGAGCTGCGCGGCACCCACGGCCAGTTGCGCGGCGTGCTCAACGCGGCGACCCAAGTGGCGATCATCGCCACCGACCTGCGCGGGGTGATCAACACCTTCAACCCCGGCGCCGAACAGATGCTCGGCTACCGCAGCAGCGAAGTCGTCGGCCACATGACCCTGGAAAACCTGCACTTTCCCCGGGAGCTGAGTGCGCGGGCGGCGGAGCTGAGCGCCCGCTACGGCAAGACCATCCCGGCTTGCCAGGCGATGCTGGTGGAGGGCGGCGAAGTCGGCGGCCACGAGGCCCGGGAGTGGACGCTGGTGCGCAAGGACGGCAGCCATATCCCGGTGAACATGCTGGCCACGCCGGTGCTCGACGAGCAGGGGCTGTGGGTGGGGCATCTGGCGATCTGCATCGACATCACCGAACGCAAGCGCGTGCACGAAGCCTTGGCGGCGCGGGATGTGCTGCTCAAAAAGCTCAGCGCCCACGTTCCCGGCGGCATCTATCAGTTCAAGATGGAGTTCGACGGCCGCTTCAGCGTGATCTACGCCAGCGACGGGATCCGCGAGATCTACGAGCTGGAGCCGGATGTGCTGCTGCTCAACGCCGAGGCGATCTTCACCCGCATCCACCCCCAGGACACCACGCGGGTGCGCTCATCGATCCGCGCTTCGGCCGACCACCTCAGCCCGTGGCGTGAGGAATACCGCGTGCTGTTGCCCGAGCGCGGCCTGCGCTGGGTGCGCGGCGAAGCGACGCCGGAGGAACTGCCGGGCGGTGGGGTGCTGTGGCATGGCTACATTTCCGACATTTCCGACCTCAAGCGGGTGGAAGAGGAACTGCGCGCCCTGTCGGTGACCGACGCCCTGACCGGCATCCACAACCGGCGCTATTTCCAGGAGCGGCTGACCACCGAAATGGCGCGGGTCGAGCGCGGCGGCGGGGAGCTGTCGGTGATCATGCTCGACATCGACCATTTCAAGCGGATCAACGACCAATACGGGCATGCGGTGGGCGACAGGGTCCTGCAGGCCGTGTGCGACCGCATCGGCCATCGCCTGCGGCGCACCGACGTGTTCTGCCGTCTGGGCGGCGAGGAGTTCATGGTGCTGTGCCCGGACATCGACGGCGACCACGCCTACATGCTGGCGGTGGAGCTGTGGCAGGGCCTGCGCAGCGCGCCGGTGGACGTGGTGGGCACGGTGACCGCCAGTTTCGGCATCGCCAGCTGGCACCCGGGAGAGGGCGCCGATGCCTTGCTGCTGCGGGCGGACTCCGGGGTGTATGCGGCGAAGCAGGGCGGGCGGGATCGGGTCGAGCGGCAGATGAACTGAGCACCGATCCTTTGTAGGAGCGAGCCTGCTCGCGATGGCGTCAGTCCTGCCATCCACTGATGTCACATGGCTTTGCAGCGAGTCGCCCAGATCCCCTGCGGGGGCCAGCCTGCTGGCGATGGCGTCAGCCCAGTCGCCGCCGGACAGGCGCCCCACAGAGAAAACGCTTAAAGAACCGACGCGGTCTGCGGCGCCTTCGGCTGGCGGTACAGGTCCAGCAGCACCTGGTCCAGCACCGACGAGGCGCCGAACGGAGCCTTGTCGTTGAGGATCGCCACCACCGCCCAGGTGTTGCCGTTGTTGTCGCGGCTGAAGCCGGCGATCGCCCGAACGGTGTTCAGGGTACCGGTCTTGATGTGGGCTTCGCCGCGCATCGCGGTGTTCTTCAGGCGCTTGCGCATGGTGCCGTCGGTGCCGACGATCGGCATCGAGCTGATGTACTCGGCGGCGTACGGGCTGTGCCACGCGGCCTGCAGCATGCTGGCCATCTCACGGGCGCTGACGCGCTCTGCGCGGGACAGGCCGGAGCCGTTCTCCATCACCAGGTGCGGCGCGGTGATGCCTTTCTTCGCCAGCCACTGGCGCACCACGCGCTGGGCCGCCTTGGCGTCGTCGCCGTCGGCCTCGTTGCGAAAGCGCTGACCCAGGCTCAGGAACAGCTGCTGGGCCATGGTGTTGTTGCTGTACTTGTTGATGTCGCGGATGACTTCCGCCAGATCCGGCGAGAAGGCGCGGGCCAGCACCTTGGCATTGCCCGGGGTCGCGCCCTGGCGGTCCTTGCCCTGGATGCTGCCGCCCAGTTCCTTCCAGATCGCCCGCACGGCGCCGGCGGTGTAGGTGGCGTGGTCGAGCAGCGACAGGTAGGTCTGCGAGCTGCAGCCTTCGCCCAACTGGCCGCCGACGGTCACGGTCACGCTGCCGTCGGCCTGGGGCACCGGGTTGTAGCGCACGCCGCCGGTGCATTGCTTGGAATTGAGCGCCTTGACCTGGTTGTCGATGCGGATGCTGGCGATCGGCGGCTCCACGGACACCAGCACCCGGCCGTCGTCATTGCGGGCCACGAAGCGCAGGGCCTTGAGGTTGACCAGCAGGGCGTCCGGCTTGACCAGGAACGGTTTGTTCTCGTCGTTGCCGTCGTCGTTGAATTCCGGCAGCTGCGGCTGGACGAAGAAGTTGCGGTCCAGCACCAGGTCGCCGGTGACCTGGGTCACGCCGTTGGCGCGCAGGTCGCGCATCAGCAGCCAGAGCTTCTCCATGTTCAGCTTCGGGTCGCCGCCGCCCTTGAGGTAGAGGTTGCCGTTGAGGATGCCGCCGCTCAGGTCGCCGTCGGTGTAGAACTCGGTTTTCCACTGGTGGTTGGGGCCGAGCATTTCCAGGGCCGCGTAGGTGGTGACCAGTTTCATGGTCGAGGCCGGGTTGACCGACACGTCGGCGTTGTACACGGTCGGGGTGCCGGGGCCTTCCAGCGGCACCATCACCAGCGACAGCGCGCTGGGCTGCAGCTTGCTGGCCTTCAGGGCCTTTTCGACGTTGGGGGTCAGGGTGGTGTTGATGGCGGCGGCGGAAACGGGCAGGGCCAGGGGCAAGAGAAGGCTGGCCAACAGCAGGGGACGCAACGATTTGATCATGTGAAATAAAACCCTACAGCCGAGGGGAAAAAGTAGGAGGCATGGATGAAAAGGCCCCCGATGGTCATGAAAGTGTCGGCATTATGCCCCAAGGTGTAACAGCTTGTGCCTTTCGCAGGCGGGCCATTTCATGATTTTTTTTACAGGTGGCGGCCTGCTCGCGCCAGAGAGTCGGGCAATCGGCGCCTTAAACTGCTAAAGTGCCGCCCGTATTTACTCAAGAGGATTGTTCCAATGGCGACTAACCGTTCCCGGCGTCTGCGCAAAAAACTGTGCGTCGATGAATTTCAAGAGCTGGGATGCGAGCTGAACCTGGAGTTCAAAGAAGACCTGTCCGAAGAGGCCATTGACGCGTTCCTCGACGCTTTCCTCAAGGAAGGCATGGAAGCCAACGGTCTGGGCTATGTCGGCGGCGACGACTACGGTCTGATCTGCTCGATCAAGCGCGGTTCGGTCAGCGAAGAGCAGCGCGCCAAGGTTGAAGCCTGGCTGAAGGCCCGCTCGGAACTGACCAGCGTCGAAGTCAGCCCGCTGCTGGACGTGTGGTACCCGGAAAAGCCGATCAATCAGGCTTGATTCCATGAAAAACGGCGACCTGAGGGTCGCCGTTTTTTTATGCCCGGTCTTTTGCGCTCACGCCTTGCGCCCGTTGAGGATCAGCAGGGTCAGCACCCCGGCGACGATGCCCCAGAAGGCCGAGCCGATGGAGAACAGTGTCAGCCCCGAGGCGGTGACCATGAAGGTGATCAGCGCCGCTTCCCGTTCTTTGACCTCGCTCATGGCGATGCTCAGGCCATTGATGATCGAGCCGAACAGCGCCAGCGCGGCGATCGACAGCACCAGTTCCTTGGGCAGCGCGGCGAACAGCGCTGCGAGCGTGGCGCCGAACACCCCGGCGATGCCGTAGAACACCCCGCACCACACGGCGGCGGTGTAGCGCTTGCTGCGGTCTTCATGGGCGTGGGGGCCGGTGCAGATCGCCGCGCTGATGGCCGCCAGGTTGATGCCGTGGGAGCCGAACGGCGCCAGCAGCAGCGACGCCACCCCGGTGGCGGTGATCAGCGGCGAGGCCGGCACGTTGTAGCCGTCGGCGCGCAGCACGGCGACGCCGGGCATGTTCTGCGAGGTCATGGCCACCACGAACAGCGGGATGCCGATGCTGATGGTGGCGGCGAGGGAGAAGTGCGGCGTGGTCCAGACCGGCGTCGCCACTTCCAGGCGGAAACCGCTGAAATCGAGCAGGCCCAGGACTCCCGACAGCGCGGTGCCCACCAGCAGCGCGGCCAGCACCGCATAGCGCGGCGACAGGCGCTTGACCGCCAGATAGGTGAAGAACATCCCCAGCACCAGCCCGGTGCGGTGCTGCGCGGCGACGAAGATTTCGCTGCCGATCTTGAACAGGATCCCCGCCAGCAGCGCCGCCGCCAGCGACGCCGGGATCTTTTTCACCAGCCGTTCGAAACTGCCGGTCAGGCCGCAGACCGTCACCAGCACGGCGCAGGTGATGTAGGCACCGATGGCCTCGCCGTAGCTGACGCCGCCCAGGCTGGTGATCAGCAGCGCCGCGCCCGGCGTGGACCAGGCGATGGTGATCGGTGTGCGGTAGCGCAGGGACAAGCCGATGGAGCACACCGCCATGCCGATGGAAATCGCCCAGATCCATGAGGAAATCTGCCCGCTGGTCAGGCCCGCCGCTTGCCCGGCCTGGAACATCAGCACCAGCGAACTGGTGTAGCCGGTCATCATCGCGATGAACCCGGCGACGATGGCCGAAGGGGAGGTGTCGGCCAGCGGGCGCAGCCGGGCGTGGGTGACGTCGTTCATGACGGCGTGTTCCTTGTACCAATGAGATATGCGCAGCTACGCGAAACCCAGAGGGATCGCGGATTCTGCGAACAAGCCTAAACTCAAACGTAACGAAGCGTTGCTATACAGCCGAAGCCGCAAACAGCCGTACAGTCGTGTTGCCACCTTCCATTGTGTACAATCGCGCTGTTTTTTACGCGATACTTGCCAGCGACCCACTGCGCCGTATTACAGTTTCCGCTAATCCGCCGCCGTTCTCCCGACCCGAGTGCCCATGAACGATCAGTTGCAACCCCTCAAGAAACAACCGCGAGCAGGCAAAGCCGGCCGCAGCGGAACCCAGGACGACATCGTCTATGCGCATATCTTCGAGGCCATCCTCGAACAGCGCCTGGCGCCCGGCACCAAGTTGAGCGAAGAAGCGCTGGGGGAAATCTTCGGGGTCAGCCGCACCATCATCCGCCGCGCGCTGTCGCGCCTGGCCCATGAAGGCGTGGTGCTGTTGCGGCCCAACCGTGGCGCGGTGGTGGCGAGCCCGAGCGTCGAGGAAGCGCGGCAGGTGTTCCTGGCCCGTCGCCTGGTCGAGCGCGCGATCACTGAACTGGCGGTGCAGCACGCGACCGCCGAGCAGATCGCCGAACTGCGCCAGATGGTCAACGACGAACGCGACAGCTTCTCCCGCGGCGACCGCGGCGCCGGCATCCGGCTGTCGGGCGAGTTCCACCTGAAACTGGCCGAAGCGGCGAAGAACGCGCCGTTGATCAGCTTCCAGCGCAGCCTGGTCTCGCAGACCTCGCTGATCATCGCCCAGTACGAAAGCGGCAACCGTTCCCACTGCTCCTACGACGAACACACCCAGCTGATCGACGCCATCGAAAAGCGCGACGGCGAGCTGGCGGTGAACCTGATGATGCACCACATGGATCACATCGACAGCAAGCTCAACCTCGATGAGGAAAGCGCGTCGGACGATCTGCATGCAGTGTTCTCGCATCTGTTGCAGACCAAGAAGCCGGGGCGTCCGGCGGCCAAGCTCTAAGTCAGACCGAGTTGGCCCCAATCGCTGGCAAGCCAGCTCCCACAGGATTCGCGGCGTGGCGCAATTCTGGTGAACACCATAAAACCCTGTGGGAGCTGGCTTGCCAGCGATGAGGCTCTGACAGACGACAAAAATCCCCCGGACCGAAAGATCCGGGGGATTTTTTATGCCTCGAAGAATCAGCGCTGATGCACCAGCGCACCGGCGGCGTAGGTCTGCGCCACGGTGCGGTCATCCCCCAGGGTCATCAGCACGAACAGCGTCTCGGCGATGTTGTTGGCCTGCTTCAGGCGATAGCCCAGCAGCGGCGTGGCGTTGTAGTCCAGCACCAGGAAGTCGGCGTCGGTGCCCGGCTGCAGGTTGCCGATCTTGTCTTCCAGGCGCAGCGCCCGGGCGCCGCCGAGGGTGGCCAGGTACAGCGACTTGAACGGGCTCAGGCGGGCGCCTTGCAGCTGCATCACCTTGTAGGCTTCGTTCAGGGTCTGCAGCAGCGAGAAGCTGGTGCCGCCGCCCACGTCAGTGCCGAGGCCGACGTTGAGCTTGTGCTTCTCGGCCATCGGCAGGTTGAACAGGCCGCTGCCGAGGAAGAAGTTCGAGGTCGGGCAGAACGAGATCGCCGAACCGGTCTCGGCCAGCCGCGCGCATTCCTCGTCGCACAGGTGCACGCCGTGGGCGAACACCGAGCGCTCGCCGAGCAGCCGGTAGTGGTCGTAGACGTCCAGGTAGCCCTTGCGCTCCGGGAACAGTGCCTTGACCCACTCGATTTCCTTGAGGTTCTCGCTGATGTGGGTCTGCATGTACAGATCCGGGTATTCGGTGAGCAACTGGCCGGCGAGGGTGAGCTGCTCCGGGGTGCTGGTGGGGGCGAAGCGCGGGGTGACCGCGTAGTGCAGGCGGCCCTTGCCGTGCCAGCGCTCGATCAGCGCCTTGCTGTCCAGGTAGCTGGATTCGGCGGTGTCGGTCAGGTAGTCCGGCGCGTTGCGGTCCATCATCACCTTGCCGGCGATCATGCGCAGGTCGAGCTTCTCGGCGGCCTCGAAGAAGGCGTTCACCGACTGCGGGTGCACGCTGCCGAATACCAGCGCGGTGGTGGTGCCGTTGCGCAGCAGTTCCTTGATGAAGATGTCGGCCACCTCGTCGGCGTGGGCCTTGTCGCCGAACTGGCTTTCGCACGGGAAGGTGTAGGTGTTCAGCCAGTCCAGCAACTGCTCGCCGTAGGCGCCGACCATGCCGGTCTGCGGCAGGTGGATGTGGGTGTCGATGAAGCCTGGGGTGATCAGCGCGTCCTGGTGATGGGTGATCTCGATGTCCGCCGCCAGGGTCGGCAGCAGTTCGCTGGCGTGGCCCAGGGCGCTGATCTTGCCGTCGTCGACCACCAGCAGGCCGTCCTCGAAGTATTCGTAGGAGGCTTCGATGCCGACCTCGGCGGGGTCGGCGATGCTGTGCAGGATGGCGGCGCGGTAGGCTTTGCGGGTCAAAGGCATGACGGTTCTCAGTTTGAGGCTTTAAGGTGGGCGGCCTGGCTGCGGCGCGAGACCGGCAGCAGCTTGGCGATCGGTTCGGCGCCGGCGGTGTGCTGGCCGAAGTTGGCGTTGTAGGTGGCGATGATCTCGCCGGCGATGGAGATGGCGATTTCCGCAGGCAGCTTGCCTTTGACTTCGCCGATGCCCATCGGGCAGCGCATGCGTTGCACGACGCCGGCGTCGAAGCCGCGGTCACGCAGGCGGTGTTCGAACTTGGTGCGCTTGGTCCTGGAGCCGATCAAGCCGAAGTAGGCGAAGTCGTTGCGCCTGAGGATCGCGGCGGTGAGCTCCAGGTCCAACTGGTGGTTGTGGGTCATGACGATGCAGTAGCTGCCGGCGGGCAGGTCGTCGATTTCATCCACAGGCTCCTCGGCGACGATCTTGCGCACGCCGTGGGGGATCTGTCCGGGGAATTCCTCTTCCCGGGAATCGATCCAGCGCACCCGGCACGGCAGGCCGGCGAGCAGCGGCACCAGCGCCCGGCCGACGTGGCCGGCGCCGAACACGGCGACCTGCGCCTGCACCTGGCCCATCGGCTCGAACAGCAGCACGGTGGCGCCGCCGCAGCACTGGCCGAGGCTGGCGCCGAGGCTGAAGCGTTCCAGGTGGGTGTCTTGCCGGCCGCTGGCGAGCATGTCGCGGGCGATCTGCATGGCTTTGTATTCCAGGTGTCCGCCGCCGATGGTGTCGAACGCCTGACGGGCGCTGACGACCATTTTCGAGCCGGCGTTGCGCGGCGTCGAGCCGAGCTCTTCGATGATGGTCACCAGCACGCAGGGCTCGCCCTGGTTCTGCAGGTCGGCGAGGGCGTCGATCCAGTTGTACATGTTCACCTCGACATCGTCGTTGTCTGTTCGGGCCTTATCGCTGGCAAGCCAGCTCCCACCGTGTTTTGCGGTGCCCACAGAATCCGGAGTCCATCCGTCTCCTGTGGGAGCTGGCTTGCCGGCGAAGGCCGCGCCTCGGTCTAGAGCGGAGCCAACTCGGCTTCAGCTTCGACGGCCTTCACCGCTTTGAGCTGACGCATCTGCTCGCAGCCCCACAGCACCCGCTCCGGCGTCGCCGGGGCGTCGATCTTGGGCTGGTGCCTGTAGTCGCCGAGGCTCGCCACGGCATCCTTGATCGCGCACCACGCGGCGATGCCGAGCATGAACGGCGGCTCGCCCACGGCCTTGGAGTGGAACACGGTGTCTTCCGGGTTCTTGCGGTTCTCCACCAGCTTCACCCGCAGGTCCACCGGCATGTCCGCCACGGCCGGGATCTTGTAGCTGGCCGGGCCGTTGGTCATCAGCTTGCCCTTGTTGTTCCACACCAGCTCCTCGGTGGTCAGCCAGCCCATGCCCTGGACGAAGCCGCCCTCGACCTGGCCGATGTCGATGGCCGGGTTCAGCGAGGCGCCGACGTCGTGGAGGATGTCGGTGCGCAGCATCTTGTATTCGCCGGTCAGGGTGTCGACGATCACCTCGCAGCACGCCGCGCCGAAGGCGAAGTAGTAGAACGGCCGGCCGCGGGCCTGGCTGCGGTCGTAGTAGATCTTCGGCGTCTTGTAGAACCCGGTGCTCGACAGCGACACCTGATTGAAATACGCCTGCTGGATCAGCGCCTCGAAGGTCAGGATGTGATCGCGGATACGCACGTGGCCGTTGTGGAACACCACGTCCTCTTCGCTGACCTTGTACTGGCGGGCGGCGAATTCGACCAGGCGATTCTTGATGGTCTCGGCGGCGTTCTGCGCAGCCTTGCCGTTGAGGTCGGCGCCGCTGGAGGCGGCGGTCGGCGAGGTGTTCGGCACCTTGTCGGTGTTGGTCGCGGTGATCTGCACCCGATCGATCTCGACCTGGAACACTTCGGCCACCACCTGGGCGACCTTGGTGTTCAGGCCCTGGCCCATTTCTGTGCCGCCGTGGTTCAGGTGGATGCTGCCGTCGGTGTAGACGTGCACCAAGGCCCCGGCCTGGTTGAGGAAGCTGGCGGTGAAGGAAATGCCGAACTTCACCGGGGTCAGCGCCAGGCCTTTCTTCAGGATCGGGCTGTTGGCGTTGTAGCGGCGGATCGCTTCGCGGCGCTCGGCGTACTGGCTGCTTTCTTCCAGCTCGGCGGTCATTTCCTCGAGCATGTTGTGCTCGACGGTCTGGTAGTAGTGGGTGACGTTGCGCTCGGTCTTGCCGTAGTAGTTGGCCTTGCGCACCGCCAGCGGGTCGAGGTTCAGGTGGCGGGCGATGGCGTCCATCACCTCTTCGATGGCGACCATCCCCTGCGGGCCGCCGAAGCCGCGGTAGGCGGTGTTGGAGGCGGTGTTGGTCTTGCAGCGGTGACCGTTGATGGTCGCGTCGCCCAGGTAGTACGAGTTGTCGGAATGGAACATCGCCCGGTCGACGATGGACGCCGACAGGTCCGGCGAGCAGCCGCAGTTGCCGGCCAGTTCCATGGCGATGCCGTACAGGCGCCCGGTGCTGTCGAAACCGACGTCGTACTCGACGTAGAAGGGGTGACGCTTGCCGGTCATCATCATGTCCTCGACCCGCGGCAGGCGCATCTTGGTCGGCTGGCCGGTGAGGTGCGCGACCACCGCGCACAGGCACGCGGGGCTGGCCGCCTGGGTTTCCTTGCCGCCGAAGCCGCCGCCCATGCGGCGCATGTCGACCACCACCTTGTTCATCGACACGTCCAGCACTTCGGCCACCAGCTTCTGCACTTCAGTGGGGTTCTGCGTGGAGCAGTAGACGATCATGCCGCCGTCCTCGGTGGGCATCACCGAGGAAATTTGCGTCTCCAGGTAGAAGTGCTCCTGGCCGCCGATGTGCAGGGTGCCCTGGATGCGGTGCTCGGCGGTGGCCAGCGCATTGGCCGAGTCGCCGCGCTGGTGGGTGTGGCTGTCCAGGACGAAATGGCGTTTGCGCAGGGCTTCGACCACGTCCAGCACCGGTTCCAGGTCTTCGTATTCGACGATCGCGGCCATGGCGGCCTTGCGTGCGGTCTCAAGGTCCCGGGCGGCCACGGCCAGCACCGGCTGACCGACGAACTGCACGTCATCGATGGCCAGCAGCGGGTCGCCGGGCAGCAGCGGGCCGATGTCCTTCAGGCCCGGCACGTCGGCGTGGGTGATGGCGATGCGCACGCCTTCGAAGGCGTAGCAGGGGCTGGTGTCGATGCGCAGGATCTTCGCGTGGGCGCGGTCCGACAGCCGTGCGTAGACGTGCAGCTGGTTGGGGAATTCCAGGCGGTCGTCGATGTACTGCGCTTCACCGGACACATGCTTGGCGGCGCTGTCGTGCTTGACGCTGCGGCCGACACCGGTGGTCAGGTCCTGGGCGAACAGTTGCGCCAGCTCGGCCTGGGACTTCTCTGCGGCGTGATGGTTAGACATAAGCGGTCACCCGGGTCTCGATGTGCGGTGTTTGCAGTTCGATGAAGTACTTGCGCAGCAGGTTCTGCGCGCTGAGCAGGCGGTATTCCTTGCTGGCGCGGAAGTCCGAGAGCGGCGTGAAGTCATCGGCCAGGGCGGCGCAGGCGCGTTCGACCACGGCGTTGCCCAACGGCTGGCCCAAAAGGACGGCTTCGCAGTGGGCGGCGCGTTTGGGGATCGCGGCCATGCCGCCGAAGGCGATGCGGGCGTCGGTGATCACGCCGTTGTCGATGCGCAGGTTGAAGGCGGCGCAGACCGCGGAGATGTCATCGTCCAGGCGCTTGGACACCTTGTACGCACGGAACAGCTGCCCGGCGCTGGCGCGGGGCACGATGATCTTCTCGATGAATTCGCTTTCCTGGCGTGCGGTCACCCGGTAATCGATGAAGTAATCCTCCAGGGCCAGGGTGCGCCGGGTGTCGCCCTTGCAGAGCACGATCTGCGCGCCGAGGGCGATGAGCAGGGGCGGGGAGTCGCCGATCGGCGAGGCGTTGCCGATGTTGCCGCCCAGGGTGCCCTGATTGCGGATCTGCAGGGAGGCGAAGCGGTGCAGCAGTTCGCCGAAGTCCGGGTATTCGGCGTTCAGGGCGTCGTAACAGTCGGAGAGGGCGGCGGCCGCGCCGATCTCCAGGCGGTCGTCGAAGCGCTCGATGCGCTTCATTTCGGCGACGTTGCCGACGTAGATCATCACCGGCAGCGGCCGGTGGAACTGGGTGACCTCCAGCGCCAGGTCAGTGCCGCCGGCCAGCAGGCGGGCCTGTGGATAAGCGTCGTAGAGGTCGGCCAGGTCGGCCACGGTCAGCGGCACCAGGCAACGCTTGTCGCCGCTGTTGAGTTCGCCGATGTCGGTGGGGGCTATGGCCTTGAGGCGGGCGATGGTCTCGGCTTCGCGGGCGTCGAACTGATCCGCCTGCCTGGCGCAGCACGATTGCTCGGCGGCGGCCAGGATCGGCCGGTAGCCGGTGCAGCGGCAGAGGTTGCCGGCCAGCGCTTCGTGGGCCTTGTGGGTGTCCGGCGCGTCGCTGTTCTTTTGCAGGGCGAACAGCGACATCACGAAACCGGGGGTGCAGAAGCCGCATTGCGAACCGTGGCACTCGACCATGGCTTTCTGCACGCTGTGCAGTTCGCCCTTGTGCTTGAGGTCCTCGACGCTGATCAACTGCTTGCCGTGCAGGGACGAAACAAACGTCAGGCACGAGTTGAGGCTGCGGTAGCGGATGCGTTCGCGGCCATCGTCATCCGTCTGCAGTTCGCCGACCACCACGGTGCACGCGCCGCAGTCGCCGCTGGCGCAGCCTTCTTTGGTGCCGGTCTTGCCCACGTGTTCGCGCAGGTAATTGAGCACCGTCAGGTTCGGGTCCAGGGCGTGCTCGCTTCGGAGTTCCTGGTTGAGTAAAAACTGGATCACGGATGGCCTCGCAGACTCATTATTGTTGTTGACCGATGGGAACCGAATTTAGCAGGTCTGACTTTTCGGTCAATGGTTTTCTGACTTAAAGGTCAGGAAAACCGCTTTTGTCGATCGACAACGTGTCTCTTCAGTATTGACCCTCGCCGGGATACCCGCTTTTTTGCGGGATCCGTGCCAAAAACCGCCCGCTGGGCACTCCGCCACACCCCCTCAATTGCGCTACACTGCGCCGCTTGTGCAGATCGAAGAGTTTGAAGGACAACCATGACGTTCAAGGCGCCGGACAGCCTCGCCGAGCAAATCGCTCACCACCTCGCCGAACGGATCATCCGCGGCGAAATGAAGCCGGGAGAGCGCATCCAGGAACAGAAGGTCACGCAGGCGCTCAACGTCAGCCGCGGCTCGGTCCGCGAAGCCTTGCTGATCCTCGAACGCCGCCACCTGATCGCGATCCTGCCGCGCCGCGGCGCCCACGTGACGGAACTGACCGCGCACAAGGTGCGCAGCCTGTGCACGCTGATGAGCGAGCTGTACATCCTGCTCGGCAACTCGGTGGCCAACGGCTGGCAGGTGCAGGCCGACATGGCGCCGTTCGTGCAGATCCAGCAGCGACTGGCCGCCAGCTACGCGCGTCAGGACATCCGCGCCTTCGTCGACGACAGCTTCAGCGTGATGCGCGCCGCCTACCCGTTCGCCGACAACCCGTACCTGCAGGAAACCGTCGAGAACCTGCAGCCGGCCATGAGCCGCGCCTACTTCCTGGCGCTGGAGCAGCGCAAGGCCGAAATGAGCGAGTTCCTCGAACTGTTCGAACGCCTGCTGGCCGCGGTGCTCGCCCGTGACCTGCCGCAGATCCGCATCGTGCTGACGGCGTACGCCCAGCGCAGTTGCGATCTGGTGGTGTCTGCCCTGACGGCGGCCTGACCTTGCGGCTCAAGTGCATCAAACTGGCGGGGTTCAAGTCCTTCGTCGATCCGACCACGGTCAACTTCCCCAGCAACATGGCGGCGGTGGTCGGGCCCAACGGCTGCGGCAAATCCAACATCATCGACGCCGTGCGCTGGGTCATGGGCGAGAGCTCGGCCAAGAACCTGCGCGGCGAGTCGATGACCGACGTCATCTTCAACGGCTCGACCAGCCGCAAGCCGGTGAGCCAGGCCAGCATCGAACTGGTGTTCGACAACGCCGACGGCACGCTGGTCGGCGAGTATGCGGCCTACGCCGAAATCTCCATTCGCCGCAAAGTCACCCGCGACAGCCAGAACAGCTACTACCTCAACGGCGCCAAGTGCCGCCGCAAGGACATCACCGACATTTTCCTCGGCACCGGCCTCGGCCCGCGCAGCTACTCGATCATCGAGCAGGGGATGATCTCCAAGCTGATCGAGGCCAAGCCGGAAGACCTGCGCAACTTCATCGAAGAGGCGGCAGGGATCTCCAAATACAAGGAGCGCCGGCGCGAGACGGAAAACCGCATCCGCCGCACCCACGAGAACCTCGCCCGCCTGACCGACCTGCGCGAAGAGCTCGAGCGCCAGCTCGAACGCCTGCACCGTCAGGCCCAGTCCGCCGAGAAGTATCAGGAATACAAGGCCGAAGAGCGTCAGCTCAAGGCGCAACTGTCGGCCCTGCGCTGGCAGGACCTGAACGATCAGGTCGGCCAGCGCGAGTCGGTGATCGGCAGCCAGGAGGTCAGCTTCGAGGCGCTGGTCGCCGAGCAGCGCAACGCCGATGCGGCCATCGAACGCCTGCGCGACGGTCACCATGACCTGTCCGAGCGCTTCAATCTGGTGCAGGGCCGCTTCTATTCGGTGGGCGGCGACATCGCCCGGGTCGAGCAGAGCATCCAGCACGGCCAGCAGCGCCTGCGCCAGTTGCAGGACGACCTGAAAGAGGCCGAGCGCGCCCGGCTGGAAACCGAATCGCACCTGGGCCACGACCGCACGCTGCTGCTGACCCTGGGCGAAGAGCTGGACATGCTCACCCCCGAGCAGGAAGTCACCAGTGCCGCCGCCGAGGAATCCGCCGCGGCCCTGGAAGAGGCCGAGCTGACCATGCACGGCTGGCAGGAGCAGTGGGACACCTTCAACCTGGCTTCCGCCGAGCCCCGGCGTCAGGCCGAAGTGCAGCAGGCGCGGATCCAGCAGCTCGAAACCAGCCTGGAGCGCCTGGCCGACCGCCAGAAGCGCCTGGGCGAGGAGCGGGCGCTGCTGTCGGCCGATCCGGAAGACGCGGCGATCATGGAACTGAGCGAGCAGCTCGCCGAATCCGAAGCCACGCTGGAAGATTTGCAGACCAGCGAAGAAGCCCAGGTCGAAAAGCTCGAACAACTGCGTCAGGAGTTGCAGCAGGCTTTGACGGCGCAGCAGCAGGCCCAGGGCGATCTGCAGCGGCTCAATGGGCGTCTGGCGTCACTGGAAGCCTTGCAGCAGGCCGCTCTGGATCCAGGCACCGGCACCGCCGAATGGCTGCGCGAACACCATCTGGCCGAGCGCCCGCGCCTGGCCGAGGGCCTGAAGGTCGAAGCCGGTTGGGAGCTGGCGGTGGAAACCGTGCTCGGCGCCGACCTGCAAGCGGTGCTGGTGGATGATTTCGCCGGTTTGGACCTGTCCGGGTTCGAGCAGGGCGACCTGCGCTTGCTCAGCCCCGCCGGCGATGGCGTGCGGGTGGCCGGCAGCCTGCTGGACAAGGTCGAGGCGCAGATCGATTTGTCGCCGTGGCTGGGCCAGGTCAAACCGGTGGACAGCCTGGAACAGGCCCTGGCCCTGCGCGCCCAGTTGGGCGCCGGGCAGAGCGTGATCAGCCGCGATGGCTATTGGGTCGGCCGGCACTTCCTGCGGGTGCGCCGTGCCAGCGAGGCAGAAAGCGGCGTGCTGGCGCGGGGGCAGGAAATCGACAACCTGCAGCTCGAACGCGAAGAGCGCGAAGCCACGGTCGAGGCCATGGAAACCCGCCTGCAGAACCTGCGTGCGCAACAGCGCCAGCAGGAGAACGGCCGCGAACACCTGCGCAGGCTGCTGCAGGACGAGGCCCGCCAGCAAGGCGAGCTCAAGGCCCAGCTGTCCGCCGGCAAGGCCAAGATCGAGCAGTTGACCCTGCGCCGCACCCGTCTGGACGAAGAGCTGATCGAGCTCGACGAGCAGCGGGCGCTGGAGCACGAACACATCGGCGAATCGCGGATGCAGTTGCAGGACGCCCTCGACGCCATGGCCCTGGACACCGAGCAGCGCGAGCTGCTGCTGGCCCAGCGCGACAGCCTGCGCGAGCGGCTCGACCGGGTGCGCCAGGAGGCTCGCCAGCACAAGGATCACGCCCATCAACTGGCGGTGCGCCTGGGGTCGTTGCGCGCCCAGCATGATTCCACCCGGCAGGCGCTGGAGCGTCTGGAGATGCAGGCCGAGCGCCTCACGGAAAAGCGTGAGCAACTGAACCTGAACCTGGAGGAGGGCGAGGCGCCGCTGGAGGAACTGCGCCTGAAGCTGGAAGAGCTGCTCGAAAAGCGCATGAGCGTCGACGAAGAGCTCAAGACCGCCCAGATCGCCCTGGAAGACGCCGACCGCGAACTGCGCGACGCGGAAAAGCGCCGCACCCAGGCCGAGCAGCAATCGCACCTGATCCGCGGCCAGCTCGAACAGCAGCGCATGGAATGGCAAGCCCTGACCGTGCGCCGCACGGCCCTGCAGGACCAACTGCTGGCCGACGGCTACGACCTGCACGGCGTGCTCGACACCCTGGGCGCCGAAGCCAACGAGAAGGAGGCCGAAGAGGAGCTGGAGCGCATCGCCGCGCGCATTCAGCGCCTGGGCGCGATCAACCTCGCGGCGATCGACGAATATCAGCAACAATCCGAGCGTAAACGTTATCTGGATGCCCAGGACGCCGATCTGGTGGAAGCGCTGGAGACCCTGGAGAACGTCATCCGCAAGATCGACAAGGAGACCCGCAACCGCTTCAAGGATACCTTTGATCAGATCAACGGCGGTTTGCAGGCCCTTTTCCCGAAAGTTTTCGGTGGCGGCAGCGCGTATTTGGAACTGACGGGCGAAGATCTACTCGATACAGGGGTGACGATCATGGCGCGGCCGCCAGGAAAGAAGAACAGCACCATCCATTTGCTCTCCGGCGGGGAAAAGGCCCTGACCGCGTTGGCACTGGTCTTTGCGATCTTCAAGTTGAATCCGGCGCCGTTCTGCATGCTCGATGAAGTTGACGCGCCACTGGATGACGCTAACGTTGGACGCTACGCACGATTGGTCAAAGAGATGTCGCAGACGGTGCAGTTCATCTATATCACCCACAACAAGATCGCCATGGAAATGGCCGATCAGTTGATGGGGGTGACGATGCACGAGCCCGGTTGCTCGCGGTTGGTGGCGGTGGATGTCGAGGAGGCGATGGCGATGGTGGATGCCTGAGCCGGCGGGTTGTCGGAGGGGTGTTTTCGGTCTGTAGGACTTCATAACCGGTTCCGACTTGCTGGCCAATCGACATAAACGCGCAAGCCAATGTGACAGACGGTGTAAAGTTGCCTTTGGTCGTGCTAGTTTAATGTCAATTTTTCGTATACGTGGGCAAAACGCCTGTCAGAACATAGAGTTGGCGCCACGTTTTAAAGCGGTTTGCACAATGTAAACCCCTTATTTTTCAGCATTTTTCATAGAGGCACGGGATTACATGGAAATCGGTCTGCGCGAGTGGCTGATCGTCATCGGCATCATTGTGATAGCCGGTATTCTTTTCGATGGCTGGCGCCGCATGCGCGGCGGCAAGGGAAAACTGAAATTCCGTCTTGACCGCAATCTGTCCAACCTGCCGGACGAGGACAGCAACGCCGAGTTGCTGGGCCCGGCCCGCGTGCTGGAAACCCACAAGGAACCGCAGCTGGACGAACACGACCTGCCGTCGGTGAGCATGCCGGCCCGTGAACCGCGCGAACCGCGTGAGTCCGGCTCCAAGCGCAGCAAGCGCGGCAGCAACAGCCCGGCCCAGGGTGACCTCGACCTGGACGTGGACGCCGGCCCGAGCTTCAGCAGCCGTGACGACGACTTCATCGCCGACACCAAGCCGTCGCCGGCGATGGGCGACAAGGATCAGCCGCAGGCCGAGGAAGTGCTGGTGATCAGCGTGATCTGCCGCGACCCGGCCGGCTTCAAGGGCCCGGCGCTGTTGCAGAACATCCTGGAAAGCGGCCTGCGTTTCGGCGAGATGGACATCTTCCACCGCCACGAAAGCATGGCCGGCAACGGTGAGGTGCTGTTCTCCATGGCCAACGCGGTCAAGCCGGGCATCTTCGATCTGGACGACATCGACCATTTCAGCACCCCGGCCGTGAGCTTCTTCCTCGGCCTGCCGGGCCCGCGTCATCCGAAGCAGGCCTTCGACGTGATGGTGGCCGCCGCCCGCAAGCTGTCCCAGGAACTGAACGGCGAGCTCAAAGACGACCAGCGCAGCGTCCTGACCGCGCAGACCATCGAGCACTACCGTCAGCGCATCGTCGAGTTCGAACGCCGCGCCCTGACCCAGAAACGTTGATCCAAAAGGTTGCCCTGCGATGCGCCGGGCAATCGGCAAAACAGATTGAGCAGCTTCGGCTGCTCTTTTGCTTTATGAGAGAACACCCATGACTGCCGTCGAAACCCGCATTCTAGAGCTGCGCGCCGAGCTAGATCAGCACAACTACCGTTACCACGTCCTCGACGAGCCGAGCATTCCGGACGCCGAATACGACCGGCTGTTCCACGAGCTCAAGGCCCTGGAAGCGGCCCATCCGGAACTGGTCACCAGCGACTCGCCGACCCAGCGCGTCGGCAGCGTGGCGCTGACGGCATTCACCCAGGTGCGCCATGAAGTGCCGATGCTCAGCCTCGGCAACGCCTTCGAAGAGACCGACATGCGCGAGTTCGACCGGCGGGTGACCGAAGGCCTGGACTTGCCGGCCGGCGACCTGTTCGGCGGCGGGGCGGCGGTGGAATACAGCTGCGAGCCGAAGCTCGACGGTCTGGCCGTCAGCCTGCTGTACCAGGACGGTTTGCTGGTGCGCGGCGCGACCCGTGGCGACGGCACCACCGGCGAAGACATCAGCGTCAATGTGCGCACCGTGCGCAACATCCCGCTGAAGCTGCACGGCAGCGGCTGGCCGGCGACCCTGGAAGTGCGCGGCGAAGTGTTCATGTCCAAGGCCGGTTTCGAGCGCCTCAACGAATCTCAGCTGGAGAGCGGCGGCAAGACTTTCGCCAACCCGCGCAACGCCGCCGCCGGCAGCCTGCGCCAGCTCGATTCGAAGATCACCGCCAACCGTCCGCTGGAGTTCTGCTGCTATGGCATCGGCCAGGTGTCCCACGATATCGCCGACACCCACATCGGCAACCTCAAGCAGCTCCAGGCCTGGGGCATGCCGATCAGCCACGAGTTGAAACTGGCCAAGGGCATCGATCAGTGCCTGGACTACTACCGTGACATCGGCGAGCGGCGCAACGGGCTGGCCTACGAGATCGACGGCGTGGTGTTCAAGGTCAACAGCATCGCCGACCAGCGCGAGCTGGGTTTCCGCGCACGGGAGCCGCGCTGGGCGATCGCCCACAAGTTTCCGGCCATGGAAGAGCTCACCGAACTGCTCGACGTGGAATTCCAGGTCGGCCGCACCGGCGCCGTCACGCCGGTGGCGCGCCTCAAGCCGGTCAAGGTGGCTGGCGTCACCGTGGCCAACGCCACGCTGCACAACATGGACGAAGTGGCCCGCCTGGGCCTGATGATCGGCGACACCGTGATCATCCGCCGCGCCGGCGACGTGATCCCGCAGGTGGTGCAGGTCGTCGCCGAGCGCCGTCCCGACGATGCGCGGCCGGTGCAGATCCCCGAAAGCTGCCCGGTCTGCGGTTCCCATGTCGAGCGTACGCAACTGGTCAAGCGCAGCAAGGGCCGCGAAACCGTCAGCGAAGGCGCGGTGTACCGTTGCGTCGGGCGGCTGGCCTGCGGGGCGCAGCTCAAGCAGGCGATCATCCACTTCGTGTCCCGTCGCGCCATGGACATCGAAGGGCTGGGCGACAAGAGCGTCGAACAGTTGGTGGACGAAGGGCTGGTGAGTTCGCCGGCCGATCTCTACGCGCTCAAGTTCGACGACATCGTCGATCTGGAAGGCTTCGCCGAGGTGTCGAGCAACAAGCTGCTGGCCGCCATCGAGGACAGCAAGAAACCGGGGCTGGCGCGCTTCATCTATGCGCTCGGCATCCCGGACGTCGGCGAGGAAACGGCCAAGGTGCTGGCGCGTTCGCTGGGTTCCCTTGAGCGCGTGCAGCAGGCCTTGCCGCAGGTGCTGACCTACCTGCCGGACATCGGCCTGGAAGTGGCGCACGAAATCCACAGTTTCTTCGAGGACGACCACAACCGTCAGGTGATCGGCGAACTGCTGGGCCATGGCCTGCAGATTCAGGATCAGGGCGAGTTGGGGGCGGAACTCGCCGCCAGCACCACGCTGGGCGGCTTGCTCGACAAACTGCACATTCCGTCGGTCGGCCCTGGCGGGGCGCAGAAGCTGGCGGACAAGTTCGGTTCGCTCGAAGGGGTGATGAACGCCGACTGGCTGGACATGCGCCAGGCCTTGCCGGAAAAGCAGGCCAATTCGGTCCGCGAGTTCTTCGCGCTGTCGGAGCACCGTCAGTTGGCCGAGTCCGCCGAGCGGCAATTGCGCGATTTCGGCATGCACTGGCAGAGCGAAAAGAAAGTCGTCGAAGGCCTGCCGCTGGCCGGCCAGACCTGGGTGCTGACCGGCACGCTGGAGCTGATGAGCCGCGACATCGCCAAGGAAAAGCTCGAAAGCCTCGGCGCCAAGGTCGCCGGCTCCGTGTCGGCCAAGACCCACTGCGTGGTCGCCGGCCCCGGCGCTGGCTCGAAGCTGGCCAAGGCCAACGAACTGGGGCTCAAGGTGCTGGACGAAGAGGCGTTCGTGGGGTTCCTGAAGGGGCACGGCATCGCTGTTTGATCGAGTGTCCTGCGGGAACGGTCAAGGCGCCGCAATGATCTAGTCTTGGCTAACCCCAGGGAGAGATCGCCATGTACCGCTTCTTCGAGCAGCTCGGTTCCCGTCTCATTGCGCCGTTTGCGGGCGAACCTTCGCGCAGCAGCAAAGTCTGGCCGTGCCGTTGCGGCCAGTCGCTGTTTTTCCGCAACAGCCAGTGCCTGACGTGCGGCGCGGTGCTCGGCTACCAGCCGGACCGGGCGCTGCTGACCTCGCTGCAGCCGGGGCCGGAGCAGGGCACCTGGACGCTGGACGCGGCCCCTGACGCCGGCCTGTTCCGCCGCTGCGCCAACCTCGACACGCCCGCCGCCTGCAACTGGCTGCTGCCGGCCATCGGCGACGACGCCCTGTGCGCGGCGTGCCGGCTCAACCGCACCGTTCCGGACTTGTCCGATGCGCAGAACCCCGAACGCTGGCGCAAGGTGGAGATCGCCAAACGGCGGCTGGTGGCGCAATTGATCAGCCTCGGCCTGCCGGTGATCCCCAAGACCGTGGATGAAGACGCCGGCCTGGCCTTCGACTTCATCGGCGTCGACCGCGAGGGCAACGCGCCCGTCACCGGCCACGCCAACGGTCTGATCACTCTCGACATCAAGGAAGCCGACGACGCCCACCGCGAACAGGTGCGGGCGGCGATGCACGAGCCCTACCGCACGCTGCTCGGGCACTTGCGCCACGAAGTCGGGCACTACTACTGGGATCGCCTGGTCTTCAACGGGCCCTGGCTCGGGGCGTTCCGCAGCCTGTTCGGCGACGAGCGGGCCCCTTACGCCGAAGCGCTGGAGCGGCACTATCGGGAAGGCGCCCCGGCGGACTGGCAGCAGAGCCACGTCAGCGCCTACGCCACCATGCACCCGTGGGAAGACTGGGCGGAAACCTGGGCGCACTACCTGCACATGATGGACGCCGTCGACACCGCGCTGGGCTTCGGCATGAGTGCGCGGGAGGTGGAACTGGACTATCCGCCGTTCCCGGCCAGCGTGCTGTATGACCCGGAGCATCCCGAAGGGCCGGCGTTCCTCTCGTTCGTCAACGCCTGGATCGAGCTGGCGGGGATGCTCAACGAACTGTCGCGCAGCATGGGCCAACCGGACTTCTATCCCTTCGCGCTGCCGGCGGCGGTCATCGCCAAGCTGCATTTCATCCACCTGGTGATCCAGCAGGCGGGCGGCAGGGCGGACGAAGTGCTTCAGGCGCAATAGCAAGTGCTTGAACCCCTTCATGTTTTTAATCTGCAACCAGCGGTTGTAACTTCGCCTCAGATAGGTACAATGGCGCGGCTCGCCGACAGGTGAGCGTCGTTATGGTGACCCTATCGGTCCCCCCGCAACGATTACCCGTGAACCTGGTCAGAGCCGGAAGGCAGCAGCCACAGCGGGAACATTGTGTGCCGGGGTGTGGCTGGTAGGGTTGCCACCTTAACGAACATCGAACGAGTCAACACCGAACTGCATGGGTTTCGCCCACTGCGGTTTTTTTGTGTCTGCGATTTGCCTGCCTGGCCCCGATCCTGTGCGGCAACGGGCCTGCCCGCAAAGGCGTCATCCTGGCGTAAACATTTCCAATCAGGTTCCCGTGCCTGCGTCGAGGACGGGGGTGGCATACTCCAGCACCTGTCATCGAGAAAGTGGAGCGGACGAAATGGATGACTTGATCCGAGAACGGATCCGCGACTGGCAGTTCCGTCGCCTGGAGATCAAGGAGCGGATGCAGTCGCACCCCGAGGAGACGCTGGAGCTGGCGCAGGTGCTGGATTTGATGGATGAAGAGCATGCCGCGATCCTCAGCGGCGCGGCCGGCCATGAACCGGAGGCCGGCGCTGCTGCCGACGAGGCGTCCCGGGCCGGTTCGCCGCAGCCGGCAGACGGTGGGTTCAGCCTGCAACTCCATGTCGCTGCGCACAGCGGCGAGGACTTGAGCCGCCTGCTCGACCTGGCCGTCCACGAGCTGCAGAAGCAGATTCAGGCCAACGCCGTGGCACCCGTGCAGGCACCGGGAGTGCGCCCCGGCAGCATGTCGGGCACCCTCGGCGACTATCGTTTCGAGCTTCACCTCAACGACGGGGTCGCCGATGAGTGATCCCGTGACCTGTCTTCTGCCGGCGACGAGAGCGTATGCACCCGGAACACGTTGATCTGTCCAGCCCCGTGTACTTGCCGGTCACCGATGACACCTGCACAGGGCTGCTGCAGGCGGACGGCGCCACGCTGCTCGGCAACCTGACGGATCCGGAGCTGGCGGCGGTGCTGGTCATCCAGAACCTGGCGCAAGCGGCGCAGCAGGAGCTGACCGCCGGTGCGGCGCAAGCGGTGCTGGCCAGGCTGATCGCCTGGTCCGTCGAGGCGCGGTCCGGCGGCGGTGCGGGCTTGCTGGCGGAGGCGCAACGGCTGTTCGACCCGCGCAAGCTGTACTTCGGCCTGAACGTCATAAAAGGCTTGGGGCTGCGCCTCCTGCCGGCCGACGACGTGGCGGCGAAGCGTTACCTGCTGCCCGACGGGCAATGGGATACCGGGTTCAGGATCCGCCATTTCACCGCCAACAACCCGTTCAGCCAGCAGATAGTGACGCCCCGGCACCGCGAGCGCTGGCTGAGCCCCGCGCAAGACAAGCTGGTCCGGACCTTCCGCGCCAACCTGGATGAAGACCTGCACGTGCAGGGCTACGCCGGCATCGGCAAGAGCCACGTGCTGGGCGCCCTGATGGAGTGCCTGCGGCCGGGCGGCACGCTGGTGCTGGCGCGTACCGCCGAGAAGCTGGCGACCCTGCGCGAGCGGGCAGGCCAGGGGCGGATGGGCAGCGCCTGCGCCACCTTTGAGGGGTTTGCGCGCAACCTGTTGCATGAGCCGGTTTCCCGGCCGGCGGGCAAGCGTTCGGCAGCGCCGGGCCGGCAAGCGCTGTGCGAGGCGTTGAACATCCTCGGTTTCAGGGCCCGTGATGCTCAGGCGACCCTGGACCTTTGCCTCAAGGTGGTTGAAACCTACTGCGGCTCACAGGATCGCAGCCTGTCGAGCAGGCATTTCCCCGTGTTCAGGACGCCGTTGACCGGCCTGGAGGCCAACGTGCTGCTCGAGTATTCGAGTCGGCTGTGGGGCTATCTGCAGGCCGATCCGGCGTGGGCCGGCCAGACCGGCTTCGAGGCGCTGCTGCTGATCAAGCGGGCGAGCCTCGCGGGCTGCCGGGTGCCCGACCGTTATACGCATGTGCTGATCGACGAAAGCCAGGATCTGCCCGCCTCGCTGCTGCAGATGCTCGAGCGGGGCCGGCAGGTGCTGATCACGCTGGGGGATGAGTACCAGCACGCCAGCCGCGACAGGGTCAAAAGAAAACGTGAAGTGCGCCACAGCGACATCAACTGCTCCGTGCGTTCGGGCCGTAACGTCGAGCGCCTGGTCAACCCGTTGATCTCGCTGCACTCGCAAAAGAGCAAGGTGCCCTTTGAAGGCGCCCGCGACGCCGATGTCGGCATCGAACATTACCCGCAAGGCTTTGTGCCGCCTGAAGGCTGCGTGGTGCTGACGGCGTCCCGCTGGGACACCATGAAGTGGGCCCTGGAACTGCTCGACACCAACTGCCCGTTCAGTTTTGCGGACGCGGCGGCGCAGACGGGGTTCATGACGTCGGCCATCGAACTGTTCAGGTCCGAACGCTACGGCGGCGGATTGCGCGAAGGCGCGCTGCATCCGGAGTTCAGCGACCTGTCCGACTGGCGGCAGGTGCGTGAGGCCAACCGGTTCGACGGGGCGTTCCTGTGGGTCGAGGCCAGACTGGAAAAGGGCCTGACGGTGGCCGACCTGAACCGCATCCACCTGATGGCCGGCATTGCGGGCAAGCGTTGCCTGCTGATGCGGGCGGAGGAGGCGGGTGGCATGGAGTTCGACCGGGTTCTGTTGACGCCCGAACTGCTCACCACCGAGACGTTCAGGGACGCCGACGAATTCGACCACCGGATCTGCGCCGTGTACATCGCCGTGTCCCGCGCCAGGCAGCAGCTCTACCTGCCGTTCGATGCCGTCGAATGGGTCGAATACCACAAGGGCCGGCCGTTCCGGGAGCGGCAGGGTTACTGACCGGGATCGCCAAAGGGCCCCTGTGGGGGAGCTTGCTGGCGATGGCGATGGCGATGGCGATGGCGATGGCGCAGGCGCCGTGATGCCGGTTGTGCCGGCCTCATCGCAGGCCATCCAGCTCCCTCGGTTTTTTGCCTTGCGCAGGGGGCCTGCGGACACTAGGGACACCTGTGGGAGCCGGCTTGCCGGCGATGGCGGCAGTTCAGTCACCACAGATGTTGGCAGTGCCGGCCTGATCGCTTGCAGGCAAGCTCCTGCCGGTGCTTCTACGGGATCATTTGGGGCTTTCAGGCGTGCCGGTGTAGAGCCGGATGATGTCATCGATCTCCCCCGACATTTTCATCTTCAACAGCGTGCGCAGGATCCGTTGCGCCGGCACCTGCGGATCGTTCCTCACGTAGCAGCCGACATTCTGCTCCTGCAGCACCGCCACCCCTTGCAGTTGCTGACCCGGCAGCAGGCGCTGGTTGAACCAGTCCAGGGTCCATTGGTTGCTCACGGCGTAGCGGTAGCGCCCGGCGATGAGCTTCTCCAGCACCTGCTCCTGGTTGCGTGCGTCTTCGCGTTGCAGGCGGCCGCTGTCGAACAGCGGTTGCAGGGTGGGGTAGGTGTAGCCCAGCACCGTGCCGACGGGTTGGTGCGCAAGGCCAGCGGGGTCGATGCTGGCGGGCAGGCCCTGGAGGCTGATCAGCAGGTCGCGCTGGAACAGCAGCGGTACGCTCCAGAGGTAGTCGCCGGACTGGTTGGGCAGCCAGGACTGCGCGGCATAGCAACGCACGTCGACCTCACCGTGCTCCATGGCGTTCTGCACCCGGGTGCGGGGCAGCACGTGAAATTGCGCCGGCACGCCGACCTGGGTCGCCAGGCTGAGCATCATGTCGTACAGGATGCCCTGGGTCGGCCGGCCGCGTTCGAGCTGCACCATCGGCATCGCCCAGCTGTCGGCGACGACGAAGCGCAGCGGCGCATCCGACGCCATCGCGTTAAGGCTGATCCCCAGCATTGCCCCCACGGCCCACCGCATAAACGCTCCGGTCATTCCCGATCCCGAACCGATAAACGCCTCTGACCATGCAGCTTAGCCAGATTAGGCGAGGACACCGGATGCAATTTTGCCCTTGCTCCGCTAGCATTAGCCGCTTCTGCTTCCTTTGCCGCGACGGTTTTCGATGAGTTATCAGGTTCTTGCACGTAAATGGCGTCCGCGCTCGTTCCGCGAAATGGTCGGCCAGACCCATGTGCTCAAGGCTCTGATCAATGCCTTGGACAGCCAGCGGCTGCACCACGCCTACCTGTTCACCGGCACCCGCGGGGTGGGCAAGACCACCATTGCGCGGATCATCGCCAAATGCCTGAACTGTGAGACAGGCATCACATCCAGCCCCTGCGGCGAGTGTTCGGTGTGCCGCGAGATCGACGAAGGCCGTTTCGTCGACCTGATCGAGATCGACGCCGCAAGCCGCACCAAGGTCGAAGACACCCGCGAGCTGCTCGACAACGTGCAGTACGCCCCGAGCCGCGGGCGCTTCAAGGTCTACCTGATCGACGAAGTGCACATGCTCTCCAGCCACTCGTTCAACGCGTTGCTGAAGACGCTCGAAGAGCCGCCGCCCTACGTCAAGTTCATCCTGGCGACCACCGATCCGCAGAAACTTCCGGCAACGATTCTGTCGCGCTGCCTGCAGTTCTCCCTGAAGAACATGACCCCGGAGCGGGTTGTCGAGCACCTGACCCACGTGCTCGGCGCCGAAAACGTGCCGTTCGAGGACGACGCCCTGTGGCTGCTGGGCCGCGCGGCGGACGGCTCGATGCGCGACGCCATGAGCCTGACCGACCAGGCCATCGCCTTCGGTGAAGGCAAGGTGCTGGCCGCCGATGTGCGGGCAATGCTCGGCACGCTGGATCACGGCCAGGTCTACGACGTGCTGCATGCGTTGATCGAGGGCGATGCCAAGGCCTTGCTCGAAGCCGTGCGCCATCTGGCCGAGCAAGGGCCTGACTGGAACGGCGTGCTCTCGGAGATGCTCAACGTGCTGCACCGCGTGGCCATCGCCCAGGCGCTGCCGGAGGGCGTCGACAACGGCCATGGCGACCGTGACCGGGTGCTGGCGCTGGCCCGGGCGCTGCCTGCCGAAGACGTGCAGTTCTATTACCAGATGGGCCTGATCGGCCGCCGCGACCTGCCGCTGGCGCCGGATCCGCGCGGCGGTTTCGAGATGGTGCTGTTGCGGATGCTGGCCTTCCGGCCCGCCGACGCGACGGACGCCCCGAGGCAAACGCTAAAGCCGGTGGGGATCAGCCAGGCCACAGTTGATTCCGCGAACGCAGTGGCTGCCGCGCCGAAGATCGCTCCGGTGGCGGCGGTTGCCCCCGCTCCTGAGCCAGCCCCGGAGCCGGCCCCGGAGCCTGCGGCCGTTGCGCCTGAGCCCGCACCTGCGCCTGTGCCGGAACCGGAGCCTGTCCAGGCCGCTCCAGCAGCGGAACCCGCACCGGAACCCGTCGCCGAACCCGAGCCGGTCGTCGACCTGCCGTGGAACGACCCGGTGGACGCGATCCCGGTGCAGCAGCCGGCCGTCGAGCCGATGCTGGACACCGTCGCCGAGCAGCCGGACCTGCCGCCGGTGCTGTCGCCGCCCCCGGATAGCGTGGTGCCGGACGCGCCGGAGTGGGCCTCGGCGGCGATTCCCGAGCCGTCCATGGCCGATGTCGATGCCGCGACCCCCGGCATGGACGCCGACGACGAACCGCCGCTGGACGAGGACTACATCGAGCCGGACATGGATTCGGCCTACAGTTACCTCGACGACCTGGCCAGCGAACACGCCGCTGAACCTGCGCCGGAGCCCGAGCCTGAACCCGCTGCGGCGCCGGCCACCGGCCTGGCCCTGCAATGGCTGGAGCTGTTCCCGAAATTGCCGGTCTCCGGCATGACCGGCAGCATCGCCGCCAACTGCACGCTGATCGCGGTCGACGGCGACCATTGGCTGCTGCACCTGGACCCGGCCCACAGCGCACTGTTCAACGCCACCCAGCAGCGCCGGCTCAACGATGCGCTGAACCAGTACCACGGGCGCACGCTGAGCCTGTCCATCGAGCTGATCAAGCCTGAGCAGGAAACGCCGGCCCAGGCCGCGTCCCGGCGCCGCGCCGACCGCCAGCGCGAGGCGGAGGAGTCGATTCACGGCGATCCGTTCATCCAGCAGATGGTGCAGCAGTTCGGCGCGGTCGTGCGGCACGATACTATTGAACCTGTCGATGCCCTGGTCGCCCAGGGCTAACCACTGAAGGCGCCGGGCCGCGAACGCCGGGCGCCGTTTTGATCCAAGTACTTTTTGAGGTGATTCCCATGATGAAAGGTGGCATGGCCGGCCTGATGAAGCAGGCGCAGCAGATGCAGGAAAAAATGGCCAAGATGCAGGAAGAGCTGGCCAACGCCGAAGTCACCGGCAAGGCGGGCGGCGACATGGTGAGCGTGGTCATGACCGGCCGTCACGACCTCAAGCGCGTCAGCATCGACCCGAGCCTGCTGCCGGGCCTGGACGATGACGACCGCGAAGTGATCGAAGACCTGGTGGCCGCCGCCGTCAACGACGCCGTGCGCAAGATCGAAGCCAACAGCCAGGAAAAGATGGGCAGCATGACGGCCGGCATGCAACTGCCGCCGGGCATGAAACTGCCGTTCTGATCGGCTTCGCGCATCGGACGGAACACGAAAATGCCAGGCGCTTGCCTGGCATTTTTGCAGGTGCCGCCTTCAAGAGGCGTCCCGGGCCGGCAGGGCCGGACAATTGACGCTGTCCGGAGGCGCGGGTATAAACCGCGTCTCGTTGTTTTGTCGGACTTTTTCCCCATGAGCTTCAGCCCTTTGATTCGCCAACTGATCGACGCCCTGCGAACCTTGCCGGGAGTGGGTCAGAAAACTGCCCAGCGCATGGCGCTGCAGTTGCTCGAACGCGACCGCAGCGGCGGTACGCGTCTGGCCCAGGCGCTGAGCCAGGCCATGGAAGGGGTCGGACATTGCCGCCAGTGCCGCACGCTGACCGAGGACGATCTGTGCCCGCAATGCGCCGATCCGCGCCGCGACGACACGCTGCTGTGCGTGGTGGAGGGGCCGATGGATGTCTACGCGGTCGAGCAGACCGGGTTCCGCGGACGCTACTTCGTGCTCAAGGGGCACCTGTCGCCGCTGGACGGCCTGGGCCCTGAGGCCATCGGCATCCCCCAACTGATGGCACGCATCGAAGAGGCCGGCACCTTCACCGAAGTCATTCTCGCCACCAACCCGACGGTGGAAGGCGAGGCCACGGCGCACTACATCGCCCAGCTGCTGCACAACAAGGGCCTGGTCGCCTCGCGCATCGCCCATGGCGTGCCGCTGGGCGGCGAACTGGAGCTGGTGGACGGCGGGACGCTGGCCCACTCGTTCGCCGGACGCAAGCCGATTTCCCTCTGAGGGGCCGCTGTCGGTTTCGGCCCCCCCTCGATCGACCTGACCCATACACAATCCTGTTGAAAACCAAGCAAGCGCTCGGTTAACGTCGGCGAACCTTTCCATGGAGTTCGCCGATGCCCGCCTTCCAGGAATACTTCGACCCCAGCCACCAGATGATCCGCGACAGCGTCAGACGTTTCGTCGAGCGCGAGATCCTGCCCGACATCGATGCGTGGGAAGAAGCCGAAACCTTCCCCCGTGAGCTTTACCTGAAGGCCGGCGCCGCCGGCATCCTCGGCATCGGCTACCCGCAGGCGCTGGGCGGCAGCCACGAAGGCGATCTGTTCGCCAAGATCGCCGCCAGCGAAGAGTTGATGCGCTGCGGTTCCGGCGGCCTGGTGGCGGGCCTCGGCTCGCTGGACATCGGTTTGCCGCCGATCCTCAAGTGGGCTAGGCCCCAAGTGCGTGACCGCGTGGTGCCGGCGGTGCTCAGCGGCGAGAGGATCAGCGCGCTGGCCGTCACCGAACCCGGCGGCGGATCCGACGTCGCCAACCTGCAGACCCGCGCCGTGCGCGACGGGGACGTCTACCGGGTCAGCGGCAGCAAGACCTTCATCACCAGCGGCGTGCGCGCCGATGTCTACACCGTCGCGGTGCGCACCGGCGCGCCGGGCTTCGGCGGCATCAGCCTGCTGATGATCGAGAAGGGCACACCGGGTTTCACCGTGGGCCGGCAACTGAAGAAGATGGGCTGGTGGGCGTCGGACACCGCTGAACTGTTCTTTGACGATTGCCCCGTGCCGGTGGGCAACCTGATCGGGGCCGAGAACATGGGTTTCGCCTGCATCATGGGCAACTTCCAGAGCGAACGCCTGGCCTTGGCGCTGATGGCCAACATGACCTCGCAAATGGCCCTGGAGGACAGCCTGGCCTGGGCCCGGGAGCGTGAGGCGTTCGGCAAGCCCATCGGCAAGTTCCAGGTGATCCGGCACAAACTGGCCGAAATGGCCACGGCGCTGGAGGTGTCGCGGGAGTTCACTTACCGGCAGGCGGCGAAGATGGCGGCGGGGCAAAGCGTGATCAAGGAGATCTCCATGGCCAAGAACTTCGCCACGGACACCTCGGACCGCATCACCACCGAAGCCGTGCAGATCCTCGGCGGCCTGGGCTACATGCGCGAGAGCCGGGTGGAGCGGCTGTACCGGGACAACCGGATCCTGTCCATCGGCGGCGGGACGCGGGAAGTGATGAACGAGATCATCGGCAAGCAGATGGGGCTTTGAGGCCGCGGTGCTGCAACAAGGGGGAACACAATCCCCCCTGCAGGAGCCAGCCTGCCGGCGATGGCGGCCGAACGGGCGCCGCTTACTTGTCGGTCAGGGCAAACCGGGTCAGGCAGAACGTAGGAATCCCCATGTCCTGCAAGCGCTGGGAGCCGCCCAGCTCCGGCAGGTCGATGATCGCCGCCGCCTCGTGCACCCGGGCGCCCATGCGGCGGATCAGGTTGGCCGCCGCGATCAGGGTGCCGCCGGTGGCGATCAGGTCATCGAACATCACCACCGAATCGCCTTCGCACAGGCTGTCGGCGTGCACTTCCAGGAACGCCTCGCCGTACTCGGTCGCGTAGCCTTCGGCCAGCACGTCGGCCGGCAGCTTGCCTTGCTTGCGGAACAGCACCAGCGGCTTGTTCAGCTGGTAGGCCAGCACCGAACCGATCAGGAACCCGCGCGCGTCCATCGCCCCGATGTGGGTGAAGTCGGCTTCCACATAGCGGTGGGCGAAGCTGTCCATCACCTGGCGCAGGGCGGTAGGGGACTGGAACAGCGGGGTGATGTCGCGAAAGATCACGCCCGGTTTCGGAAAGTCGATCACGGGGCGGATCAGGGATTTGATGTCGAAGGAATCGAAGGGCATCGTCGAGGTGTCCTGGCAGGGTTGCAAACGGCGCAGTATACCCGCGGCTGAAACGGTTCGCTCGGCCGCGGGTCGAGATCAGCCTTCGATGGAACCGCCGGCCAGCGCACACAGCTGGATCGGGTCGAGGATGTGGATTTCCTTGCCTTCGGCGGCGATCAGTTCGTTCTGCTGGAAGCGGGTGAAGACCCGGGACACGGTTTCCACCGCCAGGCCCAGGTAGTTGCCGATCTCGTTGCGCGACATGCTCAGGCGGAACTGGTTGGCCGAGAAGCCGCGGGCGCGGAAACGGGCCGACAGGTTGACCAGGAACGTGGCGATGCGCTCGTCGGCGGTCTTCTTCGACAGGAGCAGCATCATCTGCTGGTCGTCGCGGATCTCGCGGCTCATCACCCGCATCAGTTGGCGGCGCAGTTGCGGCAGTTGCAGGGCCAGTTCGTCGAGGCGCTCGAACGGGATCTCACAGACCGACGTGGTTTCCAGGGCCTGGGCGGACACCGGGTGCTTCTCGGTGTCCATGCCGGACAGGCCGACCAGTTCGCTGGGCAGGTGGAAGCCGGTCAGTTGCTCTTCGCCGGTGTCGCTCAGGCTGAAGGTCTTCAGGGCGCCGGAGCGTACTGCAAAGACGGAATCGAACACGTCGCCCTGGCGGAACAGGAACTCGCCCTTTTTCAGCGGACGGCCGCGTTTGACGATTTCGTCCAGCGCATCCATGTCTTCCAGATTCAGAGAAAGTGGCAGGCAGAGAGGGGCCAGGCTGCAGTCCTTGCAATGGGCCTGGTTGTGAGCGCGCAGTTTAACTGGCTCGGACATTTCTTTGATCCTTGTGGGAAAACACACATAAGGCGTAAGGGTAACTCAGCACAGGACCTTCAGGCCAGCCTGTGGCGAGACTGCCCCAAGGATGTAAAGCCCTTGGGACGGTGGCCGATAACCTGCCATCAGAAGGCATGCAAGGAACCGTTCCGATGGCCGCCATTGGCACGTTGAACCCCGGCAGCAGCGGCGTGGCGCCGTTGCCGGAAGGTGTCAGAGACTCCGCCGGCGCCGAGCCGGAAACCGGATCGGCGCAGTCGGCAACCCCGACTTTGGTCGAGAGCGTCAAAGTGTCGCTGTCCGGCGCGGCGATCGAGAAATCCGCCGGCGCCGGCGGCGACAACCGTGACATCGAAAGCAGCGGCTTGCCGGAGGACGTCCAGCAGTTGCTGAAGATGATCCGCAAGTTTCGGCAGCAGATCGCCGAAAAGAATGCACGCATCAACGCCGTGATGGCCGACAGGACCCTCTCCAACGAAGAGCGGACCGCCAGGATCGCCGCGCTCAAGGGCGCCATCGCCGCCCTCAACAATGGCCTGATCACTGCCAATCTGTCCCTGGCCAAGGTCGTGAACCAGTCGGGCCTGACCCCGGAGCAGAACATGAAGACCGCCTCGCTGCTGACGAAGGACTAGATCACCCGGGAAAAGCGCTGGCGGTTCTGCTGCTCCAGGTACGCGTCGAACACCATGCACACCGAACGCACCAGCAGGCGGCCAGCGGGCAGCACGTTGATCCGCTCGCTGTCCAGCTCGATCAGGCCGTCCCGGGCCATGTCCTGCAATTGCGGCCAGAGCGCGCCGAAGTAGCCTTGGAAGTCGATGTTGAAGGCACGTTCGATGTCGGCGAAGTCCAGGCTGAAATTGCAGATCAACTGCTGGATCACCGCCCGGCGCAGGCGGTCGTCGGCGTTGCAGACCAGGCCGCGGCTGGTGGCCAGCTGGGCGCCGGCCAGGGTGTTCTGGTACTGGTTCAGGTCGCTGCTGTTCTGGCAGTACAGATCGCCCACCTGGCTGATCGCCGAGACGCCCAGGCCGATCAGGTCGCAATGGCCGTGGGTGGTGTAGCCCTGAAAGTTGCGCTGCAGGGTCGATTCTTCCTGGGCCACCGCCAGTTCGTCGTCGGGCAGGGCGAAGTGGTCCATGCCGATGTAGCGGTAACCGGCGGCGGTCAGTTGCTCGATGCTGCGTTGCAGCATCTCCAGTTTCTGCGCCGGGCTCGGCAGTTCGTTGCCGTTGATTCGTCGCTGGGGCATGAAGCGTTCCGGCAGGTGCGCGTAGTTGAACACCGAGAGCCGATCCGGTTGCAGGTGGATGACTTCCTCGACGGTGCGGGCGAAGTTGTCCGGCGTCTGCTTCGGCAGGCCGTAGATCAGGTCGATGTTGATCGAGCGGAATTGCAGGGTGCGCGCCGCATCGATCACCGCACGGGTTTCCTCCAGGCTCTGCAGGCGGTTGACCGCCCGCTGCACGGCCGGGTCGAGGTCCTGCAGGCCGATGCTGACCCGGTTGAAGCCCAGTTCGCGCAAAAGGCCCATGGTCGACCAGTCGGCTTCGCGGGGGTCGATCTCGATGCCGTAGTCGCCGGAATCGTCGTCCAGCAGGTTGAAGTGCTTGCGCAGGTGCGCCATCAGTTGGCGCAGCTCGTCATGGCTGAGGAAAGTCGGGGTGCCGCCGCCGAAGTGCAACTGCTCGACCTTCTGCGCAGGGTCGAGGTGGCAGGCGATCAGCTGGATTTCCTGCTCCAGGCGTTGCAGGTAGGGCAGCGCGCGGCCGCGGTCCTTGGTGATGACTTTGTTGCAGGCGCAGTAGTAGCAGATGTTCGCGCAGAACGGCACGTGCACATACAGCGACAACGGGCGCAGGGCCTTGCGGCTGTCGCGCAGGGCGTGGAACAGGTCGAAGGTGCCGACCTGACTGTTGAATTGCACGGCCGTCGGGTACGAGGTGTAGCGCGGCCCCGCCAGGTCGTAGCGGCGGATCAAATCGGTGTCCCAACGAATGGCGTCGAGCATGCGGGCATTCCCCCGGATAGGCTGGCAGTGTCGGCGAGTCTAGGGGAGACGGCGAGGGGGCATCTTGATTTGCATCAAAGCCGGTCGGAACCTGTGGCGAGGGAACTTAGACTCTGTGCGAAAAGCCTTGATACTCGGTGATGCTGCGTTGAAAACAGCCTCGCCTGACCTTCGTCTCAAGACTTTTCACACAGACCCTAGTGGCCCATCAGCCAGTGCTGGTGCGGTCCGGGCAGGGTCCAGAGGCCGAACAGCAGCACCAGCACGCCGCCCGCCATGCGCACGCTGCGTCGGCGCAGCAGCGCCGTGATCCGTTCGGCGGCCAGCCCGGTGGCCAGCAGCACCGGCCAGGTGCCGAGCCCGAACGCGAGCATCAGCAGTGCGCTGTCCAGCGCGTTGCCTTGGCTGGCCGACCACAGCAGGGTGCTGTAGACCAGCCCGCAGGGCAGCCAGCCCCACAGCGCCCCGAGCAGCAGGGCGCGGGGCAGGCTCGATACCGGCAGCAACCGGTTGGCCACAGGCTGGATATGGCGCCACAGCCCGCGGCCGAGGCTTTCGATGCGGGTCAGGCCGCTCCACCACCCGGCCAGGTACAGCCCCATGGCGATCAGCAGCAGCCCGGCCAGCACCCGCATGAACAGCGCGGCAGGGCTGTTGGCCACGGCCCAGCCGGCGAGGCCGATCAGCAGGCCGGCGGCGGCGTAGCTCAGGATGCGCCCCAGGTTGTAGGCCAGCAGCAGGCGAAAGCGCCGGCTGCGCTGTTCCTTGGGGATCGCCAGGGTCAGGGCGCCCATCAGTCCGCCGCACATCCCCAGGCAATGCCCGCCGCCCAACAGGCCGAGGATCAGCGCAGACACCAGCAGCGGCGCAAGCTCAAGCATGGGGCGGCGCCTTGTCGTCCGGCGGGGTCGCCTTGGCTTCATCCACCGCGGCGGTGTGGTTCGGGTCCTGGTCGTCGAACAGGATGCTGTGGGCCGGGCCGTCGAGGTCGTCGTACTGGCCGCTGTCCACCGCCCAGAAGAAGATGTACACGGCGATGGCCACGATCAGCAGCGCGGCCGGGATCATTACGTAAAGAGCTGGCATCTGTACTCCATGCCCGCGCGGCTCAGGCCGGCAGCGGGCGGGTTTCTGGCGTGGCGTGCACGGCCGGCGCGCCGGGCAGGCGAGTCAGGCGCAGGGCGTTGAGCACCACGGTCAGCGAACTGATCGACATGCCGACCGCCGCCCACACCGGGGTGATCCAGCCGAGGGCGGCGAACGGCAACATGAGGCCATTGTACAGGGCGGCCCACAGCAGGTTCTCGATGATCACCCGGCGCGTGCGGCGGGCCAGGGTGAAGGCCTGCACCAAGGCGTCCAGACGGTTGGACAGCAGCACCGCGTCGGCGCTGGTCTTGGCCAGGTCCGTGGCCGAGCCCATGGCCACGCTGATGTCGGCGGCGGCCAGCACCGGCACGTCGTTGACCCCGTCGCCGAGCATCAGCACCTTGCGGCCTTCCTTGTGCAACTGCTGCAGCACCTGCAGCTTGTCGTCCGGGCGCAGGCCGCCGCGGGCCTCGTCGATGCCCAGTTCGGCGGCCACGCCGGCGACCATCGGCGAACTGTCGCCGGACAGCAGCAGCGTGCGCCAGCCCCGCGCCTTGCACGCGGCCAGCAAGGCCGGCGCATCGGCGCGCAGGCGGTCGTCGAGGACAAACCAGGCCAGCGGCCCCTGGGTGTCGCCCAGCAGCAACCATTGGCCGGGCTCGTCCGGCATCGGCGGCACGCCGGCGCCGCTCAGGCCGCAGACGAAACCGGCCTGGCCGATCCGCAGCCGCTGTTCGCCGACCCGGCCTTCAAGGCCCAGCCCCGGCAGGCTGTGGACTTCCTCGGCGGCCTGCGGGGCGCGGCCGAAGGCCCGGGCGATCGGGTGCTCCGAGCGGTTCTCCAGGGCGGCGGCGAGGCTCAGGCAGCGGTCGGCGTCCAGCGTGCCGAGAGGGCGCACCGCGCGCAGCATCAGGCGTCCCTCGGTGAGGGTGCCGGTCTTGTCGAAGATCACCGTGTCGATCTGGTTGAGGCCTTCGAGCACATGGCCGCGGGTCAACAGCAGGCCGAGCTTGTGCAGGGTGCCGGTGGCGGCGGTGAGCGCGGTCGGTGTGGCCAGGGACAGCGCGCAGGGGCAGGTCGCGACGAGCATCGCCAGCACGATCCAGAAGGCCCGCGACGCGTCCAGCTCCCACCACAGCAAGCCGATGGCCGCTGCGGCGATCAGCGACAGCAGCAGGAACCATTGGGCGGCGCGGTCGGCGATTTCCGCCAGCCGGGGCTTTTCGGCCTGGGCGCGGTCGAGCAGGCGGACGATGGCCGACAGTCGGGTGTCCTGGCCCAGGGCCTGCACCTGCACGGTCAGCGCGCCCTCGACATTGAGGGTGCCGGCGGTGACCGCATCGCCCACGCCGCGCGCCTGCGGCAGGTACTCGCCGGTCAGCAGCGACTCGTCGACGCTGGAGCGCCCGTCCAGGATCCTGCCGTCCGCCGGCAGGACCGCGCCGGGCGGCACCAGCACATGGTCGCCCAGGCACAGTTCGCTGAGCAGGATGCGCTCGCTCTGCCCGACGGCGTCGAGCCGCAGGCACGAGGCCGGCAGCAGGTTCACCAGTTGCGCGGTGGCGGCGGCGGTGCGTTCCCGGGCGCGGCGCTCCAGGTAGCGTCCGGCGAGCAGGAACAGGGCGAACATGCCCACCGCATCGAAGTACAGCTCGCCGACCCCGGTGATCGAGGTCCAGATCCCGGCGACGTAGGCCGCGCCGATGGCCAGCGACACCGAGACGTCCATGGTCAGGTGGCGGGTGCGCAGGTCGCGCATGGCGCCCTTGAAGAACGGCGCGCAGCTGTAGAACACGATGGGCGTGGTGAGGAACAGCGCGACCCAGCGCAGGATGGTGTGCAGTTCGGGGCTCAGGTCGATGTTGAACTCCGGCCAGGTGGCCATCGTCGCCATCATCGCCTGGAACCACAGCAGGCCGGCGACGCCGAGCTGGCGCAGGGCCCGGCGGTTTTCGCCGGCCAGTTGCTCGCTGGCGCGGTCGGGTTGGTACGGGTGCGCGGCGTAGCCGATCTGGCGCAGTTCGGCGAGGATCCGGCTCAGCGGCAGTTGCGCGTCGGCCCAGCGCACGTGCAAGCGATGGTTGGACAGATTCAGGCGCGCTTCGGCCACGGCCGGCAGCGTGCGCAGGTGTTTCTCGATCAGCCAGCCGCAGGCGGCGCAACTGATGCCTTCCATCAGCAGCGTGGTTTCGGCCAGCTCGCCTTCGTGGCGCACGAACGGTTGCTGCACGTCGGCGCGGTCGTACAGCGCCAGCTCGTCCACCAGTTGCACCGGCAGCGCTTCGGGGTTGGCCGAGGCTTCGCTGCGGTGCCGGTAGTAGCTGTCCAGCCCGCCGGCGACGATGGCTTCGGCCACGGCCTGGCAGCCGGGGCAGCAGAACTCGCGGGGCTCCCCGAGCACGACGGCGGTGAAGCGGCTGCCGGGCGGGACGGGCAGGGCGCAGTGGTAGCAGGGGAGTGGGGTGGTCATCAGGTGGAGTCTTTTATGTCCGGGAGGGCCTCATCGCGAGCAGGCCCGCTCCCACAGGTTCTGTGAACGCCGCAGATACGGTGTGGGAGCGGGGCCGCCCGCGAATGTACTTCGCGCAGCCTTTTACTTGTCCAGGTCTTCCGCGCCTTGCAGCGGCTCGTCGCCCAGCAGCAGATCCTTGTCGTGGCTGACCAGCTCCTCTTCGAACATGCGCCAGACGTGGTCGTCCTGGCTGCCGAGCAGCTCGACGAACCGGCGTCCTTCGATCTTGTCCGCCAGTTGGCCGATGTAGCGGCCGTTCTCGGCCTCGCTGCGGGTCAGGACGATCTTGCGGTCTTTCTCCGGCTGGGTCGGCGAAATCAGGTTCAGCTCCAGGGTCTTGGGTTGGCTGTTGCCGCTCAGGCGCAGGTCGACTTCGCCGGTGACGCCGTCCAGGTGCACGCTGGCGCGCAGGTTCAGGGTCTGGGCCAGCAGCTCGCGGTCCAGCGAGCGGTTGATGCCTTTGCCGGCCTCGTAGTAGTTGTCGTTGACCAGGTTGTCCGGGTGGTTCACCGCAATGGTCACCATGGACAGGGTCAGGGTCACCGAGCAGGCCAGGATCCCGATGATGATCCAGGGCCAGAGGTGCTTGTACCATGGGCTTGCGGCAGTGGCTGCGGGCATGTTCACTTCTCTCAACGGTTTTGTGGGCCGATGAATCGGCTCTTGGCTTCAACGTGGACGCTGTCGTCATCGGCGTCCTTGAGGATGAATTTCACCTCGTTGGTGCTCGACGGCAGTTGCTCGGGGGCGCTCGACAGCTCGACCGGCATGCTGAAGATTTCCCCGGCCGGCACCTTGATCTCGCGCTTGCCTTGCAGGCGCAGGTCCGGCAGGCCGGCGGCCTCCAGCACGTAGGTGTGGTCGCGCTGGTCCTTGTTCATGATCTTCAGGCTGTAGACGTTCTCGATCCGGCCTTCGGCGTTCTCGCGGTACAGCACGCGGTCCTTGCTGACGTCGAAGCCGACCAGCGAGCGCATGAAGAACGCGGTCACCAGCAGGCTGATCATGGCCAGCAGCACCACGGCGTAGCCGATCAGGCGCGGCCGCAGCTTGTGGGTCTTCTGCCCGGACAGGTTGTGTTCGGTGGTGTAGCTGATGAGGCCGCGCGGATAGTCCATCTTGTCCATGATGCTGTCGCAGGCGTCGATGCACGCGGCGCAGCCGATGCATTCGATCTGCAGGCCGTCGCGGATGTCGATGCCGGTCGGGCAGACCTGGACGCACATGGTGCAGTCGATGCAGTCGCCCAGGCCCTGGGCCTTGTAGTCCGCGCCTTTCTTGCGCGGGCCGCGGCCTTCGCCCCGGCGCGGGTCGTAGGAGACGATCAGGGTGTCCTTGTCGAACATCACGCTCTGGAAGCGGGCGTACGGGCACATGTAGATGCACACCTGCTCGCGCAGCCAGCCGGCGTTGCCGTAGGTGGCGAGGGTGAAGAACCCGACCCAGAAGTACGACCAGCCGTCGGCCTGGCCGGTGAAGAACTCGAACACCAGTTCGCGGATCGGCGAGAAGTAGCCGACGAAGGTCATGCCGGTGACGAAGCCGATCAGCAGCCACAGCGAATGCTTGGCGAACTTGCGCAGGAACTTGTTGGCGCTCATGGGCGCCTTGTCCAGTTTGATGCGCTGGTTGCGGTCGCCTTCGGTGACCTTCTCGCACCACATGAAGATCCATGTCCACACGCTTTGCGGGCAGGTGTAGCCGCACCAGACGCGGCCGGCGTACACGGTGATGAAGAACAGGCCGAACGCGGCGATGATCAGCATGCCCGACAGCAGGATGAAGTCCTGGGGCCAGAAGGTCGCGCCGAAGATGAAGAACTTGCGCTCCGGCAGGTTCCACCACACGGCCTGGTGGCCGCCCCAGTCGAGCCAGACCGTGCCGAAGTACAGCAGGAACAGCACGGTGCCGCCCATCATCCGCAGGTTGCGGAACAGGCCGGTGAAGGCGCGGGTGTAGATCTTTTCTCGTGAGGCGTAAAGGTCGACGCTGGTGCTTGCGTTCTTGTTGGGGGGCGTGACGTCGTGTACCGGAATCTGGTTGCTCATCATTGCATCCCACGGCAGTGGAAAAATGCCTCGGTCGATGCGTGCCGACCGGGGTCAGAAAGGGGTGTTGCAGTGGCGCAATGATACGCCTGTCGCTCTGGCTCAAGGGTGCGACCTTTGGTCGCGTTGGGGAAAAATCTTGAATGGTGTAGCGAATGCAGCAAAGCATGATGCAGGTCAATTGACTATAGACGATTACGTCTGCCGACCTGGCGGTTGACGGTGGAGCGCAGCGCAGGCGCCGCGCTCCGTTATGCCCTGGAGGGGTCACGGAAGGCGACCGCCTCCCAGGCTGTCGAGCCCGCTGTTGTGGGGCTTCTTCAGGGGTTCCTTCCTGGTTTCGCCGTCGTGTGCCCGGAAGGAAAGGACGTCGAGCCCTGCCGTCGCTTCGGTCTCATGTTCATGTTCATGTTCATTTTCCTGCTCGGCGTTCGGGGTCTCGGTGTCTTCTGTTGCGGGTGATTCGCAGTGGTTCATCCAGATGCTTCCTTGCAGCTTGATTATCGGGAGTGGAAAGTGGGCGCCGGCCCGCCATCCGAGCACGAACGCTATCGTCTTCGCCGGTTTTGGCCCAATCAATTTGGGTTGCGAAATGTAAGGGCAGGGCAGGCGGGTGAAGGTCTTGTCCAGCGGTGTCGGTCGCCGAAAACGAAAAAGCCCCGCCAGGGATCTGGCGGGGCTTTTGGTTGCAGCATGCGTCCGGATTACTCGGCTTGGGTTTCCGGCGCTTTTTCACCGTGGGACAGGCTGTAGACGTAGGCGGCCAGCAGGTGCACCTTGTCGTTGCCTTGCAGCTGCTCCTGGGCAGGCATCTGGCCCTGGCGGCCGTAACGGATGGTCTGCTGCAGCTGGGCGAAGCTCGA
The DNA here is from genome assembly GCF_019145435.1 of Pseudomonas ekonensis. Lineage (NCBI taxonomy): Bacteria > Pseudomonadati > Pseudomonadota > Gammaproteobacteria > Pseudomonadales > Pseudomonadaceae > Pseudomonas > Pseudomonas ekonensis. The sequence goes on along the minus strand of NZ_JAHSTS010000002.1, from coordinate 540,579 downwards.
GCCGTAGATGAACGCCGCCGGGTGGGTCAGGTTGGGTGCGCCCATGGCAGGGGTGCCTTTGCCTTCCGGACCGTGGCAGGCCACGCAGTTGGCGGCGAACAGCTTCTGGCCGTTGGCCGGATCGGCCTTGGTGCCTTCAGGCAGCTTGCGCCCGTCGAGGTTGGTCAGCACGAACGCGGCCACGTCGGCCACGCCTTGCTCACCGATCACGTCGGCCCAGGCCGGCATCACCGCGTGGCGACCGCCCATGATGGTGGTCTTGATGGTTTCCGGCTCGCCGCCCCAGCGCCAGTCGGCGTCGGTCAGGTTCGGGAAGCCGTAGGCGCCTTTGGCGTCGGAGCCGTGGCAGACCGAGCAGTTGGAGGCGAACAAACGGCCGCCCATCTTCAGGGCCTGGGGATCCTTGGCCACGTCTTCGATCGGCATGGCGGCGAACTTGGCGAAGATCGGACCGAACTTGGCGTCCGAACGGGCCATTTCCTTTTCCCACTCGTGCACGCCGGTCCAGCCGGTCTGGCCGTTGGCGAACGCGGTCTGCTTCTCGTTGTCGAGGTAGTTGTAGCCGGGCAGCAGGCCTTTCCAGTTGCCCAGGCCCGGGTACAGCACCAGGTAGCCCAGGGCGAAGACGATGGTGCCCACGAACAGCATGAACCACCATTTGGGCAGGGGGTTGTCGTACTCTTCGATCCCGTCGAAAGAGTGGCCGACGGTCTCGTCGGTCTGCTCGGCGCGCTGGCCCTTGCGGGTCGACAGCAACAGCCAGGTCAGGGAAAAGATCGTACCGAGACTGAGGACTGTGACGTACAGACTCCAGAATGTAGTCATTCTTTGTTACTCCTAGAAGCTTGCTCGACGTGCTTGATGGCTTCGGGATCATCCGCAAAAGGCAGCAAGGTCGCGTCTTCGAACTCTGACTTGCGCTTGGGGCTGAACACCCACAGTGCCAGACCGATGAAAGCCACCATCACGACAACGGTGCCCAGGCCGCGAATCATCCCGATATCCATGAAGAATCACCGTTTGCTTTTGATGATGGTGCCCAGGCCTTGCAGATAGGCCACCAGCGCGTCCATTTCGGTCTTGCCTTTGACGGCATCCTTCGCACCGGCGATGTCTTCGTCGGTGTAAGGGACGCCGAGCGAGCGCAGGACCTCCATTTTCTTGGCAGTGTCTTTGCCGTCGAGCTTGTTTTCCACGAGGAACGGGTAAGCCGGCATTTTCGACTCGGGGACGACGTTGCGCGGGTTGTACAGGTGCGCACGCTGCCAGTCGTCGGAGTAGCGGCCGCCGACGCGGGCCAGGTCCGGGCCGGTGCGCTTGGAGCCCCACAGGAACGGGTGGTCCCAGACGCTTTCGCCGGCGACGGAGTAGTGGCCGTAACGTTCGGTTTCGGCGCGGAACGGACGGATCATCTGCGAGTGGCAGCCGACGCATCCGTTGGCGATGTAGACGTCGCGGCCTTCCAGTTCAAGGGCGGTGCGCGGCTTCATGCCTTCGACCGGCTTGTTGGTGACATCCTGGAAAAACAGCGGGACGATCTGGGTCAGGCCGCCGACGCTGACGGCGATGACCATGAAGAAGGCCAGCAGGCCAATGTTCTTCTCAACGGCTTCATGCTTCATCAGTGAGCTCCAACGACAGCGATCTTGGCGGCGGCTTCGGCTTCGGCCGGGTTCGAGGCGCGCACGGTGCGCCATACGTTGTACGCCATCAGCAGCATGCCGCTGGCGAAGAACGCACCGCCCAGGGCGCGGACGATGAAGCCCGGATGGCTGGCCTGCAGCGCTTCGACGAACGAGTAGGTGAGGGTGCCGTCGTCGTTGATCGCACGCCACATCAGGCCCTGGGTGATGCCGTTGACCCACATCGAGGCGATGTACAGCACGGTGCCGATGGTGGCGAGCCAGAAGTGCGCGTTGATCAGGCCGGTGCTGTGCATCTGCGCACGGCCGAACAGTTTCGGGATCATGTGGTAGATCGCGCCGATGGAGATCATCGCCACCCAGCCGAGGGCGCCGGCGTGCACGTGGCCGATGGTCCAGTCGGTGTAGTGGGAGAGCGAGTTGACGGTCTTGATGGCCATCATCGGGCCTTCGAAGGTCGACATGCCGTAGAACGCCAGGGAGACCACGAGGAAGCGCAGGATCGGGTCGGTGCGCAACTTATGCCAGGCGCCCGACAGGGTCATCATGCCGTTGATCATGCCGCCCCAGCTCGGGGCCAGCAGGATGATCGACATCGCCATGCCCAGCGATTGTGCCCAATCCGGCAGCGCGGTGTAGTGCAGGTGGTGGGGACCTGCCCAGATGTACAGAGTGATCAGGGCCCAGAAGTGCACGATGGACAGGCGATAGGAGTAGATCGGACGCTCGGCCTGCTTCGGCACGAAGTAGTACATCATCCCCAGGAAGCCGGTGGTCAGGAAGAAGCCCACGGCGTTGTGGCCGTACCACCACTGGATCATCGCGTCGGTCGCGCCGGAGTAGGCGGAGTAGGACTTGAACAGGCTGACCGGCAGCGACATGTGGTTGACGATGTGCAGCATCGCGGTCACGACGATGAAGGCGCCGTAGAACCAGTTGCCCACGTAGATGTGCTTGGTCTTGCGCTTGGTGATGGTGCCGAAGAACACCAGACCGTAGGTGACCCAGACAATGGCCAGCAGAATGGCCAGCGGCCACTCCAGTTCAGCGTATTCCTTGGTGGTGGTGAAACCCATCGGCAAGGTAATGATCGCGCCGACGATCACCGCTTGCCAGCCCCAGAAGGTGAAGGCCGCGAGGCTGTCGGAAATCAGTCGCGTCTGGCAGGTTCGCTGCACGACATAGTAGGAAGTGGCAAACAGTGCACATCCGCCGAAGGCAAAAATCACCAGGTTTGTGTGCAACGGGCGAAGGCGTCCAAAGCTCGTCCACGGCAGACCGAAGTTCAGTTCCGGCCAGACCAGTTGCGAGGCGATGAAGACACCGAGCCCCATGCCAAGGATCCCCCAGACCACCGTCATGATGGCGAACTGGCGGACTACCTTATAGTTATAAGCAGTCGGACTGATTGCTGTGCTCATTCTAAGGTTCCACGGTTTGGGTGTTTTATTAGGATTGAAATCGGCCGCAAGTATGGAGAAAGCAGGGGGTCAATGCAACGCGCCATGACCTGGGTCAATGCTTTCCAACGCTGATTCTGCGGCCTTTCCATGTTCCGCGTAGGGACAAAATCACCCTCGGGAAAAATGTCCCGGCGGAGCGGAAAAGTGATCGGTCCAGATCACCTGTAACGGGGTGTGTTCAAAAGCCCGGTTCGGGCGACGGATGGCATTCGGCACGACAGCCGGTATTCACCGGCGCTTGCGGCCATCCCGTCAGCCGATTCGTCGAACACATCCGTTGGGGTCGACCTGGAACCGGCACGGACCGGTCCGCATCGAGCAAGCGTAGTCGTGAATCCGGGGATTCGAAAGGCAGGCGCCAGACAGGGTGCGACAATGGGTCGCAAAGGGGAAGGGAACTGCCGCATCCGGACGGATGCGGCAGTGGAGGGGCAGGGACTACTCTTTTTTGCCTTCGGCTTGCAGGTTCTCTGTATTCAGTTTGTGCGACAGGCTGTACACATAAGCAGCCACCAATTGCACTTTATCGTTGCCGAGCAATTCGCTCTGCGCCGGCATGTGGCCCTGGCGGCCATGGCGGATGGTCTGCTCCAGTTGGGTCAGGCCGGTGCCGTAGATGAAGCCGGCCGGGTGCGTCAGGTTCGGCGCGCCCATGGCTTCGGTGCCCTGGCCGTTGGCCCCGTGGCAGGCGACGCAGGTGGTGCTGAACGCTTGCTGACCGGCCTGCAGGTCGGCCTTGCTGTCCGCCGGCAGCGGCAGGCCGGCCAGGCCGTGGCGCACATACGCGGCGACGTTCTTCACGCCGGCCTCGCCCAGCACTTCGCCCCAGGCCGGCATCGCCGCCATCCGCCCGCCCATGATGGTGGCCTTGATGGTGTCGGCGCTGCCGCCCCAGCGCCAGTCGCTGTCGGTCAGGTTGGGGAAGCCGAAGGCGCCCTTGGCGTCGGAGCCGTGGCACACCGAGCAGTTGGAGGCGAACAGGCGGCCGCCCATCTTCAGCGCCTGGGGATCTTTCGCCACTTCTTCCACCGGCATCGCCGCGAACTTGGCGAAGATCGGCCCGAACTTGGCGTCGGCCTTGGCCATTTCCTTTTCCCACTCGTGCTCGCCGGTCCAGCCGTTCTCGTAGCCGGGCAGGATGCCTTTCCAGTTGCCCAGGCCCGGATAAAGGATCAGGTAGCCGACGGAAAACACCAGCGTGCCGGCGAACAGCATGAACCACCACTGCGGCAGCGGGTTGTCGTACTCCTCGATGCCGTCGAAGCTGTGGCCCATGGTCTGGTCGACGCTGCCCTTGGTCTCGCCCCGGCGGGTGCCGACCAGCAGCCAGGTCAGGCCGATCAGGCTGCCGATGGTCAGTACGCAGATCCACGTACTCCAGAAGGTGGTCATGGCCGGGTACTCCTTGTTGGTGCAGATTCTTGGGGGGTGTCGGGTTGCGGTTCGTCGGCGAACGGCAGCAGGCGCGCTTCGGCGAATTCCGGTTGGCGCTTGCCGTTGAACACCCACAGGGTCAGGCCGACGAAGGCCACGAACACGACAACGGTGCCCAGGCCGCGGATCAGCCCTGTGCTCATTTCAATGACCATGGCTCACCTCTTGCTCTTGATCGCAGTGCCGAGCACTTGCAGGTAGGAGACGAGGGCGTCCATTTCGGTCTTGCCCTTGAGGCTGGCCACCGCGCCGCCGATGTCGTCGTCGGTGTACGGCACGCCGAGGGTGCGCATGGCCTTGAGCTTGGTTTCGGTGTGGCTGCTGTCGACCGCCTGGGTCACCAGCCACGGGTAGGCCGGCATCTTCGACTCCGGCACCACGTTGCGCGGGTTGTACAGGTGCGCGCGGTGCCAGTCGTCCGAGTAGCGGCCGCCGACGCGGGCCAGGTCCGGGCCGGTGCGCTTGGAGCCCCACAGGAACGGGTGGTCCCACACGCTTTCGCCGGCGACGGAGTAGTGGCCGTAGCGTTCGGTCTCGGCGCGGAACGGCCGCACCATCTGCGAATGGCAGCCGACGCAGCCTTCGCGGATATAGATGTCGCGGCCTTCCAGTTGCAGCGCGGTGTAGGGCTTCATGCCTTCCACCGGCTTGTTGGTCACGTCCTGGAAGAACAGCGGGACGATCTGGGTCAGGCCGCCGATGCTCACGGCGAACACCATGAGCAGCATCAGGAGGCCGACGTTCTTTTCAATCGTTTCGTGTTTCATGGCGGACTCCTCAGGCCATCTGCGCGGCGGCAACGACGTCTGCAGGCTGCGAGGCCCGCACGGTGCGCCAGGTGTTGTAAGCCATCAGCAGCATGCCGCTGAGGAAGATCGCGCCGCCGATCAGCCGCACGACGAAGCCTGGGTGGCTGGCCACCAGGGTCTCGACGAAGGAGTAGGTCAGGGTGCCGTCCTCGTTCACCGCACGCCACATCAGGCCCTGGGCGATGCCGTTGACCCACATCGAGGCGATGTAGAGCACGGTGCCGATGGTGGCGAGCCAGAAGTGCGCGTTGATCAGGCCGATGCTGTGCATCTGCTCTTTGCCGAAGACTTTCGGGATCATGTGGTACAGCGCGCCGATGGAGATCATCGCCACCCAACCGAGGGCGCCGGCGTGCACGTGGCCGATGGTCCAGTCGGTGTAGTGGGAGAGGGCGTTGACGGTCTTGATGGCCATCATCGGGCCTTCGAAGGTCGACATGCCGTAGAACGCCAGGGAGACCACGAGGAAGCGTAGGATCGGGTCGCTGCGCAGCTTATGCCAGGCGCCCGAGAGGGTCATCATGCCGTTGATCATGCCGCCCCAGCTCGGGGCCAGCAGCACCAGCGACATCACCATGCCCAGCGACTGCGCCCAGTCCGGCAGCGCGGTGTAGTGCAGGTGGTGGGGACCTGCCCAGATGTACAGGGTGATCAGCGCCCAGAAGTGCACGATCGACAGGCGATACGAGTACACCGGACGTTCGGCCTGCTTGGGCACGAAGTAGTACATCATCCCCAGGAAGCCTGCGGTGAGGAAGAAGCCCACGGCGTTGTGGCCGTACCACCACTGCACCATGGCGTCGGTGGCGCCGGCGTACACCGAATAGGACTTGGTCAGGCTCACCGGCAACTCAAGGTTGTTGACGATGTGCAGGATCGCCACGGTGATGATGAAGCCGCCGAAGAACCAGTTGCCCACATAGATGTGCTTGGTGTTGCGCTTCATCACCGTGCCGAAGAACACGATGGCGTAGGCGACCCAGACGATGGTGATCAGGATGTCGATCGGCCATTCCAGCTCGGCGTATTCCTTGGAGCTGGTGTAGCCCAGCGGCAGGCTGATGGCCGCCAGCAGGATCACCAGTTGCCAGCCCCAGAAGCAGAACGCGGCGATCTTCGGCGCGAACAGTTGCGTCTGGCAGGTGCGCTGGACCGAGTAGAACGAACTGGCGAACAAGGCACAGCCGCCGAACGCGAAGATCACCGCGTTGGTGTGCAGCGGGCGCAGGCGGCCGAAGCTGGTCCACGGCAGGTTGAAGTTGAGTTCGGGCCAGACCAATTGGGCCGCGAGAAAAACCCCGAGGCCCATGCCGACGATGCCCCACACCACCGTCATAATGGCGAATTGGCGGACCACCTTGTAGTTGTAGGCGGTACTGATAGAAGTGTTCATGGTTCCCCATCCACGGTTCAGCCGAAGAGCGCGCGCGTGCAGAAAAGCCGCGCGCCCTTCGCCTGGAGTTATAGGCAGACTAAAAGCGAGGCAAGCATGGACAAACAGCACAAGGCCAGTATTGACGGGGATCAATGGGCGCAGTGCGTGCGGGATCATGGATGGCGGTGGGACGCGGCTGCGGGCGAGGCTCACGCGACGTTGATCCTCGCGCACGGCGCCGGCGCGCCGATGGACAGCGACTGGATGACCGACATGGCCCGGCGCCTTGCCGCGCTAGGCGTCAACGTGCTGCGTTTCGAATTCCCCTACATGGCCCAGCGCCGAATCGACGGCAGTAAACGCCCGCCGAATCCTGCGCCGAAGTTGCTGGAATGCTGGCGCGAGGTGTATGGCCTTGTGCGACTTCATGTCGCTGGGGGGTTGGCCATCGGCGGCAAGTCCATGGGCGGGCGCATGGCCAGCCTGCTGGCCGATGAGCTGGGCGCGGATGCGCTGGTGTGCCTGGGGTATCCGTTCTATGCGGCGGGCAAGCCGGAGAAGCCGCGGGTCGAGCATCTGGCGGCGTTGAAGGTGCGGACGTTGATCGTGCAGGGCGAGCGGGATGCCCTGGGCAACCGCGAGGCGGTTGAGGGGTATGCGTTATCGCCGAGTGTCGAGGTGTGCTGGCTGGCGGCGGGGGATCATGACCTGAAGCCGCTGAAGGTTTCCGGGTTTACGCATGAGCAGCATTTGGCGGCTGCGGCGGGGAAGGTCGCTGCGTTTCTTCGGTGAGCGTGAGGGCCTCCCACATTGGATCTGCGTCGTGCGCCTATCCCTGTGGGGGCCAGCCTGCTGGCGATGGTGTCAGCCCAGGCGCCGCCGTGTCGGATCAAGGCGTTCCGGATAGCGGCAAAGTAAAGTCGTCCATCATGCCTCAGCTTTCTTTCTTGTCGGAAACCTTTCGGGAACAGGCCTCTATGTGTGGTCACGCACACCGGTGTTCGAGGGGGCTGAGCGACTAGGTGGTCTGAAGTTGTTTTTCGCTCAGCTCTATAGCCACTCCGTATCTTTTCTTTAAGTTCTCATCATGAGTGACAATTATTAAGCAAGGTATGTTGGCGGCGAGCCACTCTATGATGGTGTGCGCCGTTTTCTCGTCGAGTGCCGAGGTCGGTTCATCTAATATCACGGTAGGCTTGTCTCTTAAAATGGCTCGGCCAATAGCAACTCGTTGCTTTTCTCCTCCGCTGAGTTCGCTATTTGCTGCGCCTATTACGGTGTCTAGCAAAGCATCAGTATCGGAGTCCTTCCGCGAAAACCTCAGAAGCTCAACGACCTCTCTCAGCTTCTGCGAGCAGACTTTATCAGCGCCATAAAGGAGGTTGTCCTTAAAGGTTCCACCGATCAGGATGGGCTTTTGTGGCGCCACGGAAACTTCAGAGAGTATGAATTCGCTCATGCTCTCGTTTATCGGATGTCCTTTATAGTGTGCGGTTCCGGTATAGCTTTCTTCGAAACCCAAAAGTGTATTGATAAGTGTTGTTTTTCCTGCGCCGGAGGTACCTGAGATGATATTTACACCTGGGTTGAACTGATGGGTGATGTTGGAAAGTATGATGTTGTTGTCTTTGCTGAGTGACAGGTTGTTCAGGACAAAGCCCTGTGCGGTCTGAGAGGTCTTTGGTTTGTGCGGAGGGTTTATCTTTTCCTCAATGTATTTGACGCCGTCATTCAGGGAGACGATATTCGCCTGAAGGTTTATAAGCGTCCCTGCCAGTAAATGTAATTGCATCGTGAACATTGTGATGTAGCCAATGATCATGACGAAATCACCTGTTGTCAGTGTCGAACCATAATGGGTGCCTGAAAAAATAACAAAAAAACCCAGCACGACCCCAATCGCTAACCCTTGGGCACCGACTCGTATGCCCATATGAAGATTGGCTTTTCTGATTGTCTTGACGTAGCTGTCGAAAAAAACCTTTCCTGCGTGACATTCCTTGTGTTGTGTGTTGTTGAGCTTTATATCGTAAGTTCGACCAAGCCGTTCAACTGTGTAGCTGGATAAGTTGTCATCAGCCTCGAACAATTCACGGTGAATGTTTGAGCTGGATTTGGCCACGTACGTCGATATGCCAATCAATATCAAGGAAGAGAGGAGGAAGAAAAGTGCATAGGTGAACCCCATGAGCGAATAAAGTACGCTGATGGCAATAATGATTTCTGCTGCGATGGGAATAATCGTCCAGAATACGCCTACCGTCACCATGCTGAAGCTGCTTGCGGATCTGTTTATGTCGGATACAACATAGCCAGGATCAAGATTTTGTTGTTTTCTGTACGGGTATCGAAAAACTTTGTTAATGATTGTCTCGTAGATGGTGGTGTCACATTTTGCGAGTATCCAGGCTGAGAAAATGCCGCGTATGTTCGACAGAACTTGCGAAAGTGTCCATATGGTCGAGTAAGAAACTGCAAAGAAAAGGAACTGTGTTTGTAGGTTGTTCGCGTCTTGAATGGAGTTTGCGGTATTCCTCAACAGTACGGGAAGAAGCGAGTTCAACACACTGCAAAAAAGGAAAATAATCGAGACGCCTGCAAAGCTGAGGGTAAAGTTTCGATAGTGCCTGGAGATTATCTTGAATATTGTTAAGTACTGGTGAGTCCATTTCATTTGAAGTGCGACCTTATATCGTTAGTATTTTTGGAAGCTTTCGTGATAGGTGCGGATCATCGGCCACGACTTTTCCATCTACTTCTACCCATGCATGCGAAAGAAAGTCGAATAGCTGGACGCCAATAAAAAAATCACAGTTTTTGTCGTTTCTGATGGCATGCTTAAAGATGCATATGGAGGATTCCAGGCACTTGACTTTAAATGGCAGGATAAGTGAGGCGATGCGAATTCCGTGTGCGTAGTCTTCAATGCTTTTGTGCCACGCTGGTGCGGGAGGGACAGTAAAGGATTTTTTCGAAGCTCTCATTCTATTCAGGCAGTATTCCAACCCGCCGAGTGTGAGTACTACCTTCAACGAAATAAGGTCAAAGCAGGCTCTTAACGTCGGCAGCAATTTGAAGCGTTGACGGGGATGTCGGTTATTCATTCTCCATACATAGTTGTCGATTCCCTCATAGTCATTACTCGCATTCGTTAGAGGTCTAGAGTGGTCGGCCGAATCGGTTATGATGTTTAGAGAAATTAGTTCTTGTCTGATTGTATTGTGTTGAATGCACCCTTTTCTACCTGTGGTGAGTGAAGTGGTTTGTGGTTCGTTAAGGATTATGTAGGTGTCAAGTTTCTCGTCAAGTATGATAAGTTGGCTGTGCATCAAGATAGGGTGGGCATGAGGCTGAAAAGTAAAATCCATTTTCTTTCCATTTTTTAATTGGCTTTAATTAGGCAGGCGCATATTATTTTCAGCAGGTTTTTTTCGATGCCTCCCAGTCCCATTGTTGAATGGGTGATGGAACGTTCAATGTTGGGCATGTTGATTATGTTTTGTTGAGCTAGCCAGCTGTTGCGAATCTTGTTTAAGATGGCTGTTTGATGGAGTTTTAATGCTTTTTGATAGGCACCTGTTATATGGCCTTTATCGCTTCGAAGCTGTATCCAAGGGTATTTTTTACGGATGGCCAGCTTTAGTGGGGCTCGTGTGTCACGCTCATTGAACATGGTGTAGGGATCCTGCGTTAATGCATACTCAATCATTATTTTGCTTGTGAATGGATAAAAAATGTTACCAGGCTTTTTCAGGGTTGAGTCCGTTGAGTTCTGGGAAATAGCCTGTGCGATAGCTTGTACATGTTCATCGACTAAAGTCTTGGGGGGTTCTTGTTTCGGTTGCGAAGAAATCTGTATATTGAAAAAATAGTTTAGCCTGTCGGTTTCATTGGCTCGTTGGTTTCTGTTGTGAGTAAGGGTTTCGTAGATGCTTGATCCGGTTAGCCTGGAGATCGTTGTGGCAACTTCAATTCCCTTGAGTAATCTTTTTTCTCTGATTGGATGTTGAAACGCAATAGTGGGGATGGGGTCTAGAAACAGGTGATCACCACCGTGGCCATCCAATATAATGTATTCGTCACCTAGTCGAGAGGAAATGAAGTCGCGTTCATTCTTGAAAACCTGATCAGAAGCCATGCTGGGGTTGATGCAAAAATGATCAGTAGGGTTTATATTTTGGAAAAAGTCTTGTGGCTCAAGCTTGAATAATAAGTGCTTTACATTCATTGAGTTGCATAAAGCAATGGAGGTGTTTTTGTCTTCATTTGCGCTGCATTTGTCGTCAAGCCAAGTGATTGCGATTACATGGTCTTTCCCCGCGACCTCAATCGCCGCGAGTAATAAGCAGGTAGAGTCGACGCCGCCAGAAAAACGCACTACAATCTTACCGTTGTTATTGTTTTTATGTACTTCGGAAATGTGTGCGGTTATCAGTTCGAACGGGTCTTCATTTGCATGAGGTCGTTGAGCCTTAAGGCTGGTCAAGTCTGTCTTGATGATACTGGTTTTTAACTGAGTGTCGTAGGTGTAAGTGTGGGCAGGGGGGAGTAATAGGTATCCTTGCCAATAGGTGGAGGTCGAAATGGGTTCGTTTTGGATGATTTGTCGAAGTATTTGATATGTGTCTGGCTCTTTGCTGGAGATGCTCTGTTCAAAATCATCGCCTGCTACGCTGCCATCGTTACTATTGATCACCATCATCTTGTAGGATGATAACGGATTTATATGAACTATCTTGTTTTTAACGGTGGCCGGGTGTTCTGATTGTTTGTTGTATGCCAGGTAAGACTTGTCTTCTTTGTTCACAACCATTCCTTGGCTTTGTGTGATCTCTATTTGTTATTGGGCGCCCGGTAAGGGGCGCCCAATAATTACACTTAATACTTACCTGGGTTTTCGGATTCTAAGCCCGCAATCTGGTCGCTCGATGAAGTATTTTCCCTCCATAATGCAGCCGCCACCATAGCCATTGATTGTCGAACTCGCTTTGAGCGTTAGCAGGTGGCTTGTTTTGACAAGAGCTAAATCCGTTTTCCTTTTATGCATGATCCAGTCCTTTGTTTTGTGTCTGAATAGGTTGTGGGTGAGGTAGTACAGGACTGTCCAAAAGCCTTTCTATGAGGCCAATGTTCAGTCGAATTGATAAAGACCTCTGGCACCGTTCGATGTATCTGGGGCGCCCGATTCATCTTTTGCAGTTCTCAGTGGCCGTGCCATGTTAGTTTTCGCGTACCGAACTAACAAGTCGGGGGAGTCTTTGGTTGTTGTAGGCAATGGAGAGAAGGTCTGTAGGCATAGGATGGGTATTTAATGATTTTTTAAACTGGATTGGATTGGCCCTAAACATCATTTGTACATTACGAGGGGGCTGGAGATTTACGGATCACGAAGCTGGCCTGACAACCGACCAGTCTTGCCTGGGTGAATATGGCCAAACTGCGGAGCCGGACTTGTTCACGAAAGCGGAAAGCCAGGCGACGTCACAAGATAAGAGTGTCCGGAGCTTTATGCGCCTAAACATGATTTCGTGAGCGTGTTTAAAGTACACGAGGCGTTACGTCATAAGGGCCACAATGCCTTGCGTCGTTGCCTACGCCTACGCCAGAATCCGCCGGCTTACGCGGCTTGGAGAGGGCTCTATCGTGTCCCTGTCACTGAGAAACAGTGATCGGGTTTGGTAGCCCGCTTCGAGTTGTGATGACAGCGACACCGTCAATGCTGCCTCTTATCTGGGTTCAGCATTCTATGGTGGGCGTGCGTGGGGCTCATTCGTGAGCGCCGGGTTTTCCAATTCGACCGGTCTACCAACCCGCGCATGGCCACCGCCCGCCGTTTGGTAGCGAGGGTGATGGCTCCCGTTTTTCGAATTGGAGTCTTATCTATGTTCAAAGCCACACCCAACCCGCCAGAAACCGATCCAACCTCCCACGACCCCGAACTTGAGTCTCGAAAGACAAAAGAAGCCGTCGACCGCGCACTCGACTATTACCTGGGCCCCGAAATCCCGGAGTACTTCCCTCCGAAGGCCCGTCCGATCTACCTCGTCGACCCCACGCTGGATGACGAAACGCTGCTGGTCGAAGCCTGCGAATCGCTGTCGACGGCCAACGCCATGGCCGGCAATATCGCTAACTCGGCGAGAGGTCCGGAGCGTAAGCCGCTGCTGGCGCTGCAACAGCTGATCATGCTCAACGAACTGTTGGTCAATCGACTGCTGGATAAGCTGAAGTTGCCACGATAATTTCGCCGGCTGTTTTGGCCTTATCGCGAGCAGGCTCGCTCCTACAGGGGATATTCGTCGTGTACACATCCACTGTAGGAGCGAGCCTGCTCGCGATGGCGATTCACCCGTCAGCCTTGATTCCAGATTGGCAATAAAAAACCCGGAAGCGTTCGCTATCCGGGTTTTCTTTGTTGCCAGTCCAATCAGCGGTTAAACCGCTCCACCAACGAATACTGCGTGTTGGCCGTTTTGGTCAGCTCTTCGCTCAGCAGCGCCGAGTTGTGCGCCTGTTCCGAGGTCTGGTCCGCCAGTTCCGAGATGTTGCTGATGTTGCGGCTGATCTCTTCGGCCACCGCGCTTTGCTCTTCGGTGGCGGCGGCGATCTGGGTGGTCATGTCGGTGATGTTGGCCACCGCTTCGCTGATGCCCACCAGGGCCTGGTCCGCTTCGAGCACCCGCGCCACGCCTTCTTCGGCCTGGCGGTGCCCGGCTTCCATGGTCTGTACGGCGCTGGTGGCGGTCTGTTGCAGCTTGGCGATCAGGGCGTGGATCTGCCCGGTGGATTCGCTGGTGCGCTGCGCCAGTTGGCGGACCTCGTCGGCCACCACGGCGAAGCCGCGGCCCATCTCGCCGGCGCGGGCCGCTTCGATGGCGGCGTTGAGCGCCAGCAGGTTGGTCTGGTCGGCGATGCCTTTGATCACGTCCACCACGCCGCCGATCTCGTCGCTGTCCCGGGCCAGTTGCGTCACGGTCAGGCCGGTTTCGCCCACCACCACCGACAGGCGCTGGATGGCTTCGCGGGTTTCGCCTGCGATGTCGCGGCCGCGGCCGGTCAGGCGGTTGGCTTCCTGGGTGGCGTCGGCGGTGCGCTGCACGTGGCTGGCCACTTCCTGGGTGGTGGCGGCCATCTGGTTGACGGCGGTGGCGACCTGTTCGGTCTCCACGCGCTGGCGTTCCAGGCCGCTGGAGCTGTTGTGCGCCAGGGCGTCGGACTGCTTGGCCTGATCGGTCAGGTGCTCGGCGGTGTCCTGCAGGCGGGTCAGGCAGGTCTTCAGGCGCGCTTCCTGACTGAGGATCGACATCTCCAGGCGCGCCTGGGCGCCGCGGCTGTCGGTGTACATCTGCGCGATCAACGGGTCAGAGGTGGTCTGCTCGGCCAGGCGCAGCAGGCGCTTGAGGCCGCGCTGCTGCCATTGCAGGCCCATCAGGCCCAGCGGCACCGAGAGGCCGGCGGCGAGGGCGAAGCCCCACTGGGAGTTGAGCGTGGCGCCGATCATGAAGCTCAGCTGGCTGACCAGGATGAACGGCAGCCAGTCCTGGAGCACCGGCAGCCATTTGTCCGCTTTGGGAATCGCCGACTTGCCCTGGTTGATGCGTTGGTAGAGCGCTTCGGCACGGCGGACCTGCTCGGCGGTGGGTTTGACCCGCACCGACTCGTAGCCGACCACCTGACTGCCTTCGAACACCGGTGTCACATAGGCGTTGACCCAATAGTGGTCACCGGTCTTGCAGCGGTTCTTGACAATGCCCATCCATGGCAAGCCTTGTTTCAGTGTGCCCCACATGTGCGAAAACACCGCAGCCGGGACGTCGGGGTGACGGACCAGGTTGTGCGGCGCACGGATCAGTTCCTCGCGCGAGAACCCGCTGATTTCGACGAAAGCGTCGTTGCAGTAGGTGATCACGCCCTTGGCGTCGGTTGTGGAGATCAACCGTTGCTGAGCCGGGAAAGTCCGTTCGCGCTGTGTAATGGGCTGGTTATTACGCATGGTTTTTCAATCCGCAAGGCTTTGAAAGGTTGTCGGCGGGCTTGGCCGTTTATTGAAGTTTTTTTTCATTAATAAGTACGGCGTCGCAAAACGGGGCTTGCCTCAGCCGGCGAGCATCGGGTAGGTGAACAGCCCGAAGTGCAGCAGGTTCAGCGCAAAGTGCGTGGAGATCGCCGCGCCCAGGCCGCCGAAACGGTAGGCCAGACCATAGCCGACCCCCGCCAGGCTCGCCAGCAGCACCCACGTCCAGCCGGCGCCGATGTGCACCAGGCCGAACAGCAGCGACGCCAGCAGCAGCGCCAGGTTGTCGCCGTAGGGCAGGGACTTGAAGCGCTGGCTCAGGCCGCCCTGTATATAGCCGCGAAACAGCGATTCCTCCACCAGCGTCACCAGCAGCAGGTTGTTCAGCACCCACAGCCAGGCCTGATCCGGCCACTTCGGCGCCCAGGCGATGATGCCGAGCGCCAGCGCGCCGCCCAGGGCCAGCACTACGGTCAGCACCAGGGCCAGCGCGGCGGCGTAGACCTGAAGGCGCAACGGCCGGCGGGCGACGATCCACGGGCAGGCCAGCAGCAGCCAGAAGCCGATCAGGGGCTTGTCCAGGTTCAGGTACATCGAGAACGGCACGGCGTCGTCGGTGAAGCGTTGCGGCTCGATGGCCCGGCCGTTGTGAAAGCCCGGCAACCAGTGCAGGGCCAACGCCAGCGCCAGCACGACAAACAGGCCGTGGCCGAGATAGCGGGCCACCGGCAGGCTCTGCTGGCGGACGGCGAAACCGGCGACCAGCAACAGGCCCACGGAAACCAGCGCCAGCCAACCGAGGCTGCCGACGCTCAGCGCCCATCCGTAACCGAGGCCGAGAAGGCCGAGATAGAGCCATGGCAAGGCAGGCATGGGAGGTCCTTGTGCGCAGAATGTGGGGTTGCTTTCTACACGGCAAGGCACGGGGGGACAAGTGAAGATGCAGCGAAAGTCCGGGACACACGCAGTACCTGTGGGAGAGGGATTGCCCGCGATGGCGGCATATCAGCCACCTGCGTTGGAGGCTGACAGACTGCCATCGCGGGCAAGCCCGCTCCCACAGGGTCTTGCGGTGCCTCCTCACTTTGCATTCAACCGAGAACTTTGTGGGAGCTGGCTTGCCAGCGATGGCGGCAGTCCAGACGCCGCAGGACAGAAGCAAGACAGTTGCTCCCACAGGGTTTTGTGGTGACCGCCGATTTTTCGGTCAACCCGGATCCCTGTAGGAGCCAGCCTGCTGGCGATGGCGTCCGCCAAGGCGCCGCAGGGCTGGGGCAGACAATGGAGCCTGATGGTTCAGCGCAATCCAAGCTTCGCCGCCGCGCGTTCGGTGATCTGCCGGCGCTTGCTCAGCGACGGCGCCGCGAGCCGCACGGCCTCTTCGACGATGTGGGCGGGCGCGCGCTCCGGGCTGCCCGAATCGAACGGCGGCGCCGGCGCGTATTCCAGTTGCAGCTGCACACGCTGCGCCGTGTCGGCGTCCACCAGTTCGGCCGCGAGCACCAGCGCAAAGTCGATCCCGGCGGTGATGCCGCCACCGGTGAACAGGTGGCCGTCGCGCACCACCCGATCCTTCACGGCAATCGCCCCCAGCGTTTCCAGCAGGTCGTGATAGGCCCAGTGGGTGGTCGCCCGTTTGCCCTTGAGCAGGCCGGCCGCCCCGAGCACCAGGGAGCCGGTGCACACCGAGGTCACGTACCGGGCCTGAGCGGCCTGCCGCCTGAGGAAGTCCAGCGTCTGGTCGTCCTCCATCAGCGGCCCGACGCCTGCGCCGCCGGGCACGCACAGCACATCGAGCGCCGGGCAGTCGTCGAAGGTCACGGTCGGCTTGAGCACCAGGCCTGTGCTGGCGGTGACCGGAATCAGATCCTTCCAGACCAGGTGCACTTGCACGCCCGGCAGCGAAGCCAGCACATCGTAGGGGCCGGTCAGGTCCAGTTGCTGCACCTGGGGAAACAACAGAAAGCCGATCTGCACGGTCATGGCGTTTTACTCCTGTAGTGGGGGTGGACGGCTTCACTGTAGGCGCGTAGCGTTTGGCGTATTCGCCAATCAACCCACGAATCTCGCCAAATGCCTAAATCCATCCATGTCCTCGCGTTCGCCGATGTCCAGGTGCTCGATGTCACCGGTCCTTTGCAGGTGTTCGCCTCGGCCAACGACGTCGCCCGCCACCGCGGCCTGCCGGTGCCTTATGCGCCGTCGGTGGTCGCCAGCGTCGGCGGGGCGGTGCGCTCGTCGGCCGGGCTGGCGCTGCTGGCCGAACCGTTGCCGCAGGCCCCCAGCGACACGTTGATCATCGCCGGCGGCTGGGGCATCTACGCCGCCGCCGACCATGCGCCGCTGGTGGACTGGGTACGCACGCATGCCGCCACGTGCCGGCGCGTGGCCTCGGTGTGCACCGGTGCGTTCCTGCTGGCGGCCAGCGGCTGGCTGGACGGGCGCCGGGTGGTCACCCACTGGACGCG
This sequence comes from Pseudomonas ekonensis, assembly GCF_019145435.1. NCBI lineage: Bacteria > Pseudomonadati > Pseudomonadota > Gammaproteobacteria > Pseudomonadales > Pseudomonadaceae > Pseudomonas > Pseudomonas ekonensis. Next base: position 523,373 of record NZ_JAHSTS010000002.1, on the reverse strand, counting down.
CTGCGAGCAACTGGCCCGCCAGCACCCCAAACTTCGGGTCGAAGCCAATCCGATCTTCATCAATGACGGCCCGGTCTGGACCTCGGCGGGCGTCACCGCCGGCATCGACCTGGCGCTGGCCATGGTGGAGGAGGATCTGGGCCGCGACATCGCCCTGGAGGTCGCCCGCCATCTGGTGGTGTTCCTCAAGCGGCCGGGCGGGCAATCGCAGTTCAGCGTGATGCTGTCGCTGCAGAACCAGTCGCTGCACCGGCAAGGCAACCGGTTCGACGACCTGCATGCCTGGATCACCGAAAACCTCACCCGTGACCTGGGCATCGCGGCCCTGGCCGAGCAGGCCGGCATGAGCGAGCGCAGCTTCGTGCGCCACTACCGCGCCGACACCGGCCAGACCCCGGCCCGGGCCATCGAGCAACTGCGCGTCGAGACCGCCCGGCGGCTGCTGAGCGACACGGGGCTTGCGGTCAAGCGGATCGCGGCGAATTGCGGCTTCGGCAGCGAAGAGACCCTGCGCCGCAGTTTCCTGCGGGCCATGGGGGTGACGCCGCAGGCTTATCGGGAGCGGTTTTCGGTGGGGTTGGCGGACGCGTGATGATCAGGGGCTAACCCTCAGGCGCGCAACAGCTCCCGCAACGCCCTGAGCGTCTCCTGCGGCGCCTCTTCGGGAATGTTGTGCCCGACACCGGCCAGCACCCGGCGCTCGTAGGGGCCGGTGAAGCGGTCGGCGTCTTCGTCTTCTTCCGGCGCGGGGCCGACGCCGTCGTCGGCGCCGCACAGGGAAACGGTCGGCACGCCGATCGTAGGCTGTTGCTCCAGGGCCTTCTCCATCCACTCCAGCGCCGGATCGCCTGCGGCGTACATGAAGCGGTGACGGTAAGAGTGGATCACTACCTCGACGAAGTCCGGGTTGTCGAAGGCCGGGGCGGTCAGGGGATAGCGCTCGGCATTGCCGGTCCAGGTGGGCGACCACAGGCGCCAGAGCAGTTCGCACAGCGCCCGCCGGTTCTGCGTCAGGCCCTCGACGCCGCGGGGCGTGTGGAAATAGTACTGATACCAGTACAGGTGCTCGGTGGCCGGATCCAGCGGCCGGACGGAGGCCGGGATGTTCTGCAGGTTGTAGCCGTCGCCGGTGACCAGCCCGTGCACCCGCTCGGGAAACAGCGCCGCCACGATGCACGCCGCCCGGCCGCCCCAGTCGTAGCCGCACAGCGTGGCCTGGGCGATGCCCAGCGCATCCATCAGGTCCAGCAGATCCTGGGCCAGCGCCGCCTGTTGGCCGGAGCGCAACGTGTCCGCACGGTTGAACCGGGTCGGGCCGTAGCCGCGCAGGTACGGCACGATCACCCGGCAGCCCTCGGCGGCGAGGGCCGGGGCGACTTCGTCGTAGGCGCGGGGGGAGTAGGGGAAGCCATGGAGGAGAATCACCGCAGCACCGTCGCTCGGGCCGTGCTGCTCATAGGCGATGGTCAGGGTGGGTGTTGTGCTGAACAGGATCGCGTCATGGCTCATGCGGCACTCCTCGTTGTCAGGCCTCTTCCGCCACCTGATTGAAATACTTGCTCCGGTCCGGCGTGAACGTCACCACCATGCCGGTGCGTGAGCAGGTCAGCGCCCGTTCTTCGCTCAGGTCGATGTCCAGATGCTCGCCGCGCAGGCCCTGCCATTCGGCCAGGTATTTGAGGGAACCGTACTTTTCGTTCTTTTTCAGGCTGCGGCTGACCCCGCCTTTCCAGCCCAGCACCGGCAGTTCGTCGGCCAGGCAGCGCTTGGCCAGATCGGGAAAGCGCACGGCGCGCTGGCGGCCGATCTCCCAGCATTTGATCAGGCCTTTGTCGTGGGCTTCCCACAACTGGCTGCGGGTCAGGCCCGTGCGAAGGGGAACGTCGATCTGACGGTGGATGCGCTGGCTCATTCTGGTTCCTTGAAATCGGGTTTTATTGGACAGCTCCGCTGTGCCCGTTGCGGTGGATGGTAGGGGCGGGCGACACGGCTGGCAACAAGGTATTTCAGGGTGTAAGTGCAAGTTACGGGGGGAGGCATTGCGCGGCTTTTGTTGAACATTTGTAGGCCTTCACTTGTGCGCTTGTGGCGAGGGCGCTGGCTCCCGCTCGACCGCGAAATAGCCGTAATTCCTGGCCCTGCGCTGTGTCAGTAAAAATCCGGTGGCACAAAGAAGGGGGCCGCTTCGCCCACCCGCGGGAGCCATTGCCCACGCCATAGAGGGGGCGAAACGTTTAATTGTTGTAGGAATTCATTCCGCGAACCGGGATTGGTGCGGGAGATGTCTGACAGGCTCTGGCGAAAAACGATGACGCCCTACGGCTGCCAACAGTTCTTCGTCCCGCTCAGTTTGCGGTCGAGGAAGCACGCCGCACTGATCAGCGCCAGGTGCGTCAGGGCCTGGGGCGTGTTGCCCAGGTGGCGGCCGCGGCTGTCGAACTCTTCGGCGTACAGGCCCAGCGGATTGGCGTAGCGCAGCAGTTGTTCGAACTCCAGGTGGGCCTTGTCTACCCGGCCTGCGCGGGCCAGGCATTCGACGTACCAGAACGAGCAGGCGGCGAACGCGCCTTCGGTGCCGGGCAGGCCGTCGATGCCGGTGTCGTCGTTGCGGTAGCGGTAGACCATGCCGTCGCGCACCAAGTGCTTTTCGATGGCGTCCAGGGTCGCGAGCCAGCGCGGATCTTTGGCGCTGACGAAGCGCACCAGCGGCATCAGCAGCATCGAACCGTCGAGGGCGGTGCCGCCCAGGTACTGCACGAAATGGCCGCGCTCCTCGTTCCAGAAGTTGTCCCAGATGTCGCTGTGGATCGCCTGGCGCGTTTGGTCCCAGCGGGCGAACGGCGCCGGCAGCGAACGCTTGGAGGCCAGGCGGATGGCCCGGTCCAGCGCCACCCAGCCCATCAGCCGCGAGTGCAGGAAGTGATGCTGCTCACCGCGCATTTCCCAGATGCCCACGTCTTCGTTCTGCCAGGTCTCACAGACCTGATCGACCACTTCCTGCACGTGCTTCCAGCCCTCGTGGGAAATGGCGTCGCCGTACTTGTTGACCAGGTACACCGCGTCCATCAGTTCGCCGTAGATATCGAGCTGGATCTGTTCGTACGCCTGGTTGCCGATGCGCACCGGCCGGGCCCCGCCGTGGCCGGACAAATGGGTGAGTTCGGTCTCCGGCAGTTCCTGGCGCCCGTCGATGGCGTACAGGATGTTGAGCTTCATCGGCTGGCCCCGGCAATCGCTGACCCGGCCGCGCAGCCAGCGCATGTAGTCGTTGGCCTCGTCGACGAAGCCCAGGCGCATGAAGGCGTACACGGTGAAGGATGCGTCGCGGATCCAGGTGTAGCGGTAGTCCCAGTTGCGTGTGCCGGCGGGCGTTTCCGGCAGGCCGAACGTGGCGGCGGCGAGGATCGCGCCGTGTTCGCGGGAGGTCAGCAGCTTCATCGCCAGGGCGGAACGGTTGACCATTTCCCGCCAACGCCCGCGGTAGGTGGACTGGCGGAGCCAGTCGCGCCAGAACTTCAGGGTGCGCTCCAGGTACAGGTCGCCGTGGTCTTCGCCTAGCCGCGGGTCGTCGCCGGCGCCGAGCATGAAGGCCGCGCGCTGATCCTGCTTGAGGGTGAACTCGGCGACGGCGGCCTGCGCCTCGATGCGCATCGGCCGGTCCGCGGTCAGGCGCAGGGTCGGCTGGCCGTCGGCGCTGAAGGTCACGTCCTGCTTGTCCGCCCGGGCGCGGGTGGCGGCGCGGCCGTAGTCGTGGCGCACCGCGCAGCGCAGCCGGAACGTCGCCTGGCCGCTGACCACCCGCACCCGGCGCATCAGCAGCGGCAAGGTGTCGCTGCGGTCGCCGACCGGCAGCAGGTCGGTGATCTCGACCACGGCGCGCTCGCTGAGCCAGCGGGTCTGCAGGACGTTGGTGTCCGGCAGGTAGATCTGTTCCCGGCGCGCCTCGGGCAGGTCCGGCGCCAGCTGGAAGATGCCCGCGTCGGGGGTGTCCAGCAGCGAGCAGAAGATCGACGGGCTGTCGAACTCGGGCCAGCAGAAAAAATCCACGCTGCCCTGATCGTTGACCAGCGCGGCGCTGCGCATGTCGCCGATGATGCCGTGGGCATCGATGGCGCTCTGGCGTTCCGGGTGATGCTCGGCCATGGCCTGGGGGCTCCGGGGCAGGGGACTTATTTAGCTGACCGGAGGGTGACGGCCAGAGTTCATCCCCGGACATGAAAAGTCCCGCCGCCTCAGACCCGGTAGCGGCCGCTGTGGCGATGCCACTCCAGGCTGCCCGCCACCCAGCTCTTCACGCCTTTGAGGTAGCGGGCGAGCAGCGGGTCGGCGTCGGCCAGCAATGTCCGTTCGGCGTCTTCGTACTGGCGCATCACCTGATCGTGGATGGCCGCGCTGCGGGCCATGGCGTCCTGCGGGGAGCCGTTCAGGGCCCGGATCATCAACCCCGGCAGATTGAAGTCGCCGATGGCCGCGAGGCTTTCCTTGGGGGCCGAGAACAGGTCGTTGGCGATGATCGTGGCGCTGGCGGCCAGGGTCGTGACCCGCCGCACCGCCGGATGGCTGTAGACGTTGGCCGGCAGTTCATAGCCGCCGATCACGTCGATCAGCGACATGCACGGCAGGAAGCTGTTGGTCTGACGCTGGGCCAGGTACTCCCACAACGCCGGGGCGATGCCTTCGGTGCGCCAGGCGGCCTCGGCCGTCATGGTGACGAACATGGCGATGACTTCATGACGCACGCGGGCCACCTGGGAAGGCGTGGCGAAGGCTTCGACCCGCTTCATGTAGGCCTGCAGCGCCACCAGCACCGGGTCGCGCTCCAGCGCGCGGACGAGGTCGGCGTGGAACGGCGCGGTCAGGTGCACCGGCTCCAGCGCGGCGAGGGCCACCGACAGGCGCGGGCCGACCCGCCGGGGCTGCGAGCCGGTGCGCTCGTCGTCGCAGTAGTGATCGTCCACGGCGAACAGGGCGGCGATGCATTGCGCCGAGAGCAGCAGGCGGTCGGGGTCGTCGGTGTCGGTGTGGCACAGCGTGGCGAAACGGCCGAAGCCCGATGCGCGGATCTTGTCGAGCTGGCCGTCGAAGATGCCGATCCGGGCGACCCACGGCAACAGCAGGTCATCGACGGTGTCCGCCAACGCGTCGTCGATGCGAAACGGGGCGGGGCAATGCAGGGGCGGCACGTGCCAGGCCGAGGCCGGAGCAGGCTCTGCATCGCCCAAGTGCTGGCGTGCGGTTTCGGCCCAGCGCCCGACGGTGTCGCTGCCGAACGTCTCGAAGATGCGCCGCAGCCACACGGTGAACCGCTCCGGGCTCATGAGCAGTTGCTGCGTCAGCGCCTCCAGCGTCAGCCATTGCCAGTCCTGGGCCTCTTCGGGATTGGCCTGCGGGTCGGCCGTACTGAGCCCGATGAGGAGGTGGTCGTATTCATGTTCGATGAGTTGGTCGGTCACCTGTTCGCGGTAAAGCATCGCGGTGACTTCGAGCAGGTCGCAGGTGAGGCCCATCTCTTCCTGGAGGCGACGTCGGGCGGCCGCCGGGGTGCGCTCGCCCGGCCGGGGATGCCCGCAGCAGGTGTTGGTCCACAGGCCGGCGGAGTGGTATTTGCCGGCGGCGCGCCGCTGCAGCAGCAACCGCCCGTGCGGGTCGAAGATGAAGATCGAGAAGGCGCGGTGGCGCAGGCCCTGGCGGTGCACCTGCATCTTGGGGGCGGTGCCGGTGGGGCGGTCTCTGGGGGAGACCAGGATCAGCATCTCTTCCATGGCTTTGGCTCGTATGAAGGCCTTCGCGGCAGGGCGTGACGGCTGACCCGACTGGCTGGTGAACAACAGGCGTGGGTGATCGGTACCGTTGAAAAATAGTCCGGCGCGGCGGGTTTCGCCAAACGGCCCGACGGACGCGGGCTTCACACTCCACCAACAATTCGGCGCTTTTGCGTCCACGGGCCTTTGTGGCAAGTTGCAGGCCCCTGACGAGACCGCAACCGATGGCCAATCCTTACCGCGAACTGTTCAACGCCCCCGGCGCCCGCAACTTTGTGATCGCCGGGATGATCGCGCGCATGCCGATTTCCATGACCGGCATCGGCGTGATCACCATGCTGTCCCAGCTCAAGGGCGGCTACAGCCTGGCCGGCGGGGTGGCGGCGACGTTCGCGCTGGCCACGGCGTTCTGCGCGCCGCAGGTATCGCGGCTGGTGGACCGGTTCGGCCAGGGCCGGGTGCTGCCGGTGTCGGCGCTGATCGGCGGCGGGGCGCTGCTGATGTTGCTGCTGTGCACCCGCTTGCAGGCGCCGTACTGGACGCTGTTCGTCTGCGCCGCGTTGGCCGGCTGCATGCCGAGCATGTCAGCGATGGTGCGGGCGCGCTGGACCCGGATCTACCGCGGCCAGCCGCAATTGCAGACCGCCTATGCGCTGGAGTCGGTGCTCGACGAGGTCTGCTTCATCGTCGGCCCGCCGCTGTCGGTGGGGTTGTGCGTGGCGGTGTTCCCCGAGGCCGGGCCGCTGGCGGCGCTGCTGATGCTGGCGGTGGGCGTCACCGCGTTCGTGGCCCAGCGCAGCACCGAACCGCCGGTGCATCCTCACGAAGAACACCACCAGGGCTCGATCATCCGCTCGCCGGACATCCGCCTGCTGTTGCTGCTGATGGTCGCCATGGGCGTCATCGTCGGCGTGGTGGACGTGGTCAGCGTCGCCTTCGCCCAGCAGCAGGGCCAGCCGGCGGCGGCGAGCATCGTGCTGTCGGTGTACGCCATCGGTTCGTGCCTGGCCGGCATCGCGTTCGGGGCGATGCGTTCGCGGCTGCCGCTGCCGCAACTGTTCATGTACGGCGGGACGGCGACAGCGGTGACCACGCTGCCGCTGTTGCTGTCGGGCAATATTCTCGGGCTGTCGGTGGCGGTGTTCATCGCCGGGCTGTTCTTCTCGCCGACCCTGATCGTCGCCATGGCGCTGGTCGAGCGCATCGTGCCGCCGGCCAAGCTCACCGAAGGGCTGACCTGGCTGGTCACCGGCCTGAGCATCGGCGTGGCGGTCGGCGCCGCCGGTTCCGGCGCGCTGGTGGATGCCTTCGGCGCCCGCAGCGGGTTCTGGCTGGCGATCGCGGCGGGGGCGGTGGTGCTGGGCTCGGCGATCCAGAGTTACCGTCACCTCAAATGAAGCCCGCCCCTACATGGGATCTGTGCCTTGCACAGGCCCCAGTGGGAGCCAGCCTGCTGGCGATGGCGGTGTATCTGATACATCGAGGCTGAATGGGCTGCCGTCATCGCGAGCAGGCTCGCTCCTACAGGGGATCCGCCGTGCACATGAACCTGTAGGAGCCAGCTTGCTGGCGATTGCGTCAGCAAGGGCACCGCCGGGCAGGGTCAAGGCTGCTGTTTCACCAGCCCCGGCCGGAATTCACCCAGAAGTTCACTGACAGCGACGTCGAGACCGACTCCACCTGATGGAACCAGCCCTCAGGCAGGAACAGCAGGTCCCCGGCCTCCAGCACCACCCGCAGGAACGTCACGTCGCGGGCCGCGGGGAAACGCCCGTAGTCCGGCGCGTCCGGGTTGAAGTCGCAGCCATCGAGGCCGCCCTCCGGCGCGGTGGACCAGGTGCCCAGCGCTTCGCGGTGATGGGGGGCGGCGAGGGTGAACCGCTTCTGGCCCCAGACCTGGGCGAACAGGTTGTCGGTGTCGTCGCGGTGCAGCGGCGTGAGCGTGCCTTTGGGGCCGATCCAGATCCGGGGCGGGATGAACAGCCCGGCGTCGAAGTAGGCCGGCAGGCGGATCTGCTCCATCAGCTTGGCCGGCAGGATGTTGTTGCCCATGTAGGCCGGCGGCTCGCCGTTTTCGCCCTTGACCGCCGGGCTGTCGAGGGAGGCGATGAACTCGGCCATGGACGTGGAGCGGAAGTCCCGTTCGGTGGAGAAGGTCTTCTTCACGTAGTCGCCGTGGCGGGTGATGCCTTGCAGCTCGGCGAAATGCGCCAGCGATTCTTCACGGCTGAGGTTGAACAGCGGCCAGTCGTGCAGCGCGTTGCTGATCACCACGGGAATGCCCTGGGGCAGGTAGCGGCGCCTGAATTCGTCCACCGGCAACTCGCTGCGCGGGCGCCGTTCGACCTGGGTCTGCACCGGCAGCCCTGCGGTGAGTCGCTCGCTGAAGCGCGCCGGCGTCGGGTAGCGTTTGTTCATGTCGACCTTTTCGGTCACGGCGCCGCCGTGCATGGCCTGGTCGATGATCTGCGGCAGCAGCGTGGCCAGGCCCATGTTGCCGCCGATCTTCAGGCGACCGCTGGCGAACAGTTCCTCGACGTTGGCCGTGCCGCCCATGATCCCGAGGAAATCCTGCTGCGCCACTTCGATGGTCACATCGGGGCTGGCGTGGCGCCCGGGCCCGGTGCGGCTGGCGGCGCCGACCTCGGCCCAGTACGCCGCCTGCGGGCCGAACACGAATTGGAACACGCCTTCGATGCCGACGGCGCCGGCATTGGCGAACAGTTTGCCCAGAATGCTGTGCAGATCCACGGTGATTCCCCGCTGTGACGTTGTTGTTTTGGTCTGAACGGTTAACGAGCGCTTGTCGGGGGAATTTACCGGGCGCCGACTAATTTGCCGGGCGGGCCATCCGTCCCCCCTCTATAGAGACGTTCATGAGAGGGAAGCGTGGTGACCAAGTTGACCCTGCTGTGCCTGCCGTACTCCGGCGCCAGTGCCATGGTCTACAGCCGCTGGCGGCCCAAGCTGCCGCAATGGCTGCAATTGCAGCCGGTGGAACTGCCGGGGCGCGGGGCCCGGTTCGACGAGCCGCTGCACACCGACATGCGGGGGCTGGCGATGCAGTTGGCCAAAGAATTGCGCCCGACGCTCAAGACCCCGTACGCGCTGTTCGGTCACAGCCTGGGCGCGTTGCTGGCCTGCGAGCTGGCCCATGCCTTGCGCGCCTTGGGTTGCCCGGAGCCGGTGGCGCTGTTCGCCTCCGGCACGGCGGCGCCGACCCTGCGGGCCGACTACGACCGTGGCTTTGCCGACCCCAAGACCGATGCCGAGCTGATCGAGCAGCTGCGCACGCTCAACGGCACCAGCGAAGAGGTGTTGGCCAACCAGGAACTGATGAGCCTGACCCTGCCGATCCTGCGCGCGGACTTCCTGCTCTGCGGCACCTTCGAGCCGTTGCAGCGCCCCTTGCTCAACTGCCCGGTGCACGTGCTCGGCGGCAAGGCCGACCGCGCCACCACCGAACAGCTGATCGGCTGGAGCAAGGAGACCCGGGGCAGCTTCTCGGTGGACATGCTGGCCGGCGGGCACTTCTTCATCCATGAGCACGAGGCCAAGGTGCTGAAGGTGATCAAGGACCAGTTGGAGATCCATCACCGGCGGCATGCGCTGGCCGTGAGCGCCTGACATTTCCCTCCTGTCCTGCAGGCGGCACCCTCGCCAGCAGGCTGGCTCTCATCTGGCTGTGCGGTGACCGCAGTTTCTGCATTCACCCGGCACCCTGTGGGAGCGGGCTTGCCCGCGAAGAGGCCGGCCCGGTCACCGCAGGACACAATCAAGACAGCGGCTCCCGCCTTGCGGAATTCACTTGCCCATCCTCGCTTTGCCTCCCTTCTGATAGTTGTTCTCAATCGCTAATTTTTCAGGTCTGGATTCGTTTTATAGGGACGACGTGCCTTTGTGCTTCTTGCCTACTGAATCCGGATCCCAAGAAATGAATGCTGATGACTCCTTGAAACTCGCTCGCCGGTTTATCGGGTTGCCGCTGGAAAAGCGCCAGATGTTCCTCGCCGCCCTGCAACGCGAAGGCGTGGACTTTTCAAGGTTTCCGATTCCGGCCGGGGTCGAGGCCGAGGATCGCCAGGCGCTGTCCTACGCCCAGCAGCGCATGTGGTTTCTCTGGCACCTGGATCCGCAGAGCGGCGCCTACAACCTGCCGGCGGCGGTGCGCCTGACCGGGCGCCTGAACCGGCCAGCGCTGGAGCAGGCCTTCGCCAGCCTCATCGAACGTCACGAGACCCTGCGCACCGTGTTCCGCCAGCAGGCCGACGACAGCCTGCTGCAAGTGCCGCTGCAACAGCCGTTGGAGATCCGCCGCATCGACCTGTCGGCCCTCCCGGCGCACGAGCGTGAGGCGCAGGTGGCGACCGCCGCCCAGGCACAATCGCTGGAGCCGTTCGACCTGGCCAACGGCCCGCTGCTGCGGGTGGTGCTGCTGCAACTGGGTGAGCAGGAACACGTGCTGCTGCTGACCCTGCACCACATCGTGTCCGACGGTTGGTCGATGAACGTGCTGATCGACGAGTTCTGCCGCTTCTACGACGCCCACGACCAAGGCATCGCCGCCGAACTGCCGCCGCTGCCGGTGCAGTACAGCGACTATGCGCTGTGGCAGCGCCGCTGGCTGGAGGCCGGCGAACAGCAGCGCCAGCTCGACTACTGGCTGGCGCAGATGGGCGACGAACATCCGGTGCTGGAACTGCCGCTGGACCGTCCGCGGCCGGTGCTGCCGAGCAACCTGGGCCGGCGCCTGGAGCACGTCGTCGAGGCCGGGCTGGTCGAGCAGTTGCGCGGCGTGGCCCGCCAGCACGGCGTCACCCTGTTCATGCTGTTGCTGGGCACCTTCAATGTGCTGCTGCACCGCTACACCGGGCAGACCGACCTGCGCGTCGGCGTGCCCATCGCCAACCGCAACCGCCGCGAGATCGAAGGGCTGATCGGCTTCTTCGTCAATACCCAGGTGCTGCGTGCGCAACTGGACGGCCAGACCCGTTTCGCCGACCTGCTGCGCGACCTCAAGGAAACCGCCCTCGGCGCCCAGGCCCACCAGGACCTGCCGTTCGAGCGCCTGGTCGAGGCGCTGAAGCTGGAGCGCAGCCTGAGCTACAACCCGCTGTTCCAGGTGATGTACAACCACCAGCCGGAAGTCGCCGACGTCACCGCGCTCAAGGTCGGCAGCGGCCTGGAGCTGGGCGTCATCGAGTGGGAAAGCCGCAGCACCCAGTTCGACCTGAGCCTGGACACCTACGAAAAGGGCGGCCAGCTGCACGCGGCGTTCACCTACGCCAGCGACCTGTTCGATGGGCAAACCATCGAGCGCATGGCGCGGCACTGGAACGAACTGCTGCGCAGCGTCGCCGCCGATCCGCAGCAGCGGGTCGGCGACATCGGTCTGATGCAGGCGCAGGAACACGAGCAGTTGATCCGCCAGTGGGGCCGCCATGACGCCGCATGGCCGAGCGAGCGCCCCGTGCATGAGCTGTTCGAGGCCGAGGCAGCGAAGACCCCGGACGCGCTCGCCCTGATCTTTGACGGCGAGCAACTGACCTATGCCCAGCTCAACGCCCGGGCCAACCGTCTGGCCCGCACGCTGCTGGCCGAAGGCGTCGGGCCGGAGGTGCTGGTGGGCATCGCGGTCGACCGGGGGCTGGAGCTGATCGTCGCGATCCTCGCCGTGCTCAAGGCCGGCGGCGCCTATGTGCCGCTGGATCCGCAATACCCGCGCGACCGCCTGCTGTGCATGATCGAAGACAGCGGCAGCCGTCTGCTGCTGACCCAAAGCCATCTGCTCGAACGCCTGCCGGTGCCCGGGAGCGTTCAGAGCCTGTGCCTGGACCAGGCCGATGTCTGGGCGCACGACGATGACAGCAACCCGCAGCGCACCGTGTGGGCCGACAACCTGGCCTACGTGATGTTCACCTCCGGCTCCACCGGCCGCCCGAAAGGCGTCGGCATCAGCCATGGCGCCCTGAGCAAGCACGCCTTCGCTTCGCAGCACTACTACGGCCTGAGCGCCGCCGATTGCGCGCTGCAGTTCGCCACGTTCAACTTCGATGCGTTCGGCGAGCAACTGTTCGGCCCGCTGACCTGCGGCGCCCGCGTGGTGCTGCGCGGCAACGAGGTGTGGGACAGCGAGACCCTGTATCGCCAGATCGTCGGGCAGGGCATCACGGTGATGGACCTGACCACCGCCTATTGGAACATGATCGCCAAGGAATTCGCCGCCGCAGGCCCGCGCGACTATGCTGCGCTGCGCCAGGTGCACAGCGGCGGCGAGGCGATGCCGCCGGAAGGCGTGCAGGCCTGGCGCGAGGCGGGGCTGGGGCACGTGAGGCTGCTCAACACCTACGGCCCGACCGAGGCCACCGTCACCGCCACCACCCTCGATTGCAGCGACTACGTCAGCGGGCAGCAGGCGCTGCCGCTGACGATGCCCATCGGCCGTCCGCTGCCGGGCCGCCATGCCTACCTGCTGGACGCCGAGGGTCAGCCGACCCCGGTCGGCGTGGTCGGCGAGCTGATGCTCGGCGGCGAGTTGCTGGCACGAGGTTACTTCCAGCGCGCCGACCTGACCGCCGAGCGCTTCATCCCTGATCCGTTCTGCGCCGACGGTGCGCGCCTGTACCGCACCGGCGACCTGGCGCGCTACAACGCCCTCGGCCAGATCGAGTACGTCGGCCGGGTCGACCATCAAGTGAAGATCCGCGGTTTCCGGATCGAGTTGGGCGAGGTAGAAGCGCGCCTGCTGGCGCTGGACGCGGTCAGCGAGACCGTGGTGCTCGCGGTGCAGGGCGGCAGCAGCCTGCAACTGGTCGCCTATGTGGTGCCGACGGACGCTGCCGTGGTCGATGCCTCGGCGGACGGCCAGGGCGCGGCCCGCGAGGCGATCAAGGCGCAGCTCAAGGACAGCCTGCCGGACTACATGGTGCCGACCCAGATGGTGTTCCTGGCCGCGCTGCCCCTGAGCCCCAACGGCAAGCTCGACCGCAAGGCCCTGCCGGCGCCGGACGCCAGCCAGATGCAGCAGGCGTTCGTCGCGCCGCGCAGCGAGCTGGAACAGAAGATCGCGGCGATCTGGCAGGACGTGCTCAAGCTCGACCAGGTCGGCCTGACCGACAACTTCTTCGAGCTGGGCGGCGACTCGATCATTTCCATTCAGGTGGTCAGCCGTTCGCGCCAGGCCGGCATCCACTTCAGCCCCCGCGACCTGTTCCAGCACCAGACTGTCCAGGCCCTGGCCGCCGTGGCGCAGCAGGGCCGCAGCGGGGTGAGCATCGATCAGGGGCCGGTGACCGGCGAACTGCCGTTGCTGCCGATCCAGCAGACCTTCTTCGAAGACGCCATTCCCCAGCGTCACCACTGGAACCAGGCGGTGCTGCTGCGCAGCCATCAGGCCCTGAATGCCGACGCGCTGCTGCAAGCGCTCAACGGGCTGGCGGCGCACCACGACGGCCTGCGCTCGCGCTTCGTCGAGGGCGCCGACGGCTGGCGCGCCGACGTGGCGCCGGTGGCGGCCGACCCTGAACTGCTGTGGGCGGCGGACGGTCTGGCCGATGCCGACCTGCAAGCGCTGTACGGCAAGGCCCAGCAGAGCCTGAGCCTGCAGCGCGGCCCGCTGCTGCGTGCGGTGCTGGCCACCGTCGCCGACGGCAGCCAGCGCCTGTTGCTGGCGGTGCATCACCTGGCGGTGGACGGCGTGTCGTGGCGGATTTTGCTGGAGGATCTGCAACAGGCCTATCAGCAAGCGGCGCAAGGCACGGGCATTCGACTGCCGGCCAAGACCAGCCCGTACAAGGCCTGGGGCGAACGCCTGCAAGCCTACGCCGCGACCGACGCGGTGCAGGCCGAACTGGGCTTCTGGCAACGCCAGCTCGACGGCGCCGAACTGACGCTGCCGTGCGACAACCCGCAGGGCAGCCGCCAGAGCCGCCACGCCAAGGTTGTCCACAGCCGTCTCGACAAGAGCCTCACCCAACAGCTGCTGCAACAGGCCCCGGCGGCCTACCGCACCCAGGTCAACGACCTGCTGCTGACTGCGCTGGCGCGGGTGATCTGCCGCTGGACCGGCCACACCGACACCCTGATCCAGCTGGAAGGCCACGGCCGCGAAGACCTGTTCGACGACATCGACCTGACCCGCACCGTCGGCTGGTTCACCAGCCTGTTCCCGGTGCGCCTGACCCCGGCGGAATCCGTCGCGGCGGCGATCAAGCAGGTCAAGGAACAGCTGCGCGCGATCCCCAACAAAGGCATCGGCTTCGGCGTGCTGCGCCACCTGGGCGACGCCTCCGTGCAGGCCAGCCTGAAAGCGCTGCCGACGCCGCGCATCACCTTCAACTACCTCGGCCAGTTCGACGGCAGTTTCGATGCCGAAGAGGGCGCGCTGTTCAGCCCGGCCGGCGAGGGCGCCGGCGGCGAGCAGAGCCCGGACGCGCCGCTGGACAACTGGCTGGGCGTCGAAGGCCAGGTCTACGACGGCGAACTCGACCTGCGCTGGACCTTCAGCCGCGAGCAGTTCAACGAGGCGACCATCGCCCGTCTGGCCGCCGAGTACGAAACCGAGCTTCAGGCCCTGATCCGCCATTGCTGCCTGCCGGAGTCGATGGGCGTGACGCCGTCGGACTTCCCGCTGGCGCACATCGCCCAGGCGCAGCTGGACGCGATCCCGGTGCCGGCCGCCGCCATCGAAGACCTCTATCCGCTGTCGCCGATGCAGCAGGGCATGCTGTTCCACACCCTGTACGAGCAAGGCACCGGCACCTACATCAACCAGCTGTGCGTGGACGTCGACGGCCTCGACCCCGAGCGCTTCCGCGCCGCGTGGCAGGCGACCATGGACGCCCATGACATCCTGCGCAGCGGCTTCATCTGGCAGGGCGAACTGCAGGAGCAACTGCAGATCATCCATCGCCGCCTCGAATTGCCGTACACGCTGCTCGACTGGCGCGAACGCGACGACATCGCCCGGGCGCTCAAGGACTTCACCGCCGCCGACCTGGCCCAGGGCTTCGACCTGGCCGGGGCCGGACTGCTGCGCGTGACCCTGATCCGCGTCGCCGAGCACCGCCATCACCTGATCTTCACCAACCACCACATCCTGATGGACGGCTGGAGCAGCGCGCAGATGCTCGGTGAGGTGCTGCAGCGTTACGCGGGGCTTGAGCCGCCGCGTCCGGTGAGCCGCTACGCCGATTACATCCAGTGGCTGCAACGTCAGGACGCCGCCGTCAGCGAAGCGTTCTGGCTGGCGCAACTGGCGGACTTCCAGGAGCCGACCGTACTGGCGCAGGCTGCGGCGGCCGGCGGCGAGGTGCGCACGGAAAGCGGTCATGCCCTCACGCATCACGACCTCGACGCGGCGCGCACCCGGCGCCTGAACGCGTTTGCCCGCGAACAGAAAGTCACCGTCAACACGCTGGTGCAGGCCGCCTGGCTGCTGCTGTTGCAGCGCTACACCGGCAGCGCCTGCGTGGCGTTCGGCACCACCGTGGCCGGGCGTCCGGCGGAGCTGGCGGGCATCGAGCAGCAGGTGGGCCTGTTCATCAACACCTTGCCGGTGATCGCCGCCAGCCGCCCGGACCAGACCGTGGCCGCGTGGCTGGCCGCCGTGCAGGCGCAAAACCTGGCGCTGCGCGAGTTCGAGCACACGCCGCTGGCGAACATCCAGCGCTGGGCCGGGCAGGGCGGCGAGTCGCTGTTCGACACCTTGCTGGTGTTCGAGAACTTCCCGATCTCCGAAGCGCTGCAGCACGGCACCGCCGAAGGCGTGGTATTCGGCCCGGTGGCCAACCAGGATCAGACCCACTACCCGCTGACCTTGGGCGTCACCCTGGGCGACACCCTGGCGCTGCACATGAGCGTCGACCGGGCGCATTTCAGCGCCGCCACGGTCGAGCGCCTCAGCGCGCAATTGCTGCACCTGCTGGAGCGGTTCGCCGAATCCGGCGAGCGCCGCCTCGGCGAGATCGCCCTGGCCACCGCCGAGGAACACACACGGCAACAGGCCGAAAACCGGCCGCAGGCCTACCCGACGGACATCGCCGTGCATCAGCGCTACGCCCGGCTGGCGGCGCAACAGCCTGAGCGCACCGCCGTGATCTTCGACGGCAAGCACTACAGCTATGGCGAACTCGATGCCCGGGCCAACCGCCTGGCCCATGAGCTGGTGGCCCGTGGCGTGGGCGCCGAAGTGCGGGTCGGCGTGGCCATGCCGCGCAGCGAAGGCCTGATCGTCGCGCTGCTGGCGGTGCTCAAGGCCGGCGGCGCCTATGTGCCGCTGGACACCAGCTACCCGCGCGAGCGCCTGGCGTACCTGATGCAGGACGCCGGCCTGGCGCTGCTGCTGACCGATTCGCGGGTGTCGGCGCAGTTGCCGGTCGGCGAGGCGCTGAGCGTGCTGGAACTGGATCGCCTCGACCTCAGCGGCCGTCCGGCCCGGGCGCCGGACGTGGCGCTGGCCCCGGACAACCTCGCCTACGTGATCTACACCTCTGGCTCCACCGGCAATCCCAAAGGCGTGAGCGTCACCCACGGCCCGCTGGCGATGCATTGCCTGGCCATCGGCGAGCGCTACGAGATGCGCGACACCGACTGCGAATTCCACTTCATGTCGTTCGCCTTCGACGGCGCCCACGAACGCTGGCTGACCAGCCTGACCCACGGCGGCTCGCTGCTGATCCGCGACGACAGCCTGTGGACGCCGGAGCAGACCTACAACGCCATGCTCGAACACGGCGTGACCGTGGTCGCGTTCCCGCCGGTGTACCTGCAACAGCTGGCCGAACACGCCGAGCGCGTGGGCAACCCGCCGAAGGTGCGCATCTACTGCTTCGGCGGCGACGCGGTGCCGAACGCCAGTTTCGAACGGGTCAAGCGTGCGCTGGACCCGGAGTACATCATCAACGGCTACGGCCCGACCGAGACCGTGGTCACCCCGCTGATCTGGAAGGCCGGGCGCGACGAACCGTGCGGCGCCGCCTATGCGCCGATCGGCAGCCGCATCGGCGACCGCAGCGCCTACGTGCTCGACGCCGACCTGAACCTGTTGCCCCAAGGCATGGCCGGCGAGCTGTACCTGGGCGGCAGCGGCGTGGCCCGCGGCTACCTGAACCGGGCGGCGATGACCGCCGAGCGTTTCGTCGCCGACCCGTTCGGCCAGGCCGGTGGCGTGCTGTACCGCACCGGTGACCTGGTGCGCCAGCGCGCCGACGGCACCTTCGACTACCTGCAACGCATCGACAACCAGGTGAAGATCCGCGGTTTCCGCATCGAACTGGGGGAAATCGAGGCGCGCCTGCAAGCCCTGGAGGGCGTGCGCGAAGCGGTGGTGGTGGCCCAGGAAAGCGGCGGCAGCAAGCGCCTGGTGGCCTACGTGGTCGGCGACGCGCAGCGGGCGGACTTCGCCGAGGGCCTGCGCGAGCAACTGAAGGCGACGATGCCGGCGCACATGGTGCCGGCCTACGTGCTGACGCTCGAACGCATGCCGCTGACGCCCAACGGCAAGCTCGACCGCAAGAACCTGCCCAAGCCCGACGTCAGCCAATTGCAGCAGGCCTACGTGGCGCCGCAGACCGTGCTGGAGCAGCAACTGGCGACGATCTGGCAGGACGTGCTCAAGCTTGAGCGGGTCGGCCTGAGCGACAACTTCTTCGAACTGGGCGGCGACTCGATCATCTCGATCCAGGTGGTCAGCCGCGCCCGCCAGGCCGGGCTGCGCTTCACGCCCAAAGACCTGTTCCAGCACCAGACCGTCCAGGCGCTGGCGACCGTGGTGCAGACCGGCGAGCCGCTGCAGGCGATCGACCAGCGGCCGGCCAGCGGTGAGACCGCGCTGCTGCCGATCCATCAGTGGTTCTTCGCCCAGCCGGTCCCGGACCGTCACCACTGGAACCAGTCGGTGATGCTCAAGGCCCGCCAGCCGCTGGACGGGCAGGTGCTGGAGCAAGCGTTGCAGGCCTTGGTGGCGCACCACGACAGCCTGCGCCTGGCATTCACCGGGCAGGCCGACGCCTGGTCGGCGCAGTACCGCAGCGCGGAGGCGCTGGCGGGGGAAGCCGTGCTCATCCAGGCCGAGGTCGCCGACCTGGCGGCGCTGGAGGTCTTGGGCAACCAGGCCCAGCGCAGCCTGAAGCTGAACGGCGGTTCGCTGATCCGCGCTGTGCTGGCGGATCTGGCCGACGGCAGCCAGCGCCTGTTGCTGATCGTCCATCACTTGGTGGTCGACGGTGTGTCATGGCGGATCCTGTTCGAAGACCTGCAAAGCGCTTACCGGCAGATCCTGGCCGGCGCCGCCGTGCAGTTGCCGGCCAGGACCAGTTCGGTCAAGGCCTGGGCCGAAGCGTTGCAGGGCTATGCCGCCAGCGAGCCGTTGCAGGCTGAGCTGGGCTTCTGGCAGCAGCAACTGCAAGGCGCTTCGGTGGCGCTGCCGTGCGACAACCCCGAGGGCGGCCAGCGGCACTGCCAGGCGCAGGCGATCCGTACGCCGCTGGACAAAGAGCTGACCCGCCAACTGTTGCAGGAGGCCCCGGCGGCCTACCGCACCCAGGTCAACGACCTGCTGCTGACCGCGTTGGCGCGGGTGATGGTGCGCTGGACCGGCGACGACAGCGTGCTGGTGCAACTGGAAGGGCATGGCCGCGAAGACCTGTTCGACACGGTCGATCTGACCCGCACCGTCGGCTGGTTCACCAGCCTGTTCCCGGCGCGCCTGACGCCGGCCGCGGATCTGGGGGCTTCGCTCAAGCAGATCAAGGAACAACTGCGGGCGATCCCGAACAAGGGCATCGGCTTCGGCGCCCTCGCGCACCTGGGCGACGACCACGCGCGCCAGACCCTGCAAGCCTTGCCGACGCCGCGCCTGACCTTCAACTACCTGGGCCAGTTCGACGGCGGCTTCGAGGCCGAAGGCGATGCGCTGTTCGCGCCGACCGCCGAATCCGGCGGCGAAGAAGTGAACCTGCAAGGCCCGCTGGGCAGCCCGCTGGCCCTGGACGGCAAAGTGTTCGGCGGCGAGCTGGATCTGAGCTGGACGTTCAGCCGCGAGATGTTCGCCCCGGCGACCATCCAGCGCCTGGCCGACGACTACCTGCAAGAGCTGACCGCGCTCATCGCCCATTGCTGCGACAGCGCCAACCGCGGCGTGACGCCGTCGGACTTCCCGCTGGCCACGCTGACCCAGGCCCAGCTCGACGGGCTGGCGCCGCAGCCGCAGGCCATCGACGACCTCTATCCGCTGTCGCCGATGCAGCAGGGCATGCTGTTCCACACCCTGCTTGAACATGGCAACGGCGACTACATCAACCAGATGCGCCTGGACGTGGACGGCGTCGATCCCGAACGTTTCCGCGCCGCCTGGCAGGCGGCGATGGACGCCCACGACATCCTGCGCACCGGGTTCGTCTGGCAGGGCGACCTGGCGCAGCCGGTGCAGGTGGTGCAACGCCAGGTCGCGGTGCCGTTCCGCGTGCTCGACTGGAGCGGCCGGGACGACCTCGGCACGGCCCTGCAATCGCTCGCCGATGAGGAACGGGCGCAGGGCCTGGACCTGACCCGCGCACCGCTGCTGCGTCTGGTGCTGGTGCGCACCGGGGCCGGGCGTCATCACCTGATCTACACCAACCATCACATCCTGATGGACGGCTGGAGCAGCGCGCAGTTGCTCGGCGAAGTGCTGCAGCATTACCGCGGCGAAGCGGTGCCGCGTCCGGTGGGCCGCTACCGCGACTACATCGCCTGGCTGCAACGCCAGGACGCCGCAGCGGCCGAGGCCTGGTGGCGGGCCGCGCTGGACAACCTGCAAGAGCCGACCCGCCTGGCCGATGCCATGGCGCGTCCGGCGGCGGGGTTGCCGGCCACCGGTTACGGCGATCACTACCAGGTGCTGGACGCCGGGCTGACCCAGCGTCTGGGCGAGTTCGCCCGCGCCTCGAAAGTCACCGTCAACACCGTGGTGCAGGCGGCATGGCTGCTGCTGTTGCAGCGCTACACCGGCAAGGACTGCGTGGCGTTCGGCGCCACGGTCGCCGGGCGTCCGGCGGATCTGCCGGGGGCCGAGCAGCAGATCGGCCTGTTCATCAACAGCCTGCCGGTGATCGCCGCTGCGCGTGCGCAGCAGAGCCTGACCGATTGGCTGGCCGCCGTGCAGGCGCAGAACCTGGCGCTGCGCGAGTTCGAGCACACGCCGCTGGCGCAGATCCAGCGCTGGGCCGGGCAGGGCGGCGAGGCCCTGTTCGACAGCCTGATGGTGTTCGAGAACTACCCGATCGCCGAGGCGCTGGAGCAGGGCGCGCCGCAGGGCCTGCGGTTCGGCCCGGTGGTCAACCATGAGCAGACCAACTACCCGTTGACCCTGCTGGTGCACCTGGGCCGCGAGCTGTCGGTGCACTTCAGCTACCAGAACGACCGCTTCGCCAGTGCCGGCGTGGCGCAGTTGGGCGCGCATTTGCAGCGTCTGCTGAGCCAGATGACCGATGCCGGCGAGCGTTCGTTGAGCGAACTGACGCTGTGCGACGTTGTGCCTGTGGACAACCGCTTCGTCACCGACCGGTGCATCCACCAGGCCATCGCCCGTCAGGTGGCCGCCACCCCGGATGCGCTGGCCGTGACCTTCGCTGAACGGCAACTGAGCTACGCCGAACTGGACGCCCGGGCCAACCGCCTGGCGCACAGGCTGATCGAACTGGGCGTCGGCCCGGAAGTGCGGGTGGGCGTGGCGATGCCGCGTTCCGAGCACTTGCCGGTCGCGTTGCTGGCGGTGCTCAAGGCCGGCGGCGCCTATGTGCCGCTGGACCCGGACTACCCGGCCGACCGCGTGGCCTACATGCTCGAAGACAGCCGGGCGCGGGTGCTGCTGACCGAGCGGGACATCGCCGCCACCCTGGCCCTGGACGCCGGCACCGACGTGGTGCTGATGGACGAGGTGTCGCTGGACGGCTATGCGCACGAGGCGCCGCTCACCCGCGTGACGCCGGACAACCTGGCCTACGTGATCTACACCTCCGGCTCCACCGGCAAACCGAAAGGGGTGGCGATCGCCCACCGCAACGTCATGGCGCTGATCGACTGGTCGGCGAAGGTGTACCGCCGCGAGGACATCCAGGGCGTGCTGGCGTCCACGTCGGTGTGCTTCGACCTGTCGGTGTGGGAGCTGTTCGTGACCCTGGCCAATGGCGGCTCGCTGATCATCGCCCGCAACGCCCTGGAGCTGCCGCACTTGCCGGCGCGGGACCAGGTGCGTCTGATCAACACCGTGCCGTCGGCCATCGCCGCGCTGCAACGGGCCGGGCAGATCCCGCCGGGCGTGCGGATCGTCAACCTGGCCGGCGAGCCGTTGAAGCAGGTGCTGGTGGAGGCGCTGTACCAAACGCCGGGCATCGAGCATGTCTACGACCTCTACGGGCCGTCGGAAGACACCACCTATTCGACCTGGACCCGCCGCCGCGCCGGCGGCCAGGCGCGCATCGGCCGGGCGCTCGACCATAGCGCCAGCCATCTGCTGGACGCCGATCTGCAAGCGGTGCCCCAGGGCGTGTCGGCGGAGCTGTACCTGTCCGGCGCCGGCGTCACCCGGGGCTACCTGGGCCGGGCGGCGATGACCGCCGAGAAGTTCGTGCCCAACCCGTTCGCCGGCGACGGCGAGCGCCTGTACCGCACCGGCGACCTGATCCGCCTGCGCGAGGACGGCGAGCTTGAGTACATGGGCCGGATCGACCACCAGGTGAAAATCCGCGGCTACCGCATCGAGCTGGGCGAAATCGAGGCGCGCCTGCTGGCCCAGCCGGGCGTGCGCGAAGCGGCGGTGCTGGCGGTGGACGGCGAGGGCGGCGCGCAACTGGCGGCGTACGTGGCCGCCGCGCAACTGGACCTGGCCGACGGCGAGGCGCAACGCCGACTGCGAGAGGGACTAAAGACTGGCCTCAAGTCTTCGTTACCTGACTACATGATTCCCGCGCACCTGTTGTTCCTCGAGCAGTTGCCCCTGACCCCCAACGGCAAGCTCGACCGCAAGGCGCTGCCGGCGGTGGACGCCAGCCAGATGCAGGCCGCGTACGTCGCGCCGCAGTCGGAGCTCGGGCAGCAGGTCGCGGCGATCTGGCAGCAGGTGCTGTCCGTCGGGCGGATCGGTCTGAACGATCACTTCTTCGAACTGGGCGGGCACTCGCTGCTGGCGGTGAATGTCGTGTCGCGTATGGCCCTGGAACTTGGGCTGAGCCTGACTCCGCAACTGCTATTCCAGCACCCCGTCCTGGGCGACTTCGTCGCTCACCTCAATAAAGGAGGCGGGGCTATCAATGAACAGAAACTGAGCAAGCTGGAAGCCCTGCTTGACGATATGGAGGAGGTCTGATGGACACGAGTGTTGCTTTGAGGATTGCCAAGCGCTTTATCACTCTGCCGCTGGACAAACGTAAGCTGTACCTGGAAAAGATGCTCGAAGAGGGCGTCTCGCCGGCCAACCTGCCGATTCCGGAAACCCGTACAGGCTTCGAGGCGATCCCGCTGTCCTATGCCCAGGAACGCCAGCTGTTCCTGTGGCAGATGGATCCGCACAGCACCGCGTACCACATCCCCAGCGCCCTGCGCCTGAAGGGCGCTCTGGACGTCGCGGCGCTGGAGCGCAGCTTCAATGCCCTGGTGGCCCGCCACGAGAGCCTGCGCACCACCTTCGTCGAGCAAGAGGAAAAGACGTGCCAGGTGATCCACCCGCACATGCCGTTGAGCGTGTCGGTGGAGCCGCTGGCGCCGGGGCTGGACGCGGCGGCGGTGGACGCCGCCGTCAAGGCGTTCGTCGAAAGCGAGACCGCGCGCCCGTTCAATCTCCAGCAGGGCCCGTTGCTGCGGGTCGCGCTGCTGAAGGTGGCGGACGACGACCATGTCATGGCGTTGATCCAGCACCACATCATTTCCGATGGCTGGTCGATGCAGGTGCTGGTCGGCGAGCTGATCAAGCTGTACGCCGCCGACACCGCCGGCCAACCGTTGACCCTGCCGCCGCTGGCGGTGCAGTACGCCGACTACGCGATCTGGCAACGGCACTGGCTGGAGGCCGGCGAGCGTGAGCGGCAACTGGCGTACTGGGTCAAGACCCTGGGCGGCGAGCAGCCGGTGCTGGAACTGCCGATCGACCATCCGCGCCCGGCGGTGCAGAGCTTCCGTGGCGCGCGCCTGGACCTGAACCTGCCGACGGACCTGGCCGACGCGCTCAAGCACCTGGCGCAGCGCGAAGGCGCCAGCCTGTTCATGGTGCTGCTGGCCTCGTTCCAGGCCTTGCTGCACCGCTACAGCGGCCAGCCGCAGATCCGCGTCGGCGTGCCGACCGCCAACCGCAACCGGGTCGAGACCGAAGGCCTGATCGGCTTCTTCGTCAATACCCAGGTGCTCAGCGCCGAGGTGCACGGGCAACTGCCGTTCAACCGTCTGCTGGCCGAGGTCAAGCAAGCGGCGATGGCCGCCCAGGCCCATCAGGACCTGCCGTTCGAGCAACTGATCGAAGCCCTGCAGCCGGAGCGCAGCCTCAGCCACAGCCCGGTGTTCCAGGTGATGTACAACCACCAGGCGGTCAATGACCGGGCCCAGCGCCAGAGCCAGGTGCAACTGCCGCAGCTGAGCGTCGAGGACATCGTCTGGGAGGGCCGCACCGCGCAGTTCGACCTGACCCTGGGCACCTACGAGTCCGGCGAAGGCGTGGCGGCGGAACTGACCTACGCCACCGACCTGTTCAAGCCGCAAACCATCGAACGCCTGGCCCGTCACTGGCTCAACCTGTTGCGCGGCATCGTCGCCGCGCCGCACCGGCGTGTCGGCGAACTGCCGCTGCTGGACGACAGCGAACACCAGGTGCTGCTGCAGGACTGGAACCGCGTGGTCGACCACGCCGCGCCGGCGCCGTGCGTGCACCAGCGCATCGCCTTGCAGGCGCAGCGAACGCCGCAGGCCATCGCCCTGATCGTCGGCGACGCGCAGCTGACCTATGCCGAACTGGATTCCCGCGCCAACCGCCTCGCGCACAAGCTGATCGAGCTGGGCGTCGGCCCGGACCGGCTGGTGGGCATCGCGGTCGAGCGCAGCACCGAAATGATCGTCGGCCTGCTGGCGATCCTCAAGGCCGGCGGCGCTTACGTGCCGCTGGACCCGGCCTACCCGGAAGATCGCCTGGCCTACATGATCGAGGACAGCGGCCTTGAGTTGCTGCTGACCCAATCCCACCTGCAGACGCGGCTGCCGATCCCGGCCGGCCTGGCCACCGTGCTGCTGGACAAGCCGCAGGACTGGCTGGCGGACTACCCGACATCGGCCCCCGACACGGCGCCGGACGCCGAGCACCTGGCCTACACGATCTACACCTCCGGCTCCACCGGCAAACCGAAGGGCGTGATGGTGCGCCACGGTGCCCTGAGCAACTTCGTCGCCAGCATGGTCGGGCAACCGGGGATCGCCGCCGCCGACCGCATGCTGTCGCTGACCACGTTCTCGTTCGACATCTTCGGCCTTGAGATCTATGGCCCGCTGCTGGCCGGCGCGGCCGTGGTGCTGACCGGCAAGGACG
Source organism: Pseudomonas ekonensis (assembly GCF_019145435.1). NCBI lineage: Bacteria > Pseudomonadati > Pseudomonadota > Gammaproteobacteria > Pseudomonadales > Pseudomonadaceae > Pseudomonas > Pseudomonas ekonensis. The sequence goes on along the minus strand of NZ_JAHSTS010000002.1, from coordinate 499,067 downwards.
TGCACCAGGACCCGCAGGCGGTGCTGGAGCTGATCGCCCGCCACGGCGTGAGCATGCTGCAAGCCACGCCGTCCACCTGGCGCATGCTGCTGGACAACGAACACGCCGCCATCCTCGACGGCCGCACCTTCCTCTGCGGCGGCGAGGCGCTGCCCCTGGAGCTTGCGCAGCGCATGCTGGCGCGCTCGGCGAAGGTCTGGAACCTGTACGGCCCGACCGAGACCACCATCTGGTCGGCGCTGCATCCGCTGAGCCCGGACAGCAGCCGTCCGTTCCTCGGCAAGCCCATCGACAACACCGCGCTGTACATCCTGGGCAGCGACCTGGAACTGAACCCCCTCGGCGCACCGGGCGAACTGCTGATCGGCGGCGACGGCCTGGCCCGCGGCTACTTCCAGCGTCCGGCCCTGACCGCCGAGCGCTTCGTGCCGGATCCGTTCTCCGGCACCGGCGAGCGCCTGTACCGCACCGGCGACCTGACCCGCTACCGCGCCGAAGGCGTGATCGAGTACATCGGGCGGATCGACCATCAGGTGAAGATCCGCGGCTTCCGCATCGAGCTGGGGGAAATCGAAGCGCGCCTGCTGGCCCTGGACAGCGTGCGCGAAACCGTGGTCGTCGCCCAGGACGGCCCGACCGGCCCGCAACTGGTGGGCTACGTGGTGCCGGCCGGCGACGCGAGCCTGGACGCCGACGGCGAGGCCGCGTTGCGCGCCGCGCTCAAGGCCAGCCTCAAGGCCGAACTGCCGGAGTACATGGTGCCGGCGCATCTGCTGTTCCTTGCGCAACTGCCGCTGACGCCCAACGGCAAGGTGGACCGCAAGGCACTGCCGGCGCCTGACGCCAGCCAACTGCAATCGGCCTACATCGCGCCGCAGACCGCGACCCAGCACACCGTCGCCGGCATCTGGCAAGCGGTGCTGAAACTTGAGCAAGTGGGCCTCGGCGACAACTTCTTCGAACTGGGCGGGCATTCGTTGCTGGTGACCCAGGTGGTGTCGCGGGTGCGTCAGGCGCTGAACGTGCAGGTGCCGCTGCGCACCCTGTTCGAGCACAGCACCCTGGCGGACTTCGTCGCTGCGCTCGGGGTCGGTCAGGCCCATCAGGAGCCGCCGATCGTGGCGTTGCCGCGCCAGCAACCGCTGGCGCTGTCCTACGCCCAGGAGCGTCAGTGGTTCCTCTGGCAGCTGGAGCCGACCAGCACCGCCTACCACGTACCGGCGGCGCTGCGCCTGCGCGGCGAGCTGGACCTGGCAGCGTTGCGGCGCAGCTTCGATGCGCTGATCGCCCGCCACGAATCCCTGCGCACCTGCTTTGTGCAAGAGCAGGGCCAGACCCTGCAAGTGATCCAGGCGCAGATGGCGCTGGAGCTGCCGGTCGACGTGATCGAGGGCGGTCTGGACGACGCCGCGCTGCAAGCGTTGGTCGCCGCCGAGACCCTGCACCTGTTCGACCTGCAGAAGGGCCCGCTGCTGCGGGTCAAACTGCTGCGCCTGGCCGCCGATGACCATGCGCTGATCATCACCTTGCACCACATCGTCTCCGACGGCTGGTCGATGGGCATCATGGTCGATGAGCTGGTGGCGCTGTACGCCGCCTACAGCCAGGGCCAGAGCGTCGAACTGCCGGCGTTGCCGGTGCAGTACGCCGACTATGCCGTGTGGCAGCGCCAGTGGATGGACGCCGGCGAACGCGAGCGCCAACTGGGTTACTGGACCGCGCAACTGGGCGACGGCGAGCAGCCGCTGCTGGAGCTGCCGACCGACCGCCCGCGTCCGCCGGAGCAAAGCCACCGCGGCGCGCGCCAGGACATTGCGCTCAGCGCGGAACTGGCCGCCGGCCTCAAGCAGGTGGCGCAACGGGAGAACGTCACCCTGTTCGCGCTGCTGCTGGCCTCGTTCCAGACCCTGCTGCACCGCTACAGCGGCCAGGCCGACATCCGCGTCGGCGTGCCGGTGGCCAACCGCAACCGGGTCGAGACCGAAGGCCTGATCGGCTTCTTCGTCAACACCCAGGTGCTCAAGGCCGAATTCGACAGCCAGCAGACCTTCCGCAGCCTGCTGCAGCAGGTCAAGAACACCGTGCTCGGCGCCCAGGCCCACCAGGACCTGCCGTTCGAGCAACTGGTGGACGCCCTGCAACCGGAGCGCAGCCTCAGCCACAGCCCGCTGTTCCAGGTGCTGCACAACCACCAGAGCCAGGCCCGCCGCGCCTCGGGCGCGATGCGCCTGCCGAAGGTCGGGATCGAGGGCCTGAGTTGGGTGTCGCACACCGCCCAGTTCGACCTGACCCTGGACACCTTCGAGTCGGCCGACAACGTCTGGGCCGAACTGACCTACGCCACCGACCTGTTCGATGCCGCCACCATGGTGCGTTTCGCGCAGCACTGGACGACACTGCTGCACGGCATCGTCGCCGACTGCGGCCAGCGCATCGCCGACCTGCCGGTGCAGGACGCCGCCGAACTTCAGGCCACGCTGGCACAGTGGAACCCGGCGCTTGCGGCCTTCCCGGGCGAGCGCTGCCTGCACCGGCTGATCGAAGACCAGGCCGAGCGGGCCCCGCATGCGGTGGCCGTGACCTGCGACGGACAGGCCCTGACCTACGGCGAGCTCAACGCCCGCGCCAACCCGCTGGCGCACAAGCTGATCGCCAGCGGCGTGGGGCCTGACGTGCGCGTCGGCCTGGCGGTGGAGCGCAGCCTGGACATGCTCGTCGGCCTGTTGGCGATCCTCAAGGCCGGCGGCGCCTATGTGCCGCTCGACCCGACCTATCCGCAGGACCGTCTGGCCTACATGATCGGCGACAGCGGCATCGGCCTGCTGCTGACCCAGAGCCACCTGCTCGGCCGCTTGCCGGTGCCGGAATCGGTGCGCAGCCTGATGCTCGATCAGGAGCGCGACGGCCTGGAAGGCTACAGCGACGCCAACCCGGACGTGGACATGAGCCCGGACAACCTGGCCTACGTGATCTACACCTCCGGTTCCACCGGCCAGCCGAAGGGCACCTTGCTCGCCCACCGCAACGTGCTGCGCCTGTTCGAGGCCACCGACGCCTGGTTCGGCTTCGGTGCCCGGGACGCCTGGAGCCTGTTCCATTCCTACGCCTTCGACTTCTCCGTGTGGGAGATCTTCGGCGCGCTGCTGTACGGCGGCAAACTGGTGGTGGTGCCTTACGAGGTCAGCCGGTCGCCGGAAGACTTCTACGCCTTGCTGTGCCGCGAAGGCATCACCGTGCTCAACCAGACCCCGTCGGCGTTCAAGCAATTGATGCAAGTGGCCTGCGCCCCGGAACACGCGGCGCTGCAACCGGCGCTGCGTTACGTGGTGTTCGGCGGCGAGGCGCTGGAGGTCAAGAGCCTGCGGCCGTGGTTCGACCGTTTCGGCGACCGCGCCCCGCAACTGATCAACATGTACGGCATCACCGAAACCACGGTGCACGTGACCTACCGGCCGATCTCGCTGGCGGATCTTTCGCGCGACGCCAGCAGCCCGATCGGCGAGCCGATCCCGGACCTGTCGTGGTACTTGCTCGACGGTGACCTCAACCCGGTCGCCAGGGGCTGCATCGGCGAGCTGTACGTGGGCCGTGCCGGCCTTGCCCGGGGCTACCTGAACCGGCCTGACCTGACCACGCTGCGCTTCATCCCCGACCCGTTCGGCACCGACGGCGGTCGCCTGTACCGCACCGGCGACCTGGCCCGCTACCGCGCCGACGGCGTGATCGAATACATCGGGCGGATCGACCATCAGGTGAAGATCCGTGGCTTCCGCATCGAGCTGGGCGAGATCGAAGCGCAACTGCTGGAGCAGGATGCCATCGCCCAGGCCGTGGTGCTGGCGCAGCCGGGCCCGAGCGGCCAGCAACTGGTGGCGTACCTGGTGCCGGCCGACGCCGCGCTGCTCGACGCCGACGCGGCGGAGCAAGCCCGCTGGCGCGACGAGGTGCGCGCCGCGCTCAAGGAGAACCTGCCGGACCACATGATCCCGGCGCACCTGTTGCCGCTGGCGAAACTGCCGCTGACCGCCAACGGCAAGCTCAACCGCAGCAGCCTGCCGTCGCCGGACGCGAGCCAGGCGCAGCAGGCCTACCAGGCCCCGCAAAGCGAGCTGGAGCGGCGACTGGCCGACATCTGGCAGGACGTGCTCAAGCTTGAGCAAGTGGGCCTGAACGACAACTTCTTCGAACTGGGCGGCGATTCGATCATCTCGATCCAGGTGGTCAGCCGCGCCCGTCAGGCCGGCATCCGCCTCAACCCCAAAGACCTGTTCCAGCACCAGACCGTGCAGCGTCTGGCCCTGGTGGCGCAGATCGGCGAGGACGCCTGCGGCATCGACCAGCAAGCGGTCACCGGTGGGGCGTTGCTGCTGCCGATCCAGCAGCAGTTCTTCGAGGATGACATCCCCGAGCGTCACCACTGGAACCAGTCGGTGCTGCTCAATCCGCGTCAGCCGCTTCAGGCCGACAAGGTCGAGCAGGCGCTGCGGGCCCTGGCGGTGCACCACGATGCCCTGCGCCTGAGCTTTCGCCGTGAGGGCGAAGCCTGGCAGGCCGAGCACCTGGCGGTGGAGAACTTGCCGCAGGCCTTGCTCTGGCAGGAAGACATCGCCGACATCGCGGCGCTCGAAGCCCTGGGCAACCGTGCCCAGCGCAGCCTCGACCTGCAAAACGGCCCGTTGCTGCGTGCGGTGCTGGCCACGCTGGCCGACGGCAGCCAGCGTCTGCTGCTGGTGATCCATCACCTGGCGGTGGATGGCGTGTCGTGGCGGATTCTGTTGGAAGACCTGCAGAACGCTTACCGGCAAGCGGTCGACGGCCGGGCGCCGGAACTGCCGGCCAAGACCACGGCGTTCAAGGACTGGAGCGCGCACTTGCAGCGCTACGCCAACGGCCCGGCGTTGCAGCAGGAACTGGCCTACTGGCAGGCTTGCCTGAGCGGCGCCGCCACCGACCTGCCGTGCAAGCGTCTCGACGCCGGCCAGCAGAACCGTCTGGCGCAGACCGTGCAGACGCGCCTCAGCGCCGAGCTGACCCGGCAACTGCTGCAAGAGGCCCCGGCGGCCTACCGCACCCAGGTCAACGACCTGCTGCTGACGGCACTGGCGCGGGTGATCGGACGCTGGAGCGGCCAGCCATCGACGCTGATCCAGCTGGAAGGCCACGGCCGTGAAGAGCTGTTCGACGGCGTCGACCTGACCCGCACCGTGGGCTGGTTCACCAGCCTGTTCCCGGTGCGCCTGACCCCGGCCGAAGGGGCGGGCGAGTCGATCAAGCGGATCAAGGAGCAACTGCGGGCGATCCCGAACAAGGGCATCGGCTTCGGTGCCCTGCGCCACCTGGGCGATGCCCAGGCCCAGGCCAGCCTGCGGGCGTTGCCGAGCCCGCGCATCACCTTCAACTACCTGGGCCAGTTCGACGGCAGCTTCGAGGCCGACGACGGCGCGCTGTTCGCGCCGGCCCCGGACAACGCCGGCCTGGAGCAGAGCCCCGATGCGCCGATGGGCAACTGGCTGACCCTCAACGGTCAGGTGTACGGCGGCGAACTGAGCGTCGGCTGGACCTTCAGCGGCGAGCGCTTCGACAGCGCCACCATCGAACAGCTGGCCCAGGACTACGCCGACGAACTCGCCGCGCTGATCGCCCATTGCGTGACGCCGGGCGCCGAAGGCCTGACGCCGTCGGACTTCCCGCTGGCCGGGCTGACCCAGGCGCAGCTCGACAGCCTGCCGTGGCCGGCCCGGCAGATCGCCGACATCTACCCGCTGTCGGCGATGCAGCAAGGCATGCTGTTCCACAGCCTCTACGAGCAAGCCTCCGGCGACTACATCAACCAGGTGCGGCTGGACGTCGAAGGCCTCGACCCGCAGCGCTTCCAACAGGCCTGGCAAGCGGCGGTGGACAGCCACGACATCCTGCGCACCGGGTTTGTCTGGCAGGGCGACCTGGCGCGGCCGGTGCAGGTGGTGCACAAGCAGCTGCCGATGCCGTTCCGCGTGCTCGACTGGCGCGGTCGCGACGGCGCCGAAGCCGCGCTCGACGCGCTGGCGGCCGACGAGCAGGCCGAGGGCTTCGACCTCGGCCAGGGGCCGTTGCTGCGCATGGCGGTGGTGCGTCTGGATGACCGGCGCTGCCACCTGATCTACACCAACCATCACATCCTGATGGACGGCTGGAGCAACTCGCAGCTGCTCGGCGAAGTGCTTCAGCGCTACGCCGGCGAAACGCTGCCGGCGCCGGCCGGACGCTACCGCGATTACATCGAATGGCTGCAGCGTCAGGACGCCACGGTCAGCGAACGGTTCTGGACCGCGCAACTGGCCCACCTGCAAGAGCCGACGCGCCTGGCCCAGGCGATCACCGCCGCGCATGGCGACGAGCCGCGCGACGGTCACGGCGAACGCTACGTGTTCATCGACGCCGCGCAGACCCGCCGTCTGGGCGAGTTCGCCCGGCAGCAGAAGGTCACCCTCAACACCTTGATCCAGGCGGCGTGGCTGTTGCTGCTGCAACGCCTCACCGGGCAGGAGAGCGTGGCGTTCGGCGCCACCGTGGCCGGCCGTCCGACCGAGCTCAAGGGCGTCGAGCAGCAGATCGGTCTGTTCATCAACACCTTGCCGGTGATCGCCAGCCCGCGTTCCGAGCACAGCGTCGGCCAGTGGCTGCAGAGCGTGCAGGCGCAGAACATCGCCCTGCGCGAGCACGAGCACACGCCGCTGTTCGACATCCAGCGTTGGGCCGGACAGAGCGGCGAGGCGCTGTTCGACAACATTCTGGTGTTCGAGAACTACCCGGTGTCCCAGGCGCTGGAGGAGGGCGCACCGCAGGAGCTGCGCTTCGGCGGCGTCGACAACCACGAGCAGACCAACTACCCGCTGACCCTGGCGGTGAACGTCAGCGATGAGCTGGCGCTGCACTACAGCTACCGGCGCGGGTCGTTCACCGACTCGGTGATCGAGCGCCTGAGCGCGCAACTGAACAACCTGCTGTCGCAAATGGTGCAGTCGGGGGACGCCCGTCTCGGCGCCCTGGACCTGCTGGACGCCGCCGACCGCCGCTTGATGGTCGAGCAGTGGAACGCCACCGGCATCGACTATCCGCTGGAGCAGGGCGTGCACCGCCTGATCGAGGCCCAGGCCCTGCGCACCCCGGACGCCCCGGCGCTGGTGTTCGCCGGCCAGACCCTGAGCTACGCCCAGCTCAACGCCCGTGCCAATCAGTTGGCCCACGGGCTGATCGCCCGCGGCGTCGGCCCGGACGGGCTGGTGGGCATCGCGGTCGAGCGCAGCCTGGAGATGGTTGTCGGCCTGCTGGCGATCCTCAAGGCCGGCGGCGCCTACGTGCCGCTGGATCCGGAGTACCCGCGCGACCGCCTCAGCCACATGATCGGCGACAGCGGCATCGGCCTGTTGCTGACCCAGCCGCACTTGCTGGCCAGCCTGCCGATCCCCGAGGGCGTGCAGACCGTGTGCCTGGCGCCTGCGGGTGCGGACTTCGCCGACCTGTCGACCCACAACCCGCAGGTGCCGTACGACGCCGCCAACCTGGCCTATGTGATCTACACCTCCGGTTCCACCGGGATGCCGAAAGGCGCGGGCAACTCGCACCGGGCGCTGACCAACCGCTTGATGTGGATGCAGCAGGCCTATGGCCTGGACGCTGCCGACACCGTGCTGCAAAAGACCCCGTTCAGCTTCGACGTGTCGGTGTGGGAGTTCTTCTGGCCGCTGATGACCGGTGCGCGGCTGGTCGTCGCCGCACCGGGCGACCACCGCGATCCGGCGAAGCTGATCGCGCTGATCAACGCCGAGCGCGTCACCACGCTGCACTTCGTGCCGTCGATGCTCCAGGCCTTCCTGCAGGACGCCGGGGTGTCGAGCTGCACCGGCCTGACCCGCATCGTGTGCAGCGGTGAAGCGCTGCCGGTGGATGCGCAGGTGCAGGTGTTCGCCAAGCTGCCCCGGGCCGGCCTGTACAACCTGTACGGCCCGACCGAGGCGGCCATCGACGTGACCCACTGGACGTGCCGCGACGAGAGCCGCGACGGTGTGCCGATCGGCCAGCCGATCGCCAACCTGTCGACCTTCATCCTCGACAGCGGGCTCAATCCGCTGCCGGCGGGCGTGGCCGGCGAGCTGTACCTGGGCGGCGTCGGCCTGGCCCGTGGCTACCACCGCCGGCCGGGGCTGAGCGCCGAGCGTTTCGTCGCCAGCCCGTTCGGCGCCGGCGAGCGCCTGTACCGCACCGGCGACCTGGCGCGCTACCGCGCCGACGGCGTGATCGAATACGTCGGCCGGATCGACCATCAGGTCAAGCTGCGCGGCCTGCGCATCGAACTGGGCGAAATCGAGGCGCGGCTGGTGGAACACGCCGCCGTGCGCGAAGCCGTGGTGGTCGCCCGTGACGTGCTGGGCAGCCAGCAACTGGTGGCTTACCTGGTGCCGAGCGATCCGGCGACCGTGGATGCCGCCGAGGCCGAGCGCAACGCGCTGCACGACAGCCTGTCGGCTTGGCTGGGCGCAAGCCTGCCGGACTACATGGTGCCGGCGCACCGGGTCTGGCTGGCGCAGATGCCGCTGAGCCCCAACGGCAAGCTGGACCGCAAGCGTCTGCCGGCCCTGGAGTTCTCGGCGGCGCAGCACCACGTCGAGCCGTCCGGCGCGGTGGAGCAGGCGCTGGTGGACATCTGGAAAGAGGTGCTGGGCCTTGAGCGGGTCAGCACCAGCGACAGTTTCTTCGCCCTGGGCGGCGATTCGATCGTCTCGATCCAGGTGGTCAGCCGTGCCCGTCAGCAGGGCATCGAACTGAGCCCGAAAGACCTGTTCCAGCAACCGACCATCCAGCAACTGGCCCTGCGTGCCCAGGCCGCTGAAGGCACACCTGCGCCGCAGACCGCGCTGGTGGACATGCCGCTGCATGGCTTGAGCGAGGCTCAGGTCGCCGCGCTGCCGTTGCCGCAAGGCCGGCTCGACGGCCTGTACCGGTTGTCGCCGATGCAGCAGGGCATGCTGTTCCTGGGCCTGAACTCGCCGGAAGCCGACCTGTACATCAACCAGGTGAGCATTCCGGTGCAGGGTCTGGAGCCTGCGCGGTTCAAGGAGGCGTGGGAGGCGGTGAGCCGCCGTCACGACATCCTGCGCACCGGTTTCCTCTGGCAGGACATGGCCGAGCCGCTGCAGTTCGTGCTGGCCGATCCGCAGTTGCCGGTCAGCCTGCTCGACTGGCGCGACCAGGACCATTCGCAAGCGGCCTTGCAGGCGCTGGCCGCCGGCGAGCGGGCCAAGGGCTTCGACCTCGACCGTCCGCCGCTGCAACGCCTGACGCTGGTGCGGGTGGGCGAGGACAGCCATCAGCTGATCTGGACCTATCACCACATCCTGATCGACGGCTGGAGCAGTTCGCAGCTGATCGGCGAGGTGCTGAGCCAGTACTCCGGCCAGCCGCTGGCCGAGGCCGTGCCTTACCGTCGCTACATCAACTGGCTGCAACAGCAGGACGCCAACGCCAGCGAAGGTTTCTGGCGCGGGCACCTGAGCCTGCTCGACGAACCGACGTACCTGGCCGACACCGTGGCGCGCACCGGCGAGGGGCGCGGTCACGAGGCGCTGTACAGCCGTCTGGGCGAAGCCCGCACCGAGCGGCTCAAGGCGTTCGCCCAGGCCCAGCAGGTCACCCTCAACACCCTGGTGCAGGGCGCGTGGCTGATGCTGCTCAGCCGCTACAGCGGCCAGCGTACCGTGACGTTCGGCGCCACCGTGGCCGGACGGCCGGCGAGCCTGCCGGCGTCGGAGTCGATCCTGGGCCTGTTCATCAACACCTTGCCGGTGATCAAGGACGTGCCGGCCGAACAGGCGGTGGGCCCGTGGCTGCGCGACCTGCAGGACTTCAACCTGGAAATGCGCGAGCGCGAGTACACGCCGCTGTCCGACGTCCAGCGCTGGGCCGGGCGCACCGGGCAGTCGCTGTTCGACAGCATCATCGTGTTCGAGAACCATCCGATCGACCAGGCGCTGCGCGAGTGGCGCGACGATTCGCTGACGTTCGGCGAGAGCGACAGCGCCGGCCTGACCAACTTCCCGATGGACCTGATGGTCACCCTCGAAGACGGTCTGGTGATCGAATACATGTTCCTGCGCGAGCACTTCGACCGGGCGACCGTGGAAGGCATCCGCAGCGACATGGAAGGGCTGCTGGAGGCGCTGGCGCAGGACGCCGCGCAACCGCTGGGCCGCATCGGCCTGCCGACCGCCCAGGCGTCGGAGCCGGCCGTGGCCGCGCAACGGCCGCCGGCGCCGGCGGTGCATGAGCGCATCGCGCAGTGGGCGGTCCAGCGCAGCGAACAGACCGCCGTGGTGTTCAATGACCAGGCCTTCAGCTACGGCCAGATCGAGGCCCGGGCCAACCGTCTGGCCCATGCGCTGATAGCCGAAGGCGTCGGCCCGGAAGTGCGGGTCGGCGTGGCGCTGCCGCGCAGCGAAAACATGATCGTCGCCCTGCTGGCGGTGCTCAAGGCCGGCGGCGCCTATGTACCGCTGGACGCGACGTACCCGCGTGAGCGCCTGAGCTACCTGATGCGCGACTCGGGCATCGCGTTGCTGCTCAGCGATTCGGGCCTGCGTCAGGTGATGCCGGTGCAGGACGGTCTGCGGGTGCTGGAGCTGGATCGCCTGGAGCTGGGCGACCGGCCGGACCGCACGCCAGAGGTCGCGGTGCGGCCGGGCAACCTGGCCTACGTGATCTACACCTCCGGTTCCACCGGCCTGCCCAAGGGCGTCGGTGTCGCCCACGGGCCGCTGGCGATGCATTGCCGGGCCATCGGCGAGCGCTACGAAATGAGCGAAGCCGACTGCGAATTGCACTTCATGTCGTTCGCCTTCGACGGCGCCCATGAACGCTGGCTGACCACGCTGACCCACGGTGCGCGCCTGCTGATCCGCGACGACAGCCTGTGGACCGCCGAGCAGACCTACAACGCGATGCACCGGCACGGCGTGACCGTGGCGGCGTTCCCGCCGGTCTACCTGCAGCAGTTGGCCGAACACGCCGAGCAGGACGGCAACCCGCCGCCGGTGCGCATCTACTGCTTCGGCGGCGACGCGGTGCCGGTGGCGAGTTTCGAACTGGCCAAGCGTGCGCTCAAGCCGCAGTACATCATCAACGGCTACGGTCCGACCGAAACCGTGGTCACGCCGCTGATCTGGAAGGCCGGCGCGCAGGACACGTGCGGGGCGGCGTACGCGCCGATCGGCAGCGTGGTCGGTGAGCGCAGCGGGTATGTGCTCGACAGCGACCTCAACCGCTTGCCGGTCGGGGTGGCGGGCGAACTGTACCTGGGCGGCGCTTTGGCCCGGGGTTACCTGGGGCGCGCGGGCGGTACCGCCGAGCGCTTCGTGGCCAACCCGTTCAGCGCCGACGGCAGCCGCCTGTACCGCACCGGCGACCTGGTGCGCCAGCGTGCGGACGGCACCGTCGACTACCTGGGCCGGATCGACCATCAGGTGAAGATCCGCGGTTTCCGCATCGAACTGGGTGAAGTCGAGGCGCGGCTCAAGCAACTGCCGGGCGTGCGCGACGCCGCCGTGGTGGCCCGCGAGGGCGCCGGCGGCAAGCAATTGCTCGGCTATGTGCTGGCCGGCGCCGATGCGCCGGCGGACGGTTTGTGCGAACGCCTGCGCGAACAGCTCAAGGCCAGCCTGCCGGACTACATGGTGCCTGCGCACCTGATGCTGCTCGAACGCATGCCGCTCACCCCGAACGGCAAGCTCGACCGCAAGGCGTTGCCGGATCCTGGCGCCGAACAGCGTCAGGATTACGTGGCGCCGCGCACCGAGTTGGAGAAGGCCTTGGCGGGCATCTGGCAGGACGTGCTGAAGATCGAGCGCGTCGGCCTGACCGACAACTTCTTCGAGCTGGGCGGCGATTCGATCCTGAGCCTGCAAGTGGTGGCGCGCAGCCGCGTGCTGAAGGCCCAGGGCCTGAGCCTGAAGCTGCGCGACCTGATGCAGAAGCCGAGCATCGCCGAACTGGTGGCCGGCGTTCAGGGCAGCGCCGAAAAGGCTTCCGGGCTGCTGGCGATGAACGCCGAGGTCAAGGGCCGGGCGCCGCTGTTCTGCATTCACGCAGGCTTCGGCACGGTGTTCGACTATGAGCCGTTGGCCCGCCGTCTGGGCGGTCGGCGCCAGGTGCTGGCGATCCAGTCGCGGATGCTGCTGGATCCGGCCTTCAGCGATGTGTCGCTGGAGCGCATGGCCAGCGACTACGTGGCGCAGATCCGCGCGAAGCAGCCGCAGGGGCCGTACCACCTGTTGGGCTGGTCGTTGGGCGGGACGCTGGCGATGCTGATGGCCGCGCAGTTGGAGCAGGCCGGCCAACAGGTCGAGTTCGTCGGCCTGGTGGACAGCTTCGTGCCGTCGGCGGCGGTGAACGCCGGGGCGGTGGACGACTGGCAGGCCGACCTGCGCGACTTCCTGCGGGTGACCCTGCCGCAGGCGGCCGCGGGCGCGGCCATCGACGGCGAGGAGTCGGCGCAGGCCGTACGGGCCGTGTTCGAGGCCGCCCTGGGGGCCGAGCGTGGGGCGTCGACCTACGTGGCCTTGGGCGCCGACGAACTGGCCCATGTGTTCAGCGTCGCGCGCCGGCTCAAGCGCTTGTCGCTGGAGCTGGAGCGCTGCCCGCCGCTGGCCGTCTCGCCGGCGTGCTGGTGGACGCTGGGCCGGGAAGAGGAGGCCATGGAGCTGGCGGCGCAACTGGAGCAGCCGGGCATGGGCGGGGAATGGCTCGATTGCGGGCACTTCGAGATCCCGCGCCATGAAACTTTCCTGTCGGAGGCTGAAGAAATGCTCGGCGAGATCGTTGAACCTGTAGTCATGTCCTGAAACCTGTCCTGAAACCGGAAACACCGAACGGGCGCCCATGGCGCCCGTTCGGTTTGGAGAATTGAATGTCGTTGAATCCTGATATCGCCGCGTTCCTGCAACTGGTCGGCAACGGCCGGGCCAGCGGCAAGCGCGCGGGCATGCATGAGCTGAGCCCGGAGCAGGCCCGTGAGCAGTTCGATCAATCGTCGCTGCTGATGGACGCCGGCGGCGAAGACCTCGCCGTCGTCGACGAACTGCGCTTGCCGGTGCGTGACGGCGCGCTGCTGGACGCGCGGATCTATAGCGATAAACCGCTGCAGCCTGGGGCGAAACGCCCGGCGCTGCTGTATTTCCATGGCGGCGGCTACGTGGTCGGCAGTCTCGATTCCCACGATTCGCTGTGCCGGGCGTTGGCGTCGATGGCCGACTGCGTGGTGCTGTCGGTGGCTTACCGGCTGGCGCCGGCGTTCCGTTTCCCGACCGCCGCCGACGATGCGCGGGACGCCTGGGACTGGCTGATGGGCAGCGCCCAGGACCTGGGCATCGACACCGCCCGCCTGGCGATCGCCGGCGACAGCGTCGGCGGCAGCCTGGCGACGGTGCTCGCCGCGCAACTGACCCAGGCGCCGGTGCGGCCCCTGCTGCAGGTGCTGATCTACCCGGTCACCGACGCCAGCCGCAGCACGCCGACCATCGAGCGCTATGCCGAGGGCTATCTGCTGGAGAAGGCGTCCCTGGAGTGGTTCTACAGCCATTACCAGCGCAGCGCCGAAGACCGCCTCGACCCGCGCTTCTCGCCGCTGCTGGGCGAGCCGTCGGCGCAGGTGGCGCCGGTGCTGCTGGTGTTGGCCGAATGCGATCCGCTGCACGACGAGGGCGTGGCGTATGCCCGTCATCTGCAGGCGGCGGGGGTGGCGGTGGAACTGAAGGTCTACGAGGGCATGACCCACGACTTCATGCGCATGGGCGCGATCGTCGATGAGGCCGAAGAGGCGCAGCAGCACATCGCCGAGCGGTTGAGGGCGGTGTTCGGCCTGTAGGCTGCACGTTGAGGGAAGGAGAGGCCGCTGACAGCGGCCTTTTTTGTGGGCGGGGATTTTGTGGCCGATGGCATCACAGACGGCAAAACGCCGGCAGATGCCGGCGTTTTGCGTGACGCGGGGCGTGTTACCAGTTGTAGGTCACGTCGGCGGTCATGGTGCGGCCTTCGCCGTAGTAGCAGTCCAGGGTGCTGTTGCAGCTGGCGACGTATTTCTCGTCGGTGAGGTTTTCCAGGTTCATCTTCACCTTCACGCCTTTGATGTGCAGCGGCGATTTTTCCAGGTCGTAGGAGACCATGGCGTCATACACGGTGTACGACGGGATCTGGAAGGAATCCTCTTCGTAGTCCGAGCCGTAGCTGCTGCGCACGTAGCGGGTGCCCAGGCCCATGCCCAGGCCGGCCAGCGAGGTGGAGAGGTCGAAGTCGTAGTTGATCCAGGCCGACGCGGTCAGCGGCGGGCTCATGGCCAGGGTGCGGCCTTCACGGCCGTCGTTCACGCTGCGCCACTTGATCTGGTTGCGCGACACGGAAGCCAGCACGCGCACGTTCTGGGTCACGTTGACCTTGCCTTCCAGCTCAACGCCGCGCGAACGCACCGAACCGCTCTGGATGCTGAAGCCAGGGTTGAGCAGGTCGTTGGTGAGCATGTTGTTCTGGTCGATCTGGTACGCCGACAGCTGGATGAAGCCGTCGATGGACTTCGGCTCGTACTTGATGCCCACTTCGTACTGCTTGCCTTCGGTCGGTTCGAACCCGCGGCCGTTGAGGTCGGCGCCGGTCTGCGGCAGGAACGATTCGGCGTAGCTCACGTACGGCGTCATGCCGTTCTCGAACTCGTAGCCGAAGCCGGCGCGGCCGGTGAACTTCTCGTCCTTGATGTTGGAGTGGTTGCCGCCCAGCGGTTCCTTGTTGATGGTCTCGGCCCAGTCGTAGCGGCCGCCCAGGGTCAGGAACCACTGGTTCCAGCGCATCTGGTCCTGGGTGTACAGGCCGGTCTGCTTGACGGTGTTGTCCCACTTGTACGGCTGGCGGAAGTTGAACTGGCTGCCGTAGACCGGGTTGTACAGGTCGATGGCGGGGCCGGTGCGGTCGTAGCGGCCGAGGAACTTGGAGTTGAAGTGGTAGTAGTCCACGCCCAGCAGCAGGGTGTGGTCCACTTCGCCGGTCTTGAACTTGGCCTGGGCGATGTTATCGATGCCGTAGACCGTGTTGTGCTGGGCCCAGTCCACGCCGTAGCGGGTCTGGTAACTGCCGTCGTCGATGCCGGTGTTGGGGTTGGGCAGGAACGAGTAGCCGTGCAGCGGCGCGACGTAACGGTCGTTGAGGTCGGCGTAGCGGGCGTTCTGCTTGAGGGTCCAGACGTCGTTGAGTTCGTGGGCCAGCTCGTAGCCGACCACGAACTGCTCGCGGTCGTACTTGTTCAGGCCCGGCTCGCCGAGGAACAGGCTGCGGCTGATGCGGCCGTTCGCGCTGCGGTGCACGGTGCCGTCGGCCGGCAGGCCTTGCGCCTCGGGGGTGTCGCGGTCTTTCTGGTACTGGCCGTAGACGGTGAGGCTGGTGCTGTCGTTCGGCAGCCAGGTCAGGCTCGGCGCGAGCAGCATGCGGTTCTGGTCGGCGTAGTCGATCTGCGAGTTGCTGTCGTTGATCACGCCGGTGAGGCGGTAGAGGAACTCGCCCTGGTCGTCGATCGGGCCGCCGAGGTCGAAGGCGCCGTATTTGCGGTCGTAGCTGCCGCCGCCGATGATCACTTCGTGCAGCGGCGTGGCGGTCGGGCGCTTGCCGACCATGTTGACGATGCCGCCGGGCTGGTTCTGGCCGTACAGCACCGACGCCGGGCCCTTGAGCACTTCGATGCGCTCCAGGGTGTACGGGTCGATCTGCAGCGAGCCACCGGTGCTGCCGCCGCCGTAGGGCAGGTGCAGGCCGTCGAGGTACAGCGGGGTCGGCGAGAAGCCGCGGGAGGTCGGTTCGTCGAAGATCTTCACCCGGTCGGAGAAGCCGCCGCCGGTCATGCCGGCGGTGTAGCGCAGGGCCTCGGTGACCGACTGCGAGCCGCGCATCTTGATTTCGTCCTGGGTGACGACGTTGATGGTCTGCGGGATCTCGTTGAGCGGGGTGTCGGTCTTGGTGCCGGTGGCGCTGCGCTTGGCCACGATCCCGTCGACCGGGCCCCAGGCCGATTCCTGTGCGGCGGTGATGCTGGTCGGCGCCAGGTCCAGGCTGGCGCCGCTGCTGCGCACGCGCAACGCGACGCTGTTGCCCTGGACGCTGTAGGCGATGTCCGTGCCTTGCAGCAGCTGCGCCATGGCGGCGGTCGGTTCCAGGTTGCCGCTGACGGCGGTGCTGCGCAGGCCGCTGACTTCATCCGGGCTATAGAGCACTTGCAGGTTGGTCTGGCGGCCGAATTCCTGCAAGGCGCTCCCCAGCGACTGGGCAGGAATGTCGATCGCCACGGCGGCGGCCTGGGCCATGCCGGTCATCGGCAGGGTCATGGCCAGCGCGCAAAGGGCCGGAAGCGTTGGGCGGAAGGAGCGGCGGATCAGCAGAGCCTTGGCGAGCGGGTGGAGTCCGTGCGGTGCGGGCATTGTTCTTCTACTCTTCAAAGTGTTGACTGAGAACTATTTCTATTAACTGTAAGTAAGACGTTGAGCCTCCGGAAAACCGGAAAGGCCCAACGCACTTTTTTTACGAATTTTTCACAGTCAGGCGGGTTGCGGCTCGGTGACCACTTTGCCGGCGTTCATGCGCACCAGTTGGTCGGCGATGTCGAAGTAACGGTCGTCGTGGGAGATGACGATGATGGTCTTGCCCAGGCGCTTCAGGTCCGGCAGCAGCTCCGTGTAGAAGATCCGGCGGAAGGTCGGGTCCTGGTCGGCGGCCCACTCGTCGAACACCAGCACCGGACGCTCTTCGAGCCAGGCGTTGATTAGCGCCAGGCGCTTGCGCTGGCCGGTGGACAGGTCGGTGGTGGTGAACGAGCCGTCGCGCACGCTGACCTTGTGGGCGATCTCCAGGCGCTGCAGGTATTTGTTGGCGTCGTCGGGAATGTGCGTGTCGCCCTGCACTACGTCGTCGAACAGGTAGTAGTCGGCGAAGATGGTGGTGAACAGTTGGCGGTAGTCGTCGCGGGTGAGGGCGGTGACCGCCTGGCCGTTGAGGCGGATCTCGCCCTGCTGCGGCGCGTACAGGCCCAGCAGTAGCTTGATCAGTGTGGTCTTGCCGCAGCCGTTTTCGCCGACGATGAAGATGATGTCGCCTTGTTCGATCTTCAGGTTCACGGGGCCCAGGCGGAACGGCGCGGCGCCCTCGACGGTGGGGAAGCTGTACGACACGTCGGACAGTTCCAGGCTGTGCACCGGCGTCTTGCGGTTGCCTTGGTCGCTGAGCAGCAGGTGCGGCTCCGGCGACGAGAACTGCTCGGACAGTTCGGCGATGCGGCGGAACGCGATCTGCGCACGGCTGACGATCGGCAAGGTGCCGATGATGTGCTCCAGCGGGCCTTTCATGTACAGCAGCACCAGCACGAAGCCGCTCATCACGGCTTTGTCGGCGCTCGGCCACAGCGATTGCAGGGCCAGCGCCAGGCCGATCACCACGAAGAACAGCATCGAGCCCAGGGTCTTGGCGACCACGAAGATGTTCACCGAGCGCACCTGGGTGTCGCAGATGCGGTCGGCGGTGGCCTCGATGCCGGAAACGAACATGCGGTGCCGGCGCGGGCGGTGGATGCGCAGTTCCTTGGCGCCTTCGGCGACGGCGTTGTAGTGCTTCTGCAGTTCGTCCTCGTGGTCGCGGGCCTTCATGAAACCCTGCATGCCGCGCCCGCGGGCGATGTACTGGATGACGGTGCCGATCAGGATCGCCGCCGCCATCAACAGGAACATCGGCCACGACAGCATCGCCAGGTAACCCATGCAGCCGAGGGTGACGGTCAGGGAAATGGCCAGCGGCGCGAAGGCGAAGGCGAAGTCGCTGATGGTGTCGACGTCGTGGGTCAGCACCGGGATCAGGCGGTGGCTGCGGTAGCGTTCGATCTGCTCGATGGGCGCCGACAGCACCTTTTCGCCCAGTTCTTTGCGCAGCCTGGCGATGATGTGCTGGCCGACGAAGTTGGTGCCGATGTCGGAGAAGATCGAACTGGCCAGCGCCAGCAGGCACAGGCCGGCGAAGGCGGCGACCACGGTGCTGGTCAGGCCGCCTTCGTCGTGCAGGGCGCCGTTGATCGTCGCCAGCAGGGCGGTGACGCTCAGGCCGCCGACCATGCCGAGCAGGATCGAGCCGGCGACGATCAGCCGAAAGGGTTTGAGCAGGGCGAACAATTCATTGATCACCCCGCGTGTTGGTTTGCTCATGGAGGTTCCCTGCTTGAAAAAGCGGCGAAGGCCGACAGCGGTGGCGGCTTAGCCTGGGTGACGTAGAAGAGGGCGGGGGCGCGCCGCAACGGATCGCGCCCACCTGTAGAACGACTGGAGGGAGGGTTAATTTAGCGGTGCTGCGGGCTCACAGATCCCGGGCGACGCGGAAGCCGATCCAGTCGCCGCGCTCGGTCGGCACCAGCGCGTTGCGGTTGCCGGAGCGGGAGAACACCGGCGCTTCGCCCCAGTCGTTGCCGCGGATGCGCTTGAATTCGCACTTGCCGGTCTGCCAGGCGCTGCCGTCGTTCGGTGCGCCGACGTAGTTCTCGTTGTAGCAGTCGGCGGTCCACTCGTAGACGTTGCCGTGCATGTCGTACACGCCGAAGGCGTTGGCCGGGAAGCTGCCGGCCGGGGCGGTGAAGTTGTAGCCGTCCGCCGCGCCGTAGGTGTTGGCGTGCTTGGCGATGCTGTATTCCTTGCCTTCATCGAACGGGAACGGGAACGGCCCTGGGGTGCCGCCGCGGGCGGCGTATTCGCGCAGGGACTCGCTGACCAGGCGGTACTGCTTGCCGGTCTTTTTCGACAGCCACGCCACGTAGGCGTTGGCCTCGGCGAAGTCCATGCACACCGCCGGATGGCGGTCGGTGTACTGCTTGCGCGGGTCACTGCCCGCGTAGTCGGGAATCCCGGCCTTGCACGCACGGCCCGGGCGATCGTCGCCGTCGGGCATGCGGTAGCCGGTCTCGTTGAGGTAGGCGAACCATTCGCCCTTGAGCACCTGGAAGCGGCTGATGGCCAGCGGCTTGGCGAACGTCACCTCGTGCATCGGGCCTTCGTCCGGTTCGCGGCCGACCTCATCGTCCGGGGTGCCCATGGTGAAGGTGCCGGTGGGCAGCACGACCATTTCCGGGCAGTCCTTGCAGTCCTTGAACACCTTGCCCGGCGCCGGCGGGGTGGCGGCCTGGGCGGCGCCCGGCAAGAGGGCGGCGGCCAGGGCGGTCAGCGCCAGGGCCGGCAGGGCCATCAGGGAAAAACGTCGCGGTTCTCGGTTCATTTCATGCCTCTCAAAAAAAGGAATTCGCCAAAAGGAAGCGGGAAGGGCGGGGTCACAAGGCCCGGTCGAGCACGGCCAGCAGGCGGTCGATCTGCGCCTCGTCGTTGAGCAGCCCCGGGGCGGTGCGGATCACCGGGCCCACGTCACGGTGCACGGCGTCGGCCACCACTCGGTTGGCCATCAGGTGCGCGGCGACCTTGTCGCTGTCCTTGCCCTTGACCCGGAAGAAAGTGAAGCCGGCGGAGAACGCCGGGCTCAGCGGCGTGACCAGTTCGATCTGCGGCCGCTGCAGCAGGCGTTGCTTGAGGTAGCTGTTGAGCGCGTGGATGCGCGACTGCACATCGGCCTTGCCCAGTTGCAGGTGCAGCTTGAACGCCTCGCTCAAGGCCCAGCGGTGCTCGAAGGCGTGGAAGCCGCCGGGGGTCATGGTGGTGGAGAAATGCTCGGCTTCGGAAAAGGTCGGAATGATCGGAGTGACGTATTTCACCTCCGGCGTGCGACTGACCACGATCCCGGTGCCGCGCGGGCCGAACATCCACTTGTGGGTGCCGGCGATGAAGAAGTCGCAGTTCATCGCCGGGAAGCTCAGGTCTTCCACGCCGAAGCCGTGCACGCCGTCCACCACGTAAACGATGCGGTCGGCCTCGCTGCGGCCCTGGTTGTGTTTGTCGACGAGGGCGCCGATGTCGGCCAGCGGCAGTTTCACGCCGCTGCCCGAGTGCACCCAGCACATGCCCAGCACGCGGGTTTCGGGGCGGATGCTGCGGTCGATGGTGGCCAGCAGCTGTGCCTTGTCGATTTTCTGCGGGTCGTCGAACAGGCGGATCTTGCGTACCCGGGTGCCTTCGCGCTCGGTGCGCAGCTCAAGGATGGTGTGGGTGGCGTAGTGCTCGTGTTCGGTGGTGAGGATCTCCTGGTCGGCGCGCACCCGCACACCGCCGTAGATCATCGCCAGCCCCTGGGTGGTGCTGCCGGTCAGGGCGATCTGCCGGGCGTCGGCCTGCACGTACTTGCCGGCCCAGGTGCGAACTTCTTCCTCGCGCTGCTCGGTGACGCCCAGGTCCCAGTCCATCGACAGGCCGGGGTTCTTGTCGATCGCCGCCCGGTGCAGGGCAATGGCATCGCGCACCGGGCGCGGGTGGGTGGTCACCAGAAAGTTGGAGAAGTGCAGGTAATCCGGATCCTGGTCGAACAGCTGCCGCAACTGCGTCCACTTATCGCCGGGTGCAGCGGCTGGCGGCTGGGCGGCAACGGCCAGTTCCGGCAGGCCGGCGCCCAGCGGCAGCGCGGCGGCCAGCAGCCCGGCCTGTTTCAGGAATTCGCGACGGTTGCTCATGGCTTGGCGGCTTCCCGGTTCTGGGCCAGCGCAGGCCTGGCGGATTTCTCGACCTGGTCCCAGACCCGCAGGAAGTTGCCGCCCCACAGTTTGGCGATGTCCGCCTCGGAGTAGCCGCGCGACAGCAGTTCGGCGGTCACGTTGCGGATCTCGCCGACGTTCTCCCAGCCTTTGACGCCGCCGCCTTCGTTGAAGTCGGAACTGATGCCGACGTGGTCGATGCCGATCTTGCGCACGGTGTAGTCGATGGCGTCGCCCAGGTCCTTGAGGCTGGCCTTGGGTTCCTCTTCGAGGATCGCGTAGAGCTGGCCGGCGTACTCGCCGAAGCGTTGCTCGGGCCACGCGGCGATGATCGGGTCGCCCGGCATCAGGGCCACGGCCAGGTTCGGCAGCGGCGGCAGGTCGAAGCGCTTGCGCAGCTCGTTGAGCTTGTCCTGGGTCTGCTGGGTCAGCGGGCGCAGGTACTGCGAGAAGCCGACGATCTGCACCACGCCGCCGCTGTTCTTGATCAGTTGCAGTTCCTTGTCGCTGAGGTTGCGCGGAATGTCGACCATGGCCCGCGGCGCCGAGTGCGACGCCACCAGCGGGGTGCGGCTCAGTTGGGCGACCTGCTCCAGGGCCTTGGTGGACATCTGCGAGACGTCGATGATCACGCCCAGGTCGTTCAGGCGTTTGACCGCCTGCTTGCCCAGGTCCGAGAGGCCGTCGAGGGCGTCGGGCGAGTCGTTGAAGAACGGCAGCGGGCGGGACGAGTCGGCCCAGTCGTTGTTGCCGATGTAGCTGAAGCCGAACATGCGCATGCCGCGGGCGGTCCACAGGTCCAGCTGGTTCAGGTCGTGGCCCAGCGGGTAGGCGTTGAGCATGCTGATGAAGATGGCGAACTTGCCTTCGCCGTGCAGGCGGCGGAAGTCGTTGGCGGTGTAGGCGATGCCGACCTGGTTGGGGAAGTCGCGCACCATGCCGGAAATGATCTTGTAGCGGATTTCCTGCTGGTTGCGCGCCTCGTCGACGAAGCCGGCGGTGGGGCGGTGCGGGGCGTTGGCGCCGTTCCAGATCTCCGGCCAGCCGAAGATGGTCAGCGCCGCGCCCGACAGCCGCCCGCGGTTGGCCTTGACCAGGTCGAACTGCTCGCTGCCGTCCTTGTCGATCTCGTTGCCGGTGGTGCCGAAGCCCTGGGTGATGGTGATGTGGCTGTCGAACGACAGCATGTGCTCGTGCAGCGCCTCGGCCTGTTGCATCACTTTGTGCGGGTAGCCGGGATTGTCCTTGAAGAAAGTGTCCCAGACCGCGAAGCCGGCACCGGCGGCAACCGCCAGGGCCAGCGGCAGGCCGATGAAAAGAGCCTTTTTCGAACGTGGTTTTGTCATTGCCGTCTCAGTCAGGTTCGCTGTCGGGATGCAGGCGCAGAGGCCTTCGCTATCTGGGAAGAACGAGCGGTCGGCGACGGAATTTAGGCCGGCCGGCGAAGTGCCCGGCGCGGTGCCCCTTGCAGGAGCGGCAGCCCATTCGCGCGCGCACCGTAAATTTGTCCGCGCAGCAAACGTTCTTGCTGGGATAAGGCCTGCTTCAAGGCTGACACAGGTAGGGCAATGAGAATTTCTCGACGATGGTTCATGGCAGGCCTGGCACTGACCGGCGCTGCCGTACCGGCGGCCTATTTCGGGCATCGCGAATGGACGAAGCCGGATCCGGCGGTCACCCCCGGCGAGGCGTCGTTCGACGTGGCCGACGTGGCCGGGCAACGTCTGGCCAATGCGCTGCGCGGGGTCTGGAAGATCCGCTTCACGGGGGCCGACGCCGGCCTCGAAGGGCTGCCGCCCAAGGGGCTCGAAGTGTTTCTGGACATCGGCCAGAAAGGCCGGGGCGTGTGCGGCTTTCTCGACACACCGGAGCGCCTGCGCTCGGACGAAACACCCCGTTACCGAATTCTCGGCGACCTGGCCGGGGCCGACGCCTCGACGCTCAGCTGGCGCCTGATCGGTGCCGGCGGCCGGGTCGACTATGAATTGAACATGGTGCTCGACGAGGTCTGGGCCGATTTCGGCAACGCCGGCAGCGGCAGTCTCAGCGGCACGGTGCAGCGGCTGGACCGTTCGCTGGCGCTGCCGGGCCAGGATAACCGCTTCATCGCGGTCAAGTGCCTGTTCCCGGAGGCGCGCCAGCGCACGCCGCTGAACCCGACGCTGCTGGCCTGGCTGGTGTCGCCCGAGCATCGCCTGTTCCATCAGGTCTGGCATGCGACCCGGGACAAGTGGCACACCTTGTCCGAGGACAAGCGCAACGCCCTGCGCGGCCTCGGCTGGCAGCCCGGCCCGCGCGACCGCGAGCGTGACGCCCGCGGAACGCGCAAGGACCGCAACGGCTCGGGGATCGACTTCTTTTTCATGCACCGGCACATGCTCGGCACGGCCCGCTCCATGCAAGACCTGCCGTCATGGGCATTCTTCCCGCTGCCGCAGCCGGAGCTGGTGCGTGACCGCCAGGGCTTCGCCCGCTACTTCGACAACCACGACGGCACGGCGCTGCCGCCGACCTGGCTGGCCGAAGGCGACGATGAGTACAGCCAG
This sequence comes from Pseudomonas ekonensis, assembly GCF_019145435.1. Classification (NCBI taxonomy): domain Bacteria; kingdom Pseudomonadati; phylum Pseudomonadota; class Gammaproteobacteria; order Pseudomonadales; family Pseudomonadaceae; genus Pseudomonas; species Pseudomonas ekonensis. Next base: position 475,859 of record NZ_JAHSTS010000002.1, on the reverse strand, counting down.
TGGGTCAGCGACATCAAGACGGCCGAGACGTACCAGAGCAATTTCGAGGTCTGGGAGTCGCAGTACCGCGATCCGCAGTACCTGTCGAAGCTGACCCTGGGCCAGTTGGGCTCGGAGATGGAACTGGGCCTGCATGACTGGCTGCACATGCGCTGGGCTTCGGTGCCGCGGGATCCTTCCAACGGTCAGCCGGTGCCGCTGGCCCGGGACCTGGACGACTTCGCCGCCCGCTGGTTCGCGCCGGAGAACGACTTCCTCGGCGATCCGTTTTCCTCCCATGTGAACCCGGTGTTCTGGCATTTCCACGGCTGGATCGACGACCGCGTGGAGGACTGGTTCCGCGCCCACGAGCGCTTCCATCCGGGCCAGGTCGAGCGGCTTGAGGTCAACGGTGTGCGGTGGTTTGCGCAAGGGCGTTGGGTCGAGGTGGCCGATCCGTGGCTGGGGCCGACCACCCATGGCTGCAGCACCACACCGGGGCTGCAGGTGGGCAAGTCGGTGGAGATGGATCCGGAGACCATGAAACTGGCGCTGCGCATCACCTTCGGCGAAGACGAGAAGAAACTGGCCGAACTGTTCCGGCGCGTGCCGCAGCGGCCGTGGTATGCGCGCAACCTGAAGGCCAAGCAGAACCAGGCCTGACCTGCGCGTCACCGTTCATTCGCGCGCTGCCGACATCGCAGATGTCGGCAGCGCCGGCCCCTTCGCCAGCAGGCTGGCTCCTACAGGTTTTTGGGGTGTGCGGTGCATTTGTGGCTGTCCCGGATCCCTTGTGGGAGCCAGCGCCGCGAATCCCTGTGGGAGCGGGCTTGCCCGCGAAGACGGCGGCACGCCCGACGCCGTTGCATCAGGCGGCCCGCGTTGCGACGCGTCACAGCGCCCGCCAACCGCCCCCGAGCGCCTTGTACAGGGCGATGCTCGCCTGTAATCGCGACAGCCGCAGTTGCACGTTCGAATCCTGTGCCGCGTACAGGGTGCGCTGGGTCTCCAGCACCGTCAGCAAGTCTTCGGCGCCGGCCTGGTAGCGGCTCTGGGCGATGTTGAACGCGGTCTGGGCCTGGTTCAGTTCTTCGGTCTGCCACTGGCGCTGTTCGTCGAGCCCCTGAATGCTGTTGAGGGCCTTTTCGACGTCGGCAAAACCGCTGACGATCGCGCCGCGGTAGGTTTCCAGCAGTTCTTCCTGGCGGGCCGTGGCCTTGTCGCGCTCGGCGCCCAGGCGGCCGTTGTTGAAGATCGGCGCCGCCAGCCCGGCGGTCAGGTTGTAGAACGGACTGCGGAGCAGGTTGCTGAACCGGTTGGCGCCCGAGCCGAGCTGGGCGGTCAGGGTGACGGTGGGCAGCATGGCGGCCCGGGCCACGTTCACGTCGGCTTCGGCGGCGGCCAGTTGCGCTTCGGCGCGGGCGATGTCGGGGCGGCGGCTGAGCAGGTCGCTGGGGACGCCGGCCGCGATGGTCGGCCATGTCAGCCGGTCGAACGGCTCCGGCGACGGCGCCAGCGCCTGCACGGGTTGGCCGAGCAGGACGGCGAGGCTGATCAGCGCTTCCTGGGCCTGTTGCTGCACCAGGGGCACCTGACGCTCCTGGGCGGCCACCAGGCTTTTCTGCTGGGCCAGTTCCAGGGCGGTGGCCGAACCTGCGTCGAAGCGGGTCTGCACCAGCTTCAGCACACTGCGGGCGTTGGTCAGGTTCAGTTCGGCGATGCGGCTGCGCTCGCGCAGGGACAGGGTTTGCGCGTAGGTGTCGGCGACGTTGCCCAGCAGCGTCAGCTCGACGGTCGCCCGGTCGGACTCGCTGGCTTGCAGGCTGAACCGTGCGCTGTCCCGGGAGGCGCGCTTGCCGCCCCAGAAGTCGATTTCGTAGCTGGCGCTCAGGCTGGCGTCGAAGTAGTCCACAGCCTTGTTGCTGTTGTCGGCGTCGAGCTGGCTGTAGCCGTTGCCGCGCAGCAGCTTCTGCCGGTTGGCGTTGCCCCCTGCCTTGATCTCGGGCAGTTGCGAGCCGCCGGCGATCACCGTGGCGGCACGGGCCTGACGCACCCGGGCCATGGCGGCGGCCAGGTCGTGGCTGCCGAGCCGGGCCTGTTCGATCAGGCGGTCCAGCTCGGGGCTGCCGAATTGCGTCCACCACTGCGCGTCGTGGCGGGCAGGGGCGTCGGAGTGGGGCGATTGCCAGGCGGCGGGCGGCTGCAGGCCGCTGTCCGGACGCTGGACGGGACTGGCGCAGGCGCTGAGCATCAGGCACACGGTCAACAGGCTGAGGCGCGGTTTCATAAAGCGATCATTCACTGGTAAGGGCCGTGACCGGATCGAGCCGGGCGGCTTTGCGGGCGGGCATGAAGCCGAAGACGACACCGGTCACGAGGGCGCAGCCGAAGGCGCCCAGCACCGCCATCAGGGAAAACGCGACGGCGACTTCGCTGAGGATCAGCACGCCGCCGATGATCAGCGCCAGGGCGATCCCGGCGAGGCCGCCGACCACCGACAGCATCACCGCCTCGGTGAGGAACTGGCGCAGGATATCGCGCTGCCGGGCGCCGGTGGCCATGCGGATGCCGATCTCGCGGGTCCGTTCGCGCACGGTCATGAGCATGATGTTCATCACGCCGATGCCGCCCACCAGCAGCGAGATCGCGGCGATCGAGCCGAGCATCAGCGACAGGGTGTTCTGCGTGCGGGCCTCGGCCTGGATCATCGCGGCGTTGTTGGTCAGCTCGAAGTCTTTCTTGCCGTTGTGCAGGCGCAGCATCAGTTGCTCGATGGCGTGCTCGGCTTCCTTGACCTTGCGCGCGTCGGCGGCGGCGATGGCCACGTATTCCGGATTGCGCGTGCCGAACAGCCGGACGCTGGCGGCGGAGTAGGGGATGGCGATGCGGTCGTCGCTGTCCTGGTCGCCGGAGCTGGCGCCCTTTTCCTGGAGCACGCCGACCACCTGGAACGGCACGTTCTCGATCAGGATGTATTGGCCCAGCGGGTTGGCGACATCCTTGAGCAGTTTGTCGCGCACTTTCTTGCCGATCACCGCCACGGCCGTGGCGTTGCGTTCGTCGGCCTCGGTGAAGTAGCTGCCCTCGACCACCGGCCAGTTGAAGATCGCCGGGAAGTTGGTGTCGTTGCCGCCGACGTAGCTCAGGTGGTCGACGTTGCCGAAGCGCACCCCGGCCTCGGCGCCGTTGACCGGCATGATGCGTTTGACCTGCGGCAGGCTGGCCAGCGCCGCGACGTCGTCCAGGGTGACGATGCCGGGCGGCGTGCGCGGGTTGGGGGCCGAGCCGCTGAGGTAGATGATGTTGGAGCCGAACGCGCCCATCTGCGCCATCACCTGGCGCTTGCTGCCTTCGCCGACCGCCAGCATCACCACCACCGAGGCCACGCCGATGATGATGCCGAGCAGGGTCAGGGCGGTGCGGAAGCGGTTGATCCACATTACCCGCCAGGCGGCGTGCAGGGCGTCCACCAGTTCGCCTTTCCAGGCGCCGGTGGCCTGCGCGCCTTCGGCCAGGCGCTTGCGCAGGTCCACCGCCTGCAGGGCGCCGGGGTTGGCGGCGGCCTGGACGGCGGGGGCGCCGGCGGCGCTGTCGCTGATGATCAGGCCGTCACGGACTTCGATGATGCGCTTGGCCCGGGCCGCGACTTCGCGGTCGTGGGTGATGAGGATCACCACGTGGCCCTGGCCCGCCAGTTCATCGAGCAGCGCCATGACTTCCTTGCCGCTGTGGCTGTCGAGGGCGCCGGTGGGTTCGTCGGCGAGGATGATGTGGCCGCCGTTCATCAGGGCGCGGGCGATGGACACCCGCTGCTGCTGGCCGCCGGAGAGCTGGTGCGGACGGTTGCCGGTGCGCGAGGCCAGGCCGAGGCGGTCGAGCAGGGCGGCGGCGCGGGCGTGCCGCTCGGCCGCCGGCGTGCCGGCGTAGATCGCCGGCATCTCGACGTTTTCCTGGGCCGAACCGGACGGGATCAGGTGATAGCCCTGGAACACGAAGCCGAACGCTTCGCGGCGCAGCCAGGCCAGTTCGTCGCTGTCCAGGCCGGCGACGTTTTCGCCGGCGAAACGGTATTCGCCGGACGTCGGCCGGTCGAGGCAGCCGAGGATGTTCATCAGCGTCGATTTGCCGGAGCCCGACGCGCCGACGATGGCCACGAACTCGCCGGCGTGGATCGACAGGTCGATGCCGCGCAGCACGTGGACCTCAGGGGCGTCGCCGCCGCCGTAGGACTTGCGGATGTCCCGCAGTTCGATCAGGGGCGTCTGCATTCAGCCTCCGTTGCCGTCGGCGGGGCCGATCAGCAGGTGATCGCCTTCGCTCAGGCCTTCCAGCACCTGCACGTTCAGGCGGTCGCTGAGGCCGGTGCGCACTTCGCGGGGCCGCACCTCGCCGTTGGCGGCGACCACCCGGGCGGTTTGCAGGCCGGCGCCGGCGCTGCCCTGCAGGGCGGCGACCGGCGCGGTGAGCACGTCCTTGGCCTGGCCGGCGACAAAGAACACCTGGGTGGTCATCTCGGCCATCAGGGCGTTGTCGGCGTTGTCGACATCCAGCAGCACGGTGTAGAGCACCACCCGGGCGCTTCCGCTTTTGCTGGTGCTGGCGGGGCTGCCGCCGCCCTGGCTGGTCTGGTCCAGCGGCTTGGGCGGCACCGGCAGGATCTGCCGCACGGTGCTGCTCCAGCGCCGCTGGCCGCCGCTCAGGGTGGTGAAGTAGGCGGTCATGCCCGGTTTGACGTGGCCGATGTCGGCTTCCGAGACTTCGGCCCAGACCGTCATCGGCGACAGCTTGGCGATGCGCAGGATCAGCGGCGTCTGTTGCTGGGCGTTGAGGGTCTGGCCTTCGCGGGCGTCGAGGGCGACGACGGTGCCGGCCATCGGCGCGAAGATGCGCGTGTAGCCGAGTTCGGCCTGATCGCTGCGCAGGCTGGCCTCGGCCTGGCGGATCTGCGCCTGGATCATGTCGATGCGCGCCTGGGTGGCCTTCAGTTCGGCGCGGGCGGTCTGCACGTCTTCTTCGCGGGTGGCGCCGCCGGCGGCGAGGTTCTGCTGGCGTTGGTGCTTCTGCTGCGCCAGTTCGTGCTGGGCCTTCTGTTCCTGCAGCTGCGCCTTGAGGTTCTCGATGGAAAAGCGTCCGGCGTCGAGCTTGGCCTTTTGCGTGGACGGGTCGATCTCCACCAGCAACTGGCCTTCCTTGACCGTGTCGCCGACCTCCACATGGATCTTCTTGATCTGGCCCGAGGCCTGGGCGCCGACGTCGACGTAGCGTCGCGGCTGCAGGGTGCCCAGGGCGGTGACGCTGCTTTCGATGTCGCCGCGGGTGACTTGCACGGTGGCGAACTTGTCCCGGCCGGGGGGCAGCATCTGCCAGGCCGCATAGGCGGCGACGGGAATCAGACAAAGGGTGGCGAGCAGGGCGCGTCGGGCGGGGCGGGGACGTTTCATGCAGGGTTCCGGCCAGTGGGAATCGGCCCGTCGTTCACGGGGGTGCGCAGGAGCGGGCACCGCTGAACGCTGTCGCGGGGCGCGGCAGAGACGGGGAGCTGTCCTGTTAACGAGGGGTGGGCGAGGGAATTTAAGCGGGGACACACGATGTTACAGGTATAGGACGGGACTATTTGTCGGGCAACGTGAAACATCACTTTAAATCTATATGAGAATTACTATAAATTACGCGCCTCAAGTTGCCACTATCTCGCTAGCGACCTTCGCGGGTTCCCGGATCAGTGCGCCCAAGGACAGAAACCGCACCGCTGCGGCGGGGAGCCATGTTGGAAAACTACTATCGCGAGCTGGTGAGTTTCCTGAATGCCAGGCTCGGCAACCGCCAGGTCGCCGAAGATGTGGTGCATGACGCCTATGTGCGGGTGCTGGAGCGCTCCAGCGATACGCCGATCGAGCAGCCCCGGGCCTTTCTCTACCGCACGGCCCTGAACCTGGTGATCGACGACCACCGTCGCAACGCCTTGCGTCAGGTCGAGTCCCTTGAAGTGCTCGACAGCGAAGAGCGCTATTTCACTCCGTCCCCCCACAGCACCCTCGACCACGGCCAGCGCCTGGAGATGCTCCAGCGTGCATTGGCGGAACTGCCGCCGCTGTGCCGCGACAGTTTCCTGCTGCGCAAGATCGAAGGCCTGTCGCACCCCGAGATCGCCGAGCACCTGGGCATTTCCAAGGCGCTGGTGGAAAAGCACATCGTCAATGCCATGAAGCACTGCCGGGTGCGCATCAAGCAATGGGATGCCCATTGAGCCGTCGTCGTTAAATTTTATTTCACTGTCCTCGTTCCTACTCAACAGACGACCTGCTGTCCCGCTCGGGGCCGGCCGGTCACGTAGGCTCTTCCTCCCCGCTGCGTTGGGGTTCATCCAGAGGACACTGGAAATGACACAGGCAATTGCATCGCCCATCGTTCACGATCTGATCGGCGTCGGTTTCGGACCTTCGAACCTGGCGCTGGCCATCGCTCTGCAAGAGCGCGGCCCGACCCAGGGCGAACTGGATGTGCTGTTCCTCGACAAGCAGGCCGACTACAGCTGGCACGGCAATACCCTGTCGACCCAGAGCGAGCTGCAGATCTCCTTCCTCAAGGATCTGGTGACCCTGCGCAACCCGACCAGCCCGTACTCGTTCGTCAACTACCTCAAGCAGCACGGGCGCCTGGTGGACTTCATCAACCTCGGCACCTTCTACCCGTGCCGCATGGAGTACAACGACTACCTGCGCTGGGTCGCCGGGCAGTTCACCGAGCAGAGCCGCTACGGCGAAGAGGTGCTGACCATCGAGCCGGTGCTGCACAACCAGCAGGTCGAAGCGCTGCGGGTGATCTCCCGTGACGTCCAGGGCCAGCAGTTCGTGCGCACCGCCCGTTCGGTGGTGGTCAGCGCCGGCGGCACGCCGCGCATTCCGGAGGCGTTCAAGGGCCTGAAGGGCGACGCCCGCGTGTTCCACCACTCCCAGTACCTGGCGCAGATGGCCAAGCAGCCGTGCGTCAACAACCAGCCGATGAGCATCGCGATCATCGGCGGCGGGCAGAGCGCGGCGGAAGCGTTCATCGACCTCAACGATTCCTTCCCGTCGGTGCAGGTGGACATGATCCTGCGCGGTTCGGCCCTGAAGCCGGCCGACGACAGCCCGTTCGTCAACGAAGTGTTCTCGCCGGAATTCACCGACCTGATCTTCCAGCAGAAGAGCAGCGAGCGTGAGCGTCTGGTCAACGAGTACCACAACACCAACTATTCGGTGGTGGACATCGACCTGATCGAACGCATCTACGGCATCTTCTACCGCCAGAAGGTCTCGGGCGTCGCCCGTCACATGTTCCGCACCCTGACCACCGTCGAGAAGGCCGTCGCCACCGACCGCGGCATCGAGCTGACCGTGCGCAACAACGCCACCGGCGAAGTCACCGTGCGCCACTACGACGCCGTGGTGCTGGCCACCGGTTACGAACGCCAGTTGCACCGTCAACTGCTGGCGCCGCTGGAAGAGTACCTGGGCGACTTCGAGGTCGACCGCAACTACCGCCTGATCACCGACGAACGCTGCAAGGCCGGCCTGTACATGCAGGGCTTCTGCCAGGCCAGCCACGGCCTGAGCGACACGCTGCTGTCGGTGCTGCCGGTGCGTGCGGACGAGATCGCCGGTTCCCTCTACGAACACGGCAAGCACCGCGGGCACAGTCGTTCGGTGGCGGACCTGCTGTTGGCGACCGCCAGCTGAGACGTCGCCTCCAAGCCCGTCATCGCGGGCAGGCTCGCTTCCGCAGGGGATCTCCAGCGCACTCGAAATGTGTGCCGAACGGCGATCCGGTGTGGGAGCGAGCCTGCTCGCGTTCGCCCCTCGACCCGCCAACCTGAACCTTTCCTGAACCTTTCCTGAAAAGCGCTGACATTCCCCGTCACACTTTCCTTTGCGGGTTTACTCTCCAGATACCGGGGCGTAAGCTTCGCGCGTTTTCATCAATAGCGGAGACCCACAGTGGGTACTTGTTCGAGTGACAGTTGTCGGCCGGTCTCGGTAACCGGCAGATTCTCGGCAAGATAACGCGCATTCCCTGATGCCGTTGTCTCGCCGAACAGCGAGCGGCGGCATCCCGATCATGGCCGGTTGAGGCCATGTCCCGACGTCCTTCTCATCGACGCTGAACAGAGCGTGGCCGTGACCTTTGCGTCGCTGCCGCAGCCCTATCGACACGCCTGTCTTCGGTGACCGGCGTGCCAGGCCCTGCCGTGCCGGTCTTCCCGGCGGCCGGGGCGTGGACATGCCTGCTTGACGGTTTCCCGGCTGACCAGAGGGGTAGCAGCCATGAAACTGACGCTCAAGGAATTCTTCGCAGGCTTCCTGCGGACCCGCCACATCGCCCGCCACTTCCGGCGCCTGGCGTTGCTGGAATCGATCAGCGACACCACGGTCAGCCGTGAAGTGCCGCCCAGCCTGGCCAACACCCTGGTGGACGCCGCCCATTGCGACAGCGGCGCGCTGCTGTCGTCGCTGGGCACCCACGCCGACGGCCTCACGGATTTCGAGGTCGATGCGCTGCGCGCGCAGCACGGCCTGAACGAAGTCGAGCACGAACAGCCGCTGCCGTGGTGGACTCACTTGTGGCACTGCTACAAGAACCCGTTCAACCTGCTGCTGACCCTGCTGGCGGTGATCTCGTGGCTGACCGAGGACCTGAAGGCGGCCATCGTGATCTTCTCGATGGTGGTGCTCTCGACCCTGCTGCGCTTCTGGCAGGAAAGCAAATCCAACCAGGCCGCCGACGCGCTCAAGGCCATGGTGAGCAACACCGCCACCGTGATCCGTCGGGATGCGCCGCGCATCGAGCTGCCGATCAAGCAACTGGTGCCCGGCGACCTGATCGTGCTGTCGGCCGGCGACATGATCCCCGCCGACTGCCGGGTGCTCAGCGCCAAGGACCTGTTCGTCAGCCAGGCGGCCATGACCGGCGAATCGATGCCGGTGGAGAAGTTCCCGCGCCAGCAGGACCGCGACACGCGCAACCCGCTGGAACTGGACAACGTCCTGTTCATGGGCACCAACGTGGTGTCCGGCACGGCGGTGGCGGTGATCCTCACCACCGGCAACAACACCTATTTCGGTGCGCTGGCCCAGCGGGTCGGGGCCACCGACCGGGCGGTGACCTCGTTCCAGCAGGGCGTCAACAAGGTTAGCTGGCTGCTGATCCGCTTCATGTTCGTGATGGCGCCGCTGGTGCTGTTCATCAATGGCTTCACCAAGGGTGACTGGACCGAAGCGCTGCTGTTCGCGCTGTCGATCGCCGTGGGCCTGACCCCGGAAATGCTGCCGATGATCGTCACCTCGACCCTGGCCAAGGGTGCGGTGTTCCTGTCGCGCAAGAAAGTCATCGTCAAGCGCCTGGACGCGATCCAGAACTTCGGCGCGATGGACGTGCTGTGCACCGACAAGACCGGCACCCTGACCCAGGACAAGATCTTCCTGGCGCGCAACGTCGACGTCTGGGGCGAAGACTCCGACGACGTGCTGGAGATGGCGTACCTCAACAGCTACTACCAGACCGGCCTGAAGAACCTGCTGGACGTGGCGGTGCTGGAGCACGTGGAGATCCACCGCGAACTCAAGGTCGGCACGGCGTTTCGCAAGGTCGATGAGATCCCGTTCGATTTCAACCGCCGGCGCATGTCGGTGGTGGTCGAAGGGCGCGGCCAGCCGCACCGGCTGATCTGCAAGGGCGCAGTGGAAGAAGTGCTCGCGGTGTGCAGCCATGTGCGCCACGGCGAAACCGACGAAGTGCTGAGCGCGGACCTGCTGGCCCGCATCCGCCAGGTCACCGCCGCGTTCAACGCCGAAGGCCTGCGGGTGGTGGCGGTGGCGGCGCGGCCGATGCCCCAGGGGCGCGACACCTACAGCCTGGCCGATGAACGGGACCTGACGCTGATCGGTTACGTGGCGTTTCTCGATCCGCCGAAGGAAAGCACTGCGCCGGCGCTCAAGGCCCTGGCCGAGCATGGCGTGGCGGTGAAAGTGCTGACCGGCGACAACGAACTGGTGACGGCCAAGATCTGCCGCGAGGTGGGCCTCGCCCAACAGGGCCTGCTGCTGGGCAACGACGTGGAGCGCATGAGCGATGCCGAACTGGCGGTGGCGGTGGAAACCACCAACGTGTTCGCCAAACTGACGCCGTCGCACAAGGAGCGCATCGTCCGCATCCTCAAGGGCAACGGGCATGTGGTCGGATTCATGGGCGACGGCATCAACGACGCGCCGGCGCTGCGCACCGCCGACATCGGCATTTCGGTGGACAGCGCCGTGGACATCGCCAAGGAAGCGGCGGACATCATCCTGCTGGAAAAGAGCCTGATGGTGCTGGAGGAGGGCGTGCTCGAAGGGCGGCGCACCTTCGCCAACATGCTCAAGTACATCAAGATGACCGCCAGCTCCAACTTCGGCAACGTGTTCTCGGTGCTGGTGGCCAGTGCGTTCATTCCGTTTCTGCCGATGCTGCCGATGCACCTGTTGGTGCAGAACCTGCTCTACGACATTTCGCAGATCGCCATTCCGTTCGATAACGTCGATGACGAGATGCTGAAGCAGCCGCAGCGCTGGCAGCCGGCGGACGTGGGCCGGTTCATGCTGTTCTTCGGGCCGATCAGTTCGATCTTCGACATCACAACGTTCGCCTTGATGTGGTACGTGTTCGATGCCAACACCCCGGACCACCAGACCCTGTTCCAGTCGGGCTGGTTCGTGGTGGGGCTGCTGACCCAGACGCTGATCGTGCACATGATCCGCACGCCGAAGATCCCGTTCCTGCAAAGCCGCGCGGCCCTGCCGCTGCTGGTGATGACCGGCATCATCATGGCGGTGGGGATCTTCCTGCCGATGGGGCCGCTGGCGAACTACTTCAAGTTGCAGGCGCTGCCGTCGCTGTACTTCGTGTTCCTGCCGGTGATCCTGCTGGCGTACATGGCCCTGACCCAAGCAGTGAAGGGCTTCTACATCCGCCGCTTCGGCTGGCAGTAAGACCGGGGACGACACGGCGGGAGCAAGGGGCTTCTCCTTGCTCTGCGGTGTCTGTGCCGGCCTCATCGCCAGCAGGCAAGCTCCTACAGGTTTTGTGGTGCGCAGGGATTTTGCAGACACCAGAAATACCTGTGGGAGCCAGCCTGCTGGCGATGAGGCCGGCACAGCCGCCATCTGTGGTGACTGAACCGCTGCTCCCACAACGGACGGCAGATTTTTCAAGGAGCTGGACATGCAAGCCATCGACAACCTCAACCTGACCTCGCTGCTCGACACCCTGGTCAGCCTCTGCGCGGCGTTCATCCTCGGCGGCCTGATCGGCTTCGAGCGCCAGTACCGCCAACGCACGGCAGGCCTGCGCACCAACGTGCTGGTTGCGGTGGGCGCGGCGATCTTTGTGGACATGGCCAACCGCCTCGGCGGCGCCGAAGGGGCCGTGCGGGTGGTCGCCTACGTGGTGTCGGGCATCGGCTTTCTCGGCGCCGGGGTGATCATGCGCGAAGAGGGCAACGTGCGCGGCCTCAACACCGCCGCTACGCTCTGGACCTCGGCGGCGGTGGGGGCCTGCGCCGGGGCGGACCTGCTGGCCGAGGCGGTGCTCGGCACGCTGTTCGTGCTGGCGGCCAACACGCTGCTGCGACCGATCGTCAACAACATCAACCGCCAGCCGCTGGACGTGGTCTCGGCGGAAGTCACCAACATCGTCTACGTCATCGCCCGGCGTTCGCAGCAGAAGGCCGTGCTGGCCTTGCTCGAGGCGGAACTGGAACGCAGCAACTACCCGGCCAGCGACGTCGACGTGCATGCCTTCGGCAGCGATGAGGTGGAGATCGAGGCGACGCTGGCCACCACCTCGGTGGACGGCGATGAGCTGGACGCGCTGGTGGCGCGGGTCTCGACGTCGGCCCTGGTGGTGCAGGCCTTCTGGAGCCCGAGCACCACCGAGTGAGGTCGCTGCGCGCGGCGGTGCGGCCCCGGATGGGTGGCCGGATTTTTCGGAAAAGTCCTACAGAGTGTTCCGTGGCGCTTGCGTAACCTTGGCGCCTCGTGAAGCCGACACCGACCGGGAAGTCCACCGTGCCCCAAAAAGCCTTGCGCATCCTGATTGCCGATCCGCAGCATTTTTACCGGATGACCCTCGAGCGATCGTTCAACCGCCTCGGGTACTTTCGCATCGCGCCGGTGCGCCACCTGGCCGAACTGCTGACCTTGGTCGAGCGTGACTGCGGCGCCTTCGACGTGGTCGCCGCCAATGCCGGGCTGGCGGCGGGCTCGATGGACCTGGCGGACTTTCTGTGCGACAACCCCCGTGTCCGTCATGCCCTGGTCTACAACGCGCCGGCGTCGACGGTTGCCGGGTTTGCCTGCCGGCCCATCCGGATCAGCGAGGCGCAGCTGCCGGACATCCGCCAGATCGAGCGCCTGATGGCACAGATCGAGGAGGCGGTCGGGCAGGCCGTCGGCGTTTGAGCACGGTTATCCGTTTGTCGCAACTGTCAGATCTGACAGGTAGATTCCTCCCGCATCCCGTGCAACAGTCTTGGCGCAGCCAGGGTCTGTCCGAGCCGGGCGACGCCTGTGGCACCGGCGTCCCGGCATTGCACTGGGAGTGGTCATGAAGAGAGCGCTCATCGTCGACGATCACCCGGTGGTGGGGGCCACCCTCGGCCTGATCCTGGAGTCGGAGGGTTTCAGGCAGGTGGAGGTGGTCGCCAGCGGCGTCGAAGCGGTGCCGGCGATCCGCAGGCATTCGCCGGAGCTGGTGATCCTCGACCTCAACCTCAAAGGGATGAACGGCCTGGAGGTGCTGGAGCGCATCCGCGCCAACGGCCTGGAGTGCCGCGTGGTGGTGTTCACCTCCCATGAGCCGGCGCACTACCAGATGCGCTGCATGCGCGCCGGCGCGATGGCCTATGTCACCAAGTCCGACTCCCTCAACCAACTGCGCAACGCCATCAAGGCCGTGCGCTCCGGGTACACCTACTTTCCCGGTTCCACGGACCTTGCCGCCGGCAGCGGCATGCTGCAGAACAACGAGCGACAGCTGATCGACCTGCTCTCCGACCGCGAACTGCACATCCTGGTGCAACTGGCCCAGGGCCGGGCGAACAAGGACATCGCCGAAGGCATGAGCCTGAGCCACAAGACCGTCAGCACCTACAAGACCCGCCTGATGGCCAAACTGGGGGTGGGGTCGCTGGTGCTGCTGCGGGAATTCGCCTTGCGCAACCAACTGATCTGAAGGGGGCGGGCATGGGAGCGTGGCGTCTTTTCCTCCTGTCGCTGATGCTGGTCGCGGCCCAGGTCCGGGCAGGCGAGCCGCCGCAGATGCTGGAGGTGCTGGCCCGCAGCAGCCCCGACACGGCCCCGATCCGCCTGGACGATGCGGACCGGCAATGGCTGCGGGAGCATCCCGTGCTGCGGGTGGGCGTGTCCGGCGCCGACTACCCGCCGTTCGAACTGACGCGCAACCGCCATGAGCTGGAAGGCATCACCGCCGACTACAGCGACCTGTTGGGGCGCCTGCTCGGCGTTGCGGTCACGGTGCAGCGCTACCGCGACCGCACAGGGGCGATGGCGGCGCTCAAGGGCGGCCAGCTCGATCTGCTCGGCACCTCCAACCTGTTCGAACTGGCCGACCCGCAAGTGATGCTGTCCCGTGCCTACGCCGAAGACCAGCCCATGTGGGTGACCCGGCTCAACGAGCCGCTGCCGGCGGACCTGGCCGGCAAGCGCATCGCCATGGCCGAGGACTACCTGCCGGAGGCGACCGTGCGCAAGGCCTACCCGACGGCGACCCTGGTGCGCTATCCCGCCATCCTCGACGCGCTCGGTGCAGTGGCGTTCGGCCAGGACGACCTGTACCTGGGGGACCTCATCAGCGCCAACTACCTGATCAACATCAATTACCGCAACGACCTGCAACTGGCCGGGCCTTCGGGGCTCGACGCCAACCCCTTCGGCTTTGCCCTGGCCCGGGGCAACGGGCGGTTGCAGCGTCTTATCGACCGGGCGCTGGCAGCCATTCCCCTCCAACAGCGGCTGCTGATGGAGCAACGCTGGAGCGCCGGCCTCGCCGACATGAGCGGGCAGGCGAAAGTCACCCTGAGCGCCGCCGAGCAGGCGTGGCGCGACGGGCACCCGGTGGTGCGGGTGGGGGCCGTGGAGGATTTCGCGCCCCTGACGTTCTTTGATGCGGACGGGCAACTGCACGGGCTCACCGCGCAGTTGCTGAACATGATCGGCCAGCGCACCGGGTTGACGTTCGACATCGTGCGGGGGCAGTCGCTGGACCGGCAGATGGCGCAACTGAAAGCGGGCGAGCTCGATGTGCTGCCGGTGGTGACGCCGAGCAGCGAGCGGGAGCTCGAACTGCGGTTCACCCGGGCCTACCTGAACAACCCGTTCGTGCTGATCGCGGCGGCGGACGGCCGTCTGCGTTCGCTGGGCGACCTGGCGGGCAAGCGGCTGGCGATCTACCGCGGCCATCCCTTGCGCGACTACCTGATCGAGCATGTGCCGCAGATCAGGCTGGTCGACGTGGCCAGCCCCGCCGCAGGGATGGCGGCCATCGCCAACGGGCAGGCGGACGCGACGCTGGGTTCGCTGCTGGTGGCCCGCTACCTGATCGCCCGCCAGTACAAGGGGCGCATGCGCATCGTCACCACGGTGGGGGATCAGCCGGCCCGGATCGCGCTGGCCACGGCGCCGGACGCAGCGTTGCTGCATTCGCTGCTGAACAAGGCGCTGTTGAGCATTGCGCCCCAGGAGATGGACGAGCTGGTCGAGCGCTGGAGCCACGGGGTGGTGGTCGAGGACAGTTACTGGCAGCGCCATCGCCGGGAAATCCTCTCGGGGTTCGCGGCGGCCGCCGTCCTGCTGATGCTGGCGCTGGCGTGGATCGGCTGGCAGCGCCGCCAGCTGCGTCAGCGCCAGGGCTGGTTGCGCAGGCTGCAACAGGCCAAGGAGGCGGCCGATGAGGCCAACCGGGCCAAGACCACGTTTCTGGCGACCATGAGCCATGAAATCCGCACCCCGATGAACGCCCTGATCGGCATGCTCGAACTGGCGCTCAAGCGGGCCGACGAGGGCGTGACCGATCGCCTGGCCATCGAGATCGCCTCCAGCGCCGGGCAGCAACTGCTGGCGCTGATCGGCGACATCCTCGACATTGCCCGCATCGAGTCCGGGCACATGGAACTCGCCCCGCAGCGCGCCAACCTGCGCGGCCTGGTGGCTTCGGTCTGCCGGGTGTTCGAAGGGCCGGCGCGGCAGAAGCAACTGCTGTGGCACGTCGAGCTGGATCCGCGCAGCGATGTCGATGTGCTGGTCGACCCGACGCGGTTCAAGCAAGTGCTGTCGAACCTGCTGAGCAACGCGGTCAAGTTCACCGCCAGCGGTGAGGTCAGCCTGGTGCTGCGGGTGACGTCGCTGCGCGACCGCCGGCTGGCCCTGAGCGTGGTCATCGAAGACAGCGGCATCGGCATCGGCGCCGATGACCGGCGGCGCCTGTTCAGTCCCTTCGTGCAGGCCCGCGACGCTGCGCAGCCGGTGCGCAGCGGGGCCGGCCTGGGGCTGGTGATCAGCCGGGACCTGTGCCGGATGATGGGCGGCGACCTGCAGCTGGACAGCGAGCCGGGGCGCGGCACGCAGGTCCGGGCGCTGCTGCGGTTCCCGGTGCTGGATCCGCTGCCTGCACCTGAGGCCGAAGGGGACGCGCTCGCATTGTCGGCGCCGCTGAGCGTGCTGGTGGTGGATGACCACCCGGTGAACCGCTTGCTGTTGGGCTGGCAGTTGAGCGAGCTCGGGCACCGGAGCATGGGTGTGGAGAACGGCGAACAGGGCCTGGCCACGTGGCTCGGGCAGGCGTTCGATGTGCTGATCGTCGACATCAACCTGCCGGGGCTCAGCGGCCATCAACTGGCGCGGGCGATCCGCCAGGAGGAGGCTGCGACGGGCCGGCGCCGCTGCCTGTTGCTCGGGTTCACCGCCAACGCCCAGGCCGAGGAAAAACAACGTTGCCGCGACTCGGGGATGGATGATTGCCTGTTCAAGCCCATCGGCCTGCGCGATCTGGGCCGGGCGCTGTCTGTTGCCGAGCCCGGCGCAGAACCCATTGAGCAAGGGCCGGTATCCGCCGAGCTCGACCTGACCACTCTGGAACGTCTGGCGGGCGACAACCGTGGGTTGGTCCTGCACTTGCGCGAGCAGGTGTCGCACAGCCTGCGCGACGACCTGAAACGGCTGGATGACTTGAGCCGGACGTCCGACCGGGGAGGCTTGCGCGACCTGGCCCACCACATCAAGGGCGGTGCGCAAATGGTCGGTGCCGGGCAGGTCGTGGCGGCTTGCCACACTTTGGAACAGGCGTGCCGCGACGCCGAAACGGTGGCGCTGGCGGGCGCCGTCGAATCGCTGCGCCAGGCCATGAACGGCCTGGCGCGGCACCTTCAGGGGTAGCGGGTCAGTCCCGCTCCGGGACGGTGGCGTGGCTGTTGAGTGCAAGTCACGAATCGACAGTGCGGGTTTTTATCGTTCCATGAATGGAACGATGAAGCTGCTTTTGCCCGACTAGTGCCGAATAGGTGGCGGATTTAACATCAATCCATTGAAACCATCTTTCGGGAGGCACCATGAAAGACCTCATCGGCATTTACACCAGTCCTCGCGGCCATTGGGTGGGCGACGGATTTCCGGTTCGCACGCTGTTCTCCTACGACAACCTGGCCCGGCACATCAGCCCGTTCCTGCTGCTCGATCACGCCGGCCCCGCCGAGTTCACCCCCACCGAGGAACGCCGCGGCGTCGGCCAGCATCCGCACCGCGGCTTCGAGACCGTGACCATCGTCTACGACGGTGAAGTGGAGCACCGGGACTCCACCGGCAGCGGCGGCAAGATCGGCCCCGGCGACGTGCAGTGGATGACGGCCGCGTCCGGGATCCTGCACGAGGAATTCCATTCCCGGGACTTCGCCCGCACCGGTGGCAGGATGGAAATGGTGCAACTGTGGGTCAACCTGCCGGCCAAGGACAAGATGGCCGCGCCCGGTTACCAGACGATCCTCGATGGCGACATTCCGGACATCGAGCTCAAGGACGGGGCCGGCCGTCTGCGCTTGATCGCCGGCGAGTTCGACGGCCGCAAGGGCGCGGCGCGCACCTTCACGCCGGTGGATGTCTGGGACATCCGGCTGAACGCCGGGAAGGCCCTGGATCTGGACCTGCACGAAGGCCGCAACACCGCGCTGGTGGTGTTGCGCGGCTCGGTGCAGATCAACGGGCGGGAGCAGGCCGCTGTCGGTCAGTTGGCGCTGTTCGAACGCAACGGCCGGCAAGTGACGCTCAAGGCCGACGCCGACGCAGTGGTGCTGCTGCTCAGCGGCGAACCGATCGACGAGCCGATCGTCGGCCACGGCCCGTTCGTGATGAACAGCGAAGCGGAAATCCATCAGGCGTTCGCCGATTTCCAGTCGGGGCGGTTCGGCCGGATGCAGGACTGACCCCGCTTCGCCAACGCTACCGTCCCCTGCAGGCGCGACTTGCTGACGATGAGGCCGGCACTGTCGACATCTTTGTTGCCTGACCCACCGCCCTCGCCAGCAGGCTGGCGCCTACAGTTTCTCTGGCGCGAATCAAATGCTCCTACACTGAACCGATCTGTGAGATCTTCTGCCGATTGGTCTCTGCCGGAGTTGTTTGATGCTGTCACTGCTCACCGATCATCCCTTGATTTGCGCGCTGATCCTGATCCTGGTCGATCTGGGGCTGTGGCGCCTGATCAGCTCCCGCGGCAGCGGGTGGAAGCTGCTGGTGCGGGTGGTGATCTTCACGTTGTTCAGCATCCTGCTGTTCAACGAAGGCCTCAACCCGATGGAGACCGCGCCCTGGGCCGACAACGTGCCGCTGCACCTGGCGGCGACCGGCCTGCAGATCGGCTGGTGGCTGTTCGGCGCGCGCACCCTGACGGTGCTGATCGGCGCGGCGATGATGCAGCGGGTCGGGCACACCGGGCGGCTGCTGCAGGACCTGCTCGGGGCCGTGATCTTCCTGATCGCGGTCATCGCGGCGCTGGCCTACGTGCTCGACCTGCCGGTCAAGGGCGTGCTGGCGACCTCCGGCGCCTTGGCGATCATCGTCGGCCTGGCGTTGCAGAGCACCCTCAGCGACGTGTTCTCCGGCATCGTGCTCAACACCACCAAACCCTACCAACTGGATGACTGGATCTCCATCGACGGCACCGAAGGCCGGGTCACCGACATCGACTGGCGCGCCACCCGCCTGCAGACATCCCAGGGCAGCATGGCGGTGATCCCCAACTCGCTGGCGGCCAAGGCCAAGATCATCAACTTCAGCCGGCCGAGCAACATGTTCGGGGTGTCCGTCAGCGTGCAGGTGAGCCCGCATTCGCGGCCCAACACGGTGCTCGAGGCGCTGGAGCGGGCGGTGCAGGGGTGCCGCTTCCTGTTGGACGACCCGGCGCCCAGCGTGGCGATGAAGAACGCCACCAGCACCGGCGTGGAATACGAGATCGGCGGCTTCGTCGCCTCGATGAGCGAAAAGCGCTCGGTGCGCAATCAGCTGTTCGATCTGGCGTACCGGCATCTGCAGGCCTGCGGGGTCAACCTGCTGTCGAGCGTCGAACCCCTGGTGCCCGCCGACCTGTCGCGGCCCCGGGCCCTGCTGGAGAGTTCGCCGATCTTCTCCACCCTGCGCGAGGAAGAAAAAGACACGTTCAGCCAGAACATGACCCTGCAGACCTTCCGCGCCGGCGAGGTGATCCTGGAGGCGGGGCAGGTCAGCGACCATCTGCTGATCATCGAGTCAGGCGTGCTCTCGGTGACGCTGCTGCGCCACGGCACGCCGTTCGAGTCCGGGCGCATGGGGCCGGGCGAGGTGATCGGCGAGGCCGGCATCCTGAGCGACTCGGCCTTGCCGGCGACGTTCTCGGCCAAGACCTATTGCACGCTGTACCGCATCGAAAAGGCTTACCTCAAGCCCTGCCTGGATGCCCGCCACGACATCAGCGACGCCATGAAGGCGCTGCTGGATTTCCGCCTGCTCAAGGCCAAGAGCCTGACCCAGGAAATGCCGGTGGTGGTGACGAAGAAGGGTTTCCTGCACTGGCTGCGGCATCACGTCTGATGCCGCTTCATCCTGTCCCGGCGCCTCAGAAGTCCACGGTCGCCGACACCTTCAGGGTGCGCGGCGTGCCCTGGGTCAGGTAGCCGCCGTAGGCCGACGCCCAGTAGGCCTCGTTGGCGACGTTCTCCAGGTTGGCGCGCAGGGTGACCTGCCGTTCATCGAACCTCAAGGTATAGCGCGCACCGAGGTCGAAGCGGCTCCAGGCCGGGATGCTCTGGGTGTTGGCCGCGTTCAGGTACTGGCCGCCGGTGCGCAGCATGCGGGCGTTGAGCGCGGCGCCCTCAAGGCCCGGAATGTCCCAATCGGCGCCGAGGTTGAACTGAAAGCGCGGCACGCCGACCGCACGGTTGCCGTCATTGACGCCGTTGGCGCTGCCTTCGAGTTCGGTCTTCATCACGGTGGCGCCGCCGAGCAGGCGCAGGCCGTCCAGCGGTTCGCCGTAGACGTTGAGTTCCACGCCCTTGTTGGTCTGCTGGCCGTCGACGCGGAAGACGCCGTCCTGGGTGTAGCTCGACGGCTGTTCGATGCGGTACACACCGAGGTTGCCGCCGTAGCGGCCCATGTCCAGGCGCACGCCGGCTTCGACCTGCTTGCTGCGCACCGGGGCGAAGGTTTCGTCGCGGTTGATCGCGGTGGTCGGCGGCGTCGGGCCTTTGGCCAGGCCTTCGATGCGGTTGGCGTAGAACGCGACATGTTCCCAGGGCTTGATCACCAGGCCGTAGACCGGGGTGGTCACCGACTCTTCGTAGCTGGAGGTGCGGGCGCCGGTGGTGGTGCTCCAGCCGTCGACCTTCAGGGTCTGGCGGCGCACGCCAAGGGTCAGCAGGAGGCGATCGTCGAGGAAACCGAGGGTGTCGGAAAGCGCTTCGCTGCGCAGGGTGTTCTTGCCGACGATGCGCGGGTCGTTGATGTCGCTGCCGAACGAGGTGGCGGTCGGGCGCGGTTTGTCGGTGACGTCGTACAGGTTGGTGCTGTAGCGCGATGCCGCGCCGATGGTCTCGAAGGCCGAGCGCTGCTCGCCCCAGATCCCGGCCCAGCCGAGGTTCATCCGGTGGCTGACTGCGCCGGTGTCGAAACGGCCGTTGAGGCCGGCCATGGCGCTTTGGTTGTCTTCGTCGTGGGGCGGGTAGAGCATGCCGCCGCGGGCGTTGCCGTTGAGGTCGGTGACGGTCAGCGACGAGTACACGCCGTTTTCCCGGGTGTGCTTGGCGCCGCCCGACACGTAGGCCGTCCAGTCGTCGTTCAGGTCGTATTCGGCGCGGGCCATGCCGAAGGTGTCTTCCAGTTGCGAGTAGCTCCAGGGCTGCGCATAGCTGGCGTTGGCGTCCGGCACCTTGGGCGTCTTCTTCAGGGCCGAATCGACGTACACCACCGAACGGCCCTGGTTGATCACCTGCTTCTGGTAGCCGAAGTCGGTGGAGACCCGCAGGCGTTCGCCGCGGTAGTCCAGGCCGAGGCTGAACAACGAAGTGCGTTGATCCTCGTCGTCCACGGCGGTGTCGCCCTCGCGCTGCAACAGGTTGAGCCGTGCGCCGAAGCGGTTGTCCTCGCCGAAGCGCTGGCCCAGGTCCAGGTGAGTGCCGACCCGGCCGTCGGCGCTCCAGTCGAGGGTGACGCTGCGGGTCGGCGTGTCCAGCGCACGCTTGGGCTGCAGGTTGACCCCGCCGCCGATCCCGCTGCCGCTGGGGGTGACCCCGTTGACGAAGGCGTTCGGGCCCTTGAACAGCTCGACCCGCTCCAGCGCCTCGGTGGCGATGATCTGCCGCGGCAGCACGCCGTAGAGGCCGTTATAGGAAATGTCATCGGAGGCCAGGGGCAGGCCGCGGATCATGAACACCTGGGAGAAATTGCCGAAGCCCGACGACTGGCGCACCGACGCGTCGTTGAGCAATACGTCGCCGACGGTCTGCGCCTGTTGGTCGGCGATGGCGGTGGCGGTATAGCTGGTGACGCTGAAGGGCAGGTCATTGACCGCCTGGTTGCCGAGCACGCCGACCTGCGCGCTGCGGGCGACCTGTCCGCCGCCGTAGGTGTCGCTGTTGTCGTCACGCAGGGCGCTGACGGTGGTGGCGCCCAGTTCCAGAGCACCGTGCGCCGCGACTGTCGGTGCCACGGTATAGCCGCTGGCGCCGCTGCGGATCAGTTCGAAGCCGCTGCCTTCCAGCAGCCGGGCGAACCCGGCCTGCGCGGTGTAGGTGCCTTGCAGCCCGGGACTCTGGCGGTCGCCCAGTTGTGCCGGGTCGAACGACAGCGGCACGCCGGCGCTCACCGCGAACTGCGCCAGCACGTGGCCGAGCGGGCCGGGGCCGATGTTCACGCTGAGGCCGGCGCTTTCGTTGAGGCTGTCGGCGGCCTGGACGAGCGCAGGCACGAGGGCGCCGAAGGCCAGGGCAAGGCTCAGGTTCAGGGCCTTGAGCGGAAAAAGGGCAGGGCGGGACGGTGGCGTTGCGGTCATTCGGTGTTCCTGTCGGGGCGTGGAATCGCAAGGGTCTATCCACACACCGGACGAGCGACGAAAAGGTATCAGGGCACAGCGGTTTTTTTCTCGGGCTCAGACGCGCGGCTCCACCGTCAGCCAGTAGCGGGTGCGGCTGTGGATGCTCAGCGGCAGGGTGTCGCTGAGCAGGCGCAGGCTGGCGTCGGTGTCGCGCAGGGAAAACGCCCCCGAGACGCGCAGCGCCGCCACATCCGGATGGCAGCGCAGCACGCCGTGGCGGTAGCGGGCGAGCTCGGCGAGCAGTTCGTCCAGACGCATGCCGCTGGCCAGCAGCATGCCCTTGTCCCAGGCCAGGGTGGCCGTGTCGAAGGTTTCGGCGCCGTCGAAGCCGCTCAACCGGAAACGCTGGCGCTCGCCTGCCTTGAGCGTATGGCTTTGCTGGAGCAGTTGCGGGGTGATCTGCACCTGGCCCTCAAGCACCTGGACCTGGCTGCGCGAGCCTTCGGTGCGCACGCAGAACCGTGTGCCGAGCGAGCGGGCGAGGCCTTGCGCGGTCTCCACGATGAACGGACGGGCGCTGACGTCGGCGGCGGTGCTCACCATGATTTCGCCGTTGAGCAGCGACACCCGGCGTTCGACCGGGCTGTAGGCGATGTCCACGGCGGTGTCGGTGTTGAGCAGCAGTTGCGAGCCGTCCGGCAGTTGCAGGTGCTTCTGCTCGCCGACGGCGGTGCGCTGGTCGGCGGTCCACTGCTGCCAGGGCAGGTGCTGCGAAGCGATGCCCAGTGGCCCGGCCATCAGCAACAGGCCGAGGCGGGTGAGGGTCTGCCGGCGGCTGAGGCCTTCCTTGCGCGAGGCCCGTTGCAGGGTCTTCAGGGCGACATTGGCCGGCACGCTGCGAAAGTCCCCGAGCAGTGCTTCGGCCCGCTGCCAGGCCATGGCGTGTTCGGCGCTGCGGCTGCGCCACTGGGCGACGGCCCGGTGATCGGACGGCGTGGCGGTGCCGGAATGCAGTTGCACCAGCCAGTCGGCCGCTTCGCCGAGAATCTGCGGGTCGATCATCGGCGCCGTCATCAGGCGACGCTCAGGCAGGCCACGAACGCGGCGCGCATGTGACGCTTGACGGTGATCAGCGACACGCCCAGGCGGGCGGCGATCTGTGCGTAGGTCAGGCCTTCGATCTGCGACATCAGGAACGTGTCGCGGGTCTGCGCCGGCAGTTCGCGCAGCAGCGCCTCGATGCGCCACAGGGTTTCGAGGATCAGGTAGCGGGTCTCCGGCGACGGCACTTCGGCGGCGGGAAGCTGTGCGATGGTCTCAAGGTAGGCGCGCTCGATGTCCTGGCGCCGCCAGCGGTCGATCATCAGCCCCTTGGCGATGTGGGTCAGCAGTGCCCGGGGCTCGTTGCCCAACGGCCTGGCCGCTTGCCGGGTGAGCAGGCGCAGGAAGGTGTCGTGGGCCACGTCGGCGGCATCGCAGCGGTTGCCGAGCCTGCGCTGCAGCCAGCCTTGCAGCCAGCCGTGATGGTCGCTGTAGAGACTATGGATTTGCTGGTTCAACGGCGGGTCGATGGACGACATGACGGGCAGATACTCGGTGCGGGCATCCGTGGCCTGAGTGCAATTAAGAATTGATCGCATTCTAGTGGCGCGCCGCCAGGGTTGGCAATTGCCGTCCCGGTTTTCTTTTTCGGGCACCTGCGCAGTGGTCACCCGGACTTCTGCCGGATTGGCTATTTGTGCAATGGGGCAACGGGCTTAACGTAACCGCACATTCACTTGACCCGGAAACCTGCCATGAAAGCCCGCATCGATTTCTACACCGCTTCCCCCGACGCACTCAAAGCGATGATGGCCCTGGAAAGCGCCGTCTCCAGACTGCCGCTGGAAAAGAGCCTGATCGAACTGGTCAAACTGCGCGCTTCGCAGATCAACGGCTGCGCGTTCTGCATCGACATGCACACCAGCGATGCGATCAAGGGCGGCGAGACCCCGCGCCGCCTGTTCGCCGTGACCGCCTGGCGCGAGGCCCCGTTCTTCACCGACCGCGAGCGCGCCGCCCTGCTGTGGACCGAATCGCTGACCCAACTGAGCCTGACCCACGCGCCCGACGAAGACTACGAGGCCGTCAGCGCCCAGTTCTCGCCCAAGGAAATGGTCGACCTGACCGTGGCCATCAGCACCATCAACAGCTGGAACCGTCTGGCCGTCGGTTTCCGCAAGACCCCGCAGGCCTGATCCAACGGCATTGACCCTGCCCGGCGGTGGCTGCACTGACGCTGCCGCCAGCAGGCCGGCTCCTGCAGTGATCCCGGTTGAACGTCGCATCCGGGATCACTGCAATCTCCCAAGGCCACCTTCAATGTGCGTCGGCACTCGGCGCGGGCGGCGGCAGCACCTTGCGCATCAAGGGCACCATCGCCGTGGCGAGGCCGAAGCACACCATGATCACCAGAAACGTGTCGCCATAGGTCTGCGTCTGCGCCTCACGGTAGGTCAGCAGCCACAGTTGGCGCAGGCTGGCGGTCATGCCCGCATCCCCGTGCTGCCCCAACGCTGCGAGGTTGCCGCCGACCTGGCCCAGCCATTGGTTCAGCGCTTCGTTGCTGCTGTTCAGGTGCTCCGCCAGCCGTGTGAAGTGCAGGTTGGTGCGGTCGTTGAGGATGGTCGCGCACGCCGCGATGCCGATGGCGCCGCCCAGGTTGCGCATCAGGTTGAACAGGCCCGAGGCGTGCTTGAGCCGTGCCGGCGCGAGGCCGCCCAAGGTCAACGTCACCGCCGGCGGCACCGCCAGTTGCTGGGCGATGCCGCGCAGGGCTTGCGGCAGCAGCAGTTCCCCGGCGCCCCAGTCGTGGGTGATCGGGCTGAATTCCCACATCGACAGAGCGAACAGGGCAAGGCCGGCCATCATGATCCAGCGCAGGTCGACGCGGTTGGCCAGGAAGGCGTACAGCGGAATCGCCATGATCTGGAACACGCCGGTGGAGAACACCGCCAGGCCGATGTCCAGCGCGCTGTAGCCGCGCACCCGGCCGAGGAACAGCGGCGTCAGGTAAATGGTGGCGAACAGGCCGATGCCGGTGACGAAGGAAAAGAAGCAGCCCAAGGCGAAGTTGCGGTCCTTGAGGGCGCGCAGATCGACGATCGGATTGGCCACCCGCAAGGTGCGGCCGATGAAGGCCAGGCCGGCCAGGCCGCTGATCCACGCGGTGGTCAGGATGGTGCGGTCGCTGAACCAGTTCCAGCGCGGGCCCTCTTCGAGGGTGTACTCCAGGCAGCCGAGAAACAGCGCCAGCAGGATCATGCTCGGGTAGTCCGCGCCCTTGAGCAGCGACAGTTCCGGGCGGTCGATCTTCACCAGCATCGGCACCGCCACGGCGACGAAGATCCCCGGCAGCAGGTTGATGTAGAACAGCCAGTGCCAGGACGAAAGATCCGTGATCCAGCCGCCGATCACCGGGCCCAGGGTCGGCGCCAGCGAGGCCACGGCGCCGATGGTCGCCGCCGCGATGACCCGTTGCTTGCCGGTGAAGAAAAAGAACGCCGTGGTGAACACCAGCGGGATCATCGAACCGCCCAGGAAACCCTGCAACGCCCGGAACGCGATCATGCTCTGGATGTTCCAGGCGATGCCGCACAGCAGGCTGGCGAGGGTGAAGCCGACCGCCGAGGCGCAGAACAGCCAGCGGGTGGAAAACACCCGGGACAGCCAGCCCGACAGCGGAATCACGATGATCTCGGCGATCAGGTAGCTGGTCTGCACCCACGCCGTCTCATCGGTGCCGGCGGACAGCCCGCCGCCGATGTCGCGCAGCGAGGCCGAGACGATCTGGATGTCCAGCAGCGCGATGAACATGCCGATGCACATCGTGGCGAAGGCGAACACCTTGGTCGCCGTCGCCATGTCGGCGGCATTGAACGCGGGCGCGGGGACGGCCTGGGCGCGGCTCATGGCGCGCTGGCCACGGCGGCGGTGTCAGGCCGGGCGCGGGTGTCGACCTCGGCGGTCACCGAGAGCCCCGGCCGCAGGTGGCCGAGCACGCCGTCGGCGGGGTCGAGCAGGATCCGCACCGGCACCCGCTGGACGATCTTGGTGAAGTTGCCGGTGGCGTTTTCCGGCGGCAACACGCTGAACTGCGAACCGGTGGCCGGGGCCAGGCTGTCGAGGCGGCCGTGGAATTCCTGGCCGGACAGCACATCGGCGCGGATGCTCACGCGCTGGCCGGGTTTCATCCGGGCCAATTGGTCTTCCTTGAAGTTGGCGTCCACCCACAGGCCGCTGGCCGGCACCACCGACAACTGCTGCGAGCCCGCCTGGGCGTAGGCGCCGACCCGGGCGCGGCGATTGCCGATCACGCCGTCCACCGGCGCGCGCAGCTCGGTGTAGCCGAGGTTCAGTTGCGCCAGGTCGCGCTCGGCCTTCGCCTGCATCAACGCGGCGCGGGCCTGCTGCTTGCGGGTTTCGATGACCGAGAGCTGGCGCTGCGCGGCGAGCAGTTCGGCCTGGGCGCGGGCGCTCTGGGCCTGAGCGGTCTTGAACGTGGCGTCGGCCCGTTGCGCGCTTTCCACCGAGACGGCGTTGGTGCTCACCAGGCGTTTGTAGCGTGCGTTGTCGTCCCGCGAACGGGCGGTTTCGGCACCGGCGGCGTCGATGCCGGCGCGGGCCTGGCCGATCACGGCCTGCTGCAGTTGTTCGGTGGCGTCGAGGTTGGCCAGCAGCGCCTCTTCGGCGGCGACCGCGCCTTCGGCCTTGGCCAGGCTGGCGCGGTAGTCCCGCGAGTCGAGGCGGATCAACACGTCGCCGGCCTTGACCGGTTGGTTGTCGCTGACCAGCACTTCTTCGATGTAGCCGGCGACCTTCGGCCCGATCACCGTGACGTCGCCGCCGATGTAGGCATCGTCGGTCTCTTCCAGGAACCGTCCGGCGCTCCACCAATGGGCGGCGTACAGTCCGGCGAACGCCAGGGCGGCGATCCCGGCGGCGGGCAACAGCAGGCGCTTGAGCAGGGGAGACTTGGCGGCGCTGACCGGGACGGCGAGGTCGGGTTCGACGGTGGGCATGCTGGTCATGGGGAAGTACCTGTGGAAGCGGGCTGTTATTACGGCTGTAATATGACGCAGGTAATATTTTGTGGCAATTCATTTCTGCTGCCGGCCGACAGAGGGTTGCCCGACACGTTCGACCCACGGGCAAACGCCTCAGGCAATGGAGCATGCCGCCGTCGCAATGACGAATCCCGGCAATCGGCCAACACCCTTTGAGCACTGCTTCAAGGCTCGCATCCGCCCCTCAGGGAAACCCTGAGGGTGCGCAAAACCCTCCGTGATGGCGGTCGATGACGGCAAATCACTGAATTGTTTAAGAAATGTAACCGCTGTAGGAAGCGTCTTGCATTTGCGTAGGAGGGCTCCGACTATCACGATCATTGATGAAGTGGCATTACGCCATTTGATGATCGCAAGGAAGTTGAGTGCCGTATTCGTTCCGCGCTGTTTCCCGTTGTCGTTCCCTGCGTCGCCCGCTGTTGTCGGCCTTTGTGCTGAGCGTGTGCGCCTCCCCGGCCGGGGCTGCCGAACCGGCGTCCGCCGGCCAGGAAGCGCTGCGTCAGCAGCAACAGCAACAGCGCGACCTGCAACAGCTGCAGCTCGAACAACGGCGCCGGCAACTGGAACGCGGCGCGTTCGGCCCGGCGTCGGCCCCCACGGCCACCGCCCAGCCCGTCACCCCCGACGAGCGCTGCTGGCCCCTGAGCGGCACGCGCATCGGCGGCGTCACCCTGATCGACAGGGACGCGCTCAATGCGCGGATCAAACCACTGCTGGCGCCGTGCATGGGCGTCAACCAGATCAACCACCTGCTGGCGAACATCACCGCGATCTACGTCGAGCAGGGCTACATCGCCAGCCGTCCCTATTTGAGCAGCGCGCCGGCGGCGGGGCAGTCGCTGGACATCCTGGTCGACGAGGGCTACGTCGAGTCCATCGAACTGGCCGACCAGAGCTTGCCGGTGTCGCTGGGCGGCGCCTTTCCCCACATGCTCGGCAAGCCGCTGAACCTGCGCGACCTGGAGCAGGGGCTGGACCAACTGAACCGCCTGCGTTCGGTGGATCTGACCGCCGACATCGCCCCCGGCAGCCAGTCCGGCGCTTCGCGGATCGTCCTGCGTTCGCGCAGCGCCGGGCAGTCGCGCTGGGCTTTGGGGCTGGGTGCCGACAACCTCGGCAGCGCCAGCACCGGGCGCGACCGCAACACCGTCAGCCTCAGCTTCGACAGCCCGCTGGAGCTCAACGACCTGTTGAGCCTCAGCGCCAGCGACACCCTCAACCGGGGCGACCGCTACAGCCGCAACGCCAGCCTGTACTACGCGATTCCCTACGGCTACTGGACCTACAGCGCGTTCGCCAGCCACGCCGAGTACCGGGCGCCGTTCAAGCTCAGCACGACGACCCTGTACAGCACCGGAATCACCGACCAGCTCAGCCTGCGCGCCGACCGCGTGCTCTGGCGCGACCAGAGCCGCCAGCTCAGCGCCAACCTGCAACTGGCCCACAAAGACGTCGACAGCTATCTGGCGGACGCCCGCCTGGGCATCCAGAGCCCGACCCTGACCGTGGCCGAGGCCGGGCTCAACCTGTTCTGGCTCGACCGCGCGGTGTGGAACCTGGACGTCAACTATGCCCAGGGCCTGCGCTGGTTCGGTGCCGACGATGACGCCGGGCGCCAGGTCAGCAACCTGCCCAAGGCGCAGTTTCGCAAATACCGCGCCGGCCTCAGCCAATGGCGCAACGGCCGGCTCGGCGATCAGGCCTGGCAATGGCAGAGCCAGCTCAACCTGCAATACAGCCCCGACCCGCTGCCGGCCATCGAACAGATGCTCGGCACCGATGATTCCGCCGTGCGCGGTTACCGGGTCGCCAGTGCGTCCGGCGCCAGCGGCGCGATCTGGCGCAACACCCTGCGCCTGCCGCTGGCGACGGGGGGATCCGTGCAGGTCACCCCGCGCCTGGGGCTCGACCACGGCTGGATCAAGGCCGACCACGGTGCGCCGGGCCAACGCCTGAGCGGCGCCAGCGTCGGCCTCAATCTGGGCTGGAAGAACCTGCAGGTGGACATCGACTACCAGCGCAGCCTCGACACCCCCAGCGGCTTGCCCCATGAGCCCGACGCCTGGCTGATGCGGGTGGGGGTGCAGATATGAACAACGCAGTGAACCCACAGCCGACGGATCTGAGCGCGACAGCCCCGGCCAAGACCAAAACGCGCGACGTGATGCCGTACTTACATGGAGACGTTTTTATGCCAGCACACACCTTCGCATTCAACCTTTCGCCCCGGGGCCAATTGCGCTGGGCCATCGCCAGCCTGTTCCTGGCCGCCCACCTGCCCAGCGCCCTGGCCGGCGGCGTGGTGGTCGCCCCCGGCCCCGGCGGCACCGCGCAATTGCAGACCCAGGGCGGTGTGCCCATCGTCAACATCGTCGCGCCCAACGGCTCGGGCCTGTCGCACAACCAGTTCCTGGACTACAACGTCGACCGCCAGGGCGTGGTGCTGAACAACGCCTTGCAGGCCGGGCAGTCGCAGCTCGCCGGGCAACTGGCGGCCAACCCGCAATTGCAGGGCCAGGCCGCGAGCGTGATCCTCAACGAAGTGATCAGCCGCAACCCGTCGGCCATCAACGGCGCTCAGGAAATCTTCGGCCGCGCTGCCGACTACGTGCTGGCCAACCCCAACGGCATCTCGGTCAACGGCGGCAGTTTCATCAACGCGCCGAACGCCAGCCTGGTGGTCGGCCGTCCGGAGCTGAACGACGGCAAGCTGCAATCGCTGAATACCCGCGACGCCAGCGGCCAATTGCAGATCCAGGCCGGCGGCCTGCGCAACGGCGAAGGTTCGGTCAACCTGATCGCTCCGCGCATCGACAGTCAGGGCAACCTCAGCGCCCGCGACCAATTGAACCTCACCGTCGGACGCAACCAGGTGGATTACGCCAGCGGCCAGGTGAAGACCGTGGACCCGAGCGGCCACACCGCCGACCAGCGGATCGACGCCAGCCTGTTCGGCGCGATGCAGGCCGGGCGCATCAACATCGTCAGCACCGCCGAAGGCGCCGGTGTGAAGGTGGGGGCGGTGCAGGTGGCCGGGCGTGACGGCGTGCAGATCCGTTCGGCCGGCGACCTGAGCGTCAGCGGCCAGGCCGTCGCCGACAGCCTCGACGTGACCCGTGCCGGCATCCGCAGCAGCCAGGGCGATGTCGGCCTGCACAGCGGCAAGGACCTGACCCTGGCCGCCACGGACGTCAGCGGCCGCGACGTGAAGGCCGACGCCAAGCGCAACCTGACCCTCACCACCGTGGAAAGCCGCAAGCTCCAGGAACAGCGCGAGAACTGGAGCAACAACACCATCGGCATCACCTGGGAAACCTACGAGCGCACCCGCACCGACAGCGATTCGCGCCAGCACGGCAGCCAGATCGTCGCCAGCCGCGATGCGCAACTGTCGTCCGGCAAGGACACCGAACTTACCGCCGCCAAGGTCGAAGCGGCCGGCGACCTGAGCGTGCAGAGCGGCGGCGACCTGCGCCTGACCGCCGCCACCGAGCGCCACGTGCAGACCGACCAGGGCAAGCACCGCAAACACCTGTGGAAGGCCGACTGGGACAGCAGCAGCGAGACCCAGCGCAGCGTCACCAGCCAGCTGAAGGGCGGCAACATCGCCCTGCAGACCGCCGCGTTGCTGCGCTCCGAAGGCGCAGAGCTGACCAGCCGGGGCGACCTGCAACTGGCCGGCAAGCAAGTGGACATCACCACCGCCAGCCGCACCGACCGCAGCAGCGACAACCGCTACGCGGGCGATCTGGTGGGCGGCGGCTTCTTCGGCAAGACCGGCGACGCCGACAAGGGCCAGACCCGTCACCAGGGCAGCAAGGTCAACGCGACCGGCAAACTGACGGTCAAGGCCGACGATGTGCGCATCAGCGGCAGTCAGGTGCGCGGCGGCACCGACGCCAGCGTGATCAGCGACAGCGGTTCGCTGGTGGTCGATGGCGTGCAGGACACGTCCCACAGCAACAGCCACGACAAGGACAGCAAGTTCTTCGGCATCACCAAGGACGAGTCCCGGCAGAACGCCAAGGACAGCACCACGGTGCGCAGCGAACTGGTGTCCGACAGCAACCTCAAGCTCAAGAGCGCCAAGGACATCGAAGTCGCCGGCGCCTCGGTCAAGGCCGGCGCGGCGCTGACCGCCGACGCGGCGGGCGATGTGAACGTGAAGGCTACGCAAAACACCCGCGAGCGCAGCGACAGCACCCAGACCCGCGGCTTCGACGCCTATGCCAAAGAGAACGCGCCGGACGCCGGGCAGTACCGTGCCGGCATCCATTACGAAGACAAGCAGAAGACCGTCACCGCCAGCGATGTCAGCCAGCAGGGCGCCAGCCTCAGCGGCGGCACCGTGCAGGTGAAGGCCGGCGGCGACCTGACGGTCAAGGGCGGCGAGGTGAAATCCACCGCCGGCGACACGGCCCTGAGCGGTCAGAACGTGTCGCTGCTGGCGGAGCAGGACAGCCACCAGACCTCCACCGACACAGCCAATACCGGCGGCGGCTTCTACTACACCGGCGGCCTTGACCGCGCCGGCAGCGGCATCGATTTCGCCCGCGACACGGCGCACGACGCCTCCAGCAAAACCACCGCGCAGGCCACCGGCGTGCAGAGCAGCGGCGGCCTGACCATCAATGCCGGCACACTCGTCACCGAAGGCGCGCAGCTCAAGTCCGGCAACGGTCTGAATGTGGTCGCCAACGAGGTGGACAACCGTGCGGCCGGCAACACCTCCAGCAGCACCCACGACGAAAGCCACTGGTCGGCGGACGTCGGCGCCAACGTCGAGTACAAGGACATCGCCCGGCCGGTCGTCGCAGCGGTCAAGGACGTGCTCGCCGGCAAGGTGCCGGACAAGGACGCCCTGACCAACCTCGGGCAGCCGAACGTCGGCATCGATGTCGCAGTGGGCCACGCCAGCGCCGGCAAGACCGAGCAGGGCAGCACCGCCGTGGTCAGCCGCTTCGACGGCGCTACCGTGGACGTGAACGTCGCCGGCACGCTGAAGGATCAAGGCACCCAATACAACGCCAGCGCCGGCAAGGTGAACATCGACGCCGGCAAACTGGTGGCCGACGCGGCGGCCGATACCCGCAGCAGCCGCGACAAGGCGGTGGACGCCAAGGTCGATGTGCGCGTCTACACCAAGACAGGCGAGGACGTGAACGTCGCCGGCAGCGGCGCCGGCGGCAGCAGCCAGACCCGCACAGACAGTTCGACGTCGGTGGTCGGCGGTTATGCCGGCAGCCAGGGCGTGAACGTCAACGTGCGCGGCGACGCGCAGTTCGAGGGCAGCCGGTTCGACGGCGGCCAGGGCGGCGTCAACGTCAAGACCGGCGGCGACCTGGCCCTGAACCAGGCCAACGACCGTCAGGGCAGCGACAGCTCCAGCTTGCGCGGCAACGGCTCGCTGACCGTCGGCACCTTGCCGGGCACCGACGGCACCAACGTCGATCTCGGCGCCGGGTTCCAGCTCGACCACACCGGCAAGCAGGTCAACGACAGCCAGGCCCGTGTGGCGAGCGTCCAGGGCAACGGTCCTGTGCAGTTCACCAGCGGCGGCAACCAGGTCCAGCAAGGCGCGAAGATCGACAGCGCTGGCGCCATCGACCTGAAGGCCGGCGGCACCCTCGACCTGCAAGCGGCCACCGACACCCACGTCGCCACCGGCGGCAACCTCGGCGGCGGCCTGAAGGCGGGCGGCAGCAAGACCAGCAGCGAGAAAAGCCGCGATCAGGGCGGCAACCTCAGCGGCAACTTCAACATCGGCCGGGTGAACGAAAACACCCAGACCCTCAAGGGCGGCCAGCTCGACAGCCGGACCGGCATCGCCCTGAGCGGCGATTCGGTCCGCCAGCAGGGCACCCAGGTCGGTGCGCCGAGCGTGAGCCTCGATGCCGGCAAGGGTGGCGTCGTGCTGGAGTCCGCGCAGTCCAGCGACAGCCGCAACAACTGGAACGTCGCCCTGAATGCCGGCGGCAACCTGAGCCAAAGCACGCCGACCGCCGCCGACGAGAAGGCCAGCAGCGACCATGGCTTCAACGCCGGGGCCAAGGTGGGCGTGGACTATGTGCAGGGCACCACGCAGCAGAACAGCCGGATCAAGGCCGATGCGGTGGCGTTGAACAGCGCGGGCGACGCCCGCCTGAGCGGTGCGCAGGTGGAGGGCAAGACCGTGGGCGGCAAGGTTGCCGGTGACCTGACCGTCGAAAGCCGCCAGGACACGCAGAACCACGCCAAGGTCGATGTGGATCTGGGCCTGACCGGCAAAAAGAACCCGCCGAGCGACAAGAAGGAACTGGCCGGCACCGACTACAAGCCGACGCTCACCGCCCAGGGCGAATACGCCCACAAGGACAGCGTCGGCCAGGCGTCCGGCATCAGCGGCCAGCAAGGCGTGAACCTGAACGTCGGCGGCGCCACGCAACTGACCGGCGCGCGGATCTCGGCAGCGGACGGTCGGGTTGGCCTGGGTGGCTCGCAGGTCAACAAGACGGGGCTGGACAACCGTGATTACGGGGCCAAGGCCGGGCTGACCCTGCCGCACAAGGCCGAAGAGAACGCACCTAAGGTCTCGGTTGAAAACGGCACGCTGAAGGCCGGCCCGGTCACCGTCAGCGGTCACTTCGACAGCCAGACGCTGCAGGCCGGCATCGACGAACGCGGCTGAAGCACCCACGGTGGATGAGCCCCATCCACCGTCTAACCCTGTAGGAGCGAGCCTGCTCGCGATGGCGTCGGACCAGTCACTGCAAAGGTGCCTGTTCCATCGCCATCGCGAGCAGGCTCGCTCCTACAGGGGGGGCATGGTCTGGCCAGCGTCGATTTCTTCGCCCCCGCTGGAAAACCCGCAGGACGGCAACTAGCGTGTGAGAACGGACGCTCACTGCAAGGGACTGACGGGGTGCAACGACATGGGCAAGAAGTTCGGCAACGGCTGGTGGATCGATGAAGGGGTGCTGATGTCCGACGAGCGCGCGACGGATCTCGAAGCCGCCGCCAAGCATTTCCCGGACGACTACGACCCGATGATCTTCCTCACCGGCGATGCCCACCGCGAGCCGCCGTTCCAGTGGGCGGCGCAAGGTGTCTGGGCGAACTTCTTCGAGCCGCTGATCGAGGACAACAAGATCGTCTGCCACGTCGAGCAGTACCCCAGGGCGGTCACCCGTGATTCGGTGCCGCCGCTGTTCGGCCCGGTGTTCGACCACGGCAAGGTGTTCGGCTGGGAGCACGCGGTGTTCCCGATCCTCGAAAACCTGATGAAGAACTACTACAACAACGCCCATGCGTTTCCCAACACGATCTCCGTGGGCTTCCTGCGCGGCATGCTGGTCGACAGCGGGAACGTGGCGAAGATGGGCTTCCTGCTGGCCGAGCATCAGGACATCGTGACGTTCGCCAAACCTTACGTCGTGGCAAAGACCGGGTTGGCGGGTGTCTTCAGTTCTCTGCCGGCCGACAAGAGCCTGATCCCGCCCAAGGACGGCCTCAAGTTCAAGGATCTGTATTCCGCTTACGTGCGGGCCGGCATGGAGCTGCGCACGGGCATCCATCCGCACATCGCCCCCGCGATCCAGCGCCTGATCGACACCTACCGCGATCACATCCACCTGATCACCTGCGGCGACGCGCACCTGCTGGTCAATCCGCTGTACCAGTACCTGAACCCGCCGGTGGGCTGCTTCGGCATCGTCGATCCGGATCAGGGCAAGGTCAAGGGCAAATCCAAATAGGGCAGATGCCGCCTCCCGTCGACAGGGCCAAGGAACGATTGCCGGGCGTAATACGAAACATTACTATTCACGCCCCTTTCCTCAGCACGCCGCCATGATCCCCATGCTGCCCCGCAGACCCGGCTTTTTCGAGCATTACGAAGAGTTGATCGGCACCTGGACCCGTCGCCTGCGCAATCGTCAGCAGGCCGAGGATCTGGCGCACGACACCTTCGTGCGGGTGCTCGAAACCGATGCGGCGACGGTGCAGCAGCCACGGGCGTACCTGCACCAGACCGCGCGCAACATTGCGGTGGACGGTTTTCGGCGTGAGGACCGACGGGGCGCCATGGAGTCGGAGGCGATCGATCTCAGTGAGTCGCCGACCGGCGACCCGGAGCATTACATGCATGCGATCCAGCTGGCCGATTCCATCGAACGGGCGCTCGCGGAGCTGCCGGTCAACTGCCGGCGGATCTTCGTCTGGCAGAAGCTCGAAGGCCTGACCCAGGCGGAAATCGCCGAGCGCCTGGGGCTGTCCAGGAACATGGTGGAAAAGTATATGATCCGCACCCTGCGGCACCTGCGCGACCGTCTGGACGGGTTGCAGCCATGAGCGGGCGCCGTCATTCATCCCCGGCCAGACAGGACATTCCATGATGGAAACCCGTGATTGCGCGTGCGGGCAGGCAACGGTGCGCGATGAGGCGGCACGCTGGTTCGTGCGCCTGCAGGAGGCTGCCGTCAGCGTGGACGAGCGGCAGCGCTTCGACGCCTGGCTGAACGAACATGCCCCGCACCGGGACGAGTTCCTGTTGCTGCAAGGCGTATGGAGCGCCGCCGACCTGCTGCCGGCGCCGCGCCTGAAGGCCTTGTGCGACGCGCCGCCGGCCCGTCGCGGGCGCCGGCCGGCGCTGCGTTATGCGGTGGCCGCCGGGGTGCTGGCGGTGGCGGTCGGGCTGGGGCTGTTCAGCGGGCTCAACCCACCGGCGGGCTACAGCGCCGAATTCGCGACGAAGACCGGCGAACGGCGGCATGTGGCGCTGCCCGACGGTTCGGTCGTCGACCTCGACAGCCGCAGCGCCCTGAAGGTGCGCTTTGAAAAGGATCGCCGCGTCGTCGAGTTGACCGAAGGCGAAGCGATGTTCAGCGTCGAGCACGACACCTCGCGCCCGTTCGTGGTCGAGGCCGGCAGCGGCAAGGTCACGGTCACCGGCACCCGCTTCGACGTGCGCCGCGACCCGGCGCAGACCCGGGTCGCGGTGGAGCAGGGCACGGTCAAGGTGCAGGGCCGCAACGCGCCGGACAACGCCTTCGTCAGCCTGACCGCCGGCCTGGGCACCCATGTCGATGCCCAGGGCGCCGTCGCGCCGGCCTATGCGGTCAATCCGGCCGAGCTGACCGCCTGGCGCAGCGGCAAGCTGGTGTTCAACAACGCCAGCCTGAGCGACGTGGCGGCGCAGGTGTCCCGTTACCGCGACAAGCCTTTGAAGGTCTCCGGCCCCGCCGTGGCCAACCTGCGCCTGACCAGCGTGTTCCGCACCGACAACACCGACGCCTTGCTCAAGGCCTTGCCGAACATCCTGCCGGTGGCCGTGCGCACGCTGGCCGACGGCAGCCAGGAAATAATTTCAAAATAAAATTCAGGTTTTTTTCGAGTTCATCGTCTTCCTGTTCAACTGCAACTGGTTTGCATTAACAGACGCATACACTTGCGATCCACAGGACTACGTTCGACGTGAAAAACACCACCGCCAACAACAAGAAATCCCCTTGGCTGCCGCTGGCGCTCGCGCTGGCGGTCAACGCTGCCGTGCCGCTGGCGTTCGCCGCCGACGCCATTCACATCCGCGCGCAGCCGCTGGGCCAGGCCCTGAGCGAACTGGGCCAGCAAACCTCGCTGCAAGTGTTTTTCAGTCCTGACCTGGTCGCCGGCAAACAGGCCCCGGCGGTGGACGGCAACCTCTCGCCGGAACAGGCCCTGCGCCAATTGCTGCAGGGCAGCGGCCTGGACTACCAGATCAACGAAGGCTCGGTGACGCTGTCCCCGGCGCCGACGGCCGCCGCCAATGGCCCGCTGGAATTGGGCGTGACCGACATCAAGGTGGTCGGCGACTGGCTCGGCGACGCCGACGCCGCCGTGGTGCAGAACCATCCCGGCGCCCGCACCGTGATCCGCCGTGAAGCCATGGTGGAGCAGGGCGCCATGAACGTCGGCGACGTGCTCCGTCGCGTGCCGGGCGTGCAGGTGCAGGAGGCCAACGGCACCGGCGGCAGCGACATCTCGCTGAACGTCGGCGTGCGCGGCCTGACCTCGCGCCTGTCGCCGCGCTCCACCGTGCTGATTGACGGCGTGCCGGCGGCTTTCGCCCCCTACGGCCAGCCGCAGCTGTCGATGGCGCCGATCTCGTCGGGCAACCTCGACAGCATCGACGTGGTGCGCGGCGCCGGTTCCGTGCGCTACGGGCCGCAGAACGTCGGCGGCGTGATCAACTTCGTCACCCGCGCCATCCCCGAAAAAGCCACCGGCGAAATCGGCACGACGCTGGAGACTTCCCGGCACGGCGGCTGGAAACACATCGACACCGCGTTCCTGGGCGGCACCGCCGACAACGGCATCGGCATGGCGCTGCTGTACTCCGGCGTCAACGGCAACGGTTACCGCGAGCGCAACAACGGCAACGACATCGACGACGTCATCCTCAAGACCCATTGGGCGCCGACCGAGCAGGACGATTTCAGCCTCAACTTCCATTACTACGACGCCAGCGCCGACATGCCCGGCGGCCTGACCCAGAAGCAGTACGACGACAAGCCATTCCAGTCCGACCGCGACTACGACGGCTTCAGCGGCCGGCGCAAGGACGTGTCGTTCAAGTGGATCCGCCAGATCGACGAGCGCACCCAGGCCGAAGTGCTGACCTACTATTCCGACAGCTTCCGCGGCAGCACCATCGCCGCCCGCGACCAGAAGACCCTCAGCTCGTTCCCGCGCTCCTACTACACGCTGGGCATCGAGCCGCGGGTGTCGCGGGTGTTCGACGTCGGCCCCACCACCCAGGAAGTCAGCGTCGGCTACCGCTACCTGAAAGAGGCCATGCACGAGCAGTCCAGCCGCCTGGCCCTGGTCGACAACCAGCCGGTGGTGACCAAGACCTCCGACGGCCACGTGTTCCAGGACCGCACCGGCGGCACCGAAGCCAATTCGGTGTACGTCGACAACAAGATCGACGTCGGCAACTGGACCGTGACGCCGGGCATCCGCTTCGAGCACATCAGCACCGACTGGCACGACCGCGCGGTGCTCGACACCGCCGGCAAGCGCGTGCCGGAGAAGAACCGCAGCATCGAAAGCAACGAGCCGCTGCCGGCCCTGAGCGTGATGTACCACCTGTCCGATGCGTGGAAGCTGTTCGCCAACTACGAGACTTCGTTCGGCAGCCTGCAGTACTTCCAGCTCGGCCAGGGCGGCTCGGGCGACCAGACCGCCAACGGCCTGAACCCGGAAAAGGCCAAGACCTACGAGATCGGCACCCGCTACAACGATGACGTGTGGGGCGGCGAGGTGACGCTGTTCTACATCGACTTCGACGACGAACTGCAATACATCAGCAACGACGTGGGCTGGACCAACCTCGGCGCGACCAAGCACCAGGGCGTCGAAGCGTCCGTGCACTACGACATGGCGGCGCTGGATCCGCGCCTCGACGGCCTGACCGCCAACGCCGGCTTCACCTACACCCGGGCGACCTACGAAGGGGAGATCCCGGGCTTCAAGGGCCGTGACCTGCCGTTCTATTCGCGCCAGGTGGCCACCGTCGGCCTGCGTTACGACATCAACCGCTGGACCTACAACCTGGACGGTTTCGCCCAGTCCAAACAGCGCTCGCCGGGCACCGGGGTCAACGCCGACGGCAGCTTCAGCGGCAACTACATCACCGAAGGCACGGCGGACGGGCAGTACGGCGACATCCCGGGCTACGTGACGTGGAACGTGCGCGGCGGCTACGACTTCGGCGCGCAACTGTCGAACCTCAAGCTGGGCGCCGGGGTGAAGAACATCTTCGACAAGCAGTACTTCACCCGCTCCAGCGACAACAACTCGGGGATCTACGTGGGCACGCCGCGTACGTTCTTCGTGCAGGCCAGCGTCGGCTTCTGACCTGAACCTGTGGCGAGGGAGCAAGCCCCCTCGCCACAGTGTTTCCAGCACCCGGCTTGAAGCTTGAAGCTTGAGGCTTGAGGCTTGAGGCTTGAGGCTTGAAGCTTACCCCTTCAGACCTTAAGCACTTTCCCGCCGATCGCCACCGCCACCAGCAGCACCGCCATCAGACCGAAGGCGAAACTCAGGCTGCTGCCGTGGGCGACGAACCCGATCACCGCAGGCCCCGCCAGAATCCCCGCATAGCCCAGGGTGGTGATGGCCGGCACCGCGATGCTTTCCGGCATCACCGTCTGCTTGCCCACCGCCGTGTACAGCACCGGCACGATGTTCGAGCAACCGGCTCCGACCAGCGCGTAACCGATCAGGGCCGCCTGCCAGGACGGCGCGAACGTGGCCAGGAACAGGCCGGCCGCCGCCGTCAGGCCGCCGAACAGGATCACCCGGGTGGCGCCCAGGCGCTGGACGATGCGGTCACCGGTCAGGCGGCCCGCCGTCATGGTCAGGGCGAACGCGGCGTAGCCCAGGCCGGCATAGGCCTTGTCGATGCCGCGCTCCTCGGCCAGGAACACCGCGCTCCAGTCCAGCGCCGCGCCTTCGGTGAGGAACACGATGAAGCACATGCCGCCGATGAACAGGACGATGCCATGGGGCACCGCAAACGCCGGCCCCGAACTTTCGCTGCCGTAGGACAGCATGTGCGGCACGGCCTTGAACAGGGACGCGACCAGCAGCGCGACCACCACCAGCATCGCCGCCAGCGGCGACAGGCCCAGGCCCAGCAGGGCGCTGACGCCCGCCGCGCCGACGATGCCGCCGAGGCTGAACAGGCCGTGGAACCCGGACATCATGTTTTTCCCGCTGGCCCGCTCGACGATCACCGCTTGCAGGTTCACCGTCGAATCCACCGTGCCCAGCCCGGCGCCGAACATGAACAGCGTGGCGATCAGCGCCGGAACCGACGACACCGTCGCCAGCAACGGCAACGCCGCGCAGATCAGCAGCGTGCCGCCGGTGGCCACCTTGCGGCAGCCGAACCGGGTGGCCAGGATGCCCGCCAGCGGCATCGCCAGGATCGACCCCACCCCCAGGCACAGCAGCAACAGGCCCAGCGTGCCTTCGTCGAGCCCGGCCCGGGCCTTGGCGTAAGGCACCAACGGCGCCCACGCCGCAATGCCGAGGCCGGCGATGAAGAAGGCGATGCGGGTGGACATCTGTTGCAGGCGTCCGGGAATGAAAGCGGCTTGGGCGTTGAGGTCGGTCATGGGAATCCTTGGCAGAATCGTTACAGCAGGCGGACATCCTTGCACAGTGAGCCAGCGGGCGCGAGCAGGCTTGCGCCCGTACGGGGTACAGTTATGGCTTTGAACCATCCGGGAACCGACCGATGACGCCGCTTTACGATGCACGGGGCAACCTTTACGCCGTCGTTTCACCCCAGGCGCTGCGGGAGGCCGGCGTGCCGTTGCCCGCCACGGCGCAAGATTGCGCGGCGTCGCGGTCGTCGTGGAGCCGCGCCGCAGTGGCGGCCTGCTGCGAGTGGCCTGAAGGCGAGCGCCCGGCGGGGGCCAAGGCGCACCGCAGCGACGGCCTGTTGATCGGCCCGTTCCAGTCCGCGCCGCCGTTCGACGTGCTGATCGTCAACACCGACGGTTCGTTGGCCGAACGCAGCGGCAACGGTCTGACGATCTTTTCCCAGGCGCTGCTCGAACAAGGCCTGATGCCGGAAGAGGGCGCGTTGCTGCGGGTGCATCACGACAAGCAGGACGCCGTCTCGCCTGTGGCCACCGCCGTGAAACCGGCGCAGGTCGACGGCACGCAAGGCTTCTGGCTGGACCTTGGCCGACCGGGGTTCGGTCCGGCCGCGGTGGGCGCGCAAGGCGTCGGAACAGTGGTCTTCCAGGGGCGCGAGCTCAGCCGGATCGAACCGCTGGCGCAACTCGATCCGGCCTGGGGCCGCAGCCAGTTCGTGCGCATCGGCAATCCCCATGGCGTCACGCTGGTGGCCGACGGCGCGCACCTGCCGGACAACGAACAACTGCGCGATGCGCCGCTGAACCAGCCCCTGACCCGGATCGCCTACGCCATGCCCGAAGGCGCCGGCGAGCCCTGTCCGGCCGGGGTCAACCTGCAATGGGCGTTGCGCGGCGGCGAGCAGCGCGTCATCGCGCGGGTGTTCGAACGCGGCGAAGGCCCCACGGCGTCCTCCGGCACCAGCGCCAGTGCGGTGGCGTGCGCGGCTTGGCGGGTCGGTTGGGTGAAGGCGGGGCAGGTGCAGGTGGTGATGCCCGGCGGCACGGCGCCGCTGCTGCTGGAGGAGGTCGAAGGGGAACTGGCCCGCGTCAGCCTGTTCGGCACCGCGCACCTGCTGAACTGAAACCTCACACCCAACCCTGTAGGAGCGAGCCTGCTCGCGATGACGTCCGGTCAGACACTTCGATGTCCAAGGCCATACCGCCATCGCGAGCAGGCTCGCTCCTACACAAGGTCAGCGAGCGGTTTCGCTGAACTCCACCACCGGCATCTGCCGCTTCATCAGCACCTTGCCCCCGCGGATCGAATACAGCGGCAGGCCCTGGCTGCGGATCACTTCATAGTCGCTGTCCGCCGACAGGATCAGCAGGTTCGCCGGCCGCCCCGGCTCCAGCCCGTAGCGCTCGCCCAGGTGCAGGGCCTTGGCGCTGTTGTCGGTGACCAGGTCCAGGGCGTTCTGCAGGTTGCGGTAGCCGAGCATGTGGCAGATGTGCAGCCCGGCCTCCAGCACCCGCAAGATGTTGCCGTTGCCCAGCGGATACCACGGATCGACGATCGAGTCCTGGCCGAAGCAGACGTTCATCCCCGCCTCCAGGAGCTCGTTGACCCGGGTCACGCCCCGGCGTTTGGGGAACGTGTCGAAGCGCCCCTGCAGATGGATGCTCTCGGTGGGGCAGGAGACGAAACTGATGCCCGAGTGGCCGAGCAGGCGGAACAGCTTGGCGCAGTAGGCGTTGTCGTAGGAACCCATGGCCGTGGTGTGGCTGGCGGTGACCCGGGCGCCCATGCCGCGGCTGCGGGCCTCTTCGGCCAGCACTTCGAGAAAGCGCGAATGCGGGTCGTCGGTTTCGTCGCAGTGCACGTCCACCAGGCAGCCGGTGCGTTCGGCCAGGTCCATCAAAAACTTCACCGAACTCACGCCCTGGTCGCGGGTGTACTCGAAATGCGGAATGCCGCCGATCACGTCGGCGCCCAGGCGGATGGCTTCTTCCATCAGGTCGCGGCCGTTGCGGAACGACTCGATGCCTTCCTGGGGGAACGCGACGATCTGCAGGTCCGCCAGGTGACGGTTTTCCTCGCGCACCTCCAGCATCGCCTTGAGCGCGGTGAGCTGCGGGTCGGTGACGTCGACGTGGGTGCGCACATGCTGGATGCCGTGGGCGGCCAGGGCCTGGAGGGTTTTTCCGGCGCGGGCCTTGGTGTCTTCGAAGGTGATGGTGGCCTTGCGTTCGCCCCAGCATTCGATGCCTTCGAACAGCGTGCCGCTCATGTTCCAGCGCGGCTCGCCGGCGGTCAGGGTGGCATCGAGGTGGATGTGCGGCTCGACGAACGGCGGCACCACCAGGTTGCCGCCGGCGTCGAGGTCGTCGGGGCCCAGGGTGGGGGCTTCGGTCTGGCGTGCGACGCTGCGGATCAGGCCGTCTTCCAGGTGCAGTTCGTGCAGGCCTTCCTGGTTGCGCAAGCGGGCGTTGATGATGTGCATCGGCTCATCCTTTTCATGGATCGGGTGCGGTCACTGCGTCGTACCTTAGCGCAATACCCGCACCCGCTGGGACATCAGAGGAAACGCAGCAGGGCCGCGACGATGGCCTCCGGGGCATCTTCCTGGACCAGGTGCCCGGCGTTCGGGATGGCGTGGAACCGCGATCCGGGAATCATCCCGTGCAACGCCCGGCCGCGCTCGATCGGAATCCACTGATCGTCCTCGCCCCAGAGGATCTGCACCGGGCAGCGGATCGTCGGGTACAGGTCCTGCACTTCGCGGGTGTAGCGCTCGTCCATCTGCGCGATCTGCCGGTAGAACGCCGCCTGGCCCGGATCGCCCAGCCAGGGCTGCACGTAGGGGGCGAGCTCGCGGTCGGGCATGTCGCGGTGGACGGCGCCGCGGATGTAGGCCGGGACGACGGCCTGCTGGATGTAGTCGGGCAGGCCGCTGAACGCGGCCTCATGCTGGCGCACGTGCCGCACGAATGGCGAGCCCCAG
Source organism: Pseudomonas ekonensis (assembly GCF_019145435.1). NCBI lineage: Bacteria > Pseudomonadati > Pseudomonadota > Gammaproteobacteria > Pseudomonadales > Pseudomonadaceae > Pseudomonas > Pseudomonas ekonensis. Next base: position 433,082 of record NZ_JAHSTS010000002.1, on the reverse strand, counting down.
GGCGACAGCGCGACCGGGTCGATCAGCGTCAGGCTGCGGTAGTCCTTGCCGTTGAGCAGATGGGTGCGCAGGGCGGTGGCGCCGCCGAAGTCGTGGGCCACCACGTCCGGACGTTGCAGGTTCCAGTGATCCAGCAGCTGCGCCAGCAGTTCGTTCTGCACCCCGAGGGACACGTCGGCATCAGGCTGCTCGGACTGCCCGTAGCCCAGCAGGTCGAAGCAGTGCACCCGGTGGGTCTTGTAGAAGTGCGGGGCGATGCGGTGCCATACGCAGGACGAGAACGGTGTGCCGTGCACGAACACCAGCGGCGGCCCGTCGCCGCGGACCGCATGGCGAACGCCTCGCCCGTTGAAGTCAAAGACCTGATCCAGCAGCCAGTCTGTCATGGGCCTGTCCTCTTGGCGGGTTGAGCCAAAAAGCATAGGCACAAAAAAACCACCGTTCCCGGTGGTTTTTCAGGTGTGCCGCTGGTGTCACTCGCCGCGGTAGATGCAGCCGCTGGTGCAGGTCTCGTGGATGCGGATCGCGCTGAGCTCCGGCAGCAGGGGCTTGAGCTCGTTCCAGATGAACTTGGCCAGCACTTCGCTGGTCGGGTTCTCAAGGCCGGGGATGTCGTTCAGGTAGTTGTGGTCCAGGCGCTCGTACAGCGGCTTGAAGATCGCCTTGATCTCGGAGAAGTCGCGGATCCAGCCGGTGTGCGGATCGATGTCGCCGCTCAGGTGGATGGCCACCTTGAACGAATGGCCGTGCAGGCGTCCGCACTTGTGGCCGTCCGGCACGTGGGGCAGGCGGTGGGCGGATTCGAACGTAAATTCCTTGAAGATTTCCACGGTGATGTCGGCTCTGTTCAGATGGCGTCGCGTCAGCGATTCGGGCAGGCGGCGAGTTTACCAGCTTGTCTGCGGCCGTGCGGCAAAACGCTGACTAAAGGGTCAGCAGGCGTTCGGCGAGGCGACCGTTGGCGGCCAGTTCGAGAAACTCATCGCCCAGCCGTTGGCTTTCGTCCATCGCCGCGCGCCAGTATTTCTGCCGGGCGGGCGCATCGCCCATGAAGCGCTTGAAGTCGTTGCGGTCCGGCAGCTTGCCGTAGGGCAGGCGCGCCAGGTATTCCTTCGACGGGGCGAGCAGCAGCACATCCTGCAGGCGCTGGGTCGACGCCCGGCGCCAGGGCAGGGTCTTGTCGAACCAGCCGGGGATGACCCGGTCGGTGAAGTGCGGATACAGCACGATGCCGTCGCCGCTGTAGGGCAGGTCGAGGTGGTAGTCCAGCAGGCCGCCGTCGCGGAACGTGCCGGCGCCGGCCCCCGGCAGGTCGCGCACGCCTTCCATCACCATCGGGATCGAGCCCGAGGCCAGCAGCGCCTGGCGCAGGTTGCCGGCGTTCAGGGCGATGAAGCGCGAGGGGAAGTCGTTCAGCGCGTCCACCGGGGGCGCCAGGCGCGGGTCATGGATGATCAGCCGTTCGAAGTGCCGCGCCAGACGTGCCCGGCCGCGCAGGTTGTCGGCGATCACCGAGCCCAGCGCCAGGCCCAGTCGGCCACGGTGATCGTCCGCCAGCCGGCCATGGCTTTTGACCACCATGATGTTGAGGCGGTAGTGGGGGTTGTCGAGCAGGCGCGCGTCGCGGCCGTCCAGCAGGTCATCGAGCATGCGCCGGGAACTGCGGCTGACCTCGGTGACGGTCACGCCCTTGTTGAAGTTTTGCTCGGTGTACAGGTGGCCGAGGCGGCGGATGCCTTCGGCGGCGTCCGGCAGGCAGGCGCTGGCGAAGCGCCAGGAACCTACCGACGCGCCGATCAGCGAGCGCTCCCGCGGCGCCGCCGGCAGCCATTCGCCGAACAGCGCCAGGTCCAACCCCTGGATCCCCAGCGCCTTCGGCCCGCCGGCGGCGCCGGGCAGGGTGCCGACGTCGGCGGCGCTCAGGCCTCGGGCGCGGATGCGCGCCATGGCCCGGGGGCCGGCCTTGAGGGTGAGGGCGGGGAACTTGATGTGGATGGCGGTCATGTCGGCCTCGGTCGATGGCGAGCGGGGATTATAGAGCCACTGCGGACCCTGTGGGAGCTGGCTTGCCAGCGAGGACGCAAGGACAGTCACTGCGATGTCGCACGCAGAATCGCTATCGCCGGCAAGCCAGCTCCCACAGGAAGTCCGGCAGGAGGTTGTGTCGGGCAGGGCAATGATGGCCATTCAGTTTCAATTAAGTTCACCCCGCTAAGGTGACGCCCCGCAGCACATAAAAATACGGAGACACCCCATGAAAACCCTGACTGCCCTGTCCATCGCCTCGATCATCGGCCTGACCGCGAGCCTCGCCCACGCCCGCGACCTTGGCCCCGATGAGGCCCTGCGCCTGCGCGACGCTGGTACTATCCAGTCTTTCGAGAAGCTCAACGCCGCAGCGCTGGCCAAACACCCAGGTTCAACGGTCACCGACACCGAGCTGGAAGAGAAGTACGGCAAGTACCTCTACCAGATCGAACTGCGCGATCCGCAGGGCCAGGCGTGGGACATGGAACTGGACGCGGTCAGCGGGCAAGTGCTCAAGGACCATCAGGACACGTAATGAAGCCGTATTTTCTGTATCCGCGCGTCGGGAGCCGTCTGGCCCTGGCGCTGTTGGCGTTCTGCTCGCTGGCGGCGGCCCGCGACCTCGGCCCCGATGAGGCCCTGCGCCTGCGCCAGCAGGGCGTGATCCTGCCGCTGGAGCAGGTGCTGCAACAGGCGCTGGACCGTTATCCCGGCGCCAAGCTGCTGGAGGTCGAGCTGGAAGAGAAGCACGACGTCTATGTTTATGAAGTCGAACTGCTGACGGTCGAAGGGGTGGCCCGCGAGCTGCACCTCAAGGCCGACACCGGGCAACTGCTCAAAGACAAGGAAGATTGACCGATGCGTCTGCTATTGGTGGAAGACCACGTTCCGTTGGCCGATGAGCTGCTCGCCGGCCTGCAGCGCCAGGGCTATGCGGTCGATTGGCTGGCGGACGGGCGCGATGCGGTCTATCAGGGCGCAAGCGAGCCCTATGACCTGATCGTCCTCGACCTCGGCCTGCCCGGCGTGCCGGGGCTGGAGGTGCTGGCGCAGTGGCGGGCCGGCGGGCTGACCGTGCCGGTGCTGATCCTCACCGCCCGGGATTCCTGGGCCGAGCGCATCGAAGGCCTGAAGGCCGGGGCCGACGATTACCTGACCAAACCGTTCCACCCGGAGGAACTGTTCCTGCGGATCCAGTCGCTGCTGCGCCGCTCCAAGGGCCAGGCCAACCAGCCGACCCTCAAGGCCGCCGGCCTGCACCTGGACGAAGGCCGCCAGTGCGTGACCCGCGACGGCGCCGACATCCAGCTGACCGCCGCCGAGTTCCGCCTGCTGCGCTATTTCATGCTCCATCCGCAGCAGATCCTGTCCAAGAGCCACCTTGCCGAACACCTCTACGACGGCGAGACCGAGCGCGACTCCAACGTGCTGGAAGTCCACGTCAACCACTTGCGGCGCAAGCTCGGCAAGAGCGTGATCGAAACCCGCCGCGGCCAGGGTTACCTGTTCGGCGGGCAGGCTTCGTGAGGTCGATCCAGCGGCGCCTGAGCCTGGGCCTGATCAGCGTGATGGTGATCGTCGGCCTGGTGCTGGCGCAGGTCAGCCTGTGGCTGTTCGAAGTGGGCCTGCAGCGTTACCTCGAGGCCGGCCTGCGCAACGACAGCGAAAGCCTGCTGGTGGCGCTGGTGCGCGGCCCGCAGGGTTTGCAGCTGGATGAGCGGCACCTGTCGCCGGCCTATCAGCGGCCGTTTTCCGGGCATTACTTTCGCATCGATTTCGCCGACAGCCACTGGCGCTCGCGCTCGCTGTGGGACCAGGACCTGCCGCTGCTGGATCACCCCGGCCTGCACAGCAACCTGCAACTGGGCCCCGGCGGCCAGCAGTTGCTGGTGCTGCGTTCGGACTACCGGCGCCTGGGCCAGTCGATTTCCATCAGCGTCGCCCAGGACTACACCCCGGTGCGCGAGAGCTTCCGGCGCATGCGCCAGGTCGGGCTCGGGCTCGGGCTGGCCGGGCTGCTGTTGATCCTGTTGCTGCAACGGCTCACCGTGCGCCGGGCCCTGCGCCCGCTGGAGACCGCACGGGAACAGATCGCCCAGTTGCAGCAGGGCCAGCGTTCGCAGCTCGACGAGCAAGTGCCGACCGAGCTGGAACCGCTGGTGGCGCAGATCAACCATTTGCTGGCCCACACCGAAGACAGCCTCAAGCGTTCGCGCAACGCCTTGGGCAACCTCGGCCATGCGCTGAAGACGCCGTTGGCGGTGCTGTTGAGCCTGGCGTCGAGCGAACGGCTCGACGGGGATCCGCAGCTGCGCAAGATGCTCACCGAGCAACTTGCGCAGGTGCAGCAGCGGCTCAACCGCGAGCTCAACCGCGCACGGCTGTCCGGCGATGCGCTGCCGGGGGCGTTGTTCGACTGCGACGCGGAGCTGCCGGGGCTGTTGGCGACGCTGAACATGATCCACGGCGAACACCTGGCGTTGAGCTTCACGGCGCCTGCGGGCCTGCAACTGCCATGGGACCGGGAAGACTTGCTGGAACTGCTCGGCAACCTGCTGGACAACGCCTGCAAGTGGGCCGACGCCGAGGTGCGCCTGAGCGTGGTCGAGGCCGCGGGTGGTTTCGTGCTGAACGTCGAGGACGACGGCCCGGGCATCCCCGAGGCCCAGCGCGACCAAGTGTTCAGCCGCGGCACCCGGCTGGATGAACAGACCGACGGCCATGGGCTTGGGCTGGGGATCGTGCGCGACATCGTCGAGGCCTGGGGCGGGACACTGGCGCTGCGCGAGAGCGAGTGGGGCGGGTTGAGCGTGGTGATCGAACTGCCCAAGCGTTGAGGGCTGGCGGGAGCTGCGGCGGCGCCTTGACCGACGCCATCGCTGGCAAGCCGGCTCCCACAGGTTTTGACGGTGAACACAGCGTCTGCGACCACCCAGGCCCTTTGTAGGAGCCAGCCTGCTGGCGATGGCGGCGTCATGTTCAGCCTTGAGGTGACTGACCGGCCGCTATCGCGAGCAGGCTCGCTCCTGCAGGTTGTTCCAGCGGTGGGTCAGACGCGGAACTGATCCATCAGGCCCTGCTGCTGGTTCGCCAGGCTGTTGAGCGACTGGCTCACCCGCGCCGATTCGTTGGCCTGGCCGGACAGCGATTCGGTCACGTCGCGGATGGTGGCCACGTTGTTGTTGATCTCCTCGGCCACCGCGCTTTGCTCTTCCGCCGCGCTGGCGATCTGCAGGTTCATGTCGCTGATCACCGTCACCGCGTCGCCGATCTGGCGCAGCGCCGTCACGGCCTGGCCGACCTGTTCCACGCTGCCCTGGGCCTGGCGGTGGCTGTTGCCCATCGAACCGACCACGTCCTGGGTGCCGCTCTGCAACTGCTCGATCACCTGGCGGGTCTCTTCCACCGACTCCTGGGTGCGGCGGGCGAGGTTGCGCACTTCGTCGGCGACCACCGCGAAGCCACGTCCGGCCTCACCGGCGCGGGCCGCTTCGATGGCGGCGTTGAGCGCCAGCAGGTTGGTCTGCTCGGCGATGGCGCGGATGGTCTCCAGCACGGTGCCGATCTTCTCGCTGTTGGCGGCCAGGCCTTCGACCTGCACCATCGCCGCGCTCATGTCGGCGGCCAGGGTGTCGATGCTGGCGGTGGTGCGGTCGATCACGGTCAGGCCCTGACGGGTGGCGCGGTCGGCGTCCTTGGCCGCTTCGGCGGCTTGCGCTGCGCTGCGGGCGACGTCCTGGGCGGTGGCGCTCATCTCGTGGGACGCGGTGGCGACCTGGTCCACCTGGCGGTATTGCTGCTCCATGCCGGCGCTGGTCTGGGTGGCGATGGCCGAGGACTGGTCGGCGGTGTTGCGCGCATCCTGCACCGAGCGCTTCACCTGGGCGATGATCGGCTGCAGCTTGTCGAGGAAGCGGTTGAACCAGCCGGCCAACTGGCCCAGCTCATCGTTCTTGTCGTAGGCCAGGCGCCGGGTCAGGTCGCCTTCGCCGCTGGCGATGTCTTCGAGCATGTGCGCCACGCCGAGGATCGGCTTGGTCACGCTGCGCGCCATCAGCCACACCAGCAGCAGGCCGAGCAGGGCGGCGAGGGCGCCGAGGCTCAGCTCGATCAGCGTGCCCGAGCGGTTGCTGGCGTCGAGTTGCTGCTTGAGGGCTTCGGCGCGGCTGACCAGCACCTTTTCCGGCACATCGAGCAGCACGCCCCAGGACGGACCGCCCGGGATCGGCTGGAACGGCGACAGCACTTTCAATTGCTGGTTGCTGTGCAGGCTGCTCACGGTCTTGCTGGAGGCCAGCAGGCCCAGCAGTTCGGCGCCGCTGGCCTTGTCCACGGCGTCCAGGCGCTGGCTGAGCTTGCCGGCGTCGGGGCTGTGGCCGGCGAGCAGGCCGGCGGGGCTGATGATGCTCACGGCGGTCTGGCCGTCGTAGAGCTTCTTGCTGGCGTTCTGGCTGATGGCCTGCAAGCTGTTGAGGTTGATGTCCACCGACAGCGAGGCGATGACTTTGCCGTTGACCGTCAGCGGGAACACGATGCTGGTCATCAGCACCTTCTGGCCGTCGATCACATAGAAGTAGGGCTCGATCACGCAAGGCTTGAGCGTGGTGCGAGGGCAGGTGAACCAGGCGTTGGCGGCCTGGCCGCTGGGGCCGGTGCTGGTGTCGGCCATGTCGCTCTCGGGCAGGGCCATGGACGTGACCTTGCCCGGCGTCGGCTGCGACCAGTACAGGGCGAAGCGGCCCTTGTCGTTGCTGCCCAGTTCTGCCTGGCCGGCGAACAGTTCGTCCTTGCCGTCCAGCGCGTTGGCCTCGAACACCAGCGACAGGCCCAGCAGCTCAGGGTTGGCCTGCAAGGCCGACTTGACCTGACGGGTCATGTCCTCGCGCAGGTCGAAGGCATCCAGGAAGCGCTTCTCGGCCTGTTCGCGCAGGAACAGCACCTGGCGCGAAAAGCCGTGGCCGTACTGATAGGCGTCCATGAACTGCTGGCGGATGAACGCCGCCTGCACCTCGCCCTGGGATTCGATGCGCGCCTGGGCCGATTCGGTGAGCATTTCCATGCTCGACGCCTTCACCAGCTCGGAACTGTGCTCCATGCGGTACAGCGAAAGACCCACCAACAGGGTCACGATACCGGCCAGGCAGAGCCCGGCGAGCAGGGTGATTTTCCATTGGATGGAAAGTTGTCTGAGCGACATGGAGACGTCCTTATTCGATATTTATCTGAGACTTTGCACTGTAACGGCTTGGGGGGGGAATTCTTGAGCTGCAAGCTGCAAGCTGCAAGCTGCAAGCTGCAAGCTGCAAGCTGCAAGCTGCAAGCGGTAAGCGGTAAGCGGTAAGCGGCAAGCGGCAAGCGGTAAGCGGTAAGCGGCAAGCGGTGAGCGGTGAGCTGCAAATGGCGAAAGCTTGCAGCTTGTCACTTGCAGCTTGCCGCTGCATCCGTCACAGTGCGCGCCCTTCTAACAAGACCCTCGATCCAAATCCGCTGGCGGCCTCCGGGCGTTGCCGGGCGGACTCATCCTGTCTGGCGGTGAAACGCATCCATCGCCGTGTTTTTGAGGTAGTGAAATGAATGCAGTGATTGCTGCGGTCGGCGTCATGCTGATCCTCAGCCTGTCCCGTGTGCACGTGGTGATCGCGTTGATCGTCGGTGCGCTGGTCGGTGGCCTGACCGGCGGCCTGGGCATCGACGCCACGCTCAAGGCGTTCAACAGCGGCCTGGGCGGCGGGGCGACGGTGGCGTTGTCCTACGCGTTGCTGGGCGCGTTCGCCGTGGCCATCGCCAAGTCCGGCCTGGCCCACGCGCTGGCCGACAAGGCCCTGGCCATGGTCGACCGTCAGCACACCAGCGGCGGCGGCAGCGTCAAGTGGCTGCTGATCGGCCTGCTGTGGGTGGTGGCGATCGCGTCGCAGAACATCCTGCCGATCCACATCGCGTTCATTCCGCTGCTGGTGCCGCCGTTGCTTTACGTGCTGACCAAGCTGCAACTGGACCGGCGCCTGATCGCCTGCGTGATAACCTTCGGTCTGATCACCCCGTACATGGTGTTTCCGGTGGGGTTCGGCAACATCTTCCTCAATCAGATCCTGCTGGCCAACGTCAGCAAGGCCGGGGTGGACATCAGCCAGGTCAACGTCATGCACGCGATGGCCATTCCGGCGTCGGGCATGGTGTTCGGCCTGCTGCTGGCGGTGTTCTTCAGCTACCGCAAGAAGCGGGTCTACGACCTGGAGAAGATCGAGCAGGTGGAACAGGTCAGCGTCGCCTATAACCCGATGACCCTGGGGATCGCCTTTTTGGCCATCGCGGCGGCGTTCATGATCCAGTTGCTGCTGGACTCGATGATTATCGGGGCGCTGGCCGGTTTCCTGATCTTCTCCGCCTCCGGCATCGTGAAATGGCGCGAGACCGACGACCTGTTCACCGAAGGCATGAAGATGATGGCGATGATCGGCTTCATCATGATCTCGGCCTCAGGCTTTGCCGAGGTGCTGAAGGCCACGGGCGAGGTGCGCACCCTGGTGGAAAGCGCGGCGGCGTGGATCGACCACAGCCAGGCCATCGGCGCGTTGCTGATGCTGCTGGTGGGGCTGATGGTGACCATCGGCATCGGCTCGTCGTTCTCCACGGTGCCGATCCTGGCGGCGATCTTCGTGCCGCTGTGCGTGCAGCTGGGCTTCAGCCCGATGGCGATCGTCTGCATCGTCGGCACCGCCGGCGCCCTGGGCGACACCGGCTCGCCGGCCTCGGACTCGACCCTGGGCCCGACCTCCGGCCTGAACATCGACGGCCAGCACCACCACATCTGGGACACCGTGGTGCCGACCTTCCTGCACTACAACCTGCCGCTGCTGGCGGCCGGGTGGCTGGCCGCGATGGTGCTCTGACCTCCAGCGGTCGCTTGTTGGCTCTCACGCAGGCACGGGTGGGAGCCCCCGGCTCAACTTTTGGTTCGGCAGGCCGTTAACGCCTTTATCCACGCCAATAAAACCAAAAGAGTGAGCCCGTCCATGCGTCTGAGCCTCAAGGCTAAAGTCCTGTCCCTTGCCGTCCTTCCGGTGTTGCTCTTTGCGCTGGTGATCAGCCTGACCGTGCTGTTCATCCTTCAGGAACAGGCGCACAAGGAAGTCGAGCAGACCCGCGAACGCCTGCTCGGCGACGCCAAGGCCACGCTGCAAAGCTACGTCGCCGTGGCCATGACCACGATCAAGCCGCTGTACGACGCCGCCGCGCCCGGCGACACCGCCGCCCGGGCCCAGGCGATCAAGCTGCTGTCGAGCATCAAGTACGGCAAGGACGGCTACTTCTTCGGCTACGACTCCGAGACCGTGCGCCTGTTCAAGGCCAACGACCCCGACGGCGTAGGCAAGAGCTTCAAGGACAACCGCGACCCGAACGGCGTCTACGTCAACCGCGACCTGGTGAAGGTGGCGAAGGACGGCAGCCATTACCTGCAATACAGCTCGCCGCTGCCGGGCAATGCCCAAGTGCTGGTGCCCAAGCTCGGCTACACCGAATACCTGCCCAAGTGGGACATGGCGGTCGGCACCTCGGTGAACCTGGACGGCATCGAAGCGCAAGTGGCGGCGGTCGAGGCCACGGTGCAGGAGCGCATGCAGGGCGTGGTGCTGAGCATCGTCGGCGTGGCCGTGGTGGTGCTGCTGGTGATCGCCGCGGCGGGCATGCTGCTGGCCAACACCATCCTGCGCCCGTTGAACCTGATGAAAGCCAACCTCGACGACATCGCGGCGGGCGAGGGCGACCTGACCCGGCGCCTGACCATCACCAGCCAGGACGAGCTCGGTGAGCTGGCCGGCTCGTTCAACCGCTTCGTCGACAAGATCCACGGCCTGGTGCGGCAGATCACCGAAATGACGTCCCAGCTCACCGGCCTGGTGACCCAGGTGTCGGACCAGGCGCACCGCTCCGATCAGGCCATGGAGCGCCAGCGCCACGAGACCGATCAGGTCGCCACGGCGATCAACGAGATGTCCGCCGCCGCCCAGGAAGTGGCCAAGAGCGCGCAGAACGCCGCCGTGGCCGCCCGTCAGACCGACGAAGAAGGCCAGGCCGCCAAGCGGGTCGTGGCCGGCAGCATCGAGCAGATCCATGCGCTGGTGGAGGACATCCGCCACAGCGGCGTGTCCCTCGACAGCCTGCAGCAGGACGTGTCGTCGATCGTCGGCGTGCTCGGGGTGATCCGCTCCATCGCCGAGCAGACCAACCTGCTGGCGCTCAACGCCGCCATCGAGGCGGCGCGGGCTGGCGAGGCCGGGCGCGGTTTTGCGGTGGTGGCGGACGAAGTGCGGGCGCTGGCCAGCCGCACGCAGATCAGCACCCAGGAAATCCAGGGCATGATCGACCGATTGCAGGCCGGCACCCAATCGGCGGTCGAGGCCATGCGCCGCTCCAGCGAGGCCGGCGACGGCACCTCGGCCCAGGCCAATCAGGCCGGCGCATCGCTGGATGCGATGGCGGAACTGATCGCGACCATCAACTCGATGAACGCCCAGATCGCCAGCGCCGCCGAAGAGCAGACCGCCGTGGCCGAAGAGATCAACCGCAGCGTGCACCAGATCGCCGTGGCCGTGGACAGCGTGGCGGACGAGACGCAGCTCGGCGCCCAGACCTCGCGCAGCCTGGCCGAACTTGGCCAGCGCCTGGGCCGGCTGGTGGGGCAGTTCCGCATCTGAAGCCATGCGGCGCCCGGACGGGCGCCGTCCACCGGGTTCGTCTCGTGCGCACTTGCTGTGAAAGACCGGATATCCGCGGCAGCTTCTACACTGGTGGTACGGCTTGACCTCCAAGCCCCAGACCACCACCACGAAAGGAGTCTGACCCATGGCCGACAAAATCTGCGATTGCCCCAAATGCAACTGCAAGCTCGGAGAGCATCCCGTCGTGCGGCACGGCAAGCACTATTGCTGCGAGGCCTGCGCCAAGCACCATGAGCACGGTGAGGAATGTTCAAGCCAGGGCTGCAAGTGCGCCCACTGAGCTGAAACCGGAAGTGGAGCCTAATCGGGCTCCACTTCCAGTTTCAGGCGCGCGTCGTCCAGGTGTTCGACCCGCAAGACAGTGCCTTGCAGGCGTCGCCCCTGCACCCGCACATCCACGGTGCTGGCCTGTTCCAGGCCCTGCGGCAGCGGGGCGGACACGCACAGCGCAAACCGGTAGGGGTCGTCCGCGACCGATTCCAGCCCGACCCGGCACTCGACGCTCTTGATGACGTGCCCGGACGGCGTCTCCAGCCCGTAGTCGAGCCGCGCCAGGCTGCTGATCGATGTCATGGCGGCTATCCCCCGTGTCTGCCGGTGACCGGACAAGCTTAGCTTGCCGGTCGCCAGGTGACGTTCTCCACGCCGAATTTCTCCGCCGTCGGCTTGCTGGTCTTCTGCACCTTTTCCCGGCCGAAGCGCGGGATCCGGCCGACGCCAGCGTCGCAGCTCGCCCAGTGCCAGGCCTCGACGTTGTCCATTTTCTCCGAACGGATGATGAACGACTTCGGCGCGCCGTGAAGGGTGTATTCGATGACAAACAGTTTTGCGTTGTTCATAAAGCCCCGGTTCCTCCCTGTTGTTATAGAGGGATCGCGGCGCGCCGGGAAAATTCACTCGGATGGTCCGGCGGCGCGTTGGCGGGCGGATCGGCGACTGGTTACCATGCGCTTTCCTCCAAACCGATGACCGTCCGCCATGGCCCTTGCCGCGCCCCCTGACCTGAGCGATACCGATGTGCCGGTGCAGCCGCTGGCGCGCACCTATCCGCGCGGGCTGTTCATCGAGCCCCATGAGCATGTCTGGGGCCAACTGCTGTATGCCATGAGCGGGGTGATGTGGGTCGAGACGCCCCACGAGGCGCTGGTGGTTCCGCCGCAGCGGGCGGTATGGCTGCCGCCGGGGGTGCCCCACGGGATCCGCGTGGTGTCGGACCTGCAGATGCGCAACATCTACCTGCGCCCGGCGCTGGCCGCGACGCTCGACGCCACGGTGCAGGTGATCGAGGTCGGCGGTCTGCTGCGCGAGCTGATCGTCGGGCTGGTGGAGGAGGGTGACAGCGGCGATCCGGCCTATTACGACGCGCTGGTCGGCCTGGCCCTGCTGGAGCTCAAGCGCGCCCGGCGCTCGCAACTGAAGATCCCGCTGCCGGACGATTCCGACCGGCGCCTGATGAACCTGTGCCAGGCGGTCATGGCCGCGCCTTCGCTGGACATCCCGTTCGAGCGGCACGCGGAGAACGCCGGGGCCAGCGTGCGCACCCTGGCGAGGCTGTTCAAGGACGGCCTGGGCATGGGCTTCGCCGAATGGCGGCGGCAGGTGCAACTGGCGACCGCGGCGGCGGAGCTGATCCAGGGCGTGCCGGTGAGCGCCATCGCCCGGGAGCTGGGGTATTCGCCGAGCAGCTTCAGTGACATGTTCCGCCGCGAGCTGGGCGTGGCGCCTTCGCAGTACGGTGCGGGCACGGGCTCCGGTTGATCGCGGTCCCTTGTGGGAGCGAGCCTGCTCGCGATGGCGGTCTTTCAGTCGAAGCCTGTGCCGGATGTTCCGACGCGATCGCGAACAGGCCCGCTCCCACAGTGGTCGCGCCGGATCCGGACCTTTGACCGAAAGTGAATAGGCGGCTGGCGATGGCGCCATTGAGGGCGCCGAAGGATTGGCCGAAATTCGGAAGTCCTTGGCCGATGCCGCCGCACGCCTTTCCCTAGACTCTGCCCATTCCCTTCCTCAGGCGGAGCTGTCCCATGAATTACCTGATTTCCCTGGCGGTCGGCCTGGGCGTCGGCCTGCTGTACGGTGCGCTGGATGTCCGCTCCCCGGCGCCGCCGACGATTGCCCTGGTCGGTCTGCTCGGCATGCTGGCCGGTGAGCAGTTGTGGCCGATGGGCCGGCAACTGGTGGCCGGCTGGCTGTCCTGAATCCCTTTTTTTCCAATCGGTGGATGTACCCATGAAAGCATTGCAGTTCGATCAAACGGGCGATTTGGCTTCCCTGCGCTTCGTCGAGGTGCCGACCCCGGTGCCGGGCGCCGATGAGGTGCTGGTGCAGATCAAGGCGGCGGGCCTGAACCCCAGCGACGTGAAGAACGTGCTCGGGCGTTTTCCCTACACCACGCTGCCGCGCATTCCCGGCCGGGATTTCGCCGGGGTGGTGGTCGAAGGGCCGTCGGCGCTGATCGGCCGGGAAGTGTGGGGCACGGGCCGTGAGCTGGGCTTCTTCGCCGACGGCTCCCATGCGCAATTCGTCAAGCTGCCGGCCAACGGTGTGGCGCATAAGCCTTCGCACCTGAGCTTTACCCAGGCCGCCAGCCTCGGCGTGCCGTACACCACGGCGTGGGACGCATTGGAACGCAGCCTGGTGAGCGCCGAAACGCGGCTGCTGGTGATCGGCGGCGGGGCGGTGGCCACGGCGGCGCTGGCCCTGGCCAAGGTGCGCGGAGCCCAGGTGCTGGCGGCGGCGCGCCGGCCAGAGCAGGTAGAGGCTTTGCAGGCCCAAGGCTACCGGACGATCCTGCTGGACACGCCGCAGGCGCTGGGCGCTCAGGTCAATGCGGTGTACCGCGGCGGGGCCGATGTGATTTTCGACACCACCGGATTCTGGCTGCCGGCCTCGGTGGCGGCGCTGGCGACGTTCGGGCGGATCGCGATCATCGCCGCACCGGTGGACGGGCATGTGCAACTGCCGGCGTTGGCCCTGTACCGCAAGGGCGGCTCGGTGGTCGGGATCAACTCGTTGCTGTACGGCGTGCAGGCCTGCGCGGCGATGCTCGAGCAATTCGGCCGCTACTTCGACGAAGGCTTGCTGCCGTTGCCGCAGGGGCTGGTGGAAGCGCCGCTGGAGCAGGGGCTGGCCCGTTACGCCGAGGTGAATCAGGGCAGTGGGGACAAGGTCATCCTGATGCCGTGATGCGAGGCCTTCGGGGAGGGCGGGGCGGTCGCCGGCATGGCTGGGCTTCGGCAGAAATTGCCTGCGTGCCGGCCACCCGGTAAAGTGCCGCTCCCCCCCGTTCTGCCTGAGGTCGCACCATGAGCCAGCCCATCGATATTGCCGTGATCGGCGCCACCGGTACCGTCGGCGAAACCCTTGTGCAGATTCTCGAGGAGCGCGACTTCCCGGTCGGCAACCTGCACCTGCTGGCCAGCAGCGAATCCGCCGGCAGTTCGGTGCCTTTTCGCGGCAAGAACGTGCGGGTGCGGGAAGTCGATGCGTACGACTTCAGCAAGGTCAAACTGGCGTTCTTCGCCGCCGGCCCTGCCGTCACCCTGAGCTTCGCCGACCGCGCCCATGCCGCCGGCTGCTCGCTGATCGACCTGTCCGGCGCCTTGCCGGCCGAGCGGGCGCCGCAGGTGGTGCCGGAAGCCAACGCCGGCGTGCTGGACGGCCTGAAGGCGCCGTTCCAGGTCGGCAGCCCGAGCCCGTCGGCCACGACGCTGGCGGTGGCGCTGGCGCCGTTGCGCGGTCTGCTCGACCTGCAGTCCGTGCACGTCACCGCCAGCCTGGCGGTATCCGCCCTGGGGCGCGAAGCCGTCACCGAGCTGGCGCGCCAGACCGCCGAGCTGCTGAACATGCGCCCTCTGGAGCCGTCGTTCTTCGACCGTCAGATTGCCTTCAACCTGCTGGCCCAGGTCGGCGCACCGGACGCCGACGGCCACACCTCCCTGGAAAAACGCCTGGTGCGCGAGCTGCGTCAGGTGCTGGCCAACCCTTCCGTGAAGATTTCCGCGACTTGCATTCAAGCCCCGGTGTTTTTTGGCGATAGCTTTAGCGTGACCTTGCGGTCAGCGGACGCGGTCGACCTGAAAAAGGTCAACGCCGCGCTTGAGCGCGCGCCCGGCATTGAGCTGGTCGAAGCCGGCGATTATCCGACGGCGGTCGGTGACGCGGTGGGGCAGGATGTGGTCTATGTCGGGCGGGTGCGCGGCGGTGTCGACGAGCCGGCGGAACTAAATCTGTGGCTGACGTCAGATAACGTGCGCAAAGGCGCGGCCCTCAACGCGGTGCAGGTCGCCGAATTGTTGATAAAAGGCCTGCTGTAAAAGATACTTGGCAACAATTTGTCGACTGAATCTAGCCGAGCGCTATGCTTGGCCGGAGCGCTTGGCAACGAGTCACTCTCCGGGACTTTCCGGGGCATCAAAGAAATGATCGCGCGCGGCCCGTTTCCGTCGTCGCGCGCAATGCCTTGCGGCAGCGGTATTCAAGACTTCTCGCTGGCCGAGGAATGTTCAGACAAAGGAAGAGGCTATGGTTCAAGTTCGCAAACTGGTGTTAGCAATAGCGGCCGCCTCGGCGCTGTCATCCGGTATGGCGCATGCCCTCGGGCTCGGGGAGCTGACCCTGAAGTCGACCCTGAACCAGCCGCTGGTGGCGGAGATCGAGCTGCTCGACGTCAAGGATCTCACCGCCGCCGAAGTGGTGCCGAGCCTGGCCTCGCCCGAAGACTTCGCCAAGGCCGGTGTCGACCGCCAGGTCTTCCTCAACGACCTGACCTTCACCCCGGTGCTCAACGCCAGCGGCAAGAGCGTGCTGCGCGTGACGTCGAGCAAGCCGCTGTCCGAGCCGATGGTGAAGTTCCTGGTGCAGGTGATGTGGCCCAATGGCCGCCTGCTGCGCGACTACAGCGTGCTGCTGGATCCGTCCAAGTTCTCCCCGCAGACCGCCGACGCCGCCCAACAGGCCCCGGTGCAGACCATCACCGCGCCGACCACCGGCGCCACCCATCCGGCGCAATACACCACCACGCCGCGCGACACCCTGTGGGAAATCGCGGCCAAGGCGCGCAACGGCGGATCGGTGCAGCAGACCATGCTGGCGATCCAGGCCCTCAACCCGGATGCGTTCATCGACGGCAACATCAACCGCCTGAAGACCGGCCAGGTGCTGCGCCTGCCGGATTCGGTGCAAAGCACGGCGCTGCCGCAATCGAAGGCGATCGCCGAAGTGGCGGCGCAGAACACCGCCTGGCGCCAGGGTCGCCGTTACGTGGCCAAGCCGGGCAGCGGCCAGCAGCAGTTGGACGCGACCAAGCGTGGCCGCAGCAACGCGGGCGCTGCGCCGAACCCCAAGGACAACCTGAGCCTGGTCTCCGCCGAAAGCGGCAAGGCCCGCGGCAAAGGCCCGGCCGGCGACGCCAAGGCCCTGAGCAACAAGCTGGCGGTGACCCAGGAAAGCCTCGACACGACCCGTCGCGACAATGCCGAGCTGAAAAGCCGCATGGCAGACCTGCAGAGCCAGCTGGACAAGCTGCAGCGCCTGATCGAACTGAAGAACAATCAACTGGCGAAGATGCAGGCCGAAGGGGCTGCGCCGGCCGCCGCACCGGAAGCTGCGCCTGCGCCGGCTCCGGTGCCGGCCATCACCGCCGAGCTGGCCACCACGCCGCCGGTCGCCCCGGCGCAAATCGCCCCGGCCGCTCCGGCGCCCGAAGCGGCTGCGCCTGCGCCCGCCGAGCCTGTGGTCGAGCCGAAACCGGCCGCCGATGACGACAAAGCCTTCAACGAACTGCTGACCAACCCGATCCTGCTGGGTCTGGCCGGCGGCGGCGCCATCGTCCTGCTGCTTCTGCTGTTGCTGCTGGCCCGCCGGCGCAAGGCCCAGCAGGAAGCCGAGAAGCACCTGCGCATGGCCCGGGCCCTGGAGGAGCAATCCTTCGAGCCTGAACTCGATCTGCCGGAAAGCAGCTTCGAAGGCCTGGAAACGCCGGCGGCGAGCGTCAAGCTGAACCCCGCACCTGCTCCGGCGCCAGCCCCAACGCCAGCCCCGGCCCCGGCCGTCGAGCCTGTCGTGGTGGCGCAGCCGATCGCCGCGCCGCTGGTCGCGCCGGCGGCCGAGCGCACCGATGACGTGCTGGCCAAGGCCCAGTCGCACATCGACGGCGGTCGCCTGAACCAGGCCGCCGCGCTGCTGGAGGAGGGCGTGAGCCTGGAGCCGCAGCGCAGCGATCTGCGCCTGAAGCTGATGGAAGTCTACGGCCGCCAGGGCGACCGCGACATGTTCGTCGGTCAGGAGCGTCAGCTGGTCGCCAACGGCGAGAACTTCGCCAAGGTCGAAGAGCTGAAGAAGCGCTTCCCGGCCATGGCGGTCGTCGCCGCCACCGGGCTGGCCGCTGCGGCCATGGCCGCCGAGCTGGATGCCGAATACGTCAAGGAACTGCTGCTCGACGAGCCGCAGGCCCCGGCCGAAACCGACAACGAGCTGGACAGCGCGTTCGACCTGAGTCTCGACGATCTGGACAACATCAAACCGGTGGAGCCGGCGGCGGTGGTTGAGCCTGAGCCTGCTGCGCTCGTCGAGCCCGAGGCGCCGGTCGAGCTGGACGAGTTCCCGGCCGATGACGACCTGAGTTTCGAGTCCGTGCTGCAGCAGCAGACCGAAATCAAGGAAAACCTCGACGACCTGCCGGAGTTCGACCTGGACCTGGACCTGGGCGCCGAAGCGTCGCCGGCCACGCTGGCCGAAGACGATTTCCTGCTGGATCTGGACGACGGCGCGAAGGATCTGCCGCCGGTCGAAGCGCCGGCCGTGGCCCAGGCGCCGATCGACGAGCTGGATCTGCCGGCGGACTTCGACCTGTCCCTGGCGGACGAAATGGACGCGACCCCTGCAGAACCGGATGCGTTCTCCGCCGAGCTGGACGACGTCAACGCAGAGCTGGACCGCCTGTCCCAGAGCCTCGGCGAGCCGAGCTTCAGCGAAGCTGACGCGGCCATGGGCGGTGACCTCGGTGAGCTGGGCGAGGATGACTTCGACTTCCTCTCCGGCACCGACGAGGCCGCCACCAAGCTCGACCTGGCCCAGGCCTACATCGACATGGGCGACAACGACGGCGCGCGCGACATCCTCAACGAAGTGCTCAGCGAGGGTGACGACAAGCAGAAGAACGAGGCCCGGGAGATGCTTTCGCACCTGGCCTGATCCGGCGTTCGGCGGTAATGAGAACGGCAGCCCATCGGGGCTGCCGTTTTTGTTTCGGTGGCAGGCATTGGGTGACTGTTCCGGCCTCATCGCGGGCAAGCCCGCTCCCACAGGTCTTGTGCACGATACGGTCAGTGTGGGAGCGGGCTTGCCCGCGATGAGGCCGGAACACCCGCTGGAGAACTTTCTGGCATCCCCCATTCATGGCCTTATAATGCCCGCCTTTGTGGATCTGCAGGCTGTCCCGCTTTGGCAAACATAGATAACCCGGCCGCCGAAATGGCCCCCGAAGGCTTTTTCCGCATCGCCCTGGGCGTTGAGTACAAAGGTTCGCGCTACCGCGGCTGGCAACGCCAGGCCACAGGCGTGCCGTCGGTGCAGGAAGAGCTGGAAAAGGCTCTGTCGAAGGTCGCCGATTCGCCGGTGGCGATCCAGTGCGCCGGCCGCACCGACGCCGGGGTGCACGCCTGCGGGCAGGTGGTGCACTTCGATACGCAGGCCGTGCGGTCGCTGAAGGCCTGGGTCATGGGCGCCAACATCAATCTGCCCCACGACATCAGCGTCAGTTGGGCCCAGGTGATGCCGGCCCACTTCCATGCGCGCTTCAAGGCCGTCGCCCGGCGTTACCGCTACGTGATCTACAATGATCAGATCCGTCCGGCGCACCTCAATGAGGAAATCACCTGGAACCACCGTCCGCTGGACGTCGAGCGCATGGCGCAGGCGGCGCAGTGCCTGGTGGGCACCCACGATTTCAGCGCGTTCCGCGCCGGCCAGTGCCAGGCCAAGTCGCCGGTCAAGAAACTCCATCACCTGCGCGTGACCCGCCACGGCAAGATGATCGTGATCGACATCCGCGCCAGCGCGTTCCTGCACCACATGGTGCGCAACATCGCCGGGGTGCTGATGACCATCGGCGCCGGCGAGCGCCCCGTGGAGTGGATGAAAGAGGTGCTGGAAAGCCGTGAGCGGCGCTCCGGCGGGGTGACGGCGCACCCGTTCGGGCTCTATCTGGTGCAGGTCGAGTACCACGACGAGTTCCCGTTGCCGGAGCGTTTCATCGGGCCGCATTTCCTGACCGGTTTCGCTGAACTGGACGGCTGACGCCCTCGAATGCATTTGCTACCATCCGGGACTTTCACGGATTTGCCTTGGGGTTCTATCGACATGTCAGCCGTTCGCAGCAAGATTTGCGGGATTACCCGCTTAGAGGATGCGCTGGCGGCCGTCGAGGCCGGGGCCGACGCCATCGGTTTCGTGTTCTACGCCAAGAGTCCGCGGGCGGTGACCGTGCAGCAGGCGCGGGCGATCATCCGGGCGCTGCCGCCGTTCGTGACCACGGTGGGCCTGTTCGTCAACGCCAGCCGGTGCGAACTGGGGGAGATCCTCGACGCCGTGCCGCTGGACCTGCTGCAGTTCCATGGCGACGAGACCGCCGCCGAATGCGAAGGCTGGCACCGGCCGTACATCAAGGCGCTGCGGGTCAAGGCCGGTGACGACATCGCCGCTGCCTGCGATGCCTACCCGAGCGCCAGCGGCGTGCTGCTCGACACCTACGTCGAAGGCGTGCCGGGCGGAACCGGCGAGGCGTTCGACTGGTCTTTGATTCCGCAGGGTTTGAGCAAGCCGTTGATCCTCGCCGGCGGCCTGACGCCGGACAACGTCGCCGACGCCGTCGCCCGGGTGCGGCCGTATGCGGTCGATGTCAGCGGCGGGGTGGAAGCGAGCAAGGGCATCAAGGATCACGCCAGGATCCGGGCGTTCATCAACGCCGCACGCGGCAACGCAGCACCGATGTGACGGCTGGCAGACTGCCGCCGTCCATAACTGCACTTGCAACAAGCAGGCGCGGCTGAGGATGTTTGGATTGCGCGCAAGGTCGCTTCCCGCCGACCCGGCAGTCCACCGGTCATCGCCGCACACAATGAATTTAGCTGAAGGGCATACGCGGGGCCGCGAACCAGAGCGTTCGGGCCGCCGGTACTGGAGAAAGAAAGCATGAGCAACTGGTTGGTAGACAAACTGATCCCTTCGATCATGCGTTCGGAGGTCAAGAAGAGCTCGGTGCCTGAAGGCCTGTGGCACAAGTGCCCGTCCTGCGAGGCTGTGCTGTACCGTCCCGAGCTGGAAAAGACCCTGGACGTTTGCCCCAAGTGCAACCACCACATGCGCATCGGCGCACGTGCGCGCATCGACATCTTCCTGGATGCCGAAGGCCGCAGCGAACTGGGCGCCGACCTGGAGCCGGTCGACCGTCTGAAGTTCCGCGACGGCAAGAAGTACAAGGACCGCCTGACCGCTGCGCAGAAGCAGACCGGCGAAAAAGACGCCCTGATCTCTATGAGCGGCACCCTGCTGGGCATGCCGGTGGTGGTGTCGGCGTTCGAATTCAACTTCATGGGCGGTTCCATGGGCGCCATCGTCGGTGAGCGTTTCGTGCGCGCCGCCAACTACGCCCTGGAAAACCGTTGCCCGATGATCTGCTTCGCCGCCTCCGGTGGCGCGCGCATGCAGGAAGCCCTGATCTCGCTGATGCAGATGGCCAAGACCTCGGCGGTGCTCGCTCGCCTGCGCGAAGAAGGCATCCCGTTCATCTCCGTGCTGACCGACCCTGTCTACGGCGGCGTATCCGCCAGCCTGGCGATGCTCGGCGACGTGATCGTCGGTGAGCCGAAGGCCCTGATCGGCTTCGCGGGCCCGCGCGTGATCGAGCAGACCGTGCGCGAAAAACTGCCGGAAGGCTTCCAGCGCAGCGAGTTCCTGCTGGAGCATGGCGCCATCGACATGATCGTCGACCGCCGCAAGCTGCGTCCGCGTCTGGGCAACCTGCTGGCGCAACTGACCGGCCAGCCGACGCCGACCTACGTCGCCGCTCCGGTCGAGCCGATCGTCGTTCCGCCGGTGCCTGCCAACGTATGACCGAGCGCACCCTTGGCGAGTGGCTCGCCTACCTCGAGCAGTTGCATCCCTCGGCCATCGACATGGGGCTTGAGCGTTCGCAACAGGTAGCGTCCCGCATGGGGCAGGGCCAGCCGGCGCCTCGGGTGATCACGGTCACCGGCACCAACGGCAAGGGTTCGACCTGCGCATTCGTGGCTTCGCTGCTGCGGGCGCAGGGCCTGAGCGTCGGTGTCTACAATTCTCCGCACCTGCTGCGCTACAACGAGCGGGTGCAACTCAACGGCGTCGAAGCCACCGACGCGCAACTGTGCGAAGCCTTTGCGGCGGTCGAGGCAGGGCGCGGCGACACTTCCCTCACTTACTTCGAAATGGGCACCCTGGCGGCGTTCTGGCTGTTCCAGCGCGCGGGGCTCGATGCGGTGGTGCTGGAAGTCGGCCTGGGCGGGCGTCTGGACACGGTCAACGTGGTGGACGCCGATATCGCGCTGGTCACCAGCATTGGCGTCGATCATGCCGAGTACCTGGGCGACACCCGCGAATCCGTGGCCTTCGAAAAGGCCGGCATCTTCCGCGCCGGCAAGCCGGCGCTGTGCGGCGACCTGAACCCTCCGCAACCGTTGCTCGACAAGGCCCGCGAGCTGGCGTGCCCGTTCTTCCTGCGCGGGCGTGATTTCGACCTGGGCGTGACCGACCGGCATTGGCAATGGCGCGGGACGGACAGCCAGGGGCAGGTCGTCGAGTTGCCGGACTTGCCTCTGCTCGACCTGCCGATGGAAAACGCCGCGCTGGCGCTGCAGGCCTATCTCGTGTCGGGCCTGCCGTGGGAGCGTGAGCAGATCGTCGGTGCGTTGCAGGCCACCCGGGTGGTCGGCCGTCTCGACCGGCGCTCGTTCGACTGGAACGGCAAGCGTCTGAATCTGTTGCTGGATGTGGGCCACAACCCGCATGCGGCGCAATACCTGGCCCGGCGCCTGGCGGCGCGGCCACCGGCCGGCAAGCGCCTGGCGGTGTTCGGGCTGCTGGCGGACAAGGATCTGGATGGCGTCGTCGGCGCGTTGAATGCTAGTGTCCAGCACTGGGCCGTGGCGCCGCTGGATTCGGCGCGGGCCCGCCCGGTCGCCGAGCTGCACGCGGCGTTGCAGGGGCTGGGTGCGTCCGTCACGTCTTACGACAGCGTGGCGGCCGCCCTGGAAGGGCAGTGCGCTGTGGCCACGGACGAAGACGAGATTCTGTTGTTCGGATCATTTTATTGTGTTGCCGAGGCCCTCGAATGGCTGGCCCGGCGCTCCACGGAGGAAGCGGCAGATGGCATTGCTGGATAAGGCGTACAAACAGCGCATGGTCGGCGCCCTGGTGCTGGTGGCGCTGGCGGTGATCTTCCTGCCGATGCTGTTTTCCCGTCAGGACGAGCAGCGTCAGGTGACCGTCGATGCCCCGACCGCGCCGCAGGCGCCTGCCGTGGCGCAAGTGCAGATGGAACCGGTGGCGGTGCCTGAGCCGCAAGCCTTGCCGCAAGAGCCGGTGCCGAGCGATGAAGACGTCGCCGAGCAGTCGGCGCCTGCGATGCCGATTGCGCCGGCTGCGCCTGCACCAGCCCCTGCGCCGGCCGCGCCTGTCGCGGCGGCGAAACCGGTGGCCCCTGCGCCGGCGCCGGTGGTCAAGCCCGCACCGGCTCCGGCCCAGCCGATTGCCGCGGCAGCGACCAAGCCGGACACCAGCGCAAGTCGCGTCGATGCCAACGGCCTGTCGGTGAGCTGGTCGGTGCAACTGGCCAGCCTGTCGAGCCGCGCCAGCGCCGAAAGCCTGCAGAAAACCCTGCGCAGCCAGGGCTACAACGCCTACATCCGTTCCGCCGACGGCAAGAATCGGGTGTTCGTGGGGCCGCTGATCGAGCGCGCCGAGGCCGACCGCCTGCGGGATCTGCTCAGCCGTCAGCAGAACCTCAAGGGCTTCGTCGTGCGTTTCCAGCCTGAGCGCGGCTGAAAACTATCGTCCCGATTGAAATGCACTGACAATCGCAGCTTACCGACAGCCCTGGGCTCTGCTAAAATGCGCCGCCTTATCCGTCTGTAGGCTGCACTGTGCCATTTACCTGGGTTGACTGGGCGATCGTTGCAATCATCGCCATCTCCGCTTTGATCAGTCTGAGCCGCGGCTTCGTCAAGGAAGCGCTATCGCTGGTGACCTGGATCATCGCAGGAGCGGTTGCCTGGATGTTCGGTGGCTCACTGTCCGAGTACCTCGCCGGATACATCCAGACACCATCGGCCCGTGTGATCACGGGCTGTGCCATCATGTTCGTCGCCACGCTGATCGTAGGCGCAATGATCAATTACCTCATCGGCGAGCTGGTTCGCGTCACCGGACTGTCCGGCACCGACCGGTTCCTGGGCATGGCCTTCGGCGCGGCGCGTGGCGTGCTGCTGGTGGTCGTGGCCGTCGGGCTGCTGAGCCTGGGGCCGGTGCAGCAGGACGGCTGGTGGAAAGAATCACAGCTCGTGCCAAAGTTTCTATTGGTCGCCGACTGGTCCAAGAACCTGATTCTCGGGTGGAGCAGTCAGTGGCTTGCCAGCGGTATCAGCGTACCCGCTGAAATACCGTTCAAGGAGCAGCTCTTGCCGTCGGCCAAAACGCCGCAGTGAGTGTTGTTCAGTTCAGATCCATTAAGTAGGGGTTGCGTCGCATGTGTGGCATCGTCGGTATCGTCGGTAAGTCGAACGTCAATCAGGCGCTGTATGACGCGCTAACCGTGCTCCAGCACCGCGGCCAGGACGCTGCCGGTATCGTGACCAGCCATGACGGCCGGTTGTTCCTGCGCAAGGACAATGGCCTGGTGCGTGACGTGTTCCAGCAGCGTCACATGCAGCGTCTGGTGGGCCACATGGGGATCGGCCACGTCCGTTACCCGACCGCCGGCAGCTCGACCTCGGCCGAAGCCCAACCGTTCTATGTGAACTCGCCGTACGGCATCACCCTGGCGCACAACGGCAACCTGACCAACGTCGAACAGTTGGCCAAGGAGATCTACGAGTCCGACCTGCGCCACGTCAACACCAGTTCCGACTCGGAAGTGCTGCTCAACGTGTTCGCCCACGAGCTGGCCCAGCGCGGCAAGCTGCAGCCGACCGAAGAGGACGTGTTCGCCGCCGTGACCGACGTGCACAACCGCTGCGTCGGCGGTTATGCGGTGGTGGCGATGATCACCGGCTACGGCATCGTCGGTTTCCGCGATCCGCACGGCATCCGTCCGATCGTGTTCGGCCAGCGTCACACCGACGAAGGCGTCGAGTACATGATCGCCTCCGAAAGCGTCTCCCTGGATGTGCTCGGCTTCACCCTGATCCGCGACCTGGCGCCGGGCGAAGCTGTATACATCACCGAAGACGGCAAGCTGCACACCCGTCAGTGCGCGACCAACCCGTCCCTGACCCCGTGCATCTTCGAACACGTCTACCTGGCGCGTCCGGACTCGATCATCGACGGCGTGTCGGTGTACAAGGCCCGTCTGCGCATGGGCGAGAAACTGGCGGAGAAGATCCAGCGCGAGCGTCCGGACCACGACATCGACGTGGTCATCCCGATCCCGGACACCAGCCGCACCGCAGCCCTGGAGCTGGCCAACCACCTGGGCGTGAAGTTCCGCGAAGGCTTCGTCAAGAACCGCTACATCGGCCGTACCTTCATCATGCCCGGCCAGGCCGCGCGCAAGAAATCGGTGCGCCAGAAGCTCAACGCCATCGAACTGGAATTCCGCGGCAAGAACGTGATGCTGGTGGACGACTCCATCGTGCGCGGCACCACCTGCAAGCAGATCATCCAGATGGCCCGCGAAGCCGGCGCGAAGAACGTCTACTTCTGCTCCGCGGCCCCGGCCGTGCGCTTCCCGAACGTGTACGGCATCGACATGCCGAGCGCCCACGAGCTGATCGCTCACAACCGTTCGACCCAGGACGTGGCCGACCTGATCGGCGCCGACTGGCTGGTCTACCAGGACCTGCCTGACTTGATCGAAGCCGTCGGCGGCGGCAAGATCAAGATCGAGCAGTTCGACTGTGCGGTGTTCGACGGCAAGTACGTCACCGGCGACGTCGACGAGGCGTACCTGAACAAGATCGAGCAGGCGCGCAACGATGCCTCCAAGGCCAAGACCCAGGCGGTCAGCGCGATCATCGATCTGTACAACAACTGAGTTTCCACCGGCCCTGAGGGGCCGGTTTTGCATCTGTCGCAAGACGTTCATTTATCAGGATCAGGGCAAGGAGTGACAGCATGAGTCAGGAATGGGATGCCGGTCGGCTGGACAGCGACCTCGAAGGCGTAGCGTTCGATACCCTGGCCGTACGTGCCGGTCAGCACCGTACGCCGGAAGGCGAGCACGGCGATCCGATGTTCTTCACCTCCAGCTACGTGTTCCGCACCGCGGCCGATGCGGCGGCGCGCTTTGCCGGGGAAGTGCCGGGCAACGTCTATTCGCGCTACACCAACCCGACCGTGCGTGCCTTCGAAGAGCGCATCGCCGCGCTGGAAGGTGCCGAGCAGGCGGTCGCCACCGCCACCGGCATGGCCGCGATCATGGCAGTGGTGATGAGCCTGTGCAGTGCGGGCGACCATGTGTTGGTCTCGCGCAGCGTGTTCGGTTCGACCATCAGCCTGTTCGAGAAGTATTTCAAGCGCTTCGGCGTAGAAGTCGATTACGTGCCGCTGGCGGATCTGTCGGCTTGGGATGCGGCGATCAAGGCCAACACCAAGTTGCTGTTCGTCGAGTCGCCGTCCAACCCGCTGGCGGAGCTGGTGGACATCGCCGCGCTGTCGGAGATCGCCCATGCCAAGGGCGCGATGCTGGTGGTCGACAACTGCTTCTGCACCCCGGCGTTGCAGCAGCCGCTGAAGCTGGGTGCGGACATCGTCGTGCATTCGGCGACCAAGTTCATCGACGGCCAAGGCCGCTGCATGGGCGGCGTGGTCGCCGGCCGCGGCGAGCAGATGAAGGAAGTGGTCGGTTTCCTGCGCACCGCAGGGCCTACCCTGAGCCCATTCAATGCCTGGGTCTTCCTCAAAGGCCTGGAAACCCTGAACCTGCGGATGAAGGCGCACTGCGCCAACGCCCAGCAACTGGCCGAATGGCTGGAGAAGCAGGACGGCATCGAGAAAGTGCACTACGCCGGCCTCGAAAGCCATCCGCAGCATGAGCTGGCGCGCCGTCAGCAGAAGGGCTTCGGTGCGGTGGTGAGCTTCGAGGTCAAGGGGGGCAAGGAAGGGGCATGGCGCTTCATCGATGCGACCCGGCTGGTGTCGATCACGGCCAACCTGGGCGACAGCAAGACCACCATCACCCACCCGAGCACCACGTCCCACGGTCGCCTGGCGCCGCAGGAGCGTGAGGCGGCGGGCATCCGCGACAGCCTGATCCGCGTCGCGGTCGGCCTGGAAGACGTGGCGGACCTGCAGGCCGACCTGTCCCGCGGACTGGCGGCATTGTGATCGAGCTGCCGGCTCAGGCCGCAGGCGCCCATGGGCGTGTCGCACTGGTCACGGGCGCGGCGCGCGGCATCGGCCTGGGCATCGCGGCCTGGCTCATCAGCGAAGGCTGGCGGGTGGTGCTGACCGACCTGGATCGCGTGCGCGGCGCCAAAGTGGCCAAGGTGCTGGGCGAAAACGCCTGGTTCATTGCCATGGACGTGGCGGACGAGGGCCAGGTGGCGACGGGCGTGGCCGAGGTGCTGGGGCAGTTCGGCCGGTTGGACGCGCTGGTGTGCAATGCGGCGGTGGCCGATCCGCACAACATCACGTTGGAAAGCCTCGATCTGGCCTGGTGGAACCGGGTACTGGCGGTGAACCTCAGCGGCCCGATGCTGTTGGCCAAGCACTGTGCGCCGTACCTGCGCGCGCACAGCGGCGCCATCGTCAATCTGGCGTCGACCCGTGCGCGGCAATCGGAGCCGGACACCGAGGCCTATGCGGCGAGCAAGGGCGGCCTGCTGGCCTTGACCCATGCGCTGGCCATCAGCCTTGGGCCGGAGATCCGCGTCAATGCCGTCAGCCCCGGCTGGATCGATGCGCGGGATCCTTCCGTGCGTCGCGCCGAGCCGCTGACCGATACCGATCACGCCCAGCATCCGGCAGGCAGGGTAGGGACGGTCGAAGATGTGGCGGCGATGGTGTCCTGGCTGCTGTCGAAGAACGCCGGGTTCGTCACGGGCCAGGAGTTTGTGGTCGATGGCGGCATGACCAAGAAGATGATCTATTCCGAATAGGTGGTGGGTTCGAGCGGCTGTTTGCGGTGCCCCGATTGAAACGATTTCGTCTTTTTCAGAAAAACTTCAAGCAGGGTATTGACTTAGCTTCGGCATCTGCGTAAATTTCGCGGCCTCGGAGATGCAAACGGGTGATTAGCTCAGCTGGGAGAGCGTCTGCCTTACAAGCAGAATGTCGGCGGTTCGATCCCGTCATCACCCACCACTCCCGAGAGTCTTGCGAAAGCAAGATGGAAGGCTGAAATGCCTCCACCGACGCGCAGCGGTAGTTCAGTCGGTTAGAATACCGGCCTGTCACGCCGGGGGTCGCGGGTTCGAGTCCCGTCCGCTGCGCCATTTTTCACGACTCAGGCAATGCCTGGTTCGCGATTGGAAAGCACCGAAGCTTTCAATCAAAACGAGTTATCCGGACGCAAGTCCACAGCGATACGCAGCGGTAGTTCAGTCGGTTAGAATACCGGCCTGTCACGCCGGGGGTCGCGGGTTCGAGTCCCGTCCGCTGCGCCATATCTGTTTCGAGGACTACTGAACGCCTTGAAACGCCGAAACAAGCCACTGGCTGATTCGGATCGATAACAAGGACCCTGGTCGATAGACCGGGGTTTTTTGTGCCTGAAATTTGTCCTTTCCTCCTTTCCCTCCCTGACGCCACCCGTATTCCACGCCAATCCCGGTGGGAGCGAACCTGCTCGCGATAACTTCCTCCAGTCGAGGCAAACGCGGAATGGCCCGACGCCTTCGCAAGCAGTTTTTTTGATTCTTTAGTCAATTTTTTGTGTCCAGTTGTTTGCTGCGGGCGTAGAAACCTTTAAAGTTAACCTTTCGGTCAGCTTTGCATGCTCGTCACAGCCCTTCGCTTCGCCTGAAAGGGCTTCTGCAAGACTCGAGATTCCCCGTAGATAACCAGAAGGGCGGATTCATAACCGCCCAAAGGATGATCCATGTCCAACCGTGAAATATCCCGGCGTTCGTTCCTTCAGGGCGGGCTCGTAGCCGGCGTGAGCGTCACGCTCGCGCCGATCGGCAGCCCGGCGCTGGCGGCCTTGATGGAAAACAGCGTGACCGTGCCGTCCGAGCAGTGGCTCGGCCACAACGGCAAGGCGCGCCAACGCAACGATGCCTTGTCCAAGGTCTGCGGCAGCAAGGTCTTTGCCCGCGACATCCGCGCCAAGGACATGCCGGGCTGGCCTCACCAGCAAGGCCACGCCATGCTGCTGAAGACCATCAAGGCCGACCGCATCTATGACGGTTACGACCTGTCGTGGCTCGGTGCCGAGCTGCAGCCTGACCGCATCGTCACCGCCGCCGACCTGGACAAGGACGGCATCGTGTTCCCCGAAGAACACGCCCCGGATCCGCTGCTGCCGCCGGGCAAGGTGCCGATGTTCATCGGTCATCCCGTGGCGATCCTGATCTGGAACGACTTCGAGCGCTTCCGTCAGGCCAAGGCCAGGCTCAAGTTCAATGACAAGG
The DNA here is from genome assembly GCF_019145435.1 of Pseudomonas ekonensis. Lineage (NCBI taxonomy): Bacteria > Pseudomonadati > Pseudomonadota > Gammaproteobacteria > Pseudomonadales > Pseudomonadaceae > Pseudomonas > Pseudomonas ekonensis. The sequence goes on along the minus strand of NZ_JAHSTS010000002.1, from coordinate 404,512 downwards.
CGATCCGCTACGGCGCCCAGGTGCCGTTCTACGAAGGCGATCCTTACGGCAGTTTCCGCTATGTGCGCGTCGGCGGCCCGACCTCGGCGGACGAAGACGAGTTCGCCAGCCTCAAGGATTCGATCCTGTTCCCGATGCTGCGCAACCGCCGTCCGGTCTGGAACGCCCAGCCGAACCTGCACGGCAATCTCACCGAGCGCGGCCTGTTCTACGCCGATCGCATGAAGCAGCAGATCGACACGCCGCCGGACAACTGGCTGGTGTTCGACGAACGCTACAAGACGCCGTCGATCGAGCCGGCCGCCATGGAGCCGGACAACGGCAACGGCTGGTACGACCCGGCGACCAAGACCCTGCACTTCGTGGTCGCCACCCAATGCCCGCTGGAGACCGCCACCGAGACCGCGAAAATGATCGCGCCGTCGCGCTTCGGCCTGGCCCATCTCAACATGCACCCGGGCTACACGGTGGGTTACGGCTCCAAGGACCATAACATTTTCGTCTACTACGCAGCCCTGGCTGCGCTGTATGGCGCCGGTGTGCCGGTGCGCCTGGCCAACGACCGCTACGAGCAGTTCCAGAGCGGCATCAAGCGCCACCCGTTCGACATCCGCTACCAACTGGCGGTGGACAAGAACGACCACAGCTTCAAGATCTTCCGCGCCGAAATGAGCGTCGACGGCGGCGGCCGCATCAACTACAGCCCTTCGGTGGCGGCGGTGGGCGCCACGGCGGCGCAGTCGATCTACTACATGCCGCAGAACGACCTGCAGGTCACCGCTTACCATTCCCGCGCCGTCGAAGCCGGCTCCATGCGCGGGTACGGCACCCTGCAGAGCATGGCCTCCACCGAAATGATGGTCGATGAAATCGCCGGCCGTCTCGGTGTCGATGCCATCGACCTGCGTCGCAAGAATGCGCTGCGCTCGGGGATGAAGAACACCCAGGGCGCGATTCCGGCCGGGGCGCTGCGCCTGCATGAGATTCTCGACAAGGCCTCGCTGCACGAAGTTTGGCGAAACCGCGATGCGATCAAGAAGCAGCGTGAGGCGGCGGATCCGGACAACTGGTACGGCGTCGGCTTCGCCATCTGCCAGAAAGACTTCGGCACCGGTTCCGAAGCGCCGATGGCGAGCATCGAGTTCACAGCCGACGGGCGCATTTCCCTGCGCCACATCGGCATCGAGATCGGCACCGGCATGTCCACTTCGCAAGCGCTGGTGGTGGCCGATTTCCTCGGCAGCCCGGCCCACGACGTGAAGACCGGCGAAACCGAATGGAAGGAAATGCAACTGGTCACCGCCGGCAACCCTTACATCATGAGCCAGGCCGAGCAGGACAACTTCCTGCGCAACCCGCGCTGGGTCGGCAAGCTCGCGTCGGCCTCGTCGGCGACCAACTCCGCGTACTACTTCAGCCATGCCACCCGTGAAGCGGCGCGCGTGCTGTTCAACCATGGCCTGTGGCCGGCGGCGCTGGAGATCTGGCGGCAGGGCCCGTACGGCGGCCAGGCCAACCCTTATGTGGTGCGCCGTGAAGACGCGCACTGGATCGACGGCAAGCTCACCGCCAACGGCATGCAGCCGTTGAGTTTCGAAGAGCTGGCCCGGCGCGCCCACGAGCGCGGCCTGGTCACCGGTGCGACGGTGCATGGCTTCAACCGCTGGAGCTGGGCCGAGGCCGAGTTCAGCATCGATGGCGTGCGCGAGCGTCTGCCGCTCGACGGCCTGGCGGTGAAGTATGGCGACGGCGCGCCGAAGGCGAAACAGGCGCAGATGACCAGCGCCGGATTCCACCTGCTGGATCGGCAGAACGTCGCTTACCCGGTCGTTCAATTGAACAACGCGGCCGTGACCTACTACAGCCCGGTGGCGACGCTGGTGGAGCTTAAGGTCAACAAAGGTTCGGCTGAAGTCGAAGTGCTCAACCACCATTCGTGGCTCGAATGCGGACGTGTGCTGGTTGAGGAACTGGTCAAGGGGCAGCTCGAAGGCGGCATCGCCATGGGCATCGGTCACGCCTTGATGGAAGAGATGCCGTTGTACGAAGGCGGGCCGGGGGAGGGCGACTGGAACTTCAACCGCTACCGCTTGCCGATGGCGCGTCACGTGGCCGTATGGAAGCAGACGGCGGAGATCCTGCCGCCGCTGTCGCCGAGCGACCCGTCCAAGGGCATCGCCGAGGTGGTGATGATCCCGGTGGTCGGCGCCATCGGCAACGCCGTGGCCCATGCCATCGGTAAACGTGTCCGCGACTTGCCTATCACCGCTGCCCGCATCAAGGAGGCCCTCAATGGCTAACCGTCCGCTTCAACTGACCCTCAACGGTCAATCCGTAGGTCCGGTGGACATCCCTGATGACCTGCCGATGATCGACTACCTGCACGAACACGAAAACCTGACCGGCTCGCGCCTGGGCTGCGGCCAGGGCATCTGCCATGCCTGCGTGGTGATCGTCGACAACCCGGACGGCACCAGCGAAGAGGTGCGCACCTGCATCACGGGTGCGCATTATTTCGAAGGCAAGAAAGTCCGAACCATCGAAGGCCACGCCAAGCGTGACGAGGAAGGGCGCGTCACCGAGCTGAACCCGATCCAGCAGCGTTTCGTCGATGAGTTCGCGTTCCAGTGCAGCTACTGCGCGCCGGGCTTCGTCAACGCCGCGACGGTGCTGGTGGAAAAGCTTCAGCGCCAGCCGGTGGCCAAAAGCAAGCTGGAACAGGTCATCGAGGACAGCCTCGGTCATCACGTCTGCCGCTGCACCGGGTACGTGCGTTACTACAACGCCACCCGCAACGTGCTGACCGATCTCGGCCTGGTCAAGGAGGGTTGAGCATGAAGCGTACATTGACCCGCCTGGCCCTGGCGGTCGGGCTGGCTGCGCCGGCGTTCCTGGCCCATGCGGACGACCAGGCCAAGCGCGGCGAGTACCTCGCCCGCGCCGCCGACTGCATGGCCTGCCATACCGCGCCGGGCGGAGCGCCGTTTGCCGGCGGGCTGCCGATCGTCTCGCCGTTCGGCACGATCTACGGCACCAACATCACACCGAGCAAGGAGCACGGCATCGGTCTCTACACCGATGACGAGTTCTTCGCCGCGCTCACCGAAGGCAAGCGCCGTGACGGCGCCAACCTGTACCCGGCGATGCCGTACACCTCGTATCACCTGATACCGCGTGCGGACTCGGACGCGATTCATGCGTACCTGAAGACCATCGAGCCGATCGAGCGCCCGGCACCGGTGACGGCCCTGAGCTTTCCGTTCAACGTGCGCCTGGGCCTGACCGGCTGGAACATGCTTTACGGCAAGGACGTGAAGCTGGAGTCCGCGGAGGGCAAAAGCGAGGCCTGGAAGCGCGGCCAGTACATGGTCGACGTCCTTGGCCACTGCGGCGAGTGCCACACGCCGCGGGGCCTGCCGGGCGCGATGCAGCAAGACAAACGCATGACCGGCGGCATCCTCAACGGCTACCTGGCGCCGAGCCTGCTGGCCACCGACCTGGCCGCGCGGGGCTGGAATCATCAGGATCTGAGCGCGTTCCTCAAGCACGGCATGAGCGCCCAGGGCACGATGTTCAACGAGATGTTCCCGGTGTTCCACAACAGCACCCAGGGCCTGAGCGATCCGGACCTGGCGGCGATGGCGACGTTCCTGCTTGGCGATCAGCCGCCGAAGGCAAAAGAGTTGGCCGAAGTGCCGTTGGACAAGCTCAGCCCGAGCGCCCAACGCGGCCGTCAGGCATACCTGAACGTCTGCGCCGGGTGCCATGCTGCCGGCGGCGAAGGCAAACCGCACATCGCGGTGGCCATGCGCGGCAATACCACGCTGCGCCTGGAAGATCCGCGCAACCTGCTGCGGGTGATCGATGACGGTATCGGCGAACAGAAGTTCGCCGGCTTCGAACACATGCAGCCGATGCCGGGCTTCGCCGACAAGCTCAGTGCCGGGCAACTGACCGACCTGCTGAACTACCTGCGCGAAGGCTGGGGCGGTCAGGCCGGGGATCTGGCCGTGGGCGACGTGCAGAAGCTGCGGGCCGATGCGCCGTCCGTCGAGCACAAGGCGCACTGACATGCAGCATCTGGACCTGCAAGTCGTGCGTCGGGCGCTGGAATGGTCCGTCGCCGGCCAGCGCCTGTGGTTGTGCACGGTGCTGGCCACCTATGGCTCGGCACCCCGTGCGCCGGGCTCGTTGCTGGCGGTGAGCGACAGCGGGCAATGGATCGGTTCGTTGTCCGGCGGATGCGTCGAGGAAGACTTTCTCGAACGGGTCGCCGAAGGTGCGTTTCTCGAGGCGGTGAATGTGGTGCGCTACGGGGAGGGCGAGGATCCGCGTTCGCGGGTCAGCCTGCCCTGCGGCGGCATTCTCGATGTGCTGGTAGAGAAATTTGACGCCGGCTGCCACGTGCAGGCGCATTTGCGCGAACTGGAGTCGGCGCTGCTGGGGCATTCCCGTCTGATCCGCGAGGTCGACCTGGCGAGCGGTGCCCGTGCGTTGTTGGCCGATGCCGAGCAAGGCGCGCGGATCGAACGTGAAATCGACCGGGTCAGGATCCGCATCGGCGCCGCGCAGCGCTTGCTGCTGGCGGGCTACTCCAGTGTGGCGCAGGCGTGTGCCGAGTTTGCGTTGGGCCTCGGCTTCGAAGTGATCCTGTGCGATCCGCGTGACGAGGTGCTGGAAGGGGTGGTGCTCGAGGGGGTGGAGATCCGCCGGCAATTGCCGTCGGTGTTCATCGCCGAAGGAGGCTGCCATCGCGACACCGCGGTGGTGGCCCTGACGCACGATCCGCGCATCGATGATCTGGCGATGATGGAGGCGGTGCGCACCGAGGCGTTCTACATCGGCGTGATGGGGTCGGTGCAGACCTCGCAGAAGCGTTTCGAGCGCCTGCGTCGGATCGGCGGGTTGGGCGAGGCGGAGCTTGCGCGGATCCATGCGCCCGTCGGGCTCAACCTCGGCAGCAAGACGCCTGCCGAAATTGCCTTGGCGGTGCTTGCCGATATCCTGCGGATCCGCAGCGGCATCGCTCGCAACCATCTCTGACGCCTGTGGCGAGGGAGCAAGCTCCCTCGCCACAGGTGTTTCTGAAGTCTGGAGCTGCGGTCAGACGCCCAGCTTGTCGCGCAATCCGTAATACCAGGCGCCCAGCGCCGCGAACGGCGTGCGCAGCATCTGGCCGCCTGGGAACGGATAGTGCGGCAGGTCGGCGAACGCATCGAAGCGCTCGGCCTGGCCGCGCAATGCCTCGGCCAGCACCTTGCCCGCCAGGTGCGTGTAGGTCACACCGTGGCCGCTGCACCCTTGGGAGTAATAGATGTTGTCGCCCAGGCGCCCCACCTGCGGCAAGCGCGACAGCGTCAGCAGGAAATTGCCGGTCCAGGCGTAATCGATCTTCACATCCTTGAGCTGCGGGAAAGCCTTGAGCATTTTCGGACGGATGATCGCCTCGATGTTCGCAGGATCCCGGGCGCCGTACACCACGCCGCCGCCGAAGATCAGGCGCTTGTCGCCCGTCAGGCGGTAGTAGTCCAGCAGGTAGTTGCAGTCCTCGACGCAGTAGTCCTGCGGCAGCAGCGATCTCGCCAGTTCCTCGCCGAGCGGTTCGGTGGTGATCACCTGGGTGCCGCACGGCATCGATTTGGCCGCCAGCTCCGGCACCAGGTTGCCCAGGTAAGCGTTGCCGGCGACGATGATGAACTTGGCCCTGACCTTGCCCTGCGGTGTATGCACCACCGGATTGGCGCCGCGCTCGATGCGCACGGCAGGCGACTGCTCGTAAATGGTGCCGCCCAGGGACTCCACGGCGGCCGCTTCGCCCAGCGCCAGGTTCAGCGGATGAATGTGGCCGCCGCTCATGTCGAGCATGCCGCCGACGTATTGATCGCAAGCCACCACTTCGCGGATGCGGCGTTGGTCGAGCAGTTCCAGTTGGGTATGGCCGAAACGTTCCCACAGGCGCTTCTGCGACTCCAGGTGGCCCATCTGCTTGGCCGAGAGCGCGGCGAACACGCCGCCGTCCTTCAGGTCGCACTGAATGTTGTACCGGGCGACGCGCTCGCGGATGATCCGGCCGCCTTCGAAGGCCATCTGGCCGAGCAGTTGCGCCTGTTTCGGGCCGACGGTGCGTTCGATCACATCGATGTCGCGGCTGTAGCTGTTGACGATCTGCCCGCCGTTTCGGCCCGAAGCGCCGAAGCCGACCTTGGCGGCTTCCAGCACCGTCACGCGAAAGCCGTTCTCCAGCAGGAACAGGGCAGAGGACAGCCCCGTATAGCCAGCGCCGATCACACAGACATCCGTCTCCGCGTCATCCTGCAGGGCCGGGCGGGCCGGTGCGGCGTTGGCCGACGCAGCGTAATAAGACTCTGGGTAAGGGGTGTTCGCCATCCTGCTGCCTCTGTTTAATATATTTTACGAGTGCGACGATCCTACCCGGTTTGAAAAACCTCCGCCAGCCACCGAAAAATCTTCTTTATCGGGGCGAAATTAAAAATTTTGCATATTCATAGGGTTAGGTGAAAAAAAGGTGTTGACACCCCTCCGGAATTCCGTAGAATGCCGCCTCACAGCAGGCACGTAGCTCAGTTGGTTAGAGCACCACCTTGACATGGTGGGGGTCGTTGGTTCGAGTCCAATCGTGCCTACCAAACAAAAATCCGCTCTGCTGGGCGGTCTGGAAGGGGTCACCGGAAACGGTGGCCCCTTTTTGCTTTCTGTCATTTGCAAAGCTTTGCAAACCTCACTTCAGTCGCCAGATCGCTGATCTCGACGAATCCGACTTTCCGAGTTCTCCTCGATAATCCTTTTCCCTTGTATGCAATTCGCAAGGATGTGCACCGACTTTGTGCCTTTTCTTCAAGCGCCCATGAAAACATGTGGATATTTAAGGGGTTACGATTCTTTTTAACTGACCGGTTATCAAAAATACGTTGTTACAGCTCGTATAATTCAGTAACATTCGCCCCGCGTTCACCACCACGGTTTATGCATTTTTAAATCCCAAGCTTCCATCAGCTGCTTGGGATTTTTTTTTGCCTGCGATTTGCCTCCTTCCTTTAAAAGCCGCCCGGGCGCCTTTGCATGTGCGTCGGCATCGGGCGAGTTCGCGCTTTTTCAACTACTACTGTCTGGCCGAATGACAAGGCTGCCTGACGGGAGTGCATCGATGCTGGCTCACTGGATTCTTGCTGCGGTTCATTTGTTGGCTGTCTCTTTGGGGTTCTGGGCTGTGCTGACCCGTGGGACGGCGTTCAGTCGTCTTGCCGCTGGAGAGGGGGCTGTGGGGCGTGTGCTGCTTGCCGACAACCTGTGGGGGATCTCAGCGTTGATTCTGTTGGTCAGCGGAGGGATGCGCGCCTTTGGGGGTTATGAGAAGGGCACCGACTACTATCTCCATCAGCCGCTGTTCCACCTGAAGATGACGTTGTTCGTGCTGATCCTGCTGTTGGAGCTTGCGCCGATGGTGACGTTGATCAAATGGCGCATCGCTCTGGCGCGCGGCGGGGTGCCCGATTCGAGCCGCGCCAGGCTGTTTGCGCGCATCAGTCATGCCGAGGCGCTGTTGCTGGTGCTGATGGTGGTGGCGGCTACCGGAATGGCGCGAGGGGTGGTCTTCGCTTAGGAGAGTGGAATTCCCCGCTGTTTAAGGGAAATGTCTGACAGCCAACCTTGAGCGGTGTGGTTACTATTGGGCGGGGCAAAGGAAGGGGGGCATGGCAGGCGCCGTGACCAATGAAGCAGAGGCAATACGGCGCTGAATCTTTAGCCAGCCATCACATGAAGGCAGCGGACTGGCTAGCGACTGCGGCAGGGCTCAAGGGGTTTGCGGCTTGTCCGGAGCGGTCAGGCCGGCCTGGATGCGCTGATAGATCTCTTCGCGGTGCACTGCAACGTTCTTTGGAGCGTTGATGCCGATTCGGACCTGCTGGCCGCTGACACCGAGGATGGTGATCGTAATGTCATCGCCAATGTTAATGCTTTCACCGACTTTGCGGGTGAGTATCAGCATGGTGTTCTCCTTGATAGCTTTGTAGGGCACCTGATTCGGACAGTGCAGAGTCGGTGGTACGTATAGATTAGTGCGAAGTCTCGCGGTTTGGGTGCATCTTTCTGACGTGCAGACGAGGCATTAATTCCCAGCGCGTCACTATACAGGGGCCGCAATCATCAATCTCGTTGTTTTGTGGTGATTTTGCGGCGTTCGTGAAGTATTCGCGAATGTTAAGATGCCGCCTTTGTGATTTTCGGGGGAAGTGTTGTGCGCAAACTGGTCTGGGTCGTCGCGGCATTGGCATTGGCGGGTTGTGGAGAGGGCAAGAATGTCGCGGGGCAAAAGCCGCAGCCGGCTGCGGTGACGTCGTCCGCTGTCGCTCCTGCTGCCCAGTGGGATCTGGAAGTGCGCGGTGAAACCACGCAGGCGGTCAGCGACCTGAGCGGCTGGTTGATCGAGCATGCCTTCGTGCCTAACGTCATCAAGGATGCCGCCGGCAATACCCGCATCCTGTTAGGGCCGTTCAACTCCAAGGCCGAAGCCGAGGCGCGCCAGGCAGATCTGAGCGCTGCGCTGGTGCGGGCGAAAAAGCAGAACATCGAATCGCTGATCATCGAGCGCAATGCGGTGCAGTGACAGGCTCGTTTGGCGGAGCCGGGTAAAGGAAGTCTTGTCTGACTCGTTTTCTTGAGAGTCACCGACGATTTCCAGAAGGAGCGATCCATGGCCTCCGCCAACCCCTACAAGCTGTTCGATGTCGTATTGCGCCGCAAGGTCCAGCTGACTCCGCATCTGATGAGGATCACGCTGGCCGGTTCCGCCGTCACGGAAATGGCGACATGGGCGCCCGATCAGCGGGTGAAGCTGTTCTTTCCGGCGGCTGACGGTTCGCCCTCGAAGCTGTCGCAGGGGGAAGGCTGGTACAGTCGCTTCCGGGCGATGCTGGCCGACCGGCGTCCGGCGATGCGCACCTACACCATTCGCCAGCTGCGTGCGGATCTTGGCGAGGTGGATGTCGATTTTGTCCTGCATGGCGAAACCGGCCCGGCTTCCCGTTGGGCGTTGAGGGCGCAGCCGGGAGCGTCCATGCAGATGCTGGCGCCCGACCGGCGTTTTTCGGCCCAGGAGGCCGGGGGCTTCGAATGGAAGCCGCCGCAGGCGCTCAGGCACGTTCTGCTGGTCGCCGATCCGACAGCATTGCCGGCGGCCATGGGGATCCTTGAAGCCTTGGCGCCGCTCGCGGAGCCGCCCCAGGTTCAGGCCTACTTCGAGGTCGATACTGCGCAGGACATGCTCCCGGTTCCCGACTGGCCTGGGCTTTCGGTGCAGTGGCTTGTCCGGGAGCAGGCGGGTGGCGCCGTGGCGGGAGCGCTGATGGTGGAGGCGGTGAAGGCGGCGGCATTGCCTGTCGACTCGTCGCCGGCGGGGCGGGCGGTCGAATTGGCCGATGTCGATATCGACAAAGAGATTCTTTGGGAAATCGCTGAAGCGTCCGCCGAAGGTTTCTATGGCTGGGTCGCCGGTGAATCTGCTGCCGTCATGAGCCTGCGTCGGCATCTGATCAAGGAGCGCGGCATTCCTCGCGAATCGCTCAACCTGATGGGCTATTGGCGCTACAACAAGGCCGGCAGTTGAGCACAAAAAAGGCCTCGGGCATCAAGCGCGAGGCCTTTTGTATTGCGTAACCGGTCAGCCGCACGCTTTCAGGTTCACCGGCCCGACGAAGTCGTTGCCGCGTCCCATCACGCACGCCACGCTCTGGTTGCGTTGCCGTTCCCAGTCCTGCACCGGGTAGGTCTTGTCCCACGCCTCATACAACTGGCGGTCCTGTTTTGACAGCCGCAGGCCGTACTGTTTGCTCATGTAGAAGTACGTCCGGGCGATCATGCCGCGAATCGAGGGGCGGGGCATGACTTTCTTGGCCTTGAAGTCGACCTGGGTCAGGCATGCGCCGTATTGGCCTTTCTGTTCCGGCAGCCATCCGTAGCTGAAGTTGCTGCGGTCACCGTTGACCTCGCCGATGCTCGGTACCAGGTTGTGCAGATCGGCCTCGGCCTTTTGGTAGGACGGATCGTAGCGGGTGCAGTTCTTGCGTCCGCCTTCCTGCCAGCACTGGCGCTGGTGGCCGAATTCCCAGGCCGGAACAATGTGCTCCCACTCGATGCGCGATGCGCGTTTGGCGTTTTTGCGGGGCACGTAACCGCATGCGGCAAGATCGACCTTGTTGCCGGTGTACTTGCAGCCGCAGTAGAACTCGGTCGATTGCGGAGCGTAGAGCTTCCAGGCGACCTTCTTGGCTTCGGTGAAGGTGCGTGGGGCGCCGGCTTGGGCTCCCAGGGAAATGAACAGCAACAGCAGGGCAAAGCAACGGACACTCATTGGATCAGTCTTCCTTCGGTACAACCCAGAAAATCTGTACGCCACCGTCGTCGCGGTAGGCGAGGGTGACGTTGTCGTTTTCGTCGATCTCTTCCAGCAAGCGCTCCCATGCGTCCACCGGTTCGTCCGGCAAGCGAAAGATCAGTGCGGCTCTGGCTTTTTGTGCGGTGGGGGCGTTGATGATTTTTTGAATGCGCATGCCCATGCGTTCGTAAGCGTCAGGAGCATCAGGGGAGGTGGCCACGAGGTTATCCTTATTAAGCTGTACGTGCATACAGTATTTAACTGTAGGCGATTTCGCAACTGCTTAAAAAACAAGAGGATCCTCTGACAACGGTTTTCCGTTTTTGGCAGGGATTACGCGATATTTTTTTGCCGGGGAACCACCCGCCACGAATGACGGGTGGTGGAGGCCCGATCCGGAACCGGTCGGGCGAGGGGGCATCAGTATTCCCAGAACATCCGCTGCAGCTCTTTGCTGTCGTTGGTCTTGGTCAGTGCGACCATCGCCAGGATGCGGGCCTTCTGCGGATTCAGGTCATGGGCGACGACCCAGTCATATTTGTCGTCGGGCTGTTCGGCGTTGCGCAGGACGAAACCGCCGGCATTGACGTGGGACGAGCGGATGATCTGCACGCCGTCCTTGCGCAGGGCCTGCAGGGTCGGAACCACGCGGGAGGAGACGGAGCCGTTGCCGGTGCCGGCATGGATGATCGCCTTGGCGCCGGCTTGGGCCAGGGCCTTGTAGGCGGTATCGCTGACGTTGCCGTAGGAATAGGCGATCTCTACGTCAGGAAGGCTCTTGATGTTCTTGATGTCGAATTCCGAGTCCATGGTGTGGCGCTTGGCCGGCAGGCGGAACCAGTAGGACTTGCCTTCGACCACCATGCCCAGCGGGCCCCAAGGGCTCTTGAAGGCTTCGGTCTTGATGTTGATCATTTTGCTGACGTCGCGACCGGACTGGATTTCGTCGTTCAGCGTCACCAGCACGCCTTTGCCGCGGGCTTCCTTGCTGCTCGCGACGGCGACGGCGTTGTAGAGGTTAAGCATGCCGTCCGCCGACATGGCGGTGCCCGGACGCATCGAGCCGACGACAATGATCGGCTTCTCGGTCTTCTCGACCAGGTTCAGGAAGTAGGCGGTTTCTTCGAGGGTGTCGGTGCCGTGGGTGATGACGATCCCGTCGACATCCTTGCTGTCGGCCAGTTCGGAGACGCGCCGGCCCAATTGCAGCAGGTTTTCGTTGCTGATGCTTTCCGATGCGATCTGCATGACCTGTTCGCCGCGCACGTTCGCCAGTTTGCTCAGTTCCGGAATGCCGGCGATCAACTGCTCGACGCCGACCTTGGCGGCCTGGTAGGTGGCGCTGTTGGCCGCGCTGGCGCCGGCGCCGGCGATGGTGCCGCCGGTGGCGAGCACCACGACGTTGGCCAGCTTGGCCTGGGTTTCGACTTCTTTGGCCTGGAGGGCGGTCGGCAGGAGCATGAGAAGCGCCAAGGCGCCTGGAACCAGGGTATTGAAAGCAGACTTCATTATTTTTCTCTCTAGTAGTGAGACGGTGCGGATGCAGGTTCATCTAGATGCGCCCCAGACCCATCTGAAAGCCGGGGGTGCAAGAGGGGAGCAGGATCTGTACCAGCCACACTCTGCTTGAGAGAAACGTTTAAGCTGATGATTTACATCAATAATTTTTTGATGCGTGAAAAATGGCCGGGATGTTGGATCCGGTTTTCCGAACGGTTCCCGATTTCGCGTTCGGCTCTCCGAAAGGTACTACGCAACAGATCGAATCAGAGGAATGGCCACCCTGGCGATCTGGATTAAAGAAACAGGCCGGTTGGCCGATGCTGCTTTCAAAGGAATCCATTTCTCTCAGGAGCTCACATGTCGATGACCATCGGTTTCTCAAATCCCAGCGCAGTCACCATCGGCGGGAAAACTCCGGCCATGATCGCCAGCCTGAACGAGGCGACGGCCGAAAACTCGGAGCAGGCGCTGGGGCAGGTTGAAGACGACGGCAAGGTCAGAACCGGCGGCGCAGCGCCGAGCGAGGACAAAGAAGACGCCGGCGACACCCACAGCCTTGTCGTCAAGATGTTGCTCAAGCGGATGCAGGAACTGCAGAAGCAAATGCAGGAGCAGCAACAGCAACTGGCCGCCGCGCAAGCCGCCAGCTATCCCACGCCTGAAGCTAAATCCACTGCCGTGATGGCTATCCAGGGGCAGATATCGGGCACCGCCGCTGCGATTGCGCAGGTCGCTGGCGATCTGGTCAAGGAGCTGGCCAAAGAGGCCGGAAGCGGCAATCTGGTCAACACTTCGGTGTGACGTCGCGGGCGGTTGCGGTTATTCGCCCTACAAAAAAAGCAGATTCCCAGTCGTTGACAAATCTCGGCAGGGTTCGCATAGTTCGGTCTACGCAAACGTTTGCGCGGCATTCCCGGTAGCGTATTCGCCTTCTGGAACGCCGCGAAGCTTACGTCAGCGCAAGCGTTGCTCACAATAATCATAAGATCGGAGTGAACCCATGAAGCTGCCATTTGCCGGACGCCTTCTCGCTGTCGCCATGCTGGCTGCCGCATCCGCCGCACTGCCTGTCTCTTCGGCTTTCGCCGAGTCTCCCGAAAAACCCAAGGTCGCGCTGGTCATGAAATCCCTGGCCAACGAATTCTTCCTGACCATGGAAGACGGCGCCAAGGCGTACCAGAAAGAACACGCCGCCGATTTCGACCTGGTCTCCAACGGCATCAAGGACGAAACCGACACCGCCAACCAGATCCGCATCGTCGAGCAGATGATCGTCTCCAAGGTCGACGCCCTGGTCATCGCCCCGGCGGACTCCAAGGCCATGGTGCCGGTGATCAAGAAGGCCGTGGATGCCGGCATCACCGTCATCAACATCGACAACCAGCTGGATCCGGCTGTCGTCAAAAGCAAAAACATCAACGTGCCGTTCGTGGGGCCCGACAACCGCAAGGGCGCTCGCCTGGTCGGCGAGTACCTGGCCAAGCAACTGAAGGCCGGCGACGAAGTCGGCATCATCGAGGGCGTCTCCACCACGACCAACGCCCAGGCCCGCACCGCAGGCTTCAAGGATGCGATGGACGCGGCGCAGATCAAGGTGGTGTCGCTGCAGTCGGGTGACTGGGAAATCAACAAAGGCAACCAGGTCGCCTCTTCGATGCTCAGCGAATACCCGGAAATCAAGGCGCTGCTGGCCGGCAACGACAGCATGGCCGTCGGTGCGGTGTCGGCCGTGCGGGCCGCAGGCAAGGCAGGGCAGGTAAAAGTGGTCGGCTACGACAACATCAATGCCATCAAGCCGATGCTCAAGGACGGTCGCGTCCTGGCGACCGCTGACCAGTTCGCCGCCAAGCAGGCCGTGTTCGGCATCGAGACCGCGCTCAAGATCCTCAAGGGCGAGAAAGTCGACAGCGGCGCCAACGGCGTGATCGAAACGCCGGTCGAGCTGGTCACCCAATAGTTTTCCGGCGACACAACGGCGCCTGCCGACTCCGGCAGGCGCATGGAGATTCCTTATGTCTGTTTCCGCCCCGAACGCTGTCCTCACGGTCAGCGGCATCGGCAAGACCTACGCGCAACCGGTGCTTGCCGGCATCGACCTGACGCTGATGAGAGGCGAAGTCCTGGCGCTGACCGGCGAAAACGGTGCCGGGAAAAGCACGCTGTCGAAGATCATCGGCGGCCTGGTGACGCCGACCGCCGGCCAGATGCAGTTCCAGGGCAAGGCCTACAGCCCCGGCAGCCGCACTCAGGCTGAAGAACTGGGTGTGCGCATGGTCATGCAGGAACTCAATCTGTTGCCGACTTTGTCGGTGGCGGAAAACCTGTTTCTCGACAACCTGCCCAACCACGGCGGCTGGATCAGCCGCAAGCAACTGCGCAAGGCCGCCATCGAGGCCATGGCCCAGGTCGGGCTGGAGGCCATCGACCCGGACACGCCGGTCGGTGAGCTGGGCATCGGTCACCAGCAGATGGTCGAGATCGCCCGCAACCTGATCGGCGATTGCCATGTGTTGATCCTCGATGAGCCGACGGCCATGCTGACGGCCCGCGAGGTGGAGATGCTGTTCGAGCAGATCACCCGCCTGCAGGCCCGTGGCGTTTCGATCATCTACATTTCCCACCGGCTCGAAGAGCTGGCCCGTGTTGCCCAGCGCATCGCGGTGTTGCGGGACGGCAATCTGGTCTGTGTCGAGCCGATGGCCAATTACAACAGCGAGCAACTGGTCACCCTGATGGTCGGCCGGGAGTTGGGCGAACACATCGACATGGGGCCGCGCCAGATCGGCGCGCCGCTGCTGACGGTCAACGGCCTGAGCCGTTCCGACAAGGTGCAGGACGTTTCCTTCGAAGTGCGGGCCGGCGAGATCTTCGGGATCTCCGGGCTGATCGGCGCAGGGCGCACCGAGTTGCTGCGCCTGATCTTCGGCGCCGATGCCGCAGACAGCGGTACGATCGCGCTCGGCACGCCGGCGCAAGTGGTGAGCGTCCGCTCGCCGGTCGACGCGGTGCGCAACGGCATTGCCTTGATCACCGAAGACCGCAAGGGCGAGGGGTTGCTGCTCACTCAGTCGATCAGCGCCAACATCGCATTGGGCAACATGCCGAAGATCTCCCGGGGCGGCGTCCTGAATGACGGCGAGGAAATCTCGCTGGCGCAACGACAGATCGGCGCCATGCGCATCCGCAGCTCGAGCCCGGCGCAACGGGTGTCCGAGCTGTCGGGCGGCAACCAGCAAAAGGTGGTGATCGGCCGCTGGCTGGAACGCGACTGTGACGTGCTGCTGTTCGACGAGCCGACCCGCGGCATCGACGTCGGCGCCAAGTTCGACATCTACGCCTTGCTCGGCGAACTGACGCGCCAGGGCAAGGCGCTGGTGGTGGTCTCCAGCGACCTGCGCGAACTGATGCTGATCTGCGACCGCATCGGTGTGCTGTCGGCCGGCCGTCTGATCGACACCTTCGAGCGTGACAGCTGGACCCAGGATGACTTGCTTGCCGCCGCGTTCGCCGGCTACCAAAAACGTGATGCGTTGCTCAATGAAGCGGCGCCTAGGGATCTCCCATGAAAACTGCATCTCCCGCCGGCATCCGTAGTGGCAATCTTTATGGCCTGGGCACCTATCTGGGGTTGGCCGGGGCTTTGCTGGCGATGGTCGCGCTGTTCTCGGTCATGAGCAGCCACTTTCTGTCGTACAACACCTTCACCACGCTGGCCAACCAGATCCCTGACCTGATGGTACTGGCCGTGGGCATGACCTTCGTGCTGATCATCGGCGGCATCGATCTGTCGGTCGGTTCGGTGCTGGCGCTGTCGGCCTCCACCGTCAGCGTCGCGATCCTCGGCTGGGGCTGGAGCGTATTGCCGGCCGCCGTATTGGGCATGGCGGTGGCCGCATTGGCGGGCACGGTGACCGGGTCGATCACCGTGGCCTGGCGGATTCCGTCGTTCATCGTCTCGCTTGGTGTACTGGAGATGGCCCGCGGCCTGGCGTATCAGATGACCGGTTCGCGGACCGCCTACATCGGCGATGCGTTCGCCTGGCTGTCGAACCCGATCGCCTTCGGCATTTCGCCGTCGTTCATCATTGCCTTGCTGGTGATCTTCATCGCCCAGGCGGTGCTGACGCGCACCGTGTTCGGCCGTTACCTGATCGGCATCGGCACCAATGAGGAAGCCGTGCGCCTGGCGGGCATCAATCCTAAACCCTACAAGATCTTGGTGTTCAGCCTCATGGGGCTGTTGGCGGGCATTGCCGCGCTGTTCCAGATTTCCCGCCTGGAGGCGGCGGATCCGAACGCCGGTTCCGGGCTGGAGCTGCAAGTGATCGCCGCCGTGGTGATCGGCGGCACCAGCCTGATGGGCGGCCGCGGTTCGGTGATCAGCACCTTCTTTGGTGTGCTGATCATATCCGTGCTGGCGGCCGGTCTGGCCCAGATCGGTGCGACCGAACCGACCAAGCGCATCATCACCGGGGCCGTGATCGTCATCGCCGTGGTGCTGGACACCTACCGCAGCCAACGCGCTGCACGGCGGGGCTGAAGCATGGCAACGATCAAGGATGTGGCGGCGCTCGCGGGGATTTCCTACACGACCGTGTCCCATGTCGTGAACAAGACCCGCCCGGTCAGCGAGGAAGTGCGCCTGAAGGTCGAGGCGGCGATCAAGAGCCTCGATTATGTGCCCAGCGCGGTGGCGCGTTCGCTGAAGGCCAAGACCACGGCGACCATCGGCCTGCTGGTGCCCAACAGCCTCAACCCGTACTTTGCCGAGCTGGCGCGGGGGATCGAGGACTACTGCGAGCGCAACGGTTACTGCGTGATCCTCTGCAACTCCGATGACGATCCGGAAAAGCAGCGCAATTACCTGCGGGTTCTGCTGGAAAAACGCATCGACGGTCTGATCGTCGCCTCCGCCGGCGGGGATGACGGCCTCGTCCAGGGCCTGACCGGGGTGAAGACCCCCATGGTCATCGTCGACCGTGGCCTGGACGGCGTGGACGCGGACCTGGTGCGCATCGACCATGAGTACGGCGCCTACCTGGCCACCCGTCACCTGCTGGAGCTGGGGCATCGCGACATCGCCACCATCGGCGGGCCGGTCGGCACCAGCGTCGCGCAGATGCGTCTGGCCGGTTTCCGTCGGGCAATGGATGAAGCGGGGGTGGTCGTGTCGCCCGGTCGTATACTGGAAAGCGACTTCACCAGCACCGGCGGCTACAACGCGGCGGCCCTGCTGCTCGAAGACAGTCCCCCCACGGCGATCTTCGCCGGCAACGACATGATCGGCATCGGTGTGCTGCGGGCCGCAGCGGAACGCAACGTGCGCGTGCCCACCGAGCTGTCGGTGATCGGTTTCGACGACATCCAGATGAGCCGGTACGTTTACCCTGCGCTGACCACGGTCGGCCAGTCGATCCTGCAGTTGGGGGAAATGGCGGCGGAAGTGCTGTTGCGCAGGATCGCCAGCCCGAACCTGGCCACCGACCAACGGATCGTCACGCCGAGCATCGTCTTGCGTGAGTCGACGGCCCCCCTGTTCGGCGTGTTCACCGAATACCGCTGAAACCGAATTGATGAGTAGCGACGTATGTCAGCAAATGTAGTGGTAATAGGCAGCCTGAACATGGATCTGGTGACCCGTGCGCCTCGGTTGCCCCTTGGCGGCGAGACGCTGATCGGCCATTCGTTCGCCACCGTGCCGGGCGGCAAGGGCGCCAATCAGGCAGTGGCGGCCGCCCGGTTGGGGGCGGCTGTGGCGATGGTCGGCTGCGTCGGCAACGATGCGTATGGCGCGCAATTGCGTGATGCGCTCCTGGCCGAACGGATCGATTGCCGCGCAGTCAGCACGGTCGAGGGCTCCAGCGGCGTAGCGCTGATCGTGGTCGATGACAACAGTCAGAATGCGATCGTTATCGTGGCCGGTGCCAACGGTGCGTTGACGTCGGCTGTGGTGGACCGGTTCGATGACGTGCTGCAGGCGGCGGATGTGGTCATCTGCCAGCTCGAGGTTCCGGACGCCACGGTCGGTCACGCCCTCAAGCGTGCCCGGGCGCTCGGCAAGACCGTCATCCTCAATCCGGCGCCTGCCGGTCGGGCGCTCCCGCCGGACTGGTACGCCGCCATCGACTACCTGATTCCCAACGAAAGCGAGGCGGCGACCCTGAGCGGGCTGCCCGTGGATTCGCTGGAGTCGGCAGAGCGGGCGGCCAGCCATCTGATCGGTCTGGGCGCGGGCAAGGTGCTCATCACCCTGGGCGCCCAAGGGCTGTTGTTCGCCAGCGGCACAGGCTTCGAGCATTTTCCGGCACCCAAGGTCAAAGCCGTCGACACCACGGCGGCGGGCGACACATTCGTCGGCGGTTTCGCCGCGGCGCTGGCGCGCGGCGAGTCCGAAGCGCAGGCCATCCGCTACGGCCAGGTCGCCGCGGCGCTATCGGTCACCCGCGCCGGCGCACAGCCGTCCATTCCCACACGTTCCGAAGTGAAGGCATTCAAATCCTCATGAAAAAGACCCCTTTGCTCAATGTCGCCCTGTCGCGCCTGATCGCCTCCCTCGGTCACGGCGACATGCTCGTGATCGGGGATGCCGGCCTGCCGGTGCCGCCGGGTGTCGAGCTGATCGACCTGGCGCTGACCCACGGCGTTCCGCAGTTCACCGACACCCTCAAGGTCGTGCTCAGCGAGATGCAGGTGGAAAGCCATGTGCTGGCCCAGGAAATTCTCGAGAGACGTCCCGCGCCGTTGGCCGTCCTTGATGAGCTGAACGGCTCAGGGGCGTTGGGTCGGCGCGACCTGCTCAGCCATGAGCAGTTCAAGGCGCTTAGTCGCCAGGCGCGGGCGATTGTCCGTACGGGCGAATGCCAGCCGTACTGCAACATCGTGCTGGTGGCCGGCGTCACCTTCTGACGGGTCGCAAACCCATTCGATTTCACATGCACAAGGAGTGCGCCATGCGCCGCTATGCTAAAAAACTGCCTCAACTGTTCCGGAGCCTGCTGCTTTTGTCCCTACTGACCGCGACCGGCGCCCAGGCGGCGGAAAAGATCGACCTGATCATCGACACCGACCCGGGCGCCGACGATGTGGTCGCCCTGTTGTTCGCCCTGGCGTCGCCGGATGAGCTGAACATCCGCGCCTTGACCACCGTGGCGGGCAACGTGCGCCTGGACAAGACCTCGCGCAACGCCCGGCTGGCCCGCGAGTGGGCAGGGCGCGAAGACGTGCCGGTGTATGCGGGTGCTCCCAAGCCGCTGATGCGCACACCGATCTATGCCGAAAACATCCATGGCAAGGAAGGCCTGTCGGGAGTCGCCGTTCACGAACCGAAGAAAGGCCTGGCCGAAGGCAATGCGGTCAACTACCTGATCGACACGCTCAAAAAGGCCAAGCCCCACAGCATCACCATCGCCATGCTCGGCCCGCAGACCAACCTGGCGCTGGCGCTGATCCAGGAACCGGAGATCGTCCAGGGCATCAAGGAAGTGGTGATCATGGGCGGTGCGCACTTCAACGGCGGCAACATCACCCCGGTGGCGGAGTTCAACCTGTTCGCCGACCCTCAAGCGGCCGAGGTGGTGCTCAAGAGCGGCGTGAAGCTGACCTACCTGCCGCTTGATGTCACCCACAAGGTGCTCACCAGCGACGCACGGCTGAAGCAGATCGCGGCGCTGAACAACAATGCCAGCAAGATCGTCGGCGACATCCTCAACGAATACATCAAAGGCGACATGGAGCACTACGGGATCCCGGGTGGCCCGGTGCATGACGCCACGGTGATCGCCTACCTGCTCAAGCCTCAGCTGTTCACCGGCCGTTCGGTGAATGTGGTGGTGGACAGCCGTGAAGGGCCGACTTTCGGTCAGACCATCGTTGATTGGTACGACGGCCTGAAACAGCCGAAGAACGCATTCTGGGTGGAGAACGGCGATGCCCAGGGCTTCTTCGACCTGCTGACCGAGCGCCTGAAACGTTTGAAATGAATGATGCGCCCGCAAGCTTCGAGCTTGCGGGCTTCTATTCCCTTTCGCTGTCCGGAGTGCCCTGGAAGTCGTCGGGGTACTTCTCGAAGACCTGATCGATGAATGACCGCGCGCCTTGCGTGCCGAGCGTCCGCACCAGCAAATCGACGCTGATCAGCGCAAGCTCTTCCGGGCTGCCCGGGCTGTAGGAGCTGTGCCCCTGGGGCCAGATGGCCTTGATGTCGGCGGTGATGCTTACGGTGGTCATGGCGGGCTCTGGAGTCGGGTCTGTCGGAGCCTTGAGTAAATCATGTTGCCAGGCGTTTGGCACTGCGACTTAGGCATGGGCGCAGGGCTGTGCGACACTTGGTCGTTTCCGACCGAACCCAGGATTGCACCGTGCAGATTGACTTGAATGCTCCCGATGGCTTGACGCTCGAGGCTGTGCGCCGGTTGCTGGCCGAGGCCAGTGACGATGCGCACACGCAGTTGCGGGTGACCAAAGGAGGGATGGCCTATATCTCTTCGGGCGTGACCGGCGGTCAAGACGTCGACGGCCTGTCGTTCCGTCTGGAGACCTGGGCCAAGGGTTTAGGGTGCGTCGGGCGTGTGGCGGCGAGCGATGAGGTCTGGGTGATGCAGATCTACAACGCGCTCAAGGACAACTGGCCGAATCCGCCGTTCGACTACATCGACGTTTACTGAGGCCGGTTAATATTCAGTCACGATTGCGGAGTGAAGCATGGCCCGTCGTTCAGGCACACTCGGCACCTTTGTGATCGTGGAGGAGGGGAGCATCAGCCCCGCCGTGAAACCAAACGCAGGATTGGTGGTCGCACGATCTCGAAACAACCATTGGAAAAGGAGGCTTCATGCCTATTAAATTCATGTCGCTGGGCGCGCTCGCGACCATTGCCATGCTGGCCGGTTGCAGTGCGACTTCGAGTGAGCCGGCTAAGGATCCTGTGGCCAGCGAGTCCGGTCATGGCCGCTGCGAGGCATCGGCCGCAGAGTTCGCCGTCGGCAAAAAGGCCTCGCCGGAACTTCTGGATCAGGCCCGCACCCGTGCCGGTGCGCAGAACGCCCGGTTCCTCAAGCCGAATGACATGATCACCCTGGAGTACCGTTCCGACCGCCTGAACCTGAACACCGACAACGATCTGATCGTCACCCGCGCCAGCTGCGGCTGATCGCTGCGGGCTTTTCGGCAGGCATAAAAAACCCCGTCACATGGACGGGGTTTTTTTGTGCGCCGGGAGATTACTCTGGGCGAACTTGTGCAGCTTGCATACCCTTTTGGCCTTTCTCAGCCACGAAGGATACGGCTTGGCCTTCTTTCAGGCTTTTGAAACCGTCAACTTCGATAGCTTTGAAGTGTACGAACAGGTCGTCACCGCCACCTTGAGGAGTGATGAAGCCGAAGCCTTTTTCATCGTTGAACCATTTGACGGTGCCGGATTGGCGATTAGACATGGTGTATCTCCAAGAAACATATATTTTCAGTAGTGCTGTGCTGCTCAGGCCAACTGGGCACACCGGGGTATCATAGTCGAAATGTTCGCTTTGGTAGCCCCCCGCAGGTGTTGTTTGCCAATCAGTCGTGTTTTCTTTGCAGGTTGTTTCGGCTGGAGGCCCCGGTTTGACAGGCTTTCAAGGGCTTTGGGGTATCAGTAAAAAACCTGTAAAACCTGCACGAAACAGGTGGAAATTCGTCATTTGCTGGCCTTTTTCCCGTGTCCGGGGGCCTCAGGCACGCCGTTCGCTCATTTTTTCGCGGGGACGTTGGCCTTGCATTTGGCGATCTGGCCCAAGGCTTTCTGTTGCAGCGCCTCGCTGGCCTTGTTGTCCATCAGGGCCTGAATGTCACTGGCCGGGTAAGACTTGATGGCGTCGGCGCCGCAGGCGCAATGGGACTTGGCGGCCGCAGCGCCGATCTGCGGTGTCGCCGCCTGGGTGCACTGCGCCATGTATTTCTCGCGCTCGCCTTTCGGCCAGTCGGCATGGGCGCTCAGCGGCAGCAGCAGAACTACGGGGGCGAGAGCGGCGAAAAGGGTGTGCAGACGCATGCGAAGATGCTCCTTGTGGGTCAATGTCCTTCATCAGATGGGCGAAGGACGGATCAAGTTCATCACTCTGGCATAAAAACGGATGATCTGCTCTGGATTGCAACCTTGAAGCCTCCGCAGCCGTTCATCTGTGCTAGCATGCCGGGCTCGGGCGACCGCAGGCCTCCACGGCCCATGCGGCTCCCGTGTTTCTGTTTGAATCCCAGTCACTCTGGTTCGGTTTTCCGGTTGGCCGCAAGGCTCCTGCCGCTGTAAGGCAGGCGTTCGTCATTGAATGGCCTGGATCGGATCTTGTACTGGCTCATCCCAACCCACGTGACCTTTGGTAGGGGTCACCACTAGGAGAGGAGGCGCCATGCCAACTATTACTCTTCCCGACGGCAGTCAACGTTCTTTCGATCATCCGGTTTCCGTAGCCGAGGTCGCCGCATCCATTGGCGCGGGCCTGGCCAAGGCCACCCTGGCCGGCAAGGTCAACGGTCGGCTGGTCGACGCTTGCGATATCATCGACGGCGACTCGACGCTGCAAATCATCACGCCAAAGGATGAAGAGGGGCTGGAGATCATTCGCCACTCTTGCGCCCACCTGGTCGGCCACGCGGTCAAGCAGCTGTACCCGACCGCCAAGATGGTCATCGGCCCGGTCATCGACGAAGGCTTCTACTACGACATCGCCTTCGAGCGTCCTTTCACGCCGGAAGACATGGCCGCCATCGAACAGCGCATGCAGCAGTTGATCGACAAGGATTACGACGTCATCAAGAAGGTCACTCCGCGCGCGCAAGTGATCGAAGTGTTCAAGTCCCGCGGCGAAGACTACAAGCTGCGCCTGGTCGAGGACATGCCGAACGAACAGGCCATGGGCCTGTACTATCACGAAGAATACGTCGACATGTGCCGTGGCCCGCACGTGCCGAACACCCGTTTCCTGAAGTCCTTCAAGCTCACCAAGCTGTCCGGCGCCTACTGGCGCGGCGATGCCAAGAACGAGCAACTTCAGCGCGTCTACGGCACGGCCTGGGCAGACAAGAAGCAGCTGGCCGCCTACATTCAGCGCATCGAAGAAGCCGAAAAGCGCGACCACCGCAAGATCGGCAAGCGTCTCGGGCTGTTCCATACCCAGGAAGAAGCGCCGGGCATGGTGTTCTGGCACCCGAACGGCTGGACGCTCTACCAGGTGCTTGAGCAGTACATGCGCAAGGTGCAGCGCGACAACGGCTATCTCGAGATCAAGACACCGCAGGTCGTTGACCGCAGTCTGTGGGAAAAGTCCGGGCACTGGGCCAACTACGCCGACAACATGTTCACCACCGAGTCGGAAAGCCGCGACTACGCGATCAAGCCGATGAACTGCCCGTGCCACGTGCAGGTGTTCAACCAGGGCCTGAAAAGCTACCGTGAGCTGCCGATGCGCCTGGCCGAGTTCGGCGCCTGCCACCGCAACGAGCCGTCCGGCGCCTTGCACGGCATCATGCGCGTACGTGCGTTCACTCAGGACGATGCGCACATCTTCTGCACCGAAGAGCAGATGCAGGCCGAATCCGCTGCGTTCATCAAGCTGACCATGGATGTCTACGCCGACTTCGGCTTCAAGGACATCGAAATGAAGCTGTCCACCCGTCCGGAAAAGCGCGTCGGTTCCGACGAGCTGTGGGATCGTGCCGAGTCGGCGCTGGCGGCGGCGCTCGACAGCGCGGGCCTGCCTTATGACCTGCAGCCGGGCGAGGGTGCGTTCTACGGTCCGAAGATCGAGTTCTCGCTCAAGGACTGCCTCGGCCGCGTATGGCAGTGCGGCACCTTGCAGCTCGACTTCAACCTGCCTGTGCGCCTCGGTGCCGAGTACGTTTCCGAAGACAACAGCCGCAAGCATCCGGTGATGCTGCACCGGGCGATCCTCGGTTCGTTCGAGCGTTTCGTCGGGATTCTGATCGAGCACTACGAAGGGGCATTCCCTGCGTGGCTGGCGCCGACCCAGGCGGTGATCATGAACATCACCGACAAACAGGCGGATTTCGTCGCCCAGGTCGAAAAAACTCTCAACGAAAGCGGGTTTCGTGCCAAGTCTGACTTGAGAAATGAAAAGATCGGCTTTAAAATCCGCGAGCATACTTTGCTCAAGGTTCCATATCTCTTGGTTATTGGGGATAAGGAAGTCGAGATGCAGACTGTCGCTGTGCGTACTCGTGAAGGTGCAGACCTCGGCTCGATGCCGGTCGCCCAGTTCGCCGAGTTCCTCGCGCAAGCGGTTTCCCGGCGTGGTCGCCAAGATTCGGAGTAATTATTATTAAGCGTGAAATGAGACAGGATAAACGAACTGCACCGAAGGCCCCGATCAACGAGAATATCTCGGCACGCGAGGTTCGGTTAATTGGCGCTGACGGCGAGCAGATTGGCATCGTCTCGATTGATGAAGCGCTTCGTATAGCTGAAGAAGCCAAGCTTGATCTGGTGGAAATCTCCGCCGACGCAGTCCCGCCGGTTTGCCGGGTGATGGACTACGGCAAATCGATCTTCGAAAAGAAGAAGCAGATTGCTGCGGCGAAGAAGAACCAGAAGCAGATTCAGGTCAAAGAAATCAAGTTTCGTCCAGGGACGGAGGAAGGGGATTACCAGGTAAAACTACGCAACCTGGTACGTTTCCTGAGTGACGGGGACAGGGCCAAGGTTTCCTTGCGATTCCGCGGCCGTGAGATGGCCCACCAGGAGCTGGGGATGGATCTCCTCAAGCGGGTCGAACAAGACCTGCTCGAGTACGGATCGGTCGAACAGCATCCTAAGATGGAAGGACGCCAGCTGATCATGGTCATCGCCCCGAAAAAGAAGAAGTAATCAACAGGGCACGGCAGGCCTTCTGATTATGTTTATCCACTGAATGCGGAGTATCCGAACATGCCAAAGATGAAAACCAAAAGCGGTGCTGCCAAGCGGTTTCTGAAAACTGCTAACGGCATCAAGCACAAGCACGCTTTCAAGAGCCACATCCTGACCAAAATGTCGACCAAGCGTAAGCGTCAACTGCGCGGAAGCAGCCTGCTGCATCCGTCTGACGTGGCAAAAGTCGAGCGCATGCTGCGCCTTCGTTAATTTTTGGATCAAGAATAGAGGAAGTAACTCATGGCTCGTGTAAAGCGTGGCGTCATTGCCCGTAAGCGTCACAAAAAAATTCTGAAACTTGCTAAAGGCTACTACGGCGCACGTTCGCGCGTGTTCCGTGTTGCCAAGCAAGCGGTAATCAAGGCAGGCCAATACGCCTACCGTGACCGTCGTCAGAAAAAACGTCAGTTCCGCGCTCTGTGGATCGCCCGTATCAACGCTGGTGCTCGTACCAACGGTCTGTCCTACAGCCGTTTCATCGCCGGCCTGAAAAAAGCGTCCATCGAGATCGACCGTAAGGTTCTGGCTGATCTGGCAGTGAACGAAAAAGCGGCGTTTGCTGCGATTGTCGAGAAAGCTAAAGCCACCTTGGCTTAAGTACCCCCGACAGTCACCCGGCCCTGCATCTGTGGGGTCAGGTGTTAAACGTCATAAATAGGGGAAGAGCCTTCAAGCTCTTCCCCTATTTCGTATCTGGAGTCTGTACATGGAAAACCTGGATGCGCTGGTCTCTCAAGCACTAGAGGCTGTGCAAAGCGCTGAAGATATCAATGCCCTGGAGCAAATCCGGGTTCACTACCTTGGCAAGAAGGGCGAGCTGACTCAGGTGATGAAGACCCTGGGCAACCTGCCGGCAGAGGAGCGTCCGCAGGTCGGCGCCCTGATCAACGTTGCCAAGGAGCGTGTCACAGAGGTTCTCAATGCGCGCAAGGCTCTGTTTGAAGAGGCCGAGCTGGCCGCCAAACTGTCCGCCGAGTCCATTGACGTGACCCTGCCGGGCCGCGGTCAGACTTCGGGTGGCCTGCATCCGGTGACCCGGACTCTGGAACGCGTCGAACAGTTCTTCACCCGCATCGGCTACGGCATCGCCGAAGGCCCTGAGGTCGAAGACGACTACCACAACTTCGAGGCGCTCAACATCCCAGGCCATCACCCGGCCCGGTCGATGCATGACACCTTCTATTTCAATGCGAACATGCTGCTGCGCACCCATACCTCGCCGGTACAGGTCCGCACCATGGAGTCGAAAAAACCGCCGATCCGCATCGTATGCCCGGGTCGCGTGTACCGCAGCGACTCCGATATCACCCACTCGCCGATGTTCCACCAGGTCGAAGGCCTGCTGGTCGACCGCGACATCAACTTCGCCGACCTCAAGGGCACCATCGAAGAGTTTCTGCGGGTGTTCTTCGAGAAGGAACTGGCCGTGCGCTTCCGTCCTTCCTACTTCCCGTTCACCGAGCCGTCCGCCGAAGTCGACATGGAATGCGTGATGTGCAGCGGCAAAGGCTGCCGCGTCTGCAAGCAGACCGGCTGGCTGGAAGTGATGGGCTGCGGCATGGTTCACCCGAACGTGCTGCGCATGTCCGGCATCGATCCGGAAGAGTTCTCGGGCTTCGCCTTCGGCATGGGTGTCGAGCGTCTGGCCATGCTGCGTTACGGCGTGAACGACTTGCGTCTGTTCTTCGACAACGACTTGCGGTTCCTCGCGCAATTTCGCTAGTCGTAACGAATTCTTAGGAGAGCAGGATGAAATTCAGTGAACAATGGCTGCGCGGCTGGGTCAGCCCGCAGGTAGATCGTGACGGGCTGGTTGCCCGTCTGTCGATGGCCGGTCTCGAGGTCGATAGCGTCACCCCGGCTGCCGGCGCATTCAGCGGCGTGGTGGTGGGCGAGGTGCTGAGCACCGAGCAGCACCCGGACGCCGACAAGCTGCGCGTTTGCCAGGTGAGCAACGGCAGCGAAACGTTTCAGGTCGTGTGCGGTGCGCCGAATGTGCGCCCTGGCCTGAAGATTCCGTTCGCCATGATCGGCGCCGAACTGCCGGGCGACTTCAAGATCAAGAAGGCCAAGCTGCGGGGCGTCGAGTCCAACGGCATGCTCTGCTCGCAATCCGAGCTGCAGGTCGGTGAAGGCAACGACGGTTTGATGGAACTGCCGGCCGATGCGCCGGTAGGTACGGATTTCCGCGTTTACCTGGATCTGGAAGATGCCAGCATCGAGGTCGACCTGACCCCGAACCGTGGCGACTGCCTGTCGCTGGCCGGCCTGGCCCGTGAAGTCGGTGCGCTGTACGACGTGCCGGTGGTGCGCCCGGTCGTGGCCCCGGTGCCGGCGGCTCACGATGAGGTGCGTCCGGTCGACGTGCTGGCGCCGACCGCTTGCCCGCGCTATCTGGGTCGTGTGATCCGCAATGTGGATCTGTCCCGGCCAACCCCGCTGTGGATGGTCGAGCGTCTGCGTCGTGCGGACGTGCGCAGCATCGATGCCGCCGTGGACATCACCAACTACGTGATGCTCGAGCTCGGTCAGCCGCTGCATGCCTTCGACCTGGCCGAGATCAATGGCGGAATCCGCGTACGCATGGCGGAAGAGGGCGAGAAACTGGTGCTGCTCGACGGCCAGGAAGTCAGCCTGCGCAGCGATACGCTGGTGATCGCCGACCACACCCGCGCGCTGGCGATTGCCGGTGTCATGGGGGGCGAGCACAGCGGCGTCTCCGCGACCACCCGCGACGTGTTCCTTGAAAGCGCGTTCTTCGACCAGATCGCGGTCGCCGGCAAGGCACGTTCCTACGGTCTGCATACCGATGCCTCTCACCGCTACGAGCGTGGCGTGGACTGGCAACTGGCCCGTGAAGCCATGGAGCGCGCCACTGGCCTGCTGCTGGACATCACCGGCGGCGAAGCCGGGCCGATCATCGAAACGGTAAGCGAGCCGCATCTGCCGTCGATCGCGCCGATCACCCTGCGTGCGCAGCGCATCGCACAGATGCTGGGCATGGAAATGGATTCGGCCGAAGTCGAGCGTCTTCTCGGCGCCTTGGGCCTGAAAATCTCGGCCGACGGAGCAGGGCAGTGGCGTGTCGAGGTGCCAAGCCACCGTTTCGACATCAGTCTGGAAGTCGACCTGATCGAAGAGCTGGCACGCCTTTACGGCTACAACCGTCTGCCGGTTCGCTACCCGCAAGCCCGTCTGGCTCCGCAGGCCAAGGCGGAAGCGCGCAGCGATCTGCCGGAGTTGCGTCGTCTGCTGGTGGCTCGCGGCTATCAGGAAGCGATCACCTACAGCTTCATCGATCCGAAGCAGTTCGAGCTGTTCAATCCAGGCGTCGAGCCTTTGCTGTTGGCCAACCCGATCTCCAACGACATGGCCGCCATGCGTTCGTCGCTGTGGCCGGGGCTGGTCAAAGTGCTCCAGCACAACCTGAACCGTCAGCAGGATCGCGTCCGTCTGTTCGAGAGCGGCCTGCGCTTTGTCGGTCAGCTGGAAGGGCTCAAGCAAGAACCGATGCTCGCCGGTGTGGTCTGCGGCAGCCGTCTGCCGGAAGGCTGGGCGCAAGGTCGCGACGCCGTCGACTTCTTCGACGTCAAGGCCGATGTGGAAGCGGTGCTGGGCTTCGCCGGTGCATTGGGTGCTTTCACTTTCGTACCGGGCAAGCACCCTGCGTTGCATCCGGGTCAGACCGCACGCATCGAGCGAGACGGCCGTGAAGTCGGCTTCATCGGTGCCATTCATCCTGAACTGTCGAAAGCCTTGGGCCTTGATCGTCCGGTCTTTGTTTTCGAGCTGGTCCTGGCTGAAGTGGCGCAGGGCAAAATGCCTGAATTCCGTGAGTTGTCGCGTTTTCCTGAAGTGCGTCGTGACCTGGCGCTGTTGGCCGACAAAGACGTCGCCGCCAGTGCTGTTCTAGACGTAATCCGTGAAAATGCAGGTGAATGGCTGACAGATCTCAGGCTGTTTGACGTCTATCAGGGTAAAGGCATTGATCCGCATAGAAAAAGCCTTGCCGTCGGCTTGACCTGGCAGCATCCATCGCGCACTCTTAATGACGATGAGGTGAATTCGACGACGCAAAACATCCTCACCTCGCTCGAACAAAGGTTGAACGCCACGTTAAGGAAGTGACGTATGGGGGCTTTGACGAAAGCTGAGATGGCGGAACGTCTGTATGAAGAGCTGGGCCTGAACAAGCGGGAAGCCAAGGAGTTGGTCGAACTGTTTTTCGAGGAAATCAGGCACGCTCTTGAAGACAACGAGCAGGTCAAATTGTCGGGTTTCGGCAATTTCGACCTTCGGGACAAACGCCAGCGGCCTGGCCGCAACCCGAAAACGGGGGAAGAAATCCCGATCACGGCTCGCCGTGTGGTCACCTTTCGTCCAGGGCAGAAGTTGAAGGCCCGAGTTGAGGCTTATGCTGGAACCAAGTCATAACGACGAACTTCCCGTCATCCCGGGCAAACGCTACTTCACCATCGGTGAAGTCAGCGAGCTGTGTGCGGTGAAACCGCACGTGCTGCGCTACTGGGAGCAGGAGTTTCCTCAGCTCAACCCCGTCAAGCGGCGCGGAAACCGCCGGTATTATCAGCGCCAGGACGTGCTGATGATCCGGCAGATCCGCGCACTCCTTTACGATCAAGGCTTCACCATCGGTGGTGCACGTCTACGGCTGTCCGGCGATGAGGCCAAAGACGACACCACGCAGTACAAACAGATGATCCGCCAGATGATCGCCGAGCTTGAAGATGTGCTGGTGGTGCTCAAGCAATAAATTCCTGCTTTTAAATACTTCCAGTTTTCAAAAGCTTGCGATATATTCTTGAGCGTTCCTCGAGACGAGGAACGAGATTCACGCCTAGTCGGGGCGTAGCGCAGTCCGGTAGCGCACTAGCATGGGGTGCTAGGGGTCGAGTGTTCGAATCACTCCGTCCCGACCATTATTCCTGAGTAAAATCAGACACTTAAGCCGATCAGCTAGATCGGCTTTTTTGTGCCTGCGCAAAACTGGTGCAAAACTGGCGCAAAACTACCCGGTGATTTCGCTGATATTCAGGTCTGGAATCGCCTCCGACCAGACGACTTCAGCATGGTCGCGTTGGTAGTTTTTGGTCATGCTCTCGCTGGCATGACCGGCGATTTTCTGCCCGTCCTTTCCGGCTTTCTGATACAGGTGCAGCGACAGTGCCCGCACCTCATGGAAGCCCGGCATTTCCTCCTCCTTCCATCCCTTGTAACAGCCGGCCGCCTCCCGCGCCTCCTTGAAGGCCCGTGTCAAATACCGCTCCTCAACCTGCGTCCAGTGCTCCTTTGTCTGCGCCTGCTTCTGCTTCAGGCGATCCGGACGCCGGTGAACCAGGTAAGGGGAGGGAACCTCGTCACGGCAGCGGCCGATAACGGCTTGGAGCTCGTCGGTCACCTTGAAGCGGATCCACGCAGCATCGGTGGCTTTCGCCGTCTTCTGCTGCACCACGTACAGATACCCCTCACGAACCCCATCGAACCGCATATTGAGGATGTCCGTCCGGCGCTGGGCGGTGATCAGGGCAAGGTCTATCGCGTTCTGCAGCCAGCCTGGCGACTTCTCTCGGATCGATTTGAGGCCCTCTACGGTATGGCGCTTGCGCTGCTTTTTCTCGATTCGGTTGATGGTGCTGGCCGCAGGGTTGTCCGGGCAAAGGCCCTTCGCTGCCGCATGGTTGAAGATGTCGATCAGCAGGGCACGGCACTGGTTGGCAGTGCGGGGCGTGAGGGCGTCCAGCATCTCCGCAATCATGCGGATGGTGATCTGGT
Organism: Pseudomonas ekonensis; assembly: GCF_019145435.1. Classification (NCBI taxonomy): domain Bacteria; kingdom Pseudomonadati; phylum Pseudomonadota; class Gammaproteobacteria; order Pseudomonadales; family Pseudomonadaceae; genus Pseudomonas; species Pseudomonas ekonensis. The sequence continues at coordinate 373,928 of NZ_JAHSTS010000002.1, read as the reverse complement.
CGACGGCCTTGCCCTCGAACTGCTTGCGGAATCGGCGGAAATGCACCGCGTACAGTCCCAGGGTGCCCTTGGCCAGCTCCCGCGGCGGGAGGACGTCGCGCTCATAGGTGTCTAGGAAGCTGGCGAAGGTCTCGGTAGCGATATCCAACACAGCACCCACCAGGTCTGCCCCCTTCATGAACTCAAGGTTTAGCTGTTTTGCGGCAGCGATCGCTTTGACGCGGTCGGCGCCGAACGGGAACCACTTTCCGTCTGTAGGGCGCCGGTAGCGGTAGGTTGAGCGTCGCGCATCGTAGTACAGGTTTTGTGGCAGCCCCTTGTTGGCAGGCTTGCGCGGCCGGGGAACCATCACGCCGCTCCCTTCAGCACCATTGCAACGAGCTCGTTGCCGTGGGTTCGAGTGAAAGCGATCCAGTCCACATACCAGAGCTTGCCGATCTGCTCGCCGGGCACCTGGCCGTTTCTGATGTAGTTGCGGATCGCCTGCGAACAGGGTGGAGTGCCCCGATCGCCCCAATGCCGGCGCTGGAATTCACTGATCTTGATCAGCTCTCGCTTCATGGCGGTGCTCTCTAGACATCCGGTTGATCAATCGGCGGTTCGCTGCTTCGAACCGCCGGCTGGCTTTTCCTATTAGGGAACGCGACACCCTCCCAGCGCCCTGGCTTTCCTCGTATCGTTCCATGGTGTTGGTAGGCCCGTGGATGCTTGCTAGCGAACAGCCTCTCGCAAGCTTCGAACAAGGCCTTTTCATCTCCGATGGCAATCAGTTCTTGTCCTGCAACCGAACCAACCTGAATCCAGCCCGACTTAACGGCGCCATGGTTCTCGGTCTTGAACAACCGATAGCGGTTCCTGTGCCCGGTGTTGGGCGATGAGCTTTCACTGTTCAGGTAGAAGTGGATACCGGCGCTGTGGGCACGCAGAATTGTTCTAGCCATTGTTCAATTCCGCCTTGGGAACCGAACGAAGGTTCAGCAGCTTGATGCCGCAGGCCTTGGCCAGCACCTGCAGATCGCGCACGGTCGTCTGATCCCGCTTCATCGCCATGCCCAGGTCTATCAGGCGCTGGCCGAACTCCGCGAATTCGCTTGCTTGGTTCTGTGCTTGAGTCGTCATCACGTGTTCTCTCCGTCGTGCAATGCCAACAGGGTAATTTCTCCCGGGCGAGCAAAGTCCTGCCGCGGTTGTTGGCGTTCGCGCAGGACGATCAAGAGCTTTGGCTTCGCCATGAGGCAAAGGAGATGTGAATCAACATTAGCAAAAGCTAAAATTACAATCAATGCAAATTGCTAAATGTTATCTGCGATCCGCGTTTCCGGGCGGCCCACGCCTGTGGCCGCTCGTCGCGGAGATTCAATGGTGCTAGATTTCGAGCAATGGAATTTCTCTACGCCGCTGCTAGGTGCGGGTCTGATGACGATATAGCCTGGGGGAGCTTCAGATCCCGTGATGCTGATTCCCCCAGGCAAAGGCTTCCAAGGAAGAGTATGTGATGACGACTGATGAAGTGTACGAGCTAGCCACGAGGATTCACCTGAAGGGAAATGCGTCTCTGCAGGCAGCGCTGCAGGAGCTGGATCCTGCGGAAGCTGACTTCCTGGGGATCACCGCCGCGCAGCAGCGTGAGCAGCTACTGCAGCGAGCTATCCAAGAAGCCGCTGCAGACTGTGGTCTTCTTCCCTGGACATACATGCTGACGCTCGTAGAAGGTAGTGGGGTCGATGTGCAGCATCTTCGTGAGCAAGGCGATCGGGAAGAGGCTGAAGCCCTGGGACTGGATAAGCTGATCTAGCTGCCAGAAGCTTTCTGATAGCTGATGGGATTCTTAGGCGCCCCTTGCGGCGCGCTTGGTAGCGATCAGGGCATTGAAAAAAGCGAGTTTTCACCGCTTGCCGCAGTGCATCGTGGAATGTTCAATCAACCCCGACACCACCCTGGCGGTCGAAGTGACTGGGCCGGATGGTCATCAGTTCGCGATAGCCAACATCAACAGGCGGTGTTATCACGGCGAGGCCGGTGTCGCCAAGCTGGCCCGGGAGATCCTTGAGGAAATGGTGTTGTCTCGTCAGAACTCTCATTTGACCTGAGACGGTGCGCCTAGGTCATTCAATTCGCAGCTCAGGGTAACGAAGGCAAGGCGGCTAAAAGCTCCTCCATCGTCGCTAGGCCTCGGTCGAAGTAGGAGGCCCCTGAGTGTGTGATCGGGAGCCGGTGATCACCAATCTCGATGACGTCCACCAGCGCAAAGAGAGAGATCAGTTCAAGTCCATTTGCGCTGCGGATTTCTCGAGCAGTACCGTCATCCCACTCGGCGGCCGATGCTTCAGCTTCTTCTCGTGAGTTGAAGAGTTCGAGGATTTCCGTCGACCAAAGCTTGCTGTGATCGCGGTATTGGATCTTGTCTGGCGATTCAGCAGTTGCGAGAAAAAAGGCGTGCTTTCTAGCGAGTGCTTGAACATCTGGATGCTTCGGCCCCCGGCGAATAATCCAGGCGCCGTTGGGGCCTTTGGCACTGATGTGCGGAATCAGCACGAACTGCTCGATAGTCGGCTCATCGTCAAATGGGTAATGCGGTAGGGAGGGCCGACCCAGATGCAGAACTGTGGCGCCACATCTCAATCTTCCCCGGTGGCTCTCCGAAGCATCCCAGTCCCCAAAAGGTGAGTACTTGGCCATCAACCGAATGATCGCCGGTATTAACACCTGGGACTTTTTTCCCATAATGGGCGCAACTCGAATGAGTTTGCGGTCACGGTCGCTGATCGCCGTCGCCTGGATGGGCGCGAGATCATTTTGGGTGATCTCTACAAAGCTCCATGTGATGATGCCTTCTTTCTCTTGAGCCACTAGCTGCTTAAGTCGCTCAGGAGCCATGTAAAGCTGTTCCGCCCGCAAAGGGATCGAGTCCGTCTCTCGCTCCGCACGGCCGGTGTTTGGATCTGGTGTGATCGAGGCGATTTGCTTCCGCCAATCGCAGCCTGGTTCGCCCCAAATATGAACGGCATCAGGAAATAAGACTCCAGAGGTGCTGTCCTCCGGCGTGCCGTAGTAATAGCGGACGTACTGGAGAGCCCCGAAGAACGATTTGGCCAACACCCGAGAGGCAGGGTGGGGGCCTTCAATCACCTCGTATTCCAAGACGAGATCCAGGTCACCACAAGTCATGGCGCCGCGGGCGTAGGAGCCGACCACCCACAAAGAGGTGATCTCCACCCGCGAGGTCGCCGGCTTATTGAAGAAGTCTCTATGGGCGACGGTACGGATCGGTGCCTCATCCAGCCTCTGGCAGATCCGCTCCAGTTTCTTCGTGAAGGATTCGCGGGGAAAGCGCTTTTCAAGTGCGGCCATACTCTTGTCTCTTCACACGGGGTGAGGAGGGCGACCGTACCACTCCGCGCAGCTAAACCACCATTAGCAATGGTTACAGTGAGAGCGTTCGACTTGAGTGCGGAAGCACAGATCCGACATTAGAACAATTGCTAGCGCTGCTTGAATAGCCACTTGCCGTCTGGCTGTCTCATCGGATTGTGGGAGCTGTAGTCGACGAGGGCGATATGAGAGTTCGATAGTTTCTGGAAATGAACCACGAAATCCGAAGTGAGGTAGCTGGCTAGCGGGTTCTTACAGGGGTTCCATCGAGGGTGGCCAATGTGGACATGCCAAAGCTTGTTGAGCTGAGCGAAGCGTATCTTCCTAGCTCGGTCGGGGTCGCTGTGAGGAACTGCATCGGTGGGGCCGACCTTTCCTTTGAATTTCAGGAGGCCATGCACCTTGAAGTGCTCGATGAAGTCATCAATCAAGTCCTTTTCATCATCAGGAAGGGCCGTGTAAAGCTGAGTGAAATGTTCGCTGAAGTCTACTTGGCCTGGCATTTTTCAGCGTTCTCGCGCATCCATACACGAAATTCTTCGCGCGACATATTCTCGGGCATGGTGAATTTTTCACCGCCGATAGCTTGCTGCATCCGAGCCAAATCAAAATTGACCTCTTCCGAAGAAGGGTCGTGGCGCGGTGGCTGATAGTCTCGCTTCATGATTCTGCCTGGTCGATGTGACGCATTGGGAAGCCGTAATTTACGGTACGCCTGAGATCTACTGTATAGCCTCTGATCGTTTACGCCACGAAATGTTGGGTGGCGCAATGCCATTTTCAGACAAGTGGAAGTAAAGCAAGAAACGGGCCGTTTCTTGGGCTTTCAGCGCATTCCCGATACATCATCGGTCTCATTTTTCTGGCTTACACTTACCTATTACATTTTGCTAACTGGCGATAGACTGCGTGCTATTGTTGGGTCACAAGCAGCACTTTAACCAGTATTTGACTGGCTTAAAGATAGGCGATAGAGCAGTCCACCATCCACAAGATGGGCATGGCAAATGTTAGGAGGGCCTTCAATTGGCGGGAATCCCTACACCGCAGGACTTCTATGAGTTGTCTCTGATTTTTGAGTATTTTGTAGATCGAGCATCCAAATCGGTCGTCTCTGAACTGGATAAGTTCGCACTTGATGGTTATCTCGATTCTGATCTCTCGGTAGTCGTTGCGGCATGTAACAAAATTCTCAAGGACATACATAAAGACGTCCTTGGTGATAGGTGTAAGGCAACCTTGGAGTGGTTTGAAGCCGAGCCAGCATATGCCATGGCGTTTAAAACGGTGGGATTCGTCAAGGTGGATGAAAATTATTGGGAGGCTGAAATACGCCAAGAATTAGAGAGGTGGCTGCCTAGGTTTAGGGAGGAGAAGCGCTCCTCTACAAGTTATGTTGCTATGAGAATTGCTCGTTTTTGTGCCCACTACACAAAGTTTGTGTCCTATGTCGCGAGAGCTTCCTTTAGGTACACTAGCGGTGTCGGTTATCGCACTGTAATTGAAGGGCCATCTATTTTGCGTCGTTTGAAAGAACTGATAACGGAAGTCGACGAGGTGCTCAGTGTCGAATGGTTACCTGACAATCTTCGGACGAATCTCGCCTATAGCCTAAGAACGAAAGCAGCATTACGTGATCTAGAGTCCTGCAGCGAAATAACTTCGCCTGTAAGCCGCAGGAATGACGCAGATTTACCATCTCGCCTATTTGCATCCGATCTGTTGAAAATGAATCAAGTAATTTTTAACTCTTTTCAAAAAAAAGCCGTATTTCATCTGATGGGCCTCTCATTTGTGGCGCGACCGTTGGAAATGAGAACTATAGAAAGGTTGGCGAAAAGCGAGGTGGAGGCGCATCGGGAGATTGCGGCAAAACGTATTTCCGACAAAAGAGGGCTGGATTTCAACCAGGTTCTGTCGACACTAAAAGCAAACAAAAGCTTTAGCTTGCCGCGCGAGAACATTGATTAAAATAGTGGCGAATCGTCATATATCAATGGCAAGTAAACAGCGAATCTAACCCCGTTATCTCTAATGACTATGGGGAGCTCACAATGCATCACTACTCATTTGGCGCCGCTGCAATTATACGGGCAAGCAAAAACGTTCGTACAGGCCGCTCAAAGCCAGGCATGCCGGATCCTGGGTTATTTTTTCGAGTCCGCTTGCCGTCGGGCCTCGATACCCTTCGCTACCTTCGCTGCAAACTCAGGATCTTCCGCGAATTTTCTGATACCCAATTCGATCATCTCACTAATGACTTCCTCGAACGTCTTGCCGGTTTCCTCTACCACCTGGTTTACGTGGGTCGAGATTTCAGGGGGGAGGTCGATGGTCAGCTTCTTGGTTTTGGGCGAACCAGAGAGCGCTTCTGTAGAGATGCCGAGGATGTCCGCGAGCTTTCTCATAACGGTCTTCCTAGGCATCGCCAACCCAGACTCGTATCGGGATATCTGAGAGGGTGATACCCCAGCCGCTTCACCCAATTCTTGCTGAGTGAGGTTTTGCTGACCCCTTAAGTGGATGAGTCTATTCGCGAATTCTTGGGACATGATGAGCCTCGTGTATATCCCTAGGAGTGTACAGGAAACTCACAAAAAGCAAGAAATGTTTGACAAACTCACAAAAGGCAATAAGATCACAAAAGGCAAAAAACTCACGAAAAGCAATGGAGCGGAGGCAACCATGAGGCCGGAAAAAATCACGACCGCTGTGAGAATGATGTGCGAAATGCGTCAAAAGCTCGAAGAGCTTGCAGTTATGAACGGACGCAGCTTGAGTGGCGAAATAGTGTTTCGCTTAAGGGCGTCGTTGGAGCAGGAGAAACAATCTGCGCAAAAACAGCGGACATGAAAAAGCCTCAAGCGGTGCAACGCTTGAGGCTGTGAAGCACAACGTCTATCTACTAGGAAAAACGTCATGAGTAAGCATACCGAAGTAATCGAAAAACTCAATGTTAGCCCCGTCAAGGCACCGCTGACCGTTGAGAGCCCTTTCGCCAGCTGCAATCTCGAGAAGCAGGAGCTGTTTGCGGTACGACCGGGTATTCCGGTCGCGGATGCTCTCAACGAAGCGTCATGCATTCTCTACAACGTGAGAGCTGAGTTGTGTGAGGCTGGGATGCAGCAACAGGCTGTAATCTCTCCAACTCAGGCGTGGCTGCTTCACATGGCGGTGGAGTCAGCGAAGGCGGTGATTGACTCGGTTTACGAAAGCCTGGAGAAGTTCGCATGAACAACTCCTTCGTTGAATTCGAGCATTCGAGCGGTATCGCGACACCTTTTCAGATCCGACAAGGCATGTCGCGTACCACCATGTCCTCCCGCGAAATCGCCGACCTGGTCGGATCCCGCCACGATAAGGTCAAGCAATCCATCGAGCGCCTGGCCGCGCGTAACGATGCCAACGGAAAGCCGGTCATCGCTCTTCCCCCAATGGGGGAATACTTCGACAGTCTCGGCCGCAAGGCCTCTGAGTACATGGTCTGCAAGCGCGACAGCTTCATCGTCGTCGCCCAGCTTTGTCCAGAGTTCACTGCTCGCCTGGTGGATCGTTGGCAGGAGTTGGAGGATCAGGTTGCTAAGCCGTCCTTTGATTACGCCGCTGCGCTGAGCGACCCTCGGACGCTCTTGGCGTTGCTCACCGAAAACGTGACGAAGGTCGTCGCGCTGGAGGCCGACAACGTTGAGCTGACCAAAGAGAACCATCTGCTTGAGGTGAAGGTTGGGCAGGACGCGCCGAAGGTGGCATTCCATGACATGGTCACGGTGTCACATAAGACGTACAACGCTGCCCAGGCTGCGAAGATCATCGGGACTGGCCGCACAAGGCTGCTGCAGTTCATGCGGCAGAAGGGGTGGGTGACGAGGAGCAATGAGCCTTACCAAGCGAAGATTGAAGCCGGCCTGCTTGATGTGAAACTGGGTACGTTCGAGCACCCTATAGAGGGCACGATCCCTACCTGCTCGACGCTGATCACCGGCAAGGGGCTGACCAAACTTCAGGCGATGTGGCAGAGCCGCGAAGAGGATCTACTGAAGGAGTAGGGGGAGAGAGCCCGGCCATGTGCCGGGCTTTTTGCTGTCTGAGGTCAGGGCTTTTCGGAGTTCGCTTTCTCGAGCAGGCCGGCGATGCCTTCCAGCAGCACCAGGTCTGACTCCGTGAGCTTGCCCTTGGCCGCGGCTCGGGCCAGTTTGTCGATGATGGCGATCGCCCGCGGCGATGCGCTGCCCAGCATGGCCTGGTAAGCAGGGGATTGTTCGCGAATGACTTCGTGGCGGCTGAACTCACCTTCGATGACGTTCGGGCCGTACCCGGCGGGGTTTACGAGAATGCCCGGGGCCAGGCCAATCTTCTGCTCGAGGTTGAGAGCCGCTTTTTCGCCCAGGCCTCGATGTCCATTGAGGATCTGGGACAAATAGGAGGCGTCCAGATCGTGCTGGTCGGCGAATTCTTTCTGGCTGAGGGAGCCGATGACGCGCCTTAGCGCTTCGACCCTAAGAGTTTTCATATCCATAGGCGAATACTGGTCTCGATTTAGCAGACAGTAAATTATAAAGTGCTATTGCAAGTCGAATTAGCAATGTGTAATCTGAAATTCTTTCGGAGATCACCATGAAGCTACTCGAATTCATCCGCTCCCTGGAGCCGGCTCAACTGGGTGCTTTGGCAGAGCGCAGCGGCACCAGCGTCGGCAACCTCAAACAGATCGCCTACGGGTATCGCCTCGCGGGGCCCGGGCTTGCCATCAATCTTGATCGGGAGTCGGGCAGGGCGGTCACCTGTGAAGAGCTGCGCCCTGATATCGACTGGGCTTACCTCCGCAATTCTCCAACCAGCTCCGAGCAATCCGCCGCTTGATTCGACGAGCGAAGTGTCGCTCATCGTCAGATCGCGCTGTTACGACAACCGGCATGAGGTTTCCCGAATGGAACAGGTACATCGCGCAATTCATGAAGCAGTGCTGGATGCGGGGCCAAAGCAATTGGCTCATCTGATGGGCATGAGCCATACCGCGCTGCTGAACCGCAGCAATCCGAACGATGACACGCACCGGCTGAACCTGGAGCAGTTCCTGCAAATTCTGGTGCACAGCAAAAATCCTGAGCCTCTGCAGCAGTTGGCGAGCGCCTTGGGGTACGAACTGGTGCCCCGGGTGAGGCCTGAAGGGGTCAGCCTAATTCAGGCCTTGGTACATCTTGCGGCCGAGTCGGGTGATGTCTCTCGTGCAGTTCATGACGCGCTGGCGGATGGGCACGTTTCGCAGATCGAGAAGGTTGGAATCCAGAAAGAGATCGGCCATGTGCGCCAGTGCTTGCTGGTGCTGGAAGAGTCGGTAAAGGCCGCTTGATAGGGGCGACGAAAACCTTAAGCGGTCAAGAAATCATCCTCCAGCGGGTTGGCGTAGATGATGAGTCCATTCAGCCGGAGCAGGTGATCAGAGCGGGATTTTCATTACTTCAAACGGGTGGTTGATCAGCTTCACCCGGAGCAGAAAGCAACAAGCCCGGCGGGAACCGAGCCTATCAAATCGTCCTGTGCAACCAGGACAACACATCTCAAGAGGTACTTATCATGGCATACGCAATCTGTAGTGAACAAGCTCGTCCCTTGATGATGATCAACTCATCACCGATTCGTACACGCGACGACCTGAGCTTCACCGCTCGTAACGCTCTGGGCCATATGGTCAATTGGCCGCAGAACAATCCAGGTGTCGCGACGGACTGGGAAAAGGGAATCGCCTTCTTCGAGCAAGAAGTCGGCGCGCTGGCCAGCTTCGATGAAACTGCAGCCTTCGAAGCGATCCAGTTCGCGATCACGGGCATGGGGGGGCGTTACACCTGTTTGGAGATCGGGTTCAGTGAGTCTATTGCCCGGGCAGCCGTCTTGGGACTCAGAGCCATGCGCGCCGGAGAGGCTCGCTTTGAGCCATCAGAGGAGGACGACCAGTGAGCCTGTCAACGATGCGCTCTGCCCGTATTGCCCAGGATGCCGAGGCAATGCACTCATCCGGCTACTTCGTCGACGCTATCGGCCGTCTCTTTCAAGAACTGGCCAGCGAAGCGCCGGACGCAGTCGATCGGATTCTGAACGGTTACACCCTCGGTGGCATTGCCGCGGGCCTTCGTATTGTGGGTGGTGAGTTGATGGCCCGTGGCGACGATTTGAAGGGGCAGTTGGGGGAAGTGGCGCGCAAGGAGGATGCAGCATGAGTGTTTCGCCGCGAGCACATTCAGAGCTATCCAGCGCCTGCAGAATCGCAGGCCCTTGGCCTACCTATACCTGCTTCCGAAATCTTCCTGAGCGCGATCGCTGGGTGCTCTACGGAAGCGCAAAGGCCTACCGGCAGGCACTGGAGGATCAGGGGTTCGTCATGGCCGAATCGTACGAAACGTTCATCAAACGTGTCACCGACGAGATGGAGCTCTGACGTATGAGTCTGTTGTTCAACTGCCGCCCTCTGGTTATCAACCCTCAGCTTGCTGAGCGCATTGGGCTAAACGAAGCGATCGTCCTGCAGCAGCTGAGCTATTGGCTGAGCGACACCACGTCTGGTGTGGAGCATGAGGGCCGGCGCTGGATCTACAACACGATTGAGCAGTGGCAAAAACAGTTCCCGTTTTGGTCGGCAGATACCGTCAAGCGGACGCTCACGTCGCTGCAGAAGCAGGGATTGGTGATGGTCGAGAAGCTGGCGAGGGCCAAGCATGATCAGACGAATCACTACACCATCAATTATCAAGCGGCTGCCCTGATCGAACAGGGCATTTTGCACCGATCAGAGGAGGGCAATTTGCCCCAATCGGTCGGGGCAAGATGCCCTGATCTTCTTACAGAGATTACAACAAAGACTACTACAGAGAATTCTTCGTGCAGCCAGGAGAGTCCGCTGGAGGGGTTCGAACAGTTCTGGAAGCTCTACCCAAACAAGAAGGGCAAGAAGGAGGCGTGTAGGCGATGGGCCAAGTTGAAACCTGATCCAGGACTGCGCCAGACGTTGATGACAGCCTTGAGCGATCACTGCTTGTCGCGCGATTGGGTCAAGGACTATGGCCGGTTTGTACCGATGGCCTCCACCTGGTTGTTCGGTGAGCGCTGGAACGACGTGCTCACACCGGCTGGGGCCAGCTCGAACTCGGCCTATCACGGCCTCCCGAACCACACGCACGAGATGTATCCGGAGAAGAAGAATGGCTCGAACTTCTAGTTTTTGCCGGCCGCCTCACGTTCGTTTCTTCGACCTGGAGTGCGCGCTGCATGGGACGGTGAGCAGTTCCGAGGTCGAGCAGTTCGACGGTTCTGTCTTGCCGCGTGGCTGCCAGCATTGCCACTGGGAGGCGCTGCATACGGCGCCGAAATCTTCCGAGGCGCATATCCTGGCTAGCGGTAGAAAGCGGGCTGAAGACCTGAACAGGCTGCTTGTAGGCTCCGGCATTACACCGCGATTCAAAGGTTGTTCGTTCGAGACCTACAGGACTGCCGGGGGATGTGACGGAATGCCCAAGGCGCTTCATGCCTGCAGGGACTACGTCGATCAGTTTCCCGATAACTATGCCGCCGGCCGCTCCCTGGTTCTTACCGGCAATGTCGGCAATGGCAAAACCCACCTTGCGTGTTCGATTGTCCAGGCTGTCATCCGGAAGCACGGGGCTCAAGCAGTCATCGTCACCGCGGCCGAGATCATCCGTGTCTTCAAGGGGGCCATGGATCGAGGCGCAGAGTATTCGGATCGCGACGTCCTCGACGAACTGGCGGCGTTCGACTTGCTGGTGATCGATGAGATCGGCGCTCAAAGCGGCAGCGCGTATGAGCTGAGCGTTCTTCACGAAGTGATCGATCGGCGCTACCAGTTTGTCTTGCCGACTGTGGTGGTTTCCAACGTGGCAGCTGCGGAGCTTGCTCGCTATATCGGTGATCGTGGGCTGGATCGGTTACGGCAGGGTGCGGGACAAGCGGTCGGATTTAACTGGGTTTCAGCGCGAGGTGCGGTATGACCAGGGAACTGTTCAGCGATGAGGCAGAGCAAGCCTTGCTGGGTGCCGTGCTGGTGAACGGCGACCTGTTCGACGCAATCACCAGCCAGGTATCGGTGGCCGATTTTCATGACCCGGAGAACGCCGCGCTATTCCAGGTTATGGGAAAGTGCCACGCCGCCGGCAGCCCCATCGACGCCGTGACGCTGCATGACTTCGCAGAGTACCTGCCGAGCGGAGCCAGGACGATGGGCTACGCCGCCGAACTGGCGCGCAACACCCCTAGCACGGCCAACTGGAAGGCCTATGCCAAGGTTGTGACGGAGCGAGCAGTGCTGCGCCGACTGGTGGATGCTGCCGATGCGGTACGCGAGTTGGCCACCGAGAACCGGCCAGTAGGGGACATCATCGCCAGCGCCCAGCAGGCAATGGCGGATCTGCGAGATCTGCAGACCGGTGAGCCTGACTACAAGCGCATGGCCCAGGTGGTGGCTCGGAACGTTGACGTCATCGACGCCAAGTTCAACGGCGCCGCTGAGTCAGGTTTGTCGACCGGCTTGATAGATCTGGACAAGATGATCCGCGGGCTGCGCAAGAAGACCGTGACCATCGTTGCCGGCCAGCCGGGCAGCGGTAAGACAACGCTTGGCCTGCAGATCGCCCAGCACATCGCTTGTAGCGGGGCAGGCGTCGGGCTGGTGTTCTCTCTCGAGATGCCTGAGGAGGAACTCGGCAACCGTGCGCTGGCGTCTCTGGGCGGTATCGACCTTAAGCGGATTGATGACGGCAGCCTGCAGGATGAGGACTGGCCACGGCTCACCGCGGCGGTTCAGAAGATCGTCGATGCGCCACTGTTCGTCTGTGACAAGCCAGGCCTGACTGTCGCGCGCATCCGCAACATTGCCCGCCAGGCGCAGCGGGCGCACGGTCTCGATGTGATTGTGATCGACTACATCGGCCTAATTGGCTCGGACACTAAGGCACTCAACCGAACATTGGAGCTCGGCAGAATCTCGACCGGCATCGTCAATATCGCCAAGGAGCTAGAAGTGCCGGTGATCTTGTTGGCGCAGCTCAACCGCGAGCCCACGAGGCGTCCAGGCAAGAAGCCAACCGCCTCGGATCTTCGTGACTCGGGACAGATAGAGGCGGACGCCCACTGCATCATCCTTGTTCATCGCGACAACGACTCTGAGGAAGGCCAGAACGGAGTCACCCAGTTGATCATGCCCAAGTGCAGGCACGCTCCGATCGGATCTTGCCTCGTCCAGCAACAGGGCCAATACGCCAGGTTCGTCAATTTTTGCAGCAGTTCTTATCCGTCCGATGAGGAGGTCGAGATGAATCGTCCGTTCGCCAGCAAGTACAGGAGGAGTGCTAAATGATTGGTCAAGTTGCCGCAATGCTTCCGCGTAAGAGCATGAGTGACCTGGAGCGGCAGTTTTTGAAGGTCGCCGGCGAGGAGCTGGCCAAGGTCAAGATAGGCGGGCCGACGGCTCTTGCGTATCTATTGGATATGGTCGCCAGCTGGCATGGCACCCGCGCCCAGATTGGCTTCCATGACTTCGGGCAGCGATGGTTGATCGAGGGAAATGCTAAAAGCCAACCTGCTGGCCGGCTGCTCCGCGACCTGTTCGGCCTGAGCGATCCAGACCCGAGGAAAGCCGCATGAAGAAACGAACGTACGTTGGCAAACCGTTGGGGGACACCGAGTGGCTTCTGGAGCAGTGGGGCTTTTGGCGAATGGATGGAATGGGTGTCCCGCATTACATTTCCCCGCTCCATGCTTTGATGCGTGATCATACGCAGTGCCACGAGGGGATAAAGGAGTATTCAGTGACCGATGACCTGGCCCTAGTATTGGATGGAGCCGTCGCGCGATTGACGAAGCGGGATCAGCAGATGGGAGACTTTATCTGGCTTTACTTCGGTGCCAAATGGACGGCCTTGCGCATCGCAAGGGGGAACGACATGGGCGAGGCAAAAGCGAGGGAAGTCATCAAGGCTGGTGTCGCTTGGATTGACTCGGCTTTGGAGACGATCCGTGAGGCAGCGTAAAAAAGTCTTTCCACGCGGATAACGAACTGATTTCATGTCACCGTGTTCAGATTTAAAGCGCGCCCCCCAGAGAAAGCCCGGCCAGTGCGTTGGGCTTTTTTGTTTGAGAACTATGAAATATTCTCGGCCCCTAATCGGATATTGGAGGGGCATCGAGTGGTCAAGAATGATCGAGTTTTTCACGCGATTCTGAAGCGTTGTACTGAAGCCGAGCCTTTAGATTGGAGGCTTAATTTATGTGCAACTGACTTTACTGCCAATTTGACAGAGGACGAGGCTAAAGAATGGCCGGATTCGCTAGTTCAAGGCCATCTCTTGCTCTTGGAGGATGGTGGATATCTCAAGCTTAGTAACGGGCAGGACGGACCGTATGTCACAAGGGTTACTTTGGCAGGTCATGATCTGCTTGAGCAACTCGACAAAAAACGAGCTCTTCGGGACAATCCATTCCTTCGTTGATCACATTGATTTCTCCAAGCCTCGCCATAGTGCGGGGCTTTTTTGTTTCTGCCGCTTAAGCATTGATGGCGATGCAGCTCGCTCGTAACGAGACGACACAAGGTTCGAATCCTTGAGGCGGCACCAGTTTCATCGCTGCCCCTCCAGCGCTTGGCCGTTCACCACGGCCTTTTTTATTCCACCCGCCGAGACCCACGAGGCGCTTATGAGAGACCAAGCCATGTCAGAGCCAGGCCCATTGACCGCTGTAGGTGGTATCGCTCTGTACAAGCTCGGCGCCTTCGGCTTCGTGGCTGTGCTGGCTGCAGTGGTCGTCATGGCGATGACACTCCCCAAGACGGTTCGCGAGTTCGTTGTGGCGATCATCAGCACGACGGTATCCAGCATCTGCGGGGGTGCCTTCGTGGTGCGCTGGTTTGGTCTTGCGGCCTGGGCGAACGACGACATCGGCCTGATCGCCCTCGGCGGCGTGATCTTCGTCTGCGGACTCCCAGCATGGGTTCTGGTGCGTGCTTGGTTCAAGTGGGCCGAGAACCGCAAGGACAAGGATCTGGCCCAATTGGCTACAGACCTGCAAGACCTGAAGAAGACAGTCACCGGCGGCCAATGACATGCCAAGGCAGATCAAGGCCAAAGCCTACCTTCCATGGTGGTTCAGAACCTATGTCCGCACCGTCTACATATTCGCCTACATTGCCGGCCTTGAGGTCGACACGGACGTGATCCGCGCCCAGGCCAAGCAAGTCACGCGTTACCGCGAAATCGAATAGCAAGGATTAAGCATGGCCGATCAACCTGACTGGGAGCGCGTTGAGCAGCTCTACCGGGCCGGTGTGCTTTCGCTCAGGGAGATTGCTGCTGCTTGCCCTGGCTCGAATCACATGGCGATCGCTCGCCGTGCCAAGAAGCTTGGATGGACTCAAGATCTTGCGGCCAAGATCAAGGCCAAGGCCGAAGACCTTGTTACACGGCAGCTTGTTACAGAATCTGTTACAGCCGACCGCGCCGTAACAGATCGCAGTGTCATTGATGCCAACGCTCAGGCCATTGCGAATGTTCGGCTTGGCCACCGAACAGACATCAGCCGTTCGCGCCGGCTCGCCAATAAGCTTCTGGATGAGCTGGAGGCGATGACAGACGATAACGGGACGCTACGTGAGCTGATTGACCAGCTTGCAGATACAGAAGGCCCATCATCGCTGCTGGAGATCGCTCAGAAGGTTGCGGGGCTGCCAGGGCGCAGCAAGGTGATGAAAGAGCTCAGCGAGACGCTAAAGACGCTGATCCTCCTTGAGCGTCAGGCATACAGCCTCGACACGCTCCCAGACGGCGGCGATTCAGCCGATGCAAGCCTGACCATCAGCTTCATCAAGCCAAATGGCAATTGAGTTCCCGGACAAGCTCGCTTTCCTGTTCGAGCCGCACCGCTATAAGGTGGCAAGAGGTGGCCGTGGTAGCAGTAAGTCTTGGAGCTTTGCCAGGGCGCTGCTGATCCTCGGCGCGCAGAAGCCGATGCGCATCCTGTGCACCAGGGAAATCCAGAAAAGCATCGCCGACTCGGTGCACAAGCTGCTGGCAGACCAGATCGTCAGCCTATCGCTCAGCGGCTTCTACGATGTCCAGCAGGCTTACATCAAAGGCAGGAACGGGACTGAGTTCAGTTTCGCCGGCCTGCAGCAACACACGGTCGATTCGATCAAGTCCTACGAGGGTGTAGACATCGTCTGGATTGAAGAGGCCCACGCGGTGGTCAAGAAGAGTTGGGACGTATTGCTCCCGACCATCCGCAAGCCTGAATCGGAGATCTGGGTTTCCTACAACCCGCAGCTTGAGTCTGACGAGACGCATCAGCGCTTCGTGATCAAGCCTCCGCCCGACTGCATGTCGGTGCTGATGAACTACAACGACAATCCATGGTTCCCGGCCGTGCTTGAGCAAGAGCGCTTGCACGCGCAGGCGACCATGAAGCCCGAGCAGTACGCTCACATCTGGGAAGGGAAATGCATGCCGGCCGTCGAAGGCGCCATTTACTTCGAGCAGATGAGCCAGGCGGAGTCGCGCATCTCCAATGTGCCGCACGACGGGCTGCTGAAGACCCACGTCATCTTCGACCTGGGCTGGAATGACGCTATGACGATCATCCTGGCGCAGAAGGTCGCCGGCGAGATCCGCATCATTCACTACATCGAAGGCCATCAGCGCACGCTGGCCGAGTATAGCGCGGAGCTGAAGGGGCTTGACCTGGATGGCCAGCCGATCAATTGGGGTCACGTCTACCTGCCGCACGACGGCTACCACAAGCGTCATCAGAGCGGCAAGTCAGACGCCGAGGTTATGCAGCAGCTTGGCTGGTCAGTGATGCCAGTGCCGAACATGCACGTCGAGCAGGGCATCAACCGCGTCAGGGAAGTATTCCCGCGCACATACTTCAACCGTGACCGTACGGCAAGGCTGGTCGAGTGCCTCAAGCGCTACCGCAGGCAGATCAACCAGCAAACCAATGAACCAGGTGCCCCATTGCACGACGAGTACAGCCACGGCGCTGACGTCATGCGCTACCTGGCCGTCGTCTCTGACCAGCTCAGCAACGACGAATGGGGCGGCCAGCTCAACTACCGCAAGCTCAACAACGCATAAGGGCAAGACATGGCAAAGGGTCTGACCGAGGACGAACTCAAAGCCCTGGTCGGGGCCGAGATGCGCCAGGCGCTTGGGTATTCGTCGTCGAAGCTGAGCAATGCGCGGCAGAAATCGATGTACTACTACCTCGGCATGCCGGTTGGCGATCTGTCGCCGCCGGAGATCGACGGGCGCTCTTCTGTCGTGTCCACCGACGTGCGCGATACCATCGAATCCATGCTGCCTCAGTTGATGGTGACGTTCGTCGGCTCTGACACCGTGGCCGAGTTCGAGGCGACCAAGCCTGGCGATGAGCAGAAGGCCGAGCAGGCCACCGAATACGTCAATTACCTCTTCTACAAGAAGAACAACGGACACCGCATCGCGTACACCTGGATGAAGGACGCGCTGCTGCAGAAGAACGGCATCGTCAAGGTCTGGTGGGACACGCGCACCGAAGAGACGCGCGAGGAATACCGCGGACTATCAGAGGTTGAACTGGTCAACCTGACCGAAGACGACGAGATAGAGATCACCGAAAGCTCCACCTCGATCGACGAGGATGACATGGAGCAGCGCCAGCAGGCCATCATGCAGCTTCTGCAGCAGGCCCAGGCGCAGCCGCAGTCGGCCCCGCAGGTGCAGCAGCAGATCAAGATGATCGAGTCGCAGCCTCCCAAGATGGTCTATGACGTCGTCTGCAAGCGCACCAAGTCTGGCGGCAAGGTCTGCATCGACAATGTGCCGCCGGAGGAGTTCTTGATCTCCCGGGATGCCCGCGACGACATCCAACTGGCCCGCTTCGTTGGCCACCGCGTGCAGCGCACCCGCTCCGAACTGAAATCCATGGGCTACAAGGACGTCGAGCAGCTGACCTCACAGGACGCCGGCGCCGCGATGAACTACGAGCGCATCCAGCGCCGCAGTTGGAACGACGAGAACGCCTACGCGGACAACTACGGCCAGACCGAAGAGAGCCAGGAGCTCATCTGGGTGCTGGAGGCCTATATGCGTTGCGACTTCGACGGCGATGGCATCGCCGAGCTGCGCAAGGTCACGATGGCCGGCAACGAACTGCTGGACAACGAGGCGGTGGACGTCGTCCCGTTCGTGTCGATCACCCCAGTACCGCTGCCCCATGAGTTCTTTGGCCTGTCAATTGCAGACCTGGCCATGGAGAGCCAGAAGACCAAGACCAGCATCCTCCGGGCCCAGCTCGACAACATGTACCTTGCCGTCAACGGTCGGTATTTCGCTTTGGAGAACCAAGTCAACCTAGATGACCTTCTTACCTCGCGCCCGGGTGGCGTCGTGCGGATTAAGCAACCAGGAGCGGTTGGCCGTCTCGACCAGGGCGCACCAGATATTGGCAGTTCCATGCAGATGATGGAGTACATGCAGCAGGACTTGGAGAACAAGACCGGCTGGACGCGGTACAGCCAAGGCAATGATCAGGGTTCGCTGAACGACACGGCGACCGGCGTCAATGTGCTGACCAACCGCGCCGACATGCGGCTCGACCTGATCGCCCGCAACTTTTCTGAGGGCTATGTCGACCTGTTCAAGCTGATCCTGAAGCTTGTCTGCCAGTACCAGCAGAAAGAGCAGATCGTGAAACTGACTGGCGGGTGGGTGCCGATCGACCCGCGCGAATGGAGCAACCAGTTCGACGTATGCATCAATGTCGGCATCGGCATGGGCAACAAGGATCAGAAGATCCAGCACCTGACCATGCTCGGCCAGGCGCAGGCGCAGGGCCTTCAGATCGGCATCGCGACGCCGGAGAACATCTATCACTCGGCAACCGAGCTAACCAAGCAACTCGGGTTCAAGAACGCCGACAAATTCTTCACGGATCCGAGCAAGCAGCCGCCGCAGGACAAGCCTGACCCTGATCAGATGAAGGCCCAGGCGCAGATGCAGATCGAGCAGGCGAAGCTTCAGGCGAGCACCCAACTCAAGCAGATGGAGCTGCAGCACGCCGCGGCGCTCGACGAGGCCAAGCGCAATCACGAGCTGCAGCTCGAGCAGGCTCGCATGGGCATGCAGGCCCAGGTGGACGCCAACCGTCAGCAGGTCGAGGCCGACCAGAAGACGCTCCAGAGCCAGCAGCAGGCCCAGCTCGAGGCGCTGAAGGACGAGCAGAAGACCCAGCAGCTTGCAATGCAGCTCGATTTCGACCGATGGAAGGCAGAACTTGACGCCGAGACCAAGATCGCCGTTGCCCAGATCAGCCAGCAGACCACCTTGAGCGCTGCGCAGATGAGCTCAGCCCAGAAATTCGAAGAGAACGGAGCCGGTAATGGCAACGATTGAGCAACGGATATACGACGGCAACCGCGCCCGCGAGTGCCTGGAGAATGAGCAGTTCAATCGGGCCTTCGACGGCATCGAACGGGAGTTGACAGAAGCATGGCAAACATCACCGGCGCGAGACGTGGAAGGAAGGGAAAAGATCTACCTGTCCCTGCAGCTGCTGCGCAAGTTGAAAGCGGCGCTCCAGAGCAGCCTGGAGACGGGCAAGTTGGCGGAAGTGGAGAGAATCCACAAGAAGTCCGCTCTCGACCGAGTGCGCGAGATCTTGCCGCTCTGAAGGCCATCCTCACCGGCCGCTCCGTAATCATTCGCAAATGAATCCCACAGGGGACAATCAATGAATCAGTTCATTCATCGCTCGCTCGGCAATTTCCTGATGAGCGAAGCCGGCGATGGCGGCGACCTTGGCGGTGCGCTTGACGTGAACTCAGGCGCTGCGGCCTTCGCTGCTTTGCTTGAGCCGCAGCAGCCTGAGGCGCAATCGGAAGAGCAGGGTCAGGAGGAGCATCAGCCCTCGATTGAAGCCACAGCAGATGCGCCGATCGACGATGTCGAGGATCAGGCCGACGACGGCCAGGAAGAAGAGCAACCGAAGTTCACCGTCAAGATCGACGGGAAGGAAGTCGAGGTCAGCCTCGACGAGCTGAAGAACGGCTATCAGCGTCAGTCGGACTACACCCGCAAGACGATGGAGGCCGCAGCCCAGCGTAAAGAAGCGGACGCCGATAAGCAGAAAGCCAACCAGGAGCGCCAGCAGTACCATGGCGAGCTCCAGCGCATGGCGATCCAACTCGAAGGCGTCCTCGAGCAGCAGAACCAAATCGACTGGAACGCGCTTCGCGAGTCGGATCCGATGGAGTTCCTGAAGCAGCAGCATCTCTTTCAGCAGAGACAAGCGCTGTACCAGCACAACCTTTCGGAACAGCACAAGCTCGCCGAGCAGTTCCAAGCCGAACAGGCCCAGGCCAACCAAGACTACCTGACCCAGCAGCGGGAAGAACTTCTCGCCAAGCTCCCGGACTGGAAGGACGGCGCAAAGGCTAAAGCCGAACAATCCTCAATCTCCAAATTCCTGCAAGAGCAGGGCTTCGGTGATGAGGAGATTTCGTCAATCGCCGACCACAGGCACGTGCTGATTGCGCGTAAGGCGATGCTCTATGACCAACTGATGGCCAATGCCAAAGTGCAAGCCAAGAAGGTGCAGGAGCTCCCTCAGCGAGTGGTCAAGCCAGGCGTGACGGCAAAAGGCGAGCCGGACGGTCGCACAGCCGCTGTGAAGCAGCTTGCGAAGACCGGCCGAGTCGAGGATGCCGCCGCCGTATTCGCACAAATCCTTTGACCCAGGAGACATCATCATGTCTGCACCAACCAACACGTTCCTGACGACTGCCGCTATCGGCAACCGGGAAGACCTGACCGATACCATCTACCGTATATCGCCGACCGCCACGCCGTTCATCTCGCTGGCATCGAAGGGCACTGCGACCAACACGCTGCACGAGTGGCAAACTCAGGATCTTGCCGCTGCCGTGACCAACAATGCCCAGGCGGAAGGTGACGACGCAACGGCGAAGACCGTGACCCCGACCGTGCGCCTGAACAACCGCACCCAGATCTCCACCAAGACCGTGATCGTCTCTGGCACGCAGCAGGCGATGAACCCCGCCGGTCGCAAGAACGAACTGGCCTACCAGCTTAGCCTGGCATCGCTGGAACTGCGCCGCGACATGGAGAGCTCCGCTACCCAGCTCGACGTGCTGGCAACCGCTCCGCGCCAATCTCGTGGCCTTGTTGGTTGGGTCGTGGACAACGTCGACCGTAATGGTGGCACCCTGGCGTCCTACACCGGCAACACCGGCCGCACCAAGGGCACCGCCGTGGCGTTCACCGAGGCTCGTCTGAAGAACGTGCTGCAAAAATGCTTCACCGCCGGCGGCGATCCTGACTCGATCCTGCTGCCTCCTACCGCAAAACAGACCTTCTCCACCTTCACCGGCAACTCGACCCGTTTTGACAAGGGCGAGGACGCCAAGCTGTATGCGTCGGTCGACGTGTACGTCTCGGATTTCGGTGAGCTGAAGGCCATCCCTTCGCGCTTCCAGGATGCCAACGACGTGTTCGTGCTCCAGGCCGACAAATGGGCGATCAGCTACATTCGCCCATTCAGCACCGTGGAACTGGCGAAGACTGGCGACGCCGAGAAGCGCGAGTTGATCGTGGAATGGACTGTCGAAGCCCGCGCCCCGAAAGCCAATGGCGCCGTGTACGACGTGGCCTGATCCTGACGGCAAAACCATGGGGAGCTTCGGCTCCCCTTTCTTTTTGGAGAACGAAAATGCCCCAGATCAGACAGAACGCGGACAGCTCGCTCGGCATCGAGGGTGCTGCGAACGGCGATGGCGGCTTCATCCCGGTGACGCTGAACTACCTGGCCACAACCGTCGACTGCACCATCTTCACCGCCGACCGTCCGTACACCGTCAAGGCCATCCGTGGCCGCGTTGACGTGGCTGGCACCGGTGGCGCGTGCACCGCGGTCATCCGCAAGGTTCCGAGCGGCACCGCAATCACCTCCGGCACCGCGCTGCATTCCGGCAGCTACAACCTCGTCGGCACCGCCAATGCCCAGCAGGCCCTGACACTGTCGACCACCGCCAGCGATTTGCTGATGGCGGCCGGCGATTCGCTTTGCTACGACCTCACCGGCACCGCGACTTCCGCAGTCGGCAACCTCACCGTGACCCTCAACCCGGCCTGACCTGCGCCCCTGTGGGGGCGCTAACCATCGAGGAGGCTCGCCATGAGCAACACTTTCGAAGGCGCGATCCAGGTCGTCGCCACGGGCGTCAACATCGCCACCAGCGGAACGTCGGCCAGCTCAGCCATCCCGAATGCGCAGAGCGGCGAACTGCCACGTTACATCCGCATCACGGCCAGCACCGGTGCATATGTGCGCATCGGCAATGGCACGGTGACTGCGGTCAACACCGACATGATGGTTCAGCCAGGTGACGCCGTGATCATCGCGGTATCCAACCTGAAGAACATTGCTGCACTTCAGGTGACGTCTGCCGGCGTTGTGCAGGTATCTCCATTGGAGAACATGTAATGCTCGACCTTGAGACGAAATTCCATTTCGACGACGGGAAGATGATTGTCCAGCGCACGCAGGACTGCACGCCGATCGCCGAGCACACGAAGGCGCTGCACAACGCCGGCCTGCACGGCAGTTCGGAGATGAAGCATGCCGCCAGCATCCCGTTCGTAATCATCGAGGACTACTGCAACAAGCACAACATCACGTTCCACGAGTGCATCGGCAACAAGGAGCACATGCGCCGCATGCTGAACGATCCTGATCTGTCTGCGTTCCGCGTCTGGAAGGGCAAGGTATGAGCATCACGACCTATGCAGAGCTGCAGGCCTCTGTCGCTTCCTGGCTCAACCGCAGCGACTTGTCCGCGATCATTCCAGACCTCATCACGCTGGCCGAAACCCAGCTGAACATCGACCTGAATGCGCGCAGCATGGAGGCCAGGACGACGCTTGCCACCGTAGCCGGCACAGAGACCGTCACGCTGCCGACCGACATGCTGGATATGCGCAGGCTGCAGGTCGTCGGCACGTACAACCAGCCGCTTTCCTACAGGTCGCCGGACGAGATCGGCATCGACTATGCAGCGAATACTTCCGGCCAGCCGGTCGTGTTCACCGTCATCGGTGGACAGCTTGAGCTGGGCCCGACCCCGGATGCGGTGTATTCGCTAGAACTGATCTACAAGCAGCGGCTGCCGGCGCTATCCGACACGAACACCAGCAATTGGCTGCTCGCGAGCTGGCCGAATGCTTATCTTTATGCCTCATTGCTGGCCGCCATGCCGTTCCTGATGAACGACGCGCGCCTTGCGACCTGGGGGCAGCTCTATCAGCAAGCGGTCGATGGGATCAACGGAATCGACTGGTACAGCGGCTCCACCATGAAGGTCATCGCACGATGATCCAACTGACAGGCTTTGCGCCGGATACTGACGTGACGACGCCAGGGCTTGTTTCCGACTGCACGAACCTCATCCCATACCTCAATGGGATGGAGGGCGCTCCTGAGCCTGCAACGCCTGCCGGGACGCCGGCGCTGGCTGCCTCCTGCATCGGTGCCGCTGTAGTGGCGAAGCTTGATGATACGCGTCGCATCATCGCTGGCACGGCGACAAAGCTCTACGAGCTCGCCTCAGGTTCATGGAATGACGTTTCGCGCGCGTCGCCCTACAGCGGTGGCGTGGATACCCGATGGTCGATCACCCAATTCGGAGACGCGACCTTGTGCGCCAACCGCGCGGACGTTATCCAGCGTTCTACAGGGGCAGCCTTCTCCGACGTGTCAGGAGCGCCAAAGGCCGAGATCCTGTTCACCGTCGGCTCGTTCGTCATGGCACTCAACCTAAACGACGGCTCAGAGAAGCCAGATGGCTGGCAGTGCTGCGCGGCTTTCGACGATACATCGTGGACGCCAAGCCTGGCCACTCAGGCTACCGCAGGGAGGCTTGTGGCGACTGCCGGGCGCCTCACGGCAGGCATGCGGCTCGGCGAATACGCCATAGCCTACAAGCAGCGTTCAATCTACTTGGGGCAGTATGTCGGGGCACCTACGGTATGGAACTGGTTGCAGGTGCCCGGCGGTGACGCAGGATGCATCGGCAAAGAGGCGATCTGCGACATCGGCGGCGCGCATTTCTTCGTCGGCGATGACAACATGTGGATCTTCGACGGAACGCGGCCGGCGCCGGTGGCCGATGGGTTCGTACGGCAGTTCTTCTTCGACAACTCGAATCCGTCCTACCGCTATAGGACGATCTGCGTCTTCGATCGGCAGAAGAACCTGGTCTGGATTTTTTACCCTTCGCTTAGCTCGCAGACCCCAGACGCCGCGCTTGTCTATCACGTCAACGCTAGGAAATGGGGTGTTGCCAATAGAAGCATCGAAGCGGCCCTGAACTATGTTTCGTCTGGCGTCACCATCGATGGCCTGTCATCGATCTCTTCAACCATCGACGGGTTGGCGCCGTACTCCTTTGATTCGCAGTTCTGGCTGTCCGGCGGCAAATCTTTGTCGATCTTCAACAACTCGCATCAGCTGCAGGCCATGACCGGGAATTCAACTGGGAGCTCATTCACCACCGGCGAAGTCGGCGATGATGACGCGGTGTCATGCATCAACAAGATCCGCCTGCGCTATGCCAAGGCGCCGATGAGCGCAACGGTGCAGACGTTCATGCAGCAGAACTCTGGGGCTGGATTCACCGCAGGCACCACTGGATCGGTACTGGACGGGAAATTCGACCTGCGGCAGTCGGCGCGCTGGCACAAGGCGACGTTCACGTTCGTCGGGCCTGTGCGGGTCACGCACATGGATGCCGAGGTAATGCCGCAGGGGATGCGCTGACATGAGGCTGAACACGACTCCGCGCGCCGGCACAACTGATCCGGTCATGCAGCGCGAACTGCGCGAGCATGCCAGTCAGGTCAACCTTCTGTCCGAAGGACGGATTACCGCTTTCTACACCGCCGGCACCGCGGCTCCGACCACAGGCTCATGGATGCAGGGCGACTCGCTGAAGAACTCGGCGCCCACAGAGCTCGGCACAGCCGGCTCGAAATACATCATCGCCGGGTGGACATGCGTTGTCTCTGGAACGCCCGGCACCTGGGTTCAGAACCGCTATCTCACGGGGAACTGATGAGCAAGATCATCGTTGTGCCGCAGACCCATATCGACGTGGCCTGGAAGGAGGGTGCCCATAACCTTGGGCTGGCCTGCGCCACATCCGGCGGGGAGATCACCGGCGACCAGCTGAAGATGATGCTCAGCCGCGGTGAACGCACCTTGGTGCGTCTTGACCATGACGAAACGATCGCCGGTTGGGGGGTGATCGGCGTCGAGCAATTGCCCAACTTCCGCGTCCTATATGTCTATGAGGTCTATGCCCCCAATGGCCATTTCGAAAGCTTTTTCGACGAGCTGCGCGGCATGGCAATCAGTTTCGGATGCCTGAAGCTGCGCTGCGCAGCAAAGCCGGCCCAGGAGCGTCTTTATCGGCAGCGTTGCGGTTTCGCGCCGGTATATCAAGTATTGGAGGTCGACCTGTGAACATCGATACCCTGCACGAACATCTGGACGCCGAATTCGGCGGACCTGCATTTGGGGCGATCCCTCGGTTCAGCGGTGATGCGCTGCGTCCGCACAAGGGCGGTGGAGGCTCGAGCACGACTACCCAGTCCATCCCTCAAGAGCTGAAGCCGCTTGCGTCAGCCTACGCTACCAAGGCCATGGACTTGTCGAACCAGCCATACCAGCCATATTGGGGCCAGCAAGTCGCCGGCATGAACGATTTCCAGAACTCGGCGACCGCCAGGCTGGGGCAGATCTTCAACAATGGCGATTCTTCCATGAATGCGGCCAGGAACGCAGTGACCGCCGGCCTGACCTCTGGATCCGCAGCCACCAAGAACCCGTATTCCGGATCGAACCCATACCTGCAGCAGAACATCGATGCAGCCATGGGCGACATCACCCGCAACTACAACGATGCGATCGCCCCGGGACTGACCACGCAGATGGTCAACTCCGGCTCCTTCGGCAATACCGGGAACCAGGCGGCGACCCAGAACTCGCTGAATGACCTGACCAAGAACCTGGCCAATACAGCGTCCAACATGCGTATGCAGGATTACACCGCCCAACAGCAGTTGGCCGAGAACTATGCCAATCGCAACGACCAGATGAAGAGCCAGATGCTCGGCCTTGCGCCGGGTTACGAGAGTCAGGGCATGAACGTCGCCAACAACTTCATGAACGCGGCCAACATGTACCAGGACAACCAGCAGCAGCAACTGGACACGCAATACCAGTCGTTCCTGGATCAACAGAACCTGCCATACAAGCAACTCGCCGCCATGTCCGGCGTGTTCGGCTCTGGCATTGGGCAGACCTCGACCACCAAATCGTCCGGAGGCGGCAAGTAATGCTCCCACTTCTGATTCCAATCGCAATCGGGGCCGTCGCAGGCGCGATGTCGAACCGTCAGAACCCACTGAAGGGCGCTGCCATCGGTGGCGCCATGGGTGCCGGAGGCGGCCTATTGGGGGGCGCCATGGCGGGCGGTGCTGCTGCAGGCGGTGCAGGTGCGGCCGGCGCTGGGGCAGGGGCTGGGAGCGCAGGGTATGGCCTTGGCCAGCCACTTGTCAGCGGCGCAATGGGGGCATCGACCACCGCCGGCGGATCCGCAGCGGCCTCGCCAGGCCTGCTCGGTACGTTCGGCCAGCAGGCCGGCCAGTTCGCCTCCCAGGCCAAACCGTTCCTGGATGCGGCGTCTACCGGTATGCAGGCAGCAGGCCTGCTTGGCGGTGGCCAGGGCCAGCCACAGGCAGCCCCAATGCAACAGGTCGGCGGCGGCCCGGAAACCATGGCCGCGCTCGCCGATGGCCCGCAAGACCCCCTGCGCGCACGCCGGCAGCAGATGAACGCCCAACACCGATTCCTGCGAGGCTGAAATGGACGGACTTCTTGATTTCGTTAAGACCCCAGCAGGCCAGGGGTTGCTTGCGGCAGCTTTTGGCGGTCTCGCCAGCGCTGGCCGGGGCGGCCCGATCAACACTTTGGGTGCCGCCGGGCTTTCCGGAGTCGCTGGCTATTCAGCTGCAAACGCCAATGCCTTGAAGGCCCAGAAAGCCCAGTTGCTGCAGCTGCAGCGTGACACGCTGCCGACTCTGTACGGTAAGGATGCCGACGGTAATCCAACTTTCGACTACAAGACGGCGCTGCAGGTCGGCGCAACGCCTGAAGACATCATGAAGCTTGCGCAGATGCCGAATGCGGCCATGAGCAAGGTTGCGCGCACCATAGAAGTACCTGGCGCAAACGGCAGCAAGCAGACCATGCAGTATGACGAGTATGGGCGCCCGGTCGGCCAGGCCGTCGACTCATACGTGGCGCCGCAGCTGGTTGATCAAGGTGGCATGAAGCAGTTCGTAGTGCCGACTGCCGGGCAAGCTTTCAACGTCACGATGTCTCCGTCAGAACAGGCTGCCAATGCGCGCGGTTGGGCCAATATCAGGGCACTGGACGATGCCAATAACATCAACAAGGAAGCACAGCGCATGCAGATCTTTACAGGGCCTGACGGAAACACTTACCGAGTTGATAAGGGGACCGGGCAAGCCACTCCTGTGGTTACACAAAATGGCATGCCATTCCAAGATGGAACCGCGTCGAAACTCACGGAGGCGGAAGGCAAGAACACGCTCTATTTGAGTCAAATGCGCGATGCTTCGAACACCTTCGACAAGATTGGCGCGTCGGTATCGCCTGCGCGTGTTGCGCTGACCAACAGCCAATACACCAACATGTTTGCAGGGGCGGAGGCGCAAAAGGTCGCCCAGACTCAACGCCAATGGGCTGAGTCATATTTGCGGGCAAAGACAGGAGCCGCGGCGACAGCGGATGAAGTCGACAACAATATTCGGACCTTCTTTCCAGTTGTCGGGGATAGCCCGGAAGTGATTCAGCAAAAAATTGAAGCCAGGCGCCAAACTGAACAGGACATGCGTATCCCGGCCGGCCGTGGCGCAGACAAGTTGTCTCCACGTAACCATGCACAGCCTAGTCAAGCGGCTTCAATGCCTCAAGTGAGAGTATTGCGTACTGGGCGAGATGCCAGCGGACGTAGAGTTGTTCAATACTCGGACGGGAGCATCGGTTATGGCGATTGAACAAGGATCAATCCAGTGGGATGACGAGCCGGCTGTCAACCCATCTGGAATAGTCTGGGACGATGCCCAAGCGCATCCGGCCTCGGCTATTCCGGCGACGGCCGCTGCATTACCAGCGCGAAATACTCCGCCAGATCGTCTGGCTGGCAGGAATTGGCTTGAGCGGGGCACGCTCGGCGCTGGCAAGGCGGTCGCAGACCTGATGGAAGGCATCGGCCTAGGCGGCGTCATCTGGCCTCGTGGGTGGCAGCGTGCGCCGGGGGCCGATGACGACCTGATGTCAGATCCTGCGGGCCTTGTCGGCAACATCGGCGGGCAGGTTGGCCTCGCATACCTTGGCGGACGCGGACTTCAGGCCGGCGGCCAGGCGTTGGGAGCGACCAAGGCAGCCAGCATGATGCCTAGCCTGAAAACCGCTGGTGGCCTTCTGGAGAGCGCCGGCACTGCCATGGTCAAACCTTCAACCTACAAACAGGCTATCGGCGCCGGCGCAGCTTTCGGAGCTGTTTCTCAGCCTGGCGACATATCTGACCGGCTGGCGAATACCCTCGCTGGCGGCGCTGGGGGTGGAGCAGGCCTGGCGCTAGGGCGAGGAATCGGCAAGGTCGCCAGCGGCATCCAGGCCATGATGAAGCCGGCTGCGCCCATTGAGATGGAAGTGGCTGCCAAGCTCTCCAGGAAGGGTGTCGATTTCTCGGCACTGCCGCAGGCCATCAAGGATCAGATCGTCGATATCGGCAAGAAGTCGATGGATGACGTGGACAACCTTGACGGCGTCCAGCTGGGCCGCATGGCGGATTTCAACTCTCTTGGCATTAAGCCAATGCGCGGCTGGCTCAGCCGCGATCCGAAGCAATGGTGGATGGAGAACAACCTGAACACTGTCGACGACCAGATCCAGAAGCGGTTTGTCGATGCCAATCAGTCGCTGCTCTATGGCGTCCGCAAGGGCGCCGGCATGGAGACCGACTACCAGCGCGGGCAGACCCTGCAAAAGTCGATCACCGACTACGATGCCAGCCTGAAGGATAAAGCCGACAAGCTTTACCAGGCAGCCCGCGACACTGCCGGGCGAGACATTCCCCTCGACCCGCACAGGTTCGTCAATGATGCCTCCACCGAACTTGACCAGCAGATGCTCGGGTCAAAACTGCCAGCAGACACCCTGAATTGGTTTCAGAAGGCCACCACTGGCAAGGAGCCGTTCGACATGGGGACTGCGCTGCAGCGGCTCCAGGCCCTGAACGGCAGGATCTACAGCACGAACGACAAGGCCGAGGCGGTGGCCCTCAACATTGTCAAAAGGCATCTGATCAACGCCATCGACAATGGCGAGTCGGCGGCCTTCAACCCGGCACCGGGATTCCGCCCTGGTGCGACCCCAGGTGTCCAGCCGGCTCCATCGGATATCGGCATGATCGAAGGACCGGGGCGCTTCCTTCCTGGAGGTACCCCAGCTCCAGGGCAAGGCGGCATCGTTCCATATCAGGGTGGGATCGGGCCGTTAACCGGGGGCGCCGAGCAGGCCGCCGCAGATGGCCCAATGGGGATCGCCGACGCTTTCCGCGCTGCGCGCACGGCAGCGGCAGATCGCTTCCGCTTCCAGGAAGCCAGTCCTTTGATAGAGAAGATCCTGAAGGGAAACTATGCTGCGGAAGACCTGCCTGACATCGTCGGCAAGATGAAGGTCGACCAGCTGAAAGACCTTTCCCAGCTTGAGAGCCAGAGAGGCGTGCCGATCATGAGCTCGCTGCGCAGCGCGGCCCAGGCCTACATCCGGGATTCAGCGACGCTTCAGGGAGAGACGGGCGGCTCGTTCACCATCCATGGTATGCGGAAGGCGCTGGATAAGATCGGGCCAGAGAAAGGCAAGGAACTTTTCGGCAACGCCGGCTGGAGCGACTACCAGCGCATCCTCAGGGCTGGCGGGGCGATCATGAACCCACCAATGAAGCCTGCCGGCTCCAGCACGGTTCCTAACCTGCTGAGGTTCGTCCAGGCCATGCCCAAGCTTCCGATTGCACATGGGCTCTTGAACATGACGGTCACAGCCGCCGGCAAGGCCAAGCAGATGGCTGACGTCGGCTCGGCGCTGAACCCGCCATTGAAGGTGATCGTCCCGAAAGACCCGAAGCCAAGCCTTTTGCCGCTTTTCACGGCGCCAGGCTTGCTTGGGTTCTCGGAGCAGTAGCCTAGTCCTCGTCGGGGTTGATCAGGACGATCTTCCTGATCCTGCTGCCTTTAGGTAGGTGCTTTTTCGCCAGAACGGTCAGCCAGTCCTCCAGCTTGACCAGCAGCTGCACGCCGATGAAAACGGCGGACATCTGAATCGCCTTCAACCAATGCTCGTCCATAAATCTCTCTAGGGCGTAGCGAATCATTCAACTAGAGCCCGCCATTGAGCGGGCTTTTTATTGGGATGACCAAACATGCCGCTCCCGTCTTCGATAAACGATCTGTCCACGACTGCAGGCAGCAACAGCCCGCCGGGATCCGAATCGCCGTCCTTGATCGACGACTATCTCAGGGTCTATGCATCTTACATCGCGCTCCTGAGAGACCAGAAATTCCCGATTGCCGGTGGCACGCTCACTGGCGCCATGAATGATGCGCCACCGCAGTCGATCGCGTCCGGGGCGACCACCGACATCGGTGCGGCCACTTCGAACGTGGTCTATATCACTGGCACAACGACTATCACCAACTTCGGCACCATAGCCGCAGGCGCCAGGAGGACGGTCAGATTCACGGGGGTGCTCACCCTTACCTATAACGGCGCCTCGATGATCTTGCCGACAGGGGCCAATATCACCACCGCCATTAACGACTCGGCCGAGTTCCTGAGCATGGGCAGTGGCAATTGGATCTGCCTGTTCTACAAGCGTGACAGCGGCGGGACGGTCGGGTTCTCTTACAACAGGTCGAACATCGTTGGGACAGTCTCCCAGACCGCCGGGGCTCCAACCGGGGCAGTCATTGAATACGTCACCAATGGCAATGGTTCATGCATCAAGATCGCCGATGGAACCATGATCGCCTGGAGGCTCGGCGCCGGCGGCATTGGGTTCTTCAACACATCCAATATCGGGTTCACCTGGACGTTCCCTATCACCTTTGCGGCACTTGGGTATGTCGGGGCGAACCTTCTTGGGACGCTCGGCACCGCCAAGCAGGTAACAGCGGCGAGCGCCTATGCACGCACAGGCACAAGCGCGAGCGTTTCCGTGTTCAGTCTCGCTCAATTTGTGGTTGGCGATATCGCCACCTACGGCGTCGATTTTGACTGCATCGCTATCGGGAGATGGTTCTGATGAAGATCATACTTAGCCCTCAGCGCCGCGACGACACGTTGACCGTCTACAAGTCTGGCGCCTTCCTTACCATCAATGGCGAGGTCTTCGACTTCTCCAGGATGCAGGAAGGTGACACGTTGCCGAGATCAGCTTTCCACAGCATCTGGCTGTCCGAGGCCGGATCGGTTGATGTCGTAAGCGGCGAGCTGTCTGTGACGCTATTGCTCCCGCTGCCATGGAACTACAGCCAGGAGCAGGCATTCCCCGTCCCGCTGCTTGATGTGCCGGACGGCTATATTGCATTCCCCCAACCCGTT
Source organism: Pseudomonas ekonensis (assembly GCF_019145435.1). Taxonomy (NCBI): domain Bacteria; kingdom Pseudomonadati; phylum Pseudomonadota; class Gammaproteobacteria; order Pseudomonadales; family Pseudomonadaceae; genus Pseudomonas; species Pseudomonas ekonensis. Next base: position 342,752 of record NZ_JAHSTS010000002.1, on the reverse strand, counting down.
CTCGGCGAAAACGACCCGCCATACCAGGCTCCTGAGTTCCCTCCGGAAGGCACAGCGGACGGATACATCAACTGGTCTCTGCTGGTGACGGCCGCGATGAAGGCTGCGGCGGCTGATGCCGAGCACTTGGCAGCCATGAAGGCAGAACTGGCGCAGCGCAATGCGCAGGCTGTCCTGCAGATCGCGCGGGTGAATGACAGGATCGAGACCATCGGATACGGCATAGAGCTCGGCGAGGCCACGGAAGAGGAGATCGCCGAACAGGCTGCGCTGCAGCCTGTCCTGGCCGCCTGGAAGGCCTACAAGTTCGCATTGGGCAAGGTAACGAAGCAGCCTACTTGGCACGCCGCCCCTGTGTGGCCTGTGGTGCCCCCAGCTCCAGTCATCGTCGCCTCGCCGGAAGGCAAGTCGCCAGACGCAGCCTAATCGGAGTGACCTTATAACTGCTGCAGATCCTCCCCAACGCCGGCAAGAAAGCCGGCGTTTTTGCGCCCGCGCTCAATGCGGCCATGCATAAGTACCAGATCGTCGGCAGCGTGATGATCAGCGCCGGGATATTTGCCGAAGACCAGCAGTGACCGAACAGGTTTTCTACATGGAGGAGGTTGACAGGTAAAACAGGAGAGCTTTGAAGCCCCATATAATGGTAGCAGGAAAAGTCTAATGCATAGCCCCAATCCATCTCGAATGGCTGGCCTCCGTCATGGCGGATCCAACATTTAGAGAACGGGAATTAAGTTGCATTATAGATAGATCAAAGCAAAACCCCTCACCATGGCTTACACAAAGCAAAAGCCCCAGGCGCTCGCAACGCTCTGGGGCTTTTTACATCAACCCCTTGAAAAGCAAGGAGGCTAACGATGCCTGATTTTACTCCCTTCGCAGAGATTTTTAAATTCTGCATAACGACCTATGGTCTTTGGCAAACAGTAGGAGCGTTCTCAGTCTGCACGATAGCGTATGGAGTCGCGTGCTTACTTCGGAACTCAGCTGTCCTAATCCACTAATCAAGTTACATAACTTTTGCGCCGCCTTCGGGCGGTTTTTTTTGCCTGGAGAAAAGCATGACAGTCACCGAACAAGACCGAGACATCCTCGCGCGCACGCTGTGGGGCGAGGCCCGCGGCGAGACTCCCGCCGGCCAAGTGGCCGTGGCCTGGACGATCCGCAACCGGGTGCTCGACGGAAAGGCCAATTCCTGGTGGGGCGAGGGCTACGCCGGCGTGTGCCAGAAGCCGTACCAGTTCAGCTGCTGGAACAAGGGCGACCCGAACTTCGCCTACCTGTCCGGCGCGAAGCCGATCCCGGCCCGCGAGCTGTCCCAGGCCAGGGTGGCAGCGGACCAGGTCATCGACGGCAAGGTGCCAGATCCAACCGGCGGGGCCACGCACTACTACGCACTCAGCATGAGGACGCCGCCGGCCTGGGCCGCGGAGGCGAAAAAGACCTTGCAGCTTGGCGGGCACGTCTTCTTCAGGGACGTCCCGTGATGGCCATCCCGTGGAAGGTGGTCGCCGGGGTGGTGCTGGTGCTGATCGGCGCCGGCGCTGCCTGGCGGTTCCAGGACTGGCGCTACGGCCGGCAGCTGGCCGAGCAGGCCCGCCAGCACGCCGAAACCCTCAACCAACTGACCCAGGCCGCCGCCGGCGCCCAGCAGGCCGAGCAGGACAAGCGGCTGGCGCTCGAGCAGCGGCTGTCGGCCAGCGAACAAACCCACTACAAGGAACTCAGCGATGCCCAAAAAGACCAAGCGCACCTGCGCGATCGTCTTGCCACTGCTGATCTGCGGCTGTCAGTCATCCTCGATGCAGGTTCCGCCGGTGCCCGTGACGTGCCAAAGGCCGCCGGCGCCGGCGGCGTGGTTCATGCAGGAGTACGAGCCGAGCTTGACCCGGCGTTTGCTCAACGAATTGTCGCCATCACCGACGAAGGAGACCGGGGGCTGATCGCGCTGAAGGCGTGCCAGGCTTATGTGCGGGAAGTGCAAAAGTAGGTATTGGTGTTTGGAAGGCAGGAAGTTGCAGGGGAGGGAGGTCTAAGGTTCGAATGGTCACGTTCGCGTTCCGTGACCACTCTAGCCTTACATCTTTGTTAAAACAAAAGCAGCAATAAGCCCCAGTGCAACAGCGAGTACCGGAGCGGCGCCATGAATGCAGAGCACTCCGACGAAGCTACCCAACGCCCCAAGGCGTAGATGTAAAGCTGCTGAACCAGCTTGTTCAGAAATGCCCATGGCAATCCTCCCTAGCTGTTTTCCCAGTCTCATGTAGTGGCCGGCGGGGAAGTTCAGACTGTTGCTGTCTTTGCGTGTTCACTGGACACAATGGGACAGCAGCCCAACCAGTGCGAAGGCACCACTGATAATCGCCAGTGATGTCAAAGTGCTTTGATTCTCTCAGGGCTTTTGAGAAAGAGCAACAGGCTACCTAAGAATTGGAAAATTGAACCAAGAAGCTGTCTAAAACTACCTCTGGACTAGCTTGAAGATCCGATCCCGCTGCTGGCGCAGCTACAGGGTCAGTTCCTCGAACTCGTTCTCGTAGATCTTGAGCTGGTGCCGGCAGGTTTCGAGCGGCGTCGGGCAGCCGAGCCAGTCGTCGGTGTTTTCGATTTCGTAGGGATCCACGGTAGGGCTTTGCTGCTGGCTGTTTGGATATACAGTAAATGAGGCGGGCTCGGCCGACGAGGACGAGACGACGAGCTGCATTAGCCTTCAGTTAATGTCCGTTAGCGGCCACTAGCGAACGTCCATTTTTGGCCGATTCTGCCGTTCGCGACCGTAGGCTTTCGACCTGTAATGGGTGTTCTGTTATCTCCGCATTCCTCCCGAATCCTAACTTTACATGCAGCACCTTAAAGTGACGCCTGACATTACGGTTTAAGCGATGTCGGTAACTCCTCACTAAAATCTCGTGTGTGTTCATCTCTATGCCGACCACTCGACGTTTTGCATCGCTAAGGTTCGTTCCACAAACGCAAGAATCGCTTCGTTCATTTGCTTCAAGCCTGGTTCCTCCAGCGGGTAATGTCCGGCGTTGTCGAGCATCTGGGTCGCCACCTCGACACGGATGAGGCGTTGCAGGAATGGCTGGCTCAGCGCGAGCGGCGTCCAGCGGTCGGCTGCGGGCTGGGTCAGCAGGACAGGGCAGACGTCAAAGGATTCCGGCTCCATGGCGGGCGTGTATCCAAGGTAGGAACTCAAAAAGCGCAGGCTGGCCCAGTTGCCGGCCGAGGTGTGATCTTTCAGGCAAGCCTTCAACGCAGCTCGGTCATTGACCAGTGTGTGCATCTTGCTGGCCAGCCACATCGGCATTTTCAGCCCGCTCAGCGGCGTGCGCGCCAGAAAATGGATCATCGGAATGCCCAGGCGCCCCATCAGGGGAGAAAGAGCGGTCTGCTCTCGAACCCTCGGAACTTGCTGATCGAGGAAAGTCATCCCGATAATGCCGGCGACGTGCCGGTTCATGGCGGCGGCGTGATAGGTCAGCATCCCTCCCGCGCTCAGACCGTATAGAAAAATCGGACGCGGGTCGCGGGCGCGTTCGTATTCGATGAAGTCATTGGCCAGCTCCACCCACGTGTCATAGCGGACATTCGCCCCTGTCGCGACCTTGGTCTCACCGTAGCCAGGCATGTCGATGGCCACGGTCTCCAGTCCCTGCCGGAAGAGCGGCAGGCCGGTGATGGTGGACATTTGCCGGCCATTGGTACCGACACCATGAAACAGGATGACTCGCGCCGGGGCCGTGGGGTTGGTGTAGCGATCCAGGTGAACGGTATGCCCGCGCCATGGCCAGTGCTCTTCTAAAGGAGCATTGCTCGCGTCGATGCGGTAGTTGGGTGGAAGGAATGCCTGAATTGCCTGCCATTGGGTCTGTTCTGTGTAGCTCATCGACGGCCTCGCGCTGGACAAGGAAGGGTGGGATATCTATAAATACAACATTTGTCACGTTTTAAAACATAACATATGTCTGATTTAGTGAGCATGCAAGACCCCTCGTCGACATCCAAAAGTAAAAGGGAGGGACGACTCCCCCAACAGGCGCGCTCGCAGACGCGTATCAGCAAGGTGCTGGAGGCCGCCGAGCAACTGCTCCGAGAGGTCGGGCCGGATATGGCATCGATCCCGGAAATTTCCAAACTGTCGGGTGTGCCAAGGGCCAGCATTTACCAGTTCTTTCCCGACAAGTACGCACTCTTCGCCCATCTGGCGGCGCTGCAGATGGAACGCATCGGCGAACTCGTCCTGGCGATGCATCCGCAGGAGGGTGAGGACTGGAAAGTGGCGATCGGCAGAGTGGTGTGTGGCGTTGCCGGTTACTACAACGAGCATCCGGCGGCGGCCGCTTTGCTCATGCGCGGCAACTTCACCCCGACCGACTGCAAGGCCCATGAGGAGAAAGACGCCATGATCGGCAACCTCCTGCGTCAGTCCTTGCAGGCTCAGGGCGTGCTCAAAGACTTGCCGCGGCAACCGGATGCCGCGACGCTGGCGGTCGAGATCGCGTTTGCCTGCCTGCGTTATGGATACCTCACAGAGGGCAGCATCAGCGAAGCAATCTGTGTCGAGGCAACGGAAGCGACGATCGCCTATCTGTCTCGCTGGGAATCGCGCCAATCGCAGACTTAGCCGAGCGATTACTTAGCATTGCTTTAAAATCGATTAGGAGAACAAACATCTGATCAGATTGAGGTCGAAGCGAACCTGCAAAACTTTCACCGATATAGTTACGTGCCATGACCGGCACATACGTTCACCGGCTGCCGAAGGCGGTCCGCTGGAACGAAGGGTTAGGCGTCAGTCAGCACCAAAAAAAAGACGAGCTAGTCGACGCAAACTCGAAGGACCATACCTACGAAGGAGGTCGTTCATGTCGGCAGATGTGGAGGTCTGCTTAAGCGCGAACATCAGTCCGAGAAAATTGCTGACGTGTGTAGATAGCCTGGATGATTTATCGGGGTTGTTCTGCCAACGATTTTTCAGTTGGTCTAGTGTGGAGGCCATCGTCCTATTCGCGATGGTCCATTCGGCGGTCGTCGTGTGCAGCTCGCGCCAGCGCGAGAACGCCCAGTAGACATAGAGCCTCGTGGGAACATAACCCTCGTACCAGGCAAGAAATTGATCGAACTGCAGACTCCAGAATCTGTCGAAGAACATCTCTGCCTCGACCTCGGTTCGCTGCTGTGACCATGCTCCTTCAACGCTTGCAGCCCTCTCGCTATGTGCGGTTAGAAGTTCCGCTCTCTTCTTCTGAAGTTCGTCGAACTGCTTGTGGAAGTGAATAATCAGGTCAGCTTGCTTATTTCTCAGTCCGAAACGCGCGTTGGCATATATGACGACCAGTGCAAGGATCGAGGTAATGATTGGAATGAGCTTCCAGAAGAACGGGTCTGTCTCCGATGTCATTTTTTCACCTCGAAGGCAATTGTGTGTGTGTGATCCGGACGCCTAGCAATTAGGTGCAAATCCTTCTTTGTCGTCCTATAAGTCCTTGCTCAGTTTAGACGTGATTGCGGAAAACACGACATTGCTCATGAAGAATCGCGACATGGAAGACGCTAAGCCCTGCGGCCTGCGAGAGTAGAAGCTGCATCGAAGACGCCATTCAATAGCCTTCACCGTATCCTGTCGTCCGCTCCTGGCCAGTAGCGGTCACCTGTGAACGTCCGTTTATGGCCGATTGCTGCCTGCCGTGGGGGCACCGGCCACCCAAAGCAGACAGATCGACCCAGAACTTGAGTCGATCTATCAATGCCGGTTAGAAACGCCAGTCCTCAGCGTGAACGACACGACAGAATGGGCCCGCCAGGGTTGCATTGTGATGAGCGACGATACTTTCAGCCTTCAAAGCGGGAGTGTCGGTGCAGGTATGACCATCGGCGATCAGGACTGCATCGAATCCAAGATCTCGTGCGGCTCGGCAGGTACTATCGACACAATACTGGGTCTTCATTCCGGCAATAACCACGCCTTGGGAACCACAAGCCTTAAGTTGATCGGACAGGTCAGTCATGGCGAAAGCGTTAGGCCGGCTTTTTCGAAAATCACTTCGTCGCCCCTCAGCAACAGTTCCTCCACCAGTTGCGTCAACGGGCTTCCTGGTTCGATAGGTGAGCCGGACGGCCCCACGTGGCGAGCAAGAAAAATGGGCGCGCCGGCGGTGCGGGCTTTATCCAACAGACTATTCAACGTGCTTAGCAGTGCCTCACCAGCCCATGGCTTATCCGGACCATGAAACAATCCAACCTGCATATCGAGAATCAACAGTGCATGCATAGTGCTTTTCCTTGCGTTTGGGCCAGCGACACAAGGGCAAAAGAAAAGGCCCTATCCATCACTGGCGGGCCTTTGAAGATCGTGCATTATTGGCTCACGACACCTCTCACGACCCGCCTCGGGCGGTCGTGGTAGTGGTGGTCGAGGCAATATGTAGCTGATTCATAAGTGGGACAGTATCTGCACGGTGCCCGGTTGGCAAGGGGACAAGATCTAGGCGATGGCTACTTCTTGTATTGCCCGTTGGGGTTCGCTTCCGGTCAATAGCGGCCCTCCACTCATGGGTCAGCTGATATTCTTCGCGGTTGGTGGCTCTTAAAATTTCGTTTCGATGCTCACCAGCGCTTGCTTGAGCTTGACGCGACTACGACTCATCTGATGATGCTGGTCGTCGCAGATGACGTGTCAGGCTCCCGGTGGGATGAAGCCGTATCTTGTCAAAAACTCGCCATTGAAGAGTGGACGCGTCTTATTACCAGAGTTCAGGCTGATCCTATGCCACCTCTTGATGGTAGGCCGACGGAAGGTTCCTTATCGATTACCGATTGAGGGTTTGGCTTCTTTCATCATGCTTGGTGTTTCCGCTTTGTTGTCACACTGCATTTGTGCGCAAACCGCTTCTGCTCCAGCGCAATTGGCCCTCGAAGAACTGATTAAGCATCCACCACCAGTAGGCACTAAAAAAGACACTGACAATGTGCCGAACAGGAGAATGCCAACACCCCACAGCCAGTGATTCCAAAACGCGAAAAAGCCTACGGTGAAGCGCCGCATACTGGTCGAGTTCTCCATATATGCGTACAGAGGAAAATTGTAAAAGTCGTAGTTTGGCAAATTATCTTGGTACACTCGTAGCATTAATGAAGAAAGCGATGTAAGTAGCCACGCGCTGAAAAATAGCGCCAGCGTATTGAACAGGGCCACCAGAATCGCCAAGTCAATTTGCAAAGTACTCAATCCTCGGTTGGCTATACCATCTTTGGTCATCAAGCCTAGTGCGGCAATTGTTGCAGTCTGAATGCCGGCCATCCATACCGCCCAATCTTTCATAATCCCCAAAGCTTCTTTCGCGGTCTCTTTCGTTCCGCCAGAGACGGTATTTGCGAAAAAGGATCTTGGTAGCCAAACGACCGATAACAAAATGAGAGCTACTAGTGCTGATGCAGAAAAGAGAGCAAAGGTGCTTGTAGAAACTACATTCATGGTTTGAGTTTCCTTGAGGCATAACAGTTAAGTTAGTCGCATGATTGCGTCTGTGATTCCTTGAGCGTTGGCGTCCGACGTTTCCATGGTAGCCACAGCTTTAGCAGCAAATTTCCGATCACTCTCTCATAAACAATTTTCCAATATTTTGTATAGCAGCGCCCAAAGGAGGAAGATTTTTCTGAGCACTGAATGAGTCCTTCAATCATAGCTACTTACTCCATTACTCCCTCACATCGGCAGCTTTTGGCCGAAAGCAGTCAGTCTGGCGTCATCAGCAAAGCCAGGGTCATCTTGATGAACTCCTCGTTCTTGTCGATCGCCCAGAGCGCGCCGCGCACGTTGTCGGCGACTTCGGCGGATCCTCGCTGTTCAACCCAGTTCGAGAGCTCCAGGATGGCGGCCTCCAGAGCGAGCTGGTTCTCGTTAATCTTGAAGAGCAGGGAGGGGAGCAGATCGGCGTTTGACATGGGATTTCCTCGGCAGAAGAAACCAGCGTAGCAGGGGATTTATTCGGTCGGCAGAACGCCTGGGATGGGTGCGCAAAACCTCCTCTGGAGGCCGCGTGTTTTCGTTTGCAAAAGCACAAAAAGGTGGATGTTTTGCCGTCTTCTGAAATGGATATATGCCTTGCTTTTCAATGGGTTAGATCTACAGAGGCCCCAGCATGGGGTGCTAGGGGTCGAGTGTTCGAATCACTCCGTCCCGACCATTATTCCTGAGTAAAATCAGACACTTAAGCCGATCAGCTAGATCGGCTTTTTTGTGCCTGCGCAAACCCCGCGCAAAATGTCACTGTCCCCCGACAATCATTCATTTCAGTGCAACGTCACCACCCTGCGGCTCTCTCCGATCCTGATTCGATCCAAGGCACGGTTCAGCGCATCCAAGGCATCCAGAAGGGCTTTCGCCTCGGCTTCCCGGCCGTCCCCCCAGAGACGCTCAGCCATCTTGTTCAAGGCCTGGATCGAGCGTTCAATCTCTGCAGCGGTTGCCGCTTTGCTTTCCGGGTGTTTCTTAGGCATTGATCGACTCTGTATGCATGAAGGTGTCGGGAGCAGTCTATCTCAGCCCCAAGCTGGAGGGAGACTGCTGTGCCTGGGGGCGTATGAAGCTTGGGCCCGGCCGGGTGACGAAACGAAGAATCAAGATGATGAAAGAACCTACCTACCAGTTGCTGGAAGTCGCCGATGGCAAGCCGATCAAACTGTGGACCGAGGGCGTCCCGGTGGAAGAGGAAGCCCGGCGGCAATTGTTGAATACCGCCAAGATGCCGTTCATTTTCAAACACCTCGCCGTGATGCCGGATGTGCATCTGGGTAAGGGCTCGACCATCGGCAGCGTGATTCCCACGGTCGGGGCGATCATTCCGGCGGCGGTCGGGGTGGATATCGGCTGCGGCATGATCGCCGCGCGCACCTCGCTGACGGCTGCCGATCTGCCGGACAACCTGCACGGCCTGCGCAGCGCCATCGAGCAGACCGTCCCCCACGGCAGAACCCTGACCCGTTCAAGGCGCGACAAAGGGGCATGGGATCAGATCCCGCCACAGGCGGATCAGGCCTGGGCGGCGCTGTTTCCGCGGTTCAAGGCCATCACCGACAAATACCCCAAGCTCGCCGACACGAACAACCGCAATCATCTCGGCACGCTCGGCAGCGGCAACCACTTCATCGAGGTGTGCCTGGATGAGGCCGACCGGGTCTGGTTCATGCTGCACAGCGGCTCCCGTGGCGTGGGCAACGCCATCGGCAACCTGTTCATCCAGATGGCCCAGAAGGACATGCGGCAGCACATCGCCAACTTGCCGGACCGCGATCTGGCGTACTTCGAAGAGGGCAACCGGCACTTTGACGACTACGTGGAGGCGGTCGGGTGGGCGCAGGACTTCGCCCGGCAGAATCGGGTCATGATGATGGACGCGGTGATCCGCGCGACCCGGACGATCATCCGCAAACCGTTCGAGGTGGCCCTGGAAGCGGTGAACTGCCACCACAACTATGTGCAGAAGGAACGGCATTTCGGTGAAGACGTACTGATCACCCGCAAGGGAGCGGTGTCGGCGAAGAAGGGCGAACTGGGCATCATCCCTGGGTCGATGGGGGCCAAGAGCTTCATCGTGCGCGGTCTGGGCAACGAAGAATCGTTCTGTTCCTGCAGCCACGGCGCGGGCCGCACCATGAGCCGCACCAAGGCCAAACACACCTTCACCGTCGCGGATCAGGTTCGCGCCACCGCTCATGTCGAGTGCCGTAAGGATGCGGACGTGATCGACGAGATCCCGATGGCCTACAAGGACATCGAGAAGGTGATGCACGCTCAGCGTGAGCTGGTGGAAGTGCTGCATACCTTGCGTCAGGTGGTGTGCGTCAAGGGATAGGCTGACCGCCCCCTTACCTGCAAAGTGCCAGCAGACGGCAAACTGCTGGCCCCCGGATGATGTCCGTATCGGCAAACTCGCCTTTTTTCAAAAGGTTAGGTGGGCTATATGCGGACGATTGTCATCACCGTTGCAACGCTTTCCCTGGCTGCCTTCGCGCTGGGGGCTCAAGCGAAAGAACTGAGCAAGAGCCATCGTTTTGCATGCGCTTGGGGCTCGGACATCGCCGCGGGCGCACAGCAATCGAAACTGTCGGGGATCTCCCTATATGGCGCGCGCAAGCGCTTGCAGGTTCGCAAGTTCCAGCAGCCATGGATGCGCATGACGGCCATGGGCATTACCGAGCAGACCTACAACAGCACCTCCCGGCTCAAGCCGGCGGCGGTCAAGCAGACCTACTACGAGCAATGCGTGCGGCATGAGCTGGCGCAGCGCTGAACACAAGGCCCGCCCTCAGGAGCGGGCCTTTTCATGCCTGACGCCCGTGCTGCGTTACTTGTCGCTTTCGCAGTTGACCATCCAGGACACGCCGAAACGATCCGCCAGCATGCCGAAACGAGCGGCCCAGAAGGTCGCCTCCAGCGGCATGTCGATGCGCCCGTCCTTGGCCAGTGCGTTGAAGACCCGTTCCGCTTCGGCAACGCTGTCGACGTTCAGGGACACCGAGCAGCCGCTCATGCCCGGGGTCGGGCGATCGGGGGTGGTGTCCGAGGCCATGAGCATCTGGTCGCCGACTTTCAGGCAGGTATGGATGATCAGGTGGTGATGTTCTTTCGGTACGTGTTCGGCGGCAGGCGTTTCGCCGAAGGACATCATCGCTTCAAGCTTGCCTTGCAGGCATTGCTCGTAAAACGTGAAGGCGGCGCGGCAGTCGCCGTTGAAGATCAGGTAAGGGTTGATTTTCATGGTGGTGCTCCCGGAAGTTGAAACGCGGGCGGCGGTGATTGTTCACCCGGCAGCGCGTTCGACGCATGAACCATAGCAAAGCCTTGGACATCGGGAGCGGCAGTATTTTTCCAGATGTTTTGCGCAGGGTTGGCGCCAGGCTTATCCCTGAAGCGCTCAGTCCACGATCACCCGTTCATCGTCGTCGCCCAGGCACACGGTCAGTTGCTGGCCGTCCTTGTCGAATGCGCAATACGGCAGCGAGCGTTGCTTGGCGATCATCAACGGCACGCTGATGAAGAGGAGCGACAGCACAATCGCTACTCCGCTGCGGACAATCACTTTGAAGCGGGAAAGTGATGGGGCCCGGCGTGAGCGCTGGAACGCGCCCAGCAGCAAGAATCCCACGCCGATGAGCATGGCGATTTTGATTTCCTGCGGGCTGGTGCTGTAGATGAGGTTGTCGGAATCTTCAGGGTAGTTCGCCAGCCACCAGGCGCCGATGGACAGGGGCAGGAGTCCGGCGCCGATGCAGGCGGCGGCCGAGCCGGGCAGTCGCAGCAGCACCGTCAGCAGCAACCCGGATGTTGCGATCAGCCAGCCGGTGGCGAACAGTTGGCCACCCAGGCCGCCCATGAAGGTGCCGGTGACGTCGACGGGCGTGAGCAGGCTCCAGTCATAAAAGGCGATGTGCGCCATCAAGGCAAGCAGGGCGAGCCAGCAGACGGGGTAGTAAAACCAAAGGGCATTGGGGCGGGGCAACACACGCGATCCTTTTCGTGACGTTCGGGGGCGGCAGTATGCCCGGTCGGACGTCAGGAGTCCCGGGCGATTTGCCCCGACGCCGAACCGGCCACCCGGGGCGCACGCATCAGGGCATCGATGGCCTTGCGATAGTTCTGCCCGCCCAGGGCCATGCTGTTGTTGTGCGTCCCGCCGGGCACCAGCAACAGCCGTTTGGGCTGCCGTGCGGCGGCGAACAGCTGCTCGCTGAACCGGGGCGGCACGAACGCATCCGCCTGGCCATGCACCACCAGCAGCGGCATGTGGATGTCGGCGATCTTGTCGATGGAGTCGAATTTCTGCGACAGCAGCCAGCGCACCGGCAATGAGGTGTCGGCCACGGCGGCAGCCACATCCGCCAGGGAGGTGAAGGTGGACTCGATGACCAGCCCGCGAACCGGCAAGGGGGTGTGGTCCCGGGCGGCGTTGCGGCCCAGTTCGGCGGCCAGGTCGATGGCCACCGCGCCTCCCAGCGAGTGGCCGTAGATCAGGCGCTTGTCCGGGTCGGGCTGCAGTTGTTGAAAGCGCTCCCAAGCCACTCGGGCGTCTTCATAGACGCTGCTTTCCGATGGCAGGTCGCCCTGGCTTTTGCCGAAGCCCCGGTAGTCGATGGCGAGCACCGAATAGCCCGCCGCCCGCAATTGTTCGATGCGGAACAGTTGGCCCGTCAGGTTCCAGCGAACGCCGTGCAGATAGAGGATGGCCGGAGCGTTGGCCCGCTCCGCCGGCCACCACCAGGCATGGATGCTTTGCCCGGCCCTGAAGCGCTTCGGCTGCAGGTCGAGCTCCTGCACGCTGTCGGGCAAGCCGTGATACCAGCCGGCGGTGCCGGGCTCGATGCGGAACAGCAGCTTGCGCTCGGCGTGCTCCAGCACGGCGCAGCTCGCCGGCAGGCCGATGATCAGGGCAGCCATGCAGGCGAACGCCAGCCGACGGCGTCGCAAGCGGGTCATGAAGGCGGGGGGCATTAAACGTTTCACCGGAGCGCGGACAAAGAACGCTTTGTACCAGAAGCCTTCGTCCGCGCGCGAGATTTTCGACCGCCGTGCGCCGGCAATGATTGCAAGATGCTGCGGCGGCTCAGTCCACCGTCAACACGATTTTGCCGATGTGGTTCCCTGCTTCCATGTGGGCATGGGCCAAGGCTGCCTCGGTGAGCGGGCAGACCTTGTCGATGATCGGCAGGCAGCGTCCGGCCCCCAGTGTCGGCCACACGTGCTCACGCAGTTGCGCGGCGATGGCCGCTTTCTCGTCGCCGGTGCGGGCGCGCAGCAGCGAGCCGGTGACCACCGCACGTTTGGCGAGGATCGCCAGCAGATCGACGTCGTTGGCCCGGGCGCCGCCGAGGAAGCCGAGCATCACCAGGCGTCCGTCCATCGCCAGCGCCTGGAGGTTGGCGTTGAGGTAAGAGCCGCCCATGATGTCGAGGATCACGTTGACGCCCTGGCCAGCGGTTCTTTGGGCGATGACCGCGGAGAAATCCTGTTCGCGGTAATTGATCGGCTCACCGCCCAGATCACGGATGGCCTGGCATTTGTCGGCACTGCCGGCGGTGGCGAAGGCCTCGATGCCGAATTCGCGGCAGAGCATCAGCGCGGTGGTGCCGATGCCGCTGGTGCCGCCGTGGATCAGAACCCGTTGGCCTGGCCGGACGCCGCCGAGGCCGAACAGGTTGGCCCACACCGTGAAGAAGGTTTCGGGAAGCGCTGCCGCCTGCACCCAGTCCAGCCCCGCAGGCACCGCCAGTGTCTGGCCGGCCGGCACGCTGCAGTATTCGGCGTAGCCTCCGCCATTGGTCAAGGCGCAGACCCTGTCGCCGATGGCGAACGTATCCACCCCGGCGCCGAGGGCGACGATCTCTCCGGCCACTTCCAGCCCGGGAATGGGGTTCATCCCGGGCCGCATCGGATACAGGCCGGCCCGTTGCAGGGCATCGGGGCGGTTGATGCCGGCGGCGCGCACCCGGATCAGCACTTCGCCTTCCGGTACAGTCGGCAACGGTACGCGCCGGGGCTGCAGGACGTCCGGGCCTCCGGGGCGGGTTATCTCGATTCGGGTCATTTCGGTGGGCAGGGTCATGTTCGGTGCCTCGCAAGGGGTGGTCAGGTGATGAAGACAGGTCGGTCAACTCAGGCAGCGGTCTCGCCCAAGGGGGGACGGCAATCCTTTTGCGACCAGTTCCAGCAGTAGCGCCACCGCCAATGAGCCGGCAGCCGTCAAGAACAGCAGTACATGATTGCCGTCGCTGGCCTTGAACAACGCCGATGACGCGAATCCGGCCAGTGCCTGAAACGTGGCGAACGAAACGGTCGCGCGGCTCCAGGCGGTCTGCTGGCGGTCGTGCCCCGGCACCAGTTCATGCACCCGTGCGAGCGCCAGCGGCACGATGCCGGGGGGAAACGAACCGAGGAGCACGGCCAGCAGCGCCAGGCCGCTGACCGAATGGCAGGCAGCCAGCAAACCGAGGGTGATGGCCTGAACCGTCAACACCAGGCGAATGCCGGTGCGGGCGCCGAGACGGTCGGCCAGGAACCCGTGGCTCACCGGACCGATGACGGCGCCCAGGCCGTACAGGATCCAGACGAACGCTCCTGCAGAGGCCCCGGCGCCGAGCCCGCGGGCGACGTAGTCCACCAGGAACACCATGGCCGGCACCAGTCCGGCGGCCATGAACGCGTATTGGGCAAACAGCAGGTAGACCCCTTTGGGCAAGGGTTCGGCCGGCGCCGCCTTGACCGTCTCCGCGATGGAGGAGGGATGTCCGGCCGGCCAGCCGAACCAGCTCAAGGCCGTGAGCAGCAGCGACAATGCGCCAAGCCCCAGCCAGGTTGCTTGCAGGCCCAGGTTCAGAAGGGGAGGCACGACCGTTCCCGATCCGGCGATGCCAAGGCCGATGCCGAGAAAGATCGCGCCGCTGGCCAGCCCTTTGCGCGATGCGGGTATGTGGGGCAGAACCGTGGCGGCCACCAGGACCATGATCGCGCCGCCGGCGATTCCCGACAGCAGGCGCCAGCCGAAGTACCAGGACACCGACAACGGAAACGCACAGGCAAAGAACGCCAGGCTCGCCGCCAGCATCATCAGCCGCAGCGCGTTGCCGTTGCCCAGGCGCCTTGCCAGGGGGCGTCCCGCCAACGCGCCGATCAGGTAACCGACGAGATTGGCCGCACCGAGGTACATCGCGTCGTTGGCTGAAAACCACTGCGCCTGAATCAGTTCAGGGATCAGCGGCGTGTAGGCGAAACGCGCCAGGCCGATGCCGACAAGGCTGGCGCAAAGTCCGGCAAGGACCGGCCGGTGCAGGCTGTTGTCGCGGGCGTCGGCCCGTGAGGTCGAAGGGGGCATTGCGGTGTTCCTGAAGAAGGTTTATGGCGCCCAGCATATCGACTATGGTTGCTGCACATATGCAGCGATTTTGCTGATTGATGATGCATTGGTGCATCAATGAGGGAAGCAATATGAATTGGGACGATGCCAAGGTGTTTCTGGCGGTTTGCCGTGAGTCGACCTTGCGCGGTGCGGCGCGGATCCTGGGGGTCGATCAAGCCACGGTGGGGCGGCGCGTCACGGCGCTCGAGCAGGCGTTGGGCGCCAAGCTGTTCCTGCGCACCTCCGATGGCTATGCGCTGACGACGGTGGGCGAGGCTGCGCTCCTGTCCGTGGAGAAAATGGAGCATTCGGCGCTGGAGCTGGAGCGTCGGATTCAGGGCATGGACGACCGGCTGAGCGGAAACGTTCGGGTCAGCACCACCGACTCCCTGGCCATCGACTTTCTGATCCCGGCCATCGCGCGTTTGCATGAATCGCATCCGGACGTGCGCGTGCAACTGGACGCCACCACACAATTCTCGAGTCTGACCAAACGCGAAGCGGACATTGCGGTGCGCAACGCCCGGCCAGACGATCCCGACCTCATCGCGCGGCGCATCGCGCACTGGCCGGTGGGGCTGTTCGCTTCGCAGGCCTATGTCGACGCCCGAGGCGTGCCGTCGCCGGGCACTGCATTCGAGGGGCATGACCTGGTGGTGTATCAACCCTATGTGAAGGCTGGAAAGGAGGTGACGCTGGCGTCCGAACCGGTGGGGCGCGGTCGGATCGTCGCAGGCCTGAGTTCCAGCCTGTTGGTGCGGCGTTCGATTGCCGCCGGCATCGGTGTAGGGGAAATTCCCGTTTACATGGGGGAACGGGACGGGTTGATCCGGCTCTGGCCGGAGCGCACGCGTGCCCAAGCCTATGAAGTGTGGCTGGTGACCCATGCGGACCTGCGGCACACGGCGCGGGTCAGGGCGGTGATCGAGCAGATCGTGGACGCCTTTGCGCCGGAGAACGGCTAGGCCGAACGCGCTGTTTACATGGACTTGGCAAGGCTACGTCGGGTGGCGACATTGCCTACATTAAGGACGGAATTCGCCGGCTTGTGGGTTTTCGGGCCGGGTTCTATCGTTTTCCAGACCTCGGACGAGACAACCCCCTCGTTCTGAAGTGATCAATCAGGGACGAATTGATAGCCGCAGAGGTGTGGAATTGATTGCAAGGGAAATCAGCCCGTTTCAGGAATGCGACATGCCCAGAGCCACCGACAAGACCGAATCCATGAACCACGTCAGCCGGGAAGAATTCAACGCCAGGATCGAGACCATCGAAGTCAGGATGGATGCACGGATCGAATCCATGTCCGCGAAACTGGATGAGTTCGTCGCGGTTCAGGCGGAGCGGGACAAGGCCTTTCTGGAGCGCGAAAGAGTCCGGGAAGAAACCCGTCTGGAACGCGAGCGGCTTCAGGAAAAGGCCCGGTTGGAGCGGGAACGGTCCTGGGAGCGAGCACGGCTGAGGTGGGAGCGATCCCAGGAAAGGGCTCGGCAGGAGCAAGGCGCAGCAAGGGAAAGGGCGCGGCAGGAATGGGAAGCCGCTCAGGAAAGAGCCAGGCAGGAACGGGACGAAGCGCAGGAGCGAGCCAGGCAGGAACGGGACGAAGCGCAGGAGCGAGCCAGGCAGGAACGGGACGAAGCGCAGGAGCGAGTCAGGCAGGAACGGGAAGCTGCTCAGGAAAGAGCCAGGCAGAAGTGGGACGAAGCGCAAGAAAGAGCACGACAAGAATGGGAAGCCGCTCAGGAACGAGCCAGGCAGGAACGGGACGAAACGCAGGAAAGAGCCAGGCAGGAACGGGACGAAACGCAGGAAAGAGCCAGGCAGGAACGGGAAGCCGCACAGGAAGGAGCCCGACTGGAGCGAGATGCAGCGCAGGAGCGGGCCCGGCAGGATCGGGAGAAAGCGCGGGAGGTCGCACAGCGGGAGCGAGACAAGGCACAGTTGGAACGGGACAAAACGCAGCTGGAGCGTGAAAAGGCTCAAGAGGAGCGGTACAAGCGCCTGGAGCTGATCGCGGAGCAAACGCTCAGGGCAGCCGAAGGGGCCCAGGAAGCGGCAAGGCAAGTGATCAATTTCAGAACCAGCTATTGGGCAGGTGTTGCCGTTCAGTTTCTGGCGGGGGTGGCCATTCTGGTGGGGGCCATCTACACCAACCAGGCCAACGTGATGGTTGCGATACAGACGACCCTGGCGGCGGTTCAGTCGGTCAAGGAGGCCAGCGCACGGGTGCCTGTTGCCACGCCGGTCACCCTGGAGCAATGAAAACGGCCTTCAAATGAAGGCCGTTTTTGTGTTGCACGTTTGTCTCAAGGCATTTCTGGCAACTCTTGGGGCCTCAAGTCAAACACCAGCACTTCGGCATCAACACCGTTGCTCAAGGTCAGCGCCTGTTCCTCACGAACCCGCACGCCGTCGCCTTCCTGCAACTGCACGCCGTTCAGCTCAATGCTGCCGCGAGCGACATGCACGTAGGCGTAGCGATTGGCCGGCAGTTCCAGCGTGGCGCTTTCGCGGCCGTCGAACAGCCCGGCAAACACCCGTGCATCCTGGCGAACCTTCAGCGAGCCGTCGGTGCCGTCCGGCGAGATGATCAGTTGCAGCCGGCCGCGTTTTTTCTGCGGGCTGAAATGTTCCTGCTGATACCGAGGCTTGGCGCCGCTCACGTCGGGCACGATCCAGATCTGCAGAAAGTGCACGGGCTTGCTCGTCGAGTGGTTGAACTCGCTGTGGGCCACGCCGCTGCCGGCGCTCATCAGTTGCACGTCGCCGGGGCGGATCACCGAGCCGGTGCCGAGGGTGTCCTTGTGTTCAAGTGCGCCTTCGAGCACATAGGAGAAGATCTCCATGTCACGGTGCGGGTGCTGGCCAAAGCCTTTGCCGGCGGCGACGCGGTCGTCGTTGATCACCAGCAGGTCCGAGAAACCCTGCTCGCGCGGGTCACGGTAACTGGCGAAGGAAAAGGTATGGAACGACTTCAACCAGCCATGGTTGGCGAGCCCGCGGTCGGAAGCTTTGCGAAGGGTCAGCATGATGGAATCTCCTGTCGGGACGTTGATTCGTCCGCTTGAGGAGAAGATTAATGTTTACCGTCATGAGCAATAAGTAGGTGGAAATTGAAATACTGTCCCGCTCAAGTTGACAGTTTTGTGCTGCGCTTCACGGCTTCTTTCGGGGCTCTCGTGGTGTACTGCGGCAAAATGCGGCAACTTATGCCGAATCATAGATTTCAGTGATGTGTCTCCCATGAAAAGCGTGGCAATGGTGCTGTTTCCCGAGTTTCTCCTGCTGGACATGGCAGGCCCCCTCGAAGTGTTTTCGGTGGCCAACCGCTTCCTGAAGCCCCAGGACCATTATCGGTTGACCACCTTGGGCACCGAGCGCGGGCCGTTGCGTGCATCCAATGGCGTCTTGATGCACACCGACCGGTGCATCGAGGATGACAACGAGCGTTATGACTTGCTGCTGGTGCCCGGCGGACCAGGCGCCTACAACGAAAAGCTGCCGTCGCTGCAGGCCTGGCTGCCGGGGGCGGTCGGGCGGGCGGGGTGTTACGGCTCCATCTGCACCGGGGTATTCGTGCTGGGGCATGCCGGGCTGATCGACGGTTATCGCGTCACCACCCACTGGAACTACACCGAGCGGCTGATCAAGGGCTTTCCCAGGGCCATCGTCGCGACTGACCGGATCTACGTCGAGGATCGCAACCTCATCACCTCCGGCGGGGTCACCGCCGGCATCGATCTGGCCCTGGCGGTGGTTGCCCGTGACCACGGCAAGAAACTCGCCCAGGACGTGGCCAAAGTGCTGCTGGTGGTGATGAAGCGCCAGGGCGGGCAGGCTCAGTTCAGTCCGCTGATGGCGGCGGTGGCCCCTCAGGAGACGCCGGTCACGCGGGTGCAGAACCATGTGCTGGAACATCTGGAGGAGGCCTTCAGCGTCGAGCGGATGGCCGGAATCGCGAACATGAGTCCGCGGCACTTTGCGCGGGTGTTCGCCCGGGAGGTCGGCATGACGCCCATGGAGTTCCTGCAGAACGCACGCATCGACCGTGCGCGCAATCTGCTGGAAACCAGCGACCTGCCGCTCAAGACCGTGGCGTTCAAAAGCGGCTTCGGCAGCGTGCGCCACATGCGCTTTCTGTTTGGCGAAAAGCTGGGCCTGACGCCGCTGCAGTACCGCGAACAGTTCAGCTAGAGCGTTTCTGTCCGTCCCGGGCACCCGGATGTCCGTGCTGCGCCCCGTGCGGCGGTTGTGCCGTCACCGGGGCCTGCCAAGATAGCGGGCATGAACAGCCTCGTTGATTTGAGCACGGCATCGGTCCTGCGGTTCGGCCCGTTTGCCTTTCACCTGCGCCAGCGGCTGATCCTCGAAGGGGATCGGCAATTGCGCATGGGCGGCCGTGCGCTGGACATCCTGCAGGTGCTGGTCGAACGCGCTGGCCGCGTCGTCAGCAAGGAGCAACTGATCGCGCTGGTGTGGCCGACGTCAGTGGTCGAAGACATCAACCTGCGGGTGCACATCGCTGCCTTGCGTCGGGCGCTGGGCGACGGTGAGAACGGCCAGCGCTACATCGTCAACGTGCCGCAGTGCGGTTACAGCTTCGTCGCCCCGGTGCAGGGCGACAGCGTGGCGCAAGTGGTGTTCGAAAGCCTGCAGCCCCCCCAGCACAATCTGCCGGCACGGCTGACCCCGGTGACCGGCCGGGACTCGCTGGTGGGCGGCCTGGTCCGGCAATTGCCGTTGTGCCGGCTGATGACCGTGACGGGCCCCGCCGGCGTCGGCAAATCCACCGTGGCCTTGCGCGCGGCCGAGCTGCTGCTGCAGCACTTTCGCGACGGGGTGTGGCGGGTGGATCTCGCGCTGATCGACGGCACCGCATCCTTGCCCGACGCGCTGCTGCATGCCCTCAATACCGACTTTCCCGCCCTGGCGGCCCGTCATGCCCTGCTGGTGCTGGACAACGCCGACCACTGGCGTGAAGCCTGCCGCGAGGTGCTGGAGACGCTGTTGGCGGCGGCCCCGCGCCTGGCGGTCCTGGTCACCAGCCGCGAAGCGTTGCAGGTCAGCCTCGAATCCGTGCAGCACGTGCCGCCGCTGGCCGTGCCCGGTGTGTCGGCCTGCTGCCGTGTCGAAGAGGCCATGGCGTTTTCGGCGGTGCAGTTGCTGGTCAGCCGGGCCCGGGCACGGCAGCACGGCTTTACGCTGCGCGAACAGGATCTGCCGGCGGTGCGCGAGATCTGTCGGCGGCTCGACGGCCTGCCGCTGGCGATCGAACTGGCGGCTGCGCAGATCGATGCGCTGGCGCTGGTCGGGTTGCATGCCCAGCTGGACAACGGTCTGCAATGGCTGAGTTTCGGCAGGCGCACGGCGGTGCCGCGCCATCAATCCATGAGTGCCGCGCTGGACTGGGGCTGCCGGCACCTGAGCGATCAGGAGCGGCGCGTGCTGCAACGCCTGGCGGTGTTCAAGACAGCCTTTACCCTGGACGCGGCGATGGCTGTGATCAGCTGTGCGCAAATGCCACCGTCGATGCTGGCGGCGGCGGTTGAGCGGCTGGCGGCCAAATCGTTGCTGACGGTGGAGCGGGGCAGCGGGGTGGTGCGCTACCGCCTGCTCAACACCACCCGGCGCTACCTCGGTGAACTGCCGGCGGACAGCGGCGGCTCCGCTGAACTCGAGCGGCGCCATGCCCGCTACATGGGGCGCACGCACGACGGCTCAGACGTCCGCCTGGCTGAGCAGCTCGTCCAGCAGTAGGCGCACCTTGCGCAGGTCCGGCGTCGCGTAACCTTCGGTGAAGCGCCGGTAGATCGGCGCGAGAAGCGCCAGCGCCTCGCGGTGGCGCGCCTGACGCTGCCACAGCCGGGCCAGCGACGTGGCGCTGCGCAGTTCCCAGGCCAGCGCGCCCTGGCTTCGGGCGATGTCCAGCGCTTGCAGCAG
Source organism: Pseudomonas ekonensis (assembly GCF_019145435.1). Classification (NCBI taxonomy): domain Bacteria; kingdom Pseudomonadati; phylum Pseudomonadota; class Gammaproteobacteria; order Pseudomonadales; family Pseudomonadaceae; genus Pseudomonas; species Pseudomonas ekonensis. The sequence continues at coordinate 321,915 of NZ_JAHSTS010000002.1, read as the reverse complement.
AATGGCTTCGGCGGCTTCCATCCGTGTCGTGTCAGTCTCGGCGTTTTCGCCAGCAGGCTGGTTCTCACAGTGTCGGGCTGAAAGCGAGCCATGGCGCCCGTCCGGCCGCAGCGGCGCTGCAGGCAACAGTTGCTCGGCCCTGGCCCGCAGGATCTCCGCCGTGCTCCATCCCGCCGCGCCGCTCTGCGCGCGCTCCAGCAGGGCATCGTCAATGAAGCCGCTGTCGAGCGTCACCATGATCTCGCGGACCAGTCCGCTGTCGGTCGGCGGCACGGCGACGGCGTTGTCGGCGTCGATCACTTGCGCATACTGCCGGGCCCAGGTGTAGAACAGCAGCACCGAATGCTTCTGTGCCTGCTCGTGCAGCAGGCGCAGCAGGGTGCGGGCGTTCTGCCGGTCGCCGTTGTAATGGGCGATCAGGCAGGTGGCGAGGGCCAGGGTGTAGCAGATCGACGTGCCGTGGTCGATCTGCACGGCGATGTCCAGCGCCTGCCGGGCCGTGCGCCACGCCTGTTCGGGAAAGCCCTGCAGCCACAGCACCCGGGCGAGCACCGTCAGCGAGGCGACGCTCTGGTCGTACTGCACGCCGAAACCATGGGTGAAACGGTTGCGGTGGCCGCTCTGGGCCATGCGCTGGATCACCTGCTCGGCATGGATCCGGGCCTGCGGCTGATCCCCTGCGTAGTGCAGCGCCAGCACCCGCAAGCGGTGGGTGCTCAACGACAACTGCGGATCGCCGTGCAGGCCAAGGCTCTCGAATTGCTCGCTCTGCTCCAGCGCCATCCGGTAATGGCCGCAACTGAGGTTGACCGCCATGTGCCCGGACACGGCGCGCAGTTGTCCGGCGATGTCGTCGTACTGTCGGGCCAGCACATGGGCGCCGACGAAGGCGTCGATGGTCTCCGGCGTGCCGCCGAAGGTGTGGTAGCAGGCACTGCCGAGCGCCAGCTTCAGGGCGATTTCCAGGCGAGGGCAGGGCGAGGCGGCAGACTCCAGCAGCTCAAGGGCCCGGCGCACATGGCCGCCGTATTCCTTGAGCAGCGAGAGTTCTTGCCACAGCGGCGCCGAGGTCGCGGTCAGGCGTATGCCCAGGTCCTGCGGGCCGTCCCCGTTCAGCGCCCAGCCCAGCGCCGCGCGCAGATCCTCAAGGCCACGGGCGTAGCGTTCGATCCACAGCACGGTGGGGGTCATTTCCCAATCGCTCTGGGCCTGGTGCATCAGCGCCAGGCAGCGTTCGGCGTGGCGCTCGCGGGTCTGGTCGAGTTCCCGGGCGTGGTCGAGCTTCTCCAGCGCATAGCGGCGGGTGGTGTCGAGCAGGCGGTAGAACACCTCTTCATCGCCGACCTCGACGCTGAGCAGCGACTTGGCCACCAGTTGCGTGACCGACCCGAACACGTTGTGCGGTTCGAGGTGCCGGCCGACGATCACGGCCGCTGCCGACTCCAGGGTAAAGCCGCCGCGGAACACGCTGAGGCGGCGCAGGCAGGCCTGTTCGCAGGCACTGAGCAGGTTGAAGCTCCAGTCCAGCGTGGCCCGCAGCGTCTGGTGCCGGTCCTGGCCGATCCGGTCGCCGGCGGGCAAACGGCCTTGCAGTTGCATCAGCAGGCCTTCCAGGCCCAGGGTCGCGACCTGCGCGGCGGCCAGCTCCAGCGCCAGCGGAATGCCGTCCAGCCGCCGGCAGATCTCGATGGCCAGCGGCAGCTCGACGTCGCCCAGTTCGAAGCTGTCATGGCCGGCCATCGCCCGTTCGGCGAACAGTTGCAGCGCAGAGAAGTTCATCGCCTGGGCAAGGTCAGGCACGGCGATCGGCGGCGGGCAGTCGAGGGACTCCAGACGCTGCACGAACTCGCCTTCGATCCTCAGGCTTTCGCGGCTGGTGGCCAGGATGTGCACCTGGGGCGCACCGCGCAGAATGCCTTCGCTGAGCAGGGCCACGGCGTCGATCAGGTGCTCGCAGTTGTCGATCACCAGCAGCATGTGCCGGTCGCGCAGGCTGGCGGTCAGGCAACCCAGCGGGTCGTTGTCGTGCAGCGACAGATCCAGCAGGTTGGCCAGGTGCGAGCCGATCAGTTGCGGATCGTTGACCGGCGCCAGATCCAGCAGGCGGATGCCGTCCCGGTAGCGCCCGATCAATTGCTCGGCCACGCGCAGGGCGACGGTGGTCTTGCCGATGCCGCCGGGCCCCACCAGGGTGATGCAGCGCTGGCGCGGCAGTTGGGCCATCAGGTTGTCGACCAGCGCCTGGCGGCCGATCATCCGCGTTCTGCGCAACGGCAGGTTGTGCCGGCCGGTCGCGCTGGGTGATGGCGTGTGCCCGATGGCCTGCCGGATGACCGGCGCGACGAAGCTGTAGCCGCGCTGGGCCACCGTGACGATGTAGCGCTGCCCGGCCTGGCCGTCGCCCAGCGCCTTGCGCAAGGCGGCCATGTGCACCCGCAGGTTGATGTCTTCCACCACGCTGTCGGGCCAGACCCCGGCGATCAGCCGCTGCTTGCTCACCACTTCGCCGGCGTGGGCCAGCAGGATCAGCAGGATGTCCAGCGCACGCCGGCCCAGGCGCAACGGCTGGTCGCCTTCGAGCACCAGCCGCTGGCCTGGATGGATCCGATAGGGGCCGAAACCGATGGCCTGATCCGGGGAAAGACTCAACCGCTCACTCCTGTACCGCTTTCTTGTGATCCCGGCCGCACGTGCTCACGGGGCGACGGCCAGGGCGGACGGCAGCCGGCAGGGCGTGCCGGGCGTCTAGTCCGCTGTTTCCGGGCATATTCCCCATGATTGCCCGCGAGCGCAATGTGCTGGCGAAGGGCTCCGGCAGCGATCGGGGGCGCACCCACTGTATTTAAAGGCCGAAACCTGCACCGGCCCGCCCGACGACCGGAAAAAATTAACAACGATTAACTCGTCCCGGGCCGGCCTCGCCCCAACACTGCGGGCAAAGGAATGCATACGTCCGGAGGACGCTGCGATGAGCGAAGTGGTGGTGGTCTATCACAGTGGCTACGGGCACACCCGGGTCATGGCCGAAGCGGTGGCCTCGGGGGTCGCGCGCCACTCGGGCAGCACTTGCCGGCTGATCGCCGTGGAGGACGTGGACGCGCATTGGGAATGGCTGCACCGCGCCGACGCGATCGTTTTCGGCGCGCCGACCTACATGGGCGGCGCGTCGGCGGCGTTCAGGCAGTTCATGGAGGCCACGGCCGCGTTCTATCTGGCCAGGCCCTGGCGCGACAAGCTGGCGGCGGGCTTCACCAACTCCGGCAGCCTGTGCGGCGACAAGCACGGCACCCTCCAGCAAATGGCCGTGTTCGCTGCGCAGCACTCGATGATCTGGGTCGGCCTGGACCTGTTGCCGGCGCGCTCTTGCCAAGGATCGTTCGACGGACAGTTGAACCGGCTCGGCAGTTCGTTGGGCGCCATGTCCCAGTCGTGCGTCGAACGGCCGCCCGAGCAAGTGCCGCCGGTCGAGGATCGTCGCACCGCCGCCCATCTGGGCGAGCGGGTGGCGCGCCTGGCGCAGCGCATGGCGCTGCGTTGAGCCGGGATCAGAGCCCTTTGACCACCCGGCAGCGCCAGGCGAACGGATTGATCCCTTCGCTGCGGGTGAAGATGTGGCAGAAATGCGCCTGATCGCAAAAGCCGCATTCGAGGCTGATCTGGGTCAGGCTCAGGTCGGTGTGCTGGATCAGCAGCTTGGCCCGGGCGATGCGCTGGGCGCGGATCCAGTCCTGGGGCGAAAGCCCGGTGCTGCATTTGAAGGCACGGGAAAAGTGGCTGCGCGACAGCGCGCAGGCGCGGGCCAGCTCAGTGACTTCGAGGCTTTGGTCCAGGCGTTCGAGAATCAGCTGTTTGACCAAGCGTTCCCGCTGCGGGCTGAGGCCGCCGGTCTGAGGTTTGGGCGCATCGCCGGCAGGCGTGCGGGCGAGCGTTTGCTGTAGGTGAGCCATGGCCAGAGTCCGTGTCGGGGGGAACGCACGGTCAGCGCCTTCCCTCAGGTCGAAAAAACAACGCTGCGCAGAGGGATTCATTGTTCGGCGGGGGGATGAAGGCTTGCGAGTTAAACGTTGTTAATTCCGCCGCAAACGCGCATGGCCCGTCACCGCCGTTCGGGTAAAGTGCGCAGCACTTGCGCCTGACCCCATAAGGAAAAAAACGTCCATGAACCGTAACGATCTGCGCCGCGTCGACATGAACCTGCTGGTGATCTTCGAAGCGCTGATGTTCGAAAGGAACCTGACCCGCGTCGCCGAAAAACTGTTCATGGGCCAACCGGCGGTGAGCGCCGCGCTGGGGCGCCTGCGGGATCTGTTCGACGACCCGTTGCTGCTGCGCAACGGCCGCGGCATGGAGCCGACCGCCCGGGCCCTGGCGATCCTTGACGAGCTGCAGCCGGCGATGGACGTGATTTCCGGCGCGGTCAGCCGGGCCAAGGCCTTCGACCCGGCCACCAGTTGCGACGTGTTCCGCATCGGCATGTCGGACGATGCCGAGTTCGGCCTGTTTCCGCCGCTGCTGCGTCAGTTGCAGGAGGAGGCGCCGGGGATCGTGGTGGTGGTACGCCGCGCCAACTACCTGTTGATGCCGACGCTGCTGGCGTCCGGGGAAATCTCCGTGGGCGTGAGCTACACCACGGACCTGCCGGCCAACGCCAAGCGCAAGAAACTGCGCGACATTCCCTGCAAGGTGCTGCGCGGCGACGACCGTCCGGGGCCGCTGACCCTGGACGAATACTGCGCGCGGCCCCATGCGATGGTGTCGTTCTCCGGGGACCTGAGCGGCAACATCGACCTGGACCTGGCCAAGGTCGGCCGCACCCGCCGGGTGGTGCTGGGCGTGCCGCAGTTCAGCGGCCTGCGTGCCTTGCTGGCCGGCACCGAAATGATCGCCACCGTGCCCGACTACGCGGCGTGTGCGCTGGTGGAAGGCTGCGCGCTGCGGGCCGAGGATCCGCCGTTCCCCATTGATGCGGCGCAACTGTCGATGGCGTGGAGCGGGGTGCATGACAACGATCCGGCGGAGAAATGGCTGCGGTCGCGGATCAGTCAGTTCATGTCGAAGGAGCTGGATATTCCGGCGGTGTAGGTAGCGCAGGCCGGCTGTGCAGTGACCGACGCCATCGCCAGCAGGCTGGCTCCCACACAGTGCGCGGGGTACATGCAGGAACTGTGGCCACCGCAAAGACCTGTGGGAGCTTGCCTGCAAGCGATGGGGCCGGCACTGCCGGCATCACCGGTGCCTGACCCGACGCCATCGCCAGCAGGCCGGCGCCTGCGCGGCTATGTGCGCAACACAGACGCGGCGGGGCAAGAGAGCACGTCCATTCAATTTTTCTTCATCGCGCCGGTTCATCATCCAGCCCAATGATTGATCAAGGGCTGTGCCATGAACGCTTCGCAACGGGATGAACAGGCGCAAAACCTCGGCTTGCTGTTCCTGCGGGTGGCCGGCGGGCTGTTCCTGCTGTGGGTGCACGGCTTGCCCAAGTTGTTGCACTTCAGCGAGCAGCTGCAGTTGATCGAAGACCCGTTCCGGCTCGGCCCCCACCTCACGCTGCTGCTGGCGATTTTCGCCGAAGTCCTCTGTCCGCTGCTGATCGTCGCCGGTGTCCTGGCGCGATTGGCCTGCTTGCCTATTCTGTTTGTGCTGCTGGTGGCGCTGCTGCTGGTGCACCCGCAATGGAGTGTGGCCGAGGGGCAGTTCGGCTGGCTGCTGCTGATCCTCTTTTCCACGGTATTGATCGCAGGTCCAGGGCGGCTGGCGTTCGGTGCCCGTTTGCCCGGAGTGCTCCGTTATGCCTGAAACCCAATCCGCCAAGAAACCGGGCACCGATGAAGTGGTGACCCTGATCATCAAGCATCGGGTCAAGGCCGGCTTCGAACAGCCCTACGAGGCCTGGCTGCGCAACATCGTCAGTGTGGCGGGCCGCGAGGAAGGCCACCTGGGCGTGGATGTGATGCGCAGCCGCCAAGGCGGGCTGGCGCTGTTCACCTGCGTGCTGCGTTACTGCTCCACCGAGGCGATGCAACGCTGGCTCGACTCGCCGCAGCGCCAGGCGCTGGTGGAGGAGGCCGCGCCGATGCTGGCCGACGGCGACCAGACCGAGGTCAACCCGGTCAACGAATTCTGGTTCGCGCCGCTGGCCGACGCCGCCTCGCCGCCGCCGCGCTGGAAGCAGGCGGTGGTGACGCTGCTGGTGATTTTGCCGCACACGTTGCTGGTGCCGCTGATCTGGGGGCCGTTGCTCAAGCTCAACGCCTTTTTGTCCAACTACGTGGTGGCGACCTTCCTGATCACCCTGACCATCGTGCTGTCGGTGGTGTACGTGTGCATGCCCCGCGCCACTCGCCTGTTCGCGCCTTGGCTGGAAGCCGGCCGGGCCCACGGGCACCACGAATCCAACGCCAATCCGCCGCGCTGAGCCGGGCGGGTTCCGCTCCATTTCACTTTTGTCGAAGGAACTGCGATGAACGCCGATCTGATTCTGTTCAATGGCCAATTTCATACCGTAGACCGCGAAAAGCCGCTGGCCAGCGCCGTGGCGATCAAGGAAGGGCGCTTCGTCGCCGTCGGCACCGATGCCGAAGCCATGGCGCACAAAGGCGCGGGCACCCAAGTGGTGGACCTGAAAGGGCGCTGCGTGATTCCCGGCCTCAACGACTCGCACCTGCACTTGATCCGCGGCGGGCTGAACTACAACCTCGAACTGCGCTGGGAAGGCGTGCCGTCCCTGGCCGATGCGCTGCGCATGCTCAAGGAGCAGGCCGACCGCACGCCGACCCCGCAATGGGTGCGGGTGGTGGGCGGCTGGAACGAGTTCCAGTTCGCCGAAAAGCGCATGCCGACCCTTGAAGAACTCAACCAGGCCGCCCCGGACACCCCGGTGTTCGTGCTGCACCTGTACGACCGCGCGCTGCTCAACCGCGCCGCGTTGCGTGTGGCCGGCTACACCCGCGACACGCCGAACCCGCCGGGCGGCGAGATCGTGCGCGACGCCAACGGCAACCCGACCGGCATGCTGGTGGCCCGTCCCAACGCGATGATCCTGTACTCGACCCTGGCCAAGGGGCCGAAGCTGCCGCTGGAGTACCAGGTCAACTCGACCCGCCAGTTCATGCGCGAACTCAACCGCCTGGGCCTGACCAGCGCCATCGACGCCGGCGGCGGTTTCCAGAACTACCCCGACGACTATCAGGTGATCGAACAACTGGCCAAGGACGGTCAACTGACCGTGCGCATCGCCTACAACCTGTTCACCCAGAAGCCGAAAGAAGAGCTGGCCGACTTCAAGAACTGGACCGGCAGCGTCAAGCTGCACCAGGGCGATGACTTCCTGCGGCACAACGGCGCCGGCGAGATGCTGGTGTTCTCGGCGGCGGACTTCGAAGACTTCCTCGAGCCGCGCCCGGACCTTGCGCAGACCATGGAGCAGGAACTGGAGCCGGTGGTGCGTCACCTGGTCGAGCAGCGCTGGCCGTTCCGCCTGCACGCCACCTACAACGAATCCATCAGCCGCATGCTGGACGTGTTCGAGAAGGTCAACCGCGACATCCCGTTCAACGGCCTGCCGTGGTTCTTCGACCACGCCGAAACCATCACCCCGCAGAACATCGAGCGGGTGAGGGCGCTGGGCGGCGGCATCGCGATCCAGGACCGCATGGCGTTCCAGGGCGAATACTTCGTCGACCGCTACGGCAAGCAGGCCGCCGAGTCCACGCCGCCGATCAAGCGCATGCTGGCCGAGGGCGTGCCGGTGGGCGCCGGCACCGACGCCACGCGAGTGTCGAGCTACAACCCGTGGACCTCGCTGTACTGGATGGTCAGCGGCCGCACCGTCGGCGGGCTGGCGCTGTACGAAGAGGGCTTGCCCCGCGAGACCGCGCTGGAGCTGTTCACCCACGGCAGTGCCTGGTTCTCGTCCGAGCAAGGCAAGAAGGGCCGGATCAAGGTCGGGCAACTGGCGGACCTGGCGGCCCTCAGCGCGGATTTCTTCAGTGTCGAGGAAGAGGCCATCAAGTGGATCGAATCGGTGCTGACCGTGGTCGGCGGCAAGATCGTCTACGGCGCCGGCGATTTCGACAAGCTCGGCCCGGCCGGCCTGCCGGTGCTGCCGGACTGGTCGCCGGTGGCGAAAGTGCCCGGCCACTGGCGCCCGAACGCGCCGTTGCAGGCGCAGGTGCACCAGTGCAGCGGCCCGTGCGCCGTGCACACCCACAGCCATGAGAAGGCGCGGATGTCCAATGTGCCGGTCAGTGACTTCGCCGGCTTCTGGGGCGCGTTCGGCTGTTCGTGCTTCGCGTTCTGACCCTGACAACCAGGCGTCGGCCCGCAGGGCCGGCGCTGCCCGCAACAACCATCCACCGAGGAGTTTCACATGAGCAACGTTCCCTACAAACGCCTGAACAAAGACGATGCCGTTGTGCTGCTGGTCGACCACCAGACCGGCCTGATCTCGCTGGTGCAGGATTTCTCGCCCAACGAGTTCAAGAACAACGTGCTGGCCCTGGGCGACATCGCCAAGTTCTTCAAGCTGCCGACCATCCTCACCACCAGCTTCGACAGCGGCCCGAACGGCCCGATCGTGCCGGAACTCAAGGCGCAGTTCCCGGACGCGCCGTTCATCGCCCGTCCTGGCCAGATCAACGCCTGGGACAACGAAGACTTCGTCAAGGCGATCAAGGCCACCGGCCGCAAGCAACTGATCATCGCCGGCGTGGTGACCGACGTGTGCGTGGCGTTCCCGACCCTGTCGGCCATCGCTGAAGGCTTCGAAGTGTTCGTGGTGACCGACGCTTCCGGCACCTTCAACACCACCGTGCAACAGGCTGCCTGGGCACGCATGTCGGCCGCCGGTGCGCACCTGCTGAACTGGTTCGCCGTGGCCTGCGAGCTGCAGGGCGACTGGCGCAACGACATGGAAGGCCTGGCCAACCTGCTGTCCGAGCGCCTGCCCAACTACCGCAACCTGATCAACAGCTACACCAAGTTCACCTCGAAGTAAGCGGCAACGAAAAATGCCCGCCGATGGCGGGCATTTTTTTGTGTCGTTGAAACAGGAAAAGCGGTGTGGCGAGGGAGCAAGCTCCCTCACCTCGCTCAGTTGAGATGGGTCTTGAGTTCCGCCGCCGCCTGGCGCACCGCTGCCTTGACCTCCGGGATCTGGCTCAGCGGGTTGAGCAGGCCGAAGTCGTGGATCATCCCGTTGTAGCGCACCGACGTCACTGGCACACCGGCCGCATCCAGGTGACGGGCGTAGCCTTCGCCTTCGTCGCGCAGCACGTCGAATTCGGCGGTCTGCACCAGCGCGGCGGGCAGGCCCTTGAGCTGGTCGGCGCTGGCGTTGAGCGGCGAGGCATGGATCTGCGCACGCTCGGCCGGGTTGGTGGTGTAGTTGTCCCAGAACCACTGCATCATGCCCTTGGTCAGGAAGTGGCCTTCGGCGAACTGGCGGTACGAGCCGTTATCGAACCCGGCGTCGGTCACCGGCCACATCAGCAACTGGAAACGCAGGGCCGGGGTGTTCTGTTCCTTGGCCTTCAAAGCGACCACCGCCGCCATGTTGCCGCCTACGCTGTTGCCGGCCACCGCCAGACGCTTGCCGTCCACGCCGATCTCCTGCCCGTGCTCGGCCACCCATTTCGTGGCGGCGTAGGCCTGGTTGATCGCGGTCGGGTAACGGGCTTCCGGCGACGGCGTGTAGTCGACGTACACCGCGACGGCGCCGGAGCCGACCACCAGGTCGCGGATCAGGCGCTGGTGGGTCGGGAAGTCGCCCAGCACCCAGCCGCCGCCGTGGAAGAACATGAACACCGGCAAATCGCCTTTGACCTGGGCCGGGCGCACCACCTTCAAGTTGATCGTCTGGCCGTCGGCCTTGATTGCCTTGTCGCTGACTTCAACGCCGGACAGGTCGACCTTCACCGACGCCTGGGCGCCGGTCAGCACCGCGCGGGCGTCTTTGGGGCTCAGTTGCTCCAGCGGCTTGCCGCCGCCGGCGGCGAGGGCGTCGAGGAACGCTTGGGTGTTGTGCTCGACACCGGGGCTGCCGGCGGCGAATGCGTTGCCGATGGACAGGGCGAGGAGGGAGGCGGTGAGGGTGTGCTTGAGGCTCATGGTCAATTCCTTTTTCAATCGTTGGCGTTTTCTGTATTGGGATCGGGCTGCTGCGGCACTGGGTTCCGGCCTCAGCAACACTGTGGACACAGATTATTGAAGTGCCAGGAAGTGAAAAAGCGGCTATAAAGCGTTTGACTGTCCACCATGGAGTGACAATGAACCCCTTTGAAGACATGCGTATCTTTTGCCAGGTCATGGACTCCGGCAGCTTCACGGCGGCGGCCGATCAATTGGGCCTGTCCAAGCAGTTCGTCAGCCGCCGGCTGATGCAGTTGGAAGAGCGCCTGGGCGTGCGCTTGCTCAACCGCTCGACCCGGCGCCTGGACGTCACGCCGCTGGGCCAGAGCTACTACGAATCGGCGCTGCGCCTGCTCGGCGAAGTGGAGCAGGTCGAGCAGGGCATCGCCGGGCAGACCGCCGAACCGCGCGGCACCCTTCGCCTCAGTGCGCCGCTGTCGTTTGCCGTGGCCCATCTGGGGTGCCTGCTGCCGCAGTTCCTGCAGCGCTACCGGGAGGTCACGGTGGAAGTGGACCTGAGCGACCGGCCGGTGGACCTGCTGGGTGAGGGCTACGACCTGGCGCTGCGCATCGGCGTGCTGGAGGACTCCACCCTGATCGCCCGGCGCATCGCCGCCATCGAGCGCGTGTATTGCGCCAGCCCCGCGTACCTGGCCGAGCGCGGCACGCCGCTCAAGCCTGAAGACCTGCATGGCCACGACTGCCTGCCGTACGGCCATGGCCGTTCGGTGCAGTGGCGGTTCAACGCCGGACCGGGCAAGCCGCTGCTGGTGAATGTGGCGGGGCGGATGCGGGTCAACAACGGTGAACTGCTGCGGGACGCGGCGGTGGCGGGGATGGGGATCACGTATCTGCCGACGTTCATCGTCGGTTCGGCGCTGAAGGACGGGCGGTTGGTGCCGGTGCTGGACGAGTTCCGGCCCGAGCCGCTGACGCTGTCGGCGGTGTACCCGCAGCACCGCCAGACGTCGCGCCCGGTGCAGGCGCTGATCGAGTTCCTGCGCGAGCGGCTGGATCCGGCGCATTGCGTGTTGTGAGCGAGCGGTGATGCTGGCTGGGCTGGCCTCATCGCCGGCAAGCCAGCTCCCACAGGTATTTGCGCAGGCCGCAGATCCTGCGTGCGCCCCGCGTACTTTGTAGGAGCCAGCCTGCTGGCGATGGCGGCGGGTCAGGCCGGCTCAGTTGGCGCGCTTGTCGTCGCCGGGCTCGCCGCCGACATGCACACCGCGGTCGTCGCCGACCTCGCCGGCGCGGTGCACGCCCCGGTCATCACCGACCTCGCCGGCGCGGTGCACGCCATGGTCATCGCCCACTTCGCCGGCGCGGTGAACGCCGTGATCGTCGCCGGGTTCGGCATGGGTGCCGCTGCGGCCGGAGGAGGCCGAGTCGCCCGAGTGGCCGGAGCCGTGATCGCTGCCGCTGTGGCCACTGTTGCCGCCACTGCCGCTACCGCCATGACTGCCGCCGTTGCCGCCGTTGCCGCTGCCGCCGCTTCCTCCGCTGCCACCGCCGCCGCTGCCGCCATGGCCACCACCGTTCCCGCCGCCATTACCGCCACCGCCGTTTCCACCGCCACCGCCACTACCTCCGCCACCACCACCGCCTCCGCCGCCACTTCCCCCTTCCTTGGCCTGAACGCTGGACACCCCGGACACGTTGTCCGGGATCAATACGGTGGAAGCCGACAGAACCGCGCCGATGGCCATTGCGAGCATGAGCTTTTGAATGTGCATATCGTTCTCCGTCTTGTGGGTCTGGGTTGGGAACGTGGATGTGCGTTGTCGCGTCAGTCCGACCCGTTCCCGGGGTCAGTGAATGCTTGAGGCCAGTTCGAAGATCGGGATGTACATCAGGATCACGATCACGCCGATCAGCAGGCCGATGAACGTCATGAGCAGCGGTTCGAACAGGCGCACGAACCATTCGATCCAGCGGCTGATCTCCTCGTCGTAGAAATCGGCGCTGCGCTCCATCATCTGGCCCAGGTTGCCGGACTGCTCCCCGGCACGCAGCAGGCGCAGGGACACAGGCGTCACCAGCCGATTGAGCTCCAGCGCGGCGGACAGCGACTGCCCTTCGCGCACCCGCTCGCAGGCCTGGTCCAGCCGCGTGCGCGAGGCCACGGTGAGCAGGCCGCGCACCATGCCCATGGCGGTCACCAGCGGGATCCCGCCTTGCAGCAGGATCCCCAGCGAGCGGTAGAACCGCGCCAGTTCATACATGAAGATCCGCTGGTGCACGGCAGGCAGCCGTTCCACCAGCCGATCCAGCGCCCGGCGAAACGCCGGCTGCTTCTGCAGCAGCGCAAGCGTCACGACCAGCGCCGCCAGGGCGCCGAAGAATTCGCCCTGGTGCGCATGCAGGAACATCCCGCTGCCCATCAGGATCTGCGACAGCCACGGCAGGTTCGAGCCCAGCCCTTCGAACACCAGGCTGAAGCGCGGCACCACGTAGCCCATCAGGAACAGCACCACGCCGCCGCCCACCACCAGCAACAGCAACGGGTAGATCGAGGCGCTGACGATCTTCTGCCGCACCTCGTCCATGCGCTGGCGGTAGCTGACGTAGCGGCCCAGCGCATCGCCCACCGCGCCGGTCTTCTCGCTGGACTGCACCAGCGCCACGTACAGCGGCGGGAACACCGCCGACAGTTGCCCCAGCGCCTGGGAGAAGGATTTGCCTTCGTACAGCAGGCGCACCAGCTCACTGAGGGTCTTGCGGGCGGCGGGGGCGGTCTCTTTTTCCGCCAGGCTTTCCAGCGCGTCGATCAGCGGCAGGCCGGCGTTGAGCAGGGTGGTCAGCTCCTGGCTGAACAGCACCAGGTTGAACGTCTCGCGCTGGCGCAGGCGCAACGAACGCCAGTGCCGCTCGGCGTGCAGGCTGACCACGCGCAGGCCCTGCTCCTCGGCGATGCGCCGCGCCTCGCTCTGGCCGGGCGCCTCGACGCTCAGCGACACCACCCCGGCCTTGCCCACCGCCTTCAGATGAAAACGCATGCTCGGCGCTCCGCTCATTGCCAGTTGGTGACTTCGGCGTTTTCGCCGTCGCCGCCGGGCTGGCCGTCCTTGCCCATGGACAGCAGGTCATACTCGGCGTTTTCGCCGGGGTAGCGATAGCTGTAGGCGCGGCCCCACGGATCCAGCGGCAGTTTTTTCTGAATGTACGGGCCGGTCCACTTCGCTTCGTCGCTCGGGGCGGTCACCAGCGCCTGCAATCCCTGTTCGGTGGAGGGGTAGTGGCCGACCTCCAGCCGGTACAGGTCCAGGGCCTTGCTCAGGCCCTCGATCTGCGCCTTGGCGACCTTCACTTCGGAGCGGCCCAACTGGGCGAAGTACTTGGGCGCGACGATCCCGGCCAGCAGGCCGAGCACCACCAGCACCACCAGCAGTTCGAGCAGGGTGAAGCCGTGCTGGGCACGCGGTGACGAACGCAAACACCGTTTCATGATGACCTCCGTGGGCGGGCAGCCGGGTCGCTGCGAGGGCTTGCCCGACGGCTCATGCAATAGCCGTGCTCAGGCCTTGCACTTGGGCCGGGGCCCTTGCGCCACGGGCCTTGCGCAAGTCGGCACAGTGCTTGCGTAAGAGGGTTCCAGGACCGGTGAGTGGGGCATTTCCCCCAATTTTCAGCGCCGTTCCGGGGAGGCCCACCATGAAACCGTTCGCCACCGGATTGCTCGCCGCAGGACTGCTCGGCGGCCTGTTCCTGACCGCTGTCGCCCAAGCCGATGTGTTCGTCTCCGTGGACGCCAAGGGCAGCTATGTGCTGTCCAACGTCCACCGTCCCGGACGCACCTACGAGCGGGTGATCCACGAACCCGGCAACACGCTGGCCGGCGCCGACCGGCAGCCGCAGATGATCGCCGCCCAGCCCTACGCGGAACTGGTGTCGGCGGCGGCCACGGCCAATCACCTGCCCGAAGCGCTGCTGCACGCGGTGATCAACGCCGAATCGAACTACAACCCCGGCGCCACCTCGCCCAAGGGCGCGGGTGGGCTGATGCAGTTGATGCCCGACACTGCGCGGGAGCTGGGGGTGAAGGACGTCTACGACCCCAAGGCCAACATCCAGGGCGGCGCCCGTTACCTCAAGCGCCTGATGACCCTGTTCGACAACGACATCGCCCTCGCCGTGGCCGCCTACAACGCAGGTCCCGACGCGGTGCTCAGCCGCGGCCGGGTGATCCCGCCGTTCGCCGAAACCCAGCGTTACGTGCCCAGCGTCCTGCGCCAGTACCGGCGTCTTCAGGGGCTGGCGGACGATGCGCCGCTGTAGGCCGGCGCACCGGTCGTTCCCCAACTTCGGGGCAACGGGCGAGGCCCGGAAAACCGGGGAAACGGGTGGGGAATATTCCCCGGTTCTTCAAGTCGTCGCGGCAAGTGTTTGAGAAATAACCGAATTTTTTGTGGCACGCGGATTGCTCCCAAGGCTTTGTCGAGAATCATTCCCTGTGAGCACCCACTGCGAGGTCTGTGATCATGGTAGGCATCCACCACGCTCCGTCCCTGTTGAACTGGATGCTGTTGCTGGCCTCGATGCTCAGCGTCGAACTGGCCAGCGCGGCGGTGCGCTGCGAGCGCAACCTGGTGGCCAACGTGGTGGCGTTCGATCAGCCGCTGATGTTCAACCGCCTGGGCGCGCAGAACGTCAACGGCATGATGTTCGCCCTGCGCCGGGACGTGGTCGATGACCGCAATGTGTCCCTGGCCCAGGGCGGCGCGGCGGTGCCGGGCAAGGTCTCGCTGCGTCCCGACAAGCGTCCGCGGCCGCTGGTGCTGCGGGTGGCGGCGGGGGACTGCCTGACCGTCAACCTGCAGAACCTGCTGGCCTACCAGGCCAACCCGAACCACCACTGGGCCGAGGGCGGTGAAGAAGAGGGCGAAGACGCGTTGGAGAACGTCAACGCCGGCGAGGCCTTCAAGGCCGATGAGCAAGTGGCCGACCGGCATGTCGGGTTCCAGGTCAACGGTTTGCAGGCGGTGAACGGCATCGACGACATCGCCTCGTTCACCGGCCGCAACGGCAACAGCCTGGCCGCCCCCGGCGCGAGCCGTTCCTACACCCTGTTCGCCGAGCGCGAAGGGGCCTTCGACGTCAGCAGCCGCGGCGCGACCTTCGGCGGCGAGGGGGCGGCCGGCAACAACGCCAACGGCCTGTTCGCCCAAGTGGTGGTCGTGCCCAAGGGCGGCCGCACCTACCGCAACACCGTCACCGAAGAAGAAATGCGCCTGGCCAGCACCGGCCGCACGCCGGCCGGCCACCCCGTCGTCGACTACCAGGCCCGCTACCCGCAGCGCGAACCCTGGCTGCGCGAAGGCAAGGCCGGATCGCCGATCATCGCCATGGTCGACGGCAGCGAAATCATCTCCAGCGAAAGCGACGCCATCGTCATGGGCAGCAACCCCGACGGCAGCTTCCCGCCGGTCACCTATCCGCTGGAATCGGTGGGCAAGCGCAACCCGGCGTTGCCCAACCGGCTGGAGCCGTTCCGCGATTTCGCCGCGCAGTTCCAGGACGAGACCGCCGTCACCCAGGCCTTCCCGGCGTACTTCGCGGACCCGGTGATGGGCCATGTGCTGGAGCCGACCCGCGACTCGTTCATGATCAACTACGGGGCCGGAGGCATGGGCGCGGAAGTCATCGCCAACCGCTTGGGCGTGGGGCCGATGCACGATTGCCTGTCGTGCGCCTATGAGGAGTTCTTCCTGAGCTCGCACACCGTGGGCGACGTGGCGATGCTGGTGGACGTGCCGGCCAACGCTGGCCTTGAGAACATCGCTCCGGGCCAGACCCCGCGCGCCGATCAGGTGGGCGTGAAGGCGACCATGGCGCTGTACCCGTCGGAGCCTTCCAACGTCAACCACAGCTACATCGGTGACTTCGTCAAGTTCCGCAACACCCACAACGGCTACGAGCACCACATCTTCCACCTGCACGGCCACCAGTGGCTGTTCAACCCCAACGACGACAACTCCGACTACGTCGATGCCCAAGGCATCGGCCCGGGCGCCGGCTACACCTACGAAATCGCCAACGGCGGCTCGGGCAACCGCAACCGGGTGGCCGGGGATGCGATCTTCCACTGCCATTTCTATCCGCACTTCGCCCAGGGCATGTGGGCCATGTGGCGGGTGCACGACGTGTTCGAGGAAGGCACCCGGCTTGAGGTGTCGCAGCAGGGCGCCGACGGCTTCCACAGCGAACCCTATGCGCTGCGCAGCGGCAAGCCGGCGGCCGGGGCGCGGGCCTTGCCCGACGGAGAGATCATCGCCGGCACGCCGATCCCGGCGGTGGTGCCGCTGCCCGGCAAGGCCATGGCACCGATGCCCGGCAAGGTCGTGGTGGTGCCGAAGGTCGGCGAGACCCTGGTCGCCGGCCACGACGAGGATGACGACGAGGAAGACGCAGACGATGACGGGCACCACGGCGGCGACGACGCAGGCCAGGCGATCGGATCGCTGGCCCTGGTGGACCGCAGCGAGGCCAACCGCAACGCCGACGGCAGCCTGAAGAACCCCGGCTATCCGTTCTGGATCGGCGGCATGGAAAGCTCGGTGGGCCAACGTCCGCCGACTCCGCCGCTGGACATGCTCGACGCCACTGCCGCGCAGGCGCTCAAGGCCAGCGGCAAGGCGCTGTGGGCCAACCTTGACCCGAACCAGTCCGGTGGCTGGGACGGCGGCCTGCCGCGCCATGCGCTGGACGGCAAGTCCGCAGGCGGCGAGGCGCACACCGTGACCACCTCGCTGGACTTCTCCAAGGAAGTGGTGCGGGCCAGGCCGATCTATCTGCCGGAGGAGGGCACCGAGGTCGAACAGGCCGCCATGGCTTTCCACGCGAAAAAGGATCACCCAAGCTTTGCCTTGCTGCCCGGCAACCAGGTGGTGGCCAAGGCCTTCCGCACCAACGGCGCTTTGCCGGTGGCCGGTGCGCCGTACTACGAGCCGTGCATGGACGACCGCCAGAAGCGCCTGACCGGCAGCGCCGGCAGCGGTGAGTTCGCCAGCGGCGAGCGCCTCGACGGATTGTCGTTCGTCGGTTCGTCGAGCTTCACCGCCGACCGCCCGCGGGTCTACAAGGCCGCCAACATCCAGTTCGACGCGGTGTACAACAAGGTCGGCTACCACTTCCCGCAGGCGCGCATCCTGGCGCTGTGGGAGGACGCCTGGCCGGTGATCACCAAGCAGCGTCCGCCGGAGCCGCTGGTGATGCGCATGAACACCTTCGACTGCGTGCAGTACCAGCAGACCAACCTGGTGCCGGCCGTCTACGAGATGGACGACTATCAGGTGCGCACTCCGACCGACGTGATCGGCCAGCACATTCACCTGCCCAAGTGGGACCTGACCGCCGCCGACGGTTCCTCCAACGGCTGGAACTATGAGGACGGTGTGCTTTCCCCCGGCGCCGTGCAGGAGCGCGTGCATGCCATCCGCGCCTTCAACGGCTGCGAAGGCAGCGACCCGCGCGACGGCACGCCGGCCTGTCCGAAGGCCCGTGCGCATCCGTTCTTCGGCCAGTACGGGCGCAGCGACTGGCTGGGCGCGCGCACGGCGATGCAGCGCTGGTTCGTCGACCCGGTGGTGAACACCAAAGGCGTGGACCGCGGCCTGGGCACGATCTTCACCCACGACCACCTCGGCCCGTCGACCCACCAGCAGATCGGCCTGTACGCCACGGTGCTGGCCGAGCCCGCCGGTTCCACCTGGTTCCACGCCGAGACCGGCGAGCCGCTCTACAGCGGGGCGCGGCAGGACGGCGGGCCGACCTCGTGGCAAGCGGTGATCAACACCGGCGACCTCGACGGCGACGGCCTCAACGACAGCTTCCGCGAGTTCTTCCTGGAGTACAGCGACTTCCAGCACGCCTATGAAGCCGGCGTGTACGTGGGCGCCGGCCCCAACGGGATTCCCGATGCGCAGGCGTTCCCGGCCACCGCCGACAGCTTCCGCTTCGCGATCAACCCGCCGGTGCGCAACAACGCCGGCAACCTGCTCGAAGCGGTGGTCGAGGCCCGCGGCGGGATCAAGCCCGGCTGCCCGAGCCGGCCGTGCCCGCAGGCGATCTCGGTGGATGACCCCGGCATGTTCGTCGTCAACTACCGCAACGAGCCGCTGGCCCTGCGGGTGTTCGACCCGAACAAGGTCGGCCCCGACGGCAAGCGCGGCATGCAGGCCGACGGCCTGGGCGGCGACCTCGCCTACGCCATGCAGAGCCGCACCGACCGGGCGATCCCGGCGATGAACCTGGCCCCGAACCTGATCAACTCCGCCACCGGGCCCACCGGCGGCACCACGCTGTTCCCGCCGCACATCAACAAAGGCGGCGCCGAGCCCGGCGATCCGTTCACGCCGATGCTGCGCACCTACACCGGCGACAACGTGCGGCTGCGGGTGCACGCCGGCGGCCATGAGGAAGAGCACAACGTCACCCTGCACGGCGTGAAGTGGCTGCAGAGCGGGTCCGGGTTCGGCAACAGCTCGAACTCCGGCTGGCGCGCCTCGCAGATGGTCGGGATCTCCGAGCAGATGGGCTTCATCGCGCCGGTGTCGATGCTCTCCAGTTCCGCCGCCGCCACCGGGGATTACCTGTACTCGATGGACGCCTCGATCGAAGGCTACTGGAACGGCATCTGGGGCGTGATGCGCAACTACACCGCCCAGCGCAACGACCTGTTCGCGCTGCCGAACAACCCCAAGCCCACCGGCATGCGCAACACCGTGGCGTTCGACGGCACCTGCCCGCGGATCAGCGCCAACCCCAACGGCATCGGCACCCGGCCCACCGTGCAGCGCAACTATGAAGTGGTCGCGGCGCTGGCCAACGACATCCTGCGCAACCCGCTGGCGCTGGCCATCGGCGATCCGGCCGGGCTCGGCCAGCACGTCGGCGGGCCGCTGAACCCGGCCGGCGGCACGCTGGTGTTCAACTCGCGGCCGGTGAGCATCCCGCAAGTGACGGTGACCGATCCTGAGGACGGCCAGACGATCACCCTCGGCGGCCAGAGCGGGCCGATCCATGACCCGACCGCGATCCTCTACGTGCGCAAGTCCGACCTCGACCCGGCCACCGGCAAGCTCAAGCCCGGCGTGCCTGTGGAGCCGCTGGTGCTGCGGGCGGCGGCCGGCGACTGCATCAACGTCACCCTGGAGAACCGCCTGCCGAGCGTGATGCCCGACCTGGCCCAGACCGCCATCCTGCAAGGCCTGGCCAAGCGTGACCGCAACGGCGGCGACGGCTCGACCACGTTCAACAACAACCTGCTGCGGCCGTCCAGCCATGTGGGCCTGCATGCGCAACTGCTGGCCTACGACATCACCAAGTCGGACGGCGTGAACGTCGGCGCCAACCCGATCCAGACCGTGCCGCCGCGCATCGGCAACAGCGGTGCCTACCCGACCCGTACCTATCAGTACTACGCCGGGCACCTGGAGCGCGAAGGCAAACCGGTGACGCAACTGGGGCGCAACGTCGACAACATCAACGCCACGGCGGTGGAGTTCGGCGGTCTCAACTTCACCCCGGCGGATGTGATCAAGCAGCCGCAGAAAGGCTTGGGCGGGGCGATGAGCGTGCTGCCGATGGGCGCCACCTGGGTCGATGACGCCCGCAAAGTGGCGGCCACGGTGACGGTGGCGGGGCAGTCGGCCTACCGCGACTTCGCCATGGTCTGGCAGCGCGCCCTCAACCTGCGCTGGGCCAACGGCCGGCCGGTGGAAGGCATCGCCTCCGAAGGCCTGGGCGTGCCGAACGATCCGAAGGACAACGCCGGCATGGCCATCAACTACAAGGCCGAACCGATGTGGTACCGCTTCGGGCTGGCGCCGGACGCACCGTTCGGCCGCGCCGACGGCCACGGCTACGGCGACGTGCCGAACGCGCACATGGCCTACAGCAACGCGCTGGTGGGCGGCGATCCGCAGACGCCGGTGTTCTACGCCAAACCGGGGCAGCCGTTGCGCACCCACATCCTGATGCCTACCGGCGGCAGCCGCGGCTCGACCTTCCAGCTCGACGGGCACCTGTGGTCGGTCAACCCGTTCCTGTCGGAGAAGAGCGACGTCGGCGGCTACCCGATGAACGCGCCCGGCGTGGGTTCGGTGAAGTTCGGCTACAACCCGATGTCGATGTACATCGGCGCCCGCGAGAGCGTGCTGCCGGCGGCGCACTTCAGCTTCATGCTGCCGAGCGCCGGGGGCAGCAACGCGATACCGGGGGATTACCTGTTCCGCGACAACGCCTCGTTCGGCAACACCGCCGGGCTGTGGGGCCTGCTGCGGGTGACCAACGAGCCCGAGCCGGCGCCGGCGGGGCAATAGCGGCGGTGCACAGGTGGCTTTTCTGTAGGAGCGAGCCTGCTCGCGAAGGGCACGACGCGGATCTGGGTGGTGCGGCAACTGGCGCCATCGCGGGCAAGCCCGCTCCCACAGGGGGCGGCGATGGGCCGGTGGCTCGCTCCTACAGGGGCTGCGGGCGGTCGGGTTTGGCCATGAGTCGGAGGGAGTGCGGTATGAGCTGGATCATCAGAATCAGTGCGTGGATGTTGGCGGTCACCGGTGCGCTGGCGCAGGCCGACGAGGTGCAGACCCTGGCCCGGGACGGGGTGAAGGTGGACTTCGCGCTGCGGCCGCTCGCCGAGGACGGCACCCTGCGCGAAGGCGGGTTCGCCGACGTGCAGTTCCGCATCGCTGACGCCGCCTCCGGCCAACCGCTGTCCGGCGTGGCGCCGGGGGCGTGGATCGATCCGCAGGCCGTCGCCGCCGACCAGGCCCAGGGCCGCGACCGTAGCTGCAAGGCGCGGGTCGGGGTGTTCCTCAAGTCGAACATCGGCGCGCGTCCGCTGCTCGACCTCAACAGTTACTTCGTGCTGGTGATGAACCGCGACGCGAGCCTTTCGGTGGTCGACCCGTCGGTGTCGGTGGGCGGCATCACCAGCACCCTGGCACGGATCGAACTGGCCGGGCCGCCGATGGACTGGGTCACGCCGAAGGACAACAAACAGGTGTTCGTGTCGATGCCGGCGGCGGGGCAGGTGGCGGTGATCGACAGCGAACGGTTCAAGGTCAGCGGTTCCGTCGCCGCCGGCAGCCAGCCGGTGCGGGTGGCGCTGCAGCCGGACGAGCGTTTGCTGTGGGTCGGCAACAACGCGGCCAAGGCCGACGAGTCCGGCGTCACGGTGATCGACACCCAAAGCCTCAAGCCGCTCAAGCACCTGGCCACCGGCCGCGGCCACCACGAAATCGCCTTCAGCAAGGACAGCCGCTTCGCGTTCGTCAGCAACCGCGACGACGGCACCTTGAGCGTCATCGACGTCGCCGGCCTCAGCCTGCTCAAACAGGTCAAGACCGGCGCCAGTCCGCTGTCGGTGGCGTACTCGCCGCTGTCCGGCGCGGTGTACGTGGCCGACGGCAAGGACGGCACCGTGACCGTGATCGACAGCGTCAGCCACGCGGTGCGGCGGGTGATCAAGCTGCAGCAGGGCCTGGGGCCGATGGGCTTCGGCGCCGACGGCCGCTTCGGCGTGGTGCTCAACACCGTGGAAAACCGCGCCACGGTGATCGACGCCGCCAACGACGCGGCCATCCATGACCTGGAGGTGTCCGCCGAGCCCTATCAAGTGGTGTTCACCCGGGCCTACGCCTACGTGCGCGGCCTGGCGTCGCCGAAGGTCACGATGATCAACCTCGCGTCCCTGGGCGAGGGGCGCCGGCCGATCAGCCAAGGGTTCGAGGCCGGGCCCCAGCCGCCGCGGCTGGCCGGGGACTTGCCGCTGGCGTCGAGCCTGGCGGTGGCGCGGGACGACAACGCGGTGTTCGTGGTCAACCCCGTGGACAACACCACCTATTTCTACGCCGAAGGCATGAACGCGCCGATGTCCGGCTACCCCAACCGGGGCCAGTCGGCCCGGGCCGCGCTGGTCGTCGACCGCAGCCTGCGCGAGGTGGAGCCCGGGCTGTACAGCGCGCGGGTCAAGCTGCCGGCGGCCGGGCGCTTCGACGTGGCGTTCCTGCTCAACCAGCCGAACCTCATCCATTGCTTCACCGCGCAGGTGGAGCCGGACAGCGCCCAGCCCCGGCACGCCGGAACGCCCAAGGTCGAGTTCCTGCTGGACAAGACCGCCGTGACGCTCAACGACCCCTACGTGGTGCGCTTTCGCATCGTGCAGGGCAAGCAGGACGCCGCACGCGCCGGGGTGAAGGACGTGCAGTTGCGCTACTTCCTCGCGCCCACCTCGCGCCCCCGCACGGTGGCGGCGCTGGAAGTCGCCGACGGGATCTATGAAGCCCCCGTGACCCTCGACCGCAGCGGCGCGTGGTACCTGCACGTGCGCGCCGCCTCGCTGGGCGCCGGCTTCGACGACAAGACCTTTGCCAGTGTCCGGGTGCAGCCCGGCAAGACTCAGTGACGAGGACGCCACCATGAAGCGATTCGCATCCCGCAGCCTGCTCACCCTGTGCCTGCTGAGCGTCGGCATCCACCAGGCCTGCGCCCATTCGGCGGACGAGCACGCCGGCCACAAGGCGCCCGCCGCCAGCGCTCAGGAACACGCCCAGGTCAAGTTCGCCGACGTGCCCCTGGTGGACCAGAACGGCAAGACCGTGCACCTGGAGCAGGATCTGGTGCACAACAAGATCGTGGTCATGAGCTTCATCTACACCAGCTGCACCACGGTCTGCCCGGTGGTCTCGTCGATCATGGGCAAGGTGCAGAAGCAGCTCGGCGCACGGGTCGGCGGCGAGGTGCAACTGGTGTCGATCAGCATCGATCCGCAGCGCGACGACCCCAAGCGCCTGCAGGAATACGCCCGCACCTTCCAGCGGGGGCCGGGCTGGAGCTGGCTCACCGGCTCGCCCCGGTCCATCGAGGCCACCCTCAAGGGCCTGGGCAGTTTCAGCGGTGACTTCAAGAACCATCAGCCGCTGATCCTCGTCGGCGACGGCAACAGCCGCCACTGGATGCGCTACTACGGCTTCACCGACCCGGCCCTGCTGGCCAAGGAAGTGGAGAAGCTCAGCGGCTTGCGCACCCACGCCAAACACACGGCCATCGCCATGGAGCAACAGCCATGAGAACCCTCGACTGGATCACCCTGACCATGTGCTTCTGGATTTTCAGCCTCGTCGCGTTCGCCCACGAGGGCCACGTGCAGTCAGTCCCCGCCTCGGCCAGCGCCGCCCCGGCCAAAGGCACCCACGACGCGAAGACCTGGTTCACCGACACCCCGCTGACGGATCAGCACGGCCAGACCCTGCGTTTCTACAGCGATGCCCTGCACAACCGCGTGGTGTTGCTCAACGTCATCTTCACCAGCTGCAACGACGCCTGCCCGCTGATCACCCGCAAGCTCAAGGAAGTGCGCGAACTGCTGGGCGACAAGGCCGACGGCGTCACCTTCATTTCCCTTACCAGTGACCCGCTGCGCGATACGCCGGCGGTGCTCAAGGCTTACACCTTGAAGCAGGGCGCCGATGACCCTCACTGGCTTTTTCTTACCGGTGACAAAGCGCAGATGGACCTCGTGCTCGGCCGCATCGGCCAGATCGTGCCGACTCCGGAGCAGCACTCCACCCAGCTGATCGTCGGTGATGTGGCCAACAAGCGCTGGAGCAAGATCCGCCCCGACGCCCCCGCAGCGGCCATCGCGCAGCGCTTGCAGCTGCTGACGATGCCCGTGGCCGGACGCTGAGGCCAGGCCATGAAAACCGCTCCCGCAGGATTCCCGGTCGCGATCCTCCGCCTGCTTGTCCTGATCCTGCTCGCCGGCTTCAGCCTGGTCGCGGGCGCGCTGTCGCTGACCGACGAGGAAAGCGCCGGCAAGCGCCTGTACCGCGAAGGCCTGTCGGCCAGCGGCGAGCCGATCATGGCGAGGGTCGGCGCGGCGGATGTGCTGCTGCCGGCCACCAGCCTGCCGTGCGCCAACTGCCACGGCGCCGACGGCCTCGGCCGGCCCGAGGGCGGGGTGCGTCCGCCGGAACTGAACTGGGCTCGGCTGACCAGCGCCCACGGCCAGCAGGTCAACGGTCGCCGCTATCCGGCCTACGACGACGGCAGCCTGGCGCGGGCGATCCAGCAGGGCCGCGACCCCGCCAACCATCGGCTGGATGCGAGCATGCCGCGCTTCCTGCTGTCGATGAGGGACCTGCGCAACCTCACCGCGTACCTCAAGCGCCTGGCCGACGAGCGCGATCCGGGGCTGGAGGCGGACACCCTGCACCTGGGCACCCTGTTGCCCAGCCAGGGCCCGCTGGCCGAAGAGGGCGCGACGGTGGCGGCGGTGCTCAACGGCAGCGTGGCGCGGATCAACGAGGCGGGCGGCATCCATGGCCGGCAATTGCGCCTGACCGTGGCCGACCCCGGCCCCGACCGGGCCAGCGCCGAACAGGCCCTGCAACGGCTGATCGACGACGAGCACGTGTTCGCCCTGATCGCACCGCTGGCCCCGGCGCTGGACAGCGAACTGGCGCCGCGCCTGGAGCAGGCCGGCCTGCCGCTGATCGGACCGCTCTCGCTGCAAGGCCCGATGCCGTCCAGCCCGCAGATCTTCGAACCGTTGCCGGGGCTGCGCGAGCAACTGATCGCGCTGGCCGACTACGCCACGGCCAGCCTGCGGGTGCTGCAGGGGCCGACGCTGATCGCCTATCCCGCCGACCCGGGCCAGGCGCAGGCGGCCCAGGCCCTGGGCCGCTACCTGCAAAACCACGGCTGGCAGAAGGTGCAGGTGCAACCCTACGACGCGGCCGCCGGCACGGTGCCGCTGGGCTCGCGCTCGGTGTTCTACCTGGGCAGCGGCGGCGGGTTCAGCCGCTTGGCGAACGGCTTGCAAAAGGCCGGGCAGGTGCCGTACCTGTTCGCCGCGTCGAGCCAGGTGGCCGGGGATCTGTTGCAGGTGCCGGACGGCTTCTCCCGACGGGTATTCCTGGCCTATCCGTTTGTGCCCAGCGACTGGACCCAGGCCGGTCGCCTGGCGCTGACCTTGCTGCGCGAGCATCAGGGCCTCGGCGCCCAGCATGCGGTGCTGCAAGTGGGCGCCTACGCCTCGATGCTGCTGTTCTGCGAAGGCATGAAGCAGGCCGGGCGCGACGCCAGCCGCGAAAAACTGGTGGCGGCGCTGGAGGGGCTGCACGACTTCGACACCGGCCTGACCCCGCGCATCAGCTTCGGCCCCGGACGTCGGCTGGGGCTGAGCGGGGCCCATGTGGTGACGATCGACTTGCCGGACCTGCGCTTCTATCTGGTGGCCCCCTACAAACCCGTTGTCGAAATCCCCTGACCGGAGCGTCGCGCCATGAAGCTCAAGACGATGCTGTTGCTGTTCGCAAGCGGGTTCCCGGTGGCGTTCGCCGCTCAAGAACCGGTGGCGGCGCGGGTCAACGGCGAGGCCATTTCCGAGTTTCGCCTGGAGCGCTACTTCACCGAATACCTGGAAGACCAGGGCCGCGCCGTGGCGAGCATCCGCAACCCCAAGGCGTACAGGCAGTTGCGGCAAGCGGCGTTGCAGATGCTGATCGACAAGGAACTGCTGTGGCAGGAGTCGCGCAAGCGCGGGGTGCAGGTCGATGAGCAAGCGGTGCGCCAGCAGGTCGAGCAGACCCGCCAGGCCATCGGCGGCACGGAGAAGTTCACCCGGCGTCTGCAAGAGGCCGGCTTCGACGAGGCCTCGTTCACCGAGTACACCCGCCGCGAACTGGCGGCCCAACGGATGTTCGCCGAACTGACCCGCACCGACGACCCGGCCGAGCAAGAGGTGCGCGCGTTCTTCGAGGAACACCGCGCCGAGATGGGCACGCCGGAACAGGTGCAGGCCCGGCACATTCTGGTGAAGGTGGCGCGGGAGGCCGATTCCGCCACGGTCGAGGCGGCGCGTCTACGCTTGATGCAGATGCGCGAGGCGGTGGAGCGGGGCGAAAGCTTCGCCGGCGTGGCGCAAAAGGGCTCGCAAGATGCCACGGCCAGCCAGGGCGGGCAGTTGGGCTACTTCGCCCGCGGACAGATGGCGCCGGCGTTCGAGGCGGCGGCGTTTGCCTTGCGGCCCGGGGAACTCAGCCAGGCGGTGCGCTCACCGTTCGGCTGGCATTTGATCATCGTCGAGAACCACAAGGAGGCGGCCGATGTCCCAGAGGAGCAAGGGCTGGAAACGGTCAGGGCATACCTCGCCCGACAGCGACAGACCCAGGCTCGCCGTCAGGCGCTCGCGCAATTGCGGGCGCAGAACAGGATCGAACGAATTGACGACGACTGAAGGTTCCCCCCCAATAGTGGGGAATGGCTTCGATGCCCATTCAGGTGCTTCCCCGTTTCTGGGGAACGGGGTACCGGGACGAGCGGGCATTTCCATTCAATTCAAGGACATGAAGACAGACAATCACCGGCACCCGGCCTGGCATGAAGTGTGCGTTACCTCTGGCGAGGCGCACTCCACCAGGCCCGGCCTTGGGTTTCCACTGCCGGACCTGCGGTTTCAAGGAGTCCACCTTGGTTAACAAAGTACTGGTTGTCGAAGACGAACAGCAGTTGGCGGAGAACCTTCAGGTTTACCTGTCGACGCAGGGGCTGGACGTCCGGATTGCACATGACGGCGCGGACGGGATCGGCCAGGCCGAGACCTTCGCCCCCGATGTGATGGTGTTCGATTACCGCTTGCCCGATATGGAAGGCTTTGAGGTGCTCGACGCCGTCCGCCGGAACAGGACGTGTCATTTCGTGCTGATAACGGGTCACCCGACCGCTGAAGTCTGTGAGCGGGCGCGGCAACTGGGAGTCAGCCACATCCTGTTCAAGCCGTTCCCGTTGGCGGAACTGGCGCGGGCGATCTGTGACCTGCTGGGGATCGAGCGTAGCGCGAGACCCGGTGCGAGCCCTTCGCAAGGGTTCGTCGAACGACGCCAGAGCAAGACCGAGAGCTTCCCGTTGCAGTTGTTCGATGGCAGTTGGGTGCTGGCGGATCGCCGACGAAGCAAGTCGGACGCCCTGGCACCGGATGACGACCAAATGCTCACCGGGGAGTAGTGGCGCGATCAGACGTTCCGGCACCCGCCGCAATGGCCTGCCGCGCCGACTGGGCCCCCGGCCCCGGGCGTTGGAGAGCAAGCCATGGATCGTCTGTCCGTTGTCGTCGAACCGCCGTTGGCCGAGCCGTTGCCGCAAGCGCAGGCCCCGGCGCGCTTCACCGCCGAGCAACTGGCCCAGGCCCGGGCACGGGCCGCCGGCTCCGGGGAACGGATGCTCGATGCGCTGGCCGGCCTCAGCGAACTGGCGCCCATGCCGTTCATCGCCAGCCTGGGCGCCACCCTGCATTACCCGGTGCTCGACACCGACAGTCTGTTCCAGGCCGTTCCGGTGTTCGACCGGGTCACCCTCGCGCAATGCCTCAAACGTGAATTCATCCTGCTGCGCCACCGCGACGAGGTCATCGGCGTGTTCGCCGACCCCTTCGACGGCGCGCGCCTGGCCTGGATCGACGAATGCCTGCACGGCGCGCCGCTGTACCTGGTGCACGCCGACGACCTGAGCGCCTACCTGGCCCGCCACGAAGAAAGCTTCCATGCCGTGGAGTCGCTCAACGCCCAGGCCGACGCCGGCACCCAGACCGACACCCTGCAGAGCCTGTCCCTGACCAGCATCAGCGAAGACGCCAGCGTGGTGGTGAAACTGGTCAACTCGACCCTCTACGACGCGCTGAAAATGCACGCCAGCGACATCCACCTCGGCACCACCGGCAACGGGCTGGTGATCAAGTACCGGATCGACGGGGTGCTCAACAACATCAGCAAGATCCAGGGCACCGAGTTCGCCGAGCAAGTGATTTCCCGGGTCAAGGTCATGGCCGAGCTGGACATCGGCGAGAAGCGCGTGCCCCAGGACGGCCGCTTCAAGATCGGCATCAGCGGCCGGCAGATCGACTTCCGGGTGTCGATCATGCCGAGCATCTTCGGCGAAGACGCCGTGCTGCGGGTGCTCGACAAGCAGGACCTGGCCGACAAGGTCTGCGGCGTGCAGTTGCAGGCCCTGGGCTTCGAGGACGAGACCCTGCGCCAGCTGCGCCGGCTGGCCGCCGAGCCCTACGGCATGGTGCTGGTGACCGGCCCCACCGGCAGCGGCAAGACCACCACCCTCTACGCGATGATCACCGAGATCAACCACGGGGTGGACAAGATCATCACCATCGAAGACCCGGTGGAATACCAGTTGCCGGGGGTGCTGCAGATCCCGGTCAACGAGAAGAAGGGCCTGACCTTCGCCCGCGGCCTGCGGTCGATCCTGCGCCACGACCCGGACAAGATCATGGTCGGCGAGATCCGCGACCCGGACACCGCGCAGATCGCCGTGCAGTCGGCGCTCACCGGGCACCTGGTGTTCACCACCATCCACGCCAACAACGTGTTCGACGTGATCGGCCGTTTCACCCAGATGGAGATCGATCCCTACAGCCTGGTCTCGGCGCTCAACGCAGTGCTGGCCCAGCGGCTGATCCGCCTGGTGTGCACCGGTTGCGGCGCACCGGTGACCCCCAGCGAAGAAGAGCTGCGCGCCTCCGGCCTCGATCCGCTCAAGGTCGGCCATTACCGCTTCGTCCACGGCAAGGGCTGCGGTCATTGCCGGGGCAGCGGCTACCGCGGGCGCACGGCGATCGCCGAACTGCTGCACCTGGACGACGAGCTGCGGCAGATGATCGTCGAACGCCAACCCATCACCCGGATCAAGGCCCTGGCCTGCGAGCGCGGTCTGCGCCTGCTGCGCGAGTCGGCGCTGGAACTGGTGGAACACGGCCGCACCACGTTGGAGGAGATCAATCGTGTCACTTTTATCGCGTGAGCGTTTTGTCGCCGTGCTCGGCGCCAGCGGTGTGGGCCTGGGGCAGCGGCGGGGCAGCGAGACCCTGTGGCTGGGCAGCGTCGGCTACATCGACGAAGGCTTCCAGAGCTACGCGGTGGCGCTGGACACCCTCGACCGCCTGCTCGGCGAGCACGCCAGGGCCGGTGCCGAACTGTGCGTGGTGGTCTCCGGGCACTTCAGCCGTTTCTGCCTGGTGCCGTGGAGCGAGCAGATCAGCACCCCTGAGGAACTGCGCGGCTTCGCCCGGCTGTGCTTCGAAGACCTGTTCGGTGCGCCGACCCAGCCGTGGAGCCTGGTGCTGTCCGCCGAGCCTGCGGGCCACGACCGCATCGCCAGTGCCTTGCCGCAGGATCTGCTGGAACGTCTGCGTACACTAGTCGCGGGGCGTGGCTTGCGCCTGCGTTCGGTGCAGCCGTACCTGATGACGGCGTTCAACCGTTTCGACCGCAGCCTCGACGCCGGCGATTTCCTGTTCGTGGTCGCCGAGCCGCTGCGCAGTGTGTTGCTGCTGGCCCGGGAAGGGCGCTGGGCGGCGGTGCGTTCGGTGGGCGGCAGCGACAGCGATGCGGCGCTGGCCGCGCTGGTGGGCCGCGAACGGCAATTGCAGGCCAGCGCCAGCGAGCGTCCGTTCAACGTCTACCTGCACGCCCCGGCGCGCCTCGATGCGCAGCCGGAGATCGACGGGGTGCAGGTGCGCACCCTCGAAGACGACTCGATGACCGTGCGTGACGGCTTGTACGTCATGTCCCGGGCGGTGGCCTGACATGCGCGCCCTGAACCTGGATTTCCAGCCCCGTCCGCGCTCCGGCCCGTTGGGTTGGAGCCTGCTGGGCGGCGGTGCGCTGCTGGCGCTGGTGTGCTTCGGCGTGCAGCAGCACCTCGGCGCCCAGGCCGAACAACAGCAAGGCCATTTGCAGCACACCCAGCGCAGGCTCACCGGCGACAGCGGCGTGAAGGCCAGCCTCACGCCGGCCGAGACCCGCGAGCAGGCGCAGAACCTGGCCGAGATGCGCAAGGTGTCGCAGCAGCTGCGCCGCCCGTGGGAGCGCCTGTTCGCCATGCTCGAAGCCATGCCCCGGGACGACATCGCCTTGCTCAGCCTGACCCCCGACGCACGCAAGGGCCAGGTGCGCATCAGCGCCGAGGCCCGGGACCTGCAGGCGATGCTCGATTTCCATAAGCGTCTGGAGGCCAGCGACGAGCTGTCGGACGTGTCGCTGCTGAGCCACGAAATCGTCGTGAAATCGCCGGAACACCCGGTGCAGTTCAACCTGTCGGCGACCTGGGAGATGGGCGATGCGAATCCCTAGACTGATCGTCCACGAATACCTGCAAGGCCTCGGCGTGCCGGGCCTGGCCGGAGCGGCCCTGCTGCTGGTGGCGCTGGCCTGGGCCCTGGGCGGCCTGCTGCCGGGCTGGCAGTCGCTGCAACAGTTGAGCCGCCAGACCGAGGAAGCCACCGAGTACCTGGCCAAGGTCGAGGACGGCAGCATCGCGCCGCCGGTGGTGCCGCAGCGCCAGCTCGACGACTTTCGCAACAAGCTGCCGGCCCAGCCCCAGGCCACCGTCGCCATCGACCGCATCTACGCCCTGGCGGCCCAGGAACGCATCACCCTGGCCCGCGGCGAATACGCCCTGGGCGTCGATCCCAAGACCCATCTGGCGCGCTACCAGATCCTGCTGCCGGTGCGCGGCAGCTATCCGCAACTGCGCCGCTTCCTGCATGCCTTGCTCGGCCAGTTGCCGGCGGTGGTGGTGGAGGACGTCGAGTTCCAGCGCAAGAAGATCGCCGACACCGACCTCACCGGCCGGATCCGTTTGACCCTTTACCTGTCGAGGTCGTGATGGACACCAAACGCATCGTCGGGTGGGTGGCGTTCTTCGGCGTGGCGGCGGCGCTGGCCTGGTTGCCGGAACACTTCACGCCGAGCGAAGACGGCGAATCGGCCGACCTCGCGGTGGCCACCCCGGCCAAGACCGCTGGCCGCGGCGCGTCGCCCGCCGCTGGCGGGAAGGCCGACGCCGCGCCGATCAAGGACCTGGGGCCGGCCGGCGACCTGTTCGCCGCCCAGTCCTGGAAGCCCGCGCCGACCCTGGCCACGGTCACCGAGCAACCTGTCAACCCGGCCACGGCGGTGCAAGCCCCGAGCTTGCCGCCGGTGCCGTTCCAGTTCGTCGGCCGGCTGCATGACCGCAGCGACTTGCAGGTGTTCCTGCAGGACGGCGAGAAGATCTACGTCGTGCGCAACGGCGATGTGATCGACGACACCTGGAAGATCACCGGCATTTCCGACCTGGAGCTGAGCCTGGTCTACCTGCCTTTGCATTTGTCGCAGACCTTGTCTGTGGGGAGTACGCAATGAACAGATCCCGTTTGCTGATGAGCCTGGGCCTGTGCGCCGGGCTGGCCGCGTGCAGCTCGGCCCAGGTGGCCAACAAGGAGGCCGCCGACCTCATCGACCAGGGCCAGTACGAGGCGGGCCTGGCCCGGATCGAGGAAGGCCTGCGGGAGAACCCCCGCGACACCGAGCTGCACCTGGCGCTCAACAGCGGCCGGGCCAAGGCCATCACCGCGTTGCTGACCTCCGGCGACACCGACCGTTCGCGGCGGGACTTCGCCTCGGCCCGCACCGCCTACAACCGGGTGCTGACCATCGAGCCGAACAACCGCCGCGCCCAGGACGCCCTGCGCCAGCTCGACTACCTGCGCAGCATGGACGAGAAGCTCGAACTGGCCCGCGGCGACCTGCGCCGGGGCGACATCTACGGCGCCGACCGCCAGGTCAAGCAGATCCTCGAGCTCGACCCCACCAACGAGGGCGCGCTGGAGCTGCAAGGCAACATCCGCCTGGTGCAGAGCCGCAACGTCGTGCAGTACCCGCAGCTGCGCACCCGGCTCGACCGGCCGGTGACCCTGGAATTCCGTGAGGCCAACCTCAAGACCGTGTTCGAGGTGCTGTCGCAGGTCGCCGGCCTGAACTTCATCTTCGACAAGGACCTGCGCCCGGACCTCAAGGCCACGATCTTCGTGCGCGACGTGCGCATCGAAGACGCCGTGCAACTGCTGCTGCAACAGAACCAGCTGCACCAGAAAGTGGTGAACGAAAACACCCTGCTGATCTACCCGGACTCGCCGCAGAAGCTCAAGGATTACCAGGAGCTGGTGATGCGCACGTTCTACCTGACCAGCATCGACGCCAACACCGCGCTGAACATGATCAAGACCATGCTCAAGACCCGCGACGTGTTCGTCGACGAGCGCCTCAACACCCTGACCATGCGCGACACCGAAGACGCGGTGCGCATGGCCGAGAAACTCCTGCAGTCCCAGGACCAGTCCAACCCCGAAGTGGTGCTGGAGGTGGAGGTGATGGAAGTCGCCCGCCAGCGCATCCTCGACCTGGGCCTGCAATGGCCGAGCACCTTCGGCGTGGTCAACAGCGACGGCTCGCCGGTGACCCTGCTGGGCCAGCTCAAGGGCATCAACTCCGACCGCATCTCCATCGCGCCGTCGCCCCAGGCCAAGATCAACGCCCAGGACAACGACATCAACACCCTGGCCAGCCCCGTGATCCGAGTCAGCAACCGTGAGCAGGCGCGCATCCACATCGGCCAGCGGGTGCCGATCATCAGCGCCACCTCGGTGCCCTCGACCCAGGGGCCGGTGATCACCGAAAGCGTCACCTACCTCGACGTCGGCCTGAAGCTCGAGGTGCAGCCCACCGTGCACCTGAACAACGAAGTGGCGATCAAGATCGCGCTGGAAGTCAGCAACGCCACGCCGCTGGAGCCGACCCGCCAGGGCACGATCCCGGTGCAGGTCGACACCCGCAACGCCCAGACGTCGCTGCGTCTGCACGACGGCGAGACCCAGATCCTCGCCGGGCTGGTGCGCAACGACCACGGCGCCACCGGCAACAAGATCCCGGGCCTGGGCGACATTCCCGGCTTGGGCCGGCTGTTCGGCAGCAACAAGGACACCGTCGGCAAGTCGGAACTGGTGCTCTCCATCACCCCGCGCATCGTGCGCAACCTGCCGTACCAGAGCCCCTCGGACATGGAGTTCCCCACCGGCACCGAAACCAGCATGCACATCCAGGCACCGGACCGCTCGATGCAGGCGGCCACCCCGGCGCCTTCCGCACAGCCTCGTGCGCTGGGCGGGGCGGCGGTCGCCACCACCCGCGTCACCGTCGAGAAGCCTTGATCATGAACACCGAGCGCGGTTTCACCCTGATCGAAGTCGTGGTGACGCTGGCCCTGATCGGCCTGCTGGCGGGCATGGCCGCGCCGCTGACCGAGACCCTGGTGCGCCGGGGCAAGGAGCAGGAACTGCGCACGGCGCTGTACCAGATCCGCGACGGCATCGATGCCTACAAGCGGGCCTTCGACGCCGGCTACATCGAGAAGTCGCTCAACAGCAGCGGCTACCCGCCGAACCTCAAGGTGCTGGTGGACGGCGTGCGCGACGTGCGCAGCGCCAAGGGCGCCAAGTTCTACTTCCTGCGCCGCATCCCGCGTGACCCGCTGGTGCCGGCCAAACGTGACGACGAAGGGGGTTGGGGGCTGCGCGCCTACAACAGTTCGGCCCAGAACCCGCGCGACGGCGAAGACGTGTTCGACGTCTACTCCAAGGCGCGGGGCAAGGGCCTCAACGGCATCGCCTACCGCGAGTGGTGAACCTCATGCGCCGGGAACAGGGCTTTACCTTGCTGGAACTGATGGTGGTGATGGCGATCATCGCGACCCTGATGACCATCGCCTTGCCGCGCTACTTCAACAGCCTCGAGGCCTCGAAGGAAACCACCCTGCGCCAGAGCCTGTCGGCCATGCGCGAGGCGCTGGACCACTACTACGGCGACACCGGGCGCTACCCCGACTCGATCGACCAATTGGTGGAGCTGCGTTACCTGCGCAACGCGCCGCTCGACCCGATCACCGAGCGCAAGGATCAATGGGTGCTGGTCGCGCCGCCGGACGGCGTGGCGGGCGGCGTGGCCGACATCAAGAGCGGAGCCACCGGGAGGGCGCGTGATGGCAGCCAGTATTCGGAGTGGTGAGCGCGCGGGGCAGGGCGGGTTCACCTACCTGGGCGTGCTGTTCCTGATCGTGCTGATGGGCATGGGCCTGGCCAGCGCCGGCGAGCTGTGGTCGACGGTGTCGCGGCGCGACCGCGAGAAGCAATTGCTGTGGGTGGGCAGCCAGTACGCCCAGGCCCTGCGCAGCTACTACCGCAGTTCGCCGGGGCTGGCGCAGTACCCCAAGGAGCTGGCGGACCTGTTGCAGGACGAGCGTTTTCCCGAGCCCCGGCACCACCTGCGCCGGTTGTACCCGGACCCGGTGGGCGGCGGCGAATGGGCGCTGCAACGGGGTTTCGACGGGCGCATCACCGGAATCAACAGCCCCTCCACCGAGACGCCGCTCAAGCAGGCGGACTTCCCGGCGCAGTGGTCGGACTTCGAAGGCATGACCCGCTACTCGGACTGGCAGTTCGTCGCCGAAAAGGCCTTCCTCGACGGCACCAACGGCCCGGCCAGGAACCCGTCGGCCCTGCCGCAGGCGCTGCAGCCATGAACGGCCGGTTCTGTTGCGCGCTGATCCTTGCCCTGGCGGCGTGCTGCGCCCAGGCCGGCGAAGAAGACGAAATGATGGGATTCATCGTCGACGACACGATCTCGCACATCGGCCACGACTTCTACTACCTGTTCAGCGAACGCCTGCGCGACACCAGCCCCATGGACTTCAACCTGGTGGTGCGCGAGCGGCCCGACGCGCGCTGGGGCAGCCTGGTGACCGTGGAATATCAGCAACGCCTGGTCTATCGGCGCTTCCTGCCGCCGAACACCGTGGAACTGAAGGACGAGGCCTACGAGGCCGCCGACTGGGTTCGACGCCAGGTTGTCCAGCGCAAGCTGGAGGCCTTGTTGCAGGACACCACCGACCTTGAGAAGGACGAACTATGAACACGACAACGTTCTCACGGCGCCGCGCACCCTGGATCGCGGGATGGCTGATCGGGCTGGCCGGCTGCGCCGCCGTCCAGGCCACCGAACTGGTCTACACGCCGGTCAACCCGTCGTTCGGCGGCAACCCGCTCAACGGCACCTGGCTGCTCAACAACGCCCAGGCCCAGAACGACCACGACGATCCGGACCTCAAGCGCCGCACGACCGTGGCCGGCACCTCGGCGCTGGAGCGCTTCACCAGCCAATTGCAGTCACGGTTGCTGGGGCAGCTGCTGGACAACATCTCCACCGGCAACACGGGGAGCCTGTCCACCGACGCATTCATCGTCAACGTCATCGACGACTCCGGGGCACTGAGCATTGAAGTGACCGACCGAGCGACCGGTGAGGTTTCGGAAATTCAGGTTAACGGCCTCAACCCATGACGGGATGAGCGTTCCGGGGAGTGCAGGACATGAAAAAAATAATTGCGCTAGGGCTGATGTTGGCGGCATTGCAAGGGTGTGGTCTGCGCGAGCCGGTGCCGGCCGAGCAGGACACCGAAACCCCGACCCTGACCCCCAGGGCCTCGACCTACTACGACCTGCTGAAGATGCCGCGGCCCAAGGGCCGCCTGATGGCGGTGGTGTACGGCTTCCGTGACCAGACCGGACAGTACAAGCCGACCCCGGCCAGCTCGTTCTCCACCAGCGTCACCCAGGGTGCGGCGAGCATGTTGATGGACGCCTTGCAGGCCAGCGGCTGGTTCGTGGTGCTGGAACGCGAAGGGCTGCAGAACCTGCTGACCGAGCGCAAGATCATCCGCGCCTCGCAGAAAAAGCCCAACACCCCGGTGAACATCCAGGGCGAGCTGCCGCCGTTGCAGGCGGCGAACATGATGCTCGAAGGCGGGATCATCGCCTACGACACCAACGTGCGCAGCGGCGGGGAAGGGGCGCGTTACCTGGGGATCGACCTGTCCCGCGAGTACCGGGTCGACCAGGTGACCGTCAACCTGCGGGCGGTGGACGTTCGCAGCGGTCAGGTGCTGGCCAACGTGATGACCAGCAAGACCATCTACTCCGTGGGCCGCAGCGCCGGAGTGTTCAAGTTCATCGAGTTCAAGAAGCTGCTGGAAGCCGAGGTCGGCTACACCACCAACGAACCGGCTCAGCTCTGCGTGCTGTCGGCGATCGAGGCGGCGGTGGGGCATTTGCTGGCGCAGGGCATCGAGCGGCGGTTGTGGCAGGTGGCGGGAGACAACTCGGTGCCTTCGCAGGACGAGACGCTGAACCGGTACCTGACGCAGAACAAGGTGGATCCGCAGGCCGAATGAGCTTGGGCTTGGCGGCTCTCGGCTCTCGGCTCTCGGCTCGACCGCTCGACCGTGAGGGCCTGCCTGACCGCTACCGAACCACCCCATCCTCTGTGGGAGCAACTGTCTTGACCAGGGCCTGCGGTGTCCGGACCGACGCCATCGCCAGCAGGCTGAACTGGCCTAATAATTCTGGACACCTCAATCGGGCGCTATGATGGCGCCCAAATCTGAGGTGTTTGGATATGCGTAATTCTTATTCCAGTGAGTTCAAACTCAAGGCGGCCGGCATGGTATTGGACGAGGGGCTATCGGTTCCCGAGGTCTGCTCCAGTTTGAGTGTTGGCCCTACGGCTCTGCGTCGCTGGGTTGAACAGGTTCGTCAGGAGCGCCAGGGATCGACTCCGGTCGGGGCCAAAGCGATTACTGCTGATCAGCGAGAAATCCAACAACTCAAAGCCTTGCTCAGGCAAAAAGACCGGGATATCGAAATCCTAAAAAAGGCCAGTGCTCTCCTGCTATTGGACGCCAAAGATCACTCTCGCTGATCGATGAGCTGGGTGAGCTGTACGGCGTTAACGAATGCTGCCGCGTGCTGGGAATCGGCCGCAGCAGCTTTTACGCCTGGCGTCAGCGCCAAGGCCGGGTGCGTCCCGAACGAGAAAAGCTCAAAGCCTTGCTGGTCAAGCACCACAAGGCCTCCAGGGCCTCTGCCGGTTCGCGCACCTTGGCCAAGGTGCTGCAAGCCAATGGGCATCGTGTCGGACGGTACATGGCGCGCAGCCTGATGCGAGAAGCCGGCATCGCCAGTCGGCAGCGTCGGCGTCACAAGTACAAGTCTTCGGGTGTGGAAGCGCTGGTGGCGCCGCATGTACTCAAGCGCCAGTTTGAGGTCACGGCGATCAACCAGGTGTGGTGCGGCGATGTCACGTACATCAAGGTCGGCAAGCGCTGGCTGTATTTTGCCGCGGTGCTGGATCTGTTCGCCCGCCGGATTGTGGGCTGGTCGTTTTCGATGATCTCTGATGCCACGTTGACCTGCGAAGCCTTGCGGATGGCCGTCGAGCTACGGGGACACCCCAAAGATGTGCTGTTTCACTCCGACCAAGGCTGCCAGTACACCAGCCATAAGTTTAGAAGTGAGCTGCTGAAACATGGTCACCGGCAAAGCATGAGTCGTAAGGGCGAGTGCTGGGATAACGCCCCGATGGAGCGTTTCTTTGGCAGTTTGAAATCGGAGTGGGTGCCCGAAACAGGCTATGGCTCGGAGCATGAGGCCCGAGCGGATGTACAGCGCTATGTCACGCGCTACAACACCACCAGGCCTCACAGTTACAACAACTATTGGTCGCCGGTCGCGATGGAGAAACTGACGGCGTAAACCGTAATCGGTGTCCAGGATTACTTGACCAGTTCAGGCTGGCTCCTACAGGGATAGGTGTGCACACCCCGGAACACTGTGGGAGCGGGCTTGCCCGCGATGGCGGCCTGACAGCCGACCAACTTCTACCTGACTGCACCCGATTCCTTGTGGGGGCCAGTCTGCTGGCGATGGCGGCCTGACAGCCAACCAGTCCTCGGCCGAGACATCCACCGTCAGACTGCATTTCAGTTCTGGATTGTTTAATGGATGTTGCTGATTCGCGGATCCTTCCCACAAGGTTTTCAGGTTGTCCCTCGGAAGGCCGGGCCCTAGCCTGTGTCTGTCGCTGAGTTAAGCGATCGGGATTGGAAACCCCGGGTAAAACAGAACGCAGCAGTCGCCCTTCATGACGTATGCTTGCGCACCTTTTGGGTGTGCACTCTGTTATGGCGGCTGTGCGTGGGGGGCCTTCGGGTCGTCCGGGTTTCTCTGTTTCCCGGGTTTCCAACCTGCGTACAGCTGCCTCCCCTTCGTCCGGAAACCGAATGGGCCAGCTCCGACTCATCAAACAGAGTAAGACACCATGTTCAAACCCACACCCAACCCTCCCGTAACCCCCACCACCGACCCCGCATCCCCCTACGAATCCATCGACTCCCGCAAGCTCAACGAAGCCGCGGAACGCGCCCTCGACCACTACCTCAACCCGGCCGCCCGGATCATGGCCACCCCCAGCGATGCGGATCCCATGTACCTGCCCAACCCGGTCTACGACACCGAATCCCTGCTGGCCAACGCCAGCGAGAACCTGGGCTCGGCCTCGGAGATGCTCAACAACTTCGCCGCCACCCTGGACAACGGTCACCGCCGCACCGCGTTGGGCATCGCGCAGCTGGTGATGTTGAGTGAGGTGGCGGTGGGTCAGGCGCTGGACAACGTCGAGCCTAAGACCTGAATGCGTTGACCTGACGGCAAGGCGAGCAGGATCCCCTGTGGCGATTCGAAAAGCTCCTTCGCCACAGGGGCAGGTCAAATGGTTAAAGGGTATGTCGCCGTGGATATTCCTGCCGGGCATGCAGGACGTTCAGTATCTCGATTCGGTCCGTCACTCGGTAAACGACGAGATAACTAGGATGAACAACGATTTCTCGGGTGCCGGTGATCCTGCCTGGGCGATAGAGATGGGGATGATCAGGCAGTTTTGAGGCAGCCGAGCCAATGGCTCTGGTGAGCTCTATGGCTGCTCCTCTATGCCTTTCGGTGATGTACTCAAGAATTCGCACCAGTTTGGCCCGCGCTTCGGGCCTCCATTCAATCGGCTTCGAAGCCATTGCTGTTCGCATTGACCAAGGCATGCAACTCGGCCATTACTTCGTCATGCGGAATGTTCGGGCGCGGATCGTCGATGGACGCCTGCACCTCGGCCCTGAACCACCGGTCATAACTGGCCGCCTGCTCTTCAGGCTCAAGGTCTGAAACGACTGGGCACAGCGGGTCGATGAGGTTCGGGTCGGTCATAGGGCCTCCGGGCGCAATGCCCGGCAGTCTATTCGGTAACGGGCACGCTGTCGTCGCTGACGGGATGAGTTGCATGGGGAGACGCTCCGTGAGGTTGAGATGGATGCCTGACGATCCTGGACGGCGCACTTCCGAGGGGCAACCTGCAAATTCGGTCGGAAAAATCCGCATTGTTCGCGAATCTCGCATTCTTCTGTAGGAGCCGACCTGAAACAGATGGGTGTCAGTCACTCCGTGTTTTCGTTCATCGCGAGCAGGCTCGTTTCCACAGGTGTTTCGGGCATGGAAAAGCCGCGATCGCTCAACGCAATCGCGGCTGTTATTACGCCCAACCCTTACTGCTGCAACACCGTCGCCTGGTTCGCCGACCCGAACTGCTGAATGTTCGCCGTCTGGGTCATCCCGCTCTGGTCCACGGTGGCGATGTTCCCGGTGCCGCCCTGGGTCACGTACGCCACGTTCATAGTGTCGGCCTGTTTCACGCTGATCTGGTTGTCGCTGCCGTAGAGCTGCGTGGTGTAGGCCTGGTTGCCGGAGCCGGACTGGTCGAATTCGGCGCTGTTGCCCGAGCCGTTCGACGAGCCCTGGATCAGGTTGGTGGTGCCGCGCTGGTCGGCGATGAGGATGTTGTCGCTGCCGTTCTGGTCGAAGTACAGCTCGTTGTAGGACTCGGCCTGGCTGACGGTGGTCTTGTTGCCGGTGCCCGTCTGGTTCGTGGTCATGGTGTGGCCGACGCCGTCCTGCTTGAAGCTGGCGATGTTGCCGTTGCCGGCCTGGGTGACCGTGGCGCGCTGGTTGCTGCCGAACTGGCCGCCGCGTTGCGGGCCTTTCCAGTCGCTGGCGTAGACCTTGTTGTCGTTGCCCGCTGATGTGGCGTTGAGCACATGGCCGTCGCCGTTCTGGTAGGTGAAGTGGACGTTGCCGTTGCCCACCTGGTAAAGCGCCAGCGTCGAATTGACCGACTCGAACTGGTCGGCGTAGATGGCGTTGAGGTTGCCGACCTGGGTGACGGCGGCGGTGTTGTTTTCGCCGTAGCTCTGGTCCACCACGGTTTCGTTGCCGTCGCCGTACTGGTTGACGGTGGCCTGGCTCGCCAGTTGCGAGTCCTGCCAGATTTCGGTGCCGTTGAGGGTGCCGAACTGGTTGATGGTGATGGTGCCGCCGGTGCCGTTGCGCTGGTCGCCGTAGGCGTAGTTGGAGTCGCCGGCCTGGTTGATGCCGATCGTGCCGCCGTTGTGGGTGACCTGCTCGGCGGTGCCGTAGTTGGCGGTGCCGTACTGAGTGATCACCGAGCTGTTGCCGCTGCCTTCATACAGTTGCTCGATGTTGGCTTCGTTGCTGTCGCCGTACTGGAAGGTCTTGCCTTCGCTGCCGTTCTGCGAGTCCTGGTAGATGAACGAGAAGTTGCCGCTGCCTTGCTGTTGCTGCAGCGCCGTGTTGGGCGAACCGAAGCCCAGGGACTGGCTGGCGTGGGCGGTGTTGAAGGCGCCGACCTGTTGTTGGGTGATGGTGCCGTTGTCTTCGTAGAGCTGTTCGGCGTAGCCGGCGTTGTAGTCGCCGACCGCGTCCTGGGTGATGGTGCTGGTGGCGTGGTCCTGCACGGCGGCGGCGTTGTTGCCTTCGCCGAGCTGGGTCTGGGTGGCGGTGCTGAACGGCGCCTGGGTCTGCTTCACATCGGCGATGTTGGCGGTGCCGGCCTGGCTTTGGGTGGAAAGGCTGTCGTCGGCCATGGCCTGGGCACTGATCATGACCAGGATGGCGGCGGTGAGGGGCGTCAATTTGAACATGATGAACTCTCCGATGATTGCAGTGCTTTAGCGGTATTGCCTGACCGAGACGCTCATGCCGTTGCCCGACTGGGTCACGGCGCTTTGCAGCCCCGTGCCGGCCTGCTCGATGCTGGCGTCGTTGTTGTTGCCGTTCTGCGAAATCTGCGCGCGGTTATGGCTGCCGGTCTGGGTGATCGAGGCGGCGTTGCCGGAACCGTTCTGGGTGATCTGCGCCATCAGGTCGCTGCCCTGTTGCAGGATGTACGCCTCCTGGTTACTGCCCGACTGCACGATCCGCCCCAGCAGCGACTGACCGTTCTGCGAGAGCAGGGCGATGTTGGCCTGGCCGTTCTGATCGATCAGCGCTTGCTGGCCCACAGGTGGGGGCAGTTCGCCGAGGTCGGCCGAGGGGGCCAGGTCATCGTTGTCCATCAGGTCGTCGGCGCGCGCGCCCGCACCGCCGCACAGGGCGAGCAGGCACAGCAGGGCGGCGGTCGGCGTGTTCATGGCGTTGTCCTGTGTCGTTCAGGCGGTCCGGGGGCTTGCCCCATCCACCCGCAGGCGGATGGGGCGAAGGCCTACAGCGTGGTCACCGACACCGTGCGCACGGTGCCCTGGGACGAGCGGATGGTGGCGGTCGGGTTGGCCGACGGCACCACGTTCGTGTTGTTGAGCGTCAGCCGCCAGCGACCGGTGACCGGCACCGTCGTCGTGCCGAGGGTGACCAGCCCGGTCGGGGTGGTGACCTGCACGGTGATGGTGTTGCCGGTGGTCACCGACGAGGTGCCGGCGAAGTCCCAGTTGAAGCGGTTGCCGGAGCGCGCCTGCACCGTCGAGGTGGTGATGGTGAAGGTCTCCGCCGCCGGCCGTGGCGACACTTGCACGGTGACCGTCGCCGGCGTCGACTGGGCGCCGAAGCTGTCCCGGGCGATGTAGGTGAAGGTCGTGGTGAAGGCCGTGGTCACGGTGGCCGGCGGGGTGTAGGTGATCACGGTGCCGTCGGTGCTGACGGTGCCGCGCCCGGCCGGTGGCTGGGTCAGGCTGGCGACGCCCAGCGGCACGTTGCCTTCCGGATCGGTGTCGTTGGCCAGCACGTTGATCGGGATCGCCACGCCCAGGGTGGCGACGCTGTCGGCGACGGCGGTCGGCGGCCGGTTCGGCGCCACGCTGACGGTCACGGTGGCCGGGTTCACCGAGGCCAGGCCTTTGCTGTCCTGGGCCTTGTAGGTGAAGGTGGCGGTCAGCGGCGCGTTGACCACCGCAGGCGGCGTGTAGACCACCGAGGTGGTGCCGTTCAGGGCGACGGTGCCTTGGCCGGCGGCCGGTTGGGTCAGCGCGGTGATGGTCAGCGGCACGTTGCCGTCCGGGTCGTTGTCGTTGGTCAGCAGGCTGAGGGTGATGGGCACGCCGAAGCTGGTGCTGCCGGTGTCGGCGACCGACAGCGGCGCCTGGTTTTCACCGGTGTCCGGCGCGCTGCCGACCACCACGACCGGCTCGGTGTCGCTGCCGCCGGCGGCGGATTTCACCGT
Organism: Pseudomonas ekonensis; assembly: GCF_019145435.1. Lineage (NCBI taxonomy): Bacteria > Pseudomonadati > Pseudomonadota > Gammaproteobacteria > Pseudomonadales > Pseudomonadaceae > Pseudomonas > Pseudomonas ekonensis. Next base: position 279,511 of record NZ_JAHSTS010000002.1, on the reverse strand, counting down.
CACGGCGGCGGGCGGCTGGGTCAGGTCGGCCACGGTGATGCGTTGCAGGGTGCCGGTCTTGGACAGGCGGCCGTAGCCTTGGGCGACCATGTCCGGCACGGCCACCTCATCGGATGACGTGGCTTCGATCAGCAGGCTGTGGTTGGCCCAGCTGTAGCGCGCGGTCTGGATCTTCACCACGTCGGTGAGCTTGCTCGACACCGCCGTCGGCCGGGTGGTGCCGGTCGGGTTGGTGGCGGTCACGACGACTACCGACGGCAGGGTGCCGGTGCCCAGGCGCTGGCCGAAGAACAGCCCGTTGTTGTCGCCCAGCAGGTTGGTCTGGCACGGCGACGGCGGGGTGCCCGGCACCAGCGCCACGCTTTCGCGAAAGCACAGGGTCGAGCTGGCGTCGGCCTTGGCGAACACTTCGGCGCGCGTGCCCGCCGAGGTGCGGCGGTAGGTGGCGCGGTCGATGGCGACGTGGGTCTGCTGACGGTTGTCCAGCACCTTGCCCGCCACGGTGAACAGGTTGGTCTGGATGGTTCCGGCCGGTCCCGTGATGCGCACGAAGTTGGTGTTGAACGGGCTGCCGGTCACCGCTTCGGTGAGGTTCGGGTCGCCGACGAAGGTCTCGATGCTGCCGGTGTCCGGGTTCACTTCGGTGTACGGGCCGTTGACGCTGCGCAGGAACGGGCCGATGGCGCCGTTGAGCGCACCGCTGAAGTCGCCCGGCGCGCCGATGCCGACGTCTTTGGTGATGTTGATCGCCCGCCGTCCCGGTGCGGTGACGTTGACCGTCTCCACGCCGTAGGGGTGGGTGATGGTGTAGGTGCCGGCGACGGGCACGTTCACCCGGATGCGGATCCGCGCGAAGCTTTGCTGATCGCCGTCGACCGGGTTTTCCGAGGCGAACGCCGCCTCGATCCCGGCCACGTAGGCGTCCATGCCGTAGCCGGCGCCGTTGTTGGCGATGTTGGTCTCGGCCAGGAACCAGAAGGCTTCCGGCGGCCAGTTGTCGGGGAACACCATCGGCTGGGTGTCGTCGAAGATGCCCGGCTCCGGCAGCAGGGTGCACATGTAGGCCGGCGGCACGCTGGCCGGCACCCGCGAGCTGGCGGCCCGGGACTGGCACAGTTCCATCGACAGCAGGTTGTTGTCCTGGTACCACATCGGGAATTTCCCGGTGGCGAAGGTGTAGGGGCCGGGATCGACGGCGGCGAGTTGCGCGAACGCACTGCCCGACAGCGAGATTGTCAGCCCGAGCGCGTTGAGCGCGAAGCGTGGCCACTTGTTCATGATGCCTCCTGATGCGGATCTGGGCATGTGAGCGTTCATTGCACGATGACCACTTCTTCGGTGTCGCTGCCGCCGTTGGACGACGTCACCCGAACCTTGGCCGGCGGAATCGGCGAGATCCCGGTGGTCAGGGATTTCACCGCGCCGTCGCCGCCCAGGGCGCCGATGGCGGCGCCGCCGGCGGTGCTGGCGGTGAGCACCGGCGGCGAGGTTTCGTCGCTGGTCGAGGCCACGAGGGTCAGTTGCCCGGAGCTCAGGCTGTATTCGGCGCGCTGGATCACCACCAGGTCCGTCAGGGCCATGGGCAGGGTGGTCGGGGTGCTGCTGGCGATGGCCAGGTGGTTGTCGGCGGTCACTTGCAGGGTGGTCGGCAAGGTCGGGTTGGCCGGTGACTGCGCATACCAGCTGCCGGTGCTGTCGGCCTCCTTGAGATTGAGCACCGGGGTGCTGCTGGTGACGGCGACGGTGGCGGGCGCGGGCGGGGCCTGGACGAACACGTCCTGCTGGGCCACCGGGGCGCTGGCGCCGGGGGTACGCGAGTAGGTGCTGCGCTGGGTGATCAGCGGCGTCGGACGGACCACCGTGGACAGCTTGCCGGAAATGGCGAACGTGGTGGTGCGCAGGTCGATCCCGCCGGGCCCCTCGATGCGGATGAAATTGGTGTTGAACGGGCTGCCGGTGACGGCCTCTTCCAGGTTCGGGTCGCCGATGAACTGCTCGGCGGCTCCGGTCACCGGGTTGGTCTCGGTGTAGGGCCCGTTGACGCTGCGCAGGAACGGCCCGACATCGCCCTTGAGTGCGCCGTCGTAGGTCTTCGGCGAGCCGATGCCGATGTCGCGGGTCATGTTGATCGCCCGCCGGCCGGGGGTGTCGACGTTGAACACGTCCACGCCGTAGGGGTGGGTGATCACGTAGGTGCCGGCGGTGGGCACGTCGACCCGGATGCGGATGCGGGCGAAGCTGATCTGGTCGCCTTCCACCGGATCGCCGCCGCTGAAGGCGGCCTCGATGGCCGAGACGTAGGTCAGGTCGATGCCCCGCGCGGCATCGGTGATGGCGCCGTCGGCGGTGAACCAGAACGCTTCGTCAGGGAAGTTGGTGGGGAAGGACAGGGGCTGCGCATCGTCGAAGATGCCCGGCGCCGGCAGCAGCGAGCACATGTACGACGGCGTGCCGGGCACGCTCGGCACGCGGGAGCTGAGCGCTTTGGACAGGCACAGATCCAGGGTGCGGCCGTGGGTGTCCTGGTACCAGGCGGCGAAATTACCGTTGGCCGGTGCGTAGGGGCCGGGGTCGACAGCGAACAGAGCGGCCTGGGCGATGCCCTGGGCCAATGCGCTCACGACCAGCACGGTCGCGGTTTTGGACAGTAAAGGGTGCATGAGTTAATCCCTCTATCGAAGTGCCTGCCCCGTGGGGTGGGTCAGTTGCAGGGGCCTCTACAACTTCCATACCAATGCAGGCTCAAGAGGGCGTAAAGCCCCGTGCCACGGGTCTTTGGGGGTGGAAGGGGGACGGTGGCGGGGCATGCCGGGCAGGGCGACAGTCCCCAGGATTGGGGGAGGTGGGGCAGGCGATGTAGGTGTGGGCTGTGCCGGCCTCATCGCCAGCAGGCTGGCTCCTACAGGATTTGCGTCGGTCTGCCATTTCCGCGAACACCGCCGAACCCTGTGGGAGCTGGCTTGCCGGCGATGGCGGTGGGTCAGGCGATGAAGATATTGGCTGTGCCGGCCTCATCGCCAGCAGGCTGGCTCCTACAGGATTTGCGTCGGTCTGCCATTTCCGCGAACACCGCCGAACCCTGTGGGAGCTGGCTTGCCAGCGATGGCGGTGGGTCAGGCGATGAAGATATTGGCTGTGCCGGCCTCATCGCCAGCAGGCTGGCTCCTACAGGATTTGCGTCGGTCTGCCATTTCCGCGAACACCGCCGAACCCTGTGGGAGCTGGCTTGCCAGCGATGGCGGTGGGTCAGGCGATGAAGATATTGGCTGTGCCGGCCTCATCGCCAGCAGGCTGGCTCCTACAGGATTTGCGTCGGTCTGCCAGTTCCGCGAACACCGCCGAACCCTGTGGGAGCTGGCTTGCCAGCGATGGCGGTGGGTCAGGCAATGAGGATGTCGGGTGTGCCGGCCCCATCGCCAGCAGGCCGGCTCCCACAGTGAATGGCGCAAGGCCGACTGTCGGTGAATGCCCCAGTGGTTCCGGTTTGCGGTGGGCACCCGCTTTCGGGCAATCCCCCAGCCGTGGGCTATAAACCTATAGGGACGTATCGGGAAGTCGCCGCCATGAACATGCAGTCACCATCGCTTCCAACCGGGGAGGGCAGCCTTCGCCTGAGCTCGCGCAAGCAGCCGTTCAACCTGTTGCGGTGGTTTTCGCTGATCAGCATGGCCGTGATCGGCACGGTGGCCGTGTCGCTCGGGGCGGTGTCGACGCGCTTCGTGATCGACGAAAGCGTACAGCGCGATGCGCTGCTGACCGCGCAGTTCATCCAGGCCATCGCCTCGGCGGAAGTGCGGCATGTCTCGATCCCCAACATCCGCACCATGGGCGATTTGCTCGACCCGCGCCACGACAACGATTTTCCCGACGTCGATCCCGCCGCCCGGGCCAATGCCCGCGACGAGTTCCTCGACCACATCGCGCACTTGCCGGACGTGATCCTGGCCAACATCTACGCCCCCGACCGACAGGTGATCTGGTCGACCAACCCGGCCCTGATCGGCACGCGCATCCACGCCGACGAAGACCTGGACCGTGCCTTCGACGAGAAGATCCCGGTGTCCGCCAGCTACCACAATGTGGACAAGGGCCGTGAAGAGCAGAAGTTCGTCGTGCCGCCGGAGTACATCTTCATCGAGAACTACATCCCGCTGTTCGACGCCGAGGGCGAGCATGTCACGGCAATGGTGGAGATCTACAAGGAACCCAAGGACCTGATCAGCCGCATGGAGCGCGGGCTGGTGCTGATCTGGCTGGCCACCGCGCTCGGCGGCGGGCTGATCTACCTGGGGCTGTTCTGGATCGTGCGGCGGGCGGCGATCCTGCTGGCGGCGCAGCAAAAGCAACTGATCGCCAACGAAACCTTCGTCGCGCTGGGGGAGATGTCCTCGGCGGTGGCCCACAGCCTGCGCAACCCGCTGGCGACCATCCGCTCCAGCGCCGAGCTGGCGCTGGAGTTCGATGCGGGGCCGGCGCACAAGAACATCAAGGACATCATCGGCCAGGTCGACCGCATGTCCAAATGGGTGCGCGAGCTGCTGCAATCGCTGCGCCCGCTCAACGATGAGCCGGAACCGGTGAACCTGGTGGCGGCGCTGCACGACAGCCTTACGGCGTTCGAGCAGCAGATCGCCAAGGCCGGCGTCCATGTGGTGTTCCACCCGCAGGAGACGCCGATGGTGCTCAGTCAGCCGGTGCAGCTGACGCAGATCCTCAACAGCTTGCTGGCCAACGCCCTGGAGGCGATGGACAAGGGCGGCACGCTGACCGTCAGCCTGGAGGCCGGCGACGGCCGCGGCGTGACGGTGATGCTCAGCGACACCGGCAAGGGCATGAACGAGGAGCAGCGCAGCATGGCGTTCCGGCCGTTCTTCACCACCAAGCAGGGCGGCCTCGGCGTGGGCCTGGTGCTGGTGAAGCGGATCATGGAGCGTTTCGGCGGCGGCGTGACCCTGGACAGCCGCGAAGGCGAGGGCACCACCGTCCGCCTGGCGTTCCAGCTCATCCAGTGAGCGCAAAAAAAATCTGAACGTTCCCCACCACTGGGTGTCAGGCCCCGGTCACCGGGGAGTGGGGAATTCATCAGTGCGCCTAACCTGTTGTTTAAGAAGGCATTAATACTTTGGCGAGGTAATTGCAAAACACCATCACCCCTTCCTTTTGACGAGGCGGCTGGTGATGGACAGAACAACGCGTTACCCCTGCAAGCAATTCCTGCTGACGCCGCTGAGCGTCTTTCTGGCATTGACCCTCGGCACCATGGCCGTCCGGGCCAGCCCCATCGACGACGAAAGCCAGCCGGAGACCTCCGACCCTTCCGCCTACTACGACGAACCGGCGGACGAGCCGGCGGCGCTGAACGCCATCCTGACCATGCCCGAGGCCAACGTCGATTCCTTCGACCTGCCCAACGGCGTCAAAGGCACGCGCGACTCGACCCGCACCGAGAACGTCCTGCCGCCGCAGGTGCAGACCAGTTTCAACTACCCCACCAACGGCAAGCCGAGCCCGCTGTACGGCGCCCAGCCGTTCACCCAGCAACTGACGCTGTTCGAGGAGTTCGGCCCGGAAAGGCTTGACCCGACCACCCCGGCGGCGCCGCTGGGCTTCCCGCCGGCGGCCATCGGGCCTGCGCCGGCGCAGGATCCGAACAGCGTCGCCCGCAGCGCACCGCCCGGCACCGCGCTGGATGCGTTCTTGCGCCAGCCGGGGCTGACGCCGTTCCCCAGCCAGTTCGCCAACGTGGTGGACCGCAACCCGTGGCAAGCGCAGATCGAGCTGTTCCTCAACCGCCACATCGGCTCTTCCGCCGAGGGCCGTCCGCCGGGAAAAGGCTGGGCCCATCAGCGCTGGAACGAGTTCTACCCGCAAGTGGCCTACAAGACCGTGCAGACCGGCGCGCGCCTGAACGGCGGCCTGCGTGACAGCCGGCAGATGCACGGCTACGCGGTCGGCGAGTTCGGGCCGGGCGGGCTGTACCACAACGTGGCCGGCGTGCCGGCGACCGACGGCACCGCCAAGGGCGTCGATCCGCGGTTCCACCCGGCCATGCCGGCGCAGAACCACAACGCGGTGTGGACCTTCGATGGCACCCTGCCGCCCAAACTGCTGATGGTGCGCTACGGTCAGCCGGTGCTGATGCGCCACTACAACGGCCTGCCGATCGACCCGTCGGCCAACCGCGGCTTCGGCCTGCACACCATCACCACCCACGAACACAACGGCCATGCGCCGGCCGAAAGCGACGGCTACGCCAACGCCTTCTTCTTCCCCGGCCAGTTCTACGACTACCGCTGGCCGATCCAGCTCGCCGGCTACGACAGCATCAACACCAAGGCCCAGGATCCGCGCGCCGCGTTCCCCTGCGCCCCGGGGGAAACCCTGTGGGTCAACGACCTGACGCCGGGCCTCAAGACTTGCGACCACGGCACCATCAAGATCCGCGGCGACTACCGGGAAACCATGAGCACCCACTGGTTCCACGACCACATGCTCGATTTCACCGCGCAGAACGTCTACAAGGGCAACGCGGCGATGATGAACTACTACAGCGCCATCGACCGGGGCAACGAGTCGGTGAACGACGGCGTCAACCTGCGCCTGCCCAGCGGCAGCGCCTTGCCCTGGGGCAACCGCGACTACGACATCAACCTGGTGTTCGCCGACAAGGCCTGGGACCAGGAAGGCCAGTTGTGGTTCAACCCCTTCAACACCGACGGCTTCATCGGCGATCAGGTGCTGGTCAACTGGCAGTGGCGGCCGGCCCTCGACGTGCGGGCGCGCAGCTACCGGTTCCGCATCCTCAACGGTTCGGTGTCGCGCTATTTCAAGCTGGCCATCGTGCGGGAGGTCAAAGGCTCCGGCGGCGAATTCCAGGGGCCGAAGAACTCGGGCGTGTCCTACAGCCGCGTGCCGTTCCACATGATCGCCAACGACGGCAACATCATGGAGCACAGCGTGCCGTTCGACGGCTCCATGGACCTGGACGCCGACGGCGACAGGCAGAACCACAACGCGATCCTGCCGACCCAGGGCATCGCCGAGCGGTTCGACATCATCGTCAACTTCGCCAAGAACGGCATCAAGCCCGGCGACAAGCTGTTCGTGGTCAACCTGCAGGCCCAGGACGACGGCAAGGGGCCCAAAGAGGTCATCCCGCTGGCCGACGTGCTGTCGGAGAAATACCTGGCGGTGATCAAGCAGACCAGCAAGGGGCCGCAGTGGGATCGGGGCGACCCGGCGGTGGGCAAGGTTCTGCAGCTCAACGTCAAGTCCTACAGCGGCCAGGATCTGGCCATGGATCCGGCGGCCTATGAGCCGGCCAAACCGGGCAAGGCCGAAGGGCTGACGATGATCCCGCTGAAGATCCACCGCGACAACGCCGCCGACAAGGCCCTGCTGGCCAAGGCCCTGCACCGCACCTTCACCTTCGGGCGCTCCGACGGCACCGACGAGGCGCCATGGACGATCAAGACCGACGGCGGCTTCGGCTTCCACATGGATCCGCGTCGCCTCAACGCGTCCACCAAACTGGCCAGTGGCCCGACCGACGCCGGCGTCAGCGGCATCGGCACCCTGGAGGTGTGGAACATCAAGGCCGGCGGCAAGGGCTGGAGCCATCCGGTGCACGTGCACTTCGAGGAGGGGATCATCCTCAGCCGCGGCGGCAAGGCCCCGCCTGAGTGGGAAAAATGGGCGCGCAAGGACGTCTACCGCATCGGCTCCGAGGCCGACGGGCTGGACAACGTAGAGATGGCGATCAACTTCCGCGAGTTCGCCGGCACCTACATGGAGCACTGCCACAACACCCAGCACGAGGACAACTCGATGCTGCTGCGCTGGGACCTTGAGAAACCGGGGCAACTGCAGCTGATGCCGACGCCGCTGCCGAGCTGGGACGGGGTGCGCTACGTCAACTCCGCCGCGCTGCCGACCTTCCGCAGCGGCGACGGCTTCGGTCCGCAAGTGGTGGTCAAACCATGAACCGGGAGGGAGCGAAGATGAAACGGTCGACACTGCGCTCCCAGGCCTGGGGCATGCATCGGGTGCTGGCCCTGGTGGCCTGCCTGCTCGGCGCGCAGGCGCTGGTGGCGCACCAGGCGGACACCGGAGCCGGCGCCGCGCCGCCGGCCCCGGCCAGCGAAGCCGCCACCCCGTGGGGCGGCGACTACTTCCCCAACACCCTGCTGACCGACCAGGACGGTCGGCAGGTGCGGTTTTTCGATGACCTGATCAAAGGCAAGGTGGTGGTGATCAACTTCATCTTCACCTCGTGCAGCGATTCCTGCCCGCTGGAGACCGCACGCCTGCGCCAGGTGCAGAAACTGCTGGGGGACCGGGTCGGGCAGGACATCTTCTTCTACTCGATCAGCATCGACCCTCTGAGCGACACGCCTGCGGTGCTCAAGGCTTATTCCCAGCGGTTCAAGGTGGGGCCGGGCTGGCAATTCCTCACCGGCGAATTCGAAGACGTGACGAACCTGCGCAAAAAACTGGGGCTGTTCATCGAAGGCGTCGACAACGGCCGCAACAAGGACCACAACCTGAGCCTGATCGTCGGCAACCAGAGCACCGGGCGCTGGATGAAGGCCTCGCCGTTCGAGAACCCGTGGATCCTCGCCGATCAACTGGCCAACACCCTGCACAACTGGAAAGAGCCCAGCGCCGAGCAAAGCTACGCCGAAGCCCCCCGGATTCGTCCGCCGAGCAACGGCGAGGAGCTGTTCCGCACCCGCTGCGCCTCGTGCCACAGCCTCGGCCCGCTGGACGGCCAGGGCATCGGCATGCGCAGCATCGGCCCGGACCTGATCGGCGTGACCCGCCAGCGCGACGCCGCATGGCTCAACCGCTGGATCCGCGAACCGGACCGCATGCTGGCGGAAAAGGATCCGATCGCGGTGCAGCTGTTCGAACAGTACGAACGCATCCCGATGCCCAACCTGCGCCTGGACGAGGCGTCGGCGCAATCGGTCATCGATTTTTTGCGCGACGAGACCGAGCGTCAGCATCCTTCTGCGCAACCGCTGGCCGACGGCGCCGTGACGCCGGCAGGCACGGGGCCCGCCAGCGAAGCGGTGAGCCGGATGCAATAGCGGCCAAATAGCATCAACGAACCGTGTACCGCAGCCATTGCCACCTACACTCAGTCGTGACGGCGGCTGTAACCGGCCTGATACAACCACAGGGCACCCCCATGCAGCGACTGGAAGAACAGACAACATCGGCGCCGAAGGAAACGGCCTCCGCCGGCAAGTTCTGGGGCGGACCGTTCAATCTGCTGCGCTGGTTTTCGCTGGCCAGTTTTTTCATCATCGCGGCGGTGGCGCTGGGCCTGGGCTATATCTCGACGCGTTTCGTGGTCACCGAAAGCGTGGAGCGCGACGCGCTGCTCACCGCGCAGTTCGTCCAGGCCATCGGCGACGCCGAGATGCGCCATGCCGGCATCAACGCGCAACGCACCATGGGCGAGATGCTCGACCCGCGCCAGGACGAGAACTATCCGGACGTCGACCCGGTGGCCCACGTCGCCGCCCGGGCCGAGTTCCTCGACCACGTCGAACACCTGCCGGACGGCCTGCTGGCCACGGTCTACGCCTTGGACCGCACGGTGATCTGGTCGACCAACCCGGACCTGATCGGGGTGAAGTTCGAAGATGACGACGAACTGGACGAGTCCTTCGAGATGCAGGTGCCCGTGTCGTCCAGCTACCACAAGATCGACGACGAGAAGCCCGAGCAGAAGCTGTCCCGCGAACCCAAGTACCTGTTCATCGAGAACTACATCCCGATGTTCAACGCCGACAGAAGCAAGGTCGTCGCCATGGTCGAGATCTACAAGGAGCCGGCGGACCTGGTGGAGCGCATCGACCGCGGTTTCGCCTCGATCTGGGCCGCGACCCTGCTGGGCGGGGCGGCGATTTACCTGGGGTTGTTCTGGATCGTGCGCCGGGCCGCGGCGCTGCTGCAGACCCAGCAACAGCAGTTGATCAGCAACGAGACCTTTGTCGCCCTGGGCGAGATGTCCTCGGCGGTGGCCCACAGCCTGCGCAATCCGCTGGCGACCATCCGCTCCAGCGCCGAACTCGCTCAGGAGGTCGCCAGCCAAGGGGCGCAGCGCAACATCGGCGACATCATCAGCCAGGTCGACCGGATGTCGCGCTGGGTGCGCGAATTGCTGGTGTCGCTGCGGCCGATGCACGACGACGGCGAAGCGGTGGATCTGCTGCCGGCGGTCGAGGACACCCTCGGCGCGTTCGAGGCGCTGATCCGGCGCAACGGGGTCGAGGTGCGGTTCACGCCCAACGGGTGCCCGCCGGTCGTCAGCCAAAGGGTGCTGCTGACGCAAATCCTCAATAGCCTGTTCGCCAATGCCCTGGAGGCGATGCCCAAGGGCGGCGTGCTGAGCATCGACATCGAGGCGCCCCAGGCCGACTGCGTGCGCGTGACCCTGGGCGACACCGGCAAAGGCATGAGCACCCAGCAGCAGTTGCTGGTGTTCAAGCCGTTTTTCACCACCAAGCAGGGCGGCCTCGGGGTCGGCCTGGCGCTGGTCAAGAGAATCATGGAGCGTTTTCAGGGTTCGGTCGTCCTGACCAGCCGAGAGCAGGAGGGAACCCGCGTCAGTCTCAACTTCAAAGTGGCATCGGGAGGGGAATATGGAACACAGCATTCTGCTGGTCGAGGATGACGAACTGTTGGCCGAGAATATTCAGACCTACCTGGAGCGCAAGGACTTCGAGGTGACTGTCTGCCATTCGGCCGAAGACGCGCTGGAGCAATTGGGCAGCTTCATGCCGGACGTCGTGCTGACCGACAACTCGCTGCCGGGGATGAGCGGCCACGATCTGATCCAGAAGCTGCGCATCAGCGCACCGGACCTGAAAGTGATCATGATGACCGGCTACGGCAACGTCGAGGATGCGGTGGTGGCGATGAAGGAGGGCGCCTTTCATTACGTCACCAAACCGGTCGCGTTGCCGGAGCTCAAGCTGCTGCTGGACAAGGCCCTGGCCACCGAACGGATGGAGCGCACGCTGTCGTTCTACCAGGAGCGCGAGGCGCAGAAGTCCGGGGTGCAGGCGCTGATCGGCGAATCGGCGCCGATGCAGCACCTCAAGAACACCCTCGGCCAGTTGCTCGAAGCCGAGCGACGCATGACCGGCGGCGACCTGCCGCCGGTGCTGGTGGAAGGCGAGACCGGCACCGGCAAGGAATTGGTGGCCCGCGCGCTGCATTTCGACGGTTCGCGCAGCAAGGGGCCGTTCATCGAATTCAACTGTGCGTCGATTCCCTCCAACCTGGTGGAGTCGGAGCTGTTCGGTCACGAAAAAGGCGCGTTCACCGACGCCAAGGACCGCCGGGTCGGGCTGGTGGAAGCGGCGGACGGCGGCACGCTGTTTCTCGACGAGATCGGCGAAATGGACCTGGTGCTCCAGGCCAAGCTGCTCAAGCTGCTGGAAGACCGCACCATCCGTCGGGTCGGCTCGGTCAAGGAACGCAAGGTCAACCTGCGGGTGATCAGCGCCACCAACTGCAACCTCGAGCAGATGGTGCAGCAGGGCAAGTTCCGCCGGGACCTGTTCTTCCGCCTGCGGATCATCTCGATCAAGGTGCCGCGCCTGTATGCCCGGGGCGACGATGTCCTGTTGCTGGCCCGGCATTTCCTCGCCAGCCACGGCAAGCGCTACGGCAAGCCGAACCTGCATTTCAGCCAGCAGGCCGAGGAGCTGCTGCTCGGCTACACCTGGCCCGGCAACGTGCGCGAGTTGCGCAACATGCTGGAGCAGACCGTGCTGCTGGCGCCGGCCGACACCATCGCCGCCCACCAGTTGAACGTGTGCATGAGCCTGGTGGACGAGCCGGCGCTGCACCAGCACGAGATGCCGCACTTCGAGCCGCGCCCGGCGAGCAACACCGAATCGATGAACCTGCCGGAGGTCGAGCGCGACATGGTGCGCAAGATGCTCGACAAGACCGACTGGAACGTCACCAAGTCCGCCCGCCTGCTGGGCCTGAGCCGCGACATGCTGCGCTACCGCATCGAAAAGCTCGGCCTGGCCCGGCCGGACAAGCGCCAGTGGTGAACGCAGGCTCCGTGTCGCCATCATCGCCAGCAGGCTGGCTCCTACAGGTATCGCGGGTGTACACGACATCGGCGGCCACCCCAAACCCCTGTGGGAGCTGGCTTGCCAGCGATGGGGCCAGCACTGCCGACACCCCCGGTGCCTGACCTGACGCCATCGCTGGCAAGCCAGCTCCCACAGGTACCGCGGTGTCCGCAAGATCCATGTGCACCGCCAAAACCTGTAGGAGCTTGCCTGCAAGCGATGGGGCCAGCACTGCCGACACCCCCGGTGCCTGACCTGACGCCATCGCTGGCAAGCCAGCTCCCACAGGTACCGCGGTGTCCGCAAGATCCATGTGCACCGCCAAAACCTGTAGGAGCTTGCCTGCAAGCGATGAGGCCGGCACTGCTGACATCTCTGTTGCCTGACCTGACGCCATCGCCAGCAGGCTGGCTCCTACAGGTGTCCCGGGTGTCCGCAAGATCCATGTGCACCGCCAAAACCTGTAGGAGCTTGCCTGCAAGCGATGAGGCCGGCACAGCCGACATCTCTGTTGCCTGACCTGACGCCATCGCCAGCAGGCTGGCTCCTACAGGTGTCCCGGGTGTGCGCAAGATTCATGTGCACCGCCAAAACCTGTGGGAGCTGGCTTGCCAGCGATGAGGCCGGCACAGCCGACATCTCTGTTGCCTGACCTGACGCCATCGCCAGCAGGCTGGCTCCTACAGGTGTCCCGGGTGTCCGCAAGATTCATGTGCACCGCCAAAACCTGTAGGAGCTTGCCTGCAAGCGATGAGGCCGGCACAGCCGACATCTCTGTTGCCTGACCTGACGCCATCGCCAGCAGGCTGGCTCCTACAGGTGTCCCGGGTGTCCGCAAGATTCATGTGCACCGCCAAAACCTGTAGGAGCTTGCCTGCAAGCGATGAGGCCGGCACAGCCGACATCTCTGTTGCCTGACCTGACGCCATCGCCAGCAGGCTGGCTCCTACAGGTGTCCCGGGTGTCCGCAAGATTCATGTGCACCGCCAAAACCTGTAGGAGCTTGCCTGCAAGCGATGAGGCCGGCACAGCCGACATCTCTGTTGCCTGACCTGACGCCATCGCCAGCAGGCTGGCTCCTACAGGTGTCCCGGGTGTTCGCAAGATTCATGTGCACCGCCAAAACCTGTAGGAGCTTGCCTGCAAGCGATGAGGCCGGCACAGCCGACATCTCTGTTGCCTGACCTGACGCCATCGCCAGCAGGCTGGCTCCTACAGGTGTCCCGGGTGTGCGCAAGATTCATGTGCACCGCCAAAACCTGTGGGAGCTGGCTTGCCAGCGATGGGGCCGGCACTGCCGACATCTCTGTTGCCTGACCCTCCGCCACCCACAGAGGCCATCACTGTGTCTGAGGGCTCAGGCACTCCAGCAGGCAGGTGGGATCCAGCACCTCGTCGTTGACGTAGATGCCGCGCTCGGCATCGTAGGTGCGCACGAAGACCCGCACCGTGGCGTCGGCCACCGTCGGCAATTGCGAGTCGTGGAACACGTGACGGTCCGGGATGACGATGAAGTCCTGCGGCGACGTGTCATCGAAGCTGCGCGGCGGCGGAGCTGACAGCGACGGCGGCGCGGGGTGGGCGAAGGGCTGGTCCGCCCCGTAGTAATTGAAGTTGCTGTCCAGCGCCTGGGCCTGAGCGGCGGCGAGCAGACAGCCCGGCAACAGCGACCAAGTGAGCGTTCGCATGGCGGCACCTGCGGAAACGGTTTTCCCCAAGGCTGTTAACTATAGCCGCGCCGCCGGTTACATGTTCCCAACAACTGGCGGCGCCAGGCTGATCTAGACTCGGGCCGCTCAATCACGAGCCCCACCCGGAGAGCGCCATGGAAGTGCCGAACCCTCAAGACGCCGTCGACAGCAACCGTCAGGCCTGGAACGATTCCGCCCGCCATCACCGCGACACGCCCGAATGGCAAGCCTTGCTGGCCAGCGTCGCCCAAACGGATTTCTCCTGCCTGGACGACACCCTGCGCGCCCTGCTGGAGCAGGTCGGGGTCGAGGGCAAGGACGTGGTGCAACTGGGCTGCAACAACGGCCGGGAGAGCCTGTCGCTGTTCGCGCTGGGGGCGAGACGGGTGACCGGGGTCGATCAGTCGGCGGCGTTCCTGGAGCAGGCCCGGGTGCTGAACGCGCGTTCGCCCTTTGATGCGCAATTCATCGAAGCCGATATCCACCGCTTGCCGGCCGAACTGGACGGCCGCTTCGACGTGGCACTGATCACCATCGGCGTCCTCAACTGGATGCCCGACATCGGCGTGTTCTTGCGTCATGTCGCCCGGGTGTTGAGGCCCGGCGGACATCTGGTGATCTACGAAACCCACCCGTTCCTGGAAATGCTCGACCCTGAGGCCGAGGATCCGTTTCGCGTGGCCACGTCGTATTTCCGCCAGGAGCCGTTCGTGCAGGAAGAACCCATCGTCTACGCCGGCAAGGTCGAACAGAAGACCGCGCCGTCCTACTGGTTCGTGCACACCCTGGGCGCGATCTTCAGCGGCGCCATCGGCGCGGGGCTGACCATCGCGCACTTCAAGGAATACCCGCACTCCAACCGCGAAGAACTGTACGACCGCTACGAAGGGCAGACGGCGCAGGTGCCGATGTGCTTCACCCTGGTGGCGGACAAGCGCTGAGTGACATTCAGCGCACCCTGTCAGTCCACTCGCCACAATGCGGTATTCATGTAGGCAACGCTTCTTTGATCCGCAGGAGGCCTCGGTCAAGCCCGCGCCGCCGCCGTCACCACCGGCCGGCCCGGCTTGCGCAGGGGCTCCAGCCGTGAGCCTTGGTAGCGGGTCTCGCGGAACAGGCGCCAGCGGCCGAACAGGCCGTAGACGTGGGTCACGCGGCCCTGTTCGTGGTAGCCCATGCGGATGTGCAGCTTGAGCGCCGGGATGTTGTGGGTCTCGCAGACGTCCACCACCTTGTCGCAGCCCTGGGCGGCCATGGCTTCCCAGAGTGCGACCTGGACATCCACCGACAGGCTGCTGCCGAAGTACGCCCGGGTCATTTCGCCGCCGAACTCGAAGAACTCGCCGGGTTTGACCGGAAATTCGCAGCCGTAGTAGTGGCGGTCATGGTAGTCGCGCACGCTGCCCCAGATGAACGCCACCGCGTGGCCGTCGGCATCGAGGTACATGTGCCCGGTGTGGCCCTCGGCGGCCAGTTCGGCCATGGTCTGCACGCGGTCGCCGAAATGCTTGGCGAACGCCGTGGCGTTCTCTGGCGTGATGTCCGCCCGGCGCAGTCCTTCGTAGGGGCGCAGCGTGTGCGGCGGCACCGGGCTGACCAGGTCGCGCTCCATCCACAGCAGTTCCCAGTGGAAGAACACGTAGCGCTTCCACAGGGTGGCGAAGGTGCGGCCCAGGCCTTTTTGCTTGATGCGCTCGCGCAGCTTTTCGATGACGCTCATGTTGCCCTCCGTGGCCTGGGCCCGGTGCGGTGGATGACGCTTTTTGTGGGTATAGATCACGCTTGCAAGGTCATTGCGAAGTGCCATCTTCGAATGTATTGCAAGGTATGTAAGTCATTCGGGCACAGCGGTGCCGCGCAGCAGTTCCTTGTTCAGGTCGGCGTAGGAGATCCGTGCGACCCCCGTCAGCCGGCGCTCTAGCACGCGGCTCAGGGACTCGCCCGGTTGCAGGTAGGCATCGCCGAAATCACCGGTCAGTTGCGTCGGGTGGGCGACGATCTCCAGCACACCGTCGGTCGGCGCGGGCGCCTCGCGCAGGTCCACCGGGGTGCAGACGTAATCCGCTGTGGCGCCGGCCAGGTTTTGCAGACGGCGGTTGAGCAGGCCCTTGAACAGGCGCTTGGGCAGGTTGAGGTTCTGCCCCAGGTTGCGCGCCAGGCGCACCGGCACGCCTTGGCGGGCGGCGAAGCGGGCGACGATCTCGCCGATCGGCCAGATGTTGTGCACGTGCTGGTGGGAATCCAGATGGCTGGGGCGCAGGCCGTGATCGACGCAGCGCTGCCATTGCGCCTGCAATTCCTGCTGCACCGCTTCGCGGTCCTCACGGCCGAGCCACAGGCTGTGGCGCGGCAGGTTGAGGTCGAACACGCCGTGGCTGTCGCAGAAGGTGCGGCGGGCCAGGATCGCCTGGCTCAGGGGCCGTCCGTAGGTCAGGTTGAAGTGCAGGCCGACCCGTCCTTCGAGCAACGGATGCCGGGCCAGGGCACAGGCCGCTTCGAAGGCCGGCATGTTGGCCATGGCGGTGGCGGAGCTGATGACCCCGGCCTTGAAGGCGCCGAAGATCACCGTGTTTTCGTTCGGGCTGAGGCCGAAATCGTCAGCGTTGACTATGACTTGGCGTGGCATGTTCGCCCTCCGTGGTCGTTGGGGTGGTGTGGGGCGCTGGCTTGGCGTCAGGCGTCGCCCGCTGCGCCCGCCATCGCTGCAGCGCCGGCTTGAGCCGCTGCCAGAGCCGCAGCGCCAGGCCCAGCAGCAGGCCGCTGGGGCGCCAGGAGTAGAAGCTCCAGCGCCAGTGCTCCAGTTGCCCGGTCATGCGTTCGTGCAGTTGGTGGCTGGAGTTCTCCAGGCTCACCCGTGAAGCGTCGATCCAGTGCCAATGCTCGTCCAGCCCCCAGCGGATCCACTCCTCCAGCAGCACCCGGCCGCTGCCCAGGTCCGCATGCTGCGGCAGGAACGCGAGGTTGTAGTCGTAGAGCCGGCCCTGTTCGAGCAGGCCCAGGCGGTAGCTGAGGCAGCGCCCGTCCAGCTCCAGCGTCACCACCCGCACCCGGCCCTGGGCGGCGAGGGCGGTGAAGGCGTTGTGCATCCAGCGGCGGCTGCGCTCGGTGGCGAAGATGCCGACGCCTTCGTCGCCTTTCCAGCTCACCGCTTCGACTTCGCCGATGGCTTGCAGCAGCGGGCCCATGCTGTCGGCGTCCGGCACGATGCGCCGCACCACCGCGCCGCAGGCGGCGATCCGTTTGCGCGCCCGGCGCAGCTTGTAGCGCGGATCGCCGGAGACCTCCTGGCGGTCGGCGTCGCTGATCAGGTGCACCGGCACCCGGCAGCTCAGCCGCCGTTCGCCCGTGGAGCTGACGACCATCCAGTGGGTGAGGGCGCTCGGTTCGCCCACCGGCTCCGTGAGTTCGTTGAGTTGCAGCAGCGCGTGGGGCATCCGCCGGCGGATCAGCGCCAGCGCCCGGCGCATGCCGGCGCCGTCCAGTTGCGTAAGCAGCGCGAGGCGGTCGGCCAGCGGATGGCCCAGGTGATGCACGACCCGAAAGGGCCAGCCGCCGAAGCGTTCGCGCCCGGCCACCAGGGGCAGGCACAGGCGCAACTCGTCCGCTTCCCAGCCCAGCAGAATGTGCAGGCATTCGTCCTCGCCCAGCGCCTGTTCGGCCGCGCACAGCCAAGCCAGGCTGTTGAACGGCGTGTGGTCCGTCACCCGCAGGCGCAGCGCTTCGTATTGCGCGGCCGGGAAGTCGGGTGCGCACAGCGAGGTGCGCCATTCGAATTGCGCCATAGGGTCAGGTCGCCGGTGCGGTGACAGGTGGACGGGAAGGCTTGCGCAGCGCATCCAGGCGCGAGCCGCTGTAGCGGGTTTCGCGGTAGAAGCGCCAGCGGCCGAACAGGCCGTAGACGTTCATGATCCGGCCCTGCTCGGTGTAGCCCATGCGCAGGTGCAGCTTGAGCGCCGGGATGTTGTGGAACTCGCAGACGTCCACCACCTTGTCGCAGCCCTGGGCGGCCATGGCTTTCCACAGCTCCAGCTGCAGGTCCACCGACAGCTCGGTGCCCCAGTAGGCGCGGGTCAGTTCGCCGCCGAACTCGAAGAACTCGCCGGGTTTGACCGGGAATTCGCAGCCGTAGTAATGCCGGTCGTAGTAGTTGTGCGCGCAGCCCCAGATGAACGCCACGGCATCGCCCTGGTCGTCCAGGTGCATGTGCCCGGTGTGGCCCTCGGCGGCCAGTTCCGCCATGGTGCCGACACGGTCGCCGAAGTAGCGGGCGAAGGCGCCGGTGTTGGTCGGGGTGATCTTCACCACCCGCAGCGCCGGGTAGGGCTTGAGGCTGTGGGGCGGCACCGGGCTGACCAGGTCGCGCTCCATCCACAGCAGTTCCCAGTGGAAGAACACGTAGCGTTTCCACAGGGTCTTGAAGGTGGCCTTGAGGCCTTTCTGGTGGATCCGCTCGCTGAGTTTTTTCAGGGCATTCATGGTGTTCACTCCTGATGACGGTGCAGGGCGCGGCCGAAGGCCTGCGCGGCAGAACATCACAAGGGCGGTCATGAAGCGCTCCAGCGCAGGGCGAACAGGGTCTGTCCCGGCAGGTCGAAGCGCACGCGGCCGTCCTGGCAGCGAAAGGGTGCGTCGCGGCTGCGGTTGTCGGCGCCGAAGTAGCGCAGGGCACCGTTGTTCAGCGGGCACTTGGCGCCGCTCAGGTCCACCCGTTGCAGGCGTGTGCCTTTGTTCACGCCCAGCAGCGAGCGTTGGTCGTCGCCGGCCATCGCCAGCGCATCGACCTCGAAGGCGTCGTTGTCCAGCCACAGCACCTGGTGCAGCCAGTGCTGGCGGATGAACTGCTGAGCCAGGCCCACCGGCTTGAGTTCGAAGCGGTCGTCGCCCGGCACCCGGATCATGCCTTTGGGGTACTGCGGCTCATCGGCGGCCTGAAACCAGTTGAGCATCGTCAGCAGGCCGTCCTGGGAGGCGTTGATCACCACCGACGCCCACCACAGCGAAGCGTAGTGGGTGTCCTGATCGTAGGGGCTCAGGCTGGAGCCGCTGGACAGGTTGGTCTGGTCCAGCAGCAGCGCCTTGCGCGGCGCGCCGTGGGCATCCAGCCCGACCAGTTGCGCGGCGCGCTGCACGCTGTCGCGGTAGGTGCGGGTGGCGAGCAGGTCGCGGATCATCCATTCGTGCCAGGCCAGGGCATCGACCTGGGCGGCGGATTCGTCCAGCAGCCGGCGCGCCCAGTCGAGGCCGCGCTTGTCCGCCGCGTGGTCGGCGAACGGTCCGTTGACCAGCCGTGAGCTGGCCGGCATCGCGATGCGCACGCCGGCTGCGGCGTTGGCCGGATCGCTGCGCACCTGGCGGGCCATGCTGGCGAAGATCGCCCGGTACTGCTCGTAGCTGGCGTAGTTGAGGTTCGGTTCGTCGGCGAAGCCGATGTAGTGGGTGCCCTTGCCGCCCAGCGCACGGGTGCCGGCGAGCCAGGCGTCGAGGCCGCCGTTGCTTTGCGTGTCGGCGCGCAGGTCGGCCTGGCGCTGGCTGCCGGCGAGCAGGGTGATGTCCTGGCGGATGCCGAAGCGTTCCTGATAGGCCTGGCGGAAGACGTCTTCGAAATGCGGGTTCTTCGCCGTCACGTCGACGAAGCTGTAGTAACTGGCCGCCGCCGGCTTCAGCGCATCGAGCACGGCATGGCTGGCGGGCGGCGGCAGCACGTAGGGCAGGGCGACGCCCAGGTCCGGCGTGCGGCCCAGGACTTTGTCGTGCAGGGTGAGGCGGGTCTGGCCGTCGTCTTCGCGCAGCGGTTTGAGCTGCCCGGGAGCCTGCGCGAACAGGTTGGCCGTGCCGTCGAGCCAGAACGCCGCCTTGCCGCTGCCTTGCAGGCGCAGGCGCCAGAGCTGTTCGCGGTCGCTGACCGGCAAGCTCACCTGATCGAACTGCCAATAGGCCGGGTACGGCAACAGTTTCAGCGTCAGGACCTGCCCGTCGCCGACCCGCTGCGCTTGCAGGGCGTCGACGCCGCCGTGGAACTTGCCCGCGAGGATCGCACGTTCCCCCGGCGCGACTTTGAAGTAAAGGGTGTCGCCGTCCCGGGTCTCGGCGCAGAAATGCACCTTGGCCGGGGCGAACAGGGCGACGGTGCGTTCGTCGTGCTCGACCCGGTAATTGCGGAAACTGTAGCCGGGGATCTCCAGCCGGTAACTGGCCGCGCCCGGCGCCAGGGGCCAGCTCTGGCTGCCGCGGGTCTCGCTGGCGGCGATCAGCCGCTCGCCTTGCAGCTTGCCCTGGCCGTCGAGCAGGTACAGGTGCTCTTCGTTGGCGTCGGCCTGCCAGGCCGGCGCCCAGCGCACGGTCAGCGTGTCCGGGCGGTCCGCCTGCAGGTACAGGCTGCCGTCGCGGATGTCGCCCCAGCGCATCGCTGCCGCGAAGGCGTCCAGCGACAGGCCGAGGCCGAGCAGCAGGGCCAGGCTTCTCATGCGGTTTTCCTGTGCAGCATCAGCCACATCGGCGCGACGTCGCCGGGCAGGATGATCAGGGTCTTCCAGAACGGCACGCCGCTCAGCCGGCAATACAGCACCAGCATCGCCACCGTCACCGCCAGGTAGGCGATGGACGAGGCCGCCGCCGCGCCGACGATGCCGTAGGCGGGGATCAGCAGCAGGTTCAGCGCCAGGTTGAGCAGCGCGCCCAGGCCCATCAGCAGCGACACCGTGCCGGGGCGGTTCTTGCCCAGCAGGTCCAGGCGCAGGATGCTCGCGTAGCACAGCCCCAGCAGGCCCGGCAGCAACGCCAGGAGGGCCGGGTAGGCCGGCTGGTAGGCGGCGCCGAACAAGGTGACGATCAGCCATTGGCCGATCAGCGCCATCGTCAGGCAAGCGCCGAGCATCACCGTGGCGGTCAGGCGCAGGGCCAGCGGGGTGAGCCGGTCCATGCCTTCGTCCTGCTGTAGCAGGCGTTTCATCAGCGGCGTGGTCACCGCTTCCGGGACGATCAGCAACAGTTCGGCGGCGGCGCTGGCCATGGCGTAATGGCCCAGCGCGGCGCTGCCGAGCAGGGCGCCGATGAACAGGTAATCCGAGCGCAGGATCACCTGCTGGAACAACAGGTCCGGATGGCTGCGGGCGCTGTAGCGCAGCAGTTCGTTCTGGCTGGCGCGGTCCCATTGCAGGCGCACGGGCTGCGCGCGCCGCAGCCACACCCAGCCGGCCAGCACCACCAGGCTTATGCCGGTCAGCCAACTGATCAGCGCCGCCTCCAGCGCCGACTCCTTCCACATCCAGAACAGCGCCAGGAACAGCAGCAGCGGCGCCAAAGACTCCACCAGCCGCAAGGCGTTGAACGCCACCACGCCGCCGGAGGCGTTGTGCAGGGTCAGCAGGCCGCTCTTGAGCACCGTCAGCGGCACCGCCAGCAGCAACAGCCAGGCCAGCAGGCCCAGTTGCACCGTCACATCCAGCTCAGCGCCGAATTCACGCACCAGCGCCACCACCAGCAAGGTCATCAGCCCCGCCAGCAGACAGCCGAACACCAGCACCTGGCTGAGCAAAAGGCCCATCGGCCGCTGTTTGGCCGCCTGATAGCCCACCGCCGAATTGAGCCCGCCGCTGGTGGCCGCGCTGATCAGGTCCGGCAGGGTGCTGAGCAGGGCGAACAGCCCGCGCTCGCTGGGGCCCAGGATCCGCGCCAGCAGCACGTTGCGCAAAAGGCGCAGGCCGATCATCGCCAGTTTGGTGCCCATGCTCAGGGCCAGGTGGCGCAGGTAGTTGCCTCGGCTCATGGCCGCGCCCCGCGGAAGATCCGCCACGACAGCAGCTCCGGGTTGCGCGCGGTGCGCTGGCTGACGCCCAAGCGCGGCAGGTTCAGCGGATCGCCCGCGCCGCGGTAGATGCCGGTGCCGGTGCCCAGGGCGAACGGGAAGTCATGGTTGGCGACGTGTTCGCGCACTCGCGCATCGTTGTCGCCGTTGGGGTAGCAGTACACCGGCAGCGGCCGGTTGCAGCCGTTGTGCAGGGCGGTGCGGCTGCGGCTGATCTCTTCGTTCAGGCGCACGTCGTCCAGGCCGGTGAGGATCGCGTGGCTGGCGCCGTGGGGGCCGAAGCGCACCAGCCCGGACGCCTCCATCGCGCGCACCTGGTGCCAGTCCAGCGCCTGGGGCAGCGCCTCTTGCGGGCACTCGTCGGTCAGGCGTTCGAGCATGGCCGGGTCGAGGGTCTTGAGGCCTTGCAGGTAATGCAGCAACGACAGGCTGCGCCGGTTGACGTCGATGTCGTCCACCAGCACCGGCAGCGGATGGCCGATGGCATGCAGGCATTCGATCAGGTGCTGGCGCGGCTTCTCGCCGTGACTGCCCCACAGGGTCTCGCCGACGCTTTCCCACCAGAAGCGCTGGCGGCTGCCGATGAAGTCGGTGGACAGGAACACGCTTGCCGGCACCTGATGCTTTTGCAGCAGCGCGAAGGCGTTGACCGCGTTGTCGCGCCAGCCGTCGTCGAAGGTCAGCGCCACCTGCGGGCGCTCGGTGCGCAGCGCGTTGGGCTGCAGGATCTCCATCAGCGGCACGCAATCGAAATGGCGCCGAAGCCACACCAGCAGGTGCTCGAACGCCTTGGATCCCACGCACAGTTCGTTGCGGTGCGGCAGGTCGGCGGCGCGGTCGTTGGCCAGCACCCGGTGGAGCATCAGGATCACCCCGGCGCCGTGCAGTTGGTTTCGCCCCACGGACGAATTGAGGTACAGCCAGCCACTGGTGCGTTTTATCAGTTGTTTGATCGCCATGGCTGTGCCCTCTCTCTTATCGGTTTTGTTCAGGGTTCCACTGGGCGTAGCGTTGGCCGCGCAAGAACTGCCACAGGCCGATGCTCATGCCTGCCAGGGTCACCAGCAGGAACGCCGCGAGGCGGAACGGTTTGGGGAGGCGGTGTTGCGAATCCAGCAGGCCGGCGACGGCGGCGGCATAGCCGAGCAGCTGCGCCAGCAGGCTCAGGCGATAGAAACCGTGGTCGTCCCACAGCCAGAAGTTGCTCAGCAGCAACGGCAGCAGCAGGACCGGCGCCAGGCGGCGGATCAGCTTGTGGCTGATCAGGGCCAGGGCGTACAGGCCGTGCTTGAGCGGGTTGAGCAGCTCACGGCGCTGGGCCAGGCTTTGCAGGCCGCCGACGGTGACGCGCTGGCGGCGGCGGAACTGTTTGTCCGCATCGTCCACGCCGTGGTCGATCACCTGGGCTTCGGGCACGTAGACGATGCGCTTGAACTTCGCCGGTGCGCAGGTGCTGAGGAAGAAGTCGTCGTTGACTTCCGCCGGCACGTTCTCAAACAGTTCGCGGCGCAGGGCCAGCAGCGCGCCGTCGGCCGAGACCATGCAGCCGGTGCGGTTCTCGACCCGGCGCAGCCAGCCTTCGTAATGCCGGTAGAGGCTGTCGCCGACGCTCAGGCCGCCGCCGGTGACCGGGATCACCATGTGCCCTGCGCAGGCGCCGACCTGCGGATCGTTCAGGGGGGCCAGCAGGTGGCCGAGGGTGTCGAGCGACCATTGGTTGTCGGCGTCGGTGAACACCAGGATGTCGCCGCTGCTCTGCGCCACGCCGGCGTTGAGGGTGGCGGCCTTGCCCTGGCGCGGCAGGTCGAGCACGGTGATGCGCGGGTCGTCGACCGTGCGGGCGCGGGCCACGGTGTCGTCGGTGGAGCCGTCGCTGGCCAGGATGATCTGCAGCGTGGCCGGCCGGTAGTCCTGGGCCAGCAGGGTGCGCAGCTTGTGCTCGATGTGCCGCGCCTCGTTGTGGGCGGCGATCACCACGCTGACGTTCAGCGGCGGCGCCGGGGTGTGGCGCCAGGCCGGGAACAGCGGCGCGAGCAGGGTCAGCAGCAGCGGATAGCCGACATAGGCGTACACCGGCAGCAGCAGGCACATCCAGAAAATGAATTCAGCCACGGGCAGGCCTCCTGGCGGTCCAATGACACAGACTGAGAATGAACGCGGCCCCGGCCAGGTGCAGGCGCACCCAGTGCAGCCCCCACAGTTGCAGGGTCAGGCCGAGGTGGCGGTGGCGGCTGCTCTGGCGCACGCTGAGCGCCAGCGCCGGCAGGGTGGTCAGCAGCACCATGATCGCCGCGTGATGGGGAAAGCCATTGAGCAGGGCCGACACCGCCAACAGGTCCAGCAGCCACGCGGCCAGCGACAGCAACGGGAAGCGCAGCAGGCGCAGGCTCACGCCGTGGGTGCGCAGCAACTGCAGGTGGCTGCCCTGGCGCCACATTTCCTTGCCCATCCATTCGCGCCAGTTCATTTCGTAGCCCCAGTGCAGGGCCACGCTTTCGTTGACCGACAGCAGCCGCGCACCCTGTTCGTGCAGGCGCAGGGTGAACTCCTTGTCTTCGCCGGTGCGCAGGTTTTCGTCGAACCCGCCGACCTGGTCGAACCAGCGCCGGCGCATCAGCAGGTTGGCGCTGGGCAGCCAGTCCACCGCGTGGGCGACGTGGGTCTGCGGACGCAGGGTGCGGCGCTGCCAGGCCACGGCGTACCACGGGGCGGCGGCGGGGGTGTGCAGGTCCAGCCCGAACACGTCGGCGGTGCCCACGGCTTCGGTGGCGAACAGCGGGCCGAGCCAGTCTTCGGGCATCTCGATGTCGGCGTCGATGAACGCCAGCCATTCGCCGGTGGCGCGGGCGGTGCCGCGGTTGCGCAGGGCGCCGATCATCAGCCCCGGCAGCACCAGCAGCTGGGCGCCGAACCGGCGGGCGATCTGCGGGCCGTCGTCGGTGGAGCCGTTGTCGACCACGATCAGCTCGCACTCGACGCCGGCCGCCAGTGCGGCCTTCTGTGCCGCGAGCAGGGTGCGGCCGATGTGCCGCGCCTCGTTGAACATCGGGATGACGATACTGATCCGGGTCATGGGCGGGCCTCCCTTGGCGGCGCCTGTTCGGCCTTCAGGCGAAGGACGCTGGCGAGCGCCAGCATGATCCACACGTACTTCTGGTTCGGCGCGCTGAGAAACATGAGGAACAGGGTCAGCGACAGGAAACTCACCCCCAGGTGGGTCATCAGGTCGGCCTGCTCCCAGTCGCGCCGCTGCATCCACGCCCGCCGCGCGCGGACCAGGTTGTACAGGCCCTGGGCGAGCATGCCGACGAACAGCAGGCCCGCCGGGATCCCCAGCTCGCTGAATATCTCAAGGTAGGTGTTGTGCGCGCGGCGGTAGAGGTCGCCGATCTTGCGGTTGGCGGAAAACGCCTTGGCGTAGCCGGTGGTGGCGTAGTGCAGCGGGAAGGTGCCGGGGCCGGAGCCGAGCAAGGGGTTCTCGCGGATCATCTGGCCGCCGACCACGATGTACGAGGCGCGCCGGCCCAGGGATTCGTCATCGTGGCCGCGGGCCCCGGCGCTGAGCACGCTCAGGGACTGGATGCGCGCCAGGTAGCCGGCGGGCATCGCGTAGATCGCCAGCGGAATCACGATGGCTGCGCCGAGCATGGCGAAGCCCAGGTGACGCGGCCGGATGCGCGACAGCTGCGCACGGTAGTGCCAGCAGCCGATCACCAGGCTCAGGGCCAGCACCACCAGCCCGGAACGGGATTCGGTCTTGGTCATGCCGCCCAGCAACAGCAGGCAGCAACCGCCCCAGAACAGCCGGTGCAACAGGTTCGGGCTGCGGATCACCAGCAGCAGGCCCAGGGGCACGGCGAACGCGATCAGCAGGGCGAAGGCGTTGGGGTCTTCGAGCAGGCCGGCGGCGCGGCCCTGATCCTGGAACTTCGCGGAGAACATGGCCAGGGCGCAGGTCGCGCTGACGCTCAGGGTGACCAGCCGGGCGAACAGGTCCAGGTTCAGCTCACGGCCGATCAGCAGGGTGATGACGAACAGGATCAGGCCGACGCTCAACTCGCGCAGGTGCCCCAGGGACATGCCCATGTCGTCGGTGTCGAGCAGGCTCAGCAGGTACAGGGCCATGAAACCGATCAGGAACCGCCAGACATTGCTGCGCAGGCGCTCGGACGGCAGCTGGTGCAGCGCCAGTTGCAGCATCAGGATCAAGGCCAGGGACGCGCCGAGCAGCTTGCTGCCCGACAGCGAACTGTCCTTGAAGAAGCCCTCGAACGGCACCAGCGCGGCGATGCCGAGCAGGCCCCAGGCCGGCTTGCGGTACAGCACCGCCACCCCCACCAGGCCGAGCACCGCCCCCGGCGCCAGGTACGGATAAGGGCTGGCCAGCAGGGCGATGCAGACCAGGCCGAGCAGGCTGACGATCGAGAGCGGGACAATCATGCGCGTGCCTCCCGTGCCGTGCGGATGTACAGCTGCGACCAGCGTTCGGCCAGGGCCTTGAGGTCGTAGCGGTCCTGTTGCGTGCGCCGTGCGTTGTCGCGCAGGTGCCGGGCCAGCACCGGGTCGGTCAGCAGGCTGTCGAGCTGGCGGGCGAGGGCGGCGGTGTCGGTGGGGGCCGCCATCAGGCCGTTGTGCCGGTGCTCCAGCACATCGGGGATCCCGCCGACGCCGAACGCCACCACTGGCACGCCGGTCTGCATCGCCTCCAGCAGGATCATCGGCGTGCCTTCGGTGCGCGAGCTGATCACCAGCGCGTCGAGCAGCCGCCACCAGCGGCGCATGTCGGTCTGATAGCCCGGCAGGCGGATGCGCTGGTGCAGGCCGGCGGCGTCGATCCGCGCTTGCAGGGACTCACGTTCCGGGCCTTCGCCGAGCATCACCGCGTCGAGCTGCGGGTGGTGCAGGCACAACGGGATCAGCGCGTCGAGAAACAGGTCCGGGCCTTTCTCGCTGCTCAGCCGCCCGACGTAGCCGGCGAGCTGGCGCTGACGGCCGGCCCGCGCCTTGCGGGCAGCCTCCGCCGCCGGCAGGCCGTTGGGGATCACCTGCAGCTTTTCGGCGCGCACGCTGGCCTGGCGGTGCAGGGCGGCGATGCTTTCGGCCACGCACACCACCCGGTTCACCGACGCGGTGCGGCACAGCTGCAGGCTCAGCCAGGTGTAGAACTTCTGTTTGCGGCTGCGCGGGGTGAAGCCGTGCTGGGTGATCACCAGCGGCAGGCGCAGCAGGGTCGCGGCGAGCCAGCCGAACAGCAGCCCCTTGAAGTTGTGGGTGTTGATCAGCGGGTGTTCGCCGCGCCGCTGGCGCAGGTGCCGCAGCAGGGCGGTGAAGCCCGTGCAGCCCTGGGCGTCGACCCCGGCCTGGCGAAAGCGCATGATCAGCTCCGGCGGCGCGTCGAGGAACATCACCTGATGCCGGCCCGGCGTGGCCACGCAGTGGTCGAGCAGCATCCGTTCGGCGCCGTAGAAGCCGCCGCTGCTGAGCAAATGAATGATCGGCAGGGCGGTGTTGGCTGAAGACGGCCCGTTCAATTGCGCACCCAATGCAGGAAGCTCGGCACGGTCCAGTTCTTGTGCGGGTTGCCCGGCAGCGCGTTCTGGTCGTTGATCACCAGCAGCACCGGCACGCCCAGTTCGTGGCTGATCTGCGCAGGGTGCTTGAAGCGGTGGTCGAAGAACTCACGCACATAGACCAGGGCGATCGCCAGCAGCAGCCCGGTGAACAGGCCGAACGGAATGATCAGCAGCGGTTTGGGGAACGCCGGCTCGGTCGGTTCGAACGGCGGGCTGAGCACCCGGGCGTTGGACAGGTCGTCGTTGAGCGAGCGGGTGGTGCTGCTTTCGGCGAAGCGCTGGGCGTAGGTCGAGAACGCGGCGTGCAGGGCGTCGATCTCGGTGTCCATCTGGCGCAGCTTGCTCTGGGTTTGCTGCAACTGGCGGATGCGTTCCTTGAACTGGGCGATGCGCTCGGTCTTCTGATTGATCACCTGAGTGACCACCGCCAGGTCGTTGGTGCGCTCCTGGATGCGGTTGCTGACGATCTTGAGGAACTGCGCGCGGGTGCGGGCGATCTGCTCGCGGGTCAGCAGCATCGGTTCGCTGCCGGGGCGGAACACCGCCAGGTCGTTCATGTAGCGGCTGACCTGGGTGGTCAGTTGCTCGCCCAGCTGTTTGATCTCGCGGTCTTCGAACGCCACGTTGTCCACGGTGGTGGTGAAGGTGTAGGGGAACGAGTAGTCATCCAGCTTGTTGCTGCTGGCGGCGGCCAGGGCGGTCTTGAGGTACTCGAGCCAGCGCTGGCTTTGCAGCAGGCGGTCCTGGTACAGGTTCAGCGCTTGCTCTTCGGTGTTGATCGCGTTGAGGCGGAAGGTGATCTCCTCCTTCGGATCCGACGAGCCGACGCTTTCCAGCAACGCCTGGCGGGTGCCTTCGAGGCCGTCCAGGCGCACCTGGTACAGGTGCTTCTTGGACTCGTAGAACGATTGCGGCAGGTCGATCGACTGCAAGGCCTGACGACTGACCAGATAGTTCTGCAGCAGGGCGGCGACGAAGGTCGTGCCTTGGTGCGGATCCGGGAAGCTGTAGATGACCGAGATCACGTTGGAGCCGGGCAGGGTCTCGATCTTCAGGCTGTCGATGGCTTGTTGGGTGAGCGCGTCGAGCGCGGTGTCGCGCACCGGATCGGTCTCAAGCCCGAGCAGGCCGCGCAGCGGGTTGATCACATGTTCGCGCAGCGGCGAGCTGACGTAGCGCTTGAACGGCTCGCTCACCAGGCGGTTGAACATCCCCGGCGACGGGGTGTACTCGCCCTTGTCCCGCAGTTCGCCGATGGTCTGACGGATCAGCGCCGGCGAGCGCAGGATGTTGCTTTCGGTCTCCATGTCCGCCAGCGACGGCGGGATGAACGTGGCGTTGTCCACGGTCAGCGACGTGGAGGCATCGCCCTGGGAGAGTTTCTTGGACTGCACGATCACCTGGGCCGTGATGTCGAAGCTCTGTTTGAGCACCAGGGGCAGCGCCAGGGCGATCACCGCGAAAATCAGGAAGACACGCTTCACCAGCCGCTTGTTGGCGAAGAAGATCCTGAAGAACTCATGCAGGTAGTTTTCCTTTGGATTCATGGCCGGTCACCCGAGGTTCAGTTGTTGCTGTTTTTGTTGTCGACGCGGTAGCCGAAGCTGAACCCCACGCCCTGGAACAGCACCACGTCGGCCAGTTGCCGGGCGAGTTCGCCGGCGCTGGCCAGTTTGGTCTTCGGCACGTAGAGCATGTCGTCCGGCTGCAGGTAGGCGATCTGCGACGCGTCGCCGGCCAGCGCCTTCTCGACGTCGTAGCGCACCGCCTGCACCTGGTTGCCGTTGCGGCGCATGATCATCACCGAGTCCAGGCGCGCCTTGACGTTGGTGCCGCGGGCCAGGGTCAGGGCCTCAAGCACCGAGACCGGCCGGCGGATCGGGTAGGAACCCGGCTGGCCGACTTCGCCCAGCACGTAGATCTCGTTGCCGGCGGTGGACTTGAGCAGCACGTCCACGGTCATCCGGCCCGGCAGTTGCGCGTACTTCTGGTTGAGGAAGGTTTCCAGCTGGTTGACGGTCATGCCTTGCAGCGGCACGGCGCCGATTTCCGGGAAGCTGGCGTAACCGTCGGTGCCCACGGTGATCTCGCGGCTCATGCCGGTGGCCGGATGGTTAAGGGCGCTCTTGAGGTTCTGCTCGTTGGTCAGCGGGCTGATGACCTGCACCGTCAACTGGTTGCGGTTGGGCTGGAACAGCGCCTTGCGGTTGTAGGCGCGCTGGATTTCCTGGCGGGCCTCGTCGCTGGTCAGCCCGGCGATTTTCACCTGAGTGTTGGCGCCGGGCAGTTCGATGGTGCCGTCGGGCAGCACCAGTTGGTTGCCGTTGAGCTGGCTGGCGGCGGTGAAGTTCAGGCCGATCTGGTCGCCGGACTGGATGCGGTAGGCGTCCGAGCCGCTGGTGCTGATGTGGAAGATCACGTCCAGCACATCTTGCGGTCGCAGGGTCTGCTCGACCTTGGGCATGTCGGTGGCCTGGGCGTTGGCCGGCGGCGCGGTGAGAATGTTCACCGGCATGGTCA
The DNA here is from genome assembly GCF_019145435.1 of Pseudomonas ekonensis. Classification (NCBI taxonomy): domain Bacteria; kingdom Pseudomonadati; phylum Pseudomonadota; class Gammaproteobacteria; order Pseudomonadales; family Pseudomonadaceae; genus Pseudomonas; species Pseudomonas ekonensis. The sequence continues at coordinate 249,816 of NZ_JAHSTS010000002.1, read as the reverse complement.
GGGTGTCGGAGGTGCTGGAGCAGCCGGCGAGCGGGAGCAACAGCAGCACAAGCATTTTCGCGTTCATGGCGTCATCCCTCGCGGTGGCTCACAGGTTTTTGTACAGCCATTTGGGCATGTAGTACTTGCGGCGGTTGAACACGCTGCCGACCACTTTCGCCCCGGCCTGGGTCAGCCGCTGCACGGCGGCCTGGGCCACTTCCCAGCGGGTGTCTTCGGCCCGCACCACAAACACCACGCCGTCGGCCTGGGTGCCGAGCACCAGGGTGTCGGCGGCCGAGTACACCGCGTCGCCGTCGATCACCACGAAGCGGTACTGGCTGCCCAACTGATCGAGCAGCGGGCCGAGGCGCTCTGGGGTCAGGCGCTCCATGGTGCGGATCGGCCGGCCGTTGGGCAGCACGTGAAACGGAAGGCTCGACACCTGCACCACGCAGTCCTGCAGCAGCGGCGGGTTCTCTTCGTTGAACAGCAGTTCGCGCAGGCCGCGCTCCTTGCCCAGGTTCAGTTGCTGGGTGAGGTTGGTCGCCGACTGGCTGGCGTCCACCAGCAGCACCAGGCCGCTGCTCATCTGCGCCAGTTGGCTGGCCAGCGCCAGGGCGCTGGTGGTGGTGCCCGCACCGGGGTTGGCGGCGGTCAGGAACAGGATCCGCAGATCCAGGTCCAGCACGGTCGAGGTCAGGTTCGACTCGCTGGGGCTGGCAATGCTCAGGCTTTTGTTGGTTGAACCGTCCATTAGCTTGCTCCGTGGCCGCTGAATACTTTGAAGGGGGTTTTCACCAGGATCTTCAGGTCAAGCAAAAGGCTCTGCTCGGCGATGTAGCTCAGATCCATCTCCACCCGTTGGTCGAAGTCGACGTCGCTGCGCCCGGAGATCTGCCACAGGCCGGTCATGCCGGGGTAGATGCTCAGGCGCGCCAGGTGGCTGTCCTTGTAGCGGTAGGCGTTGAAGGAGGTCGGGCGGGGGCCGACCAGGCGCATGTCGCCGGTCACCACGTTGAACAGGTTGGGCAGCTCGTCGAGGCTGCTGCGGCGCAGGAAGCCGCCGATGCCGGTGATGCGCGGATCCTTGTCGATCTTGAAGTCGATGGCGTCGGCGCCGTGCTTGTTCAGGTGGCGCAGCGACTCCTTGAGTTCTTCGGCGTTGGCCACCATGGTGCGGAACTTGTACATGCCGAACTTGCGGCCGCGGTAGCCGGTGCGCTTTTGCACGAACATCACAGGCCCCGGGCTGGTGAGCTTGATGGTCAGGGCCAGGCCCAGCAGCAGCGGGGAAATCAGCAGCAGGATGACCAGGGCGCCGAGGCAGGCGACCACCCGGTTGGTGCGCGACAGCGTCCAGGGCCGTCCGCCCTCGCGGCCGGTGACCCAGCCGCGCCCCTGGCGGTGGATCGCGCTGTCCAGGCGCATTCGCTGTTCCGGATCCATGCGTTTGTCGCGGTAGAGCTGTTGGATCGGTACACCTTTCTCATGTCCAGTCATGGATTCCTCCGCGGATGATCAGCCGCGCGCGGCGCGTGGGCGATAGGCTGTGGGGTAGTACTCGCGGAACCAGGCGATGAAGCGCCCCAGTCCCTCATCCAGCTCTATCCGGGGCTGGAACCCGGTGGCCCGGGCCAGGTCGCTGGCCTCGGCGCAGGTGTTGAGCACGTCGCCCGGTTGCAGGGGCAACAGCTCGACCACGGCCTTTTGGCCGAGGTGTTTTTCCAGCAGCGCCAGGTAGGTCTTGAGTTCCACCGGGTGCTGGCCGCCGATGTTGAACAGGCGCCAGGGCGCCATGCTGCTGGCGGGGTCGGGCCGGTCGCGGTCCCAGGCGCCGTTGGCGTGGGGCGCGCGGTCGATCAGGCGTGCGATGCTCTCGACGATGTCGTCGATGTAGGTGAAGTCGCGCTGGTGCCGGCCGTAGTTGAACAGCTTCAGCGGCAGGCCTTCGCTGATCGCCCGGGCGAACTGGATCGGCGACATGTCCGGCCGGCCCCAAGGCCCGTAGACGGTGAAAAAGCGCAGGCCGGTGCAGGCGATGCCGAACAGGTGGCTGTAGCTGTGGGCCATCAGTTCGTTGGCCTTCTTGGTGGCGGCGTACAGCGAAAGCGGGTGGTTGACCCCGTCCTGCACCGAGTAAGGCGTGTGCTGGTTGGCGCCGTACACCGAGCTGGACGAGGCGTAGATCAGATGCTCGACCGGGTGGCGCCGGCAACTTTCCAGAATGTTCAGGAAGCCTTCCAGGTTGCTGTCCAGATACGCCCGCGGGTTCTCCAGCGAGTAGCGCACTCCGGCCTGCGCGGCAAGGTGCACCACCACCTGCGGCCGTTCGCGGGCGAACAGCGCCTCGATGGCCGGGGCGTCGGCAAGATCAGTCGTCACCAGCGGAAAGTCCCCGGCCTCGTGACTCACCCAGCGCACGCGGTCGTGCTTGAGCTGCGGGTCGTAGTAGCCGTTGAAGTTGTCCAGGCCGAGCACGTCGTGCCCGTCGCGGATCAGCCGCAGCACGCAGTGGGCCCCGATGAAACCGGCCGCGCCGGTGACCAGGACCTTCATGGCTGCAGCCCTTCGGGGGCGATGTGGCGCAGGCCGATGCCGCTGTAGTGCAGGCCGGCCGCCGCCACGTGTTCGGGGTTGTAGAGGTTGCGACCGTCGATGATGACTTTCGCCCGCAGCTTCTCGGCCAGCAGGTCGAAGTCCACCACGCGGAAGTTTTTCCACTCGGTGCAGATCACCAAGGCATCGGCGTCCTCCAGGGTGTCGTCGCGGGTGGCGCACAGGTGCAGGTCGTCGCGGAAACCGTAGAGGCGCCGGCACTCGGCCATGGCTTCCGGGTCGTAGGCTTGCACGCTGGCGCCTTCGGCCCACAGCGCTTCCATCAGGTAGCGGCTGGGCGCTTCGCGCATGTCGTCGGTGTTGGGCTTGAACGCCAGGCCCCAGACGGCGATGGACTTGCCGGCCAGGCCTTCGGGGAACTGCGCCTTGAGCTTGCTGAACAGGATGTGCCGCTGGCGGTCGTTGACGTCGGTGACGCTGCGCAGCAGTTTGAGCGGCATGCCGTTGTGTTCGGCGGTGTGCAGCAGGGCGCGCAGGTCCTTGGGAAAGCACGAGCCGCCGAAGCCGCAGCCGGGGTAGATGAAGTGGTAGCCGATGCGCGGGTCGGAGCCGATGCCCTTGCGCACCGCTTCGATGTCGGCGCCCAACCGTTCGGTGAGGTTGGCCAGCTCGTTCATGAAGCTGATGCGGGTGGCGAGCATCGCGTTGGCCGCGTACTTGGTCAGCTCGGCGCTGCGGTTGTCCATGAACATCAGCTTTTCGTGGTTGCGGCAGAACGGTGCGTACAGTTCGCTCATCTGCTCGCGGGCCTGGGCGTCGCGGGTGCCGATGATGATCCGGTCCGGGCGCATGCAGTCGGCCAGGGCGCTGCCTTCCTTGAGGAACTCGGGGTTGGACACCATCCGCACCTTGAGGCTGCCCTTGCCGCGCCGCTGCAGCTCTTCGGCGGCGGTGGCGGCCACTTGGTCCGCCGTGCCGACCGGCACCGTGGACTTGATGATCAGCGTGCGGTCGGCCTCCATCACGCCGGCGATCTGCCGCGCCACATTGAGCACATGGCTGAGGTCGGCGGAGCCGTCTTCGTCGGCCGGGGTGCCCACGGCGATGAAGATCAGTTCGGCATGTTCCACCGCATCGCTGGCCTGGGTGCTGAACAGCAGGCGACCGCCCTTGATGTTTTCTTCAAGGGTCGCCGACAGGCCGGGCTCGCTAATGGGCGGTACAGCCTGTTGAAGTTGTTTAATCTTGTTCGGGTCAATATCGATGCACAGGACACGATGTCCGACATCGGCCAATGCCGCGGCTTGAATCAGGCCGACATAACCCGTACCGAATACGCTCACGTCCATATTGGCGTGCCTCGCAAGACGCTGGGGGGAAGATCGAATTGGAACTGTCAAAAGGGGTATAGCGCAGCGTTGGAAAAGCATGTCAGCAAAATGACATGTTGCACGTGTATAACACCCCCAGTTTTGGGGGCTAATGGCCATCAAGTACTTGCTGTATCTGGGTTTGTCCCGTCCTTGACATGTTTTTCACATTTCAAAGAAAACGATAAACGGTCGTAGGCCACAAAATTCAAGGCCTGTAACGACTTGGGTGTGTCAGTTTTGAGTCAATGTTTTTTTGACGCTTTGCGCAAAAGTCCGGCACTTCTTGCGCTTTGATGGCCTGCTGCTAGTGTCAGAAATTGACCGACAAACTATTGACCGGTGCCCGCCGATATCCCCTCGGAACTGCCATGTTCAGATACTTGAAAGAACTGCTTTTAATTATCTATCTGCTGCTTTATTCCGATTACTACCTGGAGCGGTTAAATGCTATCGGGGGTAGTTTTGCAGTCGTTCTTTTTGGCGTGATGTTTTTGGCGCTTACTTTCGCATTACTACTTACGGCCTATATACGTCAGACTTTCATTCGCCATTTGTTCGCATTGGCAATGTTCATCTCGGCGGTGTTCTTCGACGTGTACATGCGGGTGACCGCCGACTACCTGACCTACAGCGGTTTCGTGTCGCTGGTGTACTCCGGCGGCTTCATCCAGGAAGCGGCGTACCAGTACCGGGATGCGATCGTGCACGGCCTGCTGAACGGCTTGCCGTTGTTGCTCGGCATCGGCCTCAAGCCACGGCGTGCGTTCGCGCTGCCGAATGCGCTGCGGGTGGCGGCGCCGCTGTGCGGGGTGATGTTGCTCAGCGCCGTGCTGTTCGTGCGCGCCGGGGAGGGTGCGCGGGGGTTGCCGGTGATGTACACGCCGTTGGCCTACCTCAACCTGTTTGCCTACGAGGCGCTGCACAACACGGTCGGGCCGCGGGAGCCGGTGACATTGGCGCGCAACGCGGCGTCGGTCGGCCACGACATCGTGCTGATCATCGACGAGAGCATTTCCGGCAATTACCTGGACATCAACGCGCCGTTCGGCGTGCACAGCAACCTCAAGGAGGCGCATCCCGGCGTCGCGGTCTTCAACTACGGCTACGCCGCATCCATCGCCAACTGTAGCGCCGACACCAACGTCACCCTGCGCTACGGCGGCACCCGCGCCGACTACCGGCGGATCAACAGCACCCTGCCGTCGATCTGGCAGTACGCCAAAGGCGCCGGGCTGCGCACGGTGTACATCGACGCCCAGCGCACCGGCGGCAACCTGCAGAACCTGATGGACGGCGCCGAGAAAAAGGACATCGACGAGTTCGTCCAGTTCGACCAGACCAGCGTGCGCGACCGCGACATGGCGGCGGCCGCCAAACTGGTCGAGCTGCTCAACGACGGCACGCCGCAGCTGGTGGTGATCAACAAGGTCGGCGCGCACTTCCCGGTGCACGACAAATACCCCGATGCGTTCATGGCCTACCGTCCGGCGTTGCCGCGGGGGCAGTTCACCGAAATCGCCGACACCGGCAAACGCGACGGCTTCAACGGCCAGCCGGACGACTGGGCGCTGTACCGCAACGCGTACAAGAACACCGTGCTGTGGAACGTCGGCGAGTTCTTTTCGCGGGTGTTCGCCCAGGCCGACCTGAACAACGCGGTGCTGATCTACACCTCCGACCACGGCCAGGACCTGCACGAGCGCGGCAACCCCGGTCTCAACACCCATTGCGGTGGCGACCCGGTGGAGGAAGAAGGGCTGGTGCCGCTGGTGGTGATTCAGGGCGACCGTTTGCAGACGCTGGACTGGCCGGCGCAACTGGCGGCGAACAAGGATCGCTCCAGCCACTACAACATTTTTCCGACGCTGCTGCAGTTGATGGGCTACGACCTGGCGGGCATCGAGGCGGTGTACGGCAAACCGTTGAGCGTGCCGACGGAGGACGACTTCACCTTCAATTACCGCTTCAACGCGAGGCTGGGGGCCAAGCCCGAGTGGAAGCACATCGACCTGGGCAGCATCGTGACGCCGGGAGAGGCGGGCGCGAGCGTGGCGGCGGGGCAATAGGTTTTTCAGCGACCCTGTTGTGGAGAGGGAGCAAGCTCCCTCTCCACAGTTGACCCCTTCAGCACTGGTGAGCCCCTGATCCGCTATCCTTGCCCCACACGGATCGCCCGGATGCCGGCATGCTCGAAGTTCAAGACGTCTTCAAAAGCTACCCCACGCCCCAGGGCCTGTTGCCCGTGCTGCAAGGCGTCGACCTGTCGCTCAGGCCCGGCACCAGCCTGGCGCTGATGGGGGAGTCCGGCAGCGGCAAGAGCACGTTGCTGCACCTGATCGCTGGCCTCGACAAGGTCGATCGCGGCCGCATCCGCAGCGGCGGTCACCGCCTCGATGAGATGAACGAGGCGCAACTGGCCCGCTGGCGGCGCACGGAAATCGGCCTGGTGTTTCAGCAATACAACCTGATCGGCAGCCTGCGCATCGAAGACAACCTGGCGTTTCAGGCGCGGCTGGCCGGGCGGCATGATCCGCGCTGGCAGAACCATCTGGTGCAGCGCCTGGGCCTGGGCGGGCTGCTCCAGCGCTATCCCGAGCAACTGTCCGGCGGCCAGCAGCAACGGGTGGCGCTGGGCCGGGCGCTGGCGGCGCAGCCGAAGCTGCTGCTGGCCGACGAACCCACCGGCAGCCTCGACGAATCCACCAGCGACGAAGTGCTGCGCCTGCTGCTGGAGCTGCTCGACGACACGTCCACCACCTTGCTGATGGTCACCCACAGCACACGCGTGGCGGCCCGGCTGGCCGAGCGGGCGGTGCTGTCCAACGGTCGCTTGACGTGACGGTGCTGCGGTACGCGCTGGCCGCGCTGCTCAGCCATTGGCGGCGCCACCCGGTGCAGTTCTTCAGCGTGCTGACCGGCCTGTGGCTGGCCACCGGGTTGCTGACCGGCGTCGAGGCGCTCAACAGCCAGGCCCGCGACAGCTATGCCCGCGCCAGCCGGCTGATCGGCGGCGAGCCCCAGGCCAGCCTCGTCTCGCCGAACGGCGCGCCTTTTGCGCAGCAATGGTTCGTCGACCTGCGCCGCCAGGGTTGGCCGGTGTCGCCGGTGCTGCAGGGCCGACTGATCCTCAAGGGCCACGACAGCCAGCGCCTGCAATTGATGGGCATCGAGCCGGTGTCGCTGCCGGCGGACAGCGCCGTGGCGGGGCAGGCGATGCCGATCGGGCGCATCGTCGAATTCTTCAGCCCGCCGGGGAGTACCTGGATCGCGCCTGAAACCCTGCACGCGCTGAACCTGCGCGAAGGCGACACGCCACAGGCGCAAAACGGTCGCGTCTTGCCGCCGCTGCGGGTTCAAACGGACATGGCCCCCGGCGTGCTGCTGGTGGACATCGGCGTCGCGCAAACCGTCCTCGATCAGCCCGAGCAATTGTCCCGCCTGTGGCTGCCCGCCGGTTTCCAGGGCGATCTGCCGGCAGGCTTCAAGGGGCTGCTGCAGCTCAAGGGCAGCGGCGAAGAAAACAACCTGGCGCGGCTCACCGACAGCTTTCACCTGAACCTCGATGCGTTGGGGTTTCTGTCTTTCGTCGTCGGCCTGTTCATCGTGCATGCCGCCATCGGCCTGGCGCTGGAGCAGCGCCGCGGGCTGCTGCGTACCCTGCGCGCCTGCGGGGTCAGCGCGCGGCTGCTGATCGCCGGCCTGGTCATCGAACTGGGCGCGCTGGCGCTGGCGGGCGGGGTATTGGGTGTGGTCAGCGGCTATTGGCTGGCGAGCGTGTTGCTGCCGGATGTAGCGGCCAGCCTGCGCGGATTGTACGGGGCGGAAGTGGCCGGGCAGTTGCGGCTGAGCCCCGGGTGGTGGCTCAGCGGGATCGGCTTGAGCCTGCTCGGCGCACTGTTGGCCGGGGCCAGCAGCCTGCTGCGGGCGGCGCGTCTGCCGTTGCTGGCGGTGGCCGATCCCCAGGCCTGGCATCAGCAGCATGCGCGCTGGCTGCGGCGTCAGGGTCGGGTGGCGTTCGTGCTCGGAGCGGTGGCGCTCGGCGCGTTGCTGTGGGGCGACAGCCTGGCCAGCGGCTTTGCGGTGCTGGCCGGTCTGTTGCTCGGTGCCGCGTTGGCATTGCCGGTGTTGCTCAGTGCGCTGCTCAACGGTTTATCCGCGCGCAGCCGTTCGGTGCTGGGCCAATGGTTCGTCGCCGATTGCCGGCAGCAGTTGCCGGCATTGAGCCTGGCCCTCATGGCCTTGCTGTTGGCCATGGCCGCGAACATCGGCGCCGGCAGCATGACGGCCGGGTTCCGCCAAACGTTCAACGATTGGCTTGAACAGCGCCTGACCGCCGAGCTGTACCTGAACCCCGCGAACCCGGCCCAGTCCCGGGAGCTCTCCAGTTGGCTGCGCCAGCGAGCGGAGGTGACGGCGGTGCTGCCCAACTGGCAGGTGGCGGTGACGCTGCAAGGCTGGCCGACAGAGGTGTTCGGCGTGATCGACCATCCGCACTACCGCCGGCATTGGCCGTTGCTGGAGGCCAGGGGCGACGATCCCTGGGCGTCGCTGGCGGCGGACGATGCGGTGATGCTCAGCGAGCAACTGGCCCGCCGGCTGAAGGTGCGCCCGGGGGATCGCCTGACGATCCCGACGCCGGGCGGGCCGTGGTCGCCGAGGGTGGTGGGCATCTATGCCGATTACGGCAATCCCAAGGGCCATGTGCTGGTCAACAGCGCCCACTTGCTGCGCAACTGGCCGCAGTTGACGCCGAACCGCTTCAACCTGCGGATCGATCCGGCGAAGATCCCGGCGTTGCTCGATGCCTTGCAGGCGCGGTTCCGGCTCGACGATTCCCGCATCGTCGATCAGGCGCGGCTCAAGGGCTGGTCGGTGCAGGTCTTCGAGCGCACCTTCGCCGCGACGGCGGCGCTCAACAGCCTGACGCTGGCGGTGGCCGGGGTGGCGCTGTTCATCAGCCTGCTGACCCAGAGCCAGAGCCGGCTCGGCCAGCTCGCACCGCTGTGGGCGCTGGGCGTGACACGGCGCGGGCTGATGCTGCTCAACCTCGGCCAGACCTGGCTGCTGGCGGTGTTGACGCTGCTGGTGGCATTGCCGCTGGGCATCGGGCTGGCGTGGTGCCTGGATGCGGTGATCAACGTGCAGGCGTTCGGCTGGCGTCTGCCGCTGCGGGTGTTTCCGTTGCAGTTGCTGCAATTGACGGGGCTGGCGCTGCTGGCGACGCTGTTGGCGTCGGCGTGGCCGCTGTACGCGTTGTACCGCACGCAGCCGGCGGATCTGCTGAGGACGTTCGCCCATGAGAATTGATCTGGCGGCCGTGGTGCTTGTGCTGTCGCTGCTCGCCGGCTGCGGCGAGCCTGCGCCGGAGCAAAAGGGTTTCGCCGGCCTGGGCAACCAGGCGCAGGCCTTTACGCCGGTGGTGCCGGGGCGAGTGTTCAGTTTCCCGGCGGATCATGGCCCCCACGAGGGGTTCCGCATCGAATGGTGGTACGTCACCGCCAACCTCAAGGATGGGCAGGGCAACGAATTCGGCGTGCAATGGACCTTGTTCCGCAGCGCCCTGAGCGCCGCTGCGCCGCAGCCGGGTTGGGCCAATCAGACCCTCTGGCTGGGCCATGCGGCGGTGACGTCCGCCGGCGTCCACCACGCCGCCGAGCGCTACGCCCGCGGCGGCACCGGGCAGGCCGGGGTGCGGCTGGCGCCGTTCGAGGCGTGGATCGACGAGTGGCGTTTCGCCGGGCAAGCGGGGAATGCGTTCAACGACCTGCAGCTCAGCGCCCAGGACAAATCCTTCAGCTACCGGTTGCACCTCACCACGGATCGTCCATTGGTGCTGCAGGGCGATCACGGCTACAGCCGCAAGTCCGAGCAAGGCCAGGCGTCGTACTACTACAGCCAGCCGTTCTTCCACGCCGACGGCACAGTGCAGATCGACGGCCAGCGTTACACCGTCAGCGGCCCGGCCTGGCTCGACCGCGAATGGAGCAGCCAACCCCTGACCGCCGACCAGACCGGCTGGGACTGGTTCTCCCTGCACCTGGACAGCGGCGAGCAGGTGATGCTGTACCGCATGCGCCAGAAGGACGGCGCGCCGTACCTCACCGGAACGTGGATCGGCGCCGACGGCCAGCCGCAGACGCTGTCCGCCGCGCAGATCGTCCTGATCCCCAAAGGCACGGCGACGGTCGCCGGCCGGTCGATGCCGGTGCGTTGGTCGGTGGCCATTCCCGACAAGCGCCTCGACCTCACACTCGACGCCCTCAATCCCAACGCCTGGATGAATCTGCGCATTCCGTACTGGGAAGGCCCGGTGCGCCTGAGCGGCAGCCATGGCGGGCAGGGCTATCTCGAAATGACCGGGTATTGAGGCCGCGCAAGAGAGAACGCCACATTGGCGAACGACCCGGAACCTGTGGACGCCAGCCTGCTGGCGATGGCGCCGGCAGGGGCAGCGTCTATGCTCAACCGCACGCCCGATGCCGGGCGCTGCCATCCATCACAGGGAACGTACCGCCTATGAAGCTCCACGCACTCACCCAAGCCATCACCCTCGCTGCCGTCCTGTCCACCGCCGGCCTGACGGCGCACGCCGCCGACATCCCGCTGTCCGCTGCGGTCGAGGCCGATCAGGTCACCACCAAAGTGCTGGCGGTCGATGCGGCCAAGCATCAGGTGGTCCTGGAAGGCGCCGAAGGCCGCGAGGTCCACATCCAGCTCAGCGACAACGCGAAAAACCTCGGCAACCTCAAGGTCGGCGATCAGGTGAACCTCGAAGTCACCCATTCCGTCGCCGCTTATCTGGACACCGACGTGGATAAAGGTCTGCCTGGCGCCACCGAGCGCACCGGCGAACTGCGCAACGCACCGGGCACCCCCAACCCCGGCGGCGAGGCGTTCCGGCAGGTGCAGGTGGAGCTGAAAATCACCAAAATTGATTTGGCGAAAAATCAGGTCACCCTGGAGAACCCGTCCGGCCAGTCGAAAACCCTCAGCGTCGAAAAGCCTGAGATCCGGGCCAAACTTAAGAACCTCAAAGTCGGGCAAAGCGTCGTGGTCACTTACACCGATGTATTAAAAGTGACCACTGAACATGAAAGTTGAGTATTGACTCTACAAGATGACTGTTCTTGTACAAGTAATGGTATGAGAACAGTCATATGAAAATGTTCCAACCGGTGAGTCAGGCAAGTTTGCCGGGAAATATCGACGATTGAACTCTATTAACTTTTTCGTACATAAAATTCATGTTCAATCAGCACGACATATCCGCCAAATTCAATTAAAATCCTTCCCGTTCGCCCAGTGTCAGGGCTCTTTACCGGTGCATGGATTGCCAGGCCATTACACTGGGCGAACACCTCGACCGGGATTGACCGTCAGGAATTTTGCATACAAAAAAGGGCGACTGAACAGTCGCCCTTTTTTGTTGGCCTCAACTTTTGGCTGTTCCCAGGCCTTGCCGCAACTCAAATCGACTGAGTGCGCTGTGATACATCCTGGTGCGCCGGTGGCCGTTGCCGTAGCGGCCCGAAGCCGCCACCGTGCCGGCCTGGATATGATCCAGATAGCGGAAGACCGTGCGCGGCGACAGAAACTTCACGCCGTATCCCAAGCCGACCATGCGGTCTTGCAGGGTATATCCGGGCACCCGGTCATCCATCGAGAAGTGCAAGGCGTTGGCTTTGATCAAACGCGCATTCCACAAGGTGCAGAAACTCTTCAAGTGAGTTTCCCGGTATGGCTTGGGTTCTCTGGAAGGCAAACCGATGCGTTGTTTGGCCCGGCGCAAGTAATGCTTGAAGTAACGCGACGATAGGCGCCACGCATCCCTGAGCGCACCGCGGTCGATCTGCTCGACGCAACCCACCGCCGCCATGTCCGGCAACTTGGTGCACTCGCGCATCATCAACGGGAAGATGGCGGGGTCGTAGACGAAAGTGTCGGTGTGCAACAGGAACAGATAGTCGGTCTGCACTTGCGCCAAGGCGAGATCAAGCGCTTTGCCATGGGCGATATGGCCCGGCTCCGACGGCACGGCGGGGCGTTCGATCAAGTTGATCCAGTCGAGCGAGCGCAAGTAATCGAGGCTTTCGTCCGCCGAATCGTTATCGACCACCCACACCGGAATCCGATGTTCAACGACGTGCTGGCGCAAAAGCTCCAGGCACATCCGGGTGATGTCCGGGGTCTTGTAGTTCACCAGTACAAGGCTGAAGTCCGGTTGCTGACCGGCGGGCAAATCCAACGCGCTCATCATGACGACCCATTTGAAAGGCAATGGCAGGGTGGGCGACGGCCGATTCGTGCTTGGGCGCCGCTATCTGGAGCGCAAGGTAGCGGGGCAACCTTAGTTCAAACTTAATTTTGCGGCGCGGGCGGGTGCCGGAGATGTCACGGCGTTTGGCGGCCGGGCAGGGCGGTGCGTTAAGATGCGCCGCCCCATTTCAACTCAAGGAAGAAAACGGCCCGCGCCGTTGAGTCACGGATGAAACCACTGTCCCTCTACCATCCCGTCCTGTACTGGCTGCGGGTGTGGCAAAAACGGCTGTTCCGCCACATCGCCTGGCACTGCTCCAGCCGCCGCTACGCGCAGCGGCGCACCGCCGAACGCCTGCCGTTCCGCTACCTCAAGCACACCTCGAAACTGATCCGCAAACTCGGCGACTCGGACCTTGCCCTGCAGCACAACAAAGTCATCAACCTGAAACTGGCGGTCGCGTCCATCGACGGCACCGTCATCGCCCCCGGCGAACACTTCTCCTTCTGCCGCCTGGTCGGCCGCCCGACCCGCCGGCGTGGCTACGTCGAAGGCATGGAACTGTCCTTCGGCGAAGCCCGCCAAGGCGTCGGGGGCGGCATCTGCCAACTCAGCAACCTGATCCACTGGATGGCCATCCATTCACCCCTGGTGGTCACCGAACGCGCCAACCACAGCTTCGACCCCTTCCCGGACGACGGCCGCATCCTGCCCTTCGGCTCCGGCGCCGCCATTTTCTACAACTACATCGACCTGGTGCTGCACAACCCCACGGACCAGCACTTTCAGCTGAAGCTGAACGTGGGGGAACAGCAATTGGAAGGGGAGTTGCTGTGCGACCGGGAACGGGCGTACCGGTATCACGTGTTTGAGCGTGGGCACCGGTTTGTGCGCGAGGGGGGGCGGGTGTTTCGTGAGAACGAGATCTGGCGGGAAGTGAGGGAGAAGGGGCAGGTGGGGGCGTTGGTGGAGAGGGAGCGGCTTTATCGGAATCGGGTGGTGGTGAAGTATTCGGTGGAGGGGGAGGTGTTTGAGGTGAGCTAGCCGTATTTGTTGTTTTGTTTGATGGAATTTGACCGATGTACAGGGAGTATCAATGAACCGTAGTTTCAAAGCTTTCAGTGTGGTTGGCACTACGCTTTTCACATTGTTCGTCTCTTCCAGTCTGTGGGCGCAGGAGCCGCGTGAACTTTACGATGCAATGAAAAAGGGCGAATGCCTGCCTCACTCGGAGCGTTTGCATGAACAAGCCGTCAAGGGCGATCTGAATGCGCAACTGGAGTTCGGCAAAGCCATTCAGGAAGACTTATGCGAAGTCGTTGAACGGTGGTCGCCGGGAATGCCCGAGCAGTGGTTCCGTAAACCCGCCGAACAAGGCATTGCGCAAGCACAGGTTGAACTGGGCCGCGAACTGAGCTCGGACTGGAGCGTGGAAGGTGAGGACGCAGCAGTTGTCTGGTATCTCAAGGCTGCGGAGCAAGGCAATGCGAAAGCCCAATTCAATCTGGCGCAGATTTACCATCGGGGCGGCCGATCGATAAAGAACCTCAAGGATATGGACAAGGCTCTGGCGTATTACCACCAGGCGGCGGAGAGCGGATACCCCTCGGCATACATGTTGTTGGGGGCGATTTACCAAAGCGGAACGGAGGTTCCTCAGGATGATGTCGTCGCTGCCAAGTGGCTTCGCAAGTACGCCGAGACAGGGAATGACTCTGGGCAGTTCGACTTTGCCGAGGTGCTGGCCGCGGGACGGGGTGTTGAAAAGGATGAAGCCGGTGCCTTTGAGTGGTACGGCAAGTCTGCCGCACAAGGAAACGAGTACGCCCAGTACGAAATGGCGCGAATGCTTGAGCAAGGAACCGGAACGAAGCGCAATGAGCGTGAAGCAGCCAAGCTCTATCGCAAGTCGGCCGATGCCAACTTCGGCAAAGCGCAATTGGCATTGGGGAGCATGTACGCGCAAGGGCGGGGTGGATTACCCAAGAGTAAGTCCAAGGCCAAGTTCTGGATGCTGAAGGCGTATGAGCGCTCGGCACCGGGGGCTGAAGAGGCGTTAAATAACCTTTGAGGCCAAGCCTGCATGCAGGGGCGAGGCAGTTCTCGCCCCTGCATCGGTACTCAATTCAGACTTCTTGTTTCCAGGCAGACAAGGTGATGACAGTTCCTTCCGCTTCTCGATTGCGGATCTCGACTTTGTAAGTGCCGCCGCCGATGTAGCCTTCGACCAAGGCTTTCCTCTCGTTGCCGCTGATCTGCGCGTCTTTGGCCTGTTGCTTATAGAAGTCCAGGACATCGGCATAGTCGGAATAGGTGCGCAGAATCACCTCAAACTCATGCCGAGGCCGGCCAGCCATCTTATCCCAGTCACCGTCCATCGGCGTGCCTTCCATGCCCGGTGTGGTGAACTCACCGTGTGCGCCGGCGCCGATCAAGTGAGCGCGCTTCGGAAGCATCGGAAGCATTGCCTTGGGAAAGTCGGAGGGCAGTTGCGCGGCGCTCCAGGCGCCTTTTTCCGGGTCGGTGGAAACATACTCGACCGTTGCGATCTTCTGCGCAGCGGCACGCGTCTCGGGATCGTCGCTTTCGGCCCGGATTGCCAGCAGACGCGGCAACTGCTTGCTCCAAGCGATCAGCGGTGCAGCGTCCGACTTGTTGGCGCCTTTAGGCTGGAAAACCGTCAGCACGGTGTCAGGCAGGTCGTTGCAGGTCACCGGTTCCTCACTGGATTTGACGGTGCAATGGCCGTTCACCAGGCCGAGGGCCATAAGTTGCCCCTTTTCATTCAGCAGCAACGCAGCGCGATCACGACCATTGTTGCCGTCGTTCATGGCCGTGATCATCGAACGGCCCGGCGGCAGCCCCTCTTCAATGGCTGAATACTCCGAATCCAGGGCTTCGAGCACCTGTTGCACGATCATGGTCTTGTGATTGGTATAGCTGCCGGTTGCATAACCAAGGAAGTCGACCAACACCGATCGAATGGCCGGATCCTCGTTGAGGTTTGGTGTGCCGGCCGGGGCAGGGGCATTCGTGAGCAACAATGCCGTGGTGCCGTCAGAGCGTTGTTCGGAGTGCAGTGAGAGTGCGGAGGCGTTGAGAGAGAGGAACAGTGCGAGGGTGAGGGTTAGGGGGCGTGTCAGGTTGGGCAAGAGACAGTCCTTTGAGGGATTCCGGATTCAGAGAGAAGCTTGTTTGGATGACGGGGGAAGTGGAGAAAGATCGTTGAGTTGTTTCGTGGGGACGCCAGTGAAAGGTGGACAGAGAAATAGCTAAGTAACTATTCTTTTGGTTGGTTGGCGAGTTTTAGTGCTTGCTTGGTGCTTTCTGCTGCTCTTCGTTAATTAGCGCTTTATATTTTGAGAATGTTGATGCTGCCCACTCGTCGCCGTCAACAAGGTGTTCGTAGAAGATTGGGTTTGTGGCCCATTCGTTAAAGACTAACTTGCTTTTTTGCCTGTTATCAGTGTCTGGGAGACTAAGGCTCCAGTAGCTTGATAAAGTCGGATCGACTATGTCGAAAAGTTCAGCCGAAAAAAGTCTCGGATACTCGTCGCTTTCTTCCGAGCATATGTAAAGCCAGGGGTAGTTGTCTCGGAATTCTATACCGTAAACAATGTATTCCTTCCCTGTTTCGAGATCTAGCTCTCCATCAGGCATTGAGACGTATTTTTTGAGCCTCAAAGCTGTTTCTGATGTTGTCTGGTTTATGTTGTTGAATTTGCAAAGTACTTTCATTATTCAAAAACTCCAGGTGGTACTGATGGGTCGTTACCCCAAGGTTTTATATCGTCAGTGCTGTGTTTTTTAAATTTGAAGTCCATTAGGTTGCCGGTCTCTGGGTCGCGGACATAGTGAACCACGGAGTCATTTCCGTTCTTGGACTTTACCTTCAACTCCCACTTGTCCATTCCTTTGAAATTTGGGTCGTTGAGCCCCTCAATAATCATTACGCCATGTCCTTCCTTTGCCGCATTGAGTGTCATCTGATCCTGAATGCTCTTAGGCTCTCGGCTCCACTTATCCTTTTGGGGGGGAGTAGGTGGTGGTGGAGATCCTTCATTTACAGTTGCTTTAGCTGATGGGGGTTCCGAAGGTTTTGTTGGTTTTCCATCACCAGCACCGGGACACCCATTCAACCCCAACGGATCCACCCACCCCGTAGGGTTAGGCACGTACTGGTAGTTGTTCAACCCACCCGCCAGCTTGATCGGGTCCGGTGTCAAAAACCGTCCAGTCCCCGGATTGTAGTAGCGATGGCGGTTGTAGTGTAGGCCTGTCTCCGCGTCGAAGTACTGGCCCTGGAAGCGCAGCGGGTTGTCGATTTCCGCCACGTCGAGGGCGGCGAGGTTGCCGTAGGCGCGGTACTTGGCCGACCACATGATCTCGCCGCTGTAGTCGGTGAGTTCCTGCGGGGTGCCGAGGTGGTCGAGCTGGTAGTAGAACGGCGTGGCCCGGCGCGGGCCTTCGCCGTCGAGCATCGCGAGCGGGCGGAAGGTGCCCGGTTCGTAGATGTAGCTGCGGTAGCGGTTGTCGGCGCTTTCGGCGATCAGGCGTTCGCCTTGCCAGAGGAACTCGGTGGTGTGGCCGTCGACGGTCTTCTCGATGCGGCGGCCGAAGGCGTCGTATTTGTAGCTGGCGGTGCCGCCGCCGGGCAGGATGACGCCGACCAGGCGGTGCTGGGCGTCGTAGCGGTACTCGGTGACGAGCTTCTGGCCGGCGCCGCGGCGTTCGCGGATCAGGTTGCCGTGGGCGTCGTAGTCGTAGTGGCGGTCGCCCTGCATCAGCAGGCGGTTGCCCTTGACGTTGGCCAGGTTGGCGACGGGCAGGTCGTTCTGGCCGAGGAGGTTGCCGGCGGGGTCGTGGGCGAAGCTTTCCGGGGTGGCGCCGCGCACGCTGATGAGGCGGTCGAGTGGGTCGTAGTGGAAGCTGCGGTTGCCCTTGCGGCTGTCGTCGATGCCGGCGAGGTTGCCGTTGGCGTCGTAGGCGTAGCGGCGCTGGAACAGGTTCTTGTCGCGCTGGCTGACGCTGTGGGCCTGCAGCCGCCCTTGTTCATCGTATTGGTATTGGCTGAGCAGCAGGCCTTGCTGGCGTTGCTGTTCGCGGCCGGCGCTGAACTGGTGACTGGTGAGGCGCGAGCCGTTGAGGTCGATGCCGCTGAGCTGGCCGCCGGGCAGGTGGCGGTAGTCGAGCGTGCTGCCGTCGGGGAGGCGGCAATGCTTGAGTTGGCCGACGCTGTCGTACTCGTAGCGCGTGGTGCCCCAGCCCTGGTGCTCGGTAGTCAGCCGATCCTGCAGGTCGTACTCATACGCGAGGGGCCAGTGGCCGTCGTCGACGTTGACCAGGCGGCCGAGGGCGTCGTAGCTGTAGTGGACTTCCGCGCCGTCGGGCAGGGTCTTCACCAGCAGGCGGCCGGCGGCGTCGCGCTGGTACTCGGTCACCAGTTCGCTGGCGTCGTCGCCGAACTCGGTCTTCTTCAGCAGTTGGCCGTTGAGGTCGTATTCGTAGGCGGTGCGGCGGCCGTCGAAGCCGGTTTCCTGCTGGATCAGGCCGTTGCTGTAGTAGTCGAGGTGGTAGTGCTCGCCGCGTTCGTTTTCGATGTCGGTGAGCAACAGACCGGCATTGTCGTAGCGGTAGCGCAGTTGGCTGCCGTCCGGGTTGATACGGCGGCTGACCAGGTGAAGGTTGTCGGCGTACTCGTAGCGGGTGATGCGACCGAGTTCGTCACGTTCTGCGGTGACGCGGCCGTAAGGGTTATAGCTGAACGCGCGGGTAGCACCGCCAGGCAAGGTGACTTGGGTCAGGCGATCAACGGCATCCCACTGATACTGAGTGATAGCGCCAAATTCATCTTGGCGGGTGATCTGCCGGCCTAGCGCGTCGTAGCGGTACTTGCATTGCCCGCCGTCGGGCAGGCGCTCTTCCAGCAGTTGGCCGAGGTTGTTCCAGCCCAACTGATGGCGGCTGCCGTCCGGGTGGCGAATTTCTGTCAGTTGACCCTTGTGGTTGTAGCTGTAGT
This sequence comes from Pseudomonas ekonensis, assembly GCF_019145435.1. Taxonomy (NCBI): domain Bacteria; kingdom Pseudomonadati; phylum Pseudomonadota; class Gammaproteobacteria; order Pseudomonadales; family Pseudomonadaceae; genus Pseudomonas; species Pseudomonas ekonensis. The sequence goes on along the minus strand of NZ_JAHSTS010000002.1, from coordinate 231,629 downwards.
GGGTTTCATTGCCGTCGGGATCGGTTTGCTGGGTGATATCACCCTGACGGTTGCGTTCGTATTTCCAGCGGGCCTTGCCTCGCCGAACATCAACGAGTTGGCCGTTGAAATAGTTGTAACGGGTAGGAACACCTTCCGGCGGGATGACCGCCTTCAAACGCCCCGAGTCGTTGTACTGGTATTCAGTGATCGCGCCCATCGGATCTTTAACGGCGATCAGACGTCCATGATCGTCGTACGCATTTCGCGTTTCACCGCCATCGGGAGCTGTCTCGCTGAGCAGCCGTGCATTCTCATCATGCACATAGACCTGCTCGCTGCCGTCTGAGTTGTAGGCGGTGACTGAGCCCTTATCGTCCCATTCGTAGCGTGCTTCCAATTGTGAATAGTTGGCCCAATGACGGACGCATCGCGAAAGCTTACCTTCACGTTCCCATTCCCAATAAAAACTGGCGCCACCGGCTAATTGCCGCTCCACAATGACGTGTTGGTCGTTGTAGCGGTAATGCTCGGCTTCGCCCACGGCGTTGATCGCCGATACGAGTTGATTGCGAGCGTTGTAGCGGTAGGTGACTAACGTCTGAATGGTTAGCCAAGGATCCTGGCGTTCACCGCGCTCGTTGTATTCGGCGCGCTGCTGTTGGTGATCCACGGCCACAATGTGACGATCGTCATAGCGAAGCAGCAAAGATCGCCCAGCACCGTTATCGATGCGTTGGATGCGATCGACAAAGTCATAGCTGAGGTGCAGGCGGTTTTCATAGGCATCACTTACAGTTGACAATCGCCCGGCACGGAAATGGTAGAAGCGTGCTTTGGGGCCTGCCTGTGTCAGGATCAATTCGCCAGGTGCATCGCCGAGGTAAATTGCCGCTTGAGCCAAGCTGTTGGTGATGGCCGGCCGTTGTTCGGTCGGCATCGGAAACCGGGTCTGACGGTTTTCGTTATCTGTCCAAAGGACACCTTCGTCGTCGATTTGCAAACGATGAGACAGCGAGTGGCTCCAGCCATGTCCGAGTCGACTGTCAATCTCGACGGCACTGCTGCGGTACAGGCGCGTCCATTCCAGAGGCAGCAGACCACCCAGCTCGCCGTCGGTGAGCGTGAGCAATTCCTCACCCGTCACCATTGAAATAGGGTCGTCTTTGGCGCACGTCTCATTGACGCATTTGGACGGTTGATCAGCCGGGTTTTTCGACTGCTGGGGAGCATTGTCGACGTGTTCTACTTGTTCGATCTGGGAAGTTGGTTCATTTTTTCTGCGGGTCTGCACCTGCGCATCGGACTTAACTTTCCCTTCGACAGGATGCCACTGCTTCGGCGGTGTCGCGGTTTCAGCAGGTTTGGGATCCGCAATCTTGATGTCGGCTTTACGCGCCGGGTTGAACTTTGAATCGCCATTGAGCAGCAAAGGCTTCGATGTCTCGGCATGTGGTGCCGCTTTGGACTTGCTCACCTTCATCAGCATGCCAGTGAAGTCTTCAATCAACTTCACGACTTTGCCGCTGCTTTGGACGCCCTTGATGACTTTTGTGCCCACACGTACTGCCAGACCGAGACCGCCGGTCAGGACGATACCGACCAGAATGTTCAGCAGGAACTCTGTGCTCATCTGGGCCAGAACTTCAGTGCAGGTCTGTGGCGGCAGCATTCTCACCCAGGCCACGATGGCTGCGACGTAAATCCACATCAGTGGCTCATCGCTGGCGATCAGCAGGGCAGTTTGAATAGCCTCGGCAGAGGCATCATAAATTTTCTTGATCTGTTCTTCGGTGAAGAAGTTTTTCAGTTTTTCGTAGTTCTCGCGAGGGTGCGCGACCAGGTCGTAAAGGCTCGTGATATCGCCCCACAAGCCCATGATCGCTTTCAGGAAACCCTCCCACGCAGCCTCCAGCTCTTGCAGGACACGTCCACCCATCGATGCATTGGTATGCGCCTGCCAGAGCGGCAGGAAACTGGTGCTCCACTCCGTCTGCAGCCAGCCTCCGAGTTCGCCGATCACGCCCTGATAGGAGTTGAACAGGCTGTCGATCTGGGCAGGCGTAGGATTAGGGAAAAAGGTGATTTTGTATTGCTGGTTGGGCGTGAGTCCGGAGACTTCGAGGATTCCGGTTGCGTCGATGGTCTTGTTGATCGCCGGCCCGACTTCATTCTTGCCGATGAAGCGACCATCGACCACAGGGGTCAAGCGCACTGGCGTATTGCCGATCGGTACAAAACGAGCGGATTCGAAACTGTGCACAAGCACGAGCTTGCCATTCGCGGGGCAGTTGGCATAAAGGGTGTTTTCCTTTTTGCTGTCCTTGTCCGCCGTGCTGACTTCGTCCCCGACCTTGAATTGCTGCTCCGCATCCAGAATGCCGCCGTACCAGGCTTCGGCATGCTCGCGGTAATCCTTCAGGCACTTCTTGAAGTCATTGATGATGGCTTGAGCATCAGGTTGTTTTGCGTTGAGGCCGCCAACAATTCCACCCATCAACACGCTCATACCGCCACCTCACTTTCCAAATGGGCCTTCAACAACCCAGTAAAATTTTCTTCCGTGAGCGGCGTTCGCTTTACGAAGCGCGCCACTTTCTTTTGCAGGTTCGACTCGGGGAACGAGAAGTACAGGTCGGCATGCTCATCCAGCAGCCACTGCATCATGTTGCCGATGACGGTCGACGGGTTCTCGGCCATCAGCCCATCCAACAACCCCTTCGGCACCTCCCACCACGGCCAGTCCTTCGCCTTCCTCACCACCCGCGGCCCGACCTCCAGGCTTTGCCCGTTGATCAGGTAGCGTTCGAACACCGGCAGCAGTTCCCCGGCCGCTTCGCCCAGCCCTTTGAGGATCGGGTGGATGTGCCGGCCGTCCCAAAAGCGGAAGAACACCTCGGTCCCGTCCGGCATCTTCACTTGGGTGAGGCTGCGCAGGTGTTCGAAGACTTCGTCGGGTTCGCTGCGGGAGACGGCCAGCCAGCCCCAGTCGAGGGCGTCGGTGTCGGCGATCCAGGGCAGGAACGCGGAGTCGGGCTTGAGTTCGGTGACGTAGGGCATCACCGGTTTCCAGCTGGCGTAGGGGGTGTCGTTCCAGATCGGCACGAGCTGGGTGGCGGGTTCGCTCATGTACAGGGTTTTCAGGCCGTCGGCGTTGCTGGCGGCGCTGATGACCAGGTACAGGCGTTCGCCGGTCTGCAGGGGCTGGCGGGTCAGCCAGTCGCGGGGTGTCAGTCGATCAGATGGCACAGGCACCTGCCTTGCATTTTTCGCATTCTTCGCAGAACGGCGCGTTGCGTTTGAGGGTGTTGACCTGCGCCGGGGTGAGCACGGCGCCGGCCTTGTCGGCGTCGGCCTGTTTCAGCGCGCCGGGCATCAGCGGGGCGGCGCCGGTGCCGCTGCCCGGGCCGCCGCCGGAGTTGACGTTGATCGCCGGGCCGCTCAGGGTCACGCCGCCGCCGTCGATCTTGACGAAGCTGCCGCCGCCGACCAGGGTCAGTTCGCTGCCGGCCTCGAGCACGACCTTCAGGCCGCTGCTCAGGTGGATCTCCTGGCCGGCGTCGATGAACTGGCCGGTGCCGATCTTGATGTGCTGGTTGACGCCCACGGTCAGGTGATCGTTGGCCCGGGCCTCGACCTTGCGGTCCTGGTAGACGGTGTGGTGCTCCTCGGCCTTGAACTCGCTGTAGCTGTTCTTTTCGACGGTGTCGTGGCGCTCGTTGCCGACGCGGATCTTCTGGTCGTGCTCGACGTTCTCGTCCCAGTCGCGCTGGGCGTGCAGGAAGATCTGCTCCTGGCCTTTCTTGTCCTCGATGCGCAGCTCGTTGAAGCCGCCTCCGCCCAGGGAACTGAGGGTCTTGAAGGTGCTGCGGGTCTTGTTGGCCGGCAGGGCGTAGGGGACGGTGTTTTCCTTGTGGTACAGGCAGCCGCTGACCAAGGGCTGGTCGGGGTCGCCTTCAAGGAAGGTGACCAGCACCTCCATGCCGATGCGCGGGATGGCGATGCCGCCGTACTGGGCGCCGGCCCAGGCCGAGGAGACGCGCAGCCAGCAGGTGGTCTTGTCGTCGGCCTGGCCTTCGCGGTCCCAGTGGAACTGCACCTTGACGCGGCCGTACTGGTCGCAGTGGATCTCTTCGCCCTTGGGGCCGGTGACCACGGCGCTCTGGCTGCCGAGGATGCGCGGTTTCGGGTGGCGCAGGGGCGGGCGGTTGGGCACGTCCCACGGGGTGGCCTGGAAGCGGTTGCGGTAGCCCTGGTGGAAGTCGTCCTTGAGCGCCGTGGTGTCGCTGGTCACCGACTCTTCCAGCACCTGCGGCTGCTTGCCTTCGTGGAGGATTTCGGTGAGCAGCCAGAGGTCGTTCCACTGCGCCTTGGGGTGCGCCGTCAGGGCCAGGAAGTGGCCGCTGACCAGGCGTGGCTGGTCGCTGCGGCCTTCGGCGAGGCGGAAGTCGCTGCGGTGGCGCTCGAGGGCACGCTTGGCCAGGTGCTTGCCGCGCTCGCGGTCGATGAAGCGGCCCGGGTAGTCGTAGTCCTCGAGGTCGGGCAGGGCGTCGCCGCGGTTCTCGCTCTCGAGGGTCAGGCGCGGCTTCTCGAAGTCGTAGTCGCGGCGGGTGGTGCGGCTGGTGCGGGTTTCCAGGCGCAGGTCGAAGCGCTTGATCACCGGGTCGCTGGCGACCATGCCGGAGTCTTGCTGGTAGGCCACGGGCGCCAGTTTCGGGAACACCGTCTGGTCATCGCCGAACACCAGCTTGTGGGCCGTGGCGCTGTGCTGGAAGTGGAAGTGGATGCCTTCCTCTTCGCACAGGCGCTGGATGAAGTGCAGGTCCGACTCGTCGTACTGCACGCAGTAGATCCGCTCGGGATAGACCGAGCCGGTCTTGAAGGCGTAGGCGTTGGCCTGGATGCCGTGTTCCTCCAGCACCTTGCCGATGATCTTCGGCACGCTGAGGTTCTGGAAGATGCGCTGGTTGACCCGGTGCGCGAGGTAGGCCAGTTGCGGGCGCAGGGTCACGGAGTAGCGGGTCAGGCGCTTGCCGGAGTCGCCTTGCGCGGCGCGGTAGATCAGGCCGTGGATGCCGCTGCCGTCGGGCGACAGCTGCAGGAAGGCCGGTTTGTGCAGCAGGGTCTCGAGGCCCAGCGACGGCTGCTCACTGACCAGTTCCACCTGGAAGGCGTACGGCTCGCTGACGGCTTCGCGGCCTTGCAGGGTGAATACCTGGAAGTCGGCGGAAAGGCCTTCGATGGTCAGGGCAAAATGTGTTTCGTTGGCCGGCGCGAACATCCCTTGTTCCTCGTGCTGCAGCGGCGTCCGCCGGTGCCGCCAAGCGGTCCTGCGCACGCGAAATTCTGGAGGTGCGTAAACAACATCGACCAGCAGGGCTGGTCGATGCGTGTAGCGATCAGCCGTAATTAAACGACTGGAGCACGCCAGTCATCGGAACCCGAAGTACCGGATACTTCGTGGGTCCAGGTGATTTTGCGGTAGGTGAACTGCACTTCTTCCAGGTGGGTGAAGTGCGAGTTGCCTGGATCCTGGCAGTTGTGCATTTTGTTGTTGATGGCGACGATGATCGCGTCTTCCAGTTTGGTGGTGTAGTAGTGCTCTTGGGTGCCTTGAGCCGAAGTGCGGTACCACTGGATGACGATTTCGCTCATGCGCTCGCCGGAGGTCAGGGCAGCTTGCAGCAGAGGCGAAGCCTTGTCGTAGACCTTGGTGATGATCACTGGCTTGTGAACGCGCTGGCCGGTTGGCTGGCCGGATTGCGGGTCACGCGGGATGATCACGTCGTGGCTGAACGCCTGAACCATGACCTGGTCTTCGTGACCTTCCTGGTAGGTGTTGCCAACGGAGTCGGCGGTGAAGGCGCCGGCAGTGATCAGGCCTTGTTTTTCGCCGGTAACCGACATGTACGCTGGTGTTGCCATGGGAGGTGCTCCTTGCGGATTGAGTTAGGGTGCCCGGGAGGCGGAATCGCCCGGTGGGTGCCTGACTGTTATCAAGGAGCGTGCCAGATATAAAAAATCGATATAAATCAGTGGTTTATATGGGTTTATCTGGGTAGTGGCCGATCAGGCCAGCGAAATCCTTCGGAAAGTGCGCAAGAAGTTGCGCAGTGCTGCGCAACTTCTTGCGCACTTGGCTGGAAGCCCCGTCGTTCAAGGCTTCCAGCGTGCTGTGCCAGGCATTTCACGGAAAGACTGCGCAACTTCTTGCGCAGCATGGCCAGCCGACCTCAAAGACGTTTCAGACCCAATGCTTCGGCGCAGGCCTCCAGCGAGCGCCGTTGGGTGTCGGCGTACAACGCCAGCTCATCGATGGTCGTGCGGCCCAGCGCCTGCTCGAAGGCTTGTCGGTTTGAGTGTTCGCCGTAATGCGCCTGGGCGGCGTCCCCCAGGTTCGACTGAAAGATCCCCGCCGCGCTCACCGGCAGGAAATCTTCGTACACCAGCGGCTCCGCTTTCACATGGCCGTCGCGCAGCAGTTGGGCCAGCGAAGCCTCGCCGGGACGCGCCGCCAACCCCTGTTCGGTGGCGAAATAGCGGAAGTAGGCCAGTTCCTGCTCCCGCATGCCGTCGAGGTTGTCAGGAAATTCGCCAAAGTGCTGGGTCATCAGCGCGTTGTAGCGTGCGGCATTGCCTTCGTTGGGGAAGTCGCCGAGCGCGTCCCGGGCGGCGTTCAGCAAGCGGTCGTAGAGGGCGCGGCCCTTGGGCGTCAGCGCGGCGCCGCGCTGCTCGATCTCGCCGAAGCGGGCGCTGTGGCTGCCATGGGTTTGCGCTTGGTCAGTGAAGGCGACCGGTTCGTCGAGGGCCTTGAAGCTGGTCTGGCGCAGCAGGATCGGGCACTGCCGGCGCGGCGGGCCTTCGACCACGGCTTTGGGGGTGATGCCGTGCAGCGGCATCTGCGCCTGCACGATGTCGATGTCCAGGGTGCGCGGAGTGAGGTGGTTGATGTGCGGGCCTTTGAAGGCGACGACGTCGGCGATCAGGCGGTGCTGGGCACTGAGGGTCTGGTACTGCGCGGCGGTGACGGTGGCACTGTGGTGCCAGCGAAAGGTCTCCAGCGCTTGCAGGACAAATTCCTCGGCTTCGGCTTCGGTGAGGCCGCCGGCGGTTTCCGCCTGTTCGATCAGGCGCAGCGCGGCCGGGGTGAAGATCGAGCGCCGATCCAGCACGGACTGGGCAAAGGCCCGCAGTTCAGGATCCTCGATCAGTTCCAGGCGCAACAGCGAGGTGAACACCCGGAACGGACTGACCTGCAGCGCCGCTTCGTGCACCGCGCGAAACGCCGTGGAATGCACCGGCACTCCCGCCGGGGTCAGGTCGTAGTAGCCCACCGGTTGCATGCCCATCACCTGGAACAGGCGGGCGAGGGTGGCCAGTTCCGTGGCGGTGCCGACGCGGATCGCGCCGTGGCGTTCCATGTCCAGCCGCTGCATCTCGCCGGTGTCGGCCAGTTGCCGGGCGATGTGCGGATCCCGGGCGAGCACGTCGCGGTTGGTCTGCTCCACCAGTTCCATCAACGCGCCGTACAGCGGCACCTCTTCGCGGTACATGTCGGACATCGCCTTGGAGAAGCGTTGACGGATCAGGTCGGGGCTGACGAAAGGCTGCACGGTCATGAAAAAAATTCCTGGCACGGTCACGTAGAGGATGGAGGAAAAGATCGCAGCCTTCTCCTGCGCGGGCAAACGAAGAATCCTACGGACTTCATTCTGCCAACGACTGATCCACCAGCTCGATCCAGTGCCGCACCGGTGTGCGTCCGGCGCTGCCCAGATGGCTTTGGCAGCCGACATTGGCGGTGACGATCAGATCCGGACGGCCGCTTTCCAGGGCGTTGAGGCGGTTGTCGCGCAGTTGCCGGGCGAGCGTCGGCTGGGTCAGCGAATAGGTGCCGGCCGAGCCGCAGCACAGATGGCCGTCCGGCACCGCCGTGAGGCTGAAGCCCAGGCGGGTCAGCAGCGCTTCCACGGCGCCGCCCAGTTTCAGCGCGTGTTGCAGGGTGCAGGGGCAATGCACGGCGATGCGGCGTTGGCCGGCGCTGCACACCCGTTCGAGGGGCTCCTGCGCCAGGACCTGCACCAGATCCAGCGACCGTTCGCTGACCTGTCGGGCCTTGTCCGCGTAGGCCGGGTCGTGCGCCAGCAGATGCCCGTAATCCTTGATGAACGCGCCGCAGCCGCTGGCGGTCTGGACGATGGCCTCGGCACCGTTTTCCAGGTGCGGCCACCAGGCGTCGATGTTGCGGCGGGCACGCTCCAGCCCCTTGGCCTGGGCATCGAGGTGGTAGTCGAGGGCGCCGCAGCAGCCGGCTTCGCTGACCGGAGTGACGCTGATGCCGAGCCGGTCGAGCACCCGGGCCGTCGCGTCGTTGGTGTTGGGCGACAGCCCAGGCTGCACGCAACCTTCCAACAGCAGCACCCGCCGCGGGTGACGCGGGACGGGGCGCGCACCGTTCGCCGAGGAAGGCGCCGGCAGTTTGGCCTCCAGAGGGCGCGGCAGCAGCGGGCGAAACGTCGCGCCGATCCTCAGCAAACCTTTGAACAGGCCCTTATTGGGCGCCAGGGCCCGCAGGCTTTCGCGCAGCAGGCGCTGGCCCGGCGGGCGCGGCACGGCGCGGTCGACCACGGCCCGGCCGATGTCCAGCAGGTTGTGGTAATCGACGCCGGAAGGGCAGGTGGTCTCGCAATTGCGGCACGACAGGCAGCGGTCCAGGTGCAGTTGGGTCTGGGCGGTGGCCGGTGCGCCTTCGAGCACCTGCTTGATCAGGTAGATGCGACCGCGCGGGCCGTCCAGCTCGTCGCCCAGCAGTTGGTAGGTCGGGCAGGTGGCGTTGCAGAAGCCGCAGTGCACACAGGTGCGCAGGATCTTTTCCGCTTCGGCCGCCCTGGGCAGTTGTCGGGCCTGTTCGCTGAGGCTGGTCTGCATGGCTAAAGCTCCGCGTACATCCGGCCGGGGTTGAACAGCCCTTGCGGGTCGAGTTGCGCCTTGAGCTGGCGGTGGTAGCGCATCAGCGCCGGGGGCAGCGGCTGAAAGGGCGTGTCGCTGGCGCCGTGGCTGAAGCAGGTGGCGTGGCCGCCGAGCTCATGGGCGATGCGCTGAACGTCGGGTGCATCGGATTTCAGCCAGCGCTGGGCGCCGGCCCAATCGACCAGCTGGGTTCCGGGCAACGCCAGCGGTTTGGGGTGATGGGGCAGCGACAGGCGCCACAGCGGCGGGCCTTCGTCGAAAAAGCTCAGGCGCTGTTCGTTAAGGTCCGACCAGAACGCTGAGTCCAACGGCTCGCCGCCGAGCCGTTGATGGGCGGCGGACACCGAACCTTCACCGCCTTCAAGGCGTAGGTACAGCGCCGCGCCGTCATGGCAGGCGCCGCTGATCGGCAGCGCTTGCCGGCCCCACTCGATGAGGTTCGCCAGGGCTCGCGTGCAGTCGATCTCCAGGCGCAGGCTCAGGCACTGCCGGGGTTTGGGCAGCACTTTGAGCGAAACTTCGGTCAGCACGCCAAGGCAGCCGTGGCTGCCCGCCAGCAAACGGGAAAGGTCGTAACCGGCGACGTTCTTCATCACTTCGCCGCCGAAGCGCAGGTGCTGGCCGAGGCCGGTGATGACCCGGGTGCCGAGGACGAAGTCGCGCACCGAGCCGGCCCAAGGGCGCCGCGGCCCCGACAGTCCGGTGGCGATCATGCCGCCGACCGTGGCGGATTCGCTGAAGGACGGCGGTTCGCAGGGCAGCATCTGCCCGGCGGCGTCGAGCGTCGCCAGCAGTTCATTCAGCGGCGTTCCGGCCCGCACGCTGACCACCAGCTCCGACGGTTCGTAGCGCACGATGCCCCGGTGGGCGCGGGTGTCGAGCACCTCGCCGGCCACTTCGCGGCCGAGAAACGCCTTGCTGTTGCCGCCCTGGATCTTCAGCGGCGTGGCGTCGGCCCTGGCCCGGTTGACCTGATCCAGCAGCGCGTCGGCCGCATCCAGATCAGTCATTAGAAGCGCTCCAGGTCGGGAAACGGCAGTTGCCCGGCATGGATGTGCATCGCACCGAATTCCGCGCAGCGGTGCAGGGTGGGGATGTTCTTGCCGGGGTTGAGCAGGCCGCGGGGGTCGAACGCCGCTTTGACGGCATGGAACGCGCTCAGCTCGTCGCTGTTGAACTGCGAGCACATCTGGTTGATTTTCTCGCGACCGACCCCGTGCTCGCCGGTGATGCTGCCGCCGACCTGCACGCACAGTTCCAGGATCTTCCCGCCGAGGGCTTCGGCACGCTCAAGCTCGCCGGGCCGGTTGGCGTCGAACAGGATCAGCGGGTGCATGTTGCCGTCGCCGGCGTGGAACACGTTGGCTACCCGCAGGCCGTACTCCGCGCCGAGCCGGGCGATGCCGTGCAGCACGCCGGGCAGTTCGCGGCGGGGGATGGTGCCGTCCATGCAGTAGTAGTCCGGCGACAGGCGCCCGATGGCCGGGAAGGCGTTCTTGCGCCCGGCCCAGAACTTCACCCGTTCGGCTTCATCCTGCGCCTGGCGCACCTCGGCGGCGCCGGCCCGTTGCATGACCTCGCGTACACGCTGGCAGTCGTCGTGCACATCGGCTTCGACGCCGTCCAGTTCGCACAGCAGGATCGCCTCGGCCTCCACCGGGTAGCCGGCGTGGATGAAGTCTTCGGCGGCGCGCAGGGCGAGGTTGTCCATCATTTCCAGCCCGCCGGGGATGATCCCGGCGGCGATGATGTCGGCGACCGCGCGGCCGGCCTTTTCCACGGAATCGAAACTGGCCAGCAGCACCTTGGCCACCGGCGGCCTGGGCAGCAGCTTGACGGTGACTTCGGTGATGATCCCCAGCAGGCCTTCGGAGCCGGTGAACAGCGCCAGCAGATCCAGGCCGGCGGCGTCGAGGGCGTCGCTGCCCAGGGTCAGGCGTTCGCCTTCGACCGTGAGCACCTCCAGCTTGAGCAGGTTGTGCACGGTCAGGCCGTACTTGAGGCAGTGCACGCCGCCGGCGTTTTCCGCGACGTTGCCGCCGATGGAGCAGGCGATCTGCGAGGACGGATCCGGCGCGTAGTACAGGCCGTACGGCGCGGCGGCCTGGGAGATCGCCAGGTTGCGCACGCCGGGCTGAACCCGCGCGGTGCGTGCGTCCGGGTCGATGTGCAGGATCCGGTCGAAGCGCGCCATCACCAGCAGCACGCCCCGGTCGAGCGGCAGCGCGCCGCCGGACAGCCCGGTGCCGGCCCCGCGTGCCACCACCGGCACCCGTCGCTGGTGGCATAGCGTGAGCAATGCCTGTACCTGCTCCAGACGCCGGGGTAGGGCGACCAGCATCGGCGTGGTGCGGTAAGCGCTGAGTCCGTCGCACTCGTAGGGTTTGAGCTCTTCGTCGCGCCACAGCAGACCCAGGTCCGGCAGGGCCTGTTGCAAGGCCTTGAGCAGTTCGCCCTTGTCGACATCGGGCAAGGGGCCGTCGAGGCGCTCGTCGTAGAGGATGTTCATCGCTGGGTGCCCAGGAACTCCCGGTACAGCCGCGCCGTGTTCGCCGGCTGTTCGACCATCGGCATGTGCCCGACCCCGTCCCACACATCGACCCGCAGGTTGGCGATGCCCTTGCTCCACACCGGCACGCTGCTGACGTCGATCAGCCGGTCCTTGCGGCCCCAGAGCAGCAGCGCCGGGCATTTGATGTCGGGCAGTTTCGGCTCCATGGGCGGGCTGGCGCGGAAGTCGCGGAAGATCTCTTCCAGTTCGTCGCGCTGGTTCTCGTAGCGCTGGGCGATGGCGTCCAGCACCAGCCCCGGCACCCAGGGCGGCGAGGCCATGGTCATGGCGTAGAAGCGCCGGAACTCCTCGCGGGAGTTGATCAGGAACGGGTTGTGCCCCCGGGCCAGGTGGCGCTCCATGTCGCTGGCCTCCGGCGCGGTGACGCCGGCCGGGTCGAGCAGCGCCACCGAGGCGATGCGCTCGGGGTAGGTCGCCGCCAGCCACGCGGCGATGTAGCCGCCCATCGAGTTGCCGATCACGTGCACCTTTTCCACGCCGCAGACGTCGAGCAACTGGATCATCCGTTTGGCCTGCACCGGGATGTCGTAGCCGCCGCCGGCCTTGAAGCCGGTTTCGCCATGCCCCGCCAGGTCCGGGATGATCACCCGGTACTGGCTGACGAAATGCCGGGCGAAGCGCAGCCACAGGTTCTTCTCGGCGCTGTAGCCGTGCAGCATCAGGATCGCGCTGGAGGCCTCGTAGGGCCCGCCTTGCCAGGTCGAGACGCTCATTTCGGCGATGGGCACTTCAATCTTGTGCAACCGGTACAGCTTGGCCTCGGCGGCCGTGCTCAGCGCGTAGAGCCAATGGCCCACCGCCGGGTAGCTCAACCAGCTCCAGGCCACGAAAACCGCGAGAGCGACAAAGAGCACAAGCATCGGACGTCTTCCTTATACGTGTTCAGGACAGAATGTGGTCGGCCGGCTTCAGCGACCGCGTCAGGCGGTGGTAACTGAAGCTGAACCCCGGAAACATCGCGATCACATGACCGCTCCTGCTTTGGTACCAACTGTGGCAGCCGCCGGTTTTCCAGACCGTGCGCTCCATTTCCCGGTGGATCATCTGAGTGTAGGTACGTTCTGCCTCGGGGCGGACTTCGATGCTGCGCAGGCCCCGGGCCTTGAGGGTGCGGATGCAGTCGAGGATGTAGTTCATCTGCGATTCGATGATGAACAGCGCCGAGGTGTGGCCGATCCCGGTGTTGGGGCCGGTGACGATGAACAGGTTGGGGAAGTCCGGCAGGCTGGTGCCCAGGTAGGCGCGCGGGTACTGCGCCCAGACGTCGCGCAGCCGGACGCCGTTCTTGCCGCTGACCGGGTAGGAGATCACCCCGTCGGTGGCGTCGTAGCCGGTGGACCAGACGATCAGGTCCACGTCGATGTGCTGGCCGTCGGTGGTGACGATGCCGGTTTCGTCGAGGGCGGCGATGCCTTGTTCGCGGCTGTGCAGGGTCACGTTCGCGCGGGTCAGCGCCGGGTAGTAGGTGCTGGAGAGCAGCACCCGTTTGCAGCCGATGGTGAAGTCCGGGGTGAGCCGCTGGCGCAGGTGCGGATCGGCCACCTGGCGCTTGAGGAAATTCAGGGCCTGGCGCTGCACCAGGCGGATCGCCGGCTTGGAGTACTTGAAGGCGATCACCCGGGTTTCGAACTGCCAGTAGATCATCCAGCGCAGCAATTTGTAGGCCGGCTTCAGGCCCAGCAGCCAGCGCTGGAAGCGGCCGAAGGTGCGGTCGGCCCGCGGCAGCACCCAGTGCGGCGTGCGCTGGAACACATGCAGTTGCGCCACCGCCGGGGCAATCGCCGGAATCACCTGTGCCGCGCTGGCGCCGCTGCCGACGATCGCCACCCGTTTGCCCCGGTAGTCGTAGGCGTGATCCCAGTTGTTTGTGTGAAAGCTCTTGCCCCGGAAGCGTTCCGCGCCCGGAAAGTGTGGGATGACCGGTTGGCTCAATGGCCCGGTGGCGTTGATCAGGAACTGCGCGTGGAACGTCCCTTTGGCGGCGGTGTGCACGGCCCAGCGTTTTTGCGCCTCGTCCCATTCGATGCGTTCGACGTTCGCGCCCAGCTCCACCCGCTCGCGCAGGCCGAACCGCTGCGCCACATGTTCGGTGTAGCGGTGCAGTTCGGCTTGCCCCGCGAACATCTGCGTCCAGGGGTAGGGCGCGAACGACAGTGAATACAGCGGCGACGGCACGTCCACCGCCGCGCCGGGGTAGGTGTTCTGGCACCAGGTGCCGCCGAAGAAGTCCCGCCGTTCCAGCAAGCGAAAATCGTCGATGCCGGCCTTGAGCAGATTCACCGCTGCGCACTGGCCGCCAAAACCGCTGCCGATGATCAACACTTGATAGGTCTGCATGCGCCTCCTTCTTATAGTCGTTTTTCCGTTTTCCTCCTTTCATGTATAGCCAATCATTTGCCCGGTGTCGGGCCCAGGCGGTGCGATCGGCCGCCCGCTGGCCGGTGATGGCTAATTGAAGGTGCCCTGATAGACTCTCAGCACATCCGTCTTCCGATGCGCGCAGTAGAGGCCCCTATGGAAAAAGCGGGAGGTCAGGGAAGAAAAGGACTGTCGTTGGCCAGGAGGCTGCATACGTCGCGAACCCTCGGGCTGGCGCTGGGGCTCCTGTGTGTGGGGGCGGCGATGCATCCGCTCGGTCCGCCGCCCTGGGTCTGGGCGCTGATGCTGTTCAATGCGCTCCTGTGGCCGCACCTGGCCTTTCAATGGGCCCGCCGGGCCCGCGTTCCTTACCATGCCGAACACCGCAATCTGCTGATCGACGCGTTTCTCGGCGGCTTCTGGGTCGCCGCCATGCAGTTCAACCCGTTGCCCAGCGCCACCACCGTCTCGATGATGGCGATGAACAACGTCGCCATCGGCGGGCTGCGCTTTCTGCTGGCCGGACTGGCGGCGCAACTGTTGGGGATCGGCGTCGGGCTGGTGGTGTTCGCGCCGGCGTTCGTGCCGCCGACCACGCCGCTGCAACTGTATGCGTGCTTGCCGCTGCTGATGCTGTATCCGCTGGCGCTGGGCTGGATCTGTTTTCGCCAGGCCTACACCCTGGGCCTGCACAAGCGCGAGTTGCTGGCCCTGAGCCGTACCGACAGCCTGACCGGGCTGCTCAACCACGGCGCCTGGAAGGATCGGCTGGAGATCGAGTTCCAGCGCTGCAAGAGCCTGCACAAAGGCGCGGCGATCGCCCTGATCGACATCGATCACTTCAAGGCCATCAACGACACCTACGGCCACGGGGCCGGCGACATCGTGCTGCGCCAGTTGGGCAAGGCGCTCAAGCAGAACCTGCGCAGCGCCGATGTGGGCGGGCGCTACGGCGGCGACGAATTCTGCGTGATTCTGCCGGACATGCCGCTGTTCAACGCCGCCCAGGCCATGGAGACCTTGCGCGAGCGCTTTTCCTTTCTGGCGTATGAGCAGAACCCGGCGTTGAACGTCAGCCTGAGCATCGGGCTGGCGGCCTTTGACCCGTCCCACGCCGAGGCGACCCAATGGCTCGACGACGCCGACCGGGCGCTGTACGAGGCCAAGAGCGGCGGGCGCAACCGGGTGATGTGCTACAGCGACGGCAAGCACCGGCGCGAGGCGCTCGGTTCGGTGTGAAAGGGCAGGCAAGCGGTTTGCCACCGCGTTGGTGATTGCGGAATGACAGCGAGACGGCAGTCCTTGCGGACTGCCGTCAGGCGAAGGGCGGTTTACGCTGGCCTTAACCTTGTTGCGGCAAGTTCCAGAACTGCTTGATTTCGTGGATGTTGCCCACGTTGTAGCGCGGCATGAAGCTTGCGCACGGGGATTGGGCTGCGGTCTTGACCGGCGTGTTGATCAGTTCGGTGCCGGCGCGCAGCAGTGGGGTTTCGGTCCAGTTTTCAAGTGGCTTGTTCATTCAGATTTCCTTTTTGGTTGAGCGGAGGCAGAGTGCGGTCCGCATTGGAGCAAGGACAGCAGGTTCTCAAAGACCGCTGTTTCCTGCGTGGCGATGCCGGGGTAAGTCGGCACCAGGTTCTCGTCGAAGCACCAGGCTTCTTCGGTTTTTATCGTCTGCCGAGGATGAATGATCAGGCTCAGCGAGGCGGACATCGTTTCGGGTGGAAGCTGCCGGTGAACGTCATACAGCGGCGACATGTGCAGAACATGGCCGGGTGCAAGTTTCACGCTGCGCTCGTCCCCCAATGAGGGTTTGACGCCGGCTTTCAAAGGCGTGCGGTCAAGGATTGCGCGCAAAGTCGTCGTATAGCCGTCGCCGCTGTAGCCGACCGCATACATTTCAAAATCATGCGAATGGTAAAGGTCATAAATGAATGTCTGTTTTTCATCCGTTGATGTCACGGGTGACCAGAATCCAAGTCGCAGCGTATATAAGTCGTTGTAGTGCAGTACAAAGGCGTAAGGGCTATAAAGACTGCTGCGTGTATTGAAGCCGTTTAACTGAATAGTGTTATAGAGGTGCTCGCTCAAAAGTGTCCGGTTTGTCGCAAGTTGTTTGAGGTCTTCAAGGATGCTCGACTTGTCGGCAGTGGGGTCGTAGTTTGCCATGCGATCTATGAACGTCTGCAGTTTCATGCGGCTTCGCTCCGTCGTTCAAGCAAATGGTCGAGATGCGGGTTGTTCAGTTTCTTCAATAGCGGCACATAACGCGGGGCCGCGTCTTGAGCGTGTTGGTCAATGATCTGGAACGCTTTCCACGCAACGGCCGGGTGATAGTGGTGGATCAGTTCTTCGGCTACCCTGACGGCCCCCGGATCCTGTGCCGCCTCAAGCAGTTCGAGGCTGACCAGGTAGCGTGCGGCGCTGTCGTCGTGGGGGAACCAGGCGACCTTGCGTAGCGAGGAGCGGTCAAACACGCTGATGTCGGCGCTGCGAACGGGCAGGTTGATGCTGCCGACCAGCACGGGCGTAGGGCCTTCGGGCGGGACGCACTCATACAGGGCATGACGGCCGTCGACCAGCAATGGATCGCGGTCCGTGACGGTCACGCGCCTGGCGAGACTCAGCCGGTCGCCTTCGATGCCGTACAGTTGGACAGTGAAGGGCCGAGAGTGCACGGGAAAAAGGATGCTGTGTCCCGGTACTGAATAAAGAGCGGTCGAGCAGGTATTGCTCAGGGTTCTGACGCTGATGTTCGCGTCATCGGTGCAGTGCAATGTCAGCGTATGGGTGTACGGATTGACGGTGTCGAGAATGGTGGCCCGTTGCTGCTGTTTGGCAGAGGTCTTGATATGGCTGTAGAGATGGGTTGAAAGTTTTTGGATTTCTTTTGTTAAGTTGATGTCTTTTAATGCATTCGCTAATTCTGCGGGTGCTGAGTTGTTGTGTTTTAGCAGGCTGATCATGGTGGTATTTATGTGTTTGTTTATATGCCTCCATTCTCTTGTTGAAGAGTTGTTTGTGCAATGTTTGGGTTGTTATCGGATGTTTGGAGTTGTTATGTTTTATGTAAGTCCAAGGCTGCATTGACCCTGCCCGGCGACATTGCGTCGACCGGTCGGATCAAACAGTGCGTTTCAAACTTGAAAAAGTTACTCCTTGACGCTCATGTATTCCTTCGCCCAGAGAATGTAGTCCTCAGGCTGCGTATAGGTGTGCGTCAGTTCGGTGGCGCTCAGGTCCGAGGCCTGGGTGAAGATCTGCCGCTGTTCGCGCAGGCTGTCGTAGGTCGCCTTGATGGCGGCGAAATAGGCGCCATGGCCGTCGATGGCCACGCGCACGCCCAGTTCGGCCAGGCGCTTGTCGTCGCGCAGCGCCGGGTTGCCGTAGGTGACCAGCATCAGCGGCACGCTCAGGTGCTCGGCGATCTGCTCCAGTTGGTCGAAGTCCTGCACGCCGACCATGCAGATGCCGTCGGCACCGGCGGCCTGGTACTGCTTGGTGCGGCTGATGATTTCCTGATTGGGCAGGATGCCGGCGTTGGTGCGGGCGATGATCGCCATTTCCGAGTCGACCCGGGCCTCCAGCGCCGCGCGGATCTTGCCGACGCCCTCGGCGACCGAGATCAGGTCGGTGGACTTGCGGCCGAACTGGGCCGGCAGCAGGGTGTCTTCGATGGTCAGGGCGGCGACGCCGGCGCGCTCCAGCTCGACGATGGTGCGCATCACGTTGAGGGCGTTGCCGTAGCCGTGGTCGGCGTCGGCGATCACCGGCAATTGGGCGACGCGGCCGATGCGGGTGGCCTGCTCGGTGAATTCGCTCAGGGTGATCAGGGCGAAGTCCGGGGCGCCCAGCACCTGCAGGGACGCGACCGAGCCGCCGAGGATCCCCACCTCGAAGCCCAGGTCGGCCGCGATACGGGCGGACATCGGGTCGAACACGGAGGCGGTGTGGTAGCAGTTGCCGGAGGCCAGCAGCTGACGGAAGTTACGGCGCAAATCTTGATGGGAAAGCCTGGACATACTGATTCCACCAATACAAGGGAATGGAAAGGCTTGAGCAAAGGTGTCAACGCCGAAGAATCAAGAGGCTATCACGCGAATGGGTCAAGGATCATGACGAATTTGCAAGGCGGGAGAAGCGCACCGCAGCGGGAGCAAGCCCCCTCACCACTAAGGGTCAGGCTGCGGCGGCCTGCTGTTGTTGGTTGGGCAGCAGCACCGCCCGCACCGAGTCGCCCGGCTGCAGTTGCAGGCGCTTGGCGGTGAGGCGGTCGACCACCAGGCTGCCGCCGACCCGGCGGGCCCGGGCGGCGGTGATGCGGCAGTTCTCCAGTCGGCGGTTGTGGATCAGCCATTGGGGTGCCTGGTCGTCCGGCGTGCCGAGGGCCAGGGTCAGCTCCAGGCTTTCGCGCACCGTGCGGATGCTGTGGACGGGGGCTTCGATCACCGGACCGCCGTCGAAGATGTCGATGTAGCCTTTGTGGGTGAAGCCCTCGGCCTGAAGGATCTTCAGCGCCGGCTCGGTGTTGGGGTGCGGCTGGCCGATGGCGGCCTGGGCCTGCTCGGTGAGCATACAGGTGTACAGCGGCTGGCGCGGCATCAGTTCGGCGATGAAGGACTTGTTGCCCAGCCCCGACAGGTGATCGGCGTGGCTGAAGTCCATCTGGAAAAAGTGCCGTCCCAGGCTGTCCCAGAACGGTGAGCAGCCCATCTCGTCGGCGCTGCCGCGCAGTTCGGCGATCATTTTTTCGCCGAACAGGTGCGGAAACTCGGCGACGAACAGCAGCCGCCCCAGCGACAGCAGGCGGCCGTTGCTGCCGTGGCGCTGGTCATGGCCCAAAAACAGGGAGCACAGCTCCGACTGGCCGGTCAGTTCGTTGTTGAGGAACAGCGTCGGGATCTGCCGCTGGATGCCCAGGTCCGGTGCCGAGCTGACGGTCAGCCCGACCCGGTAGTTGTACCAGGGCTCGCGCAGGCCGATGGCGCCGGTCAGGGCGCTGACGCCGACCACGCGCTGCTCGTCGTCCTCGAGCACGAACAGGTAGTCCGCGTCGGCCCGCTCGACCTGCCCGCAGAAGGCGCGCCGGGCCCAGCGAACCCGATGGGCCAGACGGTCCTCATTGGCCGGCAGGGTGGTGAACCCCGGGCCGGCCTGGCGCACCAGCGCCATCAAGGCCGACAGGTCGTTGACGTGAACCGGGCGGACAATCATGTTGCAACTCCTTCTGCGCGCCTGCGGGGACGCTGGTTCGGGGCGGGGTTCACAGTGCGGTCACCCGCACGCTGTCGCCATCGGTGACGCCCAGTGCCGCACACAGCGACGGTGTCAGGGCCAGCGGCTGTCCCGGCCGGTCGTCCAGCTCGGCCACCACCGCGCGGAATCCCTTCAAGGCGTCGTTGCAGACCAGGTAATGGCCCCGGGCGTCGATCTGCGCCTGGCGCCGCACCGTGACGGCCCGGCTCTGGCCGATCGAGCGGATGTTCGCGGTGCGGGCGTACAGGGTGGGGCCGGCGTCGAACAGGTCGATGTAGCTGTTGGTCTCGAAGCCTTCGCGCTCAAGGATGTCGAACGCTTCCTGGCCGTCGGGGTGCACCCGGCCGATGCAGTCCTGGGCGGCCTGGGGCAGCATCGGCACGTAGATCGGGTATTGCGGCATCAGTTCGGCCAGGAACGTGCGGTTCTGCAGGCCGCACAGGCGTTCGGCCTCGGCGTAGGGCAGATCGAAGAAGTGCTTGCCCAGGGCGTCCCAGAACGGCGAGCGCTGCTGGTCGTCGCTGTAGCCGACGATTTCGGTGATCACCGCGTCGGCAAAGCGCCGGCCGTGGATGGCGATGAACAGCAGCCGCGCCCGCGACAGCAGTTCGGAATGGGGCGAGCGCACCAGTGCGGCGTCGATGTGGAAGCCGCGCAGCAGGGTGTGGCCGTTCAGGTCCTGGCACAACGACAGCGCCGGCACGCCGTGCTCGATGTTCAGTTCCCGCGAGGCGCTGGTGAAGTGGCGGTTGCGCAGGCTGTAGAACGGGCCGTCGCAGCCGGCGGTGGCGACGATTTCCGAGCAGCCGACCAGCCGCCCTTGTTCCTGGTCTTCCAGCACGAAGAAGTAGTTCTCCGAGCCTTGGGCCTGCGTGTCGCTGTCGAACGAGGCGCAGGAGCTGGCGATCCTTTCGCGCAGGCGTTCGCTGTCGTCCGGCAAGGAGGTGACACCCACGAGGCTGTCGCGGGCCAGCTGTTGCAGGTGGGGCAGGTCGGTTGGCTCGACTGGGCGTAAGACCAGCATGGATGCACTCCTGTATCGAACGGTCCGGCGTCATCGCCGAACCTGACTATCACTGTCGGTTTCCACGCGTTAAATCGGCGGTCGCCTGATTCTTTGTCAGACGCCGCTCTTTTTCTTGTCAGCCATTGCTCGGGTCAGGCAGGGCGGTGCCGGCGCCGAGGCGGTTCAGGAAAAACAGGTACACCAGGCCCAGCGCGATCCAGATCAGGCCGAGCTTCTGCGCATCGACGCCCATGTTGTACATGATGGCCGCGACGATCCCGAAGCCGATCACCGGGCAGATCAGGTGACGGACCACTTGCCCGGACTTCTGCCGGCGCCAGTAGTGGTTGATGACGGTCAGGTGCAGCAGCATGAAGCCGCTCAAGGCGCCGAAGTTGACCAGCGACGTCAGGGTGTCCACCGAATCGATGAACAGGTAGCAGATCACCAGCGACAGCACGGCCACCAGGTAAATGCTCAGGTAGGGCGTGTTGTGGGTCGGATGCACCTTGGCCAGCACCTTCGGCAGCTTGCCGTCGCGGGCCATGCCGAACAGCAGGCGCGAGACGGCCGCCTGCGAGGTGATGGCGACCGCCACGCCCCAGGCCAGTGCGGTGGCGACGCCGGTCAGGGTCGCCAGCCAGCTGCCGGCGGCGATTTCGGCGATCTCGTAGAACGCGGTGTCGGCGGACTTGAAGCCCATGCCGGCCGCCAGGTCGGTGGCGATCCAGGTCTGCACGACGAAGATCGCGCCCATCACCACCAGGGTGATCAGCGCGGCCTTGCCGACGCTGCGGCCCGGGTCGCCCTTGATCTCTTCGGCCAGGGTGGAGATCGCATCGAAGCCCAGGAACGACAGCACCGCGATGGACACCGCCTGCATCAGCAGGGCGAAATTGAACGTCTGCGGGTGGTACAGCGGCGCCAGGGTCAACTGGCCGTTGCCGGCGCCGTTGTGCAGGGCGTTCCAGGCATAGAACAGGAAGATGCCCAGCACCGCCAGCTGCGCCAGCAGGAACAGGATGTTCATGCGTGCGGTGAAGGTGATGCCGCGCAGGTTGACGAAGGTCGCGCTGACCAGGAACGCCAGGATGAACCCGACCTTGGGAACCTCAGGGTAGAGATGGTTCAGGGCCATGGCCGCGTAGACGTACAGCAGCGGCGGGATCAGCAGGTAGTCGAGCAGCATCAGCCAGCCGGCGAGGAACCCAACGTGCGGGTTCAGGCCCCGTTGCGCGTAGGAGTACACCGAACCCGCTATCGGAAAGGCCCGGGCCATGCTGCCGTAGCTCAGTGCGGTGAACACCATGGCCACCATGCCGATGATATAGGCCAGCGGCACCATCCCCGGCGCTTCGGCGTTGACGTAGCCGTAAACGCCGAACGGGGCGATGGGGATCATGAAGATCATCCCGTACACCACCAGGTCGGTCAGCGTCAGGCTACGTTTCAACTCCTGCTTGTAGCCGAACTCTTCTATTTCCATGAAGCGCAACTCCTTGTCAGCCAATCGTTCGTTTTAGTTGTTATGTCGGTCCATCGTTTACGGCAACAGCAAAAAAACTACAGCAGAGGGGCCAGATAACCGGCCCAGCGCGCCACCGCGTCGGGGCTGCGCAGCAGATCATTGCGCACCTCGATCAGCACCGACTCCAGGCCCCGGGCGTCGCCGTGCACCGGCACGGTCATGTCGCCCAGCGGGTCGACCCGGTAGGGCTGGTTGCCCGCCACCTTCAGCGGGTGCTTGCCCAGGCCTTCGAGCAGGCGGTGGGCGTAGGCCTTGGCCTGGCCGAACAGCACGCCCGCTTCCAGCTCGCGGGGCTGGCCGTAGTACACCGGGGTGAAACTGTGGATCCCCACCACCCGCACCGGACGGCCTTCGGCCAGGCGGGTGTCGATCAATTGCTGCAACCGCGAATGAAAGGGCTTGAACAATGTCTGACGGCGGTATTCGCGGGTGGTTTCATCCAGATCGCGGTTGCCCGGCACCTGATAGATCTCGCTCTGCGCCGGAATGCTGTCCGGGGCGTGCCGGGGCCGGTTGAGGTCGATCAGCAGCCGCGAATAGTTGGCGCTCAGCAGCGTCGCGCCCAATTGCTCCGACAGCCGCTCGGCCAGCGCCAGCGCGCCGATGTCCCAGGCGATGTGCTCGCAGGCGGCGGCCTCATCCAGGCCCAGGCCGTTCAGGGCCTCGGGGATGTAGCGGCTGGCGTGCTCGCACACCAGGATCAGCGGATGCGTCGAGTCTTCGCGGCTCAGGTTGTAGACCGGCCGGGTATACAACCCCAGCTCGGCAGGTTCAGTACAGGCGTGCATAGTGCTCACACAGGTCAGCGGGCGAGAGCTGTTCCGTCAGCGCCAGTTCCTCGGTCTTAAGGGCGAAATACGTGTCGAGCAGCGGCGTCGGCAGGGCCAGCGCCAGCGCTTGACTGTTGCGCAGGCAATCCAGCGCCTGGGCCAGCGAGCCGGGCAGGGCGACGATGCCCCGCTCCTTGCGCTGTTCGTCGTTGAGTGAATCGGGAATTTCGTCGGTGACCGCGTTCAGCGCCAACTTGCGCTCGATGCCCAGGCGCCCGGCGATCAGCAGGGCGGCCATCGCCAGATGCGGCGACGCGGTGGCGTCCATGGCGCGGAACTCCAGGTTGAATTGCTTCGCCACAGGCTTGTCGCCCAGCGTCACCGTCGGGCAGATCCGCAGCGCCGCTTCGCGGTTGCGCTGGCCGAGGCAGGCGTAGGACGCGCTCCAGTGGTGCGGCTGCAGGCGCTCATAGGACACCGGCGTCGGCGCGGTCAACGCGCACAGCGCCGGCAGGTAGTGCAGCACACCCGCCGCCCAGTGCTGGCCGAGGGTCGACAGCCCGTTGCTGGTGCCGGCGTCGTAGAGCATCGGCCGGCCTTCGAGGTCGAGCAGGCTCAGGTGCAGGTGCACGCCGTTGCACACGGCGTCGGCGGCGGTCTTGGGCGCGAAGCTGACGTCCAGCCCCATCTGCCGGGCGATCTCGCGGGTGATCTCGCGCACGTTCACGGCGCGGTCCGCCGCCGCTACGCCCAGGGCCGGGCGGCAGGTGATCTCGTACTGGTGCTTGCCGTATTCGGGCAGGAACATCTCCGGCTCGACTTGCCCGGCGCGCAGCGCGCT
Source organism: Pseudomonas ekonensis (assembly GCF_019145435.1). Taxonomy (NCBI): domain Bacteria; kingdom Pseudomonadati; phylum Pseudomonadota; class Gammaproteobacteria; order Pseudomonadales; family Pseudomonadaceae; genus Pseudomonas; species Pseudomonas ekonensis. Next base: position 208,349 of record NZ_JAHSTS010000002.1, on the reverse strand, counting down.
GAGCAGCCAGCCGCCGAATTCGGCGCCCTGGCGCTGGGACTCGAGGGAGAAGGCCAGGTGTTCGGCAAAGCCTGCGTGCAGGTTGAATTCGTGTTCGAACGCGGCATTGACCTGCAGGCCGAGCCCGTCGCGATAGCGCTCCACTTCATCGCGCAGCAGGGTGCGCGGACAGGCACCCCATGCCTGGCCGTCGGTTTCGCGGATGTCGCAGTGGATGAAGTCCAGCGCCGGGGCCGCTGCGTCCGGGCCGTTGCCGACGGTGACGCGGCTGGCCAGGTCGGGAATCAGCCGCAGGTCGCCGTAGGCGCCCCAGGGGTTGGTGCTGGCGATGATGTCCTGCGGGGTCAGCGCGCTGTTGGCCGGCACCCAGCCGCAACCGGCGGCGCGGTAATGTTCCAGCTCATCGGTGGGGAAGGAGCGGCCCCGGGTGATGCCGGTCAGGTCGGTGGTGACCAGCGTGGTCATCGGCAGGGGCGACAGGCGTTCGCTCATGGCTGCATCTCCCGCAGGCGGCCCAGCACGGTCTGGGTGTCGGTGATCCAGCAGTAGCCTTTGATCGCGTTCAGGCAGGCTTCGTGCCGCTCGGCGGAGTAGGTGGCGCAGGCGTCTTCCACCAGGGTCACCAGGTAGCCGCGGTCGGCGGCGTCGCGCACGGCCATGTCGACGCACTGGTCGGTGACGATGCCGGCGACGATCAGGTGGCGGGTCTCGAGGTTGCGCAGCACATAGTCGATGTTGGTCGAGTTGAAGACCCCGGACGAGGTCTTGGGCAGCACGATTTCGTTTTCCGAAGGCGTCAGTTCAGCGATGACCCGGGCCTGGGCGCTGCCCTTGGGCAGGTGCATGTCCGACAGCTTGTGGTCCAGCGAGCGGTCGCGGCCGTCGGCGGTCAGGCTTTCGATGATCGTGTGCAGCACGTTCTGCCGTGCCCGGCGAAAGGCGTTGAGCAGCATCTGCTGGTTGGGCACCACCTGCGCGCGGGTGCGGTTGAGGAAGTACGCGGCGTCCGGGCCTTCGAGGTGCGGGTCGAACTGCGGTTCGAGCCAGGCCCGCTGCATGTCCACCAGCAGCAGTGCGGTGTGGCCCGTGACGAACGGCAGATCCCGTGGCGAGCGGTGGGGAAGGCTGAACATCCTTATTTATCCTCCAGCAGGTGGGTGTCGAAGTCGTTGCGCATGGCGTCGATGCCCTCCAGGCGTTCGGCCAGGTTAGGGCAGCGCGGGGTCAGGCTGGCGATCAGCGCTTCGACCTGCGCCAGCGCCGGCACCATGGTGTCGAACGGCGAAGCGGACTCGACCGGGGCGCTGATGATCAGGTCGGCCAGTTCCCGCAGCGGCGAGGCGTAGATGTCGGTGAACAGCACCACGCGGGCGTTGTTCTGCTTGGCCGCGCTGGCCACGCGCAGGGCCTGGGTCTGGTAGCGGCGGTAGTCGAACACCAGCACCACGTCCTGGCGTTGCAGGTCGAACAGCCGATCCGGCAGTTGGGCGTTGTCTTCCAGCGCGAAGCAGCCGGGGCGCAGCAGGCGCAGGTGATTGAGCAGGTAGGTGGCCATCAGGCTGCTGAAGCGTCCGCCGAAGCAGTGCACTTGATGGCGCGTATCGAGCAGCCAGTCCGCCAGGATCCGCACGTCTTCGGGTTGGGTCAGGGCCTGGGTCTCGACCAAAAGCCCGTGGCTGTGGTTCAGGTAGTGGCTCCAGGGGTCGTCGCTTTTCTGCTGCGAACGCGGTTGCAGCAGGGTGCGGGGCGAGCGCAGGCGATGATCCATGTCACTGAGCAGCGCGTCCTGGAAGTCGGCGTAACCGCCGAAACCGAGTTTTTTCACCAGCCGCACGATGGTCGGGTCGCTGACGCCGGCGTGTTCGGCCAGGCGTGCCATCGGCCCCAGGCCGTTGCGCGGGTACTGATCCAGCAGCGCACGCACGACTTTGCGCTCCGAGGGCGTCAGGTCGAGGCCGGGATCGGTGATCAGGTCTCTGAGAGGGGGCATCCGGGCTCCTGCTGGATGGGGTGTAGAATTTGTTTCACAATCCGTTAAAACAGTATTTATGTAACTCACGTTACATGTCTAGTGAATTTTCAGCGTATGTCTGCAAGCGCCAGAATGGGGCGAGATGCCCGAAGCGTAAGGGCTAGGCGAGTTTCTTCCTGGCTTGTAGTCCATTGCCCATTCTCGTGTCAGACATTGTCGCTTTGTCGCGGTGGGCTCGGTCATCCCACACTCCGCAAACCTTTTGTTTACGGCACAATGGCCGCCATCGTGGCGTTCTGCCGTTCTCGCATTCTCCTCCTCAACGAGTGATCTACCGTGCTGGCCATTCGCTTGACCCTGGTTTGCCACGCGCGAACCGTCGCACAAAAACTGGCGCGTTTTCCTACGGACGAGCCGATCGAGCAGAGGGCGCTGGCCGATGCGGGGCTGGCCGCCCGGCTCGACGCTCCTTACCGGTTGGTCTGCGGCCCCGAATTGCGCACCCGTCAGACTGCCGAAGGGTTTGGCCGTGATGCGCAAGTCGATGAGGCGTTGCGCGATTGCGACTGGGGGCGCTGGCAGGGGCAATCGATCAAGGCGTTGCAGCAGAACGAGCCCGAGGCCCTGCACGCCTGGCTGCAGGATCCGGGTGCCGCGCCCCATGGCGGCGAGTCGGTGGCGCAGTTGGGCGAACGGGTGGCGGCCTGGCTCGCCGCCCTGCCGTCCCGCCCTGGCCACACCGTGGCGATCACCCATCCGTTTGTGATCCGGGCGGCGTTGGCCCACGTGATTCAGGGCCAGGCGTCCCACTGCATCGATGTCGAGCCGCTGGCCCTGGTCGATCTGCGCTTCGCCGGCCGTTGGCGGCTACGCTTGCCCGGCATCGATCCGGGAGGAGTCCTTTGATGAAACGTTTGCTGGTCATCGGCATCGGCGCCGGCCATCCGGACTACATCACCCTGCAGGCCGTGAAGGCGCTCAACCGGGTGGACGTGTTTTTCCTCATGGACAAGGGCCAGGCCAAGGCCTCGTTGATCGACCTGCGCCGCGACATCTGCGAGCGCTACATCACCGATCCTGCGTACCGTTTCGTCGAAGCCCACAGCCCTGAACGCGAACGTGGGGATGTGGACTACAACGCCAGCGTCGATGACCTGAACCGCGCCAAGCAGGCAACCTTCGAACGGCTGATCAACGAAGAATTGGCTGACGGCCAGTGCGGCGGTTTTCTGGTGTGGGGTGATCCGGCGCTGTACGACAGCACGATCCGCATCCTGCAGGCGATTCTGCTGTCGGGCCGATGCGCGTTCGAGTTCGAGGTGATCCCCGGCATCACCAGCGTCCAGGCGCTGGCGGCGCAGCACAAGGTGCCGTTGAACGGCATCGGCCGCTCGGTCGAAATCACCACGGGACGGCGCCTGGCGGCGGGGCAGGTGAGCGATGCGGACAGTGTGGTGGTGATGCTGGATGCGCAGGACGCTTACCGTCAGGTGGCGGATCCGCAGACGGAGATTTTCTGGGGGGCCTATCTGGGGACGCCGGACGAGATCCTCATCAGCGGCCGGCTCCAGGACGTCGCCGATGAGATCGGACGGGTGCGCCAGGCGGCGCGGGCGGAGCACGGGTGGATCATGGACACCTACCTGCTGCGCAAGCCTTGAGTCCGGCGCAGCCGACCTCAAGGCCTCAGGACAGTGCCCGCACCTCGCGCCCGAACCGCTCGCGGTACACCGACGGCGGCACCCCCACGACGTTGCGGAACGCCACGCGAAAGCTTTCCACCGAGCGGTAGCCGCAGCGCAAGGCGATCTGCTCGGTGTTCTGCTGGCTGCTTTCCAGCAGTTCCCGCGCCCGGGCCAGCCGTTCATGCTGCAGCCAGGCCTTGGGCGGCTGGCCGTTGGCCTCGGTGAAGCGACGCAAGAAGGTGCGCTCGCTCATCGCCGCCTCGCTGGCCAGGTCGCGCACTTCCAAAGGTTCATGCAGCCGCTCGCGGGCCCATTGCATCACCCGCGACAGGTCGCTGCGCGGCGTCGGGCTGACCGGGGCGGGAATGAACTGGGCCTGGCCGCCGGTGCGCTGCGGCGACATCACCAAGCGCCGCGCCACCGAGTTGGCGACCTGGGTGCCGAAGTCGCGGGCCACCAGATGCAGGCAGGCGTCGATGCCCGCCGCACTGCCGGCCGAGGTGATCAACTGCCCGGCGTCGACGTACAGCACGTCCGGGTCGACCTCGATGGCCGGATAGCGCTCGGCCAGTTCCGCGGTGTAGCGCCAGTGGGTGGTGGCGCCATGCCCGTCGAGCAGGCCGCTGGCCGCCAGCACGAACACCCCGGAGCAGATCGACAGCAGCCGCGCGCCGCGGGCGTGGGCCTGGCGCAGCGCGGTCAGCAGGGCTTCGGGCACCGGGGCGCTGCGGTCGCGCCAACCGGGGATGATCACGGTGCGCGCCTGTTCCAGCAGTTCCAGGCCGCCGTCGGCCAGCACCCGGATGCCGCCCATGGCCCGCATCGGACCCGGATCGACGGCGGCGATGCAGTGCTCGTACCACGGGAAATCGAATTCCGGCCGGGCCAGGCCGAAGATCTCGACGGCGATGCCGAATTCGAAGGTGCAGAGGCCATCGTAGGCGAGGATGGCGACCCGTCCGGGCGAGTCAGTCATTTGGCGGAAACTTCCCGATGAGTGTCTTGTGCGCCACTGTAGCGGCAAGCGGCACCCCGATAAAGTCTGTTCACACCCACAGACGCAGGAGCTTTCCCCATGACCAGCCTGGTTCGCCAAATCCCGGCCGCTTCGTCGGCCATCGCCTTGATGCATTTCAGCAACCGTCTGACGTTCGAAACCGATTGCTCCGACGTCTTCAGCAGCCAGGAGGCCGGCGAAACGGACTTCGTGCTGGTGGATGTGCGCGGCCCGCTGGCGTTTGAGCGCGGGCATGTGCCCGGTGCGGTCAACCTCCCGGGACGTCTGCTCACTGCCGGGCACCTGGCCGGCTATCCGAAGGACACCTTGTTCGTCGTCTATTGCGCCGGCCCGCACTGCAACGGCGCCAACAAGGCGGCGGTGAAGTTGGCGGCGTTGGGGTATCCGGTCAAAGAGATGATCGGCGGCGTCACCGGTTGGCTGGACGAAGGGTTCCAGCTGAGCGTGGCGGCGCAGCGCCCGGCGAACGCCGCGATCGGTTGCGAGTGCTGATCCTGGCCTGAAGGACGAACGTCCGTTGTGGTGAGGAAGCCCGTTCCCTCACCACAAAAGCCCTCGATCCTGGTGAGATTGAGGGTTTGTCCTACAGTCCTTGCACCGTGATGGCGCACACCTTTCCCACCTGCCAGGCACTCGCCGATTTTCTGTAAGTATTTGTCGCTTAAACACAATTTGCCCCGTGCAAGCCGCCATAGACTGCCGGCCACTTCGGTTTCTTTGCCATCACCGGCAAGGCCGAACCCTGACAATCGAAAGCTGCCAATAAAAGCCTCCGCACACGGGAGAAATAAATGAAAAAGCTGGTTATGTTCGGTGCCCTGGCACTGTCGATGCTGTCCCTGACCGCCGTGGCCGACGACGCCAAGCCGATCCGCATCGGCATTGAGGCCGGTTACCCTCCGTTCTCGATGAAAACCCCCGACGGCAAGCTGGCCGGTTTCGACGTGGACATCGGCGACGCGCTGTGCGAACAGATGAAAGTCAAATGCACCTGGGTCGAGCAGGAATTCGACGGCCTGATCCCGGCGCTGAAAGTGAAGAAGATCGACGCGATCCTGTCGTCCATGACCATCACCGACGACCGCAAGAAGAACGTCGATTTCACCATCAAGTACTACCACACCCCTGCGCGCTTCGTGATGAAGTCGGGCTCCGGCGTCAAGGATCCGCTGACCGAGCTCAAGGGCAAGAAAGTCGGCGTGCTGCGCGCCAGCACCCACGACCGCTACGCCACCGAAGTGCTGGTGCCGGCCGGGATCGAGCTGGTGCGCTACGGTTCGCAGCAAGAGGCCAACCTGGACATGGTGTCCGGCCGCATCGACGCCATGCTGGCCGACTCGGTCAACCTGAGCGACGGCTTCCTGAAGACCGACGCCGGCAAAGGCTTCGAATTCGTCGGCCCGACCTATGAAGACGCCAAGTACTTCGGCGGCGGCGCCGGCATCGCGGTGCGCAAGGGCGACAAGGAGCTGGCGGACAAATTCAACACCGCCATCACCGAAATCCGCGCCAACGGCAAGTACAAACAAGTGCAGGACAAGTACTTCGACTTTGACGTGTACGGCCATTAATACGCTGTAGATAAAGTGGCCTGCGCCTCGGCGGGGCCACTTTTTTGTTTTCGCGATTGCAAGAGACCCTTGCGGGAGCGAGCCTGCAAGCGATGGCCTACGGGCAGGCTCGCTCCCACAGGCGTTTACCGCCGCTTCGAGATTCAGGAGTTCCCCATGCAACGCATCGACCACCGGCTGCCCTGGAGCCATCTGGGCAGCGAACGTTCCCTCAGTGTGTTCCGCTTCGGCGCAGGCCCGCGCAAGGTGTACATCCAGGCCAGCCTGCACGCCGATGAACTGCCGGGCATGCGCACGGCCTGGGAGCTCAAGCAGCGCCTGGGCGAGCTGGAGCGCGAAGGACGCCTGCAAGGCGTGATCGAGCTGGTGCCGGTGGCCAACCCCATCGGCCTGGACCAGCACCTGCAAAGCGCCCACATGGGCCGCTTCGAACTGGGCAGCGGCAAGAACTTCAACCGTGCGTTCGTCGAACTGAGCGCGCCGGTGGCGGCCTTGGTCGGCGAGCGTCTGGGCGATGACGCCGTCGCCAACATCGCGCTGATCCGCCAGACCATGGGCCAGGTGCTCGACGACCTGCCGGCCCCGGCCTCGCAGCTGGAAGCCTTGCACCGTCTGCTGCTGCGCCACGCCTGCGACGCCGACATCACCCTGGATCTGCATTGCGACTTCGAAGCGGCCATTCACCTGTATGCGTTGCCGCAGCACTGGCCGCAGTGGCAATCCCTGGCCGCCCGCCTGAAGGCCGGCGTGGCGCTGCTGTGCGAGGATTCCGGCGGCAGCTCGTTCGACGAATCTTGCTCGTCGCCGTGGCTGCGTCTGGCGCGGGCGTTCCCCGACGCGGCGATTCCGCCGGCCAACCTGGCGACCACCCTGGAGCTGGGCAGCATGGGCGACACCCGGGTCGAACAGGCCCGGGCCAACTGCGAGGCGATCCTGGGCTTCCTGGCGGAACAAGGCTTCATCGGCGGTGACTGGCCGGCGGCGCCGCAGGCATGCTGCGAAGGCATGCCGTTCGAAGGCACCCAATACCTGTTCGCGCCGCACCATGGCGTGGTGAGCTTCCTGCGTGACGCGGGGGAGTGGGTCGAGCAGGGGGATGCGCTGTTCGAAGTGGTCGATCCGCTGAGCGACCGGGTCACCACCGTGCGCGCCGGCACCAGCGGCGTGCTGTTCGCCCTCGACCGCGGGCGCTACACCCAGCCGGGGATCTGGCAGGCGAAAGTGGCCGGGCGCGAGCCGATCCGGGCCGGGAAGCTGATCAACGACTGAGTGTGTGCGTTTGACTCAAGGGCCTCATCGCGAGCAGGCTCGCTCCCACAGTCGACCGCGTTCCCCTGTAGGAGCGAGCCTGCTCGCGATAGCGGTGTTCGCCGTGACACAGAATGCGGATCCTGCCAGGCTCAGCCCCTGACCCGGCCCACCGCCAAGGACGCCCCATGCTCAAGACGCTAGCCCTGTTGACCCTCCTGGCCTGCGGCACCGCCCAGGCCCAGACCTCGCTGCAGACCGATCTGCCGCTCAATTACCTGGCCCAGGTCCACCCGGATGCCGAACCGCGTCCGCTGGTGGTTTTCCTGCACGGCTACGGCAGCAACGAGGCCGACCTGATCGGCATGAAATTTCAGCTGCCCGCGCAGTACAACTACCTGTCGGTGCAAGCGCCGATGGCGCTGGGTGAAGGGCGTTTCCAGTGGTTTCGCAAGAAGGGCGAAGGGGCCTACAACGGCGAGCCCGATGACCTGAAGGCCAGCGGACAGAAACTGCGGGCTTTCGTGACCGCTGCGGCGCAGAAGTACCACGCCGACCCGACCCGGGTGTACCTGATCGGCTTCAGCCAGGGCGCGATGATGAGTTACGAAGTGGGGCTGCGCCAGCCAGCGGTGGTGGGCGGATTCGCTGCGTTGAGCGGGCGCTTGCTGCCGGTGCTCAAGGCCGAACTTGAATCCGCCGGAGCAGCGGCGCCGGTGCAGGTCTTCATCGGCCACGGCACCGCCGACGACCGTGTGCCCTACCATGACGGCACGCAGGCCGACGCGCTGTTGAAGCGCTTGGGCTACGCGCCGCAGTTCCACGCCTACCCCGGCGTGGGCCACAGCATCGGCGCGGCGGAACTGCGGGATCTGAACGCCTGGCTCCAGGGGCTCAATCCCTGACGGTCACTTCTCCTTGAGAATCGTGTTGACCAGCGTTTCGTGGCCGCTCTTGTCGCTGGCCCGCGAGATCACCTGAACCAGCGCCATCCGGGTGCCGGAGCCGGCCATCAGCGTGGTGTTGAGGGTCTGGCCGCCGCCCTGGGTGGCGGTGCTGTCCACCTGGCGCAGGCCCAGGCCATTGCCTTTGCGGGTGATGCTCTTCTCACTGAGCTTGTTGAAGTCCGGCAGCGCCTTGCGCTGGCCTTCGATGAAGTCTGTCACGGTGGCGTCGAGGAACGCGCTGTCGTTGTCCTTGACGTTGTTGCCTTCGGGAATCTGGTTCTCTGCGGCGATGACCACGGTGCGGGTGGCCTGGTTGGTGTACATCGTGCCCTTGGCGCCGGTCGGGCCGGGCGGCAGCGGGTCGGCGACGAAGCCCTTGGGCAGGGTGAAGGTGAGCTTGCCGTCGAGCATCGAGACCTTTTCGCCGACAGCCTTGTCCTTGGCGGCAGCCTGAGCGTTGAGCGCCCCAAAGGCTGTGACAGCCGCCAGCAGTAAAACGGCGGCTTTCTTAAGAGGCAACGACATTCGAATCTCCAAGGATGTTCACGTGTGGCGTGGATCATCCCATGGCAGGCGCGTGATATTCCAGTGCGGGGCGGGCAAGTGCCCGTCCGTCGGAACTGTGATTTCTGTCAGGTGCACGGAGGTCTGTCAGGCTTGAAGAATGGCTGCGTAGCTGATCGAACGGCGATCAGCATTGGAGTCACGGACATGGCCAACGAAAAAATCATCATCAGCACCATCAAGCAGGAAGGGTTTTTCCAGACTGTCTACGGCACTACTCCCACGACGGCCGCACAGGATCTGCAGGCCACCTACAAAAATGCTTCGGGCCAATGGATCCCGATGGGGAATGCACAGAAGTACGACAGCCGGGATTTTCAGATCCATCTGACCAATCCTCCGGCCAAGGGGAAGTTCGATGTGAAGGTTTGCCCCAAGGATGCTCCTTCAAGCCCGGAGTGTTCAGATCCATACCCTTATGATTTCGTCGACTTCGGCAACTGGTGAGCATTGAGCCGAGTTCAGATAGGGACGAGTTTCAGGCTCCCATTCCAGCGATGGGCGCCTGGGCTTGAATCAAGGCCGGTTGGCCAATCCGGTGTGTTTGTGGTTCGCGCTTGTCACCAGTTGTCGGGTCACGAGCAGCATGGCCAGAGAGACGGCGACCCCCATCGCAAATCCCCACCAGCCCAACTTCGGCAGCGTCAATGCCAGCACCAGGCAAAACGCCGAAAACGAATACATCCCCGTTGCCGTCGCCCGCAGCAGCGCGGCGGTGAACGCCGGGCCGCGGGTCTGCTGGGAGAACACCGCCATCACGCTGCCCAGCACCGGGAACACCGCCAGCAGGCCGCTCCAGCGCTCGCCGACGGTGCTGGCCAGCATCGTCACCACCAGCGTCAACGCCGCGCCGGCGACCATCCGCCAGACCAACCTGTCTGACTTCGGCGCCGAACCGCCCACCAGCGGATGCACCTTGGGGAACAGCCGGGGCGCCGCCAGCAACGCCGTCGCCGCAGTCGCCACCGAGAACGGCAGCGATGGCGGGATCAGCGACAGCACCACCGCCAGCAGTGCCCAGACGCCGAGGGAAACCGCCAGCGCCCACGGCCAGTTCGCCCGTTGCGCGACCTGCGCGTAGGTGACGCAGAACGCGATCATCGCAAACATGGCCGACAGCGCCGCCACCGCCGATTGCGCGGCGAACGCGGGGCCCTGCTCAAGGGCGAGGAACAGCAGGATCGGCCCGACCACCACCGGCAGCCCCGACAGCCAACCGGCCACGCTCGGCCCCCAGCGCTTGCCGGCCAGAGAGATCAGCAGCAGGAAACCGGGGATCAGCAACAGTTTGAGGATCAGCACGCGAAGGGCTCCGTCGGGTGGGTGCGGCCACGGTAGCACCGCGGCGAAGGGATTGCTTCAGGAAAATACAATTTTTGTATACAAAAAATCGACCCCGGCAAACTCGGCACATCGTCCCTTGGGCGCGGCGGGCGAAACGTCTAAGCTGCGAGCCTTTCCCACTTGTTTCTGGATGTGTGCGTGAAATTCAGTCTGCCCAAGGTCGGCACCGCGCCGTTCTGCCCGCCGGAAGTGGCCGGCAGCGTCACGGTCGATCCGAGCGCTTCATTCTTCAAGCGTGTGCTGCGCTTCGCCGGCCCCGGTCTGTTGGTGTCCATCGGCTACATGGATCCGGGCAACTGGGCGACGGCCATCGAGGCCGGGTCGCGGTTCGGCTACAGCCTGCTGTTCGTGGTGCTGCTGGCGAGCCTGGCGGGGATGGTCGTCCAATGCCTGTGTTCGCGCCTGGGCATCGCCACGGGGCGGGATTTGGCGCAACTGTCCCGTGAGCGCTACAGCACCGGCACGGCGCGGCTGCAATGGGGCCTGGCGGAAATTTCGATCATCGCCACCGACCTGGCCGAAGTGCTCGGTTGCGCGCTGGCGTTTCATTTGCTGTTGGGGTGCTCGCTGAGTGTCGGCATCGCCCTCACGGCGTTCGACACGCTGCTGGTGCTGGCCCTGCAGAACCGTGGTTTCCGGCGGCTGGAGGCGATCATGCTGGTGCTGGTGGGCACCATCGGCGTGTGCTTTTTCGTGGAGCTGCTGCTGATCAAACCGTATTGGCCGGACGTCGCCCAGGGCTTCAAGCCGTCGTTGTCGGCCATCGGCGAAGCGGCGCCGCTGTATCTGGCGATCGGCATCCTCGGCGCCACGGTGATGCCGCACAACCTGTACCTGCACACGTCCATCGTGCAAACGCGGCTGATCGGCAAGGACCAGGCCAGCAAGCAGGACGCGGTGAAACTGGCGCGCATCGACACCATCGGCTCACTGGCGCTGGCGCTGCTGGTCAACGCGGCGATCCTGATTCTCGCGGCGGCGGCGTTCCACCAGTCCGGGCACACCGACGTCACGGACATCCAGGACGCCTATCACCTGTTGGACCCGCTGGTGGGCGGGGCGCTGGCCAGCGTGCTGTTCGGCGTGGCGCTGTTGGCGTCCGGGCAGAGTTCGACGTTCACCGGCACCATCGCCGGCCAGGTGATCATGGAAGGGTTCCTGAACCTGCGGATCCCCTGCTGGCAGCGGCGCCTGATCACCCGGGGGCTGGCGCTGATCCCGGCGTTCATCGGCGTGTGGCTGATGGGCGACGGGGCGGTGGGCAAGCTCTTGGTGCTGAGCCAGGTGGTGTTGAGCCTGCAACTGCCGTTCGCCCTGTACCCGCTGATCCGCATGACCAATGACCGGCGACTGATGGGGCCGTTCGTGAACCGCTTGCCGACCCGGGTGTTGGCGTGGGGGCTGTTTGCGGTGATCAGCGGGGCCAACAGTTGGCTGATCCTGCAGCTGCTTGCTTGACCTTCACAATTGCGGGGGCCGCACCGGCCCTATCGCTAGCAAGCTAGCTCCCACAGGGGTCAGCGGCGTTTACAGAAATGGCAGCCCAACGCGGAATCCTGTGGGAGCTAGCTTGCTGGCGATGAGGCCAGCACAGCCGACTCCTCATTGCCTGACCCACCGCCATCGCTTGCAGGCAAGCTCCTACAGGGGTGGTATTCGCAGCATTGGTAGGCCACTGCAAAAACCTGTGGGAGCTAGCTTGCTGGCGATGAGGTCAGCACAGCCGGCATCCTCATTGCCTGACCCACCGCCATCGCTTGCAGGCAAGCGCCTACAGGGGCCGGCGGTGTTCGCAGCATTGGCAGGCCACCGCAAAAACCTGTGGGAGCTAGCTTGCTGGCGATGAGGCCAGCACAGCCGGCATCCTCATTGCCTGACCCGCCGCCATCGCTTGCAGGCAAGCGCCTACAGGGGCCGGTGGTGTTCACAGCATTGGCAGGCCACCGCAAAAACCTGTGGGAGCTAGCTTGCTGGCGATGAGGCCAGCACAGCCGGCATCCTCATTGCCTGACCCACCGCCATCGCTTGCAGGCAAGCTCCTACAGGGGCCGGCGGTGTTCGCAGCATTGGCAGGCCACCGCAAAAAACTGTGGGAGCTAGCTTGCTGGCGATGAGGCCAGCACAGCCGGCATCCTCATTGCCTGACCCACCGCCATCGCTTGCAGGCAAGCGCCTACAGGGGCCGGTGGTGTTCACAGCATTGGCAGGCCACCGCAAAAACCTGTGGGAGCTAGCTTGCTGGCGATGAGGCCAGCACAGCCGACTCCTCATTGCCTGACCCACCGCCATCGCTTGCAGGCAAGCGCCTACAGGGGCCGGTGGTGTTCGCAGCATTGGCAGGCCACCGCAAAAAATTGTGGGAGCCAGCCTGCTGGCGATGGCGGTGGGGCAGTCACCGACGAAGTTGAAGGGGTTCACCGCAACCCAGGCAAAAAAGAACCCGGCACGACGCAAGCCGTGCCGGGTTTGTTGCCAGAGGTCGGCGGATGTCGTGGATCCGCCGACCGCTGATGAACGCTTTGGGCTTACGCCCGTTCCAGCGCCAACGCCACGCCTTGGCCGCCGCCGATGCACAGGGTCGCCAGACCCTTCTTCGCGTCGCGCTTGAGCATTTCGTGCAGCAGGGTCACCAGCACGCGGCAGCCCGATGCGCCGATCGGGTGGCCGAGGGCGATGGCGCCGCCGTTGACGTTGACCTTGGCCAGGTCCCATTGCAGGTCCTTGGCCACCGCCAGCGATTGGGCCGCGAACGCTTCGTTGGCTTCGATCAGGTCCAGTTGGTCCAGCGACCAGCCGGCCTTGTCGAGGCAGCGGCGGGTGGCCGAGACCGGGCCGATGCCCATGATCGCCGGGTCGACGCCCGCGTTGGCGTAGGCCGCGATTTTCGCCAGCACCGGCAGGCCCAGGGCCTTGGCCTTTTCGGCGCTCATCATGATCACGGCGGCGGCACCGTCGTTGAGCGACGATGCGTTGCCGGCGGTGACGCTGCCGTCCTTCTTGAAGGCCGGGCGCAGTTTGGCCAGGGATTCGGCGGTGGTGTCGCCGCGCGGTTGCTCATCGGTCTTGAACGCCACCGGGTCGCCTTTGCGCTGGGGGATCAGGATCGGGGTGATCTCATCGGCGAAGCGCCCGGCCTCGATGGCCGCAGCGGCTTTCTGCTGCGAAGCGGCGGCGAAGGCGTCCTGCTGCTCGCGGCTGATCCCGTACTTGTCCACCAGGTTCTCGGCGGTGATGCCCATGTGGTAGTCGTTGAAGGCGTCCCACAGGCCGTCGCTGATCATGGTGTCGACGATCTGGGCGTGGCCCATGCGCAGGCCGGTGCGGGCGCCGGGCATCACGTAGTTGGCCAGGCTCATGTTCTCCTGGCCGCCGGCGATGATCACGTCGGCGTCGCCGCAGCGGATCGCCTGGGCACCCAGGTGCAGGGCCTTGAGGCCCGAGCCGCAGACCTTGTTCAGGGTCATGGCCGGCACGGCGTGGGGCAGGCCGGCCTTGATCGCAGCCTGGCGCGCCGGGTTCTGGCCGGCGCCGGCGGTCAGCACCTGGCCCATGATCACTTCATCGACCTGGGCACCGTCCAGGCCGGTCTGCTCAAGCAACCGGCGGATGACCGCCGCGCCCAGATCCACGGCGCAGACGGTGGCCAGCGAACCCTGGAAACTGCCGATCGCGGTACGCGTGGCGGCAACAATGACGACGTCTTGCATTTTCGAATTCCTCACTCGGCAGCGAACTGCATTTCCGGTACGTGATCCGGGACGACAAGTTTACCAGCGGTTTTGGCGACGATTTCCTCGACGCTGACGCCAGGTGCGCGTTCCTTGAGGACAAAAGCGCCATTTTCGATTTCAAGGTAGGCGAGGTCGGTCAGGACGCGCTTGATGCAACCGGCGCCGGTCAGCGGCAGGCTGCACTGGCTGAGCAACTTGGATTCACCGTCCTTGGAGGCGTGGGTCATGATGACGATGATGTTGTCGGCGCCGGCCACCAGGTCCATCGCGCCGCCCATGCCCTTGACCAGTTTGCCGGGGATCATCCACGAGGCGATGTTGCCTTGTACGTCCACTTCGAACGCGCCGAGCACAGTCAGGTCGACGTGACCGCCGCGAATCATCGCGAAGGACTCGGCCGAGGAAAAGATCGACGCGCCGATCCGCGCGGTCACAGTCTGTTTGCCGGCGTTGATCATGTCGGCATCGATGGTGTCTTCAGTTGGGAAAGGGCCCATCCCGAGCAGGCCGTTTTCCGATTGCAGCATGACTTCCATGCCTTCGGGGATGTAGTTGGCGACCAGGGTCGGGATGCCGATGCCGAGGTTCACGTAGTAGCCGTCCTGCATTTCGCGGGCGACGCGTTGAGCCATTTGTTCGCGGGAAAGTGCCATGTTCTTGTTCTCCGTCAGCCTGAGTTATTTGCGGATGGTGCGCTGTTCGATGCGCTTTTCGAACGTGCCGCAAATAAGCCGGTCGACGTAGATGCCGGGGGTGTGGATCTGCGACGGATCCAGCTCGCCGGGTTCGACGATCTCTTCGACCTCGACCACGGTGATCTTGCCGGCGGTGGCGGCCAGCGGGTTGAAGTTCTGGGCGGTGTGGCGGTAGATGACGTTGCCGAAGTGGTCGGCCTTCCAGCCTTTGACGATGGCGAAGTCGCCGGTGATGGACTCTTCCATCAGGTATTTGCGGCCGTGGAACTCACGCACTTCCTTGCCTTCGGCCACCGGGGTGCCGACGCCGGTGGCGGTGAAGAAGGCCGGGATGCCCGCGCCGCCGGCGCGCATTTTCTCGGCCAGGGTGCCTTGCGGAGTGAGGACGACTTCGATGTCGCCGTTGAGCAGCTGTTCTTCGAACAGTTTGTTCTCGCCGACGTAGGAAGCCACCACCTTGCGGATCTGCCGGTCCACCAGCAGCACACCGAGTCCGAAGCCGTCGACGCCGCAGTTGTTGGAGACGACGGTGAGGTCGCGGGTGCCCTTGCGCTTGATCTCGGCGATCAGGTTTTCGGGGATGCCGCACAGGCCGAAGCCGCCGGAAATCACGGTCATGCCGTCCTTGAGGCCGGCCAGAGCCTCCTCGTAGGAGTACACGCGCTTGTCGAAACCTGCCATAGGCACCTCTTTTATTGTGGGTAGGCGGCTGGCTAGCCGGATGGTTGGAGTGTCTCGCCGGACGATATATTTGTTAAGTTGATTTTTAGGGTGGATTGATTGATAAAACTCAATTAATCATCGTCCCTCGTCTTGCAGCTTAACGCTTGCGGCTTACAACTGGAGCAACGCGACCATGACCATCAAACAGATCCGCGCCTTCCTCGCCGTGGCCCAGAGCCTGAGCTTCGCCGTGGCCTGCGAGCGCCTGCACCTGTCGCAGTCGGCGCTGAGCCTGACCATCAAGGCGCTGGAAGAGGGGCTGGGCGGACGCCTGTTCAGCCGCAACACCCGCAACGTGGCGCTGACCCCGGAGGGCGAATCCCTGCTGCCGCTGGCCCGGCGCCTGATCGCCGACTGGGACAACGCCGAGGACGAAATGCGCCAGCGCTTCAGCCTGCAGCGGGGGCGGGTGACGCTGGCGGCGATGCCGTCGTTCGCCGGCAACCTGCTGCCGCCGATCCTGAAGAATTTCCGTGCGCGTTACCCGAACGTCAACGTCACGGTCAACGATGTGATCAACGAACAGGTGCTGGAGATGGTGCGCGACCGCCAGGTGGAACTGGGGGTGGCGTTCGAGCCGATGCAGAGCACGTCGTTGAGCTTCACGCCGCTGTACACCGACCGCTTCGTGGCGGTGGTGCCGCAGGATTCGCCTTGGGCCGGGCGCCAGGAGATCGACTGGCTGACCTTGCTCGAGCAACCGTTCATCACGTTGCAGCGACCGTCCACGGTGCGGGTGATGCTCGAGGAGCACTTGCAGGCCCGGGGCATGAAACTGCCGGTGGAGTTCGAAAGCCATCAACTGGCGACGGTCGGAAGGATGGTCGCCAGCGGCCTGGGCGTGAGCGCCGTGCCGGCCCTGTGTGCGGTGCAGATGCAGGAACTGGGCGCGTGCTGCCTGACCTTGCGCGAACCGGTGGTGGAGCGGGCCATCGGTGTGCTGACCGAGCCGGGCAACGAACTGTCGGCGGCGGCGCAGGCGCTGTTCGACATCCTGCGCCAGGAAAACCTCGGCCAGCGCCTGGGGCCTGCGATGCCTTGACGGACGCCATCGCCAGTAAACTGGCTCCCACAACGGCCGTCATGGGGTCAGGCGTTGCACCAGGCGCGGCAACAACACTTCGCACGAACCTTCGATCTTCAGGTCCAGCCAATCATCCGCCCGGGTCTTGCCCAGGTTGATCGCGATCAGCGGCTTGCCCCGGTCGGCGATCGCCCGGCACAGGCGAAAGGCCGAAAACGCCATCAGGGACGAGCCGATCACCAGCATCCCGGCTGCCCGTTCCACTGCCGCCATGGCCTGCGCCGCCGTGGGCTGGGCGACGTTCTCGCCGAAGAACACCACGTCCGGCTTCATCCGTTCGCCGTCGCAATGGGGGCAGCGGGGCATCTGGAAACGCGCCTCGAAGGCCGGATCGAGCAGGGTGTCGCCATCCGGCGCCTGCACCGCATCGACGCCGGCCAGGTAAGGGTTCCGCGTTTCCATCCATTGCTGGATCGAGTCCCGTTCGCTGCGCCGGCCGCAGTCCAGGCAGAGCACCCGGTGCAGGCTGCCGTGCAGTTCGATCACGTCGCGGCTGCCGGCGCGGTCGTGCAGGGTATCGACGTTCTGGGTGATCACCCCGTTGATCAGGCCGTGCTCCTGCAAGCTGGCCAGCGCCTGGTGGGCCGCGTTCGGCCGGGCCTGGCGCACCCGGGGCCAGCCGAGCATGGCCCGGGACCAGTAGCGGCGGCGGGATTCGGGGGCGGCGAGGAACTCCTGGTACATCATCGGCTGGCGGCCACGGCGCACGCCGTCGCTGTCGCGGTAGTCGGGGATGCCGGACGGGGTGCTGATGCCGGCGCCGGTGAGCACCACGAAGTCACCGCCGGCCATGGCTTCCAGCAAGTGGGTGAAGGCGTCGGGGTTGGAACTTTCGGGACAGGAACGGTCGGTCATGACCGAGGCTCCGCAGGCAGAAGGTGCATGCAGATTAGCACCTGCCGTGGAGAGGGAGCGTGCTCCCTCTCCACGGCCGCGCTACTTGCGCGCCTCCAGTATCAGGTTGAACGGCGTCTGCGTGGCCCGCCGGAACTGCTTGAACCCCGCCTCGCTGAACACCTTGCGCAAACGCAGCTCGCCGGCCTGCGCGCCGAGCCCGAGGCCGACTTCCTGGGACAGCGAGTTCGGGGTGCAGATGAACGTCGACGCGGCATAGAACAATCGGCCGACCGGGTTGATGTTGTCGTCCAGCGTATCGTTGGCGAACGGCTCGACCAGCAAGACCGTGCCGTCGTCCTTCAGCGAGTCATACGCGTGGCGCGCCGCGCCGACCGGGTCGCCCATGTCGTGCAGGCAGTCGAAGTAGCAGATCAGGTCGTAGCCGTCGCCGGGAAAGTTTTTCGCCGTGCCCTGGAAGAACCGCGCCCGGCTGCTGACTCCGCCTTCTTCGGCGCGTTGGGTGGCGACGGTCACCGAGGGCGCGTGGTAGTCGAAACCGATGAAGCTCGAATTGGGGTAGGCCTGGGCCATGATCACCGTGGAGGCGCCATGGCCGCAGCCGACGTCGGCGACCTTGGCGCCTTCCTCAAGCTTGGCCACCACGCCGTCCAGCGCCGGCAGCCACTCGGCGATCAGGTGCCCCTTGTAGCCTGGGCGGAAGAACCGCTCGGTGCCGGTGAACATGCACGGATGGTGGTCGCCCCAGGGCAGGGCGCCGTTGCCGCGCATGGCTTTGACCAGTTTGTCCTTGTCGTGGAAAAACGACGCGACCACCCCGAGGCCGCCGGCGACGTACACCGGCGAATCTTCGATGGCCAGGGCCAGGGCCTGTTCTTCGGGGAGTCGGAATTTTCCGTCCAGGTGTTCCATGTAGCCGGAGGCGGCATGGGCGCTGAGCCATTCGCGCACCAGGCGGGTGTTGCAGGCGGTCTTTTCGGCGAGGGTTTCCGGGCTGATCGGCTGGCTGTCGGCCATCGCCCGGTACAGGCCGAGCTCTTCGCCGACGATGACATTGGCCAGCATCGCCGCGCCGCCCATGTCGTTGACCAGTTTGCCCATGAACTCGTTGAGTCTGGCCTCGTCCATCACAGGTGCTCCTGTTGCAGGATCACGCTCCGGCGGCTGTGCGGGCGTCGAGGCGATCGCCACCGGGCGGTGGTCATGGAATCGGGCGCAAGCGGCGCCCTGCGGCCCCCTCGACTGGGTAATGTTTGAGTCTAGTCCCGTGATGGCAAAACACTCACCCCGAACCGAGGGCGGACGTCGGATTTTTGCCCCGGGGCCACCGCCGGCGTGTATCCCAGTGTGTATGGCCCCGCTTGCGATACAAAACCGCCGACCTTCGCCCGGCCGGCCACACAGCCGCGACACAGCCAGGGTGCCTACTGGGCCGGTCAACCGCCATCCCCGGCGGCGCCTCAACCGAGACTTTGCCCATGCAGACTCAACACCCCACCGTACCGCCCCGTGTCGGGCTCGGCCTGCGCCGTGGCCTGATCAAAGACCTGCGGGCCGCCCGCACCGGCGATTTCGACTTCCTTGAGGTCGCGCCGGAAAACTGGATCGGCGTCGGCGGCGCCCATGGCGCGGCGTTGCGCGAACTGGCTGAACGCTACCCGCTGTCGTGCCACGGCCTGTCGCTGTCCCTGGGCGGCCCGGCGCCGCTGGACACCGGTTTCCTGCACGAGGTGCGCGCGTTCCTCGACCGCTACGAAGTGCCGCTGTACAGCGAACACCTGAGCTACTGCAGCGACGACGGCCACCTCTACGACCTGCTGCCGTTGCCGTTCACCGAAGAGGCGGTGCACCACGTCGCCGCGCGGATCCGCCAGGCCCAGGACATCCTCGGCCGGCGGCTGGCGGTGGAAAACGTTTCCTATTACGCCGCCCCCCGGCAGGACATGGACGAAGCGACCTTCACCAACGCCGTGCTGCGCGAGGCCGACTGCGACCTGCTGCTGGACGTCAACAACGTCTACGTCAACTCGGTCAACCACGGGTTCGACCCGTTGACCCTGCTCAATGCCATCGAGCCGGGCAGGGTGGTCGGCATGCACGTGGCCGGGCATTTCGATGAGTCCGACACGCTGAAGATCGACACCCACGGCGCCCCGGTGAAACCGGTGGTGTGGTCGTTGCTGTCCAGGGCCTACGCCCGTTTCGGCGTGCAGCCGACGCTGCTCGAACGGGACTTCAACTTCCCGGCGTTCTCCGACCTGGTGGCTGAACTGCGGACCATCCGCCGCCTGCAAGCTGAAGGAGGTCAGCATGGACAGCCTTGAGCGGCAACAACTGGCCTTGACCCGTTATCTGCGAGATCCGGACAACCAGTCGCCTCCGCCCGGCATGAAGGCGGCGCGGGTCGAGGTGTACCGCGACCTGGTGTTCAACAATGTTTCGCAGTTGCTGGGCGGCACCTTTCCGGTGCTGATCCGGATCATCGGCCAGGACGCCTGGCGCACATTGATCCGCGGCTTTCTGCGGGACCACCGTGCGCAGACACCGAAGTTCGGTGAAATCGCCGAAACCTTTGTCGGCTACCTCGCCGACCGGGCGGACGTGCCGGGCGAAGGCCCGTGGCCAGGGTTCCTGGTGGAACTGGCCCATTACGAATGGGTGGAGATGGTGTTGCAGCAGTCCGATGCGCAGCCCTTGCCGCCGGGCGACGTCGAGTCGCTGCTGTCCCGCCCGTTGCAGGTGTCGCCGTTGGCCTGGCCGCTGGCCTACGCCTGGCCGGTGCAGAAACTTGGCCCGGATTATCAGCCGATTGCGCCGCCCGCCGAACCCACCCTGTTGCTGGTCAGGCGCACGGCGGATTTCAGCGTGAGGTTTTCCGAGTTGAGCCCGTTGGCCTGGCGTCTGCTGCAACGGATCGGCGAGTGGCCGCAGATGACCGGGGTCGAGCACCTCGAGGCGCTGGCGAGCGAAGCCGGGTTGCCCGCCACAGCGGTGTTCCTGGACAGTGGGCTGGCGTTGCTGCGCCAGTTGCATGACGACGGTGTGGTGGGGTGACACGCCGGCCTGCCCGCTACGTCGGCCAAAAAGCCCGCTCAACGCGGGCTCATTTTTGCCTCACGCCTGGAGGGGGAGCCTGAGTTCGGCGCACAGTCCGCCGCCTTCGCGGTTGCTCAGGTTCAGCGAGCCGCCCAAAGCCATCGCCAGTTGCTGGGCGATGGCCAGGCCCAGGCCGGTGCCGCCGGTGCTGCGGTTGCGCGAGTTCTCCACGCGGTAGAACGGCTCCATCACCTGGGCCAGTTCCTCTTCGGCGATGCCGGGGCCGCGGTCCATGACTTTCACCGAAAGATTGCCGTCCTGTCGCTCGACCCACAGTTCGGCGGCGCCGGCGAACTTCAAGGCGTTGTCGGTGAGGTTGACCAGCACCCGGCGCAAGGCATGGGGACGGGTGTCGATCACCGCATCAGTCTTGCCGCCCAGTTGCACGTCCTTGCCCATGTCCTGGTAGTCGAACACCAGGCTGTCGAGGAACGAGTCCAGGTGGGTGCGCCGGCTCTCTTCGGTGGAACCGTGGATGCTGCGGGCGTAGGCCACGCCCTCGCGCACCAGGTGCTCCATCTCGCCGAGGTCGTTCCAGAGTTTGTCTTTCTCGGCGGAGTCGTCCATGAACTCGGCCCGCAGTTTCATCCGCGTGATCGGGGTCTGCAGGTCGTGGGAAATCGCCGCGAGCAGTTGCATGCGCTCCTTCAGGTAGGCGGCGATGCGCGCCTGCATCGCGTTGAACGCCCGGGCCGCGTAGGCCACTTCGTTGGGGCCCTTTTCGTCCAGGTTGATCGGGTGGGCGTTGGGGTCGAGGGTCTCCACCGCATTGGCCAGGCGGGTGAGGGGACGGATCGCGATGCGCACCGCCAGCCAGGTGCAGACCAGCATCAGGGCCAGTTGGCCGATCAGCACCACCGGCAGCCAGGGCGAGAGCGGCGCCATCGACGGCCACACGTCGATGGTCACCGGGCTGCCGTCGCCCAGGTGCAGGTGGCCCTGAAAGTGTTTCCTGGGGCCGGGGATGTCGGTGAACGTCAGCGGGTAGGCGTCGCCGATGGCGTCGGTGATGGACGTGACCGCCACCGGCACGTCGCCGGCGCCGATCGGAGTGCCGGGTTCGCCCTCGCTCAACAGGTAGCCGTAGTTGGGCCGGGCCAGGCGCTTGAGCCAGGCCGGACGCTCCTCGGCCGGCAGGCGGTCGAGGATCGCGATGGAGGTCGAGACGTCGGTCTCCAGGTTGCCGAGCATGGTGTGCTTGGCGCTTTCGTAGCGCTCGTAGTACTGCGCGCCGAACGACAGCGCCTGGGCGAGGATCAGCCCGATCAGGAAAATCAGCGACAACCGGGAGGCGAGGGTGCGCGGCCAGCGCAGGGCAAGGTTCATGCAGGGGCTCCGAGGACTTCGACCGGCAAGGAGAACACATAGCCTTCGCTGCGCACGGTCTTGATGTAGGCCGGTTCGCGGGCGTCGTCCAGCAGGCGCTGGCGCAGGCGGCTGACCAGCAGGTCGATGGAACGGTCGAACAGATCGGCCTCGCGGCCCTGGGTCAGGTTGAGCAACTGGTCGCGGCTGAGCACCCGCTGCGGATGGTCGAGGAACACCCGCAACAGACGGTACTCTGCGCCGCTCAGGGCGACCAGGGTGCCGTCCTTGTCCAGCAGGTGGCGGGCGGAGGTGTCCAGCTGCCAGCGGCCGAACGCCAGCAGGCGGCCGGTCTCGGTGACCACCAGGTTCGGCGGCAGCATGCGCGTGCGGCGCAGCACGGCGTTGATCCGCGCCAGCAGTTCGCGGGCGGCGAAGGGTTTGGTCAGGTAGTCGTCGGCGCCCATCTCCAGGCCCAGGATGCGGTCGGTCTCGTCGTTGCGCGCGGTGAGCATCAGGATCGGCGTGGCCTTGTGCTTGCCCGCGCGCAGCTCGCGGCACAGCAGCAGGCCGTCGTCGCCGGGCATCATGATGTCGAGCACGATCAGGTCCACGGTGTTGGCTTCCAGGAAGCTGCGCATCTGCCGGCCGTCGGCGACCACGGTGGTGCGCAGGCCGTTCTTCTTCAGGTAATTGCCGACCAGCTCGCGGATCTCGCGGTCGTCGTCGACGATGAGGATGTGATCGACATGATCCATGGGGCCAAACCTCAATCAAAGGGGGATGACGCGCAGTCTATCGAGCCCCGAAGGGCCCGCCTGCCTGGGTTTGTATTGCAGTGTATCTGGCGCGCAGACGGATACAGGCTGACGCAAAAAGCGGATTTTTCCAGGGTTTTGTATCGCTGTGTATCCCCGGCCTGCGCAGATACACAGCCATGGATACGCGGCCGTTTGCCGACACAAGCGCGATACCTCGCCAGCGTTCAATGAGCTCCATCGAGGCACGGCACAGACGCCGGGCCCGGACAACGAATCATCCATTGACGCCCGAGGAAAACGCCATGAACGCCAAGACCAAGACCATCGCTGCCGCTTGCCTGTTCGCCGCCCTGAACATCTGCACCCTGTCGGCCCGCGCCGAGACTGATGTCGCTGCGCAAACCTACACCTACGGCACGCATCTGGACATCCGGAAAGTGATCTCCATGAAAGAAAGCAACCCAGGGACCTGCGGCATCGTCGACGCCCGCATGACCTACCTCGACTCGGCCGGGCAGACCCGTGTACTCGATTACAGCAAATTCGGCGACGGCTGCCACAACGAAAACTGAGTGCCCACTTTCATTTAAGGATCCACGCCATGAACAACGTATCGCGCTTTCTGACCGCTTTCGCCTTTGCCTTCGCCGGCGTCGCCGCCCACGCCAACGCCGCCGTCGAGCAGCACAACTGCGGCAACGGCACCTGCTTCCAACTGACGCCGCTGGCCAAGCAAGGCCTCGCTTCCGACGGCTCCAGCCGCACGCCGCAAGGCCAGATGGTGGCCGCTGACGGCTCAAGCCGCACGCCGCAGGGCCAGATGGTGGCCGCTGACGGCTCAAGCCGCACGCCGCAGGGCCAGATGGTGGCCGAGAACGGCGCCAGCCGCACACCCCAGAGCCAATGGCTGGACAGCCAGAACGCCTGACCGCCAACCCCTGTGGCGAGGGCCCGAGTTCCCTCGCCACCGCCCGACATCAAGGTGACTCCCATGCTCCTCATCGCTTTTCTGGGCGGCCTGCTGACCGTCCTCAGCCCCTGCATCCTGCCGGTGGTGCCGTTCCTGTTCGCCGGCGCCCACCGCAGCCGTTCCTCGATTCTGCTGACCCTCGGCGGCATGGCCCTGACCTTTGCGCTGGTCTCCAGCCTGGCGGTGGTCAGCAGTGAGTGGGTGATCCAGGCCAGCAACACCGGCCGCCACATCGCGCTGTTCGTGATGGTGCTGTTCGCCCTGTCGCTGATCTCGGCACGGGTCGGCGACTGGCTGTCGCGTCCCTTCGTCCTGCTCGGCAACCGCCTCGATCCGGACGCCCGGAAAAAGGCCGGGCCCATGGGCTCGATCATGCTCGGCGTCGCCACCGGCCTGTTGTGGGCACCCTGCGCCGGGCCGATCCTGGGCGTGATCCTCACCGGTGCCATGCTGCAAGGCGCCAACGCCCAGACCAGCCTGTTGCTGCTGGCCTACGGCGCGGGCAGTGCGCTGTCGCTGGGCACCTTGATCTTCGCCGGACGCGGGCTGGTCAACCGGCTCAAACCGTCGATCCCGTTCACCGGTTGGTTGCGTCGCGGTGCCGGCGTGGCGGTGCTGGCCACCGCCGCCGTGATCGCCACCGGCGCCGACAAGCCCCTGCTGGCCAGCACGTCGTCCGAAGGTGTGGCGTCGGTCGAGAAGGGCGTGCTGGAGAACGTGCCGAAGGTGGTCGACTACTTCATCAGCAAGGTGCGCGCGGACTCGGCCATGGAGGATGAAGGCAAGGGCACGACGCCGTCCCTGTCCGGCGCCGTGCAGTGGCTGAACTCGCCGCCGCTGACGGCCGAATCCCTGCGCGGCAAAGTGGTGCTGGTGGACTTCTGGACCTACGACTGCATCAACTGCCAGCACACCCTGCCGTACGTCAAGGCGTGGGAAGAGAAGTACGGCAAGGACGGCCTGGTGGTGATCGGCGTGCACACGCCGGAATACGGCTACGAGCGGATCATCGACAACGTCAAGGATCAGGTGAAGAAGCTCGGCATCACCTACCCGGTGGCCATCGACAACGACTACGCGATCTGGCGCCATTTCGACAACCAGTACTGGCCGGCGCATTACCTGATCGATGCCAAGGGGCAGGTGCGCTTTACCCACTTCGGCGAAGGCCGCTACGAGGCCCAGGAGCAGCTGATCCGGCAGTTGCTGGAAGAGGCGAAAGCGCCGGCCGCATGACCGCGCAAGCCGACGGCCCGCAGGCGAAAGCCCCGGGCCGTTTTCCGTTGGCGCGGTTGTGTTTCGGCGCCTTTACAAAACCCCGCCGCTCATCGGCAAAGCCCCGGTTTTGCGGGCTCTCCGGACGATTGGCAAGGACGCCGGCCGCCCCCGGCGCGATAGTGATCGGGTTGCGCCACTGCCGGCGCAAGCACCGATGAGAAGCAAGCGAGGTTGCCATGCCGAAGTTTGTGATTGAACGCGAGATTCCAGGGGCCGGAAAGCTCTCGCCGCAAGAACTCAAATCCGTTTCGCAGACGTCCTGCCAGGTGTTGCGTGAGTTGGGGCCGCAGGTGCAGTGGCTGCACAGCTACGTCACCGGCGACAAGATCTACTGCGTGTACATCGCCCCCGATGAAGCGCTGGTTCGCGAGCACGCCAGGCTGGGCGGATTCCCCGCCAACAGCGTGTCGCAGGTGACGAGCATCATCGACCCGACCACGGCCGAATGAGCCGGGCCACCGTCAGCGGAGCTGCGCATCATGAGTACCCCCATTGATCTCTCTGCCCTGAAGGAACGCCAGAAAGTCGCCTGGGCCAGCGGCGACTACGCCGTGATCGGCACCACCTTGCAGATCGTCGGCGAAAATCTCGCCGAGGCCTGCGACCTGCGCTGCGACGAAGAAGTGCTGGACGTCGCCGCCGGCAACGGCAACGCGACGCTGGCGGCGGCACGGCGCGGCGCGCTGGTGACGTCCACCGACTACGTCGCGGCGCTGCTCGAACGCGGCCAGGACCGGGCCCGCGCCGAACACCTGGACGTGACCTTTCAGGTGGCGGACGCCGAAGCGCTGCCGTTCGCCGACAGCAGTTTCGACGCGGTGCTGTCGACCTTCGGCGTGATGTTCGCACCGGACCAGGACAAGGCGGCCAGCGAACTGGGGCGGGTCTGCCGACGGGGCGGGCGGATCGGCCTGGCCAACTGGACCCCGGAAGGGTTCGTCGGCCAGATGTTCAAGACCCTGGGCCGGCACCTGCCGCCGCCGGCCGGCGCCCAGCCGCCTTCGAACTGGGGGACGGAAGCCTGGTTGCACGCCCGTTTCGACGATCGCCATTTTGCGGTTCAGGTGACGCGGCGCCACTTCAACTTCCGCTACCGCTCGGCGGCGCACTTCATCGACATTTTCCGCCACTGGTACGGACCGGTGCACAAAGCCTTCGCCGCGCTGCCGCCGGAAAGCGGGCTGGCGCTGGAAAGCGATCTGGCCCAATTGCTCAACAGCCTGAACCGGGGCGGGGAAAAGTCGCTGGTGGTGCCGAGCGAATACCTGGAGGTGGTCATCGCCAAACGCTGAGGCCTGTTCCTGCAAGTGAGGTGCTGCGACGAGTGCCGGTAGAGCGGTTGCCTGCATCGAGGCGGCCATCGCTATCGCTGGCAAGCCAGCTCCCACAGGGACTGCGGTTGTCCGCCGTTGATGCGAACGCCCCGGATGCTGTGGGAGCTGGCTTGCCAGCGATAGCGGCGGGGCAGGCAACGAAGGACTCGCGGCAACGCTCAGCTGACCTGCGCCCCCCGCGCCACCAGCAATTCGCGCAGCACCGAACGGTGGCAGTGGGACTCCTCTTCGCAATAGCAGCCAAGGGCGAACGAAGTCTGGTGCGACAGCGCCGCCAGCAGATCCAGCATCTGGCTCGCCGCCGGCTGTTTCATCTCGGCCTTGAACTTGCGCACGAACGCGGCCCAGGCCTTGGCGTCCTCGGCGTGCAGCGCTTCGGCCACCAGGTCGGCGCTGGGCGACAGCAGCGGCTGCCACACATCATAGAAATCACGGCGGGCGAACTCGGCCTTGGGCACCCCGCGCGGCGGGCGGCGCACGGTGCCCAGGCGCAGGCCTTCTTCGGGTGCGCGGGGCGAGCCCAGGCGCACGATGCGGATCGGCATGAGAAACCTCTATTTCAGGTGAGCGCCGTCGAACCACTCCAGCGCCGTGCGCCAGACGCAGATCCCGAGGAAGTACGCCGACATCAGCAGCCACAGCCCCATCACGAACGGGTTGATCACCGGATGGTTGAGCACCAGCGACAGGCTGCACAGCAGCCAGATGGCCGTCACCGCGATGTTGATCGGCATGAACCGGCGCACGCGGAACGGGTGCAGGAACTTCATTCGGGTCACGGTCAGCAGCGCCAGGCCGACCACCGTCAGCAGGGTGAGCCACGGCCCTGGCGCAATGATGTACAGGCACAGCGCGACTACGTTCCACGCGGCGGGGAAGCCGACGAAGTAGTTGTCCTTGCTCTTCATGTTGACGTTGCAGAAGCAGAACAGCGACGACACCAGGATCAGCGACACCGTCAGCAACAGGGTGTAGTCGGGCAGGGGAATGTAGCGGTAGATGAACAGCGCGGGGATGAACACGTACGTCAGGTAGTCGATCACCAGGTCGAGGATCGAGCCGTCGAAGCTCGGCAGCACCGACTGCACGTTGACCTTGCGCGCCAGCGCCCCGTCCAGGCCGTCGACGATCAGCGCAACGCCCAGCCACATCAGGCAATGGGTCGGCTGGTTCTCCAGCAGCGCGAGGGTGGCCAGGAAAGCGGTGACCACGCCGGTCGCGGTGAATCCGTGGGCGCCCCAGGCCTTGAGCCTGGCGATGTGGACGGTCGATATCACGGGGCGTTCTCCAGAAAGTGAAGCGGGCCGGGTCGGGTTGCAGGTATCGACCGGTGGGGCCGGGATAAGGTTCACCCTCAATGAATGTTAGCTGGCTGCGCAAAAATGACGCTGGAGAAATCGCCCCCCGGCCCGGCGCTTCAGCCAAACGGTGCTGGCGCTGCGGCAGCGCAGGACTATCGTTGCCAGACGCATACGCGCCTACGGAGGACACCGTCATGAACACCAGCGATTTGCTTGAACAACTGCTGCGGGGCCAGGCCTCTGCGGGACAACAACGCGGCGCTTCGGCCGGCGACGGCCTGGGCGGACTCGGCGGCCTGCTCGGTGGCTTGCTGGGCGGCGGCAACAGCGGAGGCGGAGCGCCCGCCGGCGGGTTGGGCGGTCTGGGCGGGTTGCTTGGCGGGCTGCTGGGGGGCGGGGCGTTGGGCGGTGGCGCTCAGGGCCGCTCCGGCGGCACCAACTACGCGGCGCTGGCCTCGCTCGGGATGATGGCGTTCCAGGCGTACCAGGCCTGGCAACGCAGCCAGGCCAGCGCCGCCCCGCAACAGACGCCGCAGACCGCG
Source organism: Pseudomonas ekonensis (assembly GCF_019145435.1). Classification (NCBI taxonomy): domain Bacteria; kingdom Pseudomonadati; phylum Pseudomonadota; class Gammaproteobacteria; order Pseudomonadales; family Pseudomonadaceae; genus Pseudomonas; species Pseudomonas ekonensis. The sequence goes on along the minus strand of NZ_JAHSTS010000002.1, from coordinate 180,325 downwards.
GACATGCTCTCCGGCCCGCAGGTCGAGGAACACAGCCACGCGGTGCTGCGTGCGCTGATCGCCGCGGCCAAGGCCGACGGGCGCATCGACGAGTCGGAAAAACATATGATCAGCAGCGAAATCGGCCGCCACACCGATGATCCGCAACTGCAGGCATGGCTCGACGCCGAAGTGGCCAAACCGCTGGATCCTGCGGAGGTGGCGCAGTCGGCCCAGGGCGATCCGGCGATGGCCGCCGAGATGTACCTGGCCAGTGTGATGTTGGTGGACGATCAGCAGGAGGCCGAACGCAATTATCTGGACGAGCTGGCGGCGGCCCTGGGGATCGATCCCGATCTGCAGGTGCACCTGGAGCAGCAGGCCAAGGGCGGCGGTGCCTGACCGGAGCCGTCAGGCGTCGCGCAGCAGGTCGTGGGCGTTGAGCAGCGCGAAGGCGACTTCGGGATGGCGCTCCAGCCCGCGGCGGATGGCGGCCGGAATCGACTGGCGGGTCTTGCGGCACAGGCCGGGCAGCTCATCGATGTCGATGGCGATGCCGCGCATCGTGCGCACTTCGCTGGCGCCCGGCGAGATGCTCACGCGGATGCCCAACTGCTCGAACATCCGGCCTTGCAGGCGTTCGAGGTCGGCCAGGCTCTGCAGGTTCTCCAGGCGCTCGAGCAGGCGCTTTTCCTCCTGACGGGTCAGCATCAGGATGCGCACATCCGCGCCGGGATTCTCCAGCAGCGGATCGCGCCCGCAATTGCAGGCGCCGGGAGGGCAGGGGGAACGGATCGGTGCGCAAATCGTCATGGCCTCCATCATAGAGGCCGTCCGACGGTTTTGCCCATGCTCGCCCGCCTGCCGTCCATCGGCAGGGCGAAAGGGTGGCTGATCCGGTCGGCCACCGCTGCCGGGAGCGAGGGCCTACTGCGACAGGCCTTCGTAATGGGCCAGGATGGCGTTGGCCAGTTCTTCGTCGCTGGCTGTAAGGCCTGGGTTGTCCTGGCGCACCTGCTGCAGCACCGATTCCAGGTACACGCCCCGGATGGCGCCGCCGCTGGCGACGAAGGCCGACAGGTCGTCACGGGCCGGAATCACCATTTTGTGATCCTTGAAGGTCGAGTAGAGCGATGCGGAGATCCCTGCCGAAGTGGCGACGTCGCCCGCGTCCACGCGGGCCAGGGCCGAGCCGAAGGGCAGGCAGAGGATGAGGGACGAAACGAGCACTAAGTGGCGCATGGCGGTGTACCTCCAACAGCAAGCGGCTAAATGGGCTTACCACATAATGTGAGAGGTGCGCGGCGGCGCGGGAGTTCCGTGCCGGAGGGCGGACGGCGGGGCGCCGGCACACGCGCAGACGTTCCGGTGCGGCAGGCCGGCGGAAATAGGCTTAACTCAAACACTGACGGCTCAATTGGCGGCGTGACCAGGGAGGAAACCACGGTGTCGATCAAACTGCGCTTGATGCTGCTGATAGCGACCAGCCTGGTGACGGCGCTGATCGTCAGTCTGGTGAGCTATGTGGGGAACGGGCGGATGTCCGCCGCCTTCGACGACAGCGCGGTGAGCATGTCCGCGCTGCGCAACCACCTGGAAGCCGACATGATGCACGACGCCCTGCGCGCCGACGTGTTCTCGGCGATGCTGACCGGGCTTGGCAAAAGCACCAGCACGGCGGACGAGGTGCGCCAGTCGGTGAACGAACACGCGGCGCATTTTCGCGAGGTGCTGGGCGAGAACCTCAAGCTGCCGGTCAACCCGACTATCCGCGCCGCGCTCGAGCAGATCAAGCCGAGCCTGGACACCTACATCGGCGCGGGCGAACGGATCGTCGGCCTGGCGCTGGACGACCCCGAGGCGGCGCAGCAGGAACTGGGCACGTTCAACACGGCGTTCAGCCAACTGGAGGAGCGCATGGCCGCCCTCAGCGAACTGATCGAGAGCAACACCCGCCAGACCGGCGAAGGCACCGGCGCAGCGATCCGCGGCGCCAACATCGCCCTCGGCGCCGTGCTGCTGGCCAGCCTTCTGCTGCTGTTGGCCGAGGGCCGCTGGGTGTACCTGGGCATCACCGGGCCCTTGAGGGCCGCCAGCCGCATCGCCGAGAGCATCGCCCACGGCAACCTCAGCGAACCGATCGCCGAGCCCGCCGGCCGGGACGAAGCCAGCAGCCTGATCCGCACCCTGGGCACCATGCAGCGCGACCTGCGCGACATGATCGACGTGGTGCGGCGCAACGCCCACGGCGTCAGCGGCATGAGCGAGCAGCTCAGCCACGGCTGCCACCAGGTCGCCGACAGCAGCCAGCAGCAGAGCGCCGCCGCCGGCACCATGGCCGCCGCCGCAGGCCAGATGACCGCCAGCATCGAAGAGATCACCCGCCACGCCGAGCGGGCCCTGAACATGGCGAGCCAGGCCGAGACCCTGGCCAAGAACGGCGGGCAGGTGATCCACCAGGTGGTCAGCGACATGGAGGACATCGCCCATTCGGCCAAGCGCTCGGCCCAGGTCATCCGGACGCTGGACCAGGAGTCGGAAGGGATCTTCAACATCATCCAGGTGATCAAGAGCATCGCCGACCAGACCAATTTGCTGGCGCTCAATGCCGCCATCGAAGCCGCCCGGGCGGGCGAACAGGGGCGCGGTTTCGCAGTGGTCGCCGACGAGGTGCGCAGCCTCGCGGCCCGCACGAGCGCCTCGACCCAGGAAATCGCCGCCATGGTCGAACGCATCCAGAACAGCACCCGCGAGGCGGTCAGCAGCATGGAGGCCGGCGTGGCCCAGGTCGACAAGGGCATGGCGGTCACGGCCGATGTCGAGCGCGCCATCCGCGAGATCCTCGAGGCCACCCTCAACACCACGCAACTGGTCAACGACATCACCCGCACCATCGGCGAGCAGAGCCAGGCCAGCAACGAAATCGCCCATCAGGTGGAGATGATCGCCGGAATGTCCGAGGGCAACAGCAAGGTGATCGGCGAGACGGCGGGCACCACCGATGAACTGTCGAGCCTGGCGGGGCGTTTGGCGCAGTCGGTGGACCGGTTCCGGCTGTGACGGGCTTCCGTTGTTAACACGGAGTAACACATTGCCGAATCACCGGTGAACCCTGTGGGAGCGAGCCTGCTCGCGATGGGACACCCGGAAATGGGGTGGAAATGGCTGAAAGGCTTCAGTCAGAGCCCGGCCCACCGTCATGTTCCGCCCCGCGCGGCCGATAACGGGGCAGGCGCAAAGAGACCGCCAAGTCGGGAACAGACGCGCGGGTTGGCCCTGACGTGATATTCTTCGCGCCAACTTGGTTTGACCTCATTCGGTTCGGCCCGCCATTCGCGGGCCGGCGGAATCACTGTCGCTCAAGTAGCTGAAGCCAATAATGATAAGAAGTCAGTTCAGAAGGGACATATAACTGAGGCCGATGTCGCATGTCGGCCTTGTGTGCCCACCCGTCAATTTTGAAGTGTGCCGCAACCCGCGCCGCTGGCCTGAGCGTCGCGAACAAGGGGCCGCACACGCACAACAGCGGCGGGCGGAAGGCGTTTTATCATAGGTGCAACAGATGTTTAAGAAAGTGAACACGGCCTTGCTGGGGCTGGCTTTGTCGATGGGGCTGTCGTCCGCCTACGCGGAAGAAGCGAAGAAAGTGGACGTGCTGCTGATCGGCGGCGGCATCATGAGCACCACCCTGGGTGTGTGGCTCAACGAGCTGGAGCCGGGCTGGTCGATGGAGATGGTCGAGCGCCTGGACGGCGTCGCCCTGGAAAGCTCCAACGGCTGGAACAACGCCGGTACTGGCCACTCCGCGCTGGCCGAGCTGAACTACACCCCGGAAGACGAGAACGGCAAGGTGTCGATCCCGAAAGCCGTCGAGATCAACGAAGCGTTCCAGGTGTCCCGTCAGTTCTGGGCCTGGCAGGTTCGCCAGGGCGTGCTGAAGAACCCGCGCTCGTTCATCAACACCACGCCGCACATGAGCTTCGTGTGGGGTGACGACAACATCAAGTTCCTGAAGAAACGCTACGAAGCCCTGCAGGCGAGCCCGCTGTTCGCCGGCATGCAGTACTCCGAAGATCCGGAAGTGATCAAGAAGTGGGTTCCGCTGATGATGGAAGGGCGTGACCCGAACCAGAAGATCGCGGCCACCTGGAGCCCGCTGGGCACCGACATGAACTTCGGCGAGATCACCCGCCAGTTCGCCGGCTACCTGCAGACCAAGCCGAACTTCGACCTGAAGCTGTCGAGCGAAGTGCAGGACATCACCAAGAACGCCGACGGCAGCTGGCGCGTCAGCTACAAGAACCTGAAGGACGGCACCAAGACCGAGACCGACGCCAAGTTCGTGTTCATCGGCGCCGGCGGCGGTGCCCTGCACCTGCTGCAGAAGTCCGGCATCGAAGAAGCCAAGGAATACGCCGGCTTCCCGGTGGGCGGTTCGTTCCTGGTGACCGAGAACCCGGCCATCGCCGAGCAGCACCTGGCCAAGGCCTACGGCAAGGCGTCCGTCGGCGCGCCGCCGATGTCCGTTCCTCACCTGGACACCCGCGTACTGGACGGCAAGCGCGTCATCCTGTTCGGGCCGTTCGCGACCTTCAGCACCAAGTTCCTCAAGGAAGGTTCGTACCTGGACCTGCTGACCAGCACCACCACCCACAACATCTGGCCTATGACCAAGGTCGGCATCAAGGAATACCCGCTGGTCGAGTACCTCGCCGGCCAACTGATGCTGTCGGATGAAGACCGCCTGAACGCGCTGAAGGAATACTTCCCGAACGCCAAGGCCGAAGACTGGCGCCTGTGGCAGGCCGGCCAGCGCGTGCAGATCATCAAGCGCGACGAGCAGGCCGGTGGCGTGCTGAAGCTGGGCACCGAGATCGTCGCTTCGCAGGACGGCACCATCGCCGGTCTGCTGGGCGCATCGCCAGGCGCTTCGACCGCTGCACCGATCATGCTGAGCGTGCTGCAGAAGGTCTTCAAGGACAAGGTCGCCACCCCCGAGTGGCAAGCCAAGCTGCACCAGATCGTTCCAAGCTACGGCACCCAGCTGAACAGCGATCCGGCCAAAGTGGCCGAAGAGTGGGCCTACACCGCCAAGGTCCTGGAACTGCCGACCCCGCCGGTCATCGGCCAGGCTGCCCCGGCGGCGGACGCTGCGGCCGACAAGGCCAAGGCGCCGAAGGAAAACGCTGCACGTGACATGGCGCTGTAACCAGCCGCCAGATTGAGAAAGCCCACTGAACCGGTGACGGTCAGTGGGCTTTTTTGTGCCTGGCGTCTTGCCTGTGGCGAAGGGGGCGACGAATCAGGCCCTGGCCGCCGCCAGGTAAGCCCCGAGCCGGCGCCCCATTTCCTCTCCCAGCGCCTGCAGCGCGCTCATGGGCCGCACCATCACCTCGAACTCGATGATCTTCCCCTGTTCATCGAAACGGATCATGTCGATGCCCTTGAGCTCCTTGTTCCCCACTTTGGCGCTGAACTCCAGCACCACGTTCAGACCGTCCGGCGTGGCCAGTTCCCGGTGGTAGGCGAAGTCCTCGAACACCGTGCTCACGGTGTTGAGGATCATGGCGACCACGGGGCCGCCCGGGTAGGGCGTGTGGGCCATCGGCGAGCGGAACACCGCCTTGGGGTCGAGCAGCTCGGGCAGTGCGGAGAGGTCGCCGGTGCGGATCATCGTGTGCCAGCGGTCCAGGGATCGGGCGGCGTTGGGGTGCAGGTTGAGGTCGGCCATGGTTCACTCCTGTCTGTTGTTGTTCTTCGAAAGGCGAACATGACTCTAGATCAACGGGCGGGAATGGACACCTTTCTATGCCGCGCTGAATGTCCGGGCATCGCGCAAACGGATCAGATGCCCATCTGATCCGCTTTTTCTGTCGCAATCTGCCTCTGTAACCCAAACAGACACACGCTCAAAATAGCCCGGCAGTTCGGTCATCCGCGGCGGCCTTCATCCCGAAGCGCCCGGTGCACCGCAAACCTGGCATTGAGGAGAGCAACATGGCGAAGATGGCGATTTTCCTGGGTGGGTTTCTGACGCTGACCATTCTGATCGGTGTGCTGGCGACCATCTCTCCGGTTTGAGGCCGAAGGAAGGGGCGTCACGGCGACAGCTTCATGAGCACTTCACCGCGTGCGCCTGAGAAGGTCGGAAGGCTGTCCAGTTCCAGATAGGTCTCGTGGGGGCCGTAGATCAAGTACCGGTGCGGGCTCTCCAATCCCGTGTTCTCGTAGATCACCTGTGGCCCGTGCCGGGTCAGACCGATCCAACCGGGGCGGTTCCGTTCGGTGGAGCTGATGCGGCGGACCTTCGCAGCGGACTGGTCGTAATGGAACAGGACGCTTTGCAGGTAGTTCGAACTGAACTCTCCGGTCACCAGCAGCACGTTCACGCCTTTCTTGAGGGCAATGCACCTCCAGTGCACGTTGCTGCCCCGTGAGCTGTCCAGGTCTTCGTACAGGAACGCGCTCTTGCGACTCTGCTGAATCCTGTAGACGTAGTCGTCGAGAATCGGCTGGCCCCGAAGCAGCGAAACGGAATGAAGGGCACCGGCCAATTGGCACTCGGTCAGTCGGCTAAAGGCCGGTTCGGCGCAGAGGGTGTCAAGGCTGGCTGCGCACAGGCCCAACACCAGCAGAATGTGTTTCATCGAAGGGCATCTGTGGAGTGTTTGTGTTTTCTGTTTTGTCGGATGCGCTGCCGTTGCAGGCAGTGAGAAAAAACAGCCAGCCCAGCAGCTACACCTTCCACGAGTTTCGACCGTCTATTGTCCATTCGCTGCTGAATCTGCTGGCTTGAACCAGGTTCCCATGGTGTGAGTATCGAAAACTCACCAGGAGCCGTACGGGACACCCTTTTTTTCGACGTAGGCTTTGGACACATCGGAGAGTGAGTCATATTTGCCGCCGGATTGCCCTTCATATGGGCCTCGTGGGTCAACTTCGGCCTTTACTCTCGTGACCTCAATGGGCGACAGACAAGGGCCTAGCACCCAAACCTTTGCTATGCCGCCAGGCGCAAGGCCAACGACCAATGCTTCTCGATAACCTGTAATCCATTTTCCGTCGGCAGCGCAGAAGGTCTTTTCGCCTTTGCGCATGATTTCCCTTGTCGACTCAGGTATGTCAATTGCCATTTGATAGGTTTGCGGCTCGACCAAGGACTGCCAGCGAACATAGATTTTTTTGGGAAGATCTGCTCTCGTCACATACTTCCCCTTCCCCCAACCAGGCGACTCAGGCCATCCCTTTGGATTTCCAGAATTATTAGGGGGTCTTTGTATGGCTGCATTACCACTCATCGCTCGTCGATAAACCTGCCCCTGAATGTCTACAACATCAGCGGTCTCAATCCATACCTCCATGTAATTTGGAGCTAAAAAGCCCAAGCGCCAAGCTTCAAATGGAGGAGTGGCATTTGCTGAATTTATATTGCTGAGGGTGAGCGCAATTGCGATGGCTGCAAGAGTTTTATTCATGTGCGGTATCGAAGCGCAAATATGATTTACCAAGACCCGTAAGGAACGCCGAACTTATCGATGTAGGCCTTTGAAGCGTCAGAGAGCGAGTCATATTCACCGCCGGATTTTCCTTCATAAGGGCCTCTAGGATCAATTTCGGCCTTCACTCGTGTTACTTCGATAGGTGGCAAGCAGGGGCCGAGCACCCATACCTTAGCAATGCCACCAGGTGCCAACCCTACAACCAACGCTTCTCGATAGTCTGTTATCAATTTTCCGTCAAAGGCGCAGAAAACCTTTTCTTTGCGGCGCATGATTTCCCTGGTGGACTCCGGGATATCGATAGCCACCTGGTACGTTTGTGGCTCCACTAATGATTGCCAACGGACATAGATTCTTTTCGGTAGGTCAGCCCCTGTCACGTATTTTCCTTTCCCCCATCCTGGCCTCTTTGGCCAGCCTTTCGGATTCCCAGAGTTGTTTGGCGGAGTTTGTATCGCAGAGGTTCCGCTCATGGCTCTGCGATAGACCTGCCCTTGGATATCTACGACATCTGCCGTTTCGATCCAGACTTCCATGTAGTTAGGCGCTGAGAAACCCAATCGCCAAGCGTCGTAAGGTAACGAACTATCGTTTGCCAGCGCAGAACTGCTAAGCAGAACAGCGACAATGAAATGAAAAATTTTATTCATTTGGATGCACCGTTCGTAGGTTGTTGTCGGTTGGTCGGTTAATGAAAACAACTTCCAAGTCGCTGTTGTTCATGCCTTTTGCCGCGTTCCAATTGTCAGAGAGGTGAACATACCGTTGAAAAAGCAGTTGTTCTTCCTGTGGGGTGAGGCCAATCATTTTACTTTTGCCAAGGGCATAAGCTGTCAGTTTTTCAGAAATAGGAATCAGCTCTGCTGGGAGCTTGAGGCGTGGCTCTGCATCAGGGATCTGACGGAAAGGAACGTCGTTTTCTGTCGCAAGCTCTCGCATGATTCTTAAGTAAACCAAGGAAAGGTCGCTTCGCACCTCACGCTGACTGCTTACAGCAGCATAGACATGTTTCTTAGGAGTGCGATCGTCTCGATCACGGCTGGTGAAAGGCACCTCCCATGTTCTCAATTCAAGTGGCAGATTGTAATGAGCCATTTGATCTTGAAGCCGTCGTAAATCTTGTTGCGCTAGCTTGTAGCTGTTAGCTGCGGATGTAGGTGTTGTCAAATCCACATCACTTTTGCGTGGTTTGCTGACAAGTACACGTTCTATGGCTTTAGGTAGATACCCACCACCCAGGTCAGAGTGAACACCAGGGAGAACGATGTCAGATGCCCCTGCGCTGTTGAGGGAGAAGTTGTAGCGACGCTCATCTCTTGCTACAAGATGTACAACTTTTTTTGCAGCATCAGGGGGCAGGAATATGTTGATTCCTGGGTTTCTGGCGTTGTGCCCGGTGAAGTCTCCGAGTAGTGGGTTTGCAATTGCTGCTACGGTATCGAAAATCCCAATGAAATTGATTGAAGTCCCAGACTTAGATGCCCAAGAAAAGGAGTCCGATAAGCCGGGAGTACCAGTTGGCAAGGCCTTGGCTAGAATGCTTTTTTCACCTTTGAGAACCTCATTTGCAAAGTCGCGTGCAGCTGCCGCCCCGCGGCTGAAGCCAAAGATGTCAAACTCGATCCGTTTGATTCTTTTTTCCGGATTGTTTGTTCCGAAAGAACGTAGAGCTTTAATGAGGAGCGCAGGGCTTTCCTCAACCCGCGTCCTGACCCCTTGCGCCCCAAGCCCCGTCCCCTGTGAGTAGATAGAATCTTCACCCGTACTGCTCGTACCGATCCCGTCTACGTAGATCGACACGCTCGCCATTTCCGCATCCGCCGGAATCTCTTCGTCGGATTGGTTGATGTAGAGGTCGTACAATCGGGCCACGTTACTGACGTCGTTGCCATAACTGTTGTCCGGCGAACTGCCCTTACCGTCGTAGCCGTAAGAGGCGCAGTACTTGCGGATTTCTTCCGCCATCTCTTGCAGGTTCACGTCTGGCGCAAAGCAGCCATAAACGCGTTCGCTGTTGCTGCGGTTGTTGCCCGTCCCATCGAAGAACATGCCCACCCGCAGCGTGATGTCTTCGATTTCGACTTCTTCTTCCTCTTCTTCGAGCTCTTCTTCCGACGGTAGCGTGCTCGGCGCATCCGGCTCGGCACTGAACTTGCCGACCGGGGGCGCGCTGAGCAGATTGCCTTTCGCGTCTTTTGCCGCGATGCCGGGAATCAAGGGCGCCAACACCGCAATCCCGCTCCCCACCCCCGGCGCGCCGCCGGTATTGGCCTTCACCTCGGCCCCGCTGATGGTCACGCCCCCCCGCATCCACCTTCACGAAGCTGCCGCCGGCCTTGGCCGTCAGTTCCATGCCGCCCTCGACCACGACCTTCTCGCCGGCGTGGTAGTGGATCTCGGTGCCGGCCTCGACGAACTGCCCGGTGCCGACCTTCACGTGTTGGGTCACTGCGACGGTGAGGTGGTCGTCGGCGCGCATCTCGCTCTTGCGGTCCAGGTGGGTGATGCGGTGTTCCTCGACCTTGAACTCGCTGTAGGCGTTGGCCTCGACGGTGTCGTGGCGTTCGTTGCCGATGCGGATCCGTTGGTCGTGCTCGATGTTCTCGTCCCAGTCGCGCTGGGCGTGCAGGTAGATCTGCTCGGCGCCCTTACGGTCCTCGATGCGCAGTTCGTTGTAGCCCTTGCCGCCGGGGGAGCTCAAGGTCTTGAAGGTGCTGCGGGTCTTGTTCGCCGGCAGGTCGTAGGGGACGACGTTTTCCTTGTGGTACAGGCAGCCGGTGACCAGCGGCTGGTCGGGGTCGCCCTCAAGGAAGGTGACCAGCACCTCCATGCCCACGCGGGGGATGGCGATGCCGCCGTAGGCCGCGCCGGCCCAGCCGCTGGCCACGCGCAGCCAGCAGGTGGTCTTGTCGTCGGCCTGGCCGTCGCGGTCCCAGTGGAACTGCGCCTTGATCCGCCCGTACGGGTCGCAGTGGATCTCCTCGCCGGCGGGACCGGTGACGACGGCGGTCTGGCTGCCGAGCACGCGAGGCTTGGGGTGCTCGAGGGCCGGGCGGTAGTGGGCGTCCCACGGGGTGGCGAGGAAGGTGTTGCGGTAGCCCTGGTGGAAGTCGTCCTTGGCGTCGGTGACGTCGCTGGTGACGTTCTCGCCGAGGACCTGCGGCTGCTTGCCCTCGTGGATCACCTCCAGCAGCAGCCAGAGGTCGTTCCACTCGGCGCGCGGGTGCTCGGCCAGGGTGAGGAAGTGGCCGCAGGCCAGGGTCGGCTCGTCGCCCTTGCCCTCGGCCAGGGCGTAGTCGCTGCGGTGGCGTTCGAGGGCGCGGGTGGCCAGCTGCTTGCCGCGCTCGCGGGCGGTGAAGCGGCCGGGGTAGTCGTAGTCCTCGAGGTCCGGCATGAAGGCCGACTTGGCGGCGGCCTCGGGCAGGATTTTGGGTTTCTCGAAGTCGTAGTCGCGGCGGGCGACGCGGCGGGTGCGGGTCTCCAGGCGCAGGTTGAAGCGCTTGATGACCGGCTTGTCCGCGGCCATGCCGGAGTCCTGCTGGTAGCTGACCGGCTTGAGCTTGCGGAACACGGTCTGGTCGTCGCCGAACACCAGCTTGTGGCCGCCGGCGCTGTGCTGGAAATGGAAGTGGATGCCTTCCTCCTCGCACAGGCGCTGGATGAAGTGCAGGTCGGACTCGTCGTACTGCACGCAGTAGTCGCGCTCGGGGTACTCGGCGCCGAGCTGGAAGCTGTAGGCGTCGGCGAGGATGCCGCGGTCCTCCAGGACCCGGGCGATGATCTTGGGCACGGTGAGGTGCTGGAAGATCTGCTGGTCGTGGTTGTGGCGCAGGTAGGCCAGCTGGGGCACCAGGCTCAGGCTGTAGCGGGTGAGGGTGCGGCCGGAGTCGCCTTGCTCGATGCGGTACACGAGGCCATGGATCGTGCCCTCGCCGGTGGCGCCGAAGGTGAGGACGCCGGGCTTGTGCAGCAGCTCCTCGAGCGCCAGGTCGGGACGGGCGCTGACCAGTTCGAGGTCGAAGCAAAAAGGTTGGTTGAGGGCTTCGCGGCCGGTGAAGCTGAGCACCTGGAAGTCCGCGTTGGCGCCTTCGAGGGTGAGGGTGATGTGCGTAGCGTTGGCGTCCAGCATGCCCGAATCCGTCCCTTGGAATAGCAGCATTGAAGTGCAGGAAGGCCCGGATGCTATCAAAAACCGATGGAACGGGCTTGCGTCATTGAACGCCTTTCTCCGCCTTCGCCAGGGGCGGTCAAGGCGCGCCGAACAGCATCGTCCAGTACACCCCTTGATCGCTGCGTACATCGCTGGCGAAGCCGGCGCCGACCTGGGTGAACATCGGGTTCATCAGGTTGGCGCAGTGGCCGGGGCTGGCGAGCCAGCCGGCCATGGCCTTGCCCGGCGAGCCTTGGCCGGCGGCGATGTTTTCGCCGATCTGCCGTCCGCGGTAGCCGGCGGCGCGGGCGCGGTCGGAGGGCATGTCGCCATCGGGGTCGCGGTGGGCGAAGTAGTTGCCATAGGCCATGGCTTTGCTGTGCCCTTGGGCGGCGGCGCCGAGGGCCGGGTTCCAGCTCAAGGGGCGGGCGGCGGCGAACCGTTGGCGCCCGCACATCCGCGGGCGGGCGCGGGCCGCGTTGACCTCGGCCAGCAGGGCCTTGCCGACGCTGCGGTTGTCGCCCACCCGGCTGTCGAGCACCGGCCGCGCCAGCACCACTTGCCATTCGTTGCGGGCGCGGCTGATGCCGATGTCGGCGTATTGGGCGTCCAGCAGGGCGCCGCAGTAGTCGTCCTGCAACTGGTCGAACGCCTCTTCGGCGTCTTCGGCCCCGACGATCCGGATGCTGCGCACGGACACCGCCGCGTACCCCTTATCCTTCAGGCGTTCCCGCAGCCCGCCGCCGTAGCCGTAGCCGATGGGCAGCGCCAGGTTCTGCTTGAGCGACAACGGCGCCAGGCGTTGTGCCGGACGTCGGTCGCATCGCTGGGGGTGGGCGCGCAAGTCGTTGATGGCGGTTGCCAATTGCCGTTCCGCACCGGCATGGGCGGGGACGGCGAGCAGCGGCGAGAGGAACAGCAGGCACAGCGGAACGAAGCGGGACGAACGAACGGCGTGGCGCATGGGACGGGCGGCTCTGAAGGGGGACGGCGCTTGATTGAAATGAACCGCGGGAAGCGGCGCGGGTAGGACTGGGCTTTTGGGGCTTGGTTCACGGGGCGGCGGTGAGAATCGCGGCGGGCCGACGAAGTGTCTGGGACGGGCGTTCCTGTAGGCCGTTGCGGTGTTTTTTCCAGCCTTTCGCAGGCCAGCCTGCTCCCACAGGTTGTTGGGGTGTACCGGGATCCCTTGTGGGAACCCGCCTGCTGGCGATGGCGGCCGTTCAGGTGCCGCAGGGGGCGACAGTTGCTCCCACAGGTTCTGCGCCGATTGCGCGATTACAGCCCGGCAACCCTCACCGGTTCAGCGCCTCGCCGATCCACTCCAGATACTCCGGCCGCTCGGCAATCGAGTTGTGCCCCGCAGGTGCGATCACCCGGAGCGACGCCACGCCTTCGGGAAAGCTGCGCAACAGCCGCTCGGTGCTGGCGCGGGGGATCACCTCGTCGTCGCTCGCCGCCAGCAGCAGCGTCGGCACCTGGATGTGCGCCGCGTAGCGACCGGACTCGAAACGGTCCTTGAGCAGCCACTTGACCGGCGCCCACGGATACTGGCGCGCGGCAAGTTCCTCGAGGTTGTTGTAAGGCGTGACCAGGACCAAGCGCTGCACGGGCCGCTGACTGGCCAGCCGCACGGCGACGCCGGAACCGAGGCTGCGCCCGATCAGCGCGATCTGGGGATGGCTGGCGTACACCCGGTCGAATAGCGCCAGGGCATCCCGGGCAATGGCTTCTTCGGACGGGGAACCGCCGCTGCCGCCAAACCCCCGGTAATGCAGCAGGTACACGGCATGGCCGGGAAAGGCCCGGGCAAGCGTCGCCAGGCTGAGCGAGACGTCTTCGGCATTGCCGCCGAAGTAGATCAGCGCCTTGGGGCCGGGGTGTTCCCGGACGCTCACGCGGATGTCGGCGTCCGGCGTCGCCAGCGTGAGTCGCGTATCCGGCGAATCCACCGCCGCAGGCTGGGGGAAATAGATCAGCGCACGCTGGAACACGAACAGCGCCGCGCACAGGATCAGGTACGCGGCGATGGCCAAGGCGACGAGTGACATCAGGGTTCGTGACATTCGGCTAACTTTAACGGGGCGCGCAGGCGGGTTGTCGCAGTGTAGCCCAGCGGATCCTTGCCCCAGCGCCTCGCCCAGTGCCGCAGGAGGCCAGACCATGCAGACCCGCGCCATCCCCTCGACCTGCGAAGCGCTGCCGACGGTAGGGCTGGGCACCTACCGGGCCTTTGACGCCGCGCCGGGCGATCCGCTGCACCGGCCTTTGCCGGCGGTGCTCGGCGAGCTGTTCAACAAGGGCGGCACGGTCATCGACAGCTCGCCCATGTACGGCCGCGCCGAAGAGACCGTCGGCGGGCTGCTGTCGATCCACGAACCGCGCTCGCCGGCCTTTCTGGCCACCAAGGTGTGGACACGCGGCCGCGAAGAGGGCATCGCGCAGATGGAGCGCTCCCTGCATTTGCTGCGCACCGACTGCATCGACCTGATGCAGATCCACAACCTGCTGGACTGGCAGACCCACCTGCCGACGTTGCGCGACTGGAAGGCCCGGGGGCGCATCCGCTACATCGGCATCACCCATTACGCGCCGTCGGCCCATGACGAGGTCGAAGCGGTGCTGAAGGCCGAACAGGTGGACTTCCTGCAAATCAACTACGCCCTCGACGACCGCGCCGTGGAGAAACGCATCCTGCCGTTGTGCCGCGAGCGCGGGGTGGCGGTGATCTGCAACCGGCCGTTCGGCGGCGGGGCACTGCTGGAGCGGCTGCGGGGCCGGCCGCTGCCGGGGTGGGCGTCGCAGGTGCAGGTCACGAGCTGGCCGCAGCTGCTGCTCAAGTTTCTGCTGGCCCACCCGGCGGTCACCTGCGTGATCCCCGGCACCGGCAACCCGCGCAGCATGGCCGACAACGCCGGCGCCGGGTTCGGGCTGACGCTGACCGACGCGCAGCGCCAGCAATTGATCGCGCTGGTGGGCTGAGCAAGGCACGAGACGACAAACGGTGGCGGGCACCCGCTGAATCATCCGTGGTTTGCCCGGTCGTATCTGCGGCGGCGCGCACCGGGCCAAGAGGCGAGGGCAGCGCCGGCCGTTTCCGTCGTCTTGACCCTGGTTTTGGGAAGCCCTGAATGAAGCCTGCAACAACCTTGCTGCTGACCGTTTCCGCCGCCGTCCTGTTGGGCGGCTGTGTCGCGGACTTTGATGATGACTACCGCCATGGCGGGTACTACGACCGCGACCGTGGCCGCTACTACGACCACGACCGGCGCTGGGACGACCGCGATGACGACCGGCGCGAATGGCGTCGCCATCACCGCGACCGCGACGACTACAACGACCAGGACTGAGTCAACGCAAAAAGGGCGCTCCCGGCCGGGAACGCCCTTTGGCATTAAAAGTGAGCGCTCGCCCGGACGCCGGCACGCGCAGGCGCGGAGGCCTCGAGATCCAGCAAATGGGTGGCGAGTATGTCGCTCAGAAAACGGAACTGATCGTTGAGGCCCACCACGCCGTTGCTGAAATGATGGCTGGCGGCGGGCATCAGCAGATCTTCGAAATCTTCATCAAACACCAGTGCCTGTGCCTTGCGCGGCACCGCGTGCTGGTCGTAGTAGTTGCTGCCGAACACCGGGAAGCTCACGGCGAGGGTGACGGGGTGGCTCATGGTGTTGACTCCTCGATGTGTTGCGGTTGGGTGAATCCTGCGCCAGGCGAACCTTGCGCGAAAGGCAATCGTCGTAATGGTGAACATCGACGGCAATGATGGTTCGGGTGTGGCGGTGAGCCTGAGGGCCCTTCGATCGCCAGCAGGCTGGTTCCCAGCGTTTGAGCAGCCCTGCAGCCTCCTGTGGGAGCGAGCCTGCTCGCGATAGGGCCTGCACATCCCCCCTCACCGCCGACCGACCCACCTATACTCAAACGCATACCGCCCCGGCTCCCTGAAGGACACCACCGTGAACCTGCGCGCGCTGGCCGTCGCCGCACTGTTTCTGCTGGCCGGCTGCGCCACCACGGCGCGGGCCCCGGTCAGCGCGCCGGCGGTGGCGGTGTCGCCCGCCACCTGGCAACAGATCGACCGGGAAATCCTCAGCGCCTCGCAACAGGCCACCGAGCAGGCCAAGCTGTTCGCCCGGGGTTCGATGGAACATTGGCGCACTCGGGTCTATCAGCAAACTGAAGAAAATTTCATTCCGTGGTTCAGCAGCTACTGGACCCAGGAATGGCTGTCGATGAAAGTCAGCTGGTACACGATCAGCGCCGGCGGCGAACAGGACGCGTCGGCCAAGCGTCTGGCGGCGTATCTGCTTGAGCAGTATCAGGAAAGGGTGCTGGCGCCGGTGGCTGTGGAGATCGACCCGGACGCGATCCTCGGCCAGTCCACGGCGTTCTATGCACAGCAGATGGCGCAGCAGATGCCGCTCATCGCCCAGCGTCACGGCGTGCCCGTCGCCCAGCTCAACGGGCGCCTGCAGAAGATTCCCGCCATCGCCCTCGGGCCGCCGCCGGCCCGGGATGCGTCGCTGTATCAGGTGATCAGCACCGAACCGTTGAACACCTTGCCGGCCTACGCCGCGCTGATCGACAAGATCCACACCGACGGCGGCGCCAAGGGCATCGCCTCGACCGATGCCGGCATGGCCCCGGTGGCCCGGCGCGCCAGCCAGCGCATGGAAGCGGAAATGGCCCCGCGCGGCGCCGCCGGCGCGGTGGCGGCCGCGGCGGGGAAACTCGCCGGGGCGCTGATCTCCGTGGGCGTGGCCGGCATCCGCGCGATCATCCAGGCCAACGACCGGCCGGACAGCGAAGCGCTGATCCGCAGCAGCCTGGGCAACACGTTCGACAAGGCCTGGCTGAAACTGGTGCAGAACCCGACGACCGGCGTCATGGCCGGCACGCTGCACATCGCCGGGCAGGTCGAGGGCAGCCTGGGCGACCGCCAGGAGCCGTCGGTCGGGCAGGGCCTCCAGCGTGTCGAATGGCGGCCGCCGGAATCGACCAGTCAGCAGATCCAACCCGATCCTCAAGGAGAATGACCATGGCTTACATCGATATCTTTGTGGCGCCCGTGCCGAACGCCAACCGCGGGCAATATGAAAAGCACTGCGCGGTCGCCGCGAAGCTGTTCAAGGAATACGGTGCCCGGGACGTTGTGCAGTGCTGGGGCGATGACGTGCCGGACGGCAAGGTCACCTCTTTCCCGATGGCGGTGAAACTCAAGGAAGGCGAAACCGTATCCGCAGGCTGGCTGGTCTGGCCGGACAAGGCCACCCGCGACGCCGGCATGGCCAAAATGATGGACGACCCGCGCATGCAGCCGGACGCCAACCCGATGGGGTTCGACGGCCAGCGCATGATCTTCGGCGGCTTCAGGCACCTCGTCGAATCCTGAAGCCCAACCCCTGCATCTGAGAACGACTCGGAAACTGTGGGAGCTGGCTCGCCAGCGATGGCGGTAGGTCAGGCGACAGAGATGCCAGCAGTGCCGGCCCTATCGCTGGCAAGTCGAGTCGTCGCACCGCAGCTCCCACAGGTTTTGCGGCGGGCAACGGTGCAGGGCTACTCCGCCGACGGTGTGATCCGGCAGCTCTTGCGCAAGCGGATCTGTTCGTCCGTCGGCCGCTCGTGGATGAATTCGAAGCGCGGCTCGCCTTCGCTGTAGTGCACCAGCCAGCCCCATTCCAGTTCGGTTTCGTCCTGCCCGGGATTCGGCGGTCGGGCCCACCAGGGTTCTTTGCTGAGGATCTCGCGCATGGCGGTCTCCGGTCGATGGCCATCCCTGAACTATAACCTTCATGTCGCGGGCCGCCAGAAAACGGCCGTGTAGAATCCACAGGATCACGACCTGCGAAGGAGAGGGGCCATGAAGGACGACGTACCCGGTGACCAACCGTTCAAGCGGCTGTTCTTTGCCCTGGACTGCCCGCCGGCACAGCGCAAGGCCATTGCCCAATGGCGCAGCGCCTTGAGCCTGCGGGCCGGCAAACCGGTGCCGGCGGACAACTTTCACCTGACGCTGCTGTTTCTCGGCGCGGTGCCGTTGGCGCAGATCGCGCCGGTGTGCGAAGCGGCCGCCAAGGTGGGCACGCCGGGGGCGGCGCTGAGGATTTCGCTGGATCGCTTGCAGGTGTGGCGCAAGGCCGGCGTGCTGTCGCTGGCACCGGAACAGGCACCGCCGCCGCTGCTGCGGCTGGTGTACGCACTGGAACAGGCGATGCTGCCGTTCGGTTTCGAAGCGCCGCCGAGGGAGTTCCAGCCGCACCTGACGCTGATGCGCGACTTTCGCGAACCCGTTCCCGAGTCCGCCACCGCGCCGGAATTCTTCCTGCGCGCCGAGCGCTTTGCCCTGTTCGAATCCCACAAGGGCCGCTATCGCGTTTTGGCCGAATGGCCGCTGGCTTGAGCCGACAAAAAAAGGCGCCCGAGGGCGCCTGAATTCACCTGAACCGAGGAATGCCAGGTGAGGCCGTTCAGAGAGAGGGTGCAGCGGTGGTAAGGCGCTGCGTGAACGGAAAAACGTTGTCGTGAGTCTTGCCGTTTCCCCTGTGGAAGCATGCGGTGCCTTCACTGACGCCAACGCCAGCGGGCTCGCCCCAGAGGTTCACTTGCCGAGCTTCACCCGCGTCCAGCCCCGGGTCATGATCCGCTGCGTGGCGATCGGCTGGTCCGGCACCGCATACAGCGTGGCCATCACTTCCTGCGGCGGGTACGAGCCCGGATCGTTGCGGATCGCTTCGTCCACCAGGGGCGTGGCGGCCTGATTGGCGTTGCTGTAGCCGATGCTGTTGGTGATCTCGGCGATGATGTCCGGGCGCATCAAGAAGTTCATGAACAGGTAGGCGTTCTCCACGTTGGCCGCATCGCGGGGGATGGCGACCATGTCGTAGAAGCTGCCGGCGCCTTCCTTGGGGATGCTGTAGTCGATCGTCACCTTGTTGCCGGCCTCTTCGGCGCGGGCCTTGGCCTGCAGCACGTCGCCGGAGTAGCCGACGGCCACGCAGATGTTGCCGTTGGCCAGGTCCGAGATGTACTTGGACGAATGGAAATACGCCACCGACGGGCGGATCTTCATGAACAGCGCTTCGGCCTCGGCGATGTGCCGGGCGTCCTTGTCGTTCACCGGATAGCCCAGGTAGTGCAGGGCGGCCGGGAGCATTTCGGTCGGCGAGTCGAGGAAGCTGATCCCGCAGGCCTTGAGCTTCTCGGCGTTCTGCGGCTTGAACAGCAGGTCCCAGGAATTGACCGGCGCGTTCTCGCCGAGCACTTCGCGCACCTTGTCCGGGTTGAAGCCGATGCCGATCGAGCCCCACATGTACGGGAACGCATGGGCGTTGTCCGGATCGCTGGCGGCGGCGTTCTTCAGCAGCACCGGGTTGAGGTTCTTCCAGTTCGGCAGCCTGGATTTGTCCAGGGTCTGGTAGACCCCGGCCTTCACCTGCTTGGCCAGAAAGCTGTTGGACGGCACGACGATGTCGTAGCCGGACTTGCCCGCCAGCAGACGCGCCTCCAGGGTCTCGTTGCTGTCGAACACGTCGTAGGTCACCTGGATGCCGGTCTCGTCCTCGAACTTCTTGACGGTGTCGGGGGCGATGTAGTCGGACCAGTTGTAGACGCGCAGCACCTTGTCGTTGGCCTGGGCGCCCGTGGCGATTGCGCCCAATAAGGACAGTGTCAGCAGAGTCCTGCCAAACATTTTCATCGGTGAAACTCCATTTTTCTTGTTCAAAAACATACTGCGGGAATTCGGTGAATCTGTGGCGAGGGCGCAACTGCCCTCGCCACTTTCTTCAGGCCGTGGCCGCCGCGCGCTGCGGCTGTTGCCACGACTCGTTGGCCGTCTGGTCCATGGCTTCCTGGATCGCGCGCTTGCGGTTGGCTTCCGCCTTGCGGCCGAAGTACCAGACCAGGAAGGTCACCAGCGACACCGCCAGCAGGATCAGGCTGGCCACGGCGTTGATCTCAGGCTTCACGCCCAGGCGCACCGCCGAGAACACTTCCATCGGCAACGTGGTCGAGCCGGGGCCGGACACGAAGCTGGCCAGCACCAGGTCGTCCAGCGACAGGGCGAACGACATCATGCCGCCCGCCGCCAGCGACGGCGCGATCATCGGGATGGTGATCAGGAAGAACACCTTGAACGGCTTGGCGCCAAGATCCATCGCAGCCTCTTCGATCGACAGATCCAGCTCGCGCAGGCGCGCCGACACCACCACCGCCACATAGGCCGCGCAGAACGTGGTGTGGGCGATCCAGATGGTGACGATGCCGCGCTCCTGGGGCCAGCCGATCAGTTGCGCCATGGCCACGAACAGCAACAGCAGCGACAGGCCGGTGATCACCTCGGGCATCACCAGCGGCGCGGTGACCAGGCCGCCGAACAGCGTGCGGCCCTTGAAGCGGGTGACGCGGGTCAGCACGAACGCGGCCAGCGTACCCAGCGCCACGGCGGCGATCGCGGTGTAGCAGGCGATCTCCAGCGAGCGCACCACCGAGCCCATCAGTTGGGTGTTGTCGAGCAGGCCGACGTACCACTTCACCGACCAGCCGCCCCACACCGTCACCAGCTTCGAGGCGTTGAACGAGTAGATCACCAGGATCAGCATCGGCAGGTAGATGAACAGCAGGCCCAGCACCAGCATCAGGCTGGAGAAACGGAAGCGTTTCATTCTTTACCCTCCATTTCCTTGGCCTGGCTGCGGTTGAACAGCAGGATCGGCACAATCAGGATCAGCAGCATCACCACCGCCAGGGCGGACGCCACCGGCCAGTCGCGGTTATTGAAGAACTCTTGCCACAGCACGCGGCCGATCATCAGGGTTTCCGGGCCGCCCAGCAGTTCCGGAATGACGAACTCGCCCACCACCGGGATGAACACCAGCATGCAGCCGGCGATGATGCCGTTCTTGGCCAGCGGCACGGTGATCTTCCAGAAGTTGTTGAAGTTGCTCGAGCCCAGGTCCTGCGCGGCTTCCAGCAGGCTGGCGTCGTGCTTGACCAGGTTGGCGTACAGCGGCAGCACCATGAACGGCAGGTATGCATACACGACACCGATATAGACCGCCGTGTTGGTGTTGAGGATCTCGATCGGGTGATCGGTCAGCCCCGTCCACATCAGGAACGCATTGAGCAGGCCGTTGTTGCTGAGGATGCCCATCCACGCATACACGCGGATCAGGATCGCGGTCCAGGTCGGCATCATGATCAACAGCAGCAGCACGTTCTGCGCTTCCTTGCTGGCCTTGGTGATCGCGTAGGCCATCGGGAAACCGATCACCAGGCACATCAGCGTGCTGAGCAGCGCGACCTTCAGCGAACCGAGGTAGGCCGACAGGTACAGCTCGTCTTCGCCGAGCATGCTGTAGTTGCCGATGTTGAGGAACAGCTGGAATTTCTGCTCGGCGTAGGTGTAGATCTCCGAGTAGGGCGGAATCGACAGGGCCGCTTCCGAGAAGCTGATCTTCATCACCAGGAAGAACGGCAGCATGAAGAACAGGAACAGCCAGATGAAAGGAATCCCGATGACGAACTTGCGTCCGCTGGGCACCCACCGCATGAACCGCTGATTGAGAGTGCTCATGAGCGCAGCACCACGCCGCTGTCGTCTTCCCACCACACGTAGACCTTGTCGTCCCAGGTCGGCCGTGCGCCGCGGCGTTCGGCGTTGGCCATGAACGACTGGACGATCTTGCCGCCGGGCAGCTCGACGTAGAACACCGAGTGGCCGCCCAGGTAGGCGATGTCGTGCACCTTGCCTTCGGACCAGTTGTAGCGGGCTTCGGGTTTGAGGGAACTGACCAGCATCTTTTCCGGGCGGATCGCGTAGGTGATCGACTTGTCCTGCACTGAGGTGCTGACGCCGTGGCCGACGTAGATCTTCTGCGCAAGGTCGGGGCTGTGAATGATCGCGTGGCCTTCGAGGTCTTCCACCACGGTGCCGTCGAAGGCGTTCACGTTGCCGATGAATTCGCAGACCATGCGGTTGACCGGCGCCTCATAGATGTCCACCGGGCTGCCGACCTGGGCGATCCAGCCCAGGTGCATGATCGCGATGCGCTCGGCCATGGTCATGGCCTCTTCCTGGTCGTGGGTCACCATCACGCAGGTCACGCCGACGCGCTCGATGATTTCCACCAGTTCCAGCTGCATCTGCGAACGCAGCTTCTTGTCCAGCGCGCCCATCGGTTCGTCGAGCAGCAGCAGCTTCGGGCGCTTGGCCAGCGAACGGGCCAGGGCCACGCGCTGGCGCTGGCCGCCGGACAGTTGGTGCGGCTTGCGCTTGGCGTATTGGGTCATGTGCACCAGGCGCAGCATCTCTTCGACGCGGGCGTCGATCTCGCTGGCCGGCAAACGGTCCTGCTTGAGGCCGAAGGCGATGTTCTGCGCCACCGTCATGTGCGGGAACAGCGCATAGGACTGGAACATCATGTTGATCGGTCGTTCGTAAGGCGGCATGTCGGTGATGTCCACGCCGTCGAGCAGGATCCGCCCGTCGGTGGGACGCTCGAAACCGGCGAGCATGCGCAGCAGGGTCGACTTGCCGGAACCGGAGCCGCCGAGCAGGGCGAAGATCTCGCCCTGATGGATCTCCAGGGACACGTCGTCCACGGCGGTGGTCTCGTCGAATTTCTTGGTGACGCGATCGACTTTCACCAGAACCTTTTTCGGTTGCTGATGACCTTCAAGGGCCTTCCTGTAAGTGCTGGAGGCGTTTGCCATGTGAAACTCCCAACAGGTTTCAGTCGCCGGGCCAAATGGCCTGGCTCAAAAGTGGATTGCAGATCGTTTGGAGTCATTCCTCCCGGATCGCATCCCCCTGTGGGAGCTGGCTTGCCTGCGATGGCGGCGGGTCAGTCACCCTCAATGTCGAGGGTGATGGCCTCATCGCTGGCAAGCCGGCTCCCACAGGGTTTTGCATCGATCCGATTGCCGACACTCCTGCCGATCCGGCTTGTTCGGCGCCGCCGTCCTGGCTGCCTGGTGGTACTTGTTGTTATTGCGGTTTCGTTGTTTTCACAGGTGACGGATGTGCACACGCACAGCCGCCGCTCCCGTGGGGGCAGTAAAGGGTTTTGCGTCTACGGGGGTGTCAGCGCTGATTGCGCCGTGCCGCTCGTTGCCGGCACGCCGCGCCGAACGCCTGGAAAATCTTCAGGTAGGGCGGGTTGTCCAGCACCTGCC
The DNA here is from genome assembly GCF_019145435.1 of Pseudomonas ekonensis. Lineage (NCBI taxonomy): Bacteria > Pseudomonadati > Pseudomonadota > Gammaproteobacteria > Pseudomonadales > Pseudomonadaceae > Pseudomonas > Pseudomonas ekonensis. Next base: position 157,519 of record NZ_JAHSTS010000002.1, on the reverse strand, counting down.
ACTCCGGATGCCACTGCACGCCGACGGCGAACGTCGGGCTGTGCTCGACCGACACCGCCTCGATCAGGCCGTCCGGCGCCACCGCTTCGGCGCGCAGGCCGGGGGCGAGGCGGTCGATGCCCTGGCTGTGGATGGAGTTGACCTGAAACTCGCCCGGCAGCTCCAGCGCCTCGAACACACCGCCGGCCAGCACCGTCACGGCATGGGCCGGGGCGTACTGCACGGCGACGTCCGGGCTGTCGGCTTCGCGGTGGTCGAGCATGCCCGGCAGCTCATGCACCTTCTGGTGCAGGCTGCCGCCGAAGGCCACGTTCATTTCCTGGAAGCCGCGGCAGATGCCGAGCACCGGAACGCCCGCCGCAATGGCCGCACGCAAGAGGGGAAGGGTGGTGGCGTCCCGCGCCGGGTCGTGATCCGTGCCGGGGGCGCTGGCAGGGCCCTGGTAGTGGAAGGGCTCCACGTTGGAGGGCGAGCCGGTGAGCAGCAGGCCGTCGAGCTGACCGAGCAGGTCGCCGGTTTCCGTCAGTTCACCCAGGGAAGGAATGACCACCGGCAGCCCCTGCGCCGCGACGCTGACAGCACGCACGTACTTGTCGCCGCTGATGTGGTAGGGGTGCAGGCCGATCTGTTTGACGCACGCAGTAACGCCGATCAATGGCTTGAATGCCATTTTTATTCACCTCGAAGTTTGACACTTGAACGAGCTTTTCCGGAGCTTAGCCGCGTTTATTTTAATTAACAACTGCCATGTAAAAAATTCTAAACGCCGTTCATCCAATCTTCAGGATTTCCGCCGCTCTGGCGTCTGCTTCGGCATGAGGATGTTAAAAAAAGCCCGAAAAATAAACGCTGAACGGCCCTGCGTTCGCTATTGACTTCACTTTGCCGTTCGGGTTGACTGGCTCCGCGAAACAGCAGTGAACATAATAATTAACAGCTAAATAGGTGCATCATGTCGGTCCCTCTGCGTGCCGTTCAACTCAACGAAGCAAACGCATTCCTTAAGAAACATCCTGAGGTTTTGTACGTCGACCTTCTGATTGCAGACATGAACGGTGTGGTGCGCGGCAAGCGCATCGAGCGCACCAGTCTTCACAAGGTCTACGAGAAAGGCATCAACCTGCCGGCCTCGCTCTTTGCCCTCGACATCAACGGTTCCACCGTCGAAAGCACCGGCCTTGGCCTGGACATCGGCGACGCGGACCGCATCTGCTACCCGATCCCCGGCACCCTCAGCATCGAGCCTTGGCAGAAGCGTCCGACCGCCCAACTGCTGATGACCATGCATGAACTCGAAGGCGAGCCGTTCTTCGCCGACCCGCGCGAAGTGCTGGCCAACGTGGTGCGCAAGTTCGACGAGCTGGGCCTGACCATCTGCGCCGCGTTCGAGCTTGAGTTCTACCTGATCGACCAGGACAACGTGAACGGCCGTCCGCAGTCGCCACGCTCGCCGGTGTCGGGCAAGCGCCCGGTGTCGACCCAGGTCTACCTGATCGACGACCTGGACGAATACGTCGACTGCCTGCAAGACATCCTCGAAGGCGCGAAAGAGCAGGGCATCCCCGCCGACGCCATCGTCAAGGAAAGCGCCCCGGCGCAGTTCGAAGTCAACCTGCACCACGTGTCCGACCCGATCAAGGCGTGCGAATACGCGATCCTGCTCAAGCGTCTGGTGAAGAACATCGCCTACGACCACGAGATGGACACCACCTTCATGGCCAAGCCGTATCCGGGCCAGGCGGGCAACGGTCTGCACGTGCACATTTCGATCCTGGACAAAGAAGGCAACAACATCTTCGCCAGCGAGGATCCCGAGCAGAACGCCGCGCTGCGCCACGCGATCGGCGGTGTGCTGGAGACCCTGCCCGCGCAGATGGCTTTCCTCTGCCCGAACGTCAACTCGTACCGCCGCTTCGGCGCGCAGTTCTACGTGCCGAACTCGCCGAGCTGGGGCATCGACAACCGCACCGTGGCCGTGCGCGTGCCGACCGGCTCGCCGGACGCCGTGCGCATCGAGCACCGCGTGGCCGGTGCCGACGCCAACCCGTACCTGCTGATGGCCTCGGTGCTGGCGGGCGTGCACCACGGCCTGACCAACCAGATCGAGCCGCCGGCGCCGACCGAAGGCAACAGCTACGAGCAGAACGAACAGAGCCTGCCGAACAACCTGCGCGACGCGTTGCGGGTGCTGGACGACAGCGAAGTCATGGCCCGGTACATCGACCCGATGTACATCGACGTGTTCGTCGCGTGCAAGGAAAGCGAACTGGCCGAATTCGAGAACTCGATCTCCGACCTTGAGTACAACTGGTACCTGCACACGGTCTGAAGACCACCGCCGGATCCACAGTGACCGGCGCAAACCACAAGTCCGAAATAACACGCCATTCCCTGTGGGAGCGGGCTTGCCCGCGAAGAGGCCGTCACCTTCGACACTGAGGGTGACCGGTCCGCCGCCTTCGCGGGCAAGCCCGCTCCCACAGGGACATCGGTGACCCCATTTCCTGTGTGAGCCACAGCCATGACCATGACCCGCAACGACTGGGAACAGCGTTTCCAGTCCCTGACCCTCGAAGGCCGCGCCTTCATCAACGGCGAATACCGCCCGGCCATCGGCGGCGCCACGTTCGAATGCCTGAGCCCGGTCGACGGCCGTTTCCTGGCGTCCGTGGCCAGCACCGACGAGGCCGACGCCAACCTGGCCGTTGACGTCGCCCGTCAGACCTTCAACTCCGGCGTCTGGGCCAACAAGGCCCCGGCCGAACGCAAGCGCATCCTGATCCGTTTCGCCGATCTGATCCTTGAGCACCAGCAAGAACTGGCGCTGCTGGAAACCCTCGACATGGGCAAGCCGATCAGCGACTCGATGAGCATCGACGTACCGGCGACGGCCAACGCGATCCGCTGGAGCGCCGAGGCCATCGACAAAATCTACGACGAAGTCGCCGCCACGCCCCACGACCAATTGGGCCTGGTGACCCGCGAGCCGTCCGGCGTGGTCGCGGCCATCGTGCCGTGGAACTTCCCGCTGATCATGGCCAGCTGGAAGTTCGCCCCGGCCCTGGCCGCCGGCAACTCGTTCATCCTCAAGCCGTCGGAGAAGTCTCCGCTGACCGCGATCCGCATCGCGCAACTGGCGTTGGACGCCGGCATTCCCAAGGGCGTGTTCAACGTCCTGCCGGGCTTCGGCCACACCGTCGGCAAGGCGCTGGCGCTGCACATGGACGTCGACGTGCTGGCCTTCACCGGTTCCACGGCCATCGCCAAGCAACTGATGATCTACGCCGGCCAAAGCAACATGAAACGCGTGTGGCTCGAAGCCGGCGGCAAGAGCCCGAACGTGGTGTTCGCCGATGCGCCGGACCTGCGCGCAGCCGCACAAGCGGCGGCGGGCGCCATTGCGTTCAACCAGGGTGAGGTCTGCACCGCCGGCTCGCGCCTGCTGGTGGAGCGTTCGATCCGTGAGCAATTCATCCCGCTGCTGGTGGAAGCGCTGCAAGCGTGGAAACCCGGCCACGCCCTCGACCCGGCCACCACCGTCGGCGCGGTGGTCGATCAGCGTCAGCTGGACAACGTCCTGCGCTACATCGGCATCGGCCGGGAGCAGGGCGCCGAGCTGATCGCCGGCGGCCAGCGCACCCTCGAAGAGACCGGCGGCCTGTACGTGCAGCCGGCGATCTTCGACGGCGTGACCAACGCCATGACCATCGCCCGCGAAGAGATCTTCGGCCCGGTGCTGTCGCTGATCACCTTCGACACCGTCGAAGAGGCGCTGCAGATCGCCAACGACAGCATCTTCGGCCTCGCCGCCGGGGTCTGGACGAGCAACCTGAGCAAGGCCCACACCTTCGCCCGCGGCCTGCGCGCCGGCAGCGTGTGGGTCAACCAGTACGACGGCGGCGACATGACCGCGCCGTTCGGCGGCTTCAAGCAGTCGGGCAACGGCCGCGACAAGTCGCTGCATGCCTTCGACAAGTACACCGAGCTGAAAGCGACCTGGATCAAGCTCTGACCTATTTTGCAGCGGCGGCCGCCGGCACGTGCCGGCGGCCCTCGGAGAACAAGAAAATGAAACAGCAACACGTCAACAGCTACTACGCGGCCACCCGCAACGAAACCATCGACTTCCCGACCCTGGAAGAAGCGGTGGACTGCGATGTCTGCATCATCGGCGCCGGCTACACCGGCCTGTCCTCGGCGCTGTTCCTGACCGAGGCCGGCTACAAAGTGACGGTGCTGGAAGCGGCGAAAGTCGGCTACGGCGCCAGCGGCCGCAACGGCGGGCAGCTGGTCAACTCCTACAGCCGCGACGTCGATGTGATCGAGGCGCGCTACGGCGACAAGACCGCCGAGATCCTCGGCAGCATGATCTTCGAAGGCGCCGACATCATCCGTTCGCGCATCAAGCAATACGACATCCAGTGCGACTACCGCCCCGGCGGCATCTTCGCGGCGATGAACAAGAAGCAGCTCAAGGGCCTCGCCGAGCAGAAGCGCAGTTGGGAGCGCTATGGCAACCGCAACCTGAAGCTGCTGGACGCGGCGGACATCCGCCGTGAGGTCGGCTCCGACGCCTACGTCGGCGGCCTGCTGGACATGCAGGGCGGCCACATCCACCCGCTGAACCTGGCCCTCGGCGAAGCCGCGGCCATCGTGCGCCTGGGCGGCAAGATCTACGAGCAGTCCGCCGCCGTGGAAATCCGCTACGGCGAACCGAACACCGTGCGCACCGCCAAGGGCCAGGTGCGCGCCAAGTACCTGCTGATCGCCGGCAACGCCTACCTGCCGCAGGGCCTGGACAACCGTGTGACGGCCAAGAGCATGCCGTGCGGCTCGCAGATCTGCGTCACCGAACCGTTGACCGAGAAGCAGGCCCGCAGCCTGATCACCAACAACTACTGCGTCGAGGACTGCAACTATCTGCTCGACTACTACCGGCTCACCGCCGACAACCGGTTGCTCTACGGCGGCGGCGTGGTCTACGGCGCCCGCGAGCCGGACGACATCGAAACCCTGATCCGCCCGAAGATCCTCAAGACCTTCCCGCAGCTCAAGGACGTGAAGATCGACTACCGCTGGACCGGCAACTTCCTGCTGACCATGTCGCGCATGCCGCAGTTCGGCCGCATCGAGAAGAATGCCTATTACATGCAGGGCTACAGCGGCCACGGCGTCACTTGCTCGCACCTGGCCGGCAAGCTGATCTCGGAAATGATCCGCGGCGACGCCGAACGCTTCGACGCCTTCGCCTCCCTGCCGCACATGCCGATGTTCGGCGGCCGCACCTTCCAGGCCCCGCTCACCGCCATGGGCGCCGCGTACTACTCGCTGCGCGACCGCTTCGGCATCTGAAACCGTGATTTTGTAGGAGCGAGCCTGCTCGCGATGACGTCAGCCCATTCAAACAGGTGACTGGCTGAACCACCGCCATCGCGAGCAGGCTCGCTCCTACAAAGGTCGCGGTCAGCCGAATCCCATCTGACACCCCCCGACCCACTGTGGGAGCTGGCTTATCAGCAAAAATGATGTTGAAAGTGCCGCCAAATCGCTGGCAAGCCAGCTCCCACAGGCCCTGCATTTACTTCGGATTCACCCCCGGCAGGCTCATTTCACCCACCGTCCATCGAACCTGCTGAGCAACACCACCAAACGTGATTTAATAGCCGCCTTTCACGGTTCCGGGACACGGGAGCAACGTGATCCGCGCCCCCGGCGCGTCACCCGCCACCCACCCCCATTGCCCTTAAGTACCTCAACATAAGGCTGTCATGGATACGGGTTCTCGACTCAAACTAGTACGCGAAAGCTACAAACTCTCCCAGCGCGAGCTGGCCCGGCGTAGCGGCGTGACCAATGCCACCATTTCCCTGATCGAACAGAATCGCGTCAGCCCTTCCGTCAGCTCGCTGAAAAAGCTGCTCGAAGGCATACCGATGTCCCTGGCCGACTTCTTCACCTTCGACCAGCCCCCGCGCGAACACCAATACGTCTTCCGTGCCAACGAACAGCCCGACCTCGGCCGCCACGGCCTGCGCCTGCTGCTGATCGGCGCCTCCGTCCCCAGCCGCCAGATGCGCCTGCTGCGCGAGCAGTACGCGCCCGGCGCCAGCTCCGGCGAAGAGCCGATCGTGCACGCCGAAGGCGAAGAGTGCGGATTGGTGACCCGCGGCACCGTGGAACTGACGGTGGACGGGCAGGTAAGCGTGCTGAGCGCGGGGGACGGGTATTACTTTCCGACCACGCTGCCGCACAAGTTCCGGAACATTGGGGCGGATGAGGCGGAGATTATTAGTGCGAACACGCCGGCGAATTTCTGATGTTTAAGGGAGAGTGAAAAGCCCAATGCTTGAGCTGCATTCGCCCTTTTCCAACACGCGCATCGCCAGCGCGACACTGCTGGATGCATGGCAGTGGTGCTATGCCGACCTGAAGGCACCCACCACCCGCGGCAATCTCGCGGAATACCTGGTCTACCTGGCGCTTTGCTCGGATCGCACCCTCGCAGAACATTACAAGACCCGTAAGGACTGGGACGTGGTGGATCTGACTTACGGCAGGGGTGTTCCGGACTTTTCCGCAGACTTTCAGGCCCATTGCCACAGCACCCGATATGGCTGGGGGATCGAGGTCAAGTCCACTTCCAGCGGCAGCAAGAACGTACAGTTCGATCTTGAGCCCCGCCAAGGGTATGTGTGGAACAACTACATTTCAAAGCCGTATGGAAAGGCTATCGAGATATATCGCCGCTGGTCTGATTTTTTTATCCTTGCGCATTTCAAGGACGATGAGCAGGAAACCCGGGATATTCGCGATCTGAACAACTGGGAGTTCTTTGTTGTGCCGACCTGGGCCATCGAACAGAACACCATCCAGTTGAGTTCGCTTAGGAAGAAATATGCGGCGATCCACTTTTCAGAGGTCAAGCCAGCGCTCGATCTATTGATTCAGGGGGATGTCGGTCACTTGAAGCTCTACAAGCTCAAGAATGACATCGCGAAGAAAATGTATTGTTCGGGCAACATCGAACTCGCCCAGAAGATGTTTTGCTTGCGAGCAGCCAAGAAGGCACGGAAAAAAATCAAGCCAACGGTCAATTCGTAAGCCACATAGGGTGATTTCCTACGGGACTTTTCAGGCTTTGATCTTCGGGATCATCCGTCTTCTGCCTGCCGTTCGGCATCGCCAATAGTTTCGTCCGCTGTTGTTGCGCCGTAGACTGCACCCCATCTGCAACGCATCGCCCAAGGACGGAACCTCCCATGATCACTATCGGCAGCCGCAACAACGCCCCCACCACGCAGCACCTCACCCAGGACGTCTATATTTTCAGCCTCGACCTGTCCCGCCCGGGCACGCCGTTCTGTTTCGAGCAATCCATCGGCGGCGGGCATGCGGAGCAGGGCGGGGTGCGGTGGTTGGCGCTGGATGAACTGGACGACTGGCCCGGCGAGTGGCGCGAGCATCTCAAGAAAGCCGGCTGCCCGTGGGTGGCCGAGTTGATCGATGCGCAGCCGATGGCGGATCAGGCCGCCCTGGTTTCGTTGATCCTCCAGCGCTATGCCGAGCCGGCAAAACCGGCGGGGCGGTTGAAGGCCATCGGCAGTTGGCTCAAACGCAACATCCACGTCGGCGGCCGGTACGGCGTCTGAACCGAGGACATCCCATGACTCAAACGCTGGAGCGCGCCATCGCCATCGCCGCCACGGCCCATGCGGGGCAGGTGGACAAGGGCGGGGCGCCGTACATTCTGCATCCGCTGAAGGTCATGTTGCGCATGAGCGGCCTGGAGGAACGCATCGTCGCCGTGCTGCACGATGTGGTCGAGGACTGCGATGTCAGCCTCGACGATTTGCGCAAGGAAGGGTTCAGCGAAGCGGTGCTGACGGCCATCGAATCGGTGACCAAGGTGCCGGGCGAATCCTATGAGGACTTCATCGAACGGGTGGCCCTGAACCCCATCGGGCGGGCGGTGAAGCTGGCGGACCTGGAGGAGAACAGCGACCTGTCGCGGATCGCCTCGCCGGGTTGGGAGGATCTGGAGCGGATCGAGAAGTATCGGCGGGCGATCGGCCGGTTGCGCTAGTTCAAGATTGTTCTGTAACGCGATCCATCAACCCGGCGGTGGGTGGTGTGATGTCTACCGTTCCGGTGGCGATATCGACGGCGATTTGAAACGCGCCACCCACATCCGGCGTTATCGTCTTTCCTGGGGCCTCTGCGTTGAACATGATGATTCTGTAGTGTTCATTGGCTGCCTTGGTTTGTAGTTTTTTGAGTGCAGAGTTTTTCTTATTGTTGAAATAGGAGGGCGCAGCGTTAAAGGCTTCTCCTGCGAGGCTGCCGATGGGGGAAAAGGCTTGAATGTCAAAGGCTCTCCTGTTCTCGTTGCCGAACTCGACGATGTACTCGTCGAAAGGAAAATGTTTGTTCTTGAGCAGGGCTGCGATGCCATGAAGGATCACCAGATCCGACATGATCCGGTTGGCCGCCTCGAACAAAGATACGTCTGGATAGGGGCCATGGCCCAATCGGTCGCGCTTCAAGGCAAGCATGAGGGGGATTCCGGATTTTCCGACAATCGACCCGCCGATTGTCGCCAGTTCTTGAGTGAACGCCTGCGTAATGGAATCGATGTTTTCAATCGTCAGGTTTCTAACGGGTTGGCGCATAGCGATCTCTACGGGGTTTGAATTCTTGTTGAGGAGGCTGTCGTGGGCTCATGGATCCGATGCAAATGTGACGCGCCCGTTCATAAGAACTGGTTTTGCGGAACGGGCGTTTCCTTTGTTGCTTCATAAAACACTCTGGACTTGCCGGACGGCAACGGGCTGTCGGCCAATCAATTGGTCGACAGGCTGTTCTCCGAATCCGACACGCTGCTCACCTGCTGGAACTGTGCACGGATCATATTGCTCAATGAGCAGGAAAGGGAGTCTGTGATCAGGTTCTTTGCCCCTGAGGCTGATTGAAAACAGTCAGCCTCAGGGCGGTTTCAGCGATCAGCGCAGGTGCGCGGCAAACCCCGTAAGCTGCGGCGCCACCTCCTCTTTGAGCGTCAACGAAGGAATCTCGTAATCCCCGCCGTTCTGCTGCCGGAACGCAATCGGCCGGGCGCTCCACAGTTCATCCAGCCGTGAGCCCAGTTCGTCGCAGGTGCGGGCAAACCGTGCCTCGTCCATCCGCCCGGTGCGGTACACCACGAACGGCGGCAGCACATCGAAGCCCGGGTAGTACAGCACCCCGTGCTGGATCGGGAACAGCAGGTCATCGATTGGCCCGTTGATGCCGCGCGGGCCGTAGTGCGAGTCCCAGCCGCCCGCCGTCACCACCAGCATCGCCCGCTTGCCTTTCAGGTTGCCTTCGCCGTAGCGCTCGCCCCAGCGGCTCTCGGAGTGTTCGCCCACGCCGTAGGCAAAGCCGCAGGCGTAGACCCGTTCGACCCAGCCCTTGAGGATCGCCGGCATCGAGAACCACCACAGCGGGAACTGCAGGATCAGGGTGTCGGCCCACAGCAGCTTTTCCTGCTCGCGGGCGATGTCGGCCGCTTGGGTGCCGTCCCGGTAGGCGCGCTTGGAGTCGCGCGACGGATCGAACGGCGCGCTGCGGTCGCGTCCGGGGCTGTCGTCGCCGTCGATCGCGGCCTTCCAGTTCATCGCGTAGAGGTCAGACACCTGCACGGTGTGGCCGGCGGCTTCCAGGTGGCGGACGGTGAAGTCCTTGAGGGCGCCGTTGAGCGATTGCGGTTCGGGGTGGGCGTAGACCATCAGCACATTCATGGGGAAAAGCTCCTTGATTGGGTGAAAGCAGGATCGGCATCCAGCCGGTATAGTGGAAATGAATCTCTGACATATCAGGTATAGCAGTGAATAATTTGAGACGGCTGGATATCAACCTGCTGCTGACCCTCGACGTGCTGTTGTCGGAGCACAACGTCACCCGCGCCGCCGAGCGGCTGAACCTGTCGCAGCCTTCGGTGAGCGTGCACCTGGCCAAACTGCGCGAGATCTTCGGCGACCCGTTGCTGCTGCCGGGGCCACGGGGTATGCGCCCGACGGCACGGGCCGACGAGCTGCGCGAACCGTTGCGCGAGGCGCTGGAGGCGTTGGAGAGGGCGGTGGCGCCGGCCAGCCCGTTCGAACCGGCGCAGGCGCACAACACCTGGAAAGTCGCGGCGTCGGACTACGGCGAATCGACCGTGCTGCTGCCGGCGCTGGGCGGCCTGCGCGCCCAGGCGCCGGGCACGCGGCTGGCGGTGCTGGACCTGTCGCCGCAGCGTCTGGTCAAGCAGGCGGAGCAGGGCGTGATCGACCTGGCGCTGCACACCAGCGAAGACGCGCCGCTGGACCTGCACCGCCGGGCGCTGTTCTCCGAGCGCTACGTGCTGGCCGGCCGCGTCGGCCATCCTGGTCTGCAGGGCGAACTGACCCGCGAGCGTTTCTGCGCGTTGGAGCACGTGCTGGTGTCGCCGGAGGGCGGGGGCTTTTTCGGGGTGACGGACAAGGCGTTGGCAGAGGCGGGGCTGTCGAGGAACGTGGTGCTGTCGGTGCCGCACTTCCTGGTGCTCAAATCGGTGCTGGCGAGCACCGATCTGGTGGCGATGCTGCCGTCGCGGCTGGTCCGCGACAGCTCAACCCTGCAAGCGGTCGAGCCGCCGCTGGCGGTGCCGGGCTACGAGATGGCGATGCTCTGGGCCGAGCGCTCGCACCGCGACCCGGCGCACAAGTGGTTGCGCGAGCACCTGGCGGCGTCCGTCTGAATCACGCGTGGCCGAGGGCGATGGCGAACGACACGACGATCATGCAGGCGAAAGCGAAATTGAGGTTCATGGCGGGCTAATCCTAAGCGTTTTTTGACGGCGCCATTGTGCCTAGGGCCGCGCAAAAGAAAAAATTCGAATGCGTGATTCCAATGATCGAAGTGATTGATAACGCGGTTTGTTTTTGCCGGATAATTTGTTTACGCTTACTAAACCTGCAACGACAAGCATAAACAGGCAAAACCATGCACGACCATTCCGCCGCCGAACTCCCGTCCCTGCGCCGCCAGAAAATCCTCTTGATCCTCGAACGTGACGGCAAGGTCATGGCTTCCGAGTTGAGCCAGCACTTTGCGGTGTCCGAAGACACCATCCGCCGCGACCTCGCCGAGCTCGACAGCGCCGGGCTGGTGCAGCGGGTGCACGGCGGGGCGCTGCCCCGGCCGAAGGACACCGGCAAGGATTTCCTCACCCGCCTGGACGAGATCGACGAGGTGAAGATCCGGCTGGCCAAATACGCCGCGCAGAAGGTGCGCGACGGGCAAATCGTCATGTTCGATTCCGGCTCGACCACCCTGCAGGTGGCGCGTTCGCTGCCGGCGGACATCTGCATCACCGCCGTGACCGCTGCGCCGATGACGGCGGTCGCGTTGTCCGAATACAAAGGGGTGAAGGTGATTCTGGCGGGCGGGCAGCTCAACCCGAAGACCTTGTCCGCCGGCGGCCAGGAGGCGTTGCGCCTGATCGCTTCGATCAAGGCGGACCTGGCGTTCACCGGGGTGTGCGCGATTCATCCGCAGGTGGGGATCACCTCGCTGCACTTTGATGAGGTGCCGGTGAAGCAAGCGTTGCTCGACAGCGCGGCGCAGGTGATCGCCGTGACCACGGCGGACAAGCTCGGTGCGGTGGAGCCGTTCGTGGTGGCGCCGTGCGAGCGGCTGCACACATTGATCACCGAGCGGCATGTGGCGTCGGGCAGCATCGAGGATTACCGGCGGTTGGGGATTGCGGTGGAGCAGTTGCCTGACTGAGGTGTCGCGGCGCAGGGAGGGCCCCATCGCCAGCAGGCTGGCTCCTGCAGGTTTTGTGTTCGCCGCACATCCACTGTAGGAGCCAGCCTGCTGGCGATAGGGCCTATGGGGTCAGCGCAGTTTTTCCAGCATCTGGTAGTACCACATCCCCGCCGCCAGCATCGGATTGCCCAGCAGATCCCCCATCGGCACGCGAATGTGCGAGCAGGCGGCGAACGTGTCGAACTGCGCCATCTGCCCGGTGATCGCCCGGCCCATGATCTCGCCCATGATGTGCGTGGTCGCGATGCCGTGGCCGGAGTAGCCCTGGCAATACCAGACGTTGTCCGAGAGCTTGCCCAGCTGCGGGATGCGGTTGATGACGATGCCCATCGCGCAGCTCCACTGGTAGTCGATCCTCACGCCCTTGAGCGCGGGGAAGGTCTGTTCGATGCACGGGCGCAGTTCGCCGGCGATGTCCCGCGAGTCCTTGCCGCTGTAGTTGGCGCCGCCGCCGAACAGCAGGCGGCCGTCGGCGGTGAGGCGGTAGTAGTCGAGGACGAAGCGGCAGTCGTACACCGCCAGGTCCTCGGGGTTGATCTGCCGGGCCAGGTCGCCCAATGGCTCGGTGGTGACGATGCCGCCCATGGCCGGGAAGATCTTGCCCTTGAGCTGCCCCGGTTCGAGCTTGTGGTAGACGTCGCCGGCCAGCAGCACCTGGCTGGCGTCGATCTGGCCGTGGGCGGTCCTGACGCCGGGCCTGTCGCCGTGGAGGATCTCCAGCACTTCGCTGTTCTCGAAAATCAGCGCGCCCAGGCTTTCCGCCGCCCGCGCCTCGCCGATGCACAGGTTGAGCGGGTGCAGGTGCAGGTTGCGGGTGTTCTTGATGGCGCCGTGGTAGAGGTCGCTTTGCAGCAGGTCGCGCACCTGGCTGCGGTCGAGCAGGCTGACGTCGTCGCCCATGCCCCGGCGCACGGCCTCTTCGTAGTCGCTGCGCAAGCCGTCCAGGTGGGTCGGCTTGTAGGCGGCGTGCAGGTGGCCGTGCTTGAGGTCGCAGGCGATGGCGTATTTCTCCACCCGGTCCTTGATGATCTCGTGCCCGCGCCAGCGCAGGTGCCAGATGAAGTCGTCCACGTCGTCGCCCAGGGTGCGGCGCATCTGTTTGCGCATCGCGCCGTCGCCGGAGAGGCTGCCGGTGACCTGGCCGCCGTTGCGCCCGGTGGCGCCCCAGCCGATCTTGTGGCTTTCGACGATGGCGACTTTCAGGCCCTTTTCGGCCAGTTCCACGGCGGTGGCGACGCCGGTGAAGCCGCCGCCGATGATGACCACGTCGACGCTGTGCCGCCCTTGCAGAGTGGGGTAGTCGGTGTCGCGGTCGAGGGTGGCGGTGTAGTAGGAGTTGCAGCGTTCGGTCATGTCAGTGTCCACACGGAATTCAAGTCGGTTGCAGCCCTGTGGGAGCGTGGGCTTCCACAGGGGGATTCGGCAGCGGGGATCAGGCCTCGGTCAGGTACCAGCGCCAATCCTGCTCACCCACCTCCGCCATGAACTGTCGGTACTCGGCGCGCTTCACCGCCAGGTACACCCCGAGGAAATCCTGCCCCAGCGCATCCCGCGCCCAGGCCGAGTTTTCCAGGGCGGTGAGCGACGTCAGCCAGTCGGTCGGCAGCAGTTCCTTGGCCTGGGCATAGCCGTTGCCTTGCACCGGTTCGCCCGGGTCGAGGTTGTCCTTGATGCCGCGGTGGATGCCGGCGAGGATCGCCGCGGCCGCCAGATAGGGGTTGGCGTCGGCGCCGCAGATGCGGTGTTCGACATGCCGGGTAGGGGCCGGCCCGCCCGGCACGCGCAGGCTGACGGTGCGGTTGTCCACGCCCCAGGTCGGCGCCAGCGGCGCATAGCTGTTGGCCTGGAAGCGCCGGTAGGAGTTGGCGTTGGGGCAGAACAGCAGCAGCGAATCGAGCAGCGAGGCGAGCATGCCGCCGATGGCCGTGCGCAGCAGCGGCGTGCCGGCGGGATCCTCCGAGGCGAACAGGTTGCGTCCCTCGGCGTCGGCCAGGCTGACGTGCATGTGCATGCCGGTGCCGGCCAGGTGGTCGAACGGCTTGGCCATGAACGTCGCCTGCATGCCGTGCTTGTGCGCCACGGCCTTGACCAGCCGCTTGTAGCGCACGGCCTGGTCCATCGCCTCCAGCGCGTCGCCGTGTTCGAGGGTGATTTCCACCTGGCCCGGCGCGTATTCCGAGATCGCCGTGCGGGCCGGAATGCCGTGCAGTTTGCAGGCGCTGTACAGGTCGGCGAGGAACGGCTCGATCTGCTCCAGCTCACGCAGGCCGTACACCTGCGTGTGCCGCGGTCGGCCGCCGTCGGCGTCCAGCGCCGGTTGCGGCCGGCCGTTGCCGTCGCGCCGGGCGTCGAGCAGGTAGAACTCCAGCTCGCACGCCATCACCGGGTGGTAGCCCTCGGCCTTCAAGCGCTCGATGACGTTGATCAGCAGGTGGCGCGGGTCGGCGATGCTGGCCGGCATGCCTTGCTGCGGGTGCATGCTGACCTGCACGGCGGCGGTGGGGATCTGCCGCCACGGCAGGCGCACCAGGCTGCCCGGCAGCGGGTAGGCGCGGCAGTCGATGTCGCCGACGTCCCACACCAGGCCTGAGTTTTCCACGTCTTCGCCATGCACGGTCAGGCCGAGGATGGTGCTGGGCAGGGGGCGGCCGCTTTCGTACACGGCGAGCAGTTCTTCGCGGTGCAGCAGCTTGCCGCGCGGCACGCCGTTGGCGTCGAGGATGAACAGCTCGAACATGTCGATGTCAGGGTTCTGTTCCAGAAAGCTACGGGCGTCTTCAATGGCTGCGAATTTCATGTCAATCACTCACGGTGGCGCCGCACGGGCGCGCAGGTTCGGGCCGGACGCGGCAACGGGCCAAGGCCCGGGCGTTCCGGCAGGGATATCGGATGGCAAGGGGAGGGCTGTCGCGGTCCGGACGGACGCGATCAGACGGGCAGGGCGATATCCGGCGGGCGTGCGGAGTGACGCAGCTTGGAGCGGCTCAGGGCCATGGGGAGATTGACGATGCGGTTCATGCGCACCCCCGGTGAGGGAGCGCGCATGCAGAAGAGACGTTCAACGTTTGTCGTTGTGGGGGTGACGTGCTCATGACGCGTGTTTCCGTTGGCGGAAAACGTCGGCGGCGGGAGTGCCCCGCCAGGCCGGTGTGGCTGGATAGTAAGGGGGAATCCGCGCACAAGTAAACGCCTGATTCCGGCACGTCTGTCGCCGGCGCCGGCTCAGCGCAGCAGGTAGACCCCCAGCCCCGTTAGGGCGCAAACGATCAACACCTCGATCACGCCGCGCTTGAAAAAGAACAGCGCGCACGCGGCCGCCAGGGCCAGCAGCACCGAAAAGACATCGGGCCGGCCGGCGAGCCCTTGGGGCCAGAACACATGCCAGGCGAAGAAGCACGCCAGGTTGAGGATCACCCCGACCACCGCCGCCGTGATCGCCGTCAGCGGCGCGGTGAACTTCAGTTCGTTGTGGGTCGATTCCACCAGCGGGCCGCCCGCCAGGATGAACAGGAACGAAGGCAGGAAGGTGAACCAGGTCACCAGCGCGGCGGCCAACGCCCCGGCGGCGAACGCGTGCTGCGGGCCGAACGCCGGCTGCACATAGCCGCCGACGAAGCCGACGAACGCCACCACCATGATCAGCGGCCCCGGCGTGGTTTCGCCCAGCGCCAGGCCGTCGATCATCTGCGCGGGCGTCAGCCAGCCGTAATGGCCGACCGCGCCCTGATACACGTAGGGCAGCACCGCGTAGGCGCCGCCGAAGGTCAGCAGCGCGGCCTTGGTGAAGAACCAGCCCATCTGCGTGAAGGTGCCGTGCCAACCGAACAGCGCGGTCAGCACCGCCATCGGCAAGCACCAAAGCGCGGCGCCGGCCAGCGCCAGGCGCAACAGCTTCGCCGGGTTGAACCGCGCGTGCTCGGGCGGCGGGGTGTCGTCATCGATCAGGGCCGGGCCGTAGGATTTCTCACCGCTGCGATGACCGCCGGCCGTGAACCGTTGCGGCGCCCACCGGCCGCCGACATAGCCGATCAGCGCGGCGCCCAGCACGATCAGCGGGAAAGGGACGTTGAAGGCGAAGATCGCCACGAAGGCAGCTGCGGCGATCGCCCACAGCCAGGCGTTCTTCAGGGCCCTGGAACCGATGCGGTGGGCCGCGTGCAGGACGATGGCGGTGACCGCCGGCTTGATCCCGTAAAACACCCCGGCCACCGCCGGCACGTCGCCGAAGGCGATGTACACCCACGACAAGCCGATCAGGAGGAACAGCGACGGCAGCACGAACAGCGCCCCGGCCACCACGCCGCCCCAGGTGCGGTGCAGCAGCCAGCCGATGTACGTCGCCAGTTGCTGGGCCTCGGGGCCGGGCAGCAGCATGCAATAGTTGAGCGCGTGCAGGAAACGCTTCTCGGAGATCCAGCGCCGGCGCTCCACCAGTTCCTGGTGCATGATCGCGATCTGCCCGGCCGGGCCGCCGAAACCGATGCAGCCCAGCTTGAGCCAGAAGCGCCAGGCCTGGCGCAGGCTGACCGGGGCGGGCTTGGGCAGATCCTTGGGGGGCGTGTGGCTCACCGGCGGCTCCTGGACGAGGTGTTCGGAGCGCTTATCTAAGCAGGCTTTTGTGAAGCGAGGGAGTGCGTGAGCGGGCGCTGCGCTCTTTTCAGTGGGAATGGGAAGGGCATGCATCTGTGGCGAGAGCGTTTGCTCCCTCGCCACGAGGCACATTGCGCCGACCCAGTCCTGATGCCGAACTCAAGCATGGGCCAGGCTCCAGCGGAACGCGGCCGACTGGTCGCTCTCCCGGGCCTCGACCCAATGCGTGCCGTGGGGCGTGGTCTCCCGTTTCCAGAACGGCGCACGGGTCTTGAGCACGTCCATGATGAACGCGCAGGCCTCGAACGCCGCGTGCCGGTGCTTGCTGCTGACGCCGACGAACACGATCGGCTCGGTCACCGTCAGCGCGCCCACCCGGTGCACGATCTCCACCGCCAGCAACGGCCAGCGTTCACGGGCCTGCTCGGCGATCTGCTCCAGGGACTTCTCGGTCATGCCCGGATAGTGCTCCAGGAACAGCTCGCTCACTGGCTGGCCGATGTTCAGGTCACGCACGTAGCCGATGAAGTTCACCACCGCGCCCACCCGGGGATTCCTGGCGTGCAGGTCGGCGATCAACTGGCCGGCATCGAAGCTTTTTCGCTGGACTCGAACCCCCATGCCTCAACCCCCCGTGACCGGCGGAAAGAACGCGATCTCGTCGAAGTCCTCGATCGCCTGGTCGGTCTGGCACAGCTCCTGGTTCACCGCGCACATCAGGTTGCCGGCGCCGAGCACCTCACGCCACGCCTCGCCGCGGGCCATGAGCATTTGCCGCACGTCCTCGACGCAGGCCAAGGCGTCGGTGGCGGGGATCTTTTCGCCGCCCAGGTTGAGGCGGTCGCGGTAGCTGGCGAAGTAGTTGATCAGGATCATTGCGGGTTCTCCCATTGAAAGTGGCCGGAGCGGCCGCCCTGTTTGCTCAAAAGGCGGATGTCACCGATGACCATCGCCCGGTCCACCGCCTTGCACATGTCGTAGATCGTCAGGGCGGCGACGCTGGCGGCGGTCAGCGCTTCGAGCTCGACGCCGGTCTGGCCGGTGAGGCGGCAGGTGGCGATGACCTGCACCCGGTCCGGCTCGCAGGCCTTGAGCTCGACGTGAATGGAACTGAGCAGCAGCGCATGGCACAGCGGGATCAGCTCGTGGGTGCGCTTGGCCGCCTGGATCCCGGCGATCCGCGCCACGGCGAACACGTCGCCCTTGGGGTGGCCGTTGGCCTGGATCATCCGCAGGGTCTCGGGACGCATGTGCACCCAGGCCTGGGCGGTGGCTTCGCGGCGGGTCGGTGCCTTGTCGCTGACATCGACCATGTTGGCCCGGCCCTGGTCGTCGAGGTGGGTGAGGGTGTCGCTCATTCGGGTTGCTCCTGGATCGGGCTGTAGATTCTCGGGGCGCTGCGGTGGGGGATGTGGATCAGGTTGAGCCGGTGCCGACGCGCCCAGCGCACGGTCAGCGCGGTGGGGGCCGAGAGGCTGACCAGCGTGCCGAGGCGGGCGCGCACGGCCTTGTGGATCAGCTCCAGGCTGCAACGGCTGGTGACCGCGACGAAACCCTGGCGAGGGTCGAGGCCGGCGAAGCGCATCGCGCCGATCAGCTTGTCGAGGGCGTTGTGGCGGCCGATGTCTTCGCGGCACAGCAACGGCTCGCCGTCGGCGCCGAAGTACAGCGCCGCGTGCAGGGCGCCGCTGCTGCGGGCCATGGGCTGGGCCTGTTCGATGCGCTGGCGGATGCCGGCCAGGTGCGCCGCCGGCGGCAGCGGGGCCGGCGGCAGGATCTCCAGCTGCGGCAACGCCTGCTCCAGCGCCTCGACGCCGCACAGGCCGCAGCCGCTGGTGCCGGCCATCTGCCGACGGTGATCTTTGAGCGCCCAGAACGCGCGGCTGGAGATCTGCACGTCGGCCTGGCAGGCCTGGTCGAAACGGCTCAGGCGGATGTCGTAGATTTCGTCGGGGCTGTCGATGATCGCGTTGCTCAGGCTGAAGCCGCGGATGAAGTCCTCGATGTCGCCCGGCGAGACCATCATCACCGCCTGGTTCAGGCCGTTGTAGGTGATGGCCAGGGCGATTTCCGCCGCCAGGGCGGCGTGGGACAACGGGGCATCGGGGAGGTATTCGCGGTAGGCCACCGGCGCCGGGGCGTCGGTGGCGCTGTCGTTTGCGGTCGGTTCAATCGGGCACACCATCGGAAAAGGCCTCGCAGCGCTGAATGGGGATCAGGCTACGGAGGTCCTCAAAGTGCGTCCAATCGCTTGTTCCGATGCGGTGATTGGATTGGTCGATCAACACATGCAAAGCCTGAGGGCGGTCACTTGCGAAGGGTTTCGGGTGCTGAGGTCGATGCCGGCCGATGCGGCCAAATCGCGAGCAGGCTCGCTCCTGCAGTGAGCATGTGATCCCCTGTGGGAGCGAGCCTGCTCGCGATGACGGACGCCGGTTCAACCCAGGGTTTGAGCGGGCACTCAAACCCCGGGCGTTTGAATCCCGAACATCTTGCGCGCCTCGGCGAAGCACTTCTCGGCGATGGCCGAGCGCGGCTCGGTCTTGCGCATCACCAGCCCCAGCGGGGCCAACACGCTGGCGTCCGGCAGGTTGATGAAGGCCAGGTGTTCGATGGGCTCTTCCAGCCCGCTGTCCAGCGGCATGATCGAGCAGCAGAAGCCCTGGTGGATCGCCTGCAGCAACTGATAGGTCGAGTCGCTTTCCATGATCGGCTGCGGGTTGAGCCCGCGGCTGCGGAAGCTCAGGTCGATGGACTTGCGGTAGTGCATGCCGGTGGTGATCATCCCCAGCGGCAGTTCGGCGGCGTCTTCCCAGCTCATCTCCGGGCCGTCGAAGTGGAAGTGACGGGTGTCGTAGAGCAGGCCGACGCGGGTCTCGCCGATCTCGAAGAACTCGAAATAGTTCGGGTTGACGTGGTCCAGGTAGCACACCCCCAGGTCCAGCTGGTTGTTGCCCAGGTTCTCGATGATCTCGTCCGAGCTCATCGACGACAGGCTGTACTTCAGCTCCGGGAACGTCCCCGACAGGCCCTGGATGTAATTGACCGGATTGAAGTTGCTCAGCGGCACCAGGCCCAGGCGCAGGCTGCCCACCAGTTGCCCCCGGCATGCGGCGGCCTCGGCGAACAGCCCGTCGTGGGCGGCCAGCAGCGTGCGGGCCCAGGCCAACACCCGTTCGCCGGCCTGGGTGAAGCCTTCGAAGCGCTGGCCGCGATTGACCAGCACCAGGTCCAGTTCGTCCTCCAGGTTGCGCAGGCGCATCGACAGGGTCGGCTGGGTGATGTGGCAGCGGGCGGCGGCCTGGCCGAAGTGGCGGGTCTCGTCCAGCGCGATCAGGAACTTGAGTTGTTTGATGTCCATGACGGCACCTGCAAGATGGGAAAGTGGGTATGAGTATTGACGCAGATGCGCAGCGCGCACGGGCAGCGCAGGGCGTCACGATCCCATCCGTCGCGCGGCGCGTCCAATCGGAGGTTTTTAACGGGCTATCGACGGTCTCTATCGGGCCCGGTTCCAGGGGGCCGGACGAGGGGCGGAGCAGGCCGAAAACGCCCGATAGAGCCGGTCGATAGAGCGGTTGGTTAGAGTGATTAGACACTTCTCATAAGTGGCACTTAGGCTCTGGCCCAGTTGAATCGATAACTGCCGGAGAATTCCCGTGAGTGCCAAATCGGATGCCCTGTTCGTTCCCCTGAATATTGCCGTGCTGACGGTCAGCGATACCCGCGACTACGCCAGCGACACGTCCGGCCAGTTGCTGGTCAGCCGCCTGCTGGAGGCCGGCCACACCCTCAGCGAGCGCAACCTGCTCAAGGATGACCTGTACAAGATCCGCGCCCAGGTGGCGAACTGGATCGCCGACGACGGCATCCAGGTGGTGCTGATCACCGGCGGCACCGGGTTCACCGGCCGCGACAGCACGCCCGAGGCGGTGGCCTGTCTGCTGGACAAACAGATCGACGGCTTCGGCGAGCTGTTCCGCGCCATCTCGATTCTCGACATCGGCACCTCCACCGTGCAGAGCCGTGCGTTGGCCGGGCTGTCCAACGGCACCCTGGTGTGCTGCCTGCCGGGCTCGACCGGTGCCTGCCGCACCGCGTGGGAAGGCATCCTGGCCGAGCAGTTGGACAACCGTCACCGCCCGTGCAATTTCGTCCCCCACCTCAAACCGGTGCAAGCCTGCGGGCCGCGCGGATGAGCCGCACGCCATTGATGCCGGTCGAGGAAGCCCTCGACCAATTGCTGGCGATGGCCGACGGGCAACGGCTGCCGGACAGCGAACCGGTGCCGCTCGACGCAGCCCGGGGGCGGGTGCTGGCCAGCGACCTGGTGGCGACCCTGGACCTGCCGCCGTGGCCGAACAGCGCCATGGACGGTTATGCCTTGAACCTGGCCGACCTGCACCGCCAGCCGCTGGCCGTGTCCCAGCGGGTCTATGCCGGACTGGCGCCGGATGCGCTGCTGCCCGGCACCTGCGCGCGGATCTTCACCGGCGCGCCGGTGCCGCCGGGGGCCGACTGCGTGGAGATGCAGGAAAACACCGACGTGTTGGAGGACGGCCGGGTGCGTTTTCTGCAACCGCTGAAGGCCGGCCAGAACATCCGCCCCCAAGGCCAGGAAAACCGCGCCGGCGATGTGCTGCTGCGCGCCGGCAAGCGTCTGGGGCCGTTCGAGCTGGGCGTGGCGGCCGGGCAAGGCATGACGCACCTGCCGGTGGTGCGCCGCCCGCGGGTGGCGTTGCTGTCCACCGGCGATGAACTGGTCGAGCCCGGCCAGCCGTTGCGCCCCGGCAGCATCTACAACAGCAACCGCACGTTGCTCAGTCACTGGTTGGGTGAACTGGGCTGCGAGGTGATCGACGCCGGCATCCTGCCGGACCGTCCGGCGCAGACCCGGCTCAAGCTGGAGCAGTTGCAGGTGGCCGCGGACCTGATCCTCACCACCGGCGGCGTGTCGGCGGGGGATGCCGATTGCCTCGGCCAGGTGCTGCGCGACGACGGCAAACCGCTGCTGTGGAAGTTGGCGATCAAGCCCGGCAAGCCGCTGACGGTGGGCCGCTTCGGCGCGGTGCCGGTGATCGGCCTGCCGGGCAATCCGACCTCGGCGCTGGTGACGTTCGGCTTGCTGGCGCGGCCTTATCTGCTGCGCATCCAGGGTGTGGAAGCGGTGATGCCGCTGAGCGTCTCGGTGGCCGCCGGCTTCGACTGGCCCAAGCCCGGCGGCCGCCGCGAATACCTGCGGGTGCGGCTGGAGGCGGGACGGGCGGTGCTGTACCCGAACCAGAGCTCCGGCGTGCTGCTGGGCGCGACCTGGGCCGACGGCCTGGCGGAAATCCCCGAACACACGACCCACCGCGCGGGCGACCCGCTGCGCTTCATTCCCTTCAGCGAACTGTTCTGAAACCTGGCCGGGTTGAGTGCTGAACCTTCCGCGGCGCCTTGACCGGCGCCATCGCCGGCAAGCCGGCTCCCACAGGTTTTTGCGGTGAGCACAGAATCCGCAGGCACCGCCATTCCCTGTGGGAGCCGGCTTGCCGGCGATGACGTCAGTGAGGGCACCGCAAGGCAGGAACGAGGCGATCAGCTCAGGACATAGTCCACCGGCTTGAGCGCCGGCGGCAGCTGCGCAGCGCCGAGTTCCGAGAGGATGTCGCGCTCGATGTTGCGCACCAGCGCATCGGTCGGCAGGTCGTTCTCGTCGCGGCCGAAGGGGTCTTCCAGTTCGTCGGCGATGGCGTCCAGGCCGAAGAAGGTGTAGCTGACGATGGCGGTGAACAGCGGCGTCAGCCAGCCCAGCGGTTCGGCCATGGCAAACGGCAGCAGGATGCAGAACAGGTAGATCGTGCGGTGCAGCAGCAAGGTGTAGGGGAAGGGCAGCGGGGTGTTCTTGATCCGCTCGCACACCGCCTGGGCCTGGGTGAGGCTGGTCAAATGGTTGGCCAGCAGCATGTAGCGCCACTCGCTCAGTTCGCCGGTCTGGTGCAGGTCCGAGCACTGCTGGCCGATCTGCTGCAGGATCCGCCCGCTGTAGTCCGGTACCTGCGCATCGGGTTTGGGCGTGACCCACTCGGCGCTGGCCGCCGCTTCGTCTTCGCGGCGCAGCCGCGCATTGAGCGCATGGGCGAAGCCGCAGAGGTTGCGCAACAGCGAGCGGCGCTCGGCGGACTCGCGGATGACGTGGGTCTCGCGGATCACCGAGCGGATGTGCACGATCACCTCGCCCCAGGCCTTGCGCGCCTCGTACCAGCGGTCGTAGCAGGCGTTGTTGCGAAAGTTCATGAAGATCGACAGCGACAGCCCGAGCAAGGTGAACGGCGTGGCGTTGACCTTGGTGAAGTTGCTCGGGTGCAGGATTTCCACCAGCACGATGGCCGACGCCAGCAGCGTGACCATCAGTGCGCGCATCGCGATGCGCTTGGCGATCGATCCCTTGAGGGTGAAGAGGATGGCGAACTGGTTGACCTTGGGTCGGATGATCATGCACGTCTGCCTTGAAGGGGTGGCGGGTCAGCCGCCGGTCATGTTCATGAAGCGTACGACCTGGACGTCGTCGTTCACTTCGAAATTGTGGCGGTAGGGCTTGAGCCTCATCGCTTCGATGATCGCCTTCTCCAGCCGTTCCGGTTGCCCCGGGTGGGCCCGCAGCACCGCCTTCAGGTCCACCGAATGTTCGTTGCCCAGGCACAGCAGCAGGCGGCCTTCCACTGTCATCCGCACCCGGTTGCAGGTGCCGCAGAAGTTGTGGCTGTGGGGCGAGATGAACCCCAGCCGGATCTGCGGCGCCTCGGCCAGGCGCCAGTAGCGCGACGGGCCCTGGGTGGACTCGGCCGAATCGATCAGGGTGTAGCGTTCGGCGATCCGCTCGCGCACCTGGCTGCTGGAGAAGAACGACTCGGCGCGGCTGTGTTCGCTGATGGCGCCCAGGGGCATTTCCTCGATGAAGGAAATGTCCAGTTCCCGGTCGATGGCGAAACGCACCAGATCGTTGATCTCATGGTCGTTGCGGCCCTGCATCACCACGCAGTTGAGTTTAGTGCGGGTGAATCCGGCCTTGCGCGCGGCGTCGATGCCATTGATCACCTGGGCCAGGTCGCCGGTGCGGGTCAGCTGCTTGAAGCGGTCCGCGTCGAGGCTGTCGAGGCTGACGTTCAGGCGCTTGACCCCGGCGTCGAACAGCGGCGCGGCGAGCTTGCCCAGCTGCGAACCGTTGGTGGTCAGGCACAGCTCGCGCAGGCCGGGCAGGGCGGCGATCTGCTCGCACAATTTGACCGCGCCGGGACGGATCAACGGTTCGCCGCCGGTGAGGCGGATCTTGCGGGTGCCCAGCGTCACGAAGCTTTGCGCCACCTGAAAGATTTCCTCCAGGGTCAGTACCCGTTGGCGCGGCAGGAACTGCATGTCCTCGGCCATGCAATACACGCAGCGGAAGTCGCAGCGGTCGGTGACCGACAGACGCAGGTAGTCGACGCGGCGGTTGAAACCATCGATCAAGACGCGCTCTGACATGACAGCCTCGCTTGGATGACGCCGCGGAAAACGGCGGGAGTCGGCGCAGGTTATGGGCAACTTTAAAACACGTCCAATCACTCTTAATGAACGGCTGATTGATGCTGTCGATGATGAACTTTTTTTGTCGTGCTTACGTTTCGTTAGTTCTGCAACTCACTATGAGCAAAGGGTTTTTTGGCGTGATAGATGGTTTCGATAATGTGGTCGTTAATAGCGATTAGACAATGTTTTGCGCCCGTTCCTATCCTTGGCCCGGCAAATGAAACGACGGCGTTTTAGTTCAAAGACAGTCGTCGCCGTTCAACCGAGATCAGGTTCTAGCCTGTGTGCACCGTCATGGAGAAGTCCCATGTCACAAGTCGACCGATACAAACCCTACAAGGGCGCCGCTGCGGGATGGGGGGCGGTGATCAGCCTCACCAGGAACTGGCTGGGCAGTGAAAACGCCCTGAAGAACATCCGCGCCATGCTCAAGACCAACCAGAACGGCGGCTTCGACTGCCCTGGCTGCGCGTGGGGCGAAGCGCCCGGCGCCGGCCTGCTGAAGTTCTGCGAGAACGGCGCCAAGGCCGTGAACTGGGAAGCCACCGGGCGCCTGGTGGACCCGGCGTTCTTCAACAAGTACACGGTCTCGACCCTGGCCGAGCAGAGCGACTACTGGCTCGAATACCAGGGCCGGCTGACCCACCCGATGCGCTACGACGCACGGATCGACCGCTACGTGGAGACCACCTGGGAGGAAGCCTTCGCCCTGATCGCCCGCCACCTCAAGGGCCTGAAGTCGCCCCACGAGGCCGAGTTCTACACCTCGGGACGGGCCAGCAACGAGGCGGCGTTCCTGTACCAGCTGTTCGTCCGCGCCTACGGCACCAACAACTTCCCGGACTGCTCGAACATGTGCCACGAGGCCAGCGCCGTGAGCATGATCGAAAGCCTGGGCGTGGGCAAAGGCACGGTGGTGTATGACGACCTGCACCACGCCGACGCGATTTTCGTGATCGGCCAGAACCCCGGCACCAACCACCCGCGCATGCTCGAACCGCTGCGCGAAGCGGTCAAGCGCGGTGCTCAGGTGGTGTGCTTCAACCCGCTCAAGGAGCGTGGCCTGGAGCGTTTCCAGAACCCGCAGAACCCCATCGAAATGCTCAGCAACGGTTGGGAGGCGACGAACACCGCGTACTTCCGTCCCGCCCTGGGCGGCGACATGGCGGTGTTCCGCGGCATGGTCAAGTTCCTCCTGCAATGGGAGCGCGAAGCCCTGGCCACCGGCGGCGAGCCGGTGTTCGACCGCGCCTTCATCGCCCGGCACACCTCGGGCCTCGACAGCTACCTGGCCCAGGTCGACGCCACCTCCTGGGAGCACATCGTCGAGCAGTCCGGCCTGACCCTGGCCGACATCGAACTGGCCGCGCGCATGTACGCCCGGGCCAAGAGCGTGATCATGTGCTGGGCCATGGGCCTGACCCAGCACGTGCATTCGGTGCCGACCCTGCAAGAGGTCATCAACCTGCAGCTGCTGCGCGGCAACGTCGGCCGTCCGGGCGCCGGGCTGTCGCCGGTGCGCGGGCACAGCAACGTGCAGGGCGACCGCACCATGGGCATCAACGAACTGGCGCCCAAGGCACTGATGGATGCCCTGGAGAAGCGCTTCAAGTTCAAGGTGCCGCGCCTGCACGGGCACAACACGGTGATGGCCATCGGCGCCATGGAACGGGGCGAGGCCAAGGTCTTCATCGGCCTGGGCGGCAACTTCGCCCAAGCCACGCCGGACACCCCGCGCACCCACGCGGCGATGCGCAACTGCGACCTGACCGTGCATATCTCCACCAAGCTCAACCGCAGCCATCTGGTGACCGGCCGCGACGCGCTGATCCTGCCGTGCCTGGGCCGCACCGACATCGACGTGCAGGCCGAAGGCCCCCAGGGCGTGACCGTGGAGGACACCTTCAGCATGGTGCACCTGTCGTTCGGCCAACTGAAACCCAAGTCGCCGCACCTGAAGTCGGAACCGGCAATCATCGCCGGGATCGCCGCCGCGACCCTGGGCAAGCACCCCATCGACTGGGAATGGGCGGTGGGCGACTACGGGCGCATCCGCGACCTGATCGCCGACGTGATTCCGGGCTTCGAGCGCTTCAACGAAAAACTGCTGACCCCCGGCGGCTTCCACCTGGGCAACGACGCTTCCGACCGTGTCTGGAACACCGCCAGCGGCAAGGCCCAGTTCACCCCGTGCGTGCTGCCCGAACACCTGATCAGCGAAGGCGTGCGCAACCTGCCGGTCAAGCCGCACCTGATCCTGCAGACCATGCGCTCCCACGATCAGTACAACACCACCCTGTACGGGCTCGACGACCGCTACCGCGGGGTGTACGGCATGCGCGACGTGGTGTTCGCCAACGAGCAGGACATCCGCCGGCTCGGTTTCGAACCGGGGCAGAAGGTCGACCTGGTGGCGCTGTGGGACGACGAGCGCGAGCGGCGGGTCAGCGGCTTCACCCTGATCGCCTACGACATCCCGGCAGGGCAGGCCGCCGCGTACTACCCGGAGACCAACCCGCTGGTGCCGCTGGAAAGCTACGGCGACCGCACCTACACGCCGACGTCCAAGTTCGTGGCGATCCGCCTTGAGGCGGCCGAGGCGAGCAACCTGATTCCGTCGTCGGTGGCGTAACCGCCCGAAGCGATCCGACCCTTTCGCAATTCGACTGGCTGCAGGCGTTCGCGCCTGGCGGCGGCCCGGCCGTGTGCCGCCGCTTTTCAGCCTTGATGAGGACATCATCATGTTCAACCTGGAGGCACTGGACCTGGCGCGGATTCAATTCGCGTTCACGGTTTCGTTCCACATCATTTTCCCGGCGATCACCATCGGCCTGGCGAGCTTCCTGGCGGTGCTCGAAGGCCTGTGGCTGAAGACCGGCAACGACACCTACCGCGACCTGTACCATTTCTGGTCGAAGATCTTCGCCGTCAACTTCGGCATGGGGGTGGTCTCGGGCCTGGTCATGGCGTACCAGTTCGGCACCAACTGGAGCGGCTTCTCGGACTTCGCCGGGAGCGTCACCGGGCCGTTGCTCACCTACGAGGTGCTGACGGCGTTCTTCCTCGAGGCCGGGTTCCTCGGCGTGATGCTGTTCGGCTGGAACCGCGTGGGCCGGGGCCTGCACTTCTTCGCCACGGTGATGGTCGCCATCGGCACGCTGATCTCGACCTTCTGGATCCTCGCCTCCAACAGCTGGATGCAGACGCCGCAGGGCTTCTCGGTGGTGGACGGGCGGGTGATGCCGCTGGACTGGCTGGCCATCGTGTTCAACCCGTCGTTCCCGTTCCGCCTGGCGCACATGGCCATCGCCGCGTTCGTCGCCACGGCGTTCTTCGTCGGCGCGTCGGCGGCCTGGCACCTGCTGCGGGGCAACGACACCCGACAAGTGCGCAAGATGTTTTCCATGGCGTTGTGGATGGCGCTGATCGTCGCGCCGATCCAGGCGGTGGTCGGTGACGCCCACGGCCTGAACACCCTGGAGCACCAGCCGGCGAAGATCGCCGCCATCGAGGGCCACTGGGAAAACCACGGCAACGAGCCGACCCCGCTGGTGCTGTTCGGCATCCCGGACATGCAGGCGGAGAAGACCCGATACGCGCTGGAGATCCCGTACCTCGGCAGCCTGATCCTGACCCACAGCCTCGACAAGCAGATCCCGGCGCTCAAGAGCTTCTCCAAGGAGGACCGGCCGAACTCGACCGTCATCTTCTGGAGCTTCCGGGTCATGGCCGGGCTGGGCATGTTGATGATCCTGGTCGGCGTGCTCGGCTTTGCGCTGCGGCGCAAGGGCGCGGTCTACCGCCACCGCGGCTTCCAGCGCCTGGTGCTGCTGATGGGGCCGAGCGGTCTGGTCGCGCTGCTGGCCGGCTGGGTCACCACCGAAGTCGGGCGTCAGCCGTGGGTGGTGTACGGCCTGCTGCGCACCCATGACGCGGCGTCGCACCACTCGGTGGCGCAGATGAGCACCTCGCTGGCGCTGTTCGTGGTCATCTACTTCTCGGTGTTCACCGTGGGCATCGGCTACATGATGAAACTGGTCGCCAAGGGCCCGCAGCCGCACCACGACCACGATCCTGAGGACGACAGCCAGCAGGCGCCGCGCCGGCCGCTTTCGGCCGCCAACGTCCACCTCGAATCCGCCAGCCGGATCCACTGAATAAGGAGCGTTGAGACATGGGTATTCAAGGCATCGACCTGTCATTGATCTGGGGCGTGATCATCGCCTTCGGGGTGATGATGTACGTGATCATGGACGGCTTCGACCTGGGCCTCGGGATCCTGTTCCCGATGATCCCGGACGGGCAGGAGCGCGACGTGATGATGAACACCGTCGCGCCGGTCTGGGACGGCAACGAAACCTGGCTGGTGCTGGGCGGGGCGGCGCTGTACGGCGCGTTCCCGCTGGCCTACGGGGTGATTCTGGAGGCGCTGTACCTGCCGCTGGTGTTCATGCTCGCGGGGCTGATCTTCCGGGGCGTGGCGTTCGAGTTCCGCTTCAAGGCGCCGGCCGAGAAGCGGCATCTGTGGGACCTGGCGTTCATCGGCGGTTCGCTGCTGGCGACGTTCTCCCAGGGCGTGGTGATCGGCGCCTACGTGGCCGGGATCCCGGTGGCGGACCGTCAGTTCGCCGGCGGCAGCCTCGACTGGCTGGCACCGTTCCCGCTCGCCTGCGGCGTCGGCCTGGTGGTGGCGTATGCGTTGCTGGGCAGCACTTGGCTGCTGGTCAAGACCGAGGGCATGCTCGAATCGCGGATGCGCCACTACAGCCGTCCGCTGGCGTGGCTGCTGCTGGCGATGGTGGTGGTGATCGGCGTATGGACGCTCAAGCTGCATCCGGAACTGACGGGGCGCTGGTTCACCCATGCGCACCTGACGGTGTTCGCGGGGCTCGTCGTGTTGGCCCTGCTGGCCCTGTTCGGCCTGCTGCGTTCGCTGCGCCGGCGCCACACCCACTGGCCGTTCGTGTTCACCCTGGCGCTGATGTTCCTGGGCTACATCGGCCTGGCGCTGAGCATCTGGCCGAACATCATCCCGCCGTCGGTCAGCCTGTGGGCGGCGGCGTCACCGGCCACCAGCCAGCTGTTCGCGCTGATCGGCGCGCTGTTCATCCTGCCGGTGATCCTGATGTACACCTTCTGGAGCTACTACGTGTTCCGCGGCAAAGTGAGGATCGGCGATGGCTACCATTGAGCGACGTGACGTGAAACCGCAGCGCTGGCATCGGCGCCTGGGCTGGCTGTTGCTGATCTGGCTGGGCAGCGTCGCCTCGCT
The DNA here is from genome assembly GCF_019145435.1 of Pseudomonas ekonensis. NCBI lineage: Bacteria > Pseudomonadati > Pseudomonadota > Gammaproteobacteria > Pseudomonadales > Pseudomonadaceae > Pseudomonas > Pseudomonas ekonensis. The sequence continues at coordinate 128,277 of NZ_JAHSTS010000002.1, read as the reverse complement.
GGCGGTGGTGGCCAGTGTGCTGAAGCTGCTGATGTATGCGGCGGGGATGAGAACCCACTGACCCTGCAAAAAAACCGGAGCCTGGCTCCGGTTTTTTAATGCGCCCGGGAAACCTGTGGGAGCCGGCTTGCCGGCGATGGCGGTGGGACAGGTGCAGATGTCGGCAGTGCCGGCCTCATCGCTTGCAGGCAAGCTCCCACAGGTTTTGGCGGTGCACATGAATCTTGCGAACACCCGGGAAACCTGTGGGAGCCGGCTTGCCGGCGATGGCGGTGGGACAGGTGCAGATGTCGGCAGTGCCGGCCTCATCGCTGGCAAGCCAGCTCCCACAGGTTTTGGCGGTGCACATGAATCTTGCGGACACCCGGGACACCTGTAGGAGCCAGCCTGCTGGCGATGGCGTCAGATCAGGCAACAGAGATGTCGGCAGTGCCGGCCTCATCGCTTGCAGGCAAGCTCCTACAGGTTTTGGCGGTGCACATGAATCTTGCGAACACCCGGGACACCTGTAGGAGCCAGCCTGCTGGCGATGGCGTCAGATCAGGCAACAGAGATGTCGGCAGTGCCGGCCTCATCGCTTGCAGGCAAGCTCCTACAGGTTCTGGCGGTGCACATGAATCTTGCGGACACCGCGGTACCTGTGGGAGCTGGCTTGCCAGCGATGGCGTCAGGTCAGGCACCGGGGGTGTCGGCAGTGCCGGCCCCATCGCTGGCAAGCCAGCTCCCACAGGGGGTTGGGGTGGCCGCCGATGTCGTGTACAGCCGCGATACCTGTAGGAGACGGCCTGCTGGCGATGGCGTCAGGTCAGGCAACAGAGATGTCGGCAGTGCCGGCCTCATCGCTAGCAAGCCAGCTCCCACAGGTTTCTGTGGCGTACACGGAATCGGCATTCGCCTCGCAACTTGTGGGAGCCGGCTTGCCGGCGATGGCGTCACTCGGCGCCGAACATCGCGGTCCAGTAGATGCCCGCGTCGCTCTTCGGGTCCACCGCGTAGGCGGCGCCGAGTTCGCGGTACTGCGGATTCATCAGGTTGGCGCAGTGGCCGGGGCTGGCGAGCCAGCCGGCCACCACTTTCTGCACGGTGTCTTGGCCGGCGGCGATGTTCTCGCCGACCTGCTGGCCGCCGTAGCCCGCCAGTTCGGCGCGGTCGCCCGGCGTGCGGCCGTCGCGGTCCTTGTGGTCGAAGTAGTTCTTGTTGGCCATGTCGCGGCTGTGATCCTGGGCGACGGTGCCGAGCACCGCATTCCAGGCCAGCGGCGCGGCGGCGGAGAACGCCTGGCCGCCGCACTGGCGCGGCTGGGCCCGGGCGGCGTTGAGTTGCTCCAGCAGTTTCTGGCCTTCGCCCGGCCCGTCGCCCAGGCGGGCGGACAGCAGCGGCCGGGCCAAAGTGATGCGCCAGTCGCGGTCGCTGCGGCTGACGCCGACGTCGACGAACTGCGGATCCAGCACCACTTGGCAGAAGCTCTCCTGGATCGCCTTCATCGCCGCCGCCGCATCCCTTGGCCCGTTGAGGCTGATCGCCTGCACGTTGACCATCGGGTAGCCGGCGCGGGCCATGGCCTGCTGCAGGTCGACGACGCCGCTGGCCGGCAGGATCAGGCGCGGGTCGGCCGACAGCGGCGGCAGTTCGCTGGACGCTTGGGTGCCGCAGCGCTGTGGCTGGCTGCGGTAGCTGTTGATCGACTCGACCAGTTGCGACTCGTCGGTGGCCATGGCCGAGGCGGCGAACGCCAGGCCCACGGACAACGCGGCGAGGCGCAGAGCGGATGGCATGAAGCGCATGGAAATCTCCCTTGGGCTGAGTGCGCACATCATGCGCGAAAGGGCCCCGGTGGGCGCAATGCCTTTTTCTTCGCCGGGGCGATTTTTCCGCGGCGCATGGCTTCGGACTTTGCCGTCTACACTCTGCGAGAGCCCCGCAATCCGGGTGTCTCAGCCGCACAACACATTGCCCGGACCGGGCGCTGCCGGAAGTGTCGATCATGGGATTCAAAGGCGTGGTTGTCTGTCTTGCGTTGACCCTGTCCTGCGGCCCGGCGCTGGCCGCCGAACAAGCCCCGATCCAGGAAAAGGCCGAAGCCAAGGCGCAGGTGCTGGAGGAAAAGGCCGCCGACAAGGTCAGCGCCGCACCGGCGCCCAAGTCGCAAGCCATCACCCCGACCGAAGTGCAGGCGGTCGATCCGGCCGGGGCCGCACCGCTTGACGATCCCATCACCTGCCTGGCGCGCAGTATCTATTGGGAAGCCAAGGGCAAGGACACCGCCGACATGGAAGGCGTGGCCAGCGTGGTGATGAACCGGCTCGGCCACGACGGGTTTCCCGGCACGGTCTGCGAGGTGGTCAAGCAGGGTTCGCAGACCAAGAGCTGCCAGTTCTCGTGGTGGTGCGACGGCAGGCCGGACCAGGTCAAGGAAGACGCCGAGTACGCCCTGGCCAAGGAGATCGCCGCCAAGGCCCTCAACCGCCAACTCACGGATCGCACCCACGGCGCGCTGTATTTCCATGACCGCAACGTTCACCCGAGCTGGGCGAACGAGTACCGCAAGACCGCCGAGACGGCGAAATTCCTCTTCTACAAACCCGCCGGCGGCGACGCCCGTTAGGCGCAGACCTGGCGCACGCAATCGCGCAGCCAGCGGTGGGCGGGATCGGCGTCCATCCGTGGGTGCCAGAGCATCGAAACGGTCAGCGGCGGCAACGTCACCGGCAGGCTGAAACTGTGCAGGTCTGCGCGCAGGGAGCCGGTGTGGCGCTCCGGCACCGTGGCGACCAGCTCCGAGTCGCGCACCAGCGCCAGGGCGGCGGAGAAGCCGCCGACCAGCGTGACGATCTCCCGCGCCAACCCTTGCGCGTGCAGCGCATCGTCCACCAGGCCGGTCTCGCGCCCGTGCCGCGACACATGGACGTGCGCGCCGGTGGCGAAACGTTTGGCGCTGACCTTGCCCGACGCCAACGGATGGCCCGCCCGCACGACACCGACCCAGCGGTCCTCGAACAGGATGCGGCTGTGCAGGGTGTCGTCGGTGCGGGTGCCGACCACCGCGGTCTCCAGGTCGACTCGCCCTTCGCGCAGCGGTGCGCTGTCCTGGTCGGCCTTTTGCAGAAAGCGCAGGCGCACGCCGGGCGCCTCTGAGGCGATGCGGGCGAGCAGGGCGGCGCCGAAGGTCTCGACGAAACCGTCGCTGCTGCGCAGGGTGAAGGTGCGTTGCAGTTGGCTGAGATCCAGCGCCTGAACGGGGCGCAGCACCGCTTCGGTTTCCTGCACCAACCGGCTGACCTGCTCGCGCAGGGCCAGGGCCCGGGGCGTCGGCACCAGGCCGCGGCCGGCGCGCACCAGCAACGGATCGCCCGTGGTGTCGCGCAGGCGGGCGAGGGCGCGGCTCATGGCCGACGGGCTCAGGCGCAGCCGCTCGGCGGCGCGGGCGACGCTGCCTTCGCTGAGCAGCACGTCGAGGGTGATCAGCAGGTTCAGGTCCGGTGCATTCATGACATGGCGTTTCATGCAGGTATGGAGTGCAAAGCATGCGTCTTCCGCCTTGCGTCGTCCAGACATAGGCTGCGGCCCATGACCTTCACGAAGAGCGCCTGCCATGTCCCTGCAGCCTTTACACCGTTCCCCCCGCTGGGCCCTGACCGGCCTTTCCCTGTCCATGCTGATGCCGTCCCTGGACACCAGCATCGCCAACGCCGGCCTGCCGACGCTGGCTGCAGCCTTCGGTGCCGCGTTCGCGCAGGTGCAGTGGGTCGTCCTCGCCTACCTGCTGGCGATCACCACGTTGATCGTCAGCGCAGGACGCCTCGGTGACCTGATCGGACGGCGTCGCCTGATGCTGATCGGCATCAGCCTGTTCACTGCCGCGTCCTTGTGCTGTGCGCTGGCGCCCGGACTTGCGTGGTTGATCACGGCGCGGGCGGTGCAGGGGCTCGGCGCGGCGGTGATGCTGGCGCTGACGGCGGCGCTGGTGGGCGATGCGGTGCCCAAGGCGCAGAGCGGCCGGGCGATGGGGCTGCTGGGCACGATGTCGGCCATCGGCACTTCGTTGGGGCCGTCGCTGGGCGGGCTGCTGATCGCGCAGGCGGGGTGGCCGTCGATCTTCTTGATCAACGTGCCGCTGGGGCTGCTCAACGGTTGGCTGGTGTGGCGTCATCTGCCGGCGGATCGGGCGGTGGAGACGCGGGTGCGGTTCGACCACGCCGGGACGATGGCGCTGGCGCTGACCCTGGGGGCGTATGCGTTGGCGATGACCGTCACGGGGACGCCGGGCGCCACGCTGGCGCTGTTGTCGATCAGCCTGCTGGGCCTTGGCCTGTTTGTCGCGGTCGAGCGGCGTGCGGCGGCGCCTTTGATGCGCATGGCGCTGTTCGCCGATCCGCGCCGTGCCGCCGGTCTGGCGATGACGGCGCTGGTGGCGACGGTGATGATGACGACGCTGGTGGTGGGGCCGTTCTACCTGAGCCGGGGGTTGGGGCTGGGCAGCCTGGCGGTGGGCCTGGCGCTGTCGGTCGGGCCGTTGGTGGCGGCGCTCGGCGGCGTGCCGGCGGGGTGGCTGGTGGACCGCTTCGGGGCGCGGCGCATGGTGGCGGGCGGATTGTCGGCGATGGCCGGCGGCTGCCTGTTGCTGGCGGTGTTGCCGACGGGGCTCGGGTTGCCCGGTTATCTTGTGCCGATCGCGTGGGTCACCGCCGGGTATGCGCTGTTTCAGGCGGCCAACAGCAGCGCCCTGATGGTGGACGTCGGTCAGGACCTGCGCGGGGTGATGTCGGCGATGCTGGGGCTGGCGCGCAACCTGGGGCTGATCACCGGGGCGGCGGCGATGGGGACGGTGTTCGCCCTGGCCGCCGGGGATCCGGCACAGGCGCCGGCCGCGATGATCGCCGCAGGCTTGCACTTGACCTTCGGCGTTGCCGCGACGCTGATGGCCATTGCCCTCGCCGTCAACGGCAGGGCCCGGAGCCTGTCGGTGTCGGTGGGGCTGCGCTGAGGCTCCGTGGCGAGGGCGCAAGCTCCCTTGCCGCCAGGGCATTTACGGGGTTTGGCGAGCGGGGAAGAACAGTTCGAAGCAGGTCTCGCCGTCGGCGCTGCTGGCGCTGTAGCGGCCTTGATGCAGTTGCATGATGGTGGCGACGATGGACAGGCCCAGGCCGTTGGACTGGGCCGAGCGCTGACGGGACTGGTCGACCCGGTAGAAGCGCTCGAACAGCCGCGACAGGTGTTCGGCGGGGATGGTCGGGCCGTGGTTGCGCACCCGCAGGTGGCTGCCGTCCGCTTCGGCGGTGGCTTCGACCTGCACCGTCGAATCCGCGGCGCCGTACTTGATCGCGTTGGCGCACAGGTTGGCCAGGGCCCGGCGCAGCAGCATCGGTTCGGCCCAGATCACGCCGCTGCCGCGGGCCTCGATGCAGATGCCGGCGTCCGCCGCCAGGCCTTCGAAGTAGTCGGCGATGCGCTGCATCTCGTCGGCGGCGTCCAGCTCCTGGCGTTGGCTCATGGCGCTGGCCGGATCGGTGCGGGCCAGGAACAGCATGTTGTCGAGCATCCGCGCCAGCCGTTCCAGCTCCTCGACATTGGAGGCGAGCAGTTGCTGGTAGGCCTCGACGCTGCGGTTCTGCTGCAGCGCGACCTGGGTTTCGCCCAGCAGGTTGTTGATCGGCGTGCGCAGTTCGTGGGCCATGTCGGTGGACACCTGGCTCAGCTGCGCAAAACCCTTGGCGAGCCGGTCCAGCATGGCGTTGAACGCGTCGATCATCGGCTTCAGTTCCCGGGGCGTGCCGTGGCTGTCGAGGCGTTCGCCCAGGTTGCCGACGCCGATGCCATGAGCGTGCCGCGCCAGCCGGCGCAACGGCAGCAGGCCACGGTACACCAGCAGGCAGCCGATCAGCGCCAGCACCGCCGCCGCCAGGGTCGCCAGGCCGTAGACGCTGAGCCGGTAGGTGGCGAGCATCGCCGTGCGTTCGGTCATCAGGCGGCCGGTGAGCACTTGCAGGTTGCCCAGCTCGCCGGAGTCGATGGTCGCCGCCACCGCCGAAAACGGCACGCCGTTGATGTTCGGCAGATGCTTCACGTCGCTCAGCGCCATCGGGTGGCCGATGGGCACGGCGGGCACGCTCGGGGTGGCGAGGTTGCCGGGGTTGACCACCAGCAGCGGCGGCTGCCCCGGCGCGCCGATGGTCAGCAACGCCTCGCGGTTGCCGAGCATGTTCTGGAACAGCGCCGGCTTGTTCTTGATCAGTTCCAGGGTGTTGCTGTCGTTGAGGAAGGTGCGCAGCTGATCGACCCGGCTGGCGAGCTGGATGTCGTCGCGGCGGATCAGTTGCGCTTCGAGTTCGTTGTACAGCGCCGCCCCCAGGCCCGCCAGCGACGCGAAGGCGAGCAGGGCGAAGACCAGCGCCAGGCGCAGGGTCAGCGAATAGGTGCCGTTGGTTTTCATGGCTGAATGTCGAAGCGGTAGCCGATGCCGCGCACGCTGTGGATCAGCTTGAGCGCGAACGGATCGTCGAGCTTGGCCCGCAGGCGGCGCACCGCGACATCGACCACATTGGTGTCGCTGTCGAAGTTCATGTCCCACACCCGCGAGGCGATCAGCGAACGGGAGAGCACCTGGCCGGCGTGGGTCGCGAACAGCTGCAGCAAGGCGAACTCCTTGTTGGTCAGGACGATCCGCGTGCCGGCGCGGGTGACCCGGCGCTTGAGCACGTCGATCTGCAGGTCGGCGACCTGCAGCTGTTCCTCTTCATGGATCGGCCCGCGCCGGGTCAGGGTGCGCAGGCGCGCCACCAGTTCTGCGAAGGAGAACGGCTTGATCAGGTAATCGTCGGCGCCCAGCTCCAGGCCCTTGACCCGGTCGGCGATGTCGTCGCGGGCGGTCAGGAACAGCACCGGCGTGTCGGCCTCCTTGCGCAGCCGGCGCAGCACTTCCCAGCCGTCCATCTGCGGCATCATCACATCCAGCACGATCACGTCGAAGCCGTGCTCCAGCGCCAGGTGCAGGCCGTCGGCGCCGTTGCGCGCCAGGCTCACGCTGTAGCCCAGTTCCTGCAAACCGTTGAGCAGGTAATTGCCGGCTTTGGGTTCGTCTTCGACGACGAGGATGTTCATGGATGTCGGGTCTCAATTGTCGTTGGTGCAGCCGCTGCCATGCACCTGATAGTCCAGCACATGTTCGCGGCCCTGGTGGTCGAGGTAGTGGAGCCGGGCCGGGATCACGCCGCAGGCCTGGGAAATATCGGTGCTGGACAAGACTTTGTCGATGTCCAGATGAACGAAGTAGCCGTTTTCATCGTGGATCACGGTCGAGTCGGGGGCGGGCGCGGCGAACGCGGAACCGGTGGCGAGGAGGGCGGCGAAGGCAAGGGCAAAGGTTTTCATGACGGGGTCGCTCGGTGCGTGAAGTGGATCGGCACAGGTGCCGGGACAACTTCAGGCTACCGGGCGATCCGCTCAGCAAACCGACAGCTTGATTACAAAGCTGTAATGAAAGGGTGTGGCTCTGCGGTGCCTTCGCAGACGAGACAGTCAGCAGGTTTGCGGTGTGCGCCAGGGCCGGCAACGCTGCTGAACCCTGTGGGAGCTGGCTTGCCAGCGATGAGGCCGGCACACCCGACCTCAACCTTTGAGGAGAAGAGAGGGATCAGTTGCCGGCGGAGCTGATGATCCCGGCCACCTGCTGCGGCTGGCAGTTGAGGTACGGCGAGGACTTGAGCCAGTGCTGGTCGGGGTACCAGGAGAACATGAACTGGCCGTCCTTGAGGCTGTCGATCACCCGCTTGGCCACCTGCGGGCGCACCGCCGGGCAGCCCTGGCTGCGGCCGATGCGGCCCTGGCGCTTGCTCCACAGCGGGTTCACGTAGTCGGCGGCGTGGATCACGATGTCGCGGTCGCGGGCCATGTCGTTGAAGCCCGGCTCCAGGCCGTCCATGCGCAGCGAGTAGCCGTGGGTGCCTTCGTAGCTTTCTTGGGTGCGGAACAGCCCCAGGCTGGACTGGTAGCTGCCCTCGCGGTTGGAGAACTGGGTGGCGTAGTTTTCCCCGGAATTGGAGCCGTGGGCGACCAGGTCGCGCAGCACCAGTTTCTTGCGGGCCAGGTCGAAGATCCACAGGCGGCGGGCGGTGGACGGCTGCGAGTAGTCGATGATCGCCAGGTGGCGCGACTGCCGGGCGCCGCTGTTGACCGCGCACTGCATGGCGTTCAAGGCACCTTTCAGCGCTTGGGGATTGAGTTCCGGTGCGGCGTGCGCGAGGCTGTTGTAGAGGGATGGCCGGACGGTGCCGGCGGCAATGGCTGGGCTGGTCATCGAGGCGGCGATCAAGGCCGGGACGATGGCAGTCAGCAGAAGTCGGCGAAAAGACGTCAACATTTACAGAGTGTCCTCACTTGCTACATGTCTGGCACTTTGGCTCCTGACGTCCAGTCGTTCCCGGCAGGCCCGGGAATCGGGCCTGACTGTTCACCGCACCTGATGTAAGGTTGACCGTCATTTCCGGACGGCCATGGATTGGAGTAAAGCAGTTGTTCAAAAAACATGCATGCTACTTGAGCGTTTGTTTGCTCGCAGCGCCGTTTGTCGCATGCGCCGGGGAGCCGCTGCCGGGGCTGCCGACGCTGCCCGCCGACGTGACGGTCGATGCGCCGGTGGCCGCGCCGGCACCGGTGCAGAGTCCGTTGCAGGCGTCGCTGGTCAGCCTGCCCCAGGCCTGTCCGGCCGTGGCGGCCCGGCTCGACGCCCCCGCGCTCCAGCAGTTGCAGGCGTTCTATCAGCAGCAGGACTGGCTGCCCGTGTGGGCAGACGGCGGGCGCCTCGCGACATTGCATGCGCAGTTGCAACTGTTGGCCGATGACGGCCTCAACCCCCAACGCTATCCGGTGGCGGGGAGCGTACCCCAGGACGGCGACCTGTGCGCCGACATCGACATCAGCCGCCACTACCTGCAAGCCCTGCAGGACCTGCATTACGGCCGCCTGCTGCAATCGCACTTCGAGCCCCTGTGGCACGCCGACGAAACGCCCCGCGACCGGCAGGCCGAATTGCTGGACATCGCCGTGCCGGGCATGCACGACATCGCGGCGGCGTTCGACCGGGCCCGTCCGCGCCTGGCGCAGTACCAAAACCTGCGTCACCTCTACGCCGCCCAGCGCCAGCAAGCCCTGCCGCACTGGGGCGCGGTGGGCAACGGGCCGCTGCTGCGCCCGGACATGGCGGACAAGCGCGTGCCGGAACTCGCCCAGCGCCTGTACAGCGAAGGCTACCTGCACAGCGCGGCCGGCACGCCGGGCAACGCCTACGACGGCGTGCTGGTGGAGGCGGTGAAGAGCTTCCAGGCCAACCATTCGCTGCAGGCCGACGGCGTGGTCGGCCCCGGGACCATCGCCGAGCTCAACATCAGCCCGCTGACCCGCCGCGAACAGTTGCGGGTCAACCTCGAGCGTTTCCGCTGGCTGGCCCAGGACATGGAACCGGACGGCCTGTTGGTCAACGTCGCCGCCGCCGAACTGACCCTCTATCAGGGCGGCCTGCCGGTGTGGCAGACCCGCACCCAGGTCGGCCGCGCCGAACGCCAGACCCCGCTGCTCAAGTCCCGGGTCACCCGGCTGACCCTGAACCCGACCTGGACCGTGCCGCCGACCATCTGGAAGGAAGACAAGCTGCCGGAGATCCGCAAGGACCAGACCTTCCTCAGCCGCCAGAACCTGCAAGTGCTCGACGCCAACGGCCAGCCGCTGGCCGCCGCCGACATCGACTGGGACAACCCCGGCAACATCCTCCTGCGCCAGGACGCCGGGCCGCGCAACCCGCTGGGGCAGATGGTCATCCGCTTCCCCAACCCGTTCTCGGTGTACCTGCACGACACGCCGAGCAAGGCGCTGTTCGACAAGGGGCCGCGGGCGTTCAGCTCCGGCTGCGTGCGGGTCGAGCATCCGATGAAGCTGCGCGACCTGCTGCTCAGCCCGGCGGAAAAGGCGCGCACCGACACCTTGCTGGCCACCGGCACCACCCACGAATTCCGCCTGGCCAACCCGGTGCCGATCCTGATGACCTACTGGACCGCCCAGGTCGACAGCCACGGCCGCGTGCTCTACGCGCCGGACATCTACAGCCGCGACAGCGCGCTGCTGGCGGGGCTGGACCGGGCGCACTGACCCTCAGCGGGCGTGGCGTTGCCAGAACACCCTGGCCAGCCACGCATCCACGCTGAGCTTTCCGGCCCCGGCGAACACCAGCGGCAGCAGCGCCGCCAGGTAAATGGCCGGCAGCTTGAAGTTGCCGAAGCCTTTGTTGGTGATCGCGTAGCCCTGGGCCAGTTCGCTCAGCGACGACCAGTCCGCCGGCCAGTGCACGGCGGCGGTGGCGACCACGGTGACCACGATCAGCGAGACCGCCGAGAAACGCGTGCCGAGGCCGATCAGGATCGCCAGCGCGCCGATCAGCTCGGCCCACATCGACAGCTCCCAGTTCAGGGTCGCCGGCAGATGGTCGAAGGGGAAGGGGAACCTGTCCTGGATGTCTTCGAACCAGTTCTGGCCGTTGAACTTCTCCAGGCCCGATTCGAAGAATTCCCAGGCGATGAACAGCCGCAGCGTCAGCGGCGCGAGCCATTGGCCAGCGCGGTCGAGGTTCAGGTGCACGCCTTTGACGGCGGTCGAAAGAGAGGGGGTCATGTCCGGATGCTCCAGGTTGTCAGGGAATGCGGGGCAGCAGCGCGCCCCGCGTCGGGCGTCATTCGCCGGCGCCGCACTTGCCTTCGCCGCATTTGCCTTCCGACGTTTTTTCCGTGGCGTCGGCCTTGGCCTGGCTGTAGCCGTGGTCCAGTTGCTTGACGCTGAAGGCCTCGGAGGCCGAAGCGGCGCTGGACAGGGCCAGGCCCGAGGCGATCAGCAGGCCGAGGGCGAGGGATTTTTTCGAAAGCGGGGTCATGATGGTTCTCCGATGCATCGAGTGGGTTCAAAGGCTTGACCGGCAGTGCCGGTCGACAGGTTCATTTGAACGCCGGGGTGTATCGGTGATGTGTCGCGGGGAGGCAGAAGTATGGGCGCCGTGTGTCTGCGGCGAGGCGGTACACACTGCGATACAGGCCTGGGTGTGAATGACCGTGCGGGCCTCATCGCGGGCAAGCCCGCTCCCACAGGTTTTGCGTGCTGCACATCACCTGTAGGAGCCAGCCTGCTGGCGATGGCGTCAGTGAGGACACCGCACAGGGGATTTGATTGGGCGCTGTGATCCGGCAGCGGTCCGCAGCGTCTAGCCACGGTGTCCCCGCGATCCCACGGGGCGAGACTTCGGAACCCGGCATGCAAGCGCTGTTGAACGAGATCCTTGACGCTGTCCGGCCCCTGATCGGGCAAGGCAAGGTGGCTGACTACATTCCCGCCCTCGGCACCGTGCCGGCCAATCAATTGGGCATCGCCGTGTACGGCAACGACGGCGAAATGTACTGCGCCGGCGACGCCGACACGCCGTTCTCGGTGCAGAGCATCTCCAAGGTGTTCAGCCTGGTGCAGGCCATCGAGCATTCCGGCGAGGCGATCTGGGAACGCCTGGGCCACGAGCCCTCCGGCCAGCCGTTCAACTCGCTGGTGCAACTGGAGTTCGAGCGCGGCCGGCCGCGCAACCCCTTCATCAACGCCGGGGCGCTGGTGATCTGCGACATCAACCAGTCGCGCTTCGCCGCGCCGGCGCTGTCGATGCGCGATTTCGTCCGGCGGCTGTCGGGCAACCCGCAGGTGATGGTGGACGGCAAGGTCGCCGAATCCGAATACCAGCACCGGGCCCGCAACGCGGCGATGGCGTACCTGATGCAGTCGTTCGGCAACTTCCACAACGACGTCGAGGCGGTGCTGCGCAGCTACTTCAGCCACTGCGCGCTGCGCATGAGCTGCATCGACCTGGCCCGTGCGTTCTGCTTCCTGGCCAACGACGGCTTCTGCAAGCACAGCGGCGAACAGATCCTGACCCGCCGCCAGACCCAGCAAGTCAACTCGATCATGGCCACCAGCGGCCTGTACGACGAGGCCGGCAACTTCGCTTACCGCGTCGGCCTGCCGGGCAAGAGCGGCGTGGGCGGCGGCATCGTCGCGGTGGTGCCGGGACAGTTCACCGTGTGCGTGTGGTCGCCCGAGCTCAACACGGCGGGCAACTCGCTGGCGGGCATGGCGGCGCTGGAGATGCTCAGCGCGCGGATCGGCTGGTCGGTGTTCTGACCGACGCCGCCATCCGCTGACTGTAGGAGCGAGCCTGCTCGCTCCCACAGGGTTCTGCGGGTTGCCTTGGTGGCGGGCCTTCCTATACATTTTTTGCCCGCTCATTCATATGGTGAATCCGCTTCATGTCTCTCGCGCTCGAACGTCTCGTCGCCGGCACGCCCATCCCTTTCGCCGGCAACCGCGTCACTGTGGTCAGCCCCGAATTGGCCGAGCGCTTCCGACCCGGTGACCACCTGCTCGTGGAGCAGGTCAGCGGTGAGCTGCTGCTGATTCCCGTGGCCGACCAGCAAGCGGCGGCGGTGGCGATCGAGCGTGCGGCAGCGGCTTTCGGCGCCTTGTCTGCGGTGCCGGACGAGGCCATCAGCCGCTTCTTCGACCGGTTCGCCCAACGCCTGGAGTCCGCCGAGTGCTGGGCCCTGATCGAAGCGGCCAACCTGGCCGACATCGAAAGGGCCAAGGCCCGCGGCCGTTCCACCACACGGTTGCTGGCCGACGAGCGCATGCGCCGCGACATGATCGCCGGCCTGCGGGCCTGGCGCGATGCGCCGGCCACCCGTGGCCAGGTCATCAGCAGCGTCGAGCACGACGGCTGGAAAGTGGAGCAAGTGGTGTCGCCGCTGGGCATCGTCGCCTTCGTGTTCGAAGGCCGCCCGAACGTGTTCGCCGACGCGGCCGGCGTGCTGCGCACCGGCAACACCGCCGTGCTGCGGATCGGCAGCGATGCGCTGGGCACCGCGCAAGCCATCGTCGCCCATGCGCTGAACCCGGCGCTGGCCGATGCCGGCCTGCCGGCGGGGGCGGTGTCGCTGGTGGAGAGCGTCAACCACGCCGCCGGCTGGGCGATGTTCGCCGACCGGCGCCTGTCGTTGGCGGTGGCCCGGGGTTCGGGCCGGGCGGTCAGCCAGTTGGGCAGCATCGCCCGGCAGGCCGGCACCGCCGTCAGCCTGCACGGCACCGGCGGCGCGTGGCTGATCGCCGACCGCGAGGCCGACGCCGAACGCTTCGCGGCGGTGGTGCGCAATTCCCTGGACCGCAAGGTCTGCAACACCCTCAACGTCTGCCTGATCCACCGCGAGCGTGCCGCCGAACTGGTGCCGCTGTTTCTTGATGCGCTGCGCCAGGCCGGCGCCGCGCGCGGCCAGGGCTGCAAACTGCACATCGTCGAGGGCAGTGAAAGTGGCCTGCCGGATGAGTGGCGCAACGCGACGGTCGAGGTCTGCCGCGCCGAAGGCTACAGGACCGAGGCCCAGGCCGAACCGCTGCCCGAGGCGCAACTGGGCCGCGAGTGGGAGTGGGAAGAGACCCCGGAAACCAGCCTGATGATCGTCGATGGCCTGGACCGGGCGATTGCCTTGTTCAACCGCTACAGCCCGCAGTTCACCGTGTCGCTGATCAGCGAGAACGCCGCCGAGCAGCAGCGCTTCTACAACGCGGTCAACGCGCCGTTCGTGGGCAACGGCATCACCCGCTGGGTCGACGGCCAATACGCGCTGAACAAACCGGAACTGGGACTTTCGAACTGGGAGAGCGGACGCCTGTTCGCCCGCAGCGCGATCCTGTCCGGCGACGGCGTGTTCACCGTGCGCAGCCGCATGACCCAGGTCGACCTGGGCGTCAAACGCTGAACGGCAAAGGGCCGCGCCCGTCGGGATGACGGGCGCGGCCCTTGCGTTTCACTTCGCGGTGGCGGCCGCTTCGATCAGGCTGGCCACGGTTTTCGGGTTCGACACCATCACCACATGGGACGCGCCCTTGACCACCACGGTTTGCCGGGCGTGGGCCCGTTCGGCCATGAACGCCAGCGCCTGGGGCGGGATGTTCTTGTCCTGGTCGCCGTACACGAACCACGACGGGATCGACTTCCACGCCGGCTCGCCCGACGCCTCGTTCAGCGCCGCTTCGGTGATCGGGCGCTGGGTCGCGGCCATCAGTTTCGCGTCGGCGTTCGGCACGTCGGCGGCGAACTGGTCGTGGAACCTGGCCTGCTGGATGTACAGGTCCTTGCCGCCGTCCTTCAAGGCCACGGGCGGGGCGAGGGTCGGGCCGAGGGTGCTGCCGGGGAAACGACCGGCCAGCCCGGCCACGGTCTCGCCCGCCTCAGGGGCAAACGCGGCGACGTAGACCAGTGCCTTGACGTTGGCGCTGCCGTAGGCCGCCGCGCTGATCACAGGTCCTCCGTAGGAGTGGCCGACCAGCACCACCGGCGACTTGATCCCGGCCAGCACGTCGGCCACCGATTGCGCGTCGCCCTTGACGGAGCGCAGCGGGTTGGCGGCGGCCACCACCGGGTATCCGTCCTTTTCCAGAATCTTCACCACGCCGTTCCAGCTGCTGGAGTCGGCGAAGGCGCCGTGCACCAGCACGACGGTGGGCTTGGCGTCGGCCGCCATGGCCGAGGCGGCGCCGGCCATGGCGGCGGTGAGGGCAAGTCCTGCAAACCACTTGTTCATCGTGTGTTCCTTGTGTCGGGAGGAGGGATACCGCGTCGGGGCCTATTGGAGGCGCCGGCTGTATCGGCGATGTGTCGGGCTCCTGCCGTGGATGCGTTGAACTGTGTCTGGCGCTGCGCAGGCTACAGAACGATACAAACCGAACGCCCCGAAAGGTTCGGGGCGTCGGGTTCAGGCGGCTTCGGCGGACGTGGCCGGTATCGCGCAGGTGGCCGGGTGCCCGGCCAGCGAGACGAACGTGCGGCGGTCGCTGCCGAGGGCGTCGACGGAGCCGGTCTCGATGTCGTACACCCAGCCGTGCAGGTTGAGCAGGCCTTTCTCCTGGGCCAGGCGCACGCTGGGGTGGGTCTGGATGTTCGCCAGTTGCGCGATCACGTTTTCCCGCACCATCGAACTCAGTTTCGCCGCGTCATCGGCATGGGGCCGGGACTCGTTGACCACCTTCGCCGACTCGGCGTGCTGCAGCCAGCCGCTGACGGCGGGCAGGTGATCCATGCATTTGCATCGGGCGATGGCGGTCATCGCGCCGCAGTCGGAGTGGCCGCAGATGACGATGTCGGTGACGCCGAGCACGGCCACCGCATACTCCACCGTCGCCGATACCCCGCCCGGATGGGGGCTGTAGGAGGGCACGATGTTGCCGGCGTTGCGGATCACGAACAGCTCGCCGGGCTCTTGCTGGGTCAGCAGTTCCGGCACCACGCGGCTGTCGGAGCAGGTGATGAACAGCGTGCCGGGCTGTTGGGTGGTGGCCAGGTGCTTGAACAGTTCGGTGCGCTGCGGAAACGCTTCGCTCTGGAATTTCAGGAAGCCTTCGATCAGGTTTTTCATGGTGTCGTCCTCTCAGTTCGAGCAGCCGGTGCCGAATTCGCTGTATTGAAGGATGTGTCTTTCGCCGTGGGAATCGAGATAGGTCATCTCGACGGGCACCACGCCGCAGATGTCCGCGACCGGGGTGACGCTCACGACCTGGGCGATGTCCAGCGTCATGCCGTAGCGGTAGGCGACGGCTTCTTCATCGGCCTGGGCCTGGGCCTGGGCCTGGGCGGCAAGGCCGGCGAGCAGGGCGAGGAGCAGCGGAATCTTTTGCATGGGGCAGCCTCCAGACAAGTGGTGTGACGGTGTCGGCCATCGGGGGTCAGGGAGGCCCGCACGCCGGGTGCGGGCCGGGTGGATCAGAACGGACGCAGCGGCAGGAACTTGCCGTCGAGGGTGACCACGGCGCGGGAGCCGCCTTCAGGGTCTTCGACTTTCTTGATGTCGAGCTTGAAGTTGATCGCGCTGATGATGCCGTCGCCGAACTGCTCGTGGACCAGGGCTTTGAGGGTGGTGCCGTAGATCTGGATCATCTCGTAGAAGCGGTAGATGGTCGGGTCGGTCGGCACGCCGCTCAGGCTGCCGCGCAGCGGGATGATCTGCAGGGCGGCGACGTCGGCGGCGTCCAGCTCCAGCTTGTCGCCGACGGTCTGTGCGGCGGCTGCCGGCAGCGGGTGCTGGCCGAGCAGGGCGGCGGTGACGTAGGCCAGGCTCAGGCCGGTGTCGTCGGCCAGGTCCTGCCACGACAGGTCTTTGCGGGCCTTGGCGTCCAGGACGCGGGTGGTCAGGGCCAGGCGGGTGTCGTTGTAGGCGTGGGACTGTTGCATGGTGTCACTCCTTTCGGGGTTGGCTTGGTGTGGAAGTGATCTTGCGCCGACCGATCCATAGCGTCCAAGACCGATATACAATGCTCGGCATAAGTCCTGCCTATAGATGGAATGCCCATGCTGCTGCGACATCTGCGTTACCTGCTGGCCGTGGCCGACCACGGCGGCTTCACCCGCGCGGCGGAGGCGCTGCACGTGTCGCAGCCGACCCTGTCGCAACAGATCCGCCAACTGGAGGACAGCCTCGGCGTGACGCTGTTCGACCGCACCTCGCGCACGGTCCGCCCCACCGACGCCGGCCTGGCCTACATCGAATGCGCGCGGCGGGTGCTGGTGGAACTGGAGGCGGGCAAACGGGCGCTGCATGACGTGAAAGACCTGACCCGGGGCACCTTGCGCCTGGCCATGACCCCGACGTTCATGGCGTACCTGGTGGGGCCGTTGGTGCGGGATTTCGCGGCGCGGTTTCCCGGCATTCACCTGGAGATCTTCGAGTTGTCGATGGACGACATCGAGGCGGGGCTGTCGGACGACTCGCTGGACATCGCAATCGCCTTCGCGCCGGCGCGCCATCCCGACATCGAGTGCCTTCCCGCATTCGTCGAGACGTTGGGGATCATGGTCGGGCGCGGCCATCCGCTGTACGGGCGTGAGTCGCCGTTGAGCCCGGACGAGGTGGCGCAGCTGGAATTCGCCTTGCTGGCGCCGGGGTTCATCACGCGCCAGTCGACCGACGAGTACTTTCGTCGGCAGGGCATCACGCCCCGGGTGCAGATCGAGGTCAACTCCGTGAGCACGCTGCTGGAAGTGATACGCCACGCGCCGATGGCGACCATGCTGCCGGAAGCCATCGCGACCCTGGATCGGGGGCTGCACAAGGTCCGCGCCGAAGGCGAGGCGCCGCAGCGCGGAGCGGCGGTGTTGCGCCGCCGCAACAACTACCACAGCGCCGCGTCGGTGGCGTTCATGAACCTGCTGCTGGGAACGCCTGACGCCTGAGCCTTCCTCCGCTAGGCTTTGGGCAGCCTACAGAGGAATGCAGCGATGCCGGTGAT
Organism: Pseudomonas ekonensis; assembly: GCF_019145435.1. Classification (NCBI taxonomy): domain Bacteria; kingdom Pseudomonadati; phylum Pseudomonadota; class Gammaproteobacteria; order Pseudomonadales; family Pseudomonadaceae; genus Pseudomonas; species Pseudomonas ekonensis. The sequence goes on along the minus strand of NZ_JAHSTS010000002.1, from coordinate 110,931 downwards.
TCTGCTGATCGTGCTGATGGTGTTGACGGGCTGCACCCGGGATCCGCTGGACCAGAACCTTCGGGTCTCCGACGATCATGCTCTTGCCGGGCCGAAGATCCAGTTCCTCGGCGTCGGCGGGTGGCTGCTGCACTGGAAGGGCGAGAGCCTGATGCTGGCGCCGTCGTTCAGCAACCCCGGCTTGTTCGGCCTGCGCGGCGTGCCTTCGCCGCTGGTGCTGGCCAACGAGCGCAAGATCGATGACGCCATGCGTGAAGTGCCCGACGCCGCTGACGTGCGGATGCTGCTGGTGGGGCATGGCCATTACGATCATCTGCTGGACGTGCCGATCATCGTCCGCAAGTACACGCCCCGGGCGACGATCTACGGCTCGGCGACGGTCAAGCATATCCTCCAGGGGTTCGATGAGCTGAAGCGGTTTCCCGTCGTCGATGTTCAAGACGTCATGGCGAAACTGAAAGGCTTCGGCGAGCCCGGCCCATTGATGAAAGAGGGGCAGTGGTTCCCGTCCCCGAGCGGCCGCATCCGGGTGATGCCGATCCAGAGCGAGCACGCCGGCCATGTCGCCGGCCTTAACCTGATCCCCGGCGACTATCACACCGACCTGACGAAACCCGAGCTGTCGCTGTGGCGGTGGAAGCCCGGCCAGAGCCTGGCCTGGATCATCGACCTGATGGACGACACCGCAAAGAACACGGTCTACCGCATCCACTATCAGGATTCGGCGGCCACGCCGCCGTTCGGATACATGCCGGCGCTGGCCGACGGCAAGGGCGTCGATGTCGAAATACTCTGCGCCTCATCGTGGAAACAGGTACGCCACTATCCGCAGCGGGTGCTGGAGCGGCACCGGCCGCGGATGGTGTTGATCGGTCATTGGGAAAACTTCTTCGGCAGCGATCCCCGTGAGCCGAGACTGCTGGCCGGACAGGATGTGCGCTCGATGATCCGGGTGGTGCAGACCACGGTCGGCCCGCAGGTGCCGGTCGTCCTGCCGGCGCCGCTGTCCGAGGTGCGCTTTCCGGCGCCCGAAAAAAAACCGCTCCCTTGAAGGGGAGCGGTTTTTCATGGCGTTCGTCGATCAGCAGAGCCGGTCGATGACCCGGGCCTCAGTCTGGTTCTGCATCGAGTCCCAGGCCTGTTTCAGCGTCTGCAGGACATTGCCGATGAAGTCCTTGTCGGCGGCGGCCTTTTTGCCGACATAACCCTGGCCGCGGCGGTACATCTTCAGGCGGGCCAGCAGATTCTGGTTGTTCTTGTCGAACTCTTCTTCACCGGCGTGGGGCGACAGGCAGTCGATCTGTACCTGCCCCGACTTGCTGATCCACAGGATATGGCTGTCGTGGGTGTCTTTCTTCGCTGCGAAAAGACGAGCCAGTTCTTCGATGGTAGGTTGGTTGTTCAGATTCATGTTCATGCCCCTTGACCAGTTTGGTGATCTTGCAAAGTTGATTCGCTAATACAGGTAGCCCATCGGTTAGTTGATCCCTGGCACCGAAACCAGGACGTCAGCGGTCGCCCGTGATAAGTACGGGGTCATGCGTCTGTTGCATGTAGTCGTGTTGAATAACTGCTACGCAATAGCGTCACAACGAAGAGAAACAGCGAAAACCGGGAGGCTCCTTGACGACTTTTTCAGGGTTCGCCACAAGCGACTTGAGAATTTTCGCCAGCGTTTCCCGTCCTTGTACTGGACGTTCAGGCCAGGTCAGCTTCTTCAATCTGCCTTGTGGGCAGCGTGTATCCGGAAAAAACAACTCGGCGGTCAGACGAGCTTGCTCAAGCGTGTTGCCAGTGCTCCCGATCGGGGAGACGTCTGCATCATGCAAAAGCCGAACGACGTCGTCAACGGTTTTGTAGTGATTATTTTTGGTCACTACATATTGTCGGACAAAGTCGTTTTGGAATGAGGAAAAGGGCCGCTCAGGCCGTGGATGCGGGGCTTTGGAAGCCGTAGACCGTGCAGGGGTAGCCGTCTATCACCCGTTGTTCGCAGGTGAACGCGCCGCCGCTCAGCGCCGGGATCGCCCCGGCCCAGAAACGCTGCGCCGGGCGGTTGGCGTCGATGTGGAAAATCTGCCATTGGCCGGGGACGCGGCTCAAGAGGTCAGAGACGACAAACTGCGCGACGCCTCGGCCACGCCAACGCCGACAAACGAAGAGATAACCGAGATTGTGCTCGGCGCCTTTGCGGTGCGTGTTGCCGTCCACGCTGATGAAGCCCGCCAGTTCGTCGTCCGCCCGGATCAGGAAGGCGCGGGTGGCCGGGTGGCGCCAGTACTCGAGTGTCGGCCCGAGGGGGAAGTAGCCGTGTTCGGCGAGCTTCAGCGGCAGCCATTCACTGAAGTCGTACAGGTAGAACTGCATGAGGCTTTCGAGGGTGTCGTGGTCGTCGCGATGGGCGGCGTGCAGTTCAATGCTGGGCATGGTGCGGGTTCCTGATGATCGCTACAGGAACTCTAGTGCGCGGTTTACGGTTTGGCGGCCGCTTTTGTCGTGCGTCTTCCTGCACCGGCGGCTTTGCGTCCGCTGCCCTTGCGTTTTTTCTTCCACGGCGCGGCGGCCTTGCCGGTCGGCGGCGGGCCGCTGATGGTCAGGTTCAGGCCGGCACAGCGGGTGACCTGCTTGCTCATCCAGGCGGCCTGTTTGGTGACGAACTCTTCCAGGCTCATCTCGCCGCCCTGCACCATGTCCAGCGCCTGTTCCCAGATCGCCGTGGTGCCGGGGTCGGCGATGGCACGCGGCACGGCGTCGATCAGGCTGAACGCCGCCGGCGTCGCCGATAGCGCCTTGCCGTTCTTCACCAGGTAACCGCGGTCCAGCAGGCCCTGGATGATCGAGGCGCGGGTGGCTTCGGTGCCGATGCCGGTGGTGTCCTTGAGTTTCTGCTTGAGCAGCGGATCCTCCACCAGTTTGGCGACGTTCTTCATGGCCTTGATCAGGTCGCCTTCGGTGTAGGGCTTGGGCGGCTGGGTCCACAGGTCCTTGAGCTTCACGTCCGCCACCGTGCAGTCGTCACCCTGGCTGAGTGTCGGCAAGGTTTGCGGTGCCGGTGCCTCGCGCCCTTTGGCTGCCGCCAACGCTTCGGGCAAGGCGCGTTTCCAGCCGGGCTCGACGATCTGTTTGCCGACGGCGCGCAAGGCCTGGCCGGCGCAATCGAAATCCGCCTGGGTGCGGTCGTATTCGTGGTCGGGGAGGAACTGCGCCAGATACCGTGCGCGGATCAGGGTGTACACCGCGCGGTGCTTGCCGGTGAGCCGCTCGAGGTTTTTCGCGGCGGCGGTGGGGATGATGCCGTGGTGGGCGCTGACCTTGGCGTCGTTCCAGGCGCGGGAGCGGCGTTGCGGCTGCAGGTGGCCATGCAGGGCTTCAAGGCTCGGGTCGGCCTGACGCAGCGCCGCCAGGATCCCCGGGGCCTCGGCGTGCTGGCTCAGGGGCAGGTAGCCGCAGTCGCTGCGCGGGTAGGTGATGACCTTGTAGGTTTCGTAGAGGGCCTGGGCGACGTCGAGGGTCTCCTGGGCACCGAGGCCGAGCTTCTTCGAGCAGACCTCCTGCAAGGTGCCCAGGTCGAAGGGCAGGGGCGCCACTTCCCGCAGGCGTTCGGTGCGCAGCTTCACCACCCGGGCGCTGGCGGCGCTGCGGATCGCGTCGGCCGCCTGCTGCGCCAGCGCCTGGTTCAGGCAGCGGTCCTGGTCGTCGCAGGCATCGGACGGTGCGCGCCACTGGGCGGTGAACGGCAGGCCACCGTGCAGCAGCTGCACGTCGATGGCCCAGTAGGGCACCGGCACGAAGTCCGCGATGCTGCGGTCGCGGTCCACCACCAGGCGCAGGGTCGGCGTCTGCACCCGGCCCACCGGCAGCACGCCCTGATAGCCCGATTGGCGGCCTAGCAGGGTGAACAGACGGCTCATGTTCATGCCGATCAGCCAGTCGGCCCGCGAGCGGCCCAGCGCCGAGTGGTAGAGGCTGAAGGTCTCGGCCCCCGGCTTGAGCGCGGCCAGGGCCTTGCGGATCGAGGCTTCGTCCAGGGCCGACAGCCACAGGCGGCGGATCGGCCCGCGGTAGCGACAATGCTCCACCAGTTCGCGGGCGATCATTTCGCCCTCGCGGTCGGCGTCGGTGGCGATGACCAGTTCGCTGGCCTCGCCGAGCAGGCGCTTCACCGCCTTGTACTGGCTGGCGGTGCGCGGCTTGACGGTCATTTTCCAGCGGTCGGGGATGATCGGCAGATCCGCCAGCACCCAGCGCTTGTAGCGGGCGTCGTAGGCGTCCGGCGGCGCGGTCTCCAGCAGGTGGCCGATGCACCAGGTCACCGTGACGCCGGTTCCCAGCCAGCAGCCGTCGCCCCGGCGCTTGGCGCCCAGCACGGCGGCGATGTCTTTCGCCTGGGAAGGTTTTTCGCAGAGGTACAGCCGCATGGAAACCGTCGTCGATGTAAGTCCGAAGAGGCGCACAGAATGGCTGGAGTTGCGCGGATGGGCAACTTTTGTCTGTATGGATGTACAGCCTGCGTGTTGCCAAAGGTTGCCGGGCCTTGCGTTCCTGCCGGCCCTTGCTTAACTGAGCAATCAAGGCGCCCGGCAACGGTTTCGACGGCGCCCGTTTCGTTCGAGGGCTGTGCCCTGGGGCGAACGCTCGAAACGAGACTCTGGATGGGTCAGGCCCGGCAGGCTTCATCGATGAAGCGCTCCGGTCTCCGTGGAGCGTCCTGTGGAGAGGACATTTGCATGATGCAGCCGAGCCGTATTTTCCGTGCTTTGCTCCGGCATCCTTCCTTGCGCCAGCGTCGTCCGGCCACTGGCGGACTCTGTCTTTCATCAAGATCTTCAGGCCTTGCGGCCCAGGAGTTGCCATGGCCTATCTGATCGCTCGTCCCCTGCTTGGCGCGCCCGATGAGATCAAACTGTGGGTGGGGGCGTTTGACGTGCCCAAGCCACCCACCGTCAGTTTCACGGTCGGTTCCCAACCCTTCGTGCCGGTGGCTGCCGGCGTGTTTGCGCCGATCCGTGACCGCAAGCCGGGCAACCCGTACTCCAACTTTCAGGCGGTGTTCACCTTCAAGGCGCTGGGCGCCGGGGTCGAGCATCCCGTGCGGGTCGACGCCGGGGCCGGTTTCACGCCCTATTTCCTGCGGGTGACCTCGTTGCCGGCCAGCGTGCCGGCAAAGTTGCAGGGCAGCTTCAAGATCCTGCTCGCCTCGTGCTACTGCTGCGAAACCGACGCGGTGGACGTCGGCCGGTTCATTCAACGCCTGCCGGTCAAGCCGGACATGGCCCTGTTCGCCGGTGACCAGGTCTACCTCGATGCCCCGGCGCTGGAGTCCATGCCCCAGACCGAAGACGCGCTGCGCCAGGCCATCTCGCGCAAGTACCGGCGCAACTGGCTATCGGAGATGACCGGCGGCATCGGCCTCCAGCAAGGGTTGGGCAAGGCCCCGGCGTTTTGCCTGCCGGACGATCACGAGTTCTGGAACAACTACCCGTGGAGCCAGTTCTGGAAGAACGGCACCCAGACCGCGCCGACACCCGCCGGCGGCGTCAACCTGTGGGCCGACGCCGCCCGTGAGATGTACGCCGACTACCAGCAGGGCGGCACCGTGGCGCAGACCAGCCTGCGCCTGGACATCGAGCCGCTGTGCATGCTGTTTCTCGACACGCGCAGCCAGCGCATGGCCGATTTCAACCACCCGCAGGGCCTGATGCCGATCGATGCCGAGAACGCGTTCAAGCTGTGGGCCAATGACCTGATCGCTTCCCAAGGCAAAGGCCAGCCGCGCATCGGCGTGCTGGCCACCGGGCAGACGCTGTCGGCCCAGCCCGCCTTCATGGACAAGCTGGGCGACGCCGAGCTGGCCAATTACGGCGTGCAGTACAAGATGATGATCGACACCCTCGACCGGTTGGGGCAGCACGGCATCCAGGTGGTGTTCCTCACCGGCGACGTGCATTGGAGCCGGGTGATGCAGGCCAGCAACATGAAGACCTCGCGCACCTGCCTGACCGAGGTGGTCTGCTCGCCCACCAGCCTGGTGCCGACGCCGGTGGTGGACCAGTTGGCCAAGGCGGGCGACTTTCTGCACGGCATCTTCGGCGACCGCCAGCAATGGCCGTTGCATTCCGATCCTGAAAAGGCCCCGGCCTTTTTCGGCAACAAGGCGTTCCGGCCGGACGAGCCGACGCGGCCGCAGGGCTGGCGGGGCAACCATGTCGCGCTGGTGGAGTTCTCCCGTTCGGGGTTCGGCGTGGAACTGAAGGTCACCTACTACCCGATCACCGCGCCACCCACGCCGGCGTCGTCCGCCGGCCCTTTCACGTTGCTCAATGCCTGATGGCCCCGTTCATGGAGAACCGACATGCCCGTCAAATTCACAGAGGTCGCGCGGTCCAACCCGCAGATCAGCACCTTCAAGCGCAAGGCCAAGGAAGACAACGTCGGCTGGCTGGAGCGCGCCGTCGGCGAACTGGCGGACAAGAAGAACCCCGGCCAGTCCTATGTGCTGCTGGCCGGCGCCAACGACACGATGGCCTGGCGCTTGCGCACCGGCCAGTCGCACCTGCGCTTCGACCTGCTGCCGTCCTACTGGTCGACGTCGGCGTTCCTGAAGCTGTCGCCCAAGGGCGTGGCGCACTCGACGCTCCTGCACGTGCCGTTGTTCCAGCCCGAGGGCGGTGTGTTCGCCACCGAGCGCAACGGTGTGGTGGAGTCGCCGGTGCAACTGCTGGCGGACGAGGGCCGCTGGAAAAACATCGCCGTGATCGCCTGGCCCCGCTCGCAGGAGGACGTGCTGAGCAAGCGCGAACTGTTCGAGAAGGGCCGGGCCTATGTCGATGCGCTGGAGCACGTCGTGCGTTGGCTGGCGTTCTCCTGGGGCGTGGCGCGCACGCCCAACCCGATCCACGACGGCATCGGGTTGCCGACGGCCTGCATGCTGGAGACCCTGTACGCGGCCACCGGCCTGGACCTCACGCCCGGCCTTGAGTCGCGCGCCTCCAGCCCCGAAGCGATCTGGGCGACGGCGATGTACTGGTACGAATACTTCACCAAGAACAACGTGGCGCCGCCCAAGGGCCGGTACACCGCGCCGCACGACTACAACATCCACGACGGCAAGTGAGATGACGGCAACTGAGGTGAAGGGAAGAGCGGGGACGCGGGCGGGACTATCGAGAAATTGATTGGCGCCCTGTTTCGGGCTGTGTCAGGTTCACCGCGCCTGCCGTTTCGCGACGGCAGGGGCGAGTGACAGGACGGTCTCGCCGGAGATCGCCGTGGTCTGTCGGACACCGACAATTCTGAAACAAGGACGTACACCATGCCTCAAGCCTCTTCCCAGGCCAGCAACGCCTTCACCGAAATCGACACCTTCCGCCACCTGTACGACCGCGGCGACGGTCAGGTCAACGGCAAACCGTCGTTCACCGCCGACCAGGCCGCCGCCGAGATCCTGCGCAAGGGCATGTCCTGGCAGGACAAGAACGGCGACGGCAAGATCGACCTCAGCTACACCTTCCTGACCGACAAGCCTGCCAACTACAACCCGAAACTGGGCAACTTCGGCGAGTTCAGCGCCCTGCAGAAAGCCCAGGCCGTGCTCGCCATGCAATCGTGGGCCGATGTGGCCAACGTCACCTTCACCGAAGGCAACGGCGGCGACGGCCATATGACGTTCGGCAACTACGACGTCAGCACCGGCGGCGCCGCGTTCGCCTACCTGCCCCAGGGCAGCAGCTACGACGGTCAGTCCTGGTACCTGATCAACGATCAGTACCAGGTCAACAAGACCCCGGGCACCAACAACTACGGGCGCCAGACCCTGACCCACGAAATCGGCCACACCCTCGGCCTGTCGCACCCCGGCGCCTACAACGCCGGCAACGGCAACCCGACCTACGGCGACGCCAAGTACGCCGAGGACACCCGCGGCTACAGCCTCATGAGCTACTGGAGCGAAAGCAACACCGCCCAGAACTTCAGCAAGGACGGCAGCGGCGCCTATGCGTCGGCGCCGCTGCTGGACGACATCGTGGCGGTGCAGAAGCTCTACGGCGCCAACCTGCAGACCCGTGCCGGCGACACCGTCTACGGCTTCAACTCCAACGCCGAGCGCGACTTCTACAGCGCCACCTCCAACAGCGCCAAGGTGGTGTTCTCGGTGTGGGACGGCGGCGGCAACGACACCCTGGACTTCTCCGGCTTCAGCCACAACCAGAAGATCAACCTCAACGAAGGTTCGTTCTCCGACGTCGGCGGCCTGGTGGGCAACGTGTCCATCGCCTACGGCGTGACCCTGGAAAACGCCATCGGCGGTTCGGGCAACGACCTGCTGATCGGCAACGCGGCGGCCAACGAGCTGGTGGGCGGCGCCGGCAACGACCTGATCTACGGCGGTGGCGGCGGCGATACGCTGTGGGGCGGGGAAGGGGCCGACACCTTCGTGTTCGGCGCTGCCGGCGACTCGACCATGACCGCGCCGGACTGGATCATGGATTTCACCAGCGGCCTGGACAAGATCGACCTGTCGGGCATCGCCGGCTTCGCCACCGGCACGGCCACGCTGAACTTCGTCAGCGGCTTCACCGGCCATGCCGGCGATGCGATCCTCACCTACTTTGCGCAGACCAACCAGACCAGCCTGATGATCGACCTCACCGGCCAGGGTTCGGTGGACTTCGCCGTGGGCGTGGTGGGGCAGGCGCTGGCAAGCGACATCGTCGCGTGACCTGAACCGCGCAAAAAGAAACCGCAGCCTGCGAAGGCTGCGGTTTTTTTCGGGCGTGAGGCGCCGTTCGGCTGCGGATCCGGCGCGGTCGGGCCGCATGGGTTATACCTGAACCGATCCCTGTGCCGCCGTCAGGAGCAGTCGATGAAACGTCCAGGCCCCAGCCCCGTCATCTCCCTCGAAGAGCTTTCCGGTTGCCTGCTGGTGAAATTCCACGGCATCCAGGTGGCCGCATCCTCCCACGTGCTGGTCCTCAAAGAGGCCAACTACCCGCCGGTGTATTACGTCCCCCGTGAAGACATCGAAGAGAAATACTTCGCCCGCACCGACCACACCAGCTACTGCCCCTACAAGGGCGACGCCAACTATTTCAGCCTGCAGGTGCCCGGCCATGAAGGCGCCAACGCCGTGTGGACCTACGAGCACCCCAAGGTGTCGGTGGCGGCGATCCGCGACTACGTGGCGTTCTATCCCGATCAGGTCAAGTTCGAAGTGATCAGTTGAGCGGCCGACTTCAGCGCCAGACCTGCAACGTGACCGCCCCGGTGTTGTTGAAGTACATGATCCGCACATCGTTGGCGAAACACCTGAGCTGACCGCTGGCCGGTGCGACCCAGCCGTCGGGCCAGCGCTGGCCGTCGCCGATGGGGAAGAAACTGTCCCCGTTCTTGTCGATGGCGCCGATCAGCGTGAACCAGGTGGCGCCTGGCGCCTTGCAGCGGATGAGGGGCAGGAACAGGCTGAGTTTGGGTTGCGGCTCACCGTTGGCGCTGTGCCGGGTGCCCCAGTCGAACCACTCTCCCCAGGCCCGGAAGAAATAGCGTTCCCCGGCGGTCAGCATCACCGTGGTGGGGAACCAGGGATCGATGGCCTGGACGTCGACGGTGTGCAGCAGTTCGCTGGCGCCCGGTGGCGCGAGGGTTGGCGGTGTCATGTGCGCTCTCCTTGGCTCAGTAGTTCAGGTCGATGAAGGGCTGCGCAAGGTTGTCGTCGGGGCCGAGCCGCAGAATGGTCTTCAGCGCCAAGGTCATGACCTTCAGGTCGTTGTCGAATCCGCCATGGGACGTGTCGTGTTTGTCTCCCGGCTCAGGCCCATACGTCATTTTCGGATCGTTGTAGATGTGCAGAGTCTGCGCGGCTTTCGGGGACAGGCCTTTGCCCGTCAAGGCGAAACCCGATGGAATCTTGTTGTTCCAGTAGAAGTTGTTCCACTGCACTGTCATGTTCTCGGCGGCGGGGTTCCATTCTCTCGGGCTGGGGCCGTTGAACGTGTGAAAATCCGCGTCGAGACTCTTGGCCATGCCCAGCAGCGGCATGCGTTGCAGTTCCTCGAAGGAGCGGGAGACGAGGTAAAGCAGCGATTTTTGATAGACGTGGATAACGTTATCGTCCTGTTCGCGATTGTCGGACATGATGTGCAAGTGGAAGTCTTCGCGTTTCAAGCCTTCGTTTTCGATGACATGGCGGTAGGTCTGGTTGGCGAATTCGAGCGTGCACGCAGGTGCGAACAGTGTCGAGGTCTCGGTGTACAGACCTTTGTCCCACAGCAGCTTGATCAGATGGCCATTGATCAGTGCGCCTGCAGAGTGGCCGATCAGATGCAGTTCGACTTTTTTTGCACCCAGGTCCTTGTCTTCCGCCAACGCTTGCAGGTTCTTGACCATCTCCACCAGTCCACGGGGTGTGAGGCCGGTTTGCGCAGCCTCTCTGGCGTTCTGCTTCATCTTGTTCCACTGATCGCTGCCGAACTGCTTGGTGGCCAGTTCCACGGTGCGGTCGGTACCTTCAATGACGTTGTCCTTGGCCGCCTTCAGCCAGTCTCCAAAATCCCAGGATTGCGGAAGCAGTCCATGAAGGGCGTCCTTGATGAGACCCGCTGTGACCTCCAGAATCCCTGTGCGCCAGGTGACGAACAGCGGGTAGATACCGTTCGCGAGAAAGTAGGGTGCCATAGCGCAAATGCGTTTGATCGACTCACTTTCGGAGTTGATCCCGCCGTGTGAAAAGATGGCGATACGCAATACATCAGGCCTGCTTGTGGCGGGCAGATCTTTGTACCAGGTCTTGGGGTTATCCCAGACGATGTGTTTCACACCCTCGATGACATTTTTCACATGGGTCAGGCGTGGACCGATGGTGCCGTTGTTTTCAATGACGACGGTCATTTCAAGGGCGTTGTCCGATGACAATGCGGGCGGCCCTTTGCGGGGTTTCTTGAACAGGTCGAGCGAAAACAGGGAGAACCCTTCGCGTTTGGCGCTGGCCGGCGGCAACGCATCGATGAACGGGGACGAACCACCGCCCCGGACGTCGGCAGGCCGCAGATTGCGCGCGACCGTTCCGTGCTTGATCGGCACCCCCAGCGACACCGTCCAGGCGTCGGTGCCGTTGGCCAGCCAGTCTTCGAATGTCAGGATCGCAAAGCCCGAAAAGCCCCAGGCCGTGGACCAGGAGTTCTGCACGATGAACCCCTCGTGGGTGTAGCCGAGGAGGGCGAACGCGTGTCCGCCTTCAGGCTTGGACGTCCACTTGATGACCGGCAGTTGGGAGGTGCTGTGGAACGCCTGGGTGCCTGGGTTGCCCTTGTGCTGCAGGTCCCAGCCCTTGTGCACATTGGCCGACACATAGAGCACTTTCGTTTCGTACAGCGCCGCCATCATCGCGGTGATGTCGTCTTTCTCGACGCGGTAGTAAACGCCCAGCGGCCGGGTCACGGCGTCCTGCGCCCAGTTGGCGGCCGGCGCTTCGAAGTCCGGCGCCGAGCCGTTCGGCGCGACGGTGTAGGGCCACAGGCTGCTTTCGCAGGCACCGTGCTTATGCCATCCCTTCAAGGCCCCGCGGCAGCTGGAGCCGGTGTAGTCCTCCCCCGGCCACTCATCGTAGAGCTTGGCCAGGTGGTAGAGCTGGCGCGGGCTGGTCAGCACCGATTTGCGGTCGCGCCACCACAACAGGTAGTTGATGACCGCCGAAAGGCCGAAGCCGGTGCAGGCCCCTTCGTTGCCCTGGTACAGCACCATGCCGCGGTTCAGGTAGTCGGCCAGCTCGTGGGTGATGTCGTCATCCGAGGGGAACGCGGCGGGAAGCGACTGCACGCGCGGGGTGAAGAGCCGGTCGCGCAGGTCCAGGCGGTCCGGGCGGGCGTCGAGGGTGATGGACGACTTGGCGAAGGAAAACACGGAGGCAGGCATGGGGAAATCCTCGATCCGAGAGGCGCGTACCCCCACGCCACGAACGCTTTTCTGCGTCGCAGGGTTTCGTTGGTGAGGTTTAGCGTAGACGAGAATGTCCGGGTGCAGGCGCAGGGTGCGGCGAGCCGATGAAGCGTCGTCGGCGAAGGGGCGCCCCTCGCCGACGAGCGCCGGCGTCAGTTCTTGTTCAGATCGATGTTCTTGGTCTCCCGCAGGCACAGCATGCCCACCACCAGGCTCACCCCGGTGATCAGCACCGGGTACCACAAGCCGTAGAAGATGTCCCCGGTGTACACCACCAGCGCAAACGACACGGTCGGCAGGAAGCCGCCGAACCAGCCGTTGCCGATGTGGTAGGGCAACGACATCGAGGTGTAGCGGATGCGGGTCGGGAACAGCTCGACCATCAGCGCCGCCAGCGGGCCGTAGCACATGGCGGAGATGATGATCAGCGCTACGATCAGGGCGACGATCATCGGTTTGTTGATCTGCTGCATGTCGGCCTGCTGCGGGTAGCCGGCCAGGGTCACGGCGCCGCGCAGGGCGGCTTCGTCGAAGCCGTCGAGCTTGACGTCGCCGACGCTCACCTGCACGCCGCTGCCGGCCGGCAGGGCCTCGCTGTTGTAGGGCAGGCCCTGCTTGACCAGGAAGGTCTTGACCTTGTCGCACGGGCTGTCGAATTTGGCCTTGCCCACCGGATCGAACTGGAAGGTGCAGGTGGCAGGGTCAGCGGACACGGTGATCGGCGCCTGGCGGCTGGCCTGGTCGATGGCCGGGTTGGCGTAGTGGGCCAGGGACTTGAAGATCGGGAAGTACAGCGCCGTGGCGAGCAGCAGGCCGATCATCAGCACCGGTTTGCGCCCGACCTTGTCCGACAGCCAGCCGAAAATGATGAAGAACGGCGCGCCGATCACCACGCTGACGATCAGCAGACTATTGGCCACCGCCGCGTCCATCTTCAGGAACTGGGTGAGGAAGAACAGCACGTAGAACTGCGCGGCGTAGAAGGTCACCGCTTGCCCGGCGTTGATGCTGAACAGCGCGGTCAGCACCACCTTGAGGTTTTCCCATTTGCCGAACGACTCGCGGATCGGCGCCTTGCAGGTCTTGCCTTCCTCTTTCATCTTCAGATACGCGGGCGACTCGTGAAGGCTCAGGCGGATCCAGGTGGAGATGCCCAGCAGCACGATCGACAGCAGGAACGGAATGCGCCAGCCCCACACCTCGAACTGATCGCCGGTGAAGTAGCGGCAGCCGAGCACCACCAGCAGCGACAGCAGCAGGCCGAGGGTGGCGGTGGACTGAATCCAGCTGGTGTGGAACCCGCGCTTGCCGATGGGCGCGTGCTCCGCCACGTAGGTCGCGGCGCCGCCGTATTCGCCGCCCAGGGCCAGGCCCTGGAGCATGCGCAGCATCACCAGGATGATCGGCGCGGCGATGCCGATGCTGGCGTAGGTCGGCAGCAGGCCGACGGCGAACGTCGCCACGCCCATCAGGATGATCGTCGCCAGGAAGGTGTACTTGCGCCCGATCATGTCCCCCAGCCGACCGAACACCAGCGCTCCGAACGGCCGCACGATGAAGCCTGCGGCGAACGCCATCAGCGCGAAGATGAACGCCGTGGTGTCGTTGACCCCGGCGAAGAACTGCTTGCTGATCACCGCCGCCAGGGCGCCGTAGAGGAAGAAGTCATACCACTCGAACACCGTCCCCAGGGACGAGGCGAAGATGACCTTGCGGGTATCGGGGGTGGTCTGCGTGGCGCCCACGGCGTCCAGCGGCTGAACGTGTTCTGACATATCGGTGTCCCTCACAGTGATTGTTTTTGTTGTTTCCACTGGTGTTGCGTGTCCGGGTGATGCGCGATGTCTGTGAATCGGGTGCAGCGTCCCCTGTGGGAGCCAGCTTGCTGGCGATAGCGGTATTTCAGGAGATCGCCAGCAGGCTGGCTCCCGCAAGGTCTGCGGCGACGGCCGGGGAAAGGATCAGCTGCGCCGCCTTCTCGGCAATCATCAGCGTAGGCGAACACGTGTTGCCCGAGGTGATGCGCGGCATGATCGACGCGTCGGCGATGCGCAGGCCCGGTACGCCGTGCACGCGCAACTGCGCATCCACCACCGCGTCCGCACCGTGGCCCATGCGGCAGGTGCCCACCGGATGGAAAATCGTCGTGCCGATCTTCGCTGCCGCCTCGTGCAGCTCCTCTTCGGTCTGCAGGCCGGCGCCGGGCAGGTATTCCACCGGGTTGAACGCGCGCAGGGCCGGGGCGCTGACGATGCGCCGGGTCAGGCGGATGGCGTCGGCGGCCACGCGCAGGTCTTCGGGATGGCTGAGGTAGTCGGGCTGGATCAGCGGCGCCGCCTGCGGATCCGCCGAGCGGATCTGCACCCGGCCACGGCTCTGCGGACGCAGGTCGCACACCGAGGCGGTGAAGGCGGGGAAGGGGTGCAGCGGTTCCCCGAAACGCTCCAGCGACAGTGGCTGCACGTGGTACTCAAGGTTGGCCGAGGTCTGCTCCGGGCCCGAGCGGGCGAACGCGCCCAACTGGCTCGGCGCCATCGACAACGGCCCGCTGCGGTCATACAGGTAGCGCAGGCCCATGCCCACCTTGCCCCACGGGCTGGCGGCGATCTGGTTGAGGGTGCGGGCGTTCTCCAGCTTGTAGATCAGCCGCAATTGCAGGTGGTCCTGCAGGTTGCCGCCCACCCCCGGCAGCTCATGGGCGACGCCGATGCCGAGGCGCTCCAGCAACGGCCGCGGACCGATCCCGGAGCGCTGCAGAATGCTCGGCGAGCCCACGGAGCCGGCGCACAGCACGATTTCCTTGCGCGCCTTGAACGCCTTCGCCTGGCCTTGCCGGCGCGCGCTGACCTTATTGGCCCGGCCGCCCTCGAACAGCACCCGGTCCACCTCGACCCCGGTCAGCACGGTGAGGTTGGCCCGGTTCCGGATCGGCTTCAGAAACGCCTTGGCCGCATTCCAGCGCACCCCGGCCTTCTGGTTCACTTGAAAGTAACCGCAACCCTCGTTGTCGCCCTGGTTGAAGTCGTCGGTGCGGGCAATGCCGCTTTGCTCGGCCGCCTCGCGGAACGCGTCCAGGATCGGCCACGACAGGCGCTGCTGCTCGACCCGCCATTCGCCCTGGTCGCCATGGAACTCGGCGGCGCCGGCAAAGTGGTTTTCGCTCTGCTTGAACAGCGGCAGCACGTCGCGCCAGGCCCAGCCGGGATTGCCCTCGGCGGCCCAGCCGTCGTAGTCGCCGGCCTGGCCGCGCATGTAGATCATGCCGTTGATCGAGGAACAGCCGCCCAGCACCTTGCCGCGCGGGTAGCTCAGGGCGCGGCCGTTGAGGCCGGCTTGCGCTTCGGTCTTGAAGCACCAGTCGGTGCGCGGATTGCCGATGCAGAACAGGTAACCCACGGGGATGTGGATCCAGGGATAGTTGTCGCGCCCGCCGGCCTCCAGCAGCAGGACGCGGTGCCGGGCATCGGCCGACAGCCGATTGGCCAGCAGGCAGCCGGCGGGGCCGGCGCCGACCACGATGTAGTCGTACTCATCAAGGGAAGTCTGCATTCCCTGACCTCGCTTCTTGTTTTTGTTGTCGGTCATCCTAGTTGTTAGCTTTCGTCAAAAGAATGTTAGTTTTTGCGCAACCGCTGTGCGTTTTCAAACAGCGACCCTCCCGCGTAGCCAACAAGGACAAGCGATGTTCGACTGGAATGACCTGCGCTTCTTTCTGGAGCTGCAACGCAGCGGCCGCCTGCTCACCGCCGCCCGCCGGCTCAACACCACCCACGCCACCGTCGCCCGGCACATCGAGGCCATCGAGAAGAGCCTGGGCACCGCGCTGTTCGTCCAGCATGCCCAGGGTTATGAAATGACTCCGGCGGGGGAGGCGCTGCTCAAGCACGCCGAAGCCATGGAAAACGTCGCGCTGCTGGCCCAGGAAGAAATCACCCAGTCCACCGCGCCGTTGGGCAAGATCCGCGTCGGCGTCACCGAAGGCCTCGGCATCATGTTCCTGGCCAGCCGCATGGGCGGGCTGTTCGAGCGGTATCCGGGGCTGGAGGTGGAACTGGTGGCCGTGCCGCGTTTCGTCAGCATCCTCAACCGCGAGGCGGAAATCAGCATCCACCTGGAACGCCCGGCGGCGGACATGCTCGTCACCCGCAAACTCACCGACTACCGCCTGGCGCTCTACGCCAGCCGCGCCTACTTAGACGGCGCACCGCCGCTGCGCAGCCGCGAAGACCTCGGCCGCCACGCCTGGATCGGCTACGTCGACGACTTGCTGTTCAGCCAGGAACTGATGTTCCTCAACAGCTTCTGCCGCAACCCCCGCGTGGTGTTCCACAGCACCAGCGTGATCGCCCAGCAGCAGGCGGCGCGCTCGGGGCTGGGGATCGCCGTGCTGCCGTGCTACATGGCCGCGTCCGACCCGGAACTGGTGCCGCTGCTGCCGGACGAGAGCATCGAGCGCAGCTACTGGATCAGCACCCGGCGGGAGCTGCACAAGTCGGTGCGGTTGCGGGTGGTCTGGGATTATGTGGTGAGCCTGTGCGAGGCGGAGCGGGGGTTGTTGCGGGGCTGAAAAGGCACAGGACATTGCCGGGCTGATCAGGCACAGAACATTGCTTGCGTGGCGAGGGAGCTCGCTCCCGCCGGCCTGCGCAGCAGGCCCTGCCTTTTGGCGTCGCTCAAGCGATTGCGCATCAGGGTTCAGGAGCAAAATCGCCGACACTCATGGAATTGCCGAACGTTAACGTCACCTTGTTGTTGACCCCCGGCTGCCAAACCACATTCTTGTCCTCTTTGTCTTTCTCGCTACGGACGATGCACTTCCACTCCAGCTCATCGCCGGGTTTGGAACCGTCAATGTAGTGGGTGCCCGTCCAGTCGTTGATTTTGGGGTTGCCGTTCTTCATTGAGTTGGGGATGAGGGTCAGCGGTTTGGCATCTGCCGGCTTCCAGTTCCCCAGGTCCGGCAGGTTGCCGACGACATAGACGCTGTAGCCCGGTTCTGTCGGGCTGTTCACGCATCTGAATACAACGGGAAGTTTGTAGGTCAGCTGAATGTCTTGGCTGCTCGCGAATCCGGGCGCTGCCGCCAGGGCGAACACGCAAAGAGGCAACAGGTAACGATTCAAGCCCATGGTGGCGACCTCCAGTTGTGTTGGTGTCGCCAACGTAGCGCCGTCTCGGCCAAAAGTGACCTGACAGAAATGACAGTCCGTTAGAGCGTTTGGCGATGCCTTCAATCACCGATGGGCCGAAAGACGGCGCCGTCCGCTGGACGCCTTGGCTGTTCTGGACTTCAATCCGTCATCAAACCCAGGAGCCCGCACCATGACCGATGACACCAAACCCAAAGGCCCGGCCTCGTACTTCCCGTCCATCGAGAAAAAGTACGGCCAGCCCATCAGCCATTGGCTCGACCTGCTGGCCGGCGTCAGCGGCAAGAAACACATGGAACTGGTGGCTTGGCTGAAGACGGACCATGGCATGGGCCACGGTCACGCGAATGCCCTGGTGGCGCACTTTCTGGCTGGCGCCAAGCCGTAACGTCGGGCAAACGGCAGTGCGGCGCAAACTTGCGCTCAAGCGCCGTTGCCCAGCAACCGGCTCAACGCCTCCAGCTCACCTTTCTCCACATCGGACACCAGCACGAAACGCATGTGATCCGCCTGCCACGACACCACGTTGAAGCCGCGGAGCGTCTGCGCCTGTCGCGGCTGATCGGCCCCCGGCGTGGGCAGGATGAACACGTTGATCACGTGTTTGGCCCGGCCGTAAGTCAGGGCCGCCGCGGTCTGGTGCTGCAGGTAGTCCAGCCGCCCGCCCAGCAGCGGGAAGCCTTGCGCCGCGTAGTCGGCCACCGGCGGCGAGAAGTCGAGCTTGCCGGTGAACCAGGGCTTGACGGTGTGGCGGTCGGAGGACACCACATCGTTCAGGTGCCCGCCCATCAACGAGCGCACATGGCTGGAGACCGCCTCGTCCATCAGCGGCTGTTCGCCGCCCGGCGTCGCCACGTAAAGCACCACCGCCAGGGCCAGTGCGGCGGCGGAGAACGCCGGCGCGAACCATGAGCGCCAGCGCCCGGCGGTGCGCGGGGCCGGTTCGACCGCCGCCGACACACGGGCCGCCAACCCGGGCGGCGCCGGGTAATACGCTGCGTGGCGCTTCACGGCGGCCTTGAGCGACCGGTACTCGTCATGCAACTGCGCACACCCGGCGCACGTGGCCAGGTGCGCCGAGACCTGCGCCGCTGCCGCCGGGTCGAGTGCCTGATCCAGATAACCGTGCAGCTGGGTGCGGCAAGCCGTGCAGTCGAATTCATTCATGATCGTGCAACTTCAGCAGTTCGAGCTTGAGCAAGGCGCGGGCCCGGGCGAGCCGCGACATGACGGTGCCGATGGGAATGTCCACCACCAGGGCGATGTCCTTGTAGGGCATGTCTTCCAGCTCCTTGAGCACAATCACCTCGCGAAAGGCCGGCGGCAGGGCGCACAGCGCCTGCTGGAGCAACGCCGCGTTTTCCGTGTGGATCGCCGACAGCTCCGGGCCCTGCTGGTGGGCGGGCGCCGTTTCGTCGGCGCTCAGGTCGTCATCGATGGTCACCCAGCGGTGCCCGGCCGACGCCTTGAGCCAGGTGTAGCTTTCGTTGCGCACGATGGTCAGGAACCACGCCTTGGCGTTGCCCTCGGCGAAACGCTGCAGGAACCGGAAGGCGCGCAAGGCGCTTTCCTGCACGACGTCGCGCGCGGCGCTGTCGTTGCCGGTGAGCCAGCGCGCGAGGTTATAGGCCGCGTCCAGATGGGGCGCAATCAGTTCCTCGAATCGCGTCATAGTGATTCCCGCACCGTCACACCCCTATAACCGTGATGCGTCGCCTTTTATTCCCTGAAAAGAATTTGTTTTTCGGCGCGGAATAAACCCGCGCCCCGAAAGGTTCATTCCCTGTCGGCTACATCACTGTAGCCCGCCAGCGAGGACACACCGATGGACATTCGATCAAAACACCCCCGGCGCACCGACGGCCCGGCCAACCCCGACCGCCGCACACTGCTCAAATGCTCGGCGTGGGCCGGCGCCGGGGTGCTCTGGGCCCTGAGCGGCGGCGTCCCCCGGGCGTTCGCGCTGGACGCGGCGGGCAACGTCAGCGACCCCAAGGCCCTGGACAGCACCTTCCACTTCGTGCAGATCAGCGACTCGCACATCGGCTTCAACAAGGAAGCCAACCCGGAACCGGCCAAGACCCTGCAAGCGGCCATCGACAAAGTCGTCGCGCTGCCCAAGCGGCCCGCGCTGATCCTGCACACCGGCGACATCACGCACCTGTCCAAGGCCGAAGAATTCGACACCGCCGCGCAGTTGCTCAAAGGCCTGCCGTCCCCCGTGCACTACGTGCCGGGCGAGCACGACACCCTCGACGAGGGCGGCGGCAAGCTTTACCTGGAACGCTACGGCAAGGGCACCCAGGGCAACGGCTGGTACAGCTTCGACGACCACGGCGTGCACTTCATCGCGCTGGTCAACGTGTTCAACTTCCAGGCCGGCCACGAAGCCAGCCTCGGCGCCGAGCAACTGGCCTGGCTGGCCGACGACCTGCGGGCCGTGGCCACCAGCACGCCCGTCGTGGTGTTCACCCACATTCCGCTGTGGACGATCTACCAGCCCTGGGGCTGGGGCACCGAGGACGGCGACCAGGCCATCGCGATGCTGCGCAAGTACGGCTCGGTCACGGTGCTGAACGGGCACATCCACCAGGTCATCCAGAAGGTCGAAGGCAACATCACCTTCCACACCGCCCGCGGCACGGCGTACCCGCAGCCGGCACCGGGCGCCGCGCCGTCGCCGGGGCCGATGACCGTCGCCGCCGACCAGTTGCGCAACTACCTGGGCCTCACCGACGTGCGCGCGACCCAGGGCGAGCACCCGTTGGCGCTGATCGACTCGACGCTGGTCTAGGGGAGGGCAGGCAAATGAAAACGCGACTGTTGGCCGTGGTGGGCCTGATGCTGTCGATGCCGGCGTGGGCGCAGGACGTGAAGATCGACATCAAGGCGTTCATGTTCGGCCCCAAGGACCTGACCGTGGCCGTGGGCACCAAAGTGACGTGGGTCAACGACGACCAGATCCCCCACACCGTGGCGGAAACCCACAAGGCGTTCCGCTCGGGGGCGCTGGACACCGATGACACGTTTTCCTGGGTGTTCGATACGCCCGGCGAGTTCGACTACTTCTGCGTCTTGCACCCGCAGATGATCGGCAAAATCGTGGTGACCCAATGAGCGCCCGCCCAAGCATGCCCCGCGCCGCGGCCTATAGTGAAGGAGTGGTCCTGCGGGGCCACCCCCCATGAACCCTGCGCACGAAGAGACCGTTATGGACAACACTCTGATTTCACTGATTGGTTTTGTACTGGGCATGAGCATCGCCACCGAACGGCTGGTCGAGATCGTCAAAGGCTTCATTCCGATGCTGAATCAGCCCAGCGACGATGCGAAGGTCGAGGCGCGGCGCCGATCCTACCTGCAGATACTGGCCGTGGCCGGCGGCGTGGTCACGGTGCTGTTGTCCCGGGAAGCGATTCCGGCGGACATCCCGTTCTTGAGAAGCGACTTCGGCGTCGTCTGCCTGGGCCTGTTGGCCAGCGGCGGCTCCGGCTTCTGGAACACCGCCCTGACGTACGCCACCCAGGCCAAGGAACTGAAGAAAGTCGCGGTGAAGAAAGCCCAGGAGGCGCCGGTGATCGCACCGGTGGCAGCGGTTGCCGCTGTCGTGCCGGTGGGGCCTGCCGGTGACCCTGTTTAAGTGCTGCGGCACCCTCCCGCTTGCCTGATCCCTTTCGCCTGGAGGGGGGCAGGTTTCACGTTGAAACGGTTCGTTGGCGGGCCGTTTCAACAGCTGCCGGCACTGCTGTTTAAGTGACGCATCCGGTCATGGGTCAATGCCCACGATGCCTTGCGCCACGGCCTACGCGTGGGCCAGAATCCGCCGGCTTGTGCGGCTGGGGTGCGGGTTTTATCGTTTTCGGGTCACTGGGAAACAGTGATCGGGTTTGGTAGCCCGTCTTCCGTCAGAAGCACAAGACTACTGTCTTGCGGAGACTTCATCGTCTCTGTTTTATGGTGGTCATGCGCGGGGCACCCTCGGGTGCGCCGGGGTTCCTGACGACCGGTCTACCAACCTGCGTATGGCCTCCACCCATCGTTTGGTAGCGAGGGTGCTGGCTCCTAATCGTTCTTACGTCGGGAGTTACACCATGATCAAACCAACACCCAATCCGCCAATCCTCGATCCGGCATCCCCCTACGAATCCATCGATTCCAGAAAACTCAACGAAGCCGCCGAACGCGCCCTCGACCACTACCTCAACCCGGCCCCATCCATTATGGCCAGCGCAAACGCGGCCGAACCCATGTACCTGCCCAATCCGGCCTACGACACCGAATCCCTGCTGGCCAACGCCTGCGAAAACCTCGGCGCCGCCTCCGAAATGCTCAACAACTTCGCCGCCGTGCTGGACGCTGGTCATCGCCGAACCGCGATAGGGATTGCGCAGTTGGTGATGCTGGGGGAAGTGGCGGTGGGGCAGGCATTGGATAACGTGGAGCCGAAGGGGTAGGGCCGAGGCGTTTTGCGACGATGGCGGGGCCTGCCTCTGATTGCTTGGGTTGCAGGCCCCTCTGTCCTACCATCGGCACATCGACAGAACGGAGGTTGATATGGACAGTGGTCAGGGCAAACGAATCATCGTCGTGGGCGCAGGTATCGTCGGCGCATCGCTGGCGTATCACTTGGCCCGGCGCGGTGCTCAGGTCACCGTGGTCGAGGCCGAAGAAATCGCCTCGGGCGTGACCGGCCGCTCCTTCGCCTGGATCAACACCTCGCACCCCGAACCCGACCCGATTGCGCCACTGCGCAGGGCTGCCATCGAGGAATACCGCCGGCTCGAAACCCAGGTGCCGGACCTGCAAATACGCTGGACGGGCGCCTTGTCTTACGGCGTGACGTCGGGCGACGCACCGCCGGCCAACCGGGTGACCCGTTCGCAGATCCTCGACCTTGAACCCAACCTCAAGAACCCGCCCCAATCCGCTGGGTTCGCGGCGCAAGAAGGCGCGCTGGACGCCGTGGCCGCCTCGCATGCGCTGATCGCGGGCGCCGAGGCACACGGCGCGAACATCCTCACCCAGACGCGGGTGCTCGGTTTCGTGACCCAGGCCGAAAGGGTGACCGCCGTCGAAACCACCCAAGGCACCCTCCACGCCGATGTCGTCGTATTGGCCGCCGGCACAGCCACCGCGAAACTGACAGAGCTGCTCGGCGCGCCCCTGCCCATCAACGCCTCGCCCGCCATTTCCATCCGCTACACCGCACCGCCCAACCTCGTGCACACCCTCATCTCCAGCCCCGACATGGAAGTGCGGCAAAGCGCGGACGGCGCGTTGCTGGCGGCAGAGGATTACCTGGACGACACCGCCGAAAACCAACCGGCAGCGATCGCCCGCCGAACGGCCCAGGCCATCCAGAATGCACTCCATGGGGCTGAGTCCCTTGAACCGGAGTGGGCCTGCATCGGCCTCAGGCCCATGCCGGCCGATGGCGTTCCCGTCATTGGTTATCTGCCCGATGTGGGCGGTGTTTATGTGTGCGCCATGCACCCTGGGGTTGTGTTGGCGGCGGTGGTGGGGCGTCTTGTCAGTGAGGAAATTGTGGGTGGGAAGGTGGATGGTGAGCTTGGGCCTTTTCGGCCTGGGCGGTTCTTCCAGGCTTATGTCTAGTGCTGAGCTTGTCTATGCGCAGCAAGCTTCACCCAATCCGTACGCACAGGCATTACGAGGCACTCGTCCGAAGGCTGCTCCATAGTCAATCAAAGAATTGTAAGAAATGTTGAGCGCAACTTTTGCCTCAGGCATTCTGTGCGACGCCGATGTACAGGGGCGGTAGATTTTTTTGCGTTCCTCCCCCGGGGTGTCCTGTCTCACCCACACGCTTGATCTTCGTGCTTTCTCAGTGGCCGGAATTTCAATTCCAATCAGGCCAAGGACAACTGAATCTTCGAAAAGGAGCTTCCCATGAGTGGAAAACCTGCGGCCCGCGTGTCAGATCCCACCAGTTGCCCGCTCCCGGGGCATGGCACCAATCCTATTGTCAGCGGCTCTCCCAATGTCAATTTCGACGGTCTTCCCGCCGCCCGGATGAGCGATAAATCCGCATGCGGCAGCCCGATCACTGGAGCGGTCAGCTCGACGGTTCTTATCAATGGACTGAATGCCGCCACTCTGGACAGCACCGGTGGCCACGGCAACGTCATTGTGGGTGGCTCCGGCACGGTCATTATTGGCGACACCGTTGTATCAGCGCCCTTCAGCGGCCTGATGCCGATGCCCGTGCACTTCAGTGACAAATTCCAATTGGTTGACCAAGAGTCCGGCGAACCTTTAGCCAATTTCGATTACGCCATTCAACGCGCTGACGGCAGCCTGGAACACGGCGTAAGTGATGCGATGGGGTACACGCATGTAGTGAGTTCGCACCTGCCTGAAACAATCCAACTGTTTCTGGAGGACTAAGGCATGCCTGAAGTCGTCAGCAGGAATGGCAGGAAGATGTCCCCCGTCGCTAGCAGAGCGGTGACGCCCGTCAAAGACAACACCCCGAAAACGGTAGAGCTGGACGCAAAAAAACAGAAAAGACGGGCCGAGAACGAAGAGTATTTGAAGGACACAAACGTCAAGGCATTCTTGTTCGCCATTGGCGAAGCCGAAGGCGGTGACTATCACGCGAAATACGGTCATGGCTGGGCCGAGGGCCATAAAACCGGAAAGTGGACGTTCACGGACGAGTCCACCCATCCAGGCCCCGGATACGGCGGAAAAACGACGGCATCGGGCTTGTATCAAATCAACGTTGCCACATGGCGCGAATATGGCGAAAAGATGGGGTTGACGGATTTTTCGCCCCATACGCAAGACCTCATCACGGTCGACATTCTGCGTACGCTCGGTGTGATCGACAAAATCAAGGCCGGAGACATTCCCGGCGCAATGCCGAAGGCGGCAACACGATGGGCGGCGCTCCCGGAAGGGCCTGGCAAGAAGAACCACTATCCACCCCAACCCTACGCCGAGTATCCAAAGTTTTTGGCGAGCTACAAATCAGCGGGAGGAACTGCAAAATGAAGACCCCGATCCTCTTGCTCCTCGCAATGTATGGCATGGGCACCAGCTTGGCATTTGCCGGTGGTTCACAGGCGATGAACGACAAACGCGGGCCAGCAGGCATCGCCGTCGGTGAGTCTTTGGTGACGGCCAGATCCAAGTTGATCAAACAAGGATGGAAACCAACCCCGATGCACACCCGCGATGGCTATGAGTACAGCGGTGTCGAACGCGAGTTGGCTGCACGCAAATTCCTGGAACTTGATACCTGCTCTTTTGATAGCTCGCGCTGCATCCTGTTCTATTCAAAGAAAAGCGCCTGCTTGCGCGTCGACACCATCGGTGAGCGACTCAAAGACATGACGGTGACGCGATGGGCCGATGAATGCCCGGAAACCCAATAGCGGCAACGCGGGTCAATAACGGGTTTGTAAATGGGTTTAAAGAGGGACTGATTCATTTTCAAATGGATCGGTCCCTTTTTCTTGATGCCAGCAAATCCTAGAACCGGGACGGCGGCTCATCTCCGGCGTTGATCTGGGAAAAGACAGCGTCTGGATCCGCCTGGCACCAATACCTGAACAGCAGCGAAGGTTCGGCCCCCGCAAAAAAATGACCGACAGTGCGCTCGGCCGGGACAACCCACTGAGGGGCGGGCCATTGCTGAGCAAAAACTCCGATGGGGCTGCCGGACGAACAAATGATCCAGGTCGCCTGTCCGCCGCTGATGCCGGGAAGGTAGCCGATGCCTTGTATCGCTTCGAACAAGCCGCCCAG
Source organism: Pseudomonas ekonensis (assembly GCF_019145435.1). NCBI lineage: Bacteria > Pseudomonadati > Pseudomonadota > Gammaproteobacteria > Pseudomonadales > Pseudomonadaceae > Pseudomonas > Pseudomonas ekonensis. Next base: position 86,080 of record NZ_JAHSTS010000002.1, on the reverse strand, counting down.
CGTGGCGGCGGGGTTGATCCTGATTGAAGTCCTGTGACTCTGCAGGTCATCCCCGGCATGCACGCTGTCTCGATCGAGGGTGATAACCTGCATGAGTGTTCCTTCTTCGCGTTCTGGGCTGACGCCCTTTCAAATCAGCCTGGAGACCGAGCCCGCAGGCAATGTCCGAGCGGCCTCCATTGCCCTCAACTGTTCAACGATTCGGTCACGCTCATCCTTTGGTGTCTCGCGGTCGTTGATGGCGTAGGGCTGGGTGTCGACCCAAACGCTGAGCTGCTCAAGCGCCGACGGCTCGCAAGGGCTGTGTTCAAGCGGCTTGAGCAGATACCCCGCCTGGCTCCACTTGGGCATCAGTTCAAGGAGTGCGAGGCGTCGGGCGGGTGACAGCGTTGCCCAAATCGTGTCGAGCTGATGGGTGAAGGGCGAGCCGATGACGCTCCAAGGCTGAGTGCGTAAGCCCAGGACGCCGGCCTCAAAAACGGCCCGGGCCGGTTCTGCGACCGCAGCGATCAGCCTCTCAGGGTTGCCTTCCCCTTCGAGCATCAACACGATCGAACGCACCGCGCCGCTGCTTTGGCTCAAGGCTGCGGTCATCCAGTGTTCAGGAATGCGCATCTTCAGATCCTGCGCCAACCCGAGGAGGCCGAGCCACTGGGCCTTTGTGGCAGGCAGCTCGCCCGCCAACCGGGCCTGCAGCATCTGCGTCGGGTCGACGCCGTACTTTCCGGCGGCCCAGAGCGCAGTGGACCTGGCCGCCGGCGACGGATCTATCAAGAACGCTTCGATCAATTGGGTGCGGCCGCTCTGAAAGCGGATCGCTTCCAGGAACGACTGCCTCCTGAGGATGCTGCTCTTGCTGGCGAGCCCGAACGCGATGGCCCGCTGGGCCGACGCCGGCTCAAGCTCCATCGCCTTGCCGAGCGCCAGCCGGCGCACGCTGAAATCGACGTGGTGAAGGCACGCCACCAGAAACGCCTCCCGTTCATCCTCAACCTTCGTCTGAACGAGCACGCGAAACAGCAACCGCGCGCACGAGCCTCGGCTGGCGTCGAAACCCGCCGCGCAGAGCTCGACGCATTCAGGCGTTGCCAGCAATGCTTCAAGCTTGTTGATCGTCGAACGGTGGTCGTCGCGATGACGATGCTCAAGCGCCAGAATGGCGGGCATTTGAGCGACCAGCCAACCGGCATGCTGCGGCGTCAGGTAGTCTTCGAAAGCCTCGCGCGCGACTGCGCGAACCTGAGGCACCCAGTCGTTGAGCCGCACGATGATCGCCGCCAACCGTTCCGCCGACAGAGAAGACCGCACCGCCCGCAGGCCGGCCTCCCGGTCGAACCCGCTCCACGATGTGATCAGTGACTGCCAGTCACGGACGGGAGAGGGCGCTGGTGGCGTTGATGGGGTGGCTGGGGTTGCGACGGCTGCGGCTGTGGGGCTTAGGGTGTCTGCCGTGGCGGGTGTTTTGCCGATGAAACGTTGCAACCAACTTTTCCACATGAAGCTGAATATCCCTGAGTTTGAACGGTGGCGTGGGGGTAGCATGCCTGTTCAGGGGGGGATTTGGAACGGCTGGCTGGACACCATCGGGTCAGCACTGCACTGAGTACGATGAACTGGAAAAACACATAAGGGATTTGGTTGAACTGGTCAAGTAATCCTGGACACCGATTACGGTTTACGCCGTCAGTTTCTCCATCGCGACCGGCGACCAATAGTTGTTGTAACTGTGAGGCCTGGTGGTGTTGTAGCGCGTGACATAGCGCTGTACATCCGCTCGGGCCTCATGCTCCGAGCCATAGCCTGTTTCGGGCACCCACTCCGATTTCAAACTGCCAAAGAAACGCTCCATCGGGGCGTTATCCCAGCACTCGCCCTTACGACTCATGCTTTGCCGGTGCCCATGTTTCAGCAGCTCACTTCTAAACTTATGGCTGGTGTACTGGCAGCCTTGGTCGGAGTGAAACAGCACATCTTTGGGGTGTCCCCGTAGCTCGACGGCCATCCGCAAGGCTTCGCAGGTCAACGTGGCATCAGAGATCATCGAAAACGACCAGCCCACAATCCGGCGGGCGAACAGATCCAGTACCGCGGCAAAATACAGCCAGCGCTTGCCGACCTTGATGTACGTGACATCGCCGCACCACACCTGGTTGATCGCCGTGACCTCAAACTGGCGCTTGAGTACATGCGGCGCCACCAGCGCTTCCACGCCCGAAGACTTGTACTTGTGACGCCGACGCTGCCGACTGGCGATGCCGGCTTCTCGCATCAGGCTGCGCGCCATGTACCGTCCGACACGATGCCCATTGGCTTGCAGCACCTTGGCCAAGGTGCGCGAACCGGCAGAGGCCCTGGAGGCCTTGTGGTGCTTGACCAGCAAGGCTTTGAGCTTCTCTCGTTCGGGACGCACCCGGCCTTGGCGCTGACGCCAGGCGTAAAAGCTGCTGCGGCCGATTCCCAGCACGCGGCAGCATTCGTTAACGCCGTACAGCTCACCCAGCTCATCGATCAGCGAGAGTGATCTTTGGCGTCCAATAGCAGGAGAGCACTGGCCTTTTTTAGGATTTCGATATCCCGGTCTTTTTGCCTGAGCAAGGCTTTGAGTTGTTGGATTTCTCGCTGATCAGCAGTAATCGCTTTGGCCCCGACCGGAGTCGATCCCTGGCGCTCCTGACGAACCTGTTCAACCCAGCGACGCAGAGCCGTAGGGCCAACACTCAAACTGGCGCAGACCTCGGGAACCGATAGCCCCTCGTCCAATACCATGCCGGCCGCCTTGAGTTTGAACTCACTGGAATAAGAATTACGCATATCCAAACACCTCAGATTTGGGCGCCATCATAGCGCCCGATTGAGGTGTCCAGAATTATTAGGCCAGTTCAGGTGGACTGCTAAATGGAACTTAGAAAACTGCCTGTCGGCCTCCTTTATGTGGTCAGCTTCTCTGTTCAGGCAGTCGATGTGCCAATCAAAGAAGGGATGCCGTTTGTCAGTGCCAGAAAGGCGTTGATCAACAGTGGGTGGAAACCGAACCCTACTTACTCGGGTGAGTTTGGGGTGGAGAGCGTCCTTGTGAGGAAGGGCTATCCAGAGATTGAGTCTTGTACGGAAGGGGTTAGGTATTGCAGCTTCAATTACGTCAAGGATGGGGTGTGTCTTGGTGTGGGGGCTGTTGGGGAGGAGATTAAGGGAATGAAGGTTTACGCTTGGGCGTTTAAGTGTCCTGGGAAGGAGTGAGTGTTGTTTGACTTTGTTAAGCGGTTTTTTAAGTCTGCCTCCGAAGAAAACGTTCTTGGGTATTCGATTTCAGAGCTTAAGGCGATTTTTAGGGCCGAATTGCAAGAGTTTCCTCGTGGGGAGTGTTGCTATCCTGTTTTTGAATCGTTAGTTGGCCTTGGGCTGCAGGCGTTCTATTCGGATTTTGTTATGGATGTGGCGGAGGTCGGTGAGTTTCAGGCTCTGGTTGATGAGCGTTTTACTGCTTGCGATGAAATTGATGTGAATGGTTTGGAGGTGTGGTGCTATCTGGATGAAATCCAAAATAGTCGGTTAGTTGTTTCTGTATCAAAAAGGGAATTTAAAGTCGCAACGGTTTGGTTAATTGCCAATGATGTTCTTTTTTAGGAAGTGTTAGCGAGAGGAGGTTTGCAGTTCCTCCTCCGTGGGTTGTATTTGAAAACTACAAGGCATCTTGGTGGGGAGGTAGTATGCAGGGCGCGCAGGGCTACTATAATGATAAATATTTCTCATTGTTTTTTATGGGTTTGAGTCCGGTGGAGAGAGCTGGCTACTATGCAAGGTATTCAGCTTCTGAGGATTGGGTTGCTGGTTTGCAATTGATGTTGGATCTGTGATATGAATTCGTACTGCTAAGGTGTTTGGTTTGTTTGCTATTTTATGTAAGTTTACTTATTGAAGTGGCAATAAAAAGTAAATTTCGACGGTTTGTCCAATGTATTGCTGCGATGCACCATCAAGTGCAGATCTGCCGAATAGAAAGCGAGAGGCTGAGATAAAATCTTTCAAGTAACGTTTTTATATAGTGGTCGAGGGTGTGTTTTCTAAGGTGTTGACAGATTTATTTGAATGTAGTGATTTCGGCAAACAAATCTGTCTGGTCTTTATCAATGCAGGTGCTGGTTAACAGTTGTATTGATCTTTTATGAATTTCGAGGCGCCGTCAAAGAAAAAACCTATTTCGCGCTTGCCAAAGAAATTTTTCCAGTGGTTTTCTTTTTCGGTTCGTTTATCACTTTTAGGGTCGTCACCCGGAGAAATCCAGTCGACTACTTGAATTTCCGCATTTTTTCTGGTCATTCTTGAAAGCAGTTGGCGCATTTCAAAGTCCGCGTGAGGCAGTGAGTAGCCGATAAAAACTATTCTATCTGCCTCGGAAATTTCTATTCCAGCGTTTTGCCAAATGATTCTGTACTGTGGGTTGGATAGATCCTTTAAGTATGTTGGCATTATCATGTTTGGAGAAAGTATGTGTCTGTTGTGTTCTTCAGGGAAGTTCTTGTCGCAGTGACGACAGGATGAGGATTCTTCAAAGCTATGCATGGCAGACTTTTCGCGAAATTTAGCATATAGCCTTGCGCATCTAGGGCACTGTAACCAATTTAGCGAGCCGTGGAGTTTTAGAAGCTTTACATTGAAGCCGCCTTGGCCAAGTTTCTCTAGTCCGGGGATTACTGATTTGTCATGTTCATCTTTTGAACTTATGTAGCAGCAGTAGTCTACAACGCCGTCATACTTGTCATTGGTTTGTATCGATTCATATATAGAGTTGTCTAGTAAAATATCCCAGTTTGTGCTTATTATGCTAACTGGGTCAGTGTCTCGATATTTTTCATTGGCTCTGGTTGAAGAGGCTTTTGTGAGGTGGTGTGCGAAGATGTCGATGTAGTCTTTGGTTTTTTCTGTTTTATTTAGTAGGGTTTGAATTGTTTTTCCGACGACATAAAATACAGAATCTCGAGTTTTCATTATTTGTGATAGGTTTATTCCTCTAAATTGTGAGTTTTCGCTGAGGCAACGGTCTAGTGGTGTGAAAATATCTTCAAGATCCACGTTTTTAGAGTGTTCTTCTGTGAAGTTTAATTGCTCTATAATGAATTGTTTGAATTCGTTAAATTTTTCCTGGTTGAAGTTGTCTTGGTTTTCTCTGTTGAGTCTAAACGCCTCGCGTATGATGTCTTTTTGCAGTGGTGCGCCAGCGTCGAAGGAAAATCCGGCGCCTAATATGTATACGGTTTTCATTGGTTGAACTCCTTTCTTGTGTTTTAAGTGCAGAAATAGTTAATTCCTTGTATCCCCCCCAACCTCAAACCCCCCACCCCCCAACCGCTCCCCATTCACCATCACCTCCACCCCATGCCACCCCGCATAATGCTTGCGCGTCGTAAAATCCTTGATCTGCTGCCGCCGCACCACCTCAACCTCCGCAAACCCCGCCAAATCCAGCCCCTTCAACTTGAACACCTTGCGCGATGTCCCGCCGTTCGCTTTCACGTAGTCGATCGCGTAATCGATCACCAACCGCTGCGCCTCGGGCACGGTGGACTTCACGGTGAACGACAGTGTGATCGTGTCCCCCAGCTGCACCACCGCCGGTTCCACTTTGACGTCCAGCAACTCGACCTCGGCCTTCGCGCCGGCGCCGATGAGGCTCAGGGCGCGGGTGTTGCCTTGTTTGATCAGGTTGCGCAGGGCGTGTTTGGCGATCCAGGCGGTGTGTTTGTTGTCCAGTGACCAGCCTTCGACGGTGTCGAGCACCCAATGCGGGTGTTCCTTGGTGATGTCGTTGAGGTGGTTGGCCACGGATTTGCGCACGTAGAGGCTGTCGTCGGCCTTGAGCCGGTCGAGGATGCCGGCCGCCAGTTGCGGGTCGGCCTGCACCGGTTCGAGGCGGAACGACCAGGGCAGGCGCGGGCGGCTGCCTTCGCTGGCGAGGCGGCGGACGTGGTGGTTGTCGTCGCGGGCCCAGTCGTGCATGCGTTCGAGGGTGCGGGACAGGTCGCTGCGCAGGAAGTGGCGGATGGCGAATTCGGAGGAGCCGAACGCGGTGAAGTAGTGGAGCGCGTCCAGCGAGGTGTCGAACGCGTGGCCGCCGTAGCTCGCGACGTAGTGTGGCAGGGTCATGCTGACGAAGGCGCTGTTGAGCCGGGGCGCGAGGTCGCGCAGGACGGCGAGCGAGTCTTCGTAGCTCAGCGGCAGTACGGCGTGCAGGCATTCGCTGACGCGGGCCATGCGTTGCATCACCGAGAGTTCGGCGAGGCCGTCGTTGGCCTGCTTGAGGAAGGCCTTGGCCTTGAACGCCGGGTACACGGCGCTCATCTCGTCGGCGATGTGCCGCAGGCGTTCGGCGTTGAAGATTTCCTTGAGCGCCGGGGCGGCGGTGGCGGGGGCGCTCATGGTCAGTTCATCGGCGTGCGGGCGAAGGCGTCGAGGCTTTCGGCGTATGCGGTGTAGTGGGCGATGTGCGGGAAGCGGGCGGCGTCGATCTGGTCGGGGACCACCAGGCCGGTGAAGCTCCAGGCGACGGCCAGGGTGATGCCGTCCTGCATCAGTGCGCCGTCGGTGGGCAGCGGTTGCCGTTGCAGTTCGAGCTCAAGGGCGGTGAAGGCGGCGGCGAGTTGGCCTTCGACGCGTTCCACCCACGGTTGGTACTGGATTTGTGCCGGGCGCAGGTTGCGCTCGTAGTAGAGCTGCACGGCCTTTTCGCACGCGGCCAGGCCCAGGCCGATGAGGTACAGGGCACGCACGCGCGCGGCGGGGTGGGCGGGCAGCAGGGATTGGCCGGAGAGGGTTTCGAGGTAGTCGATGATCAGGGTCGAGTCGATCAGCGTCTGGCCGTCGTCGAGGATCAGGGTAGGGGCCTTGACCACCGGGTTGATCTGCTGGAAACGCTCGAAATGGCGGAACACCGACACCGGCTCGTGCGCAAGCTCGATGCCCAGGCATTGGGCGGAGATGGCCACGCGGCGGACATAGGGTGAGTCGAGCATTCCGATCAGTTTCATGTGCAGCTCCCTGAGTGTTTGTTATGGGGGTCGAATGTAGCGGTTCGGTCTGGCGGTTGACTACACCCGTATGCCGTCACGGGGATAAAACACCCGAAAATAAAGGGCCTTGCCGGACTTGCCGGGGGTGGTTCCGGTTCTATAGTCAAAGTGCCAGCACTGACCAGGGAAGGAAAAACCAACGTGTCTGATCCTTCTGGTTCTGCGCTCTTTGCAGCGTGAACGTCATGGCCCGATGAGGTATCGGGTCGTGTGCGTCAGTCGGCCCCGAAGCGAATCAAGAGGATCATGCGATGCGGACGTTTGAGCAAGTGACGCTGTGCGCGCTGTCTGTGGCCCTGGTGGCTTGCAGCAGTGATCGGCTGGAGAAAGGTGTCGTGGCTCAGGAGTGGTCGCGCAGTACCGAGCAGCTCAGCATACGGCCGATCTTTCCGCCTCGGGCCAGCGTCGAGGTCGGCGATCTGTATGTCGTGCGTGTGGTCAACGCTGGCGCAAAGCTGAAAACCGCTGACTATTACATGAGTTCGGTCTGGTTTGACCGAATGTCGCTGGATGAGGAACTGAAGAAGGCTGCGCCTCACATCCAGCCCGCCAAAACGGTTGTGGACGCCACCGACAAGGCGAAGGTGATGAGTGTCCCCGACCTGGTCGTTCCGGGCACGACGACCAGAATCAACAGCCTGGTCGCCTTCCCCGGCTTCAGCTTCGCTTCCCTGGCGGAAAGCCAACTGGGGTTGGGCATTACCAACAGTTCTATCGCCGCTCTCTTCGGCGGTGCCCGCAAGTCAGCGTACTCGGTTTCATATGCCGTGCCGGTGGCCGAAACGTATGGCGTGAAGTATTCGGACGCGCGCTTGGCCGCTGACATCTACATAAACCGTTACAGCAAGGCTCAACGAGAAAGGCTGCGCGATGCGATGCAGGCCTTGGAGAACGCCGGCGACCCACGCAACAAGGATGCTACCAAGCCTGTTTTGGTGTTGGTGACACAGGTCTACCTCACGCGCTCGCTGGAGGTTGTCATTTCATCGACGGAGAGTGGCGGGGGCCAAGTATCGGGAGTCACGCGGGCGCTGACTGATCTGAACGAGCGCAAGACCGCGCTGGAGAAGCAATTGCGTCAGCTCAAGGCTCCCGACACCCCGCCGGACGCCGCTGGCGGTCAGGCGGCGGGTGAGGGAGAAGCTGCCAAAGGCAAGGGCGCCGACGCTCCGGCCAAGGGGACAGAGGCAGGCGACAACAAGAAGGGAACCGAAACGCCTGATACGCCCGCCAAAGAAGCTGCGGTCGATAACAAGCAAGCCGAACTGGATCAGGTGAATGAACAGATCCGTCAGCAGATCGAGGCAGTCACTCCCGCCATGCCCGGCGTGACCGGATCTATCGTCAAGTCTTCTGCCACGGGTGTGACGCTCAAGCAGGTGTTCGAGTATCCGGTGGCGATCGGTTACTCAGGGATCGATATCGATCTCGATAAGTTCTTCAAAGAGCAAAAGGTTGTCATACCGGAGGGAGTCAACACCTATCCGTTGAAGCTCACGCTTCCAACGGAGTAACGGCGCCGCTCGCCGACTTGCCCAGGCGGGTCGGCGAGCGGGCCGGTCAGTCCTCGAATCCCACCTGCTCCTGCATCTCCTCCACCTTCAACCCCAACCGGTACGCCAGCGCAATGAACAACGCCTGGCACAAACACAACGTCGCGCTCAGCGACCGAAACGCGAAAGAACGCCCCTCGTTGACCAGCAGCACCGCGCCGGCGCCCTTGGTCAGCGGCGAGAGGTGGCTGTCGGTGATGACCAGGGTATTGGCCTGCTGTTGCCGGGCCAGGCGCAGGCAGTGTTGGGTTTCCTTGGCGTAGGGGGTGTAGCTGATGGCGACCACCAGGTCGTTGGCGCGCACGCTGCGCATCTGTTCGCGGTAGCTGCCGCCCAGGCCTGAGATGAGTTGGATGCGCTTTTGGGTGTGACGCAGGTTGTAGGCCAGGTAGTCGGCCGCGGCGAAGGAGCGGCGCACGCCGATGACGTGGATGTGGTCGGCGCCGGCCAGCAGATCCACGGCCTTTTCGAACGCGGCGTTGTCCAGTTCCAGGCCCAGCCGTTCGATGCCGGAGAGGGTGGCGGCGATGCACTCGCGGGCCAGGTCGCTGTCGGTGGTGGGCCGGGACTTGTCGGCGATCAGCGTTCGGATGCGCTTCTGGTGGCTCTGCACCGGCGTGGCCTTGTGGGTGTAGGCCTCGCGGAACAGCGCCTGCATCTCGCTGAAGCCGCTGAAGCCGAAGCGCTGGCAGAAGCGCACGATGGCCGACGGGTGCACTTCGCACTCATGGGCGATGTCGCTGATGCGGTCGAGCATGATCCGCTCGCTTTGCTGGCTCATGTAGGCGGCGATGCGCTTGAGCTGGCGAGGCAGGGAGTCGTGTTCGTCGGTGATCCGCTGCAGCAGGCGCTCGGCGTTGACCGGCTGATCGGTGGGCGGCATGGACAATCCTTCTGGCTGTTCTTTTATGAGGGCACGCGGCTGCGGCGAGGGGCCGCCGGCCTTGAGGATAGCCAGTCCGGGCGGCGTTTGGTGAAGCCTAAGTCCATGGTTTTGCTGCTGAATCGATGCACCGCGCCGGCCTGCGCGATCAGGGCGGGGTGCGACAAAGCGCCACGCCCGATCGCCGTTTGTCTTCTATATACAGCCGCTCGACTGAATTTCTTGCTATAAACGCACTCCGATGGCCGCTGCGAACCCCGTCTGCGGGCGGTTTCCGGGCTTTGTCGGACAAATTCCCTGTATTTCCAGTTGCTGAGGCCTCAATCGGGCCTTAGACTGCCGCCCCTTCGTAAATTGAGTGCCGGGTGGCGTTTGCAATAAACGATGCCTTTCCGATGACCGCAGGCGGTTCGCCGGAACGCTCCCTAATTCGCCTTAATGCACGTTTTTTATTAGAGATATCAATGACAAAGGACAAGTTGCTGGCCATGCCGGCAGATGACTACATGAATGCCGAGCAGCACGCTTTCTTCACTGAGCTGCTGCAGAACATGAAAGTCGAAACCCACGAGCGCATTGAGCAGAACCGTATTGCCATCGAAAGCCTGGACACCCCGGCTGACCCGGCGGACGCCGCCTCGGTGGAAGAAGAGCGCACCTGGCTGGTGAACGCGATCGACCGCGACCAGCGCATGCTGCCGCAACTGGAACAAGCCCTTGAGCGCATCAAGGAAGACAGCTTCGGCTGGTGCGACGACAGCGGCGAGCCGATCGGCCTCAAGCGCCTGCTGATCAGCCCGACCACCAAGTACTGCATTGAAGCCCAAGAGCGCCACGAGCAGATCGACAAGCACCAGCGCCAGGCCTGATTGCGCCGACGCGGTCATCGCGGGCAAGTCCGCCTCCACAAGGTTTACGGTGATACCCGGACCTTGTGGGAGCGGGCTTGCCCGCGAAGCGTTTTGCCGTCCGTAACAATCCCGCCGTTCCATTGACCTGCCACAGACCCCACGACTAACGGACCATGGATAATGGCGTTGTAGTGGCGTTTAATGCGGCCACAACAATGAGAACACGCGTGGGGTTACGAAATGACGAGAGATGGATCTCTGGTTGAGGCTCTGCCTGCACCAGTTGTTTTGCCGAAGAACCGCTGGCTGTCGCCGACGCTGCAAAGCATCGCCCTGATGCTGTTGCTGGCGGGCATGGCGCTGGGGGGCTGGCCGCTGTATGCGGGCATGCCGCTGGCGGTGCTGATCGTATGGCTGCCGCGCTTGCGATCTCGCGCCACTCCTGAGGCCCGGCCTGCCGACACCGGCAGCGCGATGGCCGAACTGACCCGCGACCTTTCCTACACCACCAGCCATAACGCGCTGTCCGCCGCCGGCGTGGCGTTTTCGGTCAAGGCCCTGGCCGGCAAGCTGCAATCCCAGCTCGATGCGGCGCAGCAGATCGTCAGCAACGCCGAGGTGATGATCGCCACCGAACAAGCCACGTCACAGCTCAGCCGCCAGGCGCTGGGCGCCGCCAGCGAGGCGCACCACAGCAGCGCGGCGGGGCGCACCGTGCTGGTCGACTCCATTTCGCGCATGCATCAGCTCAGCCAGCGCGCCAACGACAGCCGCGAGCTGATCGAAGCCCTGAGCCAGCGCAGCGACGACATTCAACGCGTCACGCTGGTGATCCAGTCCATCGCCAGCCAGACCAACCTGCTGGCGCTCAACGCCGCCATCGAGGCGGCCCGCGCCGGCGAGCACGGGCGCGGTTTTGCGGTGGTGGCGGACGAGGTGCGCGGTCTCGCGGCCCGTACCGCTTCGGCCACCGACGAGGTCGGCGAAATGGTCGCCGACATCCAGCAACGCACCGCACAGGTGGTGGAGCAGATCCGTCAGCTCTCCGATGACCTGCACACCGGCGTGGAGCAGGTCGAGCTCACCGGCCAGCACCTGGAAAACATCGCCCGGCTGGCCGCCGGGGTGGAAACCCAGGTGGGCGAGATCGCCCAGGGGGCCGAGACCAACCGCGAGCAGCTCGACAGCCTGTTCACCGCCATCGAGCAGATGCGCGCCGACCTGGCCGTCAGCGACCAGCAGACCCGCCGCCTCGCCGAAGCCGCCGTGCAGATGGAAGGCCAGGCCGAGACCATCAGCGAACGGCTGGCCGAGGTCGGGCTGGACGACTACCACCAGCGCATCTACGACCTGGCCCGCGAAGGGGCCGAGCAGATCGCCGCACGCTTCGAGGCCGATGTCGATCAAGGCCGGATCAGCCTCGACGACCTGTTCGACCGTCACTATCAGCCGATCCCCGGCACGCGACCCGAGAAGTACCAGACCCGGTTCGACCGCTACACCGACCAGGTGCTGCCGGCGATCCAGGAACCCTTGCTGCCGCGCCACGAAGGTTTGGTGTTCGCCATCGCCTGCACCCAGCAGGGCTACGTGCCGACCCACAACCAGGCGTTCAGCCAGCCGCTGACCGGCGACGAGCAGGCGGACACGGTCAACAACCGCACCAAGCGCAAGTTCGCCGACCGCACCGGCATCCGCTGCGGCAGCCACCAGCAGCCGGTGCTGTTGCAGACCTACACCCGCGACACCGGTGAGCTGATGCACGACCTGTCGGTGCCGATCACCGTCAAGGGCCGGCACTGGGGTGGATTGCGCCTGGGCTACAAGCCTGAGGCGCCGCGCTGAGGATTGTTGCCGCACCTGCAATGAAGCTGTGCATCCCGGCGGCTGTTTCCCTGCGGCCTGAGTCATTACTCTGCCTGCATAGTTAGGCAGCTAATGGTTTCGGGAGGTCAGTATGCAGTGCAGGGTCGATGTGGCGGCGGTGATCGGCAGTGCCGTGCCCGCCGGCTTGCGGGCGCGGGGGCAGCGCGTGTGCTGGGTGGTGCTGCTCAACGGCGAGCCCCGGGGGGCGGCGTTCGCCAGCCGGGACGAGGCCGAGGAGTGCAGGGCCGCTTGGCTGGCGCAGTTGAACGCCGGGCTTGAAGGCCACCTGCACTGACCGGCTCAAAGGCCCGCTTGCGTTTCCAGTGATCGGGCGAGGGCGCAAGCCTGGTTGTGATCCTTGCGGAATCCTCTCACACGCCCTGTCGATGTTTCCTTGATGTGAAAGAACCCGTTACCGGCGGGCACCACGCGATAGCGCGGCCCGTCGGTAACGGGCTCTTTGCGTTGCAGGCCGTACCCGTCCGCCGTCGGCGGGAACGGGAGGGCGTCGTGGCGGGGCTGGGCGGGCAGGGCGAAGTGGGTCAGGTTGCACATGTGAAGTCCTTTTCGTGGTCGGATCGGCATTGGTTTACCGTTACGGGTAGTCGTATCGAGCGTCGGTGCTCTAGAATCGCCGGTGCCTGTTGGCGAACGTTGTTTATCTAAAGCAATTTTTTACCGGCGATATGTCGGAAAAATGCTTTTTTTAGTAAGTTTTTTCCCTAAAGTTCGTAGTCGGTTTTGTCCGGCCCATGACGAGGCGTTTTCCTTCAACGTCCGGCGAACTTCAGGGCAGATTCCGCGAGCGGCACTCCGTTAGTCTTACCGAACCTCGCGATGAAGGGGCTGCTGCCCCGCTCAGGCTTTAACCTGATTCATTCGGCAACACCGTCGGCCCGGCCGTCACTTTTTTGCCGTGCGCGTTTTCCGGCGTGCGGCACTCTTTTCCAGTGTGGGGATGTTTCTTTGGCAGTCAGTAACCTCGATATGCATGCCTTGTTCGTGTTGGGCGATTTGCGGGCAAAGCTGGTCAAGCAGTTCCAATCGCGTTTCGTGTACGTCACCGAGCAGAACGCCGAAGGCATTTATGTGGCGGAGATCGACACCGAAAGCGCCTTGGTGGTGGACGACAAGCCGGGGCTCAAGCTCAAGGTCGGCGACCATTTCAGCGCGTCGGTGCTGCCCAGCCGCGAAGGCGGCAAGTTCGACATCCGCTTTCGCGACATCAAACTGGTGGTCTACGGCCTGGGCGACTACGCCTTCGTCACCACCGCCGACGGCCATGCCATCGTGTTCAAGGAAGGCCACAACGTGGTGACGGTGTTCGCCGCCCACGCGCAGTTGACCGAAGGCCTGACCAAGACCCTCAAGGCCGTCACCGCCAAGGCCGCCAAGTGGCGCAAGGGCGAACTGGTGACGTTCAAGGCCAGCGAGTGAGCCGCGCCGACTTTCATGGGCAGCACCTCGACCGCGCCCGTGGGGAGGCCCTCAGGCTCTACGCCGCAAAGGCCGAGCTGAAAGGCGCCTGGCTCGGCTGGGTGGCCTCGCAGATCTACGGCCTGCGCCCGGCGGAATACGCCAGCATGGTCAGGCGCGAGCTGCAGCGCTTGCAGGAAATGTCTGAAAACTGATCTTCGTCCGTGTCATGCCCTGAAAAAGCAGGAACCTCGTCTACAGTCAGTTGACTGAGTATTCAGAGGCTTGCGGTCTTCTGTCAGGCCGTCCTGCCATTGCTGCGAACAGCACGAGGTGCAACGCATGAACGGATTTCGACAGTGGTTTTTCGCCAGCCTGTGCGCATGGGCCCTGCTGGCGGCGCCGGCGGCGAACGCTGCGCAAGCGCCGATCCATTTCGCCGACCTGAACTGGGAGAGCGGCAGCCTGATCACCGATGTGCTGCGGATCATCGTCGAGAAGGGCTACGGCCTGCCCACCGACACGTTGCCGGGCACCACCATCACCCTGGAGACGGCGCTGGCCAACAACGACATCCAGGTCATCGGCGAGGAATGGGCCGGCCGCAGCCCGGTGTGGGTCAAGGCCGAGGCCGAAGGCAAGGTCGCCAGCCTGGGCGACACGGTCAAGGGCGCCACCGAGGGCTGGTGGGTGCCGGAATACGTGGTCAAGGGCGACCCGGCCAAAGGCATCAAGCCGCTGGCGCCGGACCTGCGCAGCGTCAGCGACCTGATCAAGTACAAGGATGTGTTCAAGGATCCGGAGAACCCGGCCAAGGGGCGCTTCCTCAACAGCCCGATCGGCTGGACCTCGGAAGTGGTGAACAAGCAGAAGCTGATCGCCTACGGCCTGCAGGATGTCTACACCAATTTCCGCAGCGGTTCCGGTGCGGCCCTGGACGCGGAAATCAGTTCATCGATCCGCCGGGGCAAACCGGTGCTGTTCTATTACTGGTCGCCGACGCCGCTGCTCGGCAAGTTCAAGCTGATCCAGCTGCAGGAACCGCCCTTTGACGCCGAGGCCTGGAAAACCCTGACCGACGCCGACAACCCCAACCCGAAACCGACCCGTTCGCTGGCCTCGAAGCTGTCGATCGGCGTGTCGGCGCCGTTCCAGAAGGAATACCCGGAGATCGCGGCGTTCTTCGCCAAGGTCGATTTCCCCATCGACGCACTGAACAAGGCCCTGGCCGGCATGAGCGAGAAACACACACCGCCGCGGGAGGCGGCGGTGGCGTTCATGAAGGATCACCCGCAGGTGTGGCAGGCCTGGTTGCCCAAGGACGTGGCGGACAAAGTGGCCGCCGGCCTGTGATCACAGCCGGCGCCATCAATGTTCAACCGCTTTGGTCACGCCCTCAGAACCGCGTCTGCACCGCCAGTTCAAAGGTGCGTGGCGTGCCCAGGTAGTACGCCGGCGACACGTGGGCGAACTCGGCGTACACCTCGTTGGTCAGGTTGCGCACCCGGCCGGTGACGGTGGTGTGCGCATCGACCTTGTAGCTCAGGAAGCTGCCGAACAGCGTGTACGACGGCACGGTCATGGTGTTGGCCGTGTCGGCGTACACCGACGCCACGTACCGCGCATCGACCCCGCCTTGCCATTGCGGCGAGAAGTCATAGGTCAGCCACAGGTTGCCCACGCGGTCCGGCACGTTGGTCGGCGTGTTGCCCTTGCGCGAGACCACCACCCCGGCGGCGTTCTTCTCGGTGAAGTCGTCGTACTGCGCACCGACCCAGGCGAAGTTGCCCTCGGCCAGCAACTTATCGGTGATGCGCAGCGAGCTGGCGACCTCGATGCCTTTGGAGGTCTGCTGGCCCACCGGAATGCTGAGGGTCGGGTCCTGCGGATCGGTCACGGCGAAGTCCTTGCGCTCGATCGTATAGGCCGCCACCGTCGCCGAGCCGCGCCCGTTCAGGTAGTCGAACTTGCTGCCGATCTCCCACTGCTTGCCCGTCGAAACGTCAAAGTCCTGGGTGCCGTTCGGCTGCTCGGCGGCGGTGCTGTACTGCACGTAGACGTTGGCCGACGGAATGAACTGATAGGTCAGCCCGACCCGCCCGGTGACCGGCTCCCAACTGCGCTTGAGATGCTTGGGGTTGCTGGCGGTCACGGTGCGGTGGTTGGTCACGTCCAGGTCGATGTCGTCGTAGCGCAGCCCGGTGAGCAACGCCAGTTTGTCGGTCAGCGCCAGACGGTTTTCGGCGAACAGGGCCTTGGTGGTGACTTCGTTGGTTTTGTCGCTGACGAAGCCGGGCTTGGTGCCGGGGATGTCGTAGAAGTGCCCGGGCCGGTAGTTGTCGGGGTCGACCGTGCTCGCGCCCTTGACGTTGAGCGGTGAGTTGGTGGTCTGGTTGACCTTGTACTCGAAGCCGCCGGACCAGGTGGTGTCGAGGCCGAACAGGGTGTTGTCGTGGCGCAGTTCGAACTGGTTGCCGTTCTGCTCGCCCTGGTGCCGCACCTGATACGCGGTGGAACGGTTCACCGCGCTGTTGTCGGCGTTGTACTGGTAGGTCTCCAGGTTGCGGTAGTCGCGCTGGCTGTCCAGGTGATAGAGGGTGTTGCGCAGGGTGGTGCTGTCGTTGATCCGGTAGTCGATGATCGAGCGCACCCAGATCGTGCGTTGCTCGTAGCGGCCGTCCTCGACGTTGTAGTTGTTGAAACGGTTGTGCTTGTCGATCTTCAGCTCGCCGGCCTTGGGGTTGAGCACCGGCGTGCCCCAGTACGGGCTGTCTTCGTGCTCGTCCTGGTATTCCAGGGCCAGGGTGTGCGACAGGTCAGGCGTCAGGTCGCTGAGCAGGGAGAACGCCACGCTCCAGGCATCCCGTTCCTGGCGGTCGATGTAGCCGTTGCCGGTGTTGTGGCTGACGTCCAGCCGCGCGTAGTGCTGCACGTCGGCGCCGGGCTCGGTCAGGGCATGGTTGAGGCCGAAGGCGGTTTCGGCGGTGTCGAAGGTGCCGTAGCTGACCCGGCCCTCGACGGCCTGCTCGTCGCGGGTGGCGAGCTTGGTCACGTAGTTGAGCGAGCCGCCGACCGAGCCTGCGCCGTTGATCAGCGACGACGGGCCGCCGACCAGTTCGACCCGGTCGTAGATCCACGCATCGACCGGCCGCGCCAGGCCGCCGGACACGTTGACGCCGTTGAACATCTGGGTGATCTGGCTGCTGGTGAAGCCGCGGTAGGACACGAACCCGCCGAAGCCCGGCGGGGCGCTGGCGTTGACGCCGGGCAGGGTGTTGGCGGCGTCCTGGAAGTTCTGCGCGCCGTGGCGTTCGATGTCGTTGCGGTTCGCCACGGCCACCGAGGCCGGCGTGTCGCGCACGCTCAGTCCCAGGCGCGAGGCCATGCCGCTGGAACCGTCCAGGCTCAGGCCGGGTTCGGCGGCGGATTCGCCGTCGATGGTGATCGGCGCCAGGTCCACGGCCGATTGCGCCCAGGCGTTGACGGACAGGCAGCCGCACAGGCTCGCCAGCAAAGTGAGTTGTTTCATCGTTGAATCCTGAATGCTTGTCTAGGAATCAGCGCACAGGCGAACGCCGCGCGTTGGCGCAGTGGGCTGACGAATCAAAAAGGCAAGGGCACTCAGGCGAGCGGCGGGGCGCGGGGGGTGGCCGAAGGCCAGGTGAAGCGGGCGGGGAGGTCGGCGCTGACGATGGGCGGCCGCGGCGGGCTGTGCTGTTCCGGCAGGACCGCCAGGGTCAGGCTGGAGTTGAACGCCGGCCCCATGCCGCCGGTGGAGCACAGCGGGCAGCCGAAGGCCTTGGCCAGGGTCGGCAGTTTCTCTTCTGAGGGGTTGGCGGCGAGCGGCGCCTGGGTGGCCGGATCGACCGCGCAGAACTGGCCGCCGAGGCCGTTGAGCTGCATCCCGACCATCTGCCCGTGACCGATGCTGCAGGCGAACACGTTGAACAGGACGCAGCAATAGAGCATCCAGGCCAGCAGTGAGCGATCGGAACGGGTGAATTTCATGGGCGGCACTTTACCCAACGTCGAACGGTCGTGCACTTGGAAAAATGCCGTCTAGGATGATTTTGTTCAAATCGAAAACAAGGAACCGCGACCATGACGTTTGTCTTGGCTCGAGGGCTGGTCACGGTGTTTGCGGTGATCAGCCTGGTGCATGTGTATTGGGCCCTGGGCGGGCAGTGGGCGGCGGCTGCGGTTGTCCCGCACGTACCGGTGGCCGAAGGCGCGGCGACGTTGCGGCCGGCGTTCAAGCCATCGGGCTGGCTGACGTTGCTGGTGGCGGCGGCGCTGCTGTCGGTGGCCGCGCTGGTGTGCCTGCGGGTGGGGTGGTGGCTGCCGACGGTGCAGCACTGGTCGCTGCAATGGGTGATCAGCGCGATTGCGCTGCTGATGTTCGCCCGGGCCATCGGCGACTCTGAGCTGGTGGGCTTCTTCAAGGAAGTGAAGGCCTCGCGGTTCGCCTGGCTCGACACCTGGTTCTATTCGCCGTTGTGCACGGTGCTGGGGGCGGGGCTGCTGGCGGTGGCCTGGGTTTGAGGGAGCCTGTGCCGACCTCATCGCCAGCAGGCTGGCTCTCACAGGGGATTGCGGTGCCTTAGGATTCTTGGCTCAACGCAAAAAAACTGTGGGAGCCAGCCTGCTGGCGATGGGGCCGGCGAAGACACGCCACAGCCTGAGGTCAGCCCTCGTTCTCGCCCCGCCGGCTGCTCACCTCCGCCGGCACATCGTCGCCGGCCATGCGCTTGCGGAACAGCGCCGCCCGCGCCAGCAGCAAAGTCGTCACCGGCACGGTGATCGCCAGCAGGATCGGGATCAGCCAGGCATGCACCACCGGCCCTTCGCTGAACGCGGAGAAGCACAGGATCGACGCCAGCGCCACGCACCACGAACCCAGCGTCGAGGCCAGTGCCGGCGGGTGCATGCGCTGGAAGTAATCCTTCATGCGCAGCAGCCCCAAGGCCCCGATCAGCGCAAAGGTGCCGCCCAGCACCAGCAGGATCGCCACCGGGATTTCCACCCACAACGACAATGGCGCGCTCATTCGATCACCTCGCCCCGCAGCAGGAATTTGGCCAGCGCGAACGAGCCGACGAAGCCGAACAGCGCGATCAGCAGCGCCGCCTCGAAGTACGTGTCGCTGGAGTAGCGGATGCCCAGGGTCAGCATCATCAGCATGGCGACGATGTACAGGTAATCCAGCGCCAGGACCCGGTCCTGGGCCGACGGCCCCTTGAACAGGCGCACCAGGGTCAGCACCATCGCCAGGGAAAACAGGAACAGCGTGAGCAGGATCGCGTTCGACAGCAACGGGCTCATTCGAAAATCTCCATCAGCGGCCGCTCGTAAGTGGTCTTGAAGTGCTGGATGAACTGCGCCTCGTCGTCCAGGTCCCAGACGTGCATCAGCAGAATGCTGCGGTCCAGCGCCAGCTCCGACCACACCGTGCCGGGCACCACCGTGGTGATCATCGACAGCGCCGCCAGGCCGTTGGCGTCGCGCAGGTCCAGCGGCACTTTGACGAAGCGCGAGCGAGGCGGCTGGCGGCCGGCGTTGAGCACGCCCCAGGCCACAGCCAGGTTGGAGTGGATCACGTCGCGCCCGACCAGCAAGAACAGGCGCAGGACGGTGCCCGGGCGGCGGATGCGGATCCGCTGCGGGCGCAGCTTGCGCATCATCAGCGGCGCGGCGAACCCCAGCACGGCGCCGAGCAGCAGGTTGCCGGGGCTGACCGACTGGTTCAGCGCCAGCCACAGCAGCCACAGCGCCAGCGACAGCCAGGGGGCAGGGAACAGACGCTTCATGGGTGGGCCTCCTGCAATGCGGCCTTGGCTTCGGGGCTCGGCACGGCGCGGGTGCCGAGCACGGCCATCACGTATTGCTGCGGGTTGTTCAGGGCGTCGGCGGCGGCTTCGGTGTAGCGCAGCAGCGGCTCGGCCTTGAACGTCAGGGCGATGCTCAGGCCCAGCAGCACCAGGATCGGCGTGCACTCCAGCTTGCGCAGCACCGGCGACGGGCGCTCCTCTGGCGACCAGAAACGCTGGATGCCCAGCCGCGAGAAGGCCATCAGCGAGGCCAGCCCCGACAGGATCAGCAGCGCCAGCAACGACCACGCGGCCGGCGACACCGGCTCACCGGCACCCAGGCCCAGCGGGTTGAGCAGGGCGCCGATCAGGCTGAGCTTGCCGATGAACCCGGACAGCGGCGGCATGCCGACGATCAGCAGCGCGCAGGCGATGAAGCTCAGGCCCAGGAACGCCATGGTCCAGGGAATCACCTGGCCGACCACGGCTTGCTGGTCGTCGTCCAGGTTGGTGCCCTTGACCGGCGCGGCGGCTTCCTGCGGGCGCGGCAGCAGTTCGTTTTCGTCTTCCAGCGGCACTTCGGTGGCGGTGCGCGAACGCTCGATCAGCTCGGCCAGCAGGAACAGCGCGCTCAGCGCCAGGGTCGAGCTGACCAGATAGAACAGCGCCGCCGCCACCAGGTTCGGCTGGGCGAAACCGGTGGCCGACAGCAGGATCCCCGCCGACACCAGGATGCTCAGGCTGGCCATGCGCTCCAGGCGCTGGGCGGCGATGATCGCGATCCCGGCGCAGACGATGGTGGCCATGCCGCCGTAGATCAGCCAGTCGCCGGCAAAGTACGCCGACGCCCCGGCCTGGCCGGAGAACAGCAGCGTCCACAGGCGCAGCAGGGTGTAGACGCCGACCTTGGTCATGATCGCGAACATCGCCGCCACCGGCGCGCTGGCCGAGGAGTAGGCCGGCACCAGCCAGAAGTTCAAGGGCCACATGCCGGCCTTGGCCAGGAACGCCACCGCCAGGATGCCCGCGCCGGCGTGCAGCAGGCCACGGTCGGCCTCCGGCACCAGCGGGATCTTCAGCGCCAGGTCAGCCATGTTCAGCGTGCCGGTGACGCCGTAGATCAGCGCCGCGCCGATCAGGAACAGCGACGAGGCCAGCAGGTTGATCGAGATGTAATGCAGCCCCGACGACACCCGCGCCCGGCCCGAACCGTGCAGCATCAGGCCGTAGGAAGCGGCGAGCAGCACCTCGAAGAACACGAACAGGTTGAACAGGTCGGCGGTCAGGAACGCGCCGTACAGGCCCATCAGCTGGATCTGGAACAGGGCGTGGAAGCTCGACCCGGCGCCGTCCCAGCGGGCCATGGCGTAGAGCAGGGCGCTGACGCCGATGATCCCGGTGAGCACCAGCATCAGCGCCGACAACCGGTCCACCACCAGCACCAGGCCGAACGGCACCTGCCAGTTGCCCGGCAGGTACACGCCGATGGAGCCGGGCACGCCGGTGGTCTGGGTCCAGGCCAGCAGCGCCACGGCGATCCCAAGGCCGACGAGGCTGGAGGCCAGGTTGAGCTTGGCCTTCAGCGGGCGGTGCCGCTCGCCCAGCATCAGCATGATGGCGGCGGTCAGGAGCGGCAGCAGGATCGGCGCGGCGATCAAGTGAGTCATCGCCATCATTCCTTAGGCTCCCGGCCATCGACATGGTCGGTGCCGGTCAGGCCCCGGGACGCCAGCAGCACCACGAGGAACAGCGCGGTCATGGCGAAGCTGATGACGATCGCCGTCAGCACCAGCGCCTGGGGCAGCGGGTCGGTGTAGTGCAAAAGGTCCTGGGGCACGCCGTCCTTGATGATCGGCTCCTTGCCGATGAACAGGCTGCCCATGCTGAAGATGAACAGGTTGACGCCGTAAGACAGCAGGCACAGGCCCATGACCACCTGGAACGTCCGCGGACGCAGGATCAGCCAGACGCCGGAGGCGGCGAGCACACCGATGGCGATTGCGATGACTTCTTCCATCAGACGGCTCCTTTGGCGGCGGCGGTTTTATGGCCCCGCACCGATTGGTGGGCGAGGGCGGTGAGGATCAGCAGGGTCGAGCCGACGACCACCGCATACACGCCGATGTCGAAGAACAGCGCACTGGCGATGTGCAGGTCGCCCAGCAGCGGCACATTGAAATGCCAGGTGTGGGTGGTCATGAACGGATAGCCGGCGGCCATCGCCCCCAGCCCCGTGACCGTGGCGAACAGCAGCCCGGTGCCCATCCAGCGCAGCGGCCGCAGGCTCATCTGCGCCTCGACCCACTGGGTGCCGGCGACCATGTATTGCAGGATGAACGCCACCGACATCACCAACCCGGCGACGAAACCGCCGCCCGGCTGGTTGTGCCCGCGCATGAACAGGTAGAACGACACCACTAGCGCGATCGGCAGCAGCAGGCGCACCAGCACCGCCGGCACCATCATGAAGCCCAGCGCGGTGTCGCTGGCCGAACGCGGGTTGACCAGGTCGGTGACCACGTCCGGCGCCAGCAGGCGCTGCTGGGCCGGCAACTGCAGGCTTTCCTTCGGCGGGCGGAACCGGCGCAGCAGGGCGTAGACGGTCAGGGCCACGGCCACCAGCACGGTGATCTCGCCCAGGGTGTCGAAGCCGCGGAAGTCCACCAGCATCACGTTGACCACGTTGCTGCCGCCGCCCTCGGGCAGGGCGCGGCTGAGGTAGAACGACGAGATGTCGTTCGGGGTCTGGCGGGTCAGCATCGCGTAGGCCAGTAGCGCCATGCCGCCGCCGACGGCCACCGACAGCAGCAGGTCGCGCACCCGCCGCACCCGCGCCTTGCGCAGGCTGTTGGGCAGCGGCGAGACCTCTTCGATCCGCCGGGGCAGCCAGCGCAAGCCGAGCAGGATCAGCACGGTGGTCACCACTTCCACCACCAGTTGGGTCAGGGCCAGGTCCGGCGCGGAGAACCAGACGAAGGTCACGCAGGTCATCAGGCCGCAGACGCTGACCATGGTCAGGGCGGCGAGACGGTGATATTTGGCCTGCCACGCGGCGCCCAGGGCGCAGGCGATCGCCAGCAGCCACAGCGTGACGAACACGATGGAACCCGGAATCTTCGGTCGGTCGCCCCAGCTCAGGCTGCTGTGCAGCATCGGGATCAGGCCGGCCAGCACCGCCGCCAGCACCATCAGGAACAGCTGCGCCTGCAGGCGCTTGGTGCCGATCCGCCGCTCCAGCCGCCGGGCCAGGCGCATCATCGCCACCAGGCTGCGCTCGAACAGGCGTTTGCCGTTGAAGCGGCCCACCAGCGGCGGGAAGCTGAAGCGCCCGCGCTTGAGCTGGTTGCGCAGCAGCAGGTACACCACGATGCCGCCGGACAGGGCGATCAGGCTCATGATCATCGGCGCGTTGAGGCCGTGCCAGATCGCCAGGCTGTATTGGGGCAGCGTGCCGCCCACCACCGGCGTGGCCGCCGCGGCCAGCAGCGGGCCGACCACCTGGGCCGGGAAAATCCCCACCACCAGGCAGGTCAGCACCAGCAGCTCCACCGGCGCACGCATCCAGCGCGGCGGTTCGTGCGGGGTGTGCGGCAGGTCGGTGGCGGTGGGGCCGAAGAACACGTCCACGGTGAAGCGCAGGGAATAGGCGACGCTGAAGGTGCCGGCGATGGTCGCGACGACCGGCAGCGTGGCCTCGACCCAGGCGGTGGCGTTGATGAACACCGTTTCGGCGAAGAACATTTCCTTGGACAGGAAGCCGTTGAGCAGCGGCACGCCGGCCATCGACGCACTGGCCACCATCGCCAGGGTGGCGGTGAACGGGATCAGTCTGAACAGGCCGTTGAGCTTGCGGATGTCGCGGGTGCCGCTTTCGTGGTCGATGATGCCGGCGGCCATGAACAGCGAGGCCTTGAACGTGGCGTGGTTGAGGATGTGGAACACCGCCGCCACGGCGGCCAGCGGGCTGTTCAGGCCCAGCAGCAGGGTGATCAGGCCCAGGTGGCTGATGGTCGAGTAGGCCAGCAGGCCCTTGAGGTCGTTCTGGAACATCGCGCAGTACGCGCCGAGCAGCAGCGTGGCGGCACCGGCGCCGCTGACGATGTAGAACCATTCTTCGCTGCCGGACAGCGACGGCCACAGCCGCGCCAGCAAAAACACCCCGGCCTTGACCATGGTTGCCGAGTGCAGGTAAGCCGAGACCGGCGTGGGCGCCGCCATGGCATGGGGCAGCCAGAAGTGGAAGGGGAACTGGGCGCTTTTGCTCAGGGCGCCGATGAGGATCAGGGGAAGCAGGATGGGGTAGAGGGCATGTGCGCGGATCAGGTCGCCGGCGGCCAGGACCTTGTCCAGGTCATAGCTGCCTACGACATGGCCGAGGATGAGCACCCCCGCCAGCAGGCACAATCCGCCTGCGCCTGTGACCATCAGCGCCATGTACGCGCCGCGCCGGGCGTCGTGGCGGTGGTGCCAGTAGCCGATCAGCAGGAACGAGAACAGGCTGGTCAGTTCCCAGAAGAACACGATCTGAATCAGGTTGCCGGAGATCACCAGCCCGAGCATCGCGCCCATGAACGCCAGGAAAAACGCGAAGAAGCGCGGCACCGGGTCGTCCGGCGACATGTAGTAGCGGGCATACAGGGAAACAAGGGTGCCGATGCCCAGCACCAGCAGCGAAAACAGCCAGGCGAAACCGTCCAGGCGCAGGACGAAGTTCAGGCCCAGGCTGGGCAGCCACATGAACTCCTCGCGGATCACGCCGCCGTCGGCGATCTGCGGGTACAGCAATGCCACCTGAACAGTGCCGATCAGGGCGATCAGACCGGCCAGCAGGGATTCGGCGTTTCGTGCATTGTGCGGCAGCACCGCGGCCAGACAGCTGCCCAGAAAAGGCAGAAGCAGTAGAACTATCAGGGACATAGGCTTCTAATCTGCGGAAGTTTGTGAAGCATCATACGTGCCAGTTCCCCGATCACCAAACGCCAGGATGTCTCAGAATCCTACAAGGTAGTCGGAAATTTCCTGCTTCACATTGTTTCAGGGGACGTGATGGCGCCGGTGATGGCCTCGGTGTCGGATCGCTGGCCTCATCGCTTGCAGGCATGCTCACACAGGTTTTGGTGGTGTACATGAATCTTGCGAACACCTGGGACACCTGTAGGAGCCAGCCTGCTGGCGATGGCGGTAGATCAGGCAACAAAGATGTCGGCTGTGCCGGCCCCATCGCTTGCAGGCAAGCTCCTACAGGGTTTTGTGCTGGGCAGGGATCCTGCGGACAGCCGGGAACCCCTGTGGGAGGCAGCCTGCTGGCCCGACGCCCTCGATGATTCAACCCTGGATCTCACGCTCCAGCGCGGCCTCGGCCTCGGCGCCCTTGGCCTTGGTCTTCAGTTCGCTGACGATCACCGCCGCCACGATCAGCCCCGCGCCCACCAGGGCAATCGCCGGCAGGCGTTCCCCGGCGATCCGTCCGGCGATGCCGGCCCA
Organism: Pseudomonas ekonensis; assembly: GCF_019145435.1. Lineage (NCBI taxonomy): Bacteria > Pseudomonadati > Pseudomonadota > Gammaproteobacteria > Pseudomonadales > Pseudomonadaceae > Pseudomonas > Pseudomonas ekonensis. Next base: position 61,156 of record NZ_JAHSTS010000002.1, on the reverse strand, counting down.
CACCGGCTCGCCGGCATAGATCAGGGTGGCGCGGGTCGGCGACACGCTCTTCTGCGCCCAGTTCATCGCCACCTGGATCGCCGCGCTCATCGCCCCCAGCCCCAGGGCGGTGGACACCAGCAGCCACGAAAAGGAAGGAATCGCCTCGCCGGTCGGCACCACCATCAGGAACGCCAGCACCGACGTCACCCCCAGTTGCACCACCGTCACCCGGCGCACATCGACCTGGCCGGCATAGGTGCTGATGAGGATGATTTCCGCCGCGATCGCGATGGCGCTGATCAGCGTGGCGATTTCGCCGGGGCTGAAGTTCAGCGACGCCCCGGACGGCCCCGACAGCAGCATCAGGCCGGTGAACGCGAGCATGATCCCGATGCTCGGCATCAGCCCGGGCCGGCGCCCCAGCACCAGCCATTGCAGCAGCGGCACGAACGGCACGTAGAGCGCCGTGATGAACGCCGACTGACTGCTGGGAATGCTTTGCAGGCCGACGGTCTGCAAGCCGTAGCCGAGCATGATCGCCACGCCGATGAAGGCGCCTGCGCGCAGTTCCAACAGGGTCAGGTCGCGCAGGTGCTTCCATGAAAACAGCGCCACGATGCTGGCCGCCGCCGCGAAGCGCAGGCCGACGAAGAACATCGGGCCGCTGACGGTCATCGCATGCTGCACCAGCAGGAACGTGCCGCCCCAAAGCATCGTGATCAGAACCAGCACGGCTTCGGCTTTGCTGAACCGTGGGAGACGCGGGGAGGTTTGGGGGGAATTGACCGACATCATGACCTTGCACGCTAGGAGGAGGGGAACGCACAATGCGCCCAACGTTGCGCAGTATACTGCCCAACCCCACCGAGTGAGCAATATAGTGCACAAAGATTCTCCTCCGCGGACGTCCGTCCTCCAGCATGTCAGCCAGAACGTGCGGCGCCTGCGTCACGCCATCGACATGAGCCAGGCCACCCTGGCGGAGCAGTCCGGGGTCAGCCGGCGCATGCTGGTGGCCATCGAGGCCGGCGAGAACAACGTCAGCCTGACCACCCTGGACCGCATCGCCGAAGCCCTCGACGTGGCGTTCAGCGACCTGATCCAGGCGCCGGACAACCGCGATCCGGGCCGCATCAACGAACTGGCCTGGGCCGGCAACATTCCCGGCAGCAAGGCGGTGCTGCTGTCCAAGGCCACCGCCACCCGTGCGGTGGAGCAATGGGAATGGTGCCTGCAACCGGGCGAGGTGTACCCCTCGCAACCGGACGCCGAGGGCTGGAGCGAGCAGATCTTCGTCTTCGAAGGCTGCCTGACCCTGATGCTGGGCGACCGCCCGCAGCGGATCGCCGCCGGCGAGTTCTTCATGTTCGCCAGCAACCAGCCCCACGGCTACCGCAACGACGGCGAGGTGGCGGCGCGCTTCGTGCGCAACGTGGTGATCTGAGCGGCAGGACATTCCCCGGCCGATCCCTTAAGGTGGCGTGACCTCAACGACGGAGCGGCGAAACGGATGACACACCCCGAACACGGACAGGCGACTTCCCCGACCCGTCAGGCTGACATCGTGATCATCGGCGGCGGCCTCAGCGGCACGCTGCTGGCGGCGCAGCTGCTGCGCCTGCCGGGCCGGCGGCGGATCCTGGTGGTCGAGCCCCGGCCTGAGCTCGGCCGCGGCGAGGCCTACAGTGCGGTGGAGCTGGGGCACACGCTCAACGGCAACGCGGCGCGCATGAGCGTCGATCCGGACAATGCCGATGACCTGACTCAGTGGCTCAGCGCCCATCTCGCCGACGGCGGCTGGCCGGAGTCGCAGCGGCAATCGGTGCCGGTCAGCGAACTGTTTCCACCACGGGGCCTGTTCGGCGTGTATGTGCAGCAGCGTCTGGCCGACGCGCAGCAGACGGGCACGGCGCACGGCTCGACCGTCGAGCACGTGCGGGCGGAGGCGGTGGACGTGCAGGTCGAGGCCGGTTCGGTGCTCGTCGCGTTGAGCGACGGCCTGTGCCTGCAAGGCGCCCGTGCCGTCATCGCCACCGGCCTGTTCCCCGCCGCCCGCACGCCGCAGACGCATTCCAGCGGGCTGAACGCCGCAGCGCTCGACCCTTGGGACGTGAGCGCGATGCGCCGGCTCGATCCCCACGCCACGGTGCTGATCATCGGTTCCGGCCTGACCATGGTCGACGCGGTGGTGTCCCTGGAACAGGCCGGGCACCGTGGGCCGATCAAGGTGTTCTCCCGCCACGGCCTTCTGCCTCACGTGCGCCGCCAGCCGCCGGCCTGGGTGGACTTTCTCGCCGAAGACTCGACTATCCGCAGCCCCCGCCAATTGCTGCGGGCGGTGCGCCGGCACTGCCGCGACGCCATTGCTCAAGGCATCGACTGGCAGGCGCCGCTGGACACGGTGCGGGCGCACATCGGCCGCTTGTGGAGCCAGGCCACCGACGGGCAGCGCCGGCAGTTCGTGCGTCATGTGCGGCCGTGGTGGGAAAGCCATCACCACCGTTCGCCGCCGTTGAGCGCCGAGGTGGTCGAGCGCCTGCGGCGTGAAGGGCGGCTGAGCATTCAGGCCGCCTCTTATAAAGGGCTGGAGGCGATGCCCGAGGGCGGGGTGAGCATCTGCCTGCGTCGCCGGGGCGAGGCTGACGCTTGCTGGGTGACGGGGCAGGCGCTGATCAACTCCAGCGGCATCGAATACGACTGGCGCCGGGTGGCGCGTCCGCTGCCCAGGCAACTGCTGGCGCGCGGGCTGGTGCGGCCGGGGCCGTTGGCGCTGGGGATCGCAGCGGCGGCGGATGGCGCGGTGGTGGATGCGCAGGGGCAGGTGTCTGCGCGGCTCTTCGCCATGGGCCCGCCGTTGCGCGGGATGTGGTGGGAGAGCACGGCGGTCACTGATGTGGCGGCGCAGGCCAAGGCGCTGGCGGCGAGGCTGGCGGGACTTTAGCCTGGGGTCGTTCTGGCCGGCCTCATCGCGGGCAAGCCCGCTCCCACAGGTATTCAGTGGTTCTCGAATCTGACATACGCCACGCAACTTGTGGGAGCGGGCTTGCCCCGGGCGGCGATCCGGCGATGAGGCCCGACAGGCCACCGCAAAAGCAAACGCCGGTCAGCGCGGCAAGCTGTCCACCAGCCAGCGCTGGCGCATTTGCTCCAGCCGCCCATCGGCGCGCAAGGTGTCCAGCGCCTGTTGCCAACGGGCGACCTGACGGGGGTCGGTCTGGCGGGAGAAGGCGATGTAGGTGTCCTGTTTCATCAGCGGCATCTGATACTGCAGGCGGCCTGGCTCCATGCCTTGCTCGCGGGCCAGGGAGGCGCTGGACAGGGTGTCGGAGACCACGAAGTCGGTCCGCCCCAGGCTGAACAGGCGCATCATCTGTTCCGGGGTTTCCACGCCGTAGAGATTGTTCAGGTCCTGCTTTTGCAGATAGCTGTAGGCCAGCCATTTTCGCGGCACGGTGATCCGCCCCAGGTGATCGGCCTCGCGCAGGCTGCGGATCGGTGTTTGCAGGTTCTCATGGGCGTAGAGCGCTGTTTCGACCTCCACCAGCGGCCCGACCCATTGGTAGCGGTCGTCGCGCTCGTCGGTGCGCAGCACGGTGAACACGCCGGTGTCCGGCGAGTCGCTGGCCATGCGCAACGCCCGCAGCAACGGTACCTGCTCGAGACGGATAGGGTCGCCGGTCTGCTGCGCCAAGGCCTGCACCACATCCACGCCGAAGCCCACCAGGCGGTCGCCCTGCCGGAAGTGCAGGGGCGGATGGTTGTCGGTGAGCAGGCGCAGCTCCGCCGCGTGGGCCGTCAGGGCCAGCAATGACAGCAGACAGGCGGCGAGGCGTTTCATGGATCGTCCCTGAAAAATCAAACGTGCAGCTTAGTACGGGCACGTGTTGCCTGTCCCGAGGAATCAGCGGGGCTTTTGCGTCAGAGAGCAAGGCTTATCGGTAGTGGCGGGTTGCCACGGCGTCCTTGGCGACGCCAGGGATCAGGATTCGGCGAGCATCTCCACGGCGTAGGAGAACACATAGCCTTCGTTGCGCACGGTCTTGATGTAGGTCGGCTCGCGGGAGTCGTCCATCAGGCGCTGGCGCAAGCGGCTGACCAACAGGTCGATGGAGCGGTCGAACAGGTCGGCTTCCCGGCCCTGGGTCAGGTTGAGCAACTGGTCGCGGCTGAGCACCCGCTGCGGATGGTCGAGGAACACCCGCAACAGACGGTACTCTGCGCCGCTCAGGGCGACCAGGGTGTCGTCCTCGTCGAGCAGGTGGCGGGCGGTGGTGTCCAGGCGCCAGCGGCCGAACGCCAGCAGGCGGCCGGTCTCGGTGATCAGCAGGTTGGGCGGCAGCATCCGCGTGCGGCGCAGCACGGCGTTGATCCGCGCCAGCAGTTCGCGGGCGGCGAAAGGCTTGGTCAGGTAGTCGTCGGCGCCCATTTCAAGGCCCAGTATGCGGTCGGTCTGGTCGTCCCGGGCGGTGAGCATCAGGATCGGCGTGGCCTTGTGCTTGCCGGCGCGCAGTTCGCGGCACAGCACCAGGCCGTCGTCGCCGGGCAGCATGAGGTCGAGCACGATCAGGTCGGCGGTGTTGGCGGCCAGAAAGCTGCGCATCTGCCGGCCGTCGGCGACCACGGTGGTGCGCAGGCCGTTCTTGGTCAGGTAATTGCCGACCAGTTCGCGGATTTCTCGGTCGTCGTCGACGATCAGGATGTGGTTGATGTGGTCCATGGCTGGCGCTCTTGTTGTTGGTTTGTCCGGATCTTTACGGCCCTGATCCGGCGGTGTCTTGGCTGACGCTTTCGCCAGCAGGCTCCCACAGGGGATCGGCGGCGAATGCGCAATCGGTGGTCGCTGCAAAACGGTGTGGGAACGAGCCTGTTAGCGATGACGGCGTGTCAGCCACCCAGAAGGGTGGCTGACACGCCTCGCTCCCACGGGTTTAGCCTGTCAGGACACGACCTGGTAGCACGGCACGTACGCCGCGCCGCCCGGCAGTTTCATCCGGTGCTGGGCGACGAAGGCTTTGAGCAGCAGGTCCAGCGGCTGCATGATCGCGGCGTCGCCGTGGATCCGGTACGGCCCGTGTTCCTCGATCAGGCGGATGCCCTTGTCCTTGACGTTGCCGGCGACGATCCCGGAAAACGCCCGGCGCAGGTTGGCCGCCAGTTCGTGGGGCGGCTGGTCGCGGTGGAGCTTGAGGTTGGCCATGTTTTCATGGGTCGGGTCGAACGGGCGCTGGAAGCCTTCGTCGATCTTCAGCAGCCAGTTGAAGTGAAACGCGTCGTTGCGCTCGCGGCGGAACTGCTTCACGGCCTTGAGGCCCTGGGTCATCTGCCGGGCGACTTCGGCCGGGTCGTCGATGATGATCTGGTAATGCCGCTTGGCCGCTTCGCCCAGGGTGGCGGTGACGAAGGCGTCCAGTTGCTGCAGGTACGGCGCGGCGTGCTTGGGTCCTGTGAGGATGACCGGGAACGGCAGGCCTTCGTTGTCCGGGTGCATCAGGATGCCCAGCAGGTACAGGAACTCTTCGGCGGTGCCGGCGCCGCCGGGGAAGATGATGATGCCGTGGCCGACGCGCACGAAGGCTTCGAGGCGCTTTTCGATGTCCGGCAGGATCACCAGTTCGTTGACGATCGGGTTCGGCGCCTCGGCGGCGATGATGCCGGGTTCGGTCAGGCCCAGGTAGCGGCCGCCGTGGATGCGCTGCTTGGCGTGGGCGATGGTCGCGCCTTTCATCGGGCCTTTCATCACGCCCGGGCCGCAGCCGGTGCAGATGTCGAGGCTGCGCAGGCCCAGCTCATGGCCGACCTTCTTGGTGTACTTGTATTCGTCGGTGTTGATCGAGTGGCCGCCCCAGCACACGACGATTTTCGGCTCGACGCCCGGACGCAGGGTGCGCGCGTTGCGCAGCAGGTGGAAGACGTAGTCGCTGATACCCTGGGAGGTGCTCAGGTCGATGCTCAGGGCATCGAGTTCGTTTTCGGTGTAGACGATGTCGCGCAGGGCGCTGAACAGCATTTCGCGGGTGCTGGCGATCATTTCGCCGTCGACGAAGGCATCGGCGGGGGCGTTCAGCAGTTCCAGGCGCACGCCGCGGTCTTGCTGGTGAATGCGGATCTCGAAGTCCTTGTAGGCCTCCAGGATGGTCTTGGCGTTGTCGACATGGGCGCCGGTGTTGAGGATGGCCAGGGCGCACTGGCGGAAGAGGGTGTAGGTGCTGCCGGATCCGGCTTGGCTCAGTTGCTGGACTTCACGTTGGGAAAGGGTTTCCAGGCTGCCTTTGGGGCTGACCGAGGCATTGATGACGTGTCGTTGGGTCATGCGGTGATCCTTAAAACGATGCCGTTGCGGTGAAGTGGGCCAACGGCATCCGAATGGTGTGTATCCATGAATGAATTTGGCACGGATTGCGTGGTGTCGCCATGTCCCCGTCGGACGGTGAAAAGATGAAAGGGCGCTCCAGCATAGCTAAATCCGCCCCGTTGGCGATAATGCGTCAGCCTCTTTTTAACCCAAGACCCGGAAGCCTGTCGCGATGTTCGAAATCCAGCCGATCGATCCTGTCACCTACCGCCGGCAGACCCGGCGCAGCACGCTGGCCATCGCGGCGCTGTTCCTGGTGCTGGCGATGTCGTTGTCCACGGCGGCGGTCGCGCTGTTCGGCGAGCCGGGCGGCGACAACCTGCGGTTCAACATCGGCGGGGTGGTGGCCGGTTTTCTGCTGACCGCGGCGCTGCTGCGCGGACGTTTCTGGCATCAGGCCTGGATGGCGCCGGCGGTGTACGGCTGGCGGCTCAAGCGCAGCCTGATGAGCGTCACCAATGTCATGCATCAGGTGACGGCGGCGGTGGCGTCGGGTGACCCGACGGCGATGAAGGTGCTGCGCTTCTATCACCTGGGTTTGGGCCAGATGCATGAACTGGACGGCAATTCCAGCGATCATGGGCAGTTGCGGCGTGAAGTCGAGCAGCACCTGGCGCGGATGGAGGCGCTGGGGATCGACCCCGCGCAGACGCGCCTCGACCCGGCCTGGCTGCAAGCGTTGAAGCCCGCCGCCCGCTAGAACGGAATGCGCGCGGCGCGCCGCCGCTGCCACCGGCGGATCAGGCGCCCGTACACCAGCAGGTTGACCGCCAGCACCACGCTGCCCAGCGCCAGCTGGATCTGCGGGGTCAGGCCCGCCGGATAGATGATCGGCCAGATGTAGTGCTCGATGAAGCCGCCGGCGTATTCGGTCTGGCCGGCGGCGTGGCGCATCAGGTTTTCCCAGTGGGTCAGCGGGCAGGTCAGGTGCAGCACCTCGACCAGCACGCCCCAGGTGGCCGCCGGCAGGTGCAGCCAGATCAAGCGCCGCCATCTGAGCGCCAGCAGGCCGCCGAACAGCACGAACAGTATGAACAGCAGATGGAACAGCACGAGGCCGTCGGCGGCGATTCGGTACAGCATGTCGTCTCCCTGACGCGGTGGTGAATGGGGCTCATGGTACGCCAGTCGGTGGGGACTGTGCCGACGTCATCGCGGGCAAGCCCGCTCCCACAGGTATTGCTGTGATCCGAAAACCTTCATCCGCTGAAGATCCCGGTAGGAGCCAGCCTGCTGGCGATAGCGTCAGTGAGTACGCCGCAGGGCCGGATCATGACAGTTGGTTCCGCAAAGTTCTTTGTCGTTTGCAAGTGCCGCATCCTCCCACAGGTATTGCTGTGATCCGAAAACCTTCATCCGCTGAAGATCCCGGTAGGAGCCAGCCTGCTGGCGATAGCGTCAGTGAGAGCACCGCTGGGCCGGATCATGACAGTTGGTCCTACAAAGTTTTTTGTCGTTTGCAAGTGCTGCATCCTGCGCATGACCTGTGGGAGCGGGCTTGCCCGCGATGGCGGCCCCAAGTGCGCAAGATCGTTCAAGCCATGAACGGGCGTTCAATGGCAGAGTCGGCGGCCCTGTTACCCGGTTGAAGAGCGTTATGTCTGACTCACTCATGCCGCGCAGTGCGTTCCTTCGCGGTGCGGCGGCGATCATGCCGTTATCCCTGGCGACCGCGCCGTGGGGCCTGTTGGCCGGCTCCATGGCGATCGAGGCCAACCTCACCCCGCTGCAAGGGCAGGGGCTGTCGACCATCGTGTTCGCCGGCGCCGCCCAGTTGGTGGCCATCGGCATGCTCAAGGGCGGTGCCGGGCTGTTTTCCATTCTGCTGACCACGGCGCTGCTGACCTCTCAGCACTTGCTGTACGGCATGAGCATGCGTTCGGTGATTTCGCCGTTGCCCGGGCGCTGGCGCCTGGGCCTGGGCTTTCTGCTCACCGACGAACTGTTCGCCCTCACCAGCCAGCACGACCGCCAGCAGTTCAACCGTTGGTACGCCCTGGGCGTGGGCCTGACGTTCTACATCGCCTGGAACCTCTTCACCCTCGCCGGGATCGTGCTGGGCAGCAGCATTCCGGGGCTGGAGCACCTGGGCCTGGACTTCTCCATCGCCGCGACCTTCATCGCGCTGATCACCCCGGTGGTGCGCGATGTGCCGACGGTGGTCTGCGTGGCGGTGTCGCTGTTCTGCTCGGTGCTGTTCAGCTACTGGCAGTGGGGTTCGGCGCTGGTGCTCTCGGGGCTGGCCGGGATGGCGGCGGGGTTTGTCTGCAATAAACTGTATCGGGAGCGCACATGATGGTCTGGGCAGTGATCTTCGGCATGGGCCTTTTGGTGTTCCTCAACCGCTACGTGTTCCTCGAGCCGCGCTTGCCGGTGCGCCTGAGCAGCAACGCGCGGCAGTTTCTCGGGTTTGCCGTGCCGGGCATGCTGACCGCCATCTGCGGCCCGATCGTGTTCATGCCGGACAAGCAACTGAACCTGCACTGGGACAACCCCTACCTGCTCAGTTCGCTGGTGGCGGTGGGGCTGGTGATCTACACGCGCAATACGTTGCTGAGCATGCTGTTGAGCATGGCGTTCTTCTTTTTGTTGCGCTGGTGGCTGTAAGTTGCTCGTCGAAAAGTGTTCTACGCTTTAAGGATGATTGGCGACAGCGAGGCGAACATGGCGAACGAGCAAAGACCTCCGGCACCCCTCGAAGACGATGAACCGAGCGAAGAGGAGATCGAGCGGGAAAAGCACAAAGAACAGACCTGGAAACATGACGACAGCCGTGAGTTGTCCGACCGCGATCAGGAACGTCCTTTGAAACCCTGAACGGCTGAAACGGAAAAGCCCCGCATGCGCGGGGCTTTTCCGTTGACTCAGAGATCGTCCAGCTGTGTGAGATCGGGGTGGGAAGCCCGATAGCCCAAGGTCTTGTCGATCCAGGCGTTGAGCTCGTTGACCATCACCGGCGGATGGCAGGGATAGCTTTCGAGCGTGGTGCGCAGGATGCGGTCGATATCGGGTACGTCACGCAGGTTTCGGGTCTTTATGTAGTGGCCGATAAAACAGTCGAGTTGAAAGCGCTCTGTCATGGACAGGTGAATACACTCCAGGCCGCGGGCCTGTTTGATTGCAAAATCGTCGCGCAACTTGGTTCTCTGCAAGGATGTTGAGTTTGTAGGGGATTCCTGGTCTGTTGACTCTTCGGTCAACTAAAGTGCCAATTGGAAATGCGGCGCGCATGCTATCCGTAGTGCATCTAAATGTATGTATGACGATTGAAATGTCAGACAGGCGGTTAGTTCGCTCGAACGATTGTTTCACGGCGTTGTCTCGCGGTTGATACACCCCCTGTAACGCAGGGGGACAGCACGCGGATCTCTCCTCTAAATGACGTGTCGCCCCGGGGTTTATTTAATCTGTCGGTTCGATCAACTGTGCGCCCTGGTTGCGGGCGTTGCCGACGGCCTTGCCGACCTTGTGCCACTGGAAAACGCCGGCCGGTTCGGTGTCGAACAGCAGCATCTGCTCCGCCCGTTCGGCGGGCGTGGCAGGATCCAGCCATTCGTTCACCCGCTCGGCGGGCAGCACCAAGGGGCGCCGGTCATGGATATCGAGCAGGCCGCCTTCGCTGTCGGCGGTGATGATGACAAAACCGTCGTCTTCCTTTGACGGCGTGCCGGGTATCGGAAACTGGCCGATGGCGGCGCAGAAAATCGCGCCATGGTCGGCGCGACGGATCAGCCAGGGCTGTCGGCTTTTGTCGGGCCCCTCTACCCATTCGAACCAGTTGTCCACGGGTACGATCAGCCGGTGTCGCCAGATCGCCCGGAAGAACGGGCCGTGGGCGACTTTCTCCACCCGCGCGTTGATCGGCGCCGTGCGATCCTTGGCCCAGTGTGGGCGCCAGCCCCAGCGCAGGCTGTCGGCGTACAGGTGCCGTTCGTGCTGATGGAGGATGGCCAGCGACGTGGTGGGGGCGGCGTTGTAGCGGGCCAACGGCGCGTCGCCGACGTGATTGATCAGCGCATCGGGAATGCTCAGGACCGCCACGAAGTCGTGGATGCCCCGGTACTGCGACAGTCGTCCGCACATTCGCCGAACCTCCGGCAACCGGCCACTCTAACCTTGAGCTTAGTTGTCCGGTTCACGCCGTGTCGCCCTGGCCCTTGAACGTGTCGCGCCAGGCCAGGCAGCGGCGTTCCAGTGCGGCGAGCAGGCCGTCGCTGAGTTTGCCCAGCAGCGCCAGAACGATGATCGCCGCCAGTACGATGTCCGGCCGCGAGGTTTCGCGCCCATCGCTCAACAGGTAACCGAGCCCTTTGGTGGCGGCGATCAGTTCGGCGGCCACCAGAAACATCCAGGCCAGGCTCAGGCCGCTGCGCAGCCCCGTGAACAGGCCGGGCAGGGCGGCGGGCAAGAGGATCCGGCGCACCAGTTGCAGGCGGCCGAATCCGTAGATGTGCCCGACCTCCACCAGCCGGCGGTCGATGTTGCGGATCGCCGCGACGACATTGACGTACACCGGAAAGAACGCGCCGATGGCGATCAGCACGATCTTCGACGTCTCGTCGATGCCCAGCCACAGCAGCAACAGCGGCACCCAGGCCAGGCTCGGGATCGAGCGCAGCGCGGCGAAGGTCGGCTCCAGGTACGCCTCGGCCTCCCGGCTCAGGCCCACCCAGGAGGCGAACGCCAGCGCCAGGCCCGCGCCGATGGCGAAGCCCGCCAGCACGCGGATCAGGCTGGCGCCGATGTGTTTCCACAGTGCGCCTTCGGACAGCTCGGTCAGGGTCAGGGCGATCTCGCTCGGCGCCGGCATCTGATAGGCCGGCAGCCAGCCGCCGCGCACGATGATCTCCAGGGCGATGACGATCAGCAGCGGCACGGCCAGGCCTTTGAGGCGCCGTCGCCACTGCGGGTTCAGCTTTGCGGGCGGGCGGCGCGGCGACGTCAGCGCGAGGCGGGCGGGCAAGTCGTGGCTCATGGGCGGTTGTTCCTGTGCGCCGGAGCGGTCACTGGGCGGCGACGGTGGGCTGGAAGCCGGTGTCGATCAACTGGTCGATGACCTGATCGACATTCACCCCGCGGCGCACCAGCTCCTCCGACACCAGGATCGGCGCGGCGGCCTTCGACGCCAGCACATCGCCGGCAGTGAGCTGCGGACGGCCGAGATCGGTGCGCGACAGTTGCAGCCTGGCCACGTCCAGCGGCAGGCCGGATTCGTCGGCGAGCAGTTTGGCCAGTTCGTCCGGGTGCTTCACCGACCACTCGCGGGCCTGTTCGTAGGCTTTGATCACGGTGTCGAGGGTGTGCGGGTGCTCCTTGGCGAAGCGCTCGGTGACGCTCACGACCCCGTAGCTGTTGAAGTCCCGATTGCGGTACAGCAAGCGTGAACCGGCCTGGATCTGGCTGGCGGCCATGTGCGGATCGAGCCCGGCCCAAGCGTCGACATCGCCTTTCTCCAGCGCCGTGCGGCCGTCCGGGTGCTGCAGGTGCACCAGTTCGACATCGTCCTTCTTCAGCCCGGCCTGTTGCAGGCTGCGCAGGGTGAACAGGTACGGGTCGGTGCCTTTGGTGGCGGCGACCTTCTTGCCCTTGAGGTCGGCGACGGTCTGGATCGGCGAGTCCTTGCGCACCACCAGCGCAGTCCATTCGGCGCGGCTGTAGACGTACACCGACTTGATCGGGCTGCCGTTGGCCCGGCTGAGCACGGCGGCGAGGCTGGCGGAGGAGGCGAAATCGACGCCGCCGCTGTTGAGGTACTCCAGCGAACGGTTGCTGCCCTGGCTCAGCACCCAGCCGACCTTGCTCTGGGGCAGGGCCCTTTCCAGGTAGCCCAGGTGCTTGAGGGCGAGGCTGACCGGCGAGTAATAGGCATAGTCCAGGTGCACCTCCGCCGGTGGGGCTTCGGCGGCGTGGGCCGCCGGTTGCAGGCTCAGGGCTATTGCGCAGGCCGCGAGCAGGGTTTTGGCGCGGGAGAACGATTGGAAGGATGTCATCGGAGGCGCTCCGGCAAGGCTACGGGTCTTATGTCCAAATGGATGTATTGATCGAATGCTTCCTGCATGAATGGAAGGTTGCAGGCTCTGTGCCATAACCGTTTGGCCCCGTATTCATTGGGGTTTGTGTCATTTTCGGGTTCATGAAGTGTTGCCGGGAAGACACTTCGCCAAGGTGCTGTTGTGGGGCGGACAGTGCGTGATGGCCGTGCTGAGCTTATGTATAAATCGAATTTCAAAATTCATTTATAAGAGCGTTATGGTCTATGGAAAACCCGCCCACAGGTCTTTGCCATGACGTTCTCCCGTTTCCTGCGCGCCACACTGACTGGTGCTTTGTTTGCCTCGCCGCTTTCCTACGCTGCCGAACCCTTGGTCCTGCATGTCGGTGACCAGAACTACTACAACATCCGCGCATCGGTGGAGGCATCCGGCGTGCTCAAGGACGCGCCGTACACCGTGGACTGGAAACACTTCCAGGCCGCCGCGCCGTTGGCCGAGGCCTTGCAGGCCGGGTCGCTGGACCTGGGCTTTCTCGGCGACTCGGGCTTTTTGTTCCTGGCGGCCAAGCAGGCGCCGGTGAAGCTGATCGGCGTTTCGCGGCAGAACCCGGACACCATCGCCTTGTTGGTGCCCAAGGATTCGCCGGTCAAGACCGTCGCCGACCTCAAAGGCAAGAAAGTCGCCTACTGGCCCGGCGCCTGGAGCCAGCAACTGACCTTGCGGGCGCTGGAGCAGGGCGGCCTGCCGGAGGATTACGTCGACTTCGTCAAGCTCATGCCGGTGGATGCCGCCGCCGCGCTGCCTCAGGGCGGCATCGATGCGTTTCCGGTGTGGGAACCGTACATTTCGCAGCAGATCGTGTTCTCCGGAGCCCGGCCGATCCTTACGGCGAAGAACCTGATGTCGGGCCTGAGCGCCATCGCCGCGTCCGCGCCGTCCATCGACGCCAAGCGTGAGGCGATCGGCGACTTTCTTGCCCGCTTGAAGAAGGCGCGGGCCTGGGTCGACAGCCATACTGACGAGTACGCGGATCTGTGGGCGAAGAAGGCCAACCTGGATCAGGCGGTGTCGCGGCACTGGCTGCGCCAGGCGCACATGACGGTCGGCCCGGTGGACGGGCAGGCGGCCAGCGACCTGCAAGGCACGGCGGACTTCCTGTTCAAGGTCAAGGCACTGCCGGCGCCGCTGGCCACGGCGGGCATCATCGACACATCGTTCGAACAGGCGCTGGGGAACTGAGCGGGCGCCGGAACCAAACCCCGGGTAGCCTGATCCAACCCCGGTCCGTTTCGGCGGGGCGCAGGGAGGCGACGGCGGCGAGGGAGTTTTGCCAATCGACAACATGACCGTCACGGTCGGGCGCAAGGCAAGACATGAAACGTTGGTTCAGGCTGTTCAGCGTAGTGGCCGTCGCCCTCGGGCTGGCCGGGTGCATCGCCGCGCCCATCGAGATGACCCCGCAGACCGAGACCCGGCTCAAGGCCCAGGCGCCGGTGCGTTTTCTGCTGACCTTCGATGACGGCCCCAGCGCCTCCAGTTTCTGGAACCCGACCGCCACCGTGCTCGACAGCCTCAAGACCAACCCGGTGCAGCCGGATCTGAAGGCGGTGTTCTTCGTCCAGACCCGCGCCCCGCGGGCCGGCAACAGCGACATCGGCCGCAGCCTCATGCGCCGGGAGCACGCCGAAGGGCATGTGCTGGGCTTCCACACGGCGACGCCGTGGCACACCAACCACCGTTCGCTGGAGCCGGCGGAGCTCGAAGAGGCGCTGACCAACGGCACGGCGGACATCGCCGCCATCACCGGCGCGCCGCCGGTGCTGCTGCGTCCGCCGTTCTGGAACTACGACAAGCGCACGTTCGCCGCCTATCAGCGCCACGGCCTGAGCGTGCTGCTGACGGACCTTAGCGCCAACGACGGCAAGATCTGGGGCTTCAACGCCAGCCCCAGGCGCCGGGCGAACATGCTGCGCCAGTTGTCGGAAGTCCGCGAGCGCATCGCCCTCGGCGAGTTGCCGACGGTTGACGGGGTGATTCCGGTGGTGGTGACGTTCCATGACCTGAACCGCTACACCGCGCGCCATGCCCGCGAGTACTTGCAGATCCTGCTCGACAGCGCCGCCGCCACCGGCGTGCGGCTGGCGGACAAGCCGTTCTATGACGACCATGCGGCGCTGGAGAAAGCGGCGCTGGCCCGCACCGTGCGTCAGAGTTCGGATCCGGTGCGCCTGCCGGGGATCTGGAACTGGATCTGGGACCGCAACGCCCACTGACGGGCGGTGTGCCAGAGATGTGAAACGGTTGGCATTTGCTGACGCGGCAAAGGGCGGCAGGCTCATCTATGCTCAACGGGTCGACTGATCAGACGCCTGTGAGGCGTGCGCCCATGCTTGCCATCGCCGATATTTGCCGCATCGTGGAGTCCGGGTTCCGGCCCTTGTATTGCGACTGCACCGAAAATGCCCAGGGTCTATTGCAGATCAAGGTGTACGAGCCTGAAAGCGGGCGTGTCGACCTGCTGCTCAACGGTGTTTCGCCGGAGCATCTGGTCACCATTCGTGACATTTCCAACTTCATCGGTGAACTGCGCACCGAAATGAGCGCCGGGCGCCGGGCGTTCGCCGGCTGAACGCTCAGAGCCGACGCCGGAAGGCGCGGACAATGCGCAAGGTCGCCTCGCTCACGTTCAGGGTGTGCACCGTGTCCAGCGGCTGCCACAGGCAATCGACGATCTCGTTCTCTGGCCGGGCCAGGCCCGGATCCGGCACACACGCCTCATAGACGTGGTGGCGGGTGCTGCCGGTCTGCAGCGCCATCAGGTACAGCATTTGCTCGGCGTCCAGGCCGGTTTCCTCCAACAGTTCCCGCGCAGCGGCCTGCGTCCGCGTCTCGCCGGGCTCGACCTTGCCGCCGGGCAGCGTCCAGCGGCAATGGGCCTTGCGCACCAGGAGAATGTGCCGCTCCTGTTCGCAGATCACGGTTGCACGTACTTTCATTTGTTACCCGATTGCCGTTTGTCATAAATCTGTCACGCATCTGCAATATCCGCGCCGCGCAAGGGCTTAGAGGTTCTGAGGGGCGACAGGTCACAAAAGTGCCGCAGACTTGACGTGGGCCGGTGCGACGTCCGGTCGGCACAGTGCTGCGGTGCGGGTGTAAGGTGCAGGCGTGAAACTGTTTCATCGCGAGCGGACAGGAGGTGCCTATGAGCATTGCGATGTTGAACAAGATGCACATGAACGGTTACGACGTGCTCAGCGTCAACAACGGCCCTTGGCGGGTCTGCACCGAGGGCGACCGGCTGGCGTCGTTCGCCAGCCGGGAAGAGGCGCTGGCGTATGCCGCCGCGCTGCCGGGCTACAAGAGCCGCACCCGTGCCCGCCGGTCGGGCTGAGGGGCCGAGGCTCTCAAGGCCATGACGCAAAAGCCCCGGATGTCCGGGGCTTTTTGTTGGGTGTCTGGTCAGATGGCGGGGCTCAGTGCACCTTGATCCGGCTGATGGCCCGGGCTTTCACTTCCCTGGCGTAGAGTTGCAGGCGTTCCTCGTCGCTTTGCAGCACTTCGCAGGACCTGAGCACCGCCTGGGCGTCCGCTTCGTTGCCGGACTTGCGCAATTGCTCGGCGATGCGCTTGAGGTCGACCGCCGACCACCTGAGGTCCGACGCGACGCTCTGCAGGTCGCGCTGTAGTTCGTGTTCGTATTCGTTGAGCCGCATGATCACCTCCGGAACATTCTCGGTACAGAAGAGTAGCCGCATTTTCGGGGTGCGGGGCAAGGGTCGCCTGTCGGCGGGCTGAACGGATGCCGATCAGGCTTCGGGGCCGTGGCGGCGGGGCTGAAGGCAGTGCGCCACGATGGATGTCCGCACAGTTACAGGGTACATTCGCGTTTTTTGACGATGAAGGACTCACCATGCGGATGTTGATCGGGGGCATGCTGTTGGCGGCGTTGGCCGGTTGTTCGTTGCCGGCCTCGTTGGTGCCGGGCGAACCGAATGTCAGCAAGACCAGCGCGAAGGCACCCAAGGATTACGCCGCCTGCGTGCTGCCGCTGTGGCAGCAGGACATCCCCAAGACCAGCCAGACCGCCATCTCCAACGGCTACCGCATCACCGCGCCGAGCATCGTCACGGCGGACGAGATCCTGGACATCGTCAAGTACAAGGACGGCAGCCGGGTGTCGCTGTACCAGGGGCCGCCTTGGGCCAAGTCCGGGTCGTTGCGCAAGGCCGTGCGCGATTGCCTCTGAGGGCGGTCGGGCCTGCGTGAAAAAAGCGGAAACCGGGTGACGGTTTCCGCTTTTTTTTGCCTGTGCGCCGAGGATCAGTCGGAAAGGTCGACGAGGGGGATCGAGGCGCCGCCGGCCTTTCTGTCGCGCCGCTCCTGCATCCAGTCTTCCACCTGGCTGCCGAACTGCGGCGGTGCCTTGCGGCCCACCCTTCTGGCGATGTCGAGGATGGTCTGCTGGGCGAGCGCTTCTTCCATGCGCTTTTGCGCAGTCATCATCGCTGCGTGGATCGAGCAGGTGCCTTCCACCGCCCAGTCCGGCGGCGACCCCTCGAACAAGGCGCAGCGGCCGCGGATGTCGCGGCATTCGAAAATGTTCTTGGGCCCGTCGATGGCGTTGACGATGTCGAGCAGGGTGATCTCGTCCGCCGGCCGCGCCAGGGTGAAGCCGCCGCGCACGCCGCCGGTGGCGGTCACCAGTTTGCCCTTGGCCAGTTTGGTGAAGATCTTGGCCAGGTAGTCCAACGGCACGCCTTGCAGGTCCGCCAAGTCGCGCACGCTCGCCTCGCGGCTGTCGCCGCCGTTGCCCACCAGAAAGATCAGGCAGTGGATGCCGTATTCGACCCCCGCACTGTAAAGCGACATAGCTATCTCCGACTTCAGTTGTCGCCGATGTTAACAGGCCTTGGAGGGGGCAGCAAATGCGGAGGCGCAGGGGATTTCTGTCTGGCGAGTAGGGCTTTTCGGCTTATTCCCGAGAAATGAAGCGTCGTAGCCAGGCTGATTTGTGCGAATAACTATCGAAGTTTTCGATTTCAATGATCGCAAAATCTGACTTGTCGATTCTAAAGGCGACCAATAGAGTCGCCGTTGTCGAAAGGGATGCCGACTGCGCCTGAATCCTCGAAGCGCAGGTCGGCACCCGGCGGGCATGACTCGCCCAACCTATTTCCATGACTTGGCCACGTGCCGGGAGACAACGATGAAACAGCACATTCTGGTGATCGGCGCAGGTTTCGGTGGCATGTGGAGCGCATTGAGCGCCACCCGCCTGGTGGACATCCACAACCGGGACAACATCGACGTGACCGTCCTGGCGCCGCAGGCCGAGCTGCGCGTGCGCCCGCGCTTCTACGAACCGAACGCCCACCAACTGGCCGCGCCGCTCGGCGAACTGTTCGAAGCGGTCGGCGTTCACTTCATCAAGGGCGCGGCGCACACCATCGACGTGCAGGCCAGGACCGTGGGCTACACCGACGCTGCCGGCGCCGGGCAGGTCTTCCATTACGACAAGCTGGTGCTGGCCTCGGGCAGCGGCCTGGCCCTGCCGGACACCCCGGGCGTGGCGCAGCATGCGTTCGATGTCGACCAGATCGAGTCGGCGATCCGCCTGGAGAACCACCTCAAGGCCCTGGCCGAGCGCCCCCAAAGCCCGGCGCGCAACACCGTGGTGGTGGCCGGCGGCGGCTTCACCGGGATCGAGACGGCGACCGAAATGCCGGCGCGCCTTCGCGAAGTGCTCGGCGACCAGGCGGACATCCGGGTGATCGTCGTGGACCGCGGGCAGAAGATCGGCGTGTCCATGGGCGAGGCCATCAGCGTGAAGATCGCCGAGGCCAGTGAAGAACTGGGCGTCGAATGGCGACTGGGTGTGTCGGTGCTGTCGGTTGATGAGAACGGTGTGACCCTGTCCGACGGCCAGCGCATCGAGGCGAACACCGTGGTCTGGACCACCGGCGTGCGCGCCAGTTCCCTGACCGGGCAGATTCCCGCCGAGCGCGACCGTCAGGGGCGCCTGCACGTCGATGCGCACCTGAAAGTGATCGGCCAGGACGACATCTTCGCCACCGGCGATGTGGCCTACGCCGCCACCGACGACATCGGCAACTTCGCCCTGATGACCTGCCAGCACGCCATCTCGCTGGGCCGGCATGCGGGCAACAACGTGGCCGCGCAGATCCTCGGGGTCGAGCCGACGCCGTACAGCCAGCCCAAATACGTCACCTGCCTGGACCTGGGCGCGTGGGGCGCGGTGTACACCGAAGGCTGGGACCGCCAGGTGAAGCTGGAGAAGCAAGAGGGCAAGTCGCTCAAGACCCAGATCAACACCCAGTGGATTTACCCGCCGGCGGCCGACCGCGCCGTGGCGCTGGCGGCGGCGGATCCGATGATCCCCGTGGTCGCCTGATCACTGCGTAAAGCCACAGGATCCCGCCCTCGACTGAGTTCGAGGGCGGGATTTTTTTTGCCCGCGCGCAGGCTATGACCAAAAGTCATTGCCCCATGATTTTTAATGGTTACGGCCTGCCCGGACCCCGATGCTAAAAAATCGCAAACACAGCTCATCAATAACAACCAGAGAGCGTTTGCAGCCATGTCCCCATTGCCCCGCCACGTCTCCCCGCGTCCGTTATTGATCCCTCCGCGCCACCCAGAGTAATGACAGATGAAAGAACTCGACCTGTACATCGGTGAAGGTTTCGAAGGCCCGGGCGTGAACGCCGCGCACATCAATATCCTGATCGGCCCGCGCAACGGCCCCGCCGGGCAGGCGTTCGCCAACAGCCTGGCGTCGCCGAGCCAGGGCCATTGCCCGTTCATGGTGATCGCCCAGCCGAACATCCCGGTCAAACCGATGACCCTCTACGTGAACAAAGCCGCCATCGTCGGCGACCTGCACGGCAACGCCACCTGGGGCGCGTCCCAGGCCGGGATCGCCAAGGCCGTGCTCGAAGCGCTGCTCGACGGCACGCTGCCGCCGGAGGCCGAGGACGAGTGGGCGATCGTCACCGCCAACTGGGTCAACCCGGCCTGCGACGACCTCGATGCGGTGTACCTGAACAACTACAACGCCTGCCGCACCGCGATCCGCGCCGCCCTGACCGGCAAGCCGGAAACCGCGCAGCTCAAGGATGTGGTCAACCACATCGGCAACCCTTTCTACACCCCCAAAGCCTGAGGTCCGCGCCATGCAATACATCCGTTTGGGCAACTCCGGCCTGCAAGTCTCCCGCCTGTGCCTGGGCACCATGAACATGGGCACCCCGGACTGGAAACCGTGGATCTTCAACGAAAAGCAGAGCGAGCCGATCGTGGCCCACGCCTTGGCCAACGGCGTCAACTTCATCGACCTGGCGGACTTCTACTCCGCCGGCGTCGGCGAGGAAGTGGTGGGGCGCATCGTCAAGCGCCTGGCCCGGCGCGAGGACCTGGTGATCACCACCAAGGTCGGCTACGGCACCCGCACCGGCCTCAACGCCAGCGGCCATTCGCGCAAGCACATCATGGACAGCATCGACGCTTCGCTGAAGCGCCTGGACATGGATTACGTCGACGTGTTCATGCTGCATTACTTCGACATCAACACCCCGGTGGAAGAGACCATGGGCGCGCTGAACGACATCGTGCGTTCGGGCAAGGCGCGCTACATCGGTGTGTCCACCATGCTCACCGGCCAGTTGGCCAAGCTCCTCATGGCTTGCGAGCGCAACGGCTGGGTCAAGCCGATCAACATGCAGCTGCAACTGAACTGCGCCTACCGCGAGGAAGAGCGCGAGATGATCCCGTTCTGCCGCGACCAGGGCATCGGCGTGTCGGTGTTCAGCCCGCTGGCCCGGGGCCTGCTGACCGGCGACGTGCAGTCGACCCGCAACCAGACCGACTTCTTCACCCAACAGATGTACAGCGACGAGGCCTCGTTCGAGATCGCCCGTTCGGTGCAGCGCGTGGCCCGCGCCCGCGGCGTGTCGAACGCGCAGATCGCCCAGGCCTGGGTCGCCAGCCATCCGGGCGTGGATTGCATGCTGGTCGGCGCCGACACCACCGCACAGTTCGACAGCGCCCTGGCGGCGCTGGACACCCGGCTTGATGCCGAGGAACGGCATGAGCTGGAGCGCAACTACACCCCGTGCGACGTGATCAACGATTACACCGCCGGCAAGCGCATCCTGCGTACGCCGCGTCCGGGCCAGGAGCGCTTCACCTTGCAGGAGGCGGTGGCATGAGCGGGCTGATCCGTCACGGCAATTTCATCGACGGCCAATGGGGGCAGGGCGGGGCGACCTACCCGGTGCTCAACCCGGCCAACGGTGAGGTGATCGCCGAGGTGCAAAAGGCCGGCGCCGAAGAAACCCGCCTGGCCATCGAAGCCGCCGACCGTGCGTTGCCGGCCTGGCGCAAGCTCACCGCCAAGGAGCGCAGCCAGCGGCTCAAGCGCTGGAGCGAACTGATGCTCGCCCACCAGCAGGAACTGGCCACTTTGCTCAGCCGCGAGCAGGGCAAGCCGTTGGCCGAAGCCAAGGGTGAAGTGGTCTACGCCGCGAGTTTCCTGGAGTGGTTCGGCGAGGAGGCCAAGCGCGCCTACGGCGATGTGATCCCGAGCCACAAGGCCGATGCCCGCATCATCGTGACCAAGGAGGCCATCGGCGTGGTCGCTGCGATCACCCCATGGAACTTCCCGTTGGCGATGGTCACCCGCAAGGTCGGTCCGGCGCTGGCGGCCGGTTGCACGATGATTCTCAAACCGTCGGAGGAAACCCCGCTGTCGGCCTTCGCCCTGGCGGTGCTGGCCGAGCAGGCCGGAATTCCGGGCGGGGTGTTCAACATCGTCTCCGGCGATGCGGTGGCCATCGGCGGCGCGCTGCAGGCGTCCGGCGTGGTGCGCAAGCTGTCGTTCACCGGCTCCACCCGCACCGGCAAGCTGCTGATGCGCCAGGCCGCCGACACCCTGAAGAAGGTCTCGCTGGAGCTGGGCGGCAACGCACCGTTCATTGTGTTCGACGACGCCGACCTCGACGCCGCCGTCAAAGGCGCGATGGCCTCCAAGTTCCGCAACACCGGGCAGACCTGCGTCTGCGTGAACCGCTTCTTCGTTCAGGACGGCGTCTTCGAAGCCTTCACCGGCAAGCTCGCCGAGGCGGTCGCCGCCATGCGGGTCGGCCCTGCGCTGGAGGGCGACACCGAACAGGGCCCGCTGATCAACGCTGCCGCCCTGGCCAAGGTCGAGACCCACGTCAGCGATGCGCTGGCCAAGGGCGCCACGCTGTTGTGCGGTGGCCGCCGGCATGCCCTCGGCGGCACGTTCTACGAGCCGACCATCCTCACCGACGCCACGGGCGACATGCTCATCGCCCAGGACGAGACCTTCGGCCCGGTGGCCGCCTGCTTCCGCTTCAAGGATGAGGCCCAGGTGCTGGCGGCGGCCAACGACACGCCGTTCGGCCTGTCGGCGTACTTCTACAGCCGCGACATCGGCCGGGTCTGGCGCATGGCCGAAGGCCTGGAGGCCGGGATGGTCGGGATCAACGAAGGGATCATCTCCACGGAAGTTGCGCCGTTCGGCGGCATCAAGGAATCGGGCCTGGGGCGCGAGGGTTCGAAGTACGGTCTGGAGGACTACCTGGAGATCAAGTACCTGCTGATGGGCGGGCTCTAGCCCGCTCCCACAGGATCGCGGGCGCGTGCAGGGGTTGTGGTCGCCGCCAAACAATGTGGGGGCGGGCTTGACCGCGAAGGCCGTGTGTCGGGCAACGCTCCGTTCACTGACACACCGCCGCCACAGCGATTCATGAAGCAAGCGCAATCGGTTTCTCCGTCAATAACAACAATTGGAGACGAACATGTCCGCTCAACCCGTAAAGATCGATGACCTGCCCATCGGGCGCTTTCACCTCAAGATCGCCGGCCTGACCTTCGGCGCGCACTTCACCGACGGCTACATCCTGGGCCTGATCGGCATCGCCTTCACCTTGCTCAGCCCGCAGATGCACCTGGATGCGTTCTGGCAGGGGCTGATCGGCTCCTCGGCGCTGATCGGGCTGTTTCTCGGCAGCCTGTTCTTCGGCTGGATCTCGGACAAGGTCGGCCGGCAGAAGATCTTCCTGGTCAGCTTCGTGCTGATCACCCTGGCGTCAGTGATGCAGTTCTACGTCGAGACCGCCATGGGCCTGTTCCTGTGCCGGGTGCTGATCGGCATCGGCCTGGGCGGCGATTTCAGCGTCGGCCACGCGATGCTCGCCGAGTTCGCGCCGAAGCGGCACCGGGGTGTGCTGCTCGGCTCGTTCAGCGTGATCTGGACGTTCGGCTACGTGGCCGCGACCTTCGTCGGCACCGCCATGCTCAGCCTGGGCGATGACGCCTGGCGTTGGATGCTGGCCTCGTCGGCGATCCCGGCGGCGTTGATCCTCATCGCGCGGATCGGCACGCCGGAATCGCCGCGCTGGCTGGTCAACCAGGGCCGTGTGGCCGAGGCCCGGGCCATCGTGAAGCGCTACCTGGGCGACAACGTCGAGCTGGACGAAACCCGCTCCACGGAACAGCGCTCGGGCTACGCGGTGCTGTTCAGCCGCGAGTACCGCAAGCGTACGGCGTTCAACTGCCTGTTCTTTGTCTGCATCGTCATGCCGTACTTCGCCATCTACACCTTCCTGCCGTCGATCCTGGCGAAGATGGGCCTGGCCGAAGGCTTCGGCACGGAACTGATGCTCAACCTGCTGCTGATCCTCGGCGCGCTGATCGGCATCTGGTGCACGATCAAGTTCACCCGGCGCGGGTTCCTGATCAACTCGTTCGTCATTCTGGCGGTGGCGCTGTTCCTGCTGGCGGTGCTGCCGGGCAGCGCGGCGTGGCTGATGGTGCTGGTGTTCGGGTTGTTCACGCTGGTGCTGTCGGCGGTGAGCAACCTGGTCGGGGTGTTCCCGGCCGAGAGCTTCCCGACGGAGGTGCGCGCCAGCGGCATCGGCCTGGCGACGGCGGTCAGCCGGCTCGGCTCGGCCGTCAGCACCTTCCTGCTGCCGGTGAGCGTGGCGGGCATCGGCCTGAGCCCGACCATGGGCATCCTGGCGGCGATCCTGGCCATCGGTGCGCTGCTGTCCTGGGCCTGGGCGCCGGAAACCAAGTCGCTCACGCTGAGCCAGGCGTGCAAGGCCCAGAGCCCGGTGGAAGGCACACTGCCGGCCGGCGCCAAGGCGGTTGCCCCGGTCTAGGCTCCTTGCCCCTGTGGGGCCAGCCTGCTGGCGATAGCGGTGGATCAGGCAACAGAGATGTCGGCAGTGCTGGCCTCATCGCTTGCAGGCAAGCTCCTACAGGTTTTGTGGTGCACAGGGATGTTGCGGACAGCCGAGATCCCTTGTAGGAGCCAGCCTGCTGGCGATGGCGGTGGGTCAGGCAGCAGGGATGTCGGCAGTGCTGGCCTCATCGCTTGCAGGCAAGCTCCTACAGGTTTTGTGGTGCACAGGGATGTTGCGGACAGCCGAGATCCCTTGTAGGAGCCAGCCTGCTGGCGATGGCGGTGGGTCAGGCAGCAGGGATGTCGGCAGTGCTGGCCTCATCGCTGGCAAGCCAGCTCCCACCGTTTTTTGGCGGCGTGCATGAATACTGCGAACACCCGGAATACCTGTAGGAGCCAGCCTGCTGGCGATGGATCTGGCAGCAGGGATGTCGGCAGTGCCGGCCGCAGTGGGCAAGCCGCCGATCAGGGATTGCTGACCCTTTCCAGCCAATCGGTGAACAGCTTCACCTTCGACAGGCCCTGCTTGTCGTTCGACACGTCCAGCCAGTAGCCGTAAGGGCCGGTCACTTCGACCGGGGTGATGGGCAGCAGACTGCCGTTGGCCAGTTCCTTTTCGATCATCTGCCGGTCGATCACCGCCAGTCCGCCGCCGGCCAGCGCGGTGTGGATCACCTGGTCCAGGGTGCTGAACTCGATCCCTTGCCCGGCGTCGATGTCGTCCCGGCCCATGGCCGCCAGCCAGTTTTCCCAGACCTTCAGGCGCTTGCCGTCGTGCAGGATGTGCAGCAGCGGCGCGCTGCGAAGTTCCGGCGCTTGGCCTGAGTCGAACAGCTCCGGGCTGGCCACCGCGATGTGCCGTTCCATCACCAGCAAGCGGCTCACGCAGTGGCTGGCCGCCGCGAGCCCGAAACGGATGTGGCAATCGATCTCCGCCAGGCTTTCGTGGCTGGCGTGGTTGGTGACGCTGAGGTTGATGTCCGGGTAGCGCTGGCAGAACGCACGCAGGTGCGGCGACAGCCAGCGGGTGGCCCAGGTCGGCGGTGCGAGCACCCGCAGGCGCTGGCGCAGGTTGGGCACGCGCACGGCTTGCAGGGCGCGTTCGATGTGATCGAAGGCTTCGGCCAGGTGCGGGGACAGGTTGCTGCCGGCTTCGGTCAGCGTCAGCCCTTGCGGGGTGCGCACGAACAGGGCGACGCCCAGGTAGTCTTCCAGCTGTTTGATCTGGCGGCTGACCGCGCCCTGGGTGACGTTCAGCCCCTGTGCGGCCTGGCTGAAGCTGCGGTGGCGGGCGACTTCTTCGAACACGCGCAAGGTATTGAGGGAGGGCAGTTGGCGCATGGAGGCGGAACTCCGGACCGGGCGGTTGGTTTTTGTTTTGAGGTGGGGCCTATCTGACTATCGATGCCTGGCGCAGGCAAGCGTTGTTTGGGCGTACGCCATCGCCGCCCGGAGCCGGCCCGCGATGGCGTGTTTGAAGGTGCCGCAGATCCTCGGTCAGAAGTAGTAGCCGACGTTCACGTACAGCTGGTTCTCCCACTGGTCCGACCCGCCCGCCCCGAGACTCTGGGTGTAGCTGCTGCCGCCGATGTACGGGTCGTTCTTGCCGATCAGCCATTCCGCCGCCACCCACAGTTTGCTCACCGAGAACGAGCTGCCGAGGATCACCCGCTGGGAGGTCTTGAAGTCGTCGGCGGATTTGTCGAAGGCGCTGTAGTTGGCGTAGAGCTTGACGCCGCTGACCTGGTCGAACAGGTACTTGCCGGCCACGTCGTAGCTCAGGTCGGCGACGTACAGGTTGCCGCGGCTGGCGACGTTGTAGGTGCCGTCGTAGCCGCCCAGGGTCACCAGTTCGTCGGTGCCGGCGTTGCGCGGCGACATCTGCTGGCGCGCCGCCTGCAACTGCACGCCCCACGGGCCGTTCTTGCCCAGGTAGTGCACGGCCACGGCGTTGCGCCGGCCATCGTGGTCGGTGTCCTTGTTCTCCAGGGTCGAGGTCAGGCCGGAGAGGCCGGCTTCGGATTTCCATGGGCCCAGCTCGAACGTCCGGGCCACGCGCAGCACCACGGTGTTGCGTTCCTGGTTGTCGCTGCCGTCGGCCACGTAGCTGTCGGCGCCGGAGACCACGCTGGAATAGGTGACGCCCTTGCTGGTGCCTTTGCCTTGCCAAGCCGGGCGCAGGTAGTAGCCGGCCTGGACGTTCCAGTCGCCGGATTGCTGGATGTACTTGGCGCCGACCTGCTGCACGTCCTCCAGGCCGATGACGTTGCCCAGGGTCTCGTAGAAGGTGCTGCCGAAGTACGGTTGCAGGCCGAACGGCACGGTGTTCAGGCCCACCTGCACCTGCTGGTCGGGATTGAACTTGTAGCCGGCCCAGGCGAACTTGGCGAACCGGATGTCGCCGTAGTCCTTGGTGTAGCGGTAGGGGTAGGAGCGGCCGTAGAAACGGTACTGGGCCTCGCCGATCCAGGTGTCGGAGTTGTACTTGGCGCTGAGGAACACCGTGTCCAGGCCGAAGGTCTGGATGTCGCGGTCCGGATCCACGTCCCAGCGGGCGCGGACGGCGCCGCCCAGGTCGAGGTTGTCGGTGACCTGCACCGCCATCGCCGGGGCGGCGACGCAGCAGAGCAGCAGGAGGGACGTGGTGTTCAGGCGCGAGGAAGCAGGGAGGGGCATAGAACGGCTCTCGATTGTTTTTATTGGAGTGCCGGGCAGTCTTGCGATCCGTCAGGGGTTGAACAAACGATAAAAACGGTGGGGAAACCTTCGCCGAACGCATGTTAGTCGGAAAGTCATGTAGGACAATTCCTCAAAACCGTGGGAAGCTTTGTGCCTTGTCCGTGGTTTCGAGTGCCTTCCATGAAACGCAAAATGCCCGGCCTGAACGCGCTCAAGGCGTTCGAGGTGGCCGGCAGCACCGGCAGCTTCACCCGTGCCGCCGAGCTGCTCAACGTCACCCAGAGCGCCGTCAGCCGCCAGGTGCGGCAGCTTGAGGAACAGCTCGGCGAAAGCCTGCTGGAGCGCCGCCACCATCACCTGGAGCTGACCGGGGCCGGTCGGATCCTGCTGCGGGCGCTGCACCAGTCGTTCGACAAGATCGAACTGACGGTGCGCAGCATCCAGCAGAAGACCCATTCCAACCGCTTGCACATCAACGCGCCGCCGACCTTCACCCGCCGCTGGCTGATGCCGCGCCTGGGGCGCCTGCGCGAGCGGCACCCGGAGCTGGAACTGAGCATCACCACCCGTCTGCAGGACAGCCTGGCGCAAACCAATACGCTGGATTGCGCGATCCGTTTCGGCAACGGCGAGTGGGACGGGCTCGACAGCTCGTTGCTGATCCAGGAGCGGCACATCGCCGTGTGCGCGCCCTCGCTGTATGCCCGCGAGGGCGGGGAGCAGGGCATCGACCTCAATCGCCTGACCCTGCTGCACGTGCTGGCCAAAGAGGACCAGCGCTACCTGACCTGGAAGCACTGGCTCGATGCGGCGCGCATCAGCGGCGTCGATACCCAGGGCGGTTATGAATTCGACCTGCTGGACCTGGCGATCCGCGCGGCGACCGACGGCCTGGGCATCACCATCGCCGACTGGCACATGGTCGCGGCGGAACTGGCCAGCGGGCAGTTGACCCAGGTGCTCAACGTGCACGTGGAGGGGCATCAGTCCTATTGGCTGGTGACCCGCCCGGAGCAGACGCACACGCCGCAACTGCAGATGTTCAGCCAATGGCTGCAAGAGGAGATCTGGCTGGCGCAGCGGCAGCTGGAGCCTTCCACCGCAGCCACCTGAACAACCTGGCTTCCATAAAGCACCTGTAGGCGCCAGCCCGGAAACCGCCGGGCAACCCTGCCGGTCGCAGCCCAAAGTGCCCGGTGCGCTCCAGACCGGGTAACGTTCGTTTTTCGCATGTTTGTCCGCCCGATAAGTCGTTTGTCCACCGCCGGCAACGGGGCAAGACTGGCGCCATCGATAAAAACAAACGATGGGCGATGCACATGCGAGTCGAGCGAAATTTTCTCAACGGCCACTTCCCCGAGCCGGCCAGCGCCGCGTTGATCGCGGTTCACAATCCGGCCACCGAAGCGCTGATCGGCCAGGTCTCGGCCGCCACCGCCGAAGAGGCCACCGCCGCCGTGGAGGCTGCCGCCGCCGCGCAGAAAACCTGGGGCAAGCTCACCGCCATCGAGCGCGCCGAACACCTGCGGGCCTTCGCCGCAGCCCTGGAAGACCGTGCCGAGGCCATCGGCGCCGCCCTGGCCGCCGAGTCCGGCAAGAGCCTGGCCGACGCGAGCAACGAAGCCCGCTACGCCGCGCAGATCACCCGCTACCACGCCGAGTGGGCGCGGCGCATCGAAGGCGAGATCATCCCCAGCGACAGCCCGGACGAAAACCTGTTCCTGCACCGCGAACCCATCGGTGTGGTCGCCTGCCTGATCCCGTTCAACTACCCGGTCTACACCTTGCTGCGCAAGGTCGCCCCGGCGCTGATCGCCGGCAACACCGTGGTGGTGCGCCCGAGCAACAACACCCCGACCTCGGCGTTCGAGATCGCCCGGGCCGTGCAGCAGTCGGGCATGCCCGCCGGCGTCATCAACATCCTGACCATGGACCACGCCACCGCCGCCGTGGTGTGCACCCACAAGGCCGTGGGCCTGATCACCCTGACCGGCAGCGTCAACGCCGGGCGGGTCGTTCTCGACTACTGCAAGGCCAACATCGCCAAACCTTCGCTGGAGCTGGGCGGCAAGACCCCGGCGATCATCGAGGCCGACGCCGACCTTGAGGCCGCCGCCGCCGCGATTATCGGCTCCAAGACCACCCACTGCGGCCAGCTGTGCACGGCGGTGGAGCGGGTCTACGTGCAGGAAAGCGTCCACGACCGCTTCCTGGCGCTGCTCAAGGCGAACATCGCCGCGGTGAAATTCGGCGACCGCGCCACCGACGCCAGCCTGATGGGGCCGCTGGCCAACGCCGGTTCGCAGAAGAACATCCATGCCATGGTCGAGCGCGCCGTCGCCGACGGCGCCGTGCTCGAAAGCGGCGGCGTGCTGCCTGAGGGGCCTGGGCATTTCTACCCGCCGACCCTGCTCAGCGGCTGCCGCCAGGACATGGAAATCGTCCAGGAAGAAATCTTCGGTCCGGTGCTGCCGGTGCTCAAGTACCGCGACATCGACGACGCCCTGGCCATGGCCAACGACCATCAGTTCGGCCTGTCGTCGGTGCTCTACACCGAGAGCTACCGCACCGCGCAGAAAGTCGCCAACGCCATCGAGGCCGGCGAGCTGTACGTCAACCGCACCCCGGCCGACCCGTACCAGGGCTACCACGCCGGCTGGAAACGCTCGGGCCTGGGCGGCGACGACGGCAAGCACGGGATGCTCGAATTCACCCAGACCCGCCTGGTGGTCATGAAGTACTAGGCGGTAGCTGCAAGCTGCAAGCTGCAAGCGGTAAGCGGTAAGCGGTAAGCGATAAGCGGTAAGCGGTAAGCGGCAAGCTGCAAGTTGGGAGCTGCAAGCACGCTTGTCGCTTGCCGCTTGAAGCTGCCCCTCAACAATAAAAACAATTATCAGGGGCGCCCGGACACCGGGTCGCCCGAGGTCTCATCCATGTCCAAGCCTGCATCCTCCGCTGCTGTCCAGGGCTCCACTACGGCTTCGCAAAGCCGCAGCGACAAGGGAAGTCGCTATGTCCAACTGATGCTGCTGGTGCTGGCCGCCGGCGCGATCTATCCGATCCTGTACCTGCGCCAGGTCTACCAGACCACCATGCTCGAGGTGTTCCAGATCAGCCACAGCGAACTGGGTTACCTGTACTCGATGCTCGGCACGATTTTCCTGCTCAGCTACCTGCCCAGCGGTTGGCTGGCCGACCGCATCGCACCGCGCTTCCTGATCTTCTTTTCGCTGGTCGCGACCGGCGCGCTGGGGCTGTGGTACTCCACGGCGCCATCGATGACCGGCCTGATGATCATCTTCGGCTGCTGGGGCCTGACCACCGGCCTGACCTTCTGGGCCTCGGTGCTCAAGCGGGTCAAGATGATCGCCCACCACTCCGAGCAGGGCCGCTTCTTCGGCATCCTCGACGGCGGCCGCGGGCTGGTCGAGGCGCTGTTGGCGACGGTTGCCCTGGGCCTGTTCGCCTACGCCACCGAAACCCGCGGCGAATCCACCGCCGAAGGCTTCCACCATGTGGTCTACCTCTATGCCTTCACCTGCATCGCCATCGGCTGCGTGCTGGTGCTGATCAAGGATCCGAAGTCGATGGAGGACACGCCGGCGGTGGAGAAGGGCAAGTTCAACCTGCTGGCCGACCTGGCCACGCTGGTGAAAATTCCCGAGCTGTGGCTGGTCACCGCCATCGTGTTCTGCGGCTACCACATCTTCTGGGCCACCTACAGTTTCTCGGACTACCTGCAAGGGGGCGGCATGACCGCCGTGATGGCTGGCACCATCACCACCATCAAGCTGTGGATGCGCCCGGTGGGCGGCATCGGCGGCGGCTGGCTGGGCGACAAGTTCTCCAACGTGTCGGTGCTGACCGTGGCATTGCTGCTGGCCTCGCTGGCGATGGTGGGACTGATCGTGTTCCCGGCGCTCAACAGCATGGGCCTGCTGATCGGCACGGTGATCTTCATCGGCCTGATGACCTACGCGATCCGCGGCCTGTACTGGGCGATCCTCGACAACTGCGACATCCCGCTGCGCATCACCGGCCTGGCCATCGGCATCGTCTCGGTGGTGGGCTACATGCCCGACGCCTTCATTCCGCTGATCAACGGCTACCTCACCGAACAGTATCCGGGTGCGCTCGGCTACAAGCTCTACTTCGGCTACATCGCCGGCGTCGGCCTGATCGGCACCTGCGCCGCGCTGGCCCTGCGGGCCCGGATCAATCGCAAATCCTCGAACAAGGCAGGTGCCTGAGATGAAAATCGTCGCCCTTGAAACCCACATCGTCGCCGTACCGCCACCGCACATCGGCGGCATGTACTGGCTGTTCGTCAAGCTCAGGACCGCGTGCGGCATCGAAGGCGTCGGCGAGATCTACGCCGCCACCTTCGGCCCCAAGGCCATGCTGCCGATCATCGAGGACGTGTTCGAGCGCTACCTGCTCGACCAGGATCCGCACCACATCGAACGTTTCTTCCGCCAGGCCTATTCGAGCGGTTTCACCCAGCGGCCCGACCTGACCATGATGGGCGTGGTCAGCGGCCTGGAAATGGCCTGCTGGGACATCGTCGGCAAGGCCGCGAACAAGCCGGTCTACGAACTGCTCGGCGGCAAGGTGCATGAGCGTCTGCGTTCCTACACCTACCTGTACCCGCTCGACAGCCGCGGCGAATACGACTACGACGACCCGGACCTGGCCGCCGAATGCGCGGTGCAGAACATGCAGAAGGGTTTCACCGCCGTGAAGTTCGACCCGGCCGGCCCGTACACCGCGTACTCCGGGCACCAGATCTCGCTGGAGGTGCTGGAGCGCTGCGAAACCTTCTGCCGCAAGATCCGCGAGGCGGTGGGCAACCAGTGCGACCTGCTGTTCGGCACCCACGGGCAAATGGTGCCGTCTTCGGCGATCCGCCTGGCCAAGCGCCTGGAGAAGTACGACCCGCTGTGGTTCGAGGAGCCGGTGCCGCCGGGCCAGGAAGAGGCCATGGCGCAGGTCGCGGCCAAGACCAGCATCCCGATCGCCACCGGCGAGCGCCTGACCACCAAGTACGAGTTCTTCAAGCTGCTGCAGGCCGGCGGCGCATCGATCCTGCAGATGAACGTGGGGCGCTGCGGCGGCCTGCTCGAAGGCAAGAAGATCGCCAGCATGGCCGAAGCGCATTACGCGCAGATCGCGCCGCACCTGTACAACGGCCCGATCGGCGCGGCGGCGAGTTTCCAGTTGGCGACGTGCACGCCGAACTTCCTGATCCAGGAAAGCATCGAGACCTGGGGCGGCTTCCATGCCGAAGTCCTGAAGAAACCGTTGCAGTGGGAGGACGGCTACATCATTCCGTCCACCGAGCCGGGCCTGGGGGTGGAGCTGGACATGGACGTGGTGCGTAAGCATTCGCCTTACACCGGAGAGCGCCTGCACCTGCAGATGGCCCCGACCCCGGCCGACGTGAAAGACACCTCGCCGGCCAAGGGCTGATGAATGTCCCTGTAGGAGCGAGCCTGCTCGCGACAGCGGAGTATCAGACACCGGCTCTGCACGCTGTCAGCCCCCCGATCGCGAGCAGGCTCGCTCCTGCAGGGGAGACTGCAGATTTTTTTACAACGACTGAACGCGGTAACCGTGCATGACATACGACTACATCATCGCTGGCGCAGGCGCCGCCGGCTGCGTGCTGGCCAACCGGCTCTCGGCCTCGGGCGAACACTCGGTGCTGCTGCTGGAGGCGGGCGGCAAGGACAGCTCGCCGTGGTTCAAGATCCCGGTCGGCTTCGCCAAAATGTATTACAACCCGACGTTCAACTGGATGTACTACAGCCAGCCGCAGAAACAGCTCGGCAACCGTGAGATCTACGCCCCGCGCGGCAAGGTGCAGGGCGGATCGGGCTCGATCAACGCGATGATCTACGTGCGCGGTCAGGCCCATGACTTCGACGACTGGGCCGCCAACGGCAACGACGGCTGGGGCTTCAAGGATGTGCTGCCGTACTTTCGCAAGCTGGAAAACCACCCGCTGGGCGATAGCGAGTACCACGGCGGCAGCGGCCCGATCAGCATCACTCCGATGGCGGGCCAGACCCACCCGATCTGCGACGTGTTCCTCAAGGGCTGCGATGAGCTGGGCTATCCGCGCAGCGACGACTTCAACGGGCCGACGTTCGAAGGCGCCGGCATCTACGACGTCAACACGCGCAACGGCCAGCGCTGCTCCAGCAGCTTCGCGCACCTGCACCCGGCCCTGGGCCGGCCGAACCTGACCGTGGAGCATTACGCACTGGTCGACCGCGTGCTGTTCGACGACAGCGCGCAGCGCGCCACCGGCATCGCCATCACCCAGCACGGCGTGACGCGCACGTTCACCGCACGCAAGGAAGTGATCTTGTGCGCCGGCGCCGTCGATACGCCCAAGATCTTGCAATTGTCGGGTGTGGCCGACCGCACCTTGCTGGCCAAGCACCGGATCCCGGTGGTCAAGCACCTGCCGGCGGTGGGGCGCAACCTGCAGGACCACCTGTGCGTGAGCTACTACTACAAGGCCAACATCCCGACGCTGAACGATGAACTCAGTTCGCTGTTCGGCCAGCTCAAGCTCGGCATCCAGTACTTGTTCACCCGCAAGGGCGCGCTGGCGATGAGCGTCAATCAGGCCGGCGGCTTCTTCCGCGGCGACACCCGGCAGGCGCATCCGAACCTGCAACTGTACTTCAACCCGCTGTCGTACCAGATCCCGAAGAACAACAAAGCCAGCCTCAAGCCCGAGCCGTATTCAGGTTTCCTGCTGTGCTTCAACCCATGCCGGCCCACCAGCCGCGGTCACATCGAGATCGCCTCGAAAGATCCGCGTGACGCCGCGCTGATCGACCCGAACTACCTGAGCACGCAGAAGGACATCGACGAGGTGATCCAGGGCAGCCGCCTGATGCGCAAGATCATGGGCGCGCCTGCGCTCAAGGGCATCACGGTCGATGAGGTCCTGCCGGGGCCGGCGGTGGAGAGCGACGAGCAGATGCTGCAGTACTTCCGCGACAACTGCGGGTCGATCTACCACTTGTGCGGCTCCTGCGCGATGGGGGCGGACGAGCAGGTCTCGGTGGTCGACAAGCGCCTCAAGGTGCATGGCCTGCAAGGGCTGCGGATCGTCGATGCGTCGGTCTTCCCCAACGTGACGTCGGGCAACACCCACGCGGCGGTGCTGATGGTGGCGGAAAAGGGGGCGGACCTGATCCTGCAGGATGCGTAAGGCTATGGCGCCTGCGCAATGAGATGTGACACTTGGCCGGGGGGCGGTTTCGCTGCCTGGGCTAGGCTTCGGATGCCGGCTCCTCTGGGGGCCGGCATCGTCATTGAAGGAGGTCTGTTTTCAGTTTTGAGGAGCCGCGGATCATGGATGATCTGGTGAAGGAAGTGATTCCGTTGTTGCAGTACCTGATCCCCGGGTTCGTCTCGACCTGGGTGTTCTACACCCTCACGGCGTTCAGGCGGCCCGACACGTTCGGGCAGATCGTGCAGGCGCTGATCTTCACGTTTGTGATTCACGGTATGGTGACGGGCATTGGCGCCGTCTGCCGGTGGGTGGGGGCGTGGGGCTTTTCCGTAGGAAAATGGGATGGCGGGGCGCAGGCGTTCTGGGCGTTTGCCGTGTCGCTGGTGCTTGGGTTGTTCGCCTGTTGCCTGACCACCAATGACCGGTTGCACGGCTGGCTGCGCAGCAGAAACGTGACGAAACAATCTTCTTACCCGAGTGAATGGTTCAGGGCATTCGTGCAGTTTGACCGGCTCATCACCTTGCATCTGCATGACGAAAGGCGCGTCCTAGGCTGGCCCGTCGAGTGGCCGCCGGAGTCGAGCAGCGGGCAGTTCCTGATGCAATCACCCTGTTGGCTGAACGATGATGGCACTGAGGTGCCTTTTGGCGCCGAGTTCTTGCTGATAGATTCCGCGAAAGTTAAGTGGGTTGAGTTCAACCCGAAATCAGAGGGTTCATCATGACCGCCAGAGCACCACAACCCATGCCGCCCCATATCGTGCGCCTGTTCTACGGGCCGGACGGAAAGATGCTGGAGAAACCGCTGGTGAAGGGGCCCAAGGCGCCACCGCCGCTCAAGCGCTGATCAGCCCCCAACCTTCCTTCACCGCCCGGCGAATGCCCTCCAGCAGCATCGCAAACGCCGGGTTGTCGTTGTTCTCCCGCCAGATCAGGTGCAGCTCGCTCTGCACCCCGTCACCCAGGTCGATCTCGCGGAACACCACATTCCTGAACACCACGCTGGTGGCGCAACGCGGCACCAGGGCCAGGCCCATGCCGGCGTTGACCAGCGCCAGGATGGTCAGCGAAGACCCCAGCCATTGCACGTAATCCGGAGCGACCCTGGCCGAGCGCAGGGTGCCGGTCAGCAGTTCGTTGAACGGCGGGTAGGCGGCGTGGGAATACATCAGGAACGGCTGGCCGTCGAGGTCGCTGACTGACACCTCAGCCGCCTCCGCCAGGCGATGGCCGTTCGGCACGGCCAGCACGAACGGTTCGCGCACCAGGCATTCGGTGGCGTAGCCCGGTTCCAGCAGCGGTGCGCGGACGATGCCCAGGTCAATGCGTCGGGCGCGCAAGGCTTCGTGCTGCTGGTAGGTGTTCATTTCCGTCAGGTCGATTTTCACCTGGGGCTGGTTCAGCCGCGCCTCGGCGATGACCTTGGGCAAAAACTCATACACGGCGCTGCCGACGAAGCTGATGTTGACCGAACCGATGTCGCCCTCGGCGAAGCGTCGGGCGGTGACGGCCGCCTGCTGGGCGCGCTCCAGCAGGTTCTGCGCTTCGATGAAGAACGCCCGGCCGGCGGCGGTGAGCGCCACGCTGCGGGTGTTGCGGGTGAACAGTTCGACGCCCAGGTGATGCTCCAGCAGCTGGATCTGCCGGCTCAGCGGCGGCTGGGTCATGTTCAGCCGTTCGGCGGCGCGGCGGAAATTCAGTTCGGTGGCGACGGTGGTGAAGCAGCGCAGCTGGGTCAGTTCGAACATTGATCCAATCCGGGTATCAATCAAGTGCCAAGTTAGATTAGACGGGATCAATACCGGCGTCCATGATCGGCCTGTGCCTCAAGCTTCCCTAAAAAAACAATGATCGGGAGTCGCCCCTTGAATACCCTCCAGAGTCCGCCGGACATCACTGTCCTCGCCCGGGCCGCCGCCAAGGTCAAGCGCCATGTGCTGCCGCTGTTCGTGGTGATGTTCATCGTCAACTACATCGACCGGGTCAACATCGGCTTCGTGCGCAGCCACCTGGAAACCGACCTGGGCATCGGCGCGGCCGCCTATGGGCTGGGCGCCGGGCTGTTCTTCATCGGCTACGCCCTGTTCGAAGTGCCGTCCAACATGCTCCTGCAGCGCTACGGCGCCCGCGCCTGGCTGACGCGGATCATGTTCACCTGGGGCGCCGCCGCCATGGCCATGGCGTTCGTGCAGGGCGAGATCAGTTTCTACGTGCTGCGCTTCATCCTCGGCGCCGCCGAGGCCGGTTTTTTTCCGGGGATCATCTACTACTTCACCCAGTGGCTGCCGGCGTCCGAGCGAGGCAAGACCATGGCGGTGTTCCTCAGCGGCTCGGCGATTGCGTCGGTGATTTCCGGGCCGGTGTCCGGGGCGCTGCTGCACATCAGCGCAATGGGCCTGCACGGCTGGCAGTGGATGTTCCTCATCGAAGGGGCCGCGTCGGTGGTGCTCTGCGGGTTCGTCTGGTTCTGGCTGCAATCGCACCCGCGCCAGGCCCGGTGGCTGAGCGAAGAAGAGCGCGAAGCGCTGGTGGCGGCGATCGCCGACGAGCAGCGGGCCCGGGAAACGGCCCAAACGGTGAAACCATCGGTGTTCAAGCTGTTGGCGGACCGGCAGATCGCGCTGTTCTGCTTCATCTATTTCTCCATCGCCCTGACCATCTACGGCGCGACCTTCTGGCTGCCGAGCATGATCAAGAAGATGGGCAACCTGGGCGACTTCCAGGTCGGCCTGCTCAATTCGATCCCGTGGATCATCTCCATCGCGGCGATGTACGGCTTTGCCGCGCTGGCCGGCAAATGGAAATTCCAGCAGGCCTGGGTGGCGTTGACCCTGGTGATCGCGGCGGTCGGCATGTTCGTTTCCACCACCGGCGGACCGGTGTTCGCCTTCGTCGCCATCTGTTTTGCCGCCATCGGTTTCAAGGCTGCGTCGGCGCTGTTCTGGCCGATTCCGCAGAGTTATCTGGATGCGCGCATCGCGGCGGCGGTGATCGCGCTGATCAACTCCATCGGCAACCTGGGCGGTTTCGTTGCGCCGACCGCCTTCGGTTTTCTTGAGCAGACCACCGGCTCCATCGAGGGCGGCCTGTACGGCCTGGCCGCCACTTCGCTGGTGGCGGCGGTGGTGATCTTCTTCGCCCGCATGGCACCCGGCGCCAAGGGCCAAACCCCGGCAAAGCCTGGCCGTGACACCGCCGTCGCGACGGCGACGAAAACGGCTGCCAGCCACTGAATCCGATCCAGCAGGAGCGTTCCCTTGAAAATCACCCGCGTGACCGTCACCCCGATTGCCTTCCGCGATCCGCCGCTGCTCAACGCCAGCGGCATCCACGAACCCTTCGCGCTGCGTTCGATCATCGAGATCGAGAGCGACAACGGCTACATCGGCCTGGGCGAAAGCTACGGCGACGCCCCGGCGCTGGCGATCCAGCAGCAGTTGCAGGCGCAGTTGATCGGCCTCGACCCGTTCAACCTCAATCAGTTGCGCCGTATCGTGCAGGCCACCGTCGCCGCGAACAAACCCGCCAGCGTGGCCGGCGCCGAACTGGCCCCCGGCTCCCACGCCAGCAAAGCGGTGAGTAACGCCTACTCGGCGTTCGAAGTGGCGTTTCTCGACTTGCAGGCGCGCTACCTGAACGTGCCGTTGGTGGATCTGTTGGGCGGTGCGTTGCGCGATGAGGTGCCGTTCAGCGCCTACCTGTTCTTCAAGTACGCGCAGCACGTGGACTCGCCCTACAAGCCGGACGACTGGGGCGAGGCGCTGAGCGAACAGCAGATCGTCGCCCAGGCAGCGCGGATGATCGAGGCCTACGGCTTCAAGAGCATCAAGCTCAAGGCCGGCACCTTGCCGCCGGAGCACGAAGTGGCGTGCATCAAGGCGCTGAAGAGAGCGTTTCCCGGCCTGCCGCTGCGCATCGACCCCAACGGCAACTGGTCGCTGGAAACGTCCATCCGCATGGCCGAGCTGCTCGGCGACGATCTGCAGTACTACGAGGATCCGACCCCGGGCCTCGACGGCATGGCCGAGCTGCACAAACGCACCGGCCTGCCGCTGGCGACCAACATGGTGGTCACCGATTTCGACGAGTTCCGCCGCAGCGTCGAGCGGAACAGCGTGCAGATCGTGCTTGCCGACCACCATTACTGGGGCGGCCTGCGCGACACCCAGACCCTGGCGAAGATGTGCGACACCTTTGGCCTCGGCGTGTCGATGCACTCCAACTCGCACTTGGGCATCAGCCTGATGGCCATGGCCCATGTGGCCGCATCGGTGCCGAACCTCGATTACGCCTGCGACACCCACTATCCATGGCAAGCGCCGGACGAGGAGGTGATCAAGGGCGGCAAGCTGCCGATCGTCGGGGGCTGCGTGAAGATCACCCGTGCGGCGGGGCTGGGCGTCGAGCTCGATTACGCGCAACTGGGCAAGCTGCATGACCAATACCTGACCTGCGGGATCCGCCAGCGTGACGATGTGCGGCAAATGCAGCGGTACAAGCCGGACTGGAAAGCGGTCAAGCCAAGGTTCTGAGGACGCTTGGCCGCGAAAGCGTTTCCCGCTTCAGAGCGTCTGCACCAGCCAGTCCCGGAACGCCTTCAGCGACGGCAGCGATTCGTTGCGCGCCGGGTACACCAGGTAGTAGCTGCGGCGGCTGGTGATCGGTTCGCCCAGTTGCAGCAGCTCGCCGTTCTGCAGTTCGTCCTCCACCAGGATCCTGGGCACCAGGCCGACGCCGATGTTGGCGCGCACGGCTTGGATCAGGTGCGAGGTCATCTCGAAGCTCGGGCCGATGCGCATGCGGCGGTGGGGCAGCGCGTGATGGCTGAACCATTCGGCCCAGGCCTGGGCGTTGCTGCTGACATTGAGCAGCAGTTGGTCGGCGATCTGCCGCTCGGCGGCCTGGCGTTCGGTTTCGGTCAGTTGCGCACTGGCGATGGCCACCAGTTCTTCGGTGTGCAGGCGATGGGCCGTCAGGCCCGGCCAGTCGCCGCCGCCGACGCAGATCGCCGCGTCGATCTCGCTGGTGTCGAAGTCGATGGCTTCGATGCGCGAATGCAGGTGCACGGTCATGCCGGGGTGGGCGGTGTAGAAGTCCTTCAGGCGCGGCAGCAGCCATTTCGAGCCGAAGGTCGGCAGCGTCGCCAGCCGCAGGCTGTGGATGCCGGAGCCGAACGCCATGGCCTGCAAGGTGGCGCTGCGGATCTGGCCGAGGGCTTCGGCCAGCTCGCGCTGGTACATGCGCCCGACGTCGGTGAGGATCACCCGCCGGCCTTCGCGGGTGAACAGGCGCATGCCGAGCATCTTTTCCAGGATCTGCACCTGACGGCTGACCGCGCTCTGGGTCAGCGACAGCTCATGGGCGGCGCGGGTGTAGCTTTCGTGGCGGGCGGCGGCCTCAAAGGCCAGCAGCAACGACATCGAGGGGGTGAGGGTTCGCGGATTCATTCGTTTTGGTCATTAAAGTCGGGTCGAATTTACGTTTGTCGCAGACCGCCTCTGCAATGAACATGGGCGCCATGAGATGGCGGAGCCTGACGCAATCATTCGTTGCCTACAAGTGTTTACCGCCACAACGCCTTTTCTGACCGAGATGCCCCGACCCATGATTGCCCAGCTGTCGCCTGTCGCCGCCTTGAACGCCGATTACCAACGATTCCTTCAGGCCCTGAAGGATCAGGGCTTCAAGGGCGAAATCAGCGCCGACTACGCCAGCCGCGTGGTGCTGGCCACCGACAACTCGATCTACCAGCGCTTGCCGCAGGCGGCGGTGTTCCCTCGGGATGCCGATGATGTGGCGCTGCTGGCGCGGTTGATCGCCGAACCTGCCCATCGCCAGGTGGTGGTGACGCCACGGGGCGGCGGCACCGGCACCAACGGCCAGTCGCTGACCGACGGCCTCGTCGTCGACCTGTCGCGGCACATGAACCGCATCCTTGAGATCAACGTGGAGCAGCGCTGGGTGCGGGTGCAGGCGGGCGTGGTGAAAGACCAGCTCAACGCCGCGCTCAAGGCCTCCGGGCTGTTTTTCGCCCCGGAACTGTCCACCTCCAACCGCGCCACCGTCGGCGGGATGATCAACACCGACGCCAGCGGTCAGGGCAGCTGCACCTACGGCAAGACCCGCGACCACGTGCTGGAACTGCACATGGTGCTGCGCGGCGGCGAGCGCCTGCACGGGCATCCGTTGGCAGAGCCGCAGTTGGCCGAGCAGTGCGCCCGCCAGGATCGCGTCGGCGAGGTCTACCGTTGCGCGCGGCAGATCATCGACGAACAGAGCGAGCTGATCCGCGAACGCTTCCCCGACCTGAACCGTTGCCTGACCGGCTACGACCTGGCGCACCTGCGCGAGGCCGACGGGCGCTTCAACCTCAACAGCGTGCTGTGCGGCGCCGAGGGCTCGCTGGGGTTCGTGGTGGAAGCCAAGCTCAACGTGCTGCCGATCCCCAAGCACACGATGCTGGTGAACATCCGCTACGCCGGCTTCATGGAGGCCCTGCGCGATGCCCGGGCGCTGATGGCGCTCAAGCCGCTGTCGATCGAGACCGTGGACTCCAAAGTGCTGATGCTGGCGATGCAGGACATCGTCTGGCACGGCGTCGCCGAATACTTTCCGGAAAGCGCCGACCAGCCGACCCGGGGCATCAACCTGGTGGAGTTCTGCGGCGATGACCCGGACGACCTGCAACGCCGGGTCGAGGCCTTCCTCGGGCACCTGGGCAGCGACGCCACGGTGCAGCGCCTGGGCCACACGCTCGCGGTGGGCCAGGCGGCGGTGAACAAGGTCTACGGCATGCGCAAGCGGGCGGTGGGCCTGCTCGGCAACGTTGCCGGCGAGGCACGGCCGCAGCCGTTCGTCGAGGACACCGCCGTGCCGCCGCAGCACCTGGCCGAGTACATCGCCGAACTGCGCGACCTGCTCGACAGCCACCATTTGCAATA
Source organism: Pseudomonas ekonensis (assembly GCF_019145435.1). NCBI lineage: Bacteria > Pseudomonadati > Pseudomonadota > Gammaproteobacteria > Pseudomonadales > Pseudomonadaceae > Pseudomonas > Pseudomonas ekonensis. Next base: position 20,721 of record NZ_JAHSTS010000002.1, on the reverse strand, counting down.
CGGCATGTTCGGCCACGTCGATGCCGGCGTGCTGCACGTGCGGCCGATCCTCGACATGAAGGATCCGCAGCAGGCGGCGCTGGTGCGCCCGGTGTCCGACGGCGTGGCCGCGCTGACCCAACGCTACGGCGGCCTGCTGTGGGGCGAGCACGGCAAGGGCCTGCGTTCGGAATACGCGCCGGCGTTCTTCGGCGACCTGTACCCGGCGCTGCAAGCGCTGAAGGCGGCGTTCGACCCGTTCAACCAGTTCAACCCCGGCAAGATCGCCACCCCGGATATCCCCGGCGCCGCCTTGCTGAAGATCGACGAAGTGACCCTGCGCGGCGAGCTGGACCGGCAGATCGACGAAAAGGTCTGGCAGGACTACGGCGCGGCGATGCACTGCAACGGCAACGGCGCCTGCTACAACTTCGATCCGGACGACGCCATGTGCCCGTCGTGGAAGGCCACCCGCCAGCGTGCGCAATCGCCCAAGGGCCGGGCGTCGCTGATCCGCGAATGGCTGCGCCTGCAAGGCGCGGCCGGGGTCGATGTGCTGGCTGAAGGCACGCGCCGGCCGCCGTTTTTCGCCAACCTGTTGCAGCGCTGGCGCAACGGCCGCAGCGAGGGCGCGGACTTCTCCCATGAGGTGTACGACGCCATGGCCGGTTGCCTGGCGTGCAAGTCCTGCGCGGGGCAGTGCCCGGTGAAGATCAACGTGCCGGACTTCCGTTCGCGTTTCCTGGAGCTATACCACACCCGCTACCTGCGGCCGCTGCGCGATTACCTGATCGCCTCGCTGGAGTACAGCATGCCGTTCCTGGCGCGGGTGCCGCTGATCTACAACGGTGTGATGGGGTCGGCGTTCAGCCGGCGGATGCTGGAGCGCCTCGGCGGCATGGTCGATGTGCCGCTGCTCAGCCGTTTCGACTTCCATGGGGCGATGCGTCGTTGGCACGTGCAGCCGGCCACGGTGCCGGTGCTGTCGGCGCTGACCCAGGCGCAGCGCGAACGCAGCGTGGTGCTGGTGCAGGATGCGTTCACCCGTTACTTCGAGGCGCCGCTGCTGGCGGACCTGGTCGAGCTGATCTCGCGCCTGGGCTATCAGGTTTACCTGGCGCCGTTCAGCGCCAACGGCAAGCCGCTGCATGTGCAGGGCTTCCTGTCGGCGTTCAACCGTGCGGCGTTGCGCAACGCCGGGCAGTTGCGCGGGTTGGCCGATCTCGGCGTGCAGTTGGTGGGACTGGATCCGGCCATGACCCTGGTCTATCGCCAGGAGTACCTCAAGGTGCCGGGGATGGAGCGCTGCCCGGAAGTGGCGCTGGTGCAGGAGTGGCTGCTCAAGGCGATGCCCGAGCGCAGCGGTTTGCCGGCGGTGGACGGCTTCCGCCTGTTGGCGCACTGCACTGAGAAGACCAACGCTGCGGCGGCGACCCGGCAGTGGGAGCAGGTGTTCGAACGTGTCGGCCTCAAGCTCGCGACCCAGGCGACCGGCTGCTGCGGGATGTCCGGCACCTACGGCCATGAGGCGCGCAACCGCGCAACCTCGGCGGTGATCTACGAACAGTCCTGGGCGCGGCAGGTCGAAGCGCCGGCGGAGCGGGGCGAGGCGCTGGCCACCGGCTATTCGTGCCGCAGCCAGGCCAAGCGCCAGTCGGAGCGGGCGCTGCGCCATCCGTTGCAAGTGCTGCTGGAGCGTCTGCGCACCGTTTGAGGGCGGCTGGCCGTTCATCGACACATTAGTGTTATAAAGTAACGCAAATTCGGGGCCCTCCGCTGTCGGCCCCGGTCGGATTCTCTTTCGATTGCGATACCGCCATGACCTTTACCGCTTCCCAAACCCTCCCGCCGGTGACCGGCCGCCTGCTGTCGATCGACGCGCTCAGGGGCCTGGTCATCCTGTTCATGTTGCTGGATCACGTGCGTGAAACCTTTTTGCTGCACCGTCAGGTCAGCGATCCGATGGACATCGCCGTCACGGAGCCCGACCTGTTCTTCAGCCGTACCCTGGCGCACTTGTGCGCGCCGGTGTTCGTGCTGCTGACCGGGCTGTCGGCCTGGCTGTTCGGCGAGAAACACGCGGGCAAAGCGGCGGTCAGCGCCTTTCTGTTCAAGCGCGGGCTGTTTCTGGTGGTGCTCGAGTTCACCCTGGTCAACTTCGCCTGGACCTTCCAGCTGCCGCCGAGCGTGATCTACCTGCAAGTGATCTGGGCCATCGGCCTGAGCATGATCGCGCTGTCGCTGCTGGTCTGGCTGCCCCGTTGGCTGTTGCTGGCCCTGAGCCTGGTGCTCATCGCCGGGCACAACCTGCTGGATGGCGTGCACTTCGCCAAGGAATCGGCACTGCACGTGCCTTGGGCGATCCTGCATGACCGAGGCTGGATCGAAGTCAGCGAAAGCCTGCGCCTGCGCACGTCCTATCCGCTGTTGCCGTGGATCGGCGTGATCGGCCTGGGTTACGCCTTGGGGCCCTGGTTCGCCCGTGACGCCGATGCGGCCGTGCGCAAGTCCTGCCTGCTGCTGGCTGGTACCGCGGGGTTGCTGGGGTTCGCCGGGCTGCGCCTGCTCAACGGCTATGGCGAGAAGCCGTGGGCGTTCGGCGACAGCGCTGCGCAAACCCTGATGAGCTTTTTCAACATCACCAAATACCCGCCGTCGCTGCTGTTCATCGCGCTGACCATGGGCGTCGGCCTGTTGCTGTTGCGCGGCTTCGAACGCGCCGGGGAGCGGCGCTGGATCCGCTGGCTGACGGTGTTCGGTTCGGCGCCGATGTTTTTCTACCTGCTGCACCTGTATGCGCTGAAATTGCTCTACCTGATCGGGGTGGCGCTGTTCGGGCTCAACCAGGGCAGCCATTTCGGCTTTTCGTCCGTGGCGGCGGTATGGCTGACGGCGGTTGCGCTGGCGGTGGCGCTGTTCCCGGCGGTGCGCCGGTTTTCGTTGCTGAAGGCCCGGCGCAAGGACATCGCCTGGCTGAAGTACCTGTAGCGACCTCAGCCGGCCTTGCCCGTGCGGGCAAAGTCGATGAAGGCCCGCAGCGGCGCCGGCACATGGCGTCGGCTCGGGTAGTACAGGTGCAGGCCGGGGTAGTGCGGGCACCAGTCGCCGAGCGCCTGCACCAGCCGCCCGGCAGCCAGGTGCCCGCTGACCATGCCTTCGAACACGTAGGCCAGCCCCGCGCCTTGCAGCGCCGGGCCCACCATCAGGCTCACATCGCCCAGGGTCAGCGGGCCGTTGACCTCGATTTCCTGGGCGATGCCGCCGCGCTCGAACTCCCAGCGGTACAGCGTGCCGCTGGGGAAGCGGTGACGGATGCACGGCAACCCGTGCAGATCCCCAGGCTTGCGCGGCATGGCGTGCCGCTCGAAAAACGCCGGCGACCCGACCACCACCGAGCGCAGGGACGGGCCGATGGGCACTGAGACCATGTCCGCCTCCAGTCGGTTGCCGAAGCGCACACCGGCATCGAAGCCCCCCGCGACGATGTCCAGCAGGGCGTCGCTGTCGATGACTTCCACGCGAATGTCCGGATAGGCCTGCAGGAAATCGCTGACGATGGGCAGCAGCACCAACTCACAGGCCTGGCGCCCGGCGCTGATGCGCAAGGTGCCGGAGGGTTTGTCGCGGAACCGGTTGAGGTCCTCCAGCGCATCGTCGATGTCGCGGAACGCCGGCTGCAGCCGCGCCTGCAGGCGTTCGCCGGCCTCGGTCAGGGCCACGCTGCGGGTGGTGCGGTTGAACAGGCGCACGCCCAGGCGGCTCTCCAGGGTGCGCAGCGCATGGCTCAGGGCCGAAGGGGTCAGCCCCAGCTCGACCGCTGCGCGGCTGAAATTCAGGTGCCGGGCGATGCACAGGAACATCGACAGGTCAGTGGTGGACGGTTGTTTCATTTGTGAGTGCCTTTCACAAAGCCATGCGAATTTGCTGGGATTATCACATCAGTAGCACGGCCTTACAGTTCGCTCAACTCATCGAGAAGGCCCGGCACTTTCGCCAAGGCCGCTGACAGGAGGAGTTGATATGCGTACCTGGCTCATTACTGGCGCTTCCCGTGGTTTTGGTTCCCTGATCGCGGAACACGCCCTGCGTGCCGGCGACGCGGTGATCGCCACCGCCCGCAAACCGCAAGACATCACCGACCGCCTCGGCGAGCACCCGAACCTGCTGGCCGTGCGGCTGGACGTCACCCGCGAGGACGAAGCCCATCAAGCGGTGGCGCAAGGCATCAAACGTTTCGGCCGCATCGACGTGCTGATCAACAATGCCGGTTTCGGCGTGCTGGGGGCAGTGGAAGAAACCAGCGCCAGCGAAACCGAGCGGCTGTTCGCCACCAACGTGTTCGGCCTGCTCAACGTGACCCGCGCGGTGCTGCCGCACATGCGTGCCCGGCGCAGCGGGCGGGTGATCAACATTTCGTCCATCGGTGGCTACCAGGCTTACATGGGCTGGGGCGTGTACGGCTCCACCAAGTTCGCGGTAGAGGGCATCAGCGAAGCGCTGCATCAGGAACTGGCGCCGTTGGGCATCCATGCGACGGTGGTCGAACCGGGCTTCTTCCGCACCGATTTCCTGGACGAGCAATCGTTGATCAAGACCGCACTGGTGCTGCCGGACTACGACGACACCGTGGGCAAGATGCGCACCTTCGCCGAAGCCGCCAACCATGCGCAGCCGGGGGATCCGGTGAAGTTCGCCGAAGCGATGCTGGCGCTGGCCGATGCCCCGAACCCGCCGCAGCGGCTGGCGCTGGGCAGCGACACGGTGGCGCGGATCGAAGCGAAGAACCGCCTGGTGGCGCAGGAACTGGCCGAGTGGCAGGCGCTGGCGCTGTCCACCGACTTCAAGGCTGACTGAGGAAATGCCGACTCGGCAATGACCTTGTGGCGAGGGAGCTTGCTCCCGCCGGACTGCGCAGCCGTCCCGCTGACAAAAGCGGGGCCGCTTCGCGACCCAGCGGGAGCAAGCTCCCTCGCCACAGTTTTGGGCAGGATCAGCGGCGGTCCAGCCACACGGTCTGCGCATTGCAGAACTCGCGCACGCCGAAGTGCGACAGTTCACGGCCGAAGCCGCTCTTCTTCACGCCGCCGAAGGTCACCCGGGGGTCGCTGGCGGAGTAGCCGTTGATGAACACGCCGCCGGTTTCCAGCTCACTGGTCAGTTGCTGGGCCAGCGGGACGTTGGCGGTGTAGATCGTCGCGGTCAGGCCGAACTCGCTGTCGTTGGCCAGGGCCACGGCGTGGGCGCAGTCGCGGGCGGTGATGATCGACGCCACCGGGCCGAACAGTTCCTGCTTGAACGAAGTCATGCGGTCGGTGACGTTGGCCAGCACGGTCGGCTCGTAGTAGTTGCCCGGCCCCTGGGCCTTGCCGCCGCCCAGCAGCAGGGTGGCGCCTTCCTCGAGGGTGGCGCGCACTTGCCCATCGAGTTCGTCACGCAGGTCGAAGCGGGCCATCGGGCCGATGTAGGTCTCGGCCGCCAGCGGATCGCCCATCACCAGTCGGCGGGTGGCTTCGACGAACCGGCGGGTGAATTCCTCGACCACGCCTTCTTCGACGATCAGGCGCTTGGCGGCGGCGCACACTTGCCCGGAGTTCTGGTAGCGGCCGATCACGGCGGCTTGCACGGCTTCGTCCAGGTCGGCGTCGTTGAGCACGATGAACGGGTCGGAACCGCCCAGTTCCAGCACGCATTTCTTCAGCGCGGCACCGGCCTGCGCACCGATGGCCATGCCGGCGCGCACGCTGCCGGTGAGGGTGACGGCGGCGATGCGCGGGTCGGCGATGGCTTTGGAGACGCCTTCTGGGGTGACGTTGATGACTTCGAACACACCGTCGGCGAAACCGGCGCGGGTGAACGCATCACGCAGCAGGTAGGCGCTGCCCATCACGTTCGGCGCATGTTTGAGCACGTAGGTGTTGCCGGCGATCAGCGCCGGTACCGCGCCGCGCAGCACTTGCCAGATCGGGAAGTTCCACGGCATCACCGCCAGGATCGGGCCCAGCGGACGGTATTCGATGCGCGCCTTGCCGCCTTCGACCAGGGTCGGTTCGGCGTCGAGCATCGCCGGGCCGTGTTCGGCGTACCACTCGCAGAGCCTGGCGCATTTCTCGATTTCGCCGCGGGCCTGGGCGATCGGCTTGCCCATTTCCTGGGTGATCAGGGTGGCCATGGCTTCGGCGTTGTCGCGCAGGGCACCGGCCAGGGCGGTCAGGGCACGGGAGCGGTCCTGCAGCGGTTTGCGCTTCCACTTGCCGAAGCCGAAGGCGGCGCGGGTCAGGGCGGCGTCAAGGGCGGCATCGGATTCGAACGCGTAATGGCCGATCTGCTCGCCCGTGGCGGGGTTGACGGAAATGGCGTGGGTCAGGCTGGAAATCGGGCTCATGGCATCGTCCTGCGAGGTCAGTGGATGGGCCCAAGAGTAGGGTGGCATTCGTTTTCTGGAAACTGAATAATAAAGAGCGTTTCTTTCACGATTGGAGAATGATCATGGATCTGGTGCAGCTGGAAATCTTCAAGGCCGTGGCCGAGCACGGCAGCATCAGCGCTGCGGCGGCGCAGATCCATCGGGTGCCGTCGAACCTGACGACCCGGATCAAGCAGCTTGAGCAGGACCTGGGCGTCGAACTGTTCATCCGCGAGAAAAGCCGTCTGCGCCTGTCACCGGCCGGCTGGAGTTTTCTGGAATACGCGCGGCGCATCCTCGACCTGGTGCAGGAGGCCCGGGCCACCGTGGCGGGGGAGGAGCCCCAGGGCGCGTTCCCGCTGGGTTCGCTGGAAAGCACGGCGGCGGTGCGCATTCCCGAGTTGCTGGCGGCCTATAACCAGCAATACGCCAAGGTCGATCTGGACCTGTCCACCGGGCCGTCCGGGACGATGATCGATGGCGTGCTGTCCGGCCGGTTGGCGGCGGCGTTCGTCGACGGCCCGGTGCTGCACCCGGCCCTGGAGGGGATCCCGGCGTTCGAGGAGGAAATGGTGGTGATCGCACCGCTGCACCATGGGCCGATCGGGCGGGCGGCGGACGTCAACGGCGAGAGCATCTACGCTTTCCGCGCCAACTGCTCCTACCGCCATCACTTCGAAAAGTGGTTCAGCACCGACGCTGCGGTGCCCGGCAAGATCTTCGAGATGGAGTCCTACCACGGCATGCTCGCCTGCGTCAGCGCCGGCGCCGGCCTGGCCCTGATGCCGCGCAGCATGCTGCAGAGCATGCCCGGCTGCGCCACCGTGAGCGTGTGGCCGCTGGCGGCGGACTTTCGCTACCTGACCACCTGGCTGGTGTGGCGGCGCGGCACCGTATCGCGCAGCCTGAGCAGTTTTGTGAGGCTGCTGGAGGCGCGCGGGGTGGTGCGGGCACAGAGTGATTGACACTTTGTGTCATTGCTCGGTTAGTATCGCAATATACAAATGTATATAGCGCAATCGATGCGCGTTCTGGCAAAAGGAATGAGCGATGAACACAACCTTGAGCGGCAAAGAAGCGGTCGGCGAGCGGTTTGCGCTGGCGTCGATGGGGCAGGCGCAACGCCTGACCTGGCAAGCGGTGGAGCGGATCGCCGAGGTCATCCGGCCCGGCATGCTCGAATCCGAGGCCCAGGCGTTGGGCAAACAGATACTTGCCGAGTTGGGCATGGAACGGATCTGGCACCCGCTGCTGATCCGCTTCGGCGCCAACACCCTCAAGACCTTCAAGCAGCGCTCCGACGGCGACCCGGTGCTGGGCGAGAACGACATCTTCTTCATCGACATGGGCGTGGTCTGGCAGGGCCACGAAGGCGATGCCGGGGCGACGTTCACCACCGGCGCCGATCCGCAGATGATCGCTTGCGCGGCGGCCGCCAAGACACTGTTCGACCGGGTCGAGGCTTACTGGCGCGAAGGCGTCGCAGGCACTGAGCTGTACCGGTACGCCACCGATCAGGCGCAGGCCATGGGCTGGACGCTGAACCTGGACATCAAGGGGCATCGGGTCAGCGATTTTCCCCACGCGATCCATCGGGGCGGCGACCTGGGCCATTTCGAGGGCGCGCCAAGCCCCGGCGTGTGGATCCTGGAGATCCAGATCGCCCACCCCGAACTGCCTTACGGTGCTTTTTATGAAGATCTGCTGATCTGATCCTCGCGCAGGCGATCAATCGACTGCGCAAACCGGGCTATTGTTTTCCTACGGCGCCCTTCAGGGTTCTGTTGCAGGCGCAGTCAAGCTCGGCGCTGTAGTTGTTTTTATACAGCGATAGCTTTGACTATGCGCTCCGTTTCCTAACCTATAAGTCAAGAAAAAGGATGCCCGTCATGAAAGTCAGTGCTCGCAACGTGTTCAAGGGCCAGGTCACGCTGGTCAAGGAAGGCGCGGTCAACGCCGAGGTCGTCCTGACCCTGGCCGGTGGTGAACAACTGGTCGCCGTGGTCACTCTGGAAAGCATCAAGTCCCTGGGCATCGCGGTCGGCAAGCAAGCGGTGGCGCTGGTCAAGGCGCCCTGGGTGATGCTGATGACCGACGCCGAAGGCATCCGCCTGTCGGCCCGCAACTGCCTGCAGGGCAAGGTGCTGAGCGTGACCGACGGCGCGGTCAACGCCGAAGTGGTGATCGAGCTCTCCGGCGGATCGAAAGTCTATTCCATCGTCACCCGCGACGCCGTCAACGAACTGGGACTGGCGGCGGGCGTCAGCGCCACGGCGGTGATCAAGGCGTCCCACATCATCCTCGGCGTTCCGGCCTGACCGGACGCACCCAAGCCCGGTCCGATGCAGCGTCGGACCGGGCTTTTTCATGGCCTGGGATTAGAGACCGCCCGCCAGCGTCGCCTCCGACAGCCGCCGGCGGTAGGCGCTGTCCCGTGTCGCCAGCCAGAAGTACAGCGGCGACGTCACCAGCAGCCCCACCAGCCAGGACAGGTCCGCGCCGTCGATGTGCACCGACACCGGGCCCACGTACAGCGGCGTGTTCATGAACGGGATCTGCACCGCGATGCCGATGGCGTAGGCCAGCAGCGCTTGCGGGTTGTAGCGGCCGTAGCGGCCGCCGTCGACCCGGAAGATCGAGCCGATGTCGTACTGGCCTTTGTGGATGGCGTAGAAGTCGATCAGGTTGATCGCCGTCCACGGCACCAGCACCACCAGCAGCACCAGCACCATGTCGACGAAATGGCCGATGAAGTGCGCCGAGGCGCCGACGGCGGTGAAGCAGCAGGCCGACAGGACGATGACCGAGATCACCGCGCGGCTGCGGGCGGTGGGGATCCAGCGCCAGGCGAAGGTCTGCACCAGGGTGATGATCGACAGCACCGCGCCGTACAGGTTGAGCGCGTTGTGGCTGATCACGCTGAGCAGGAACAGCACCAGCATCAGCGGGCCGATGGCGCCGGTGGCGAGTTTCACCGCGTCCATGGTGTCCATGCCGGCCGGGGTCGCCAGCACCGCGACGGCGCCGAACACGAACGACAGGCTGGAGCCCAGCGCCGACCCCAGGTAGGTGGTCCAGAACGTGGCGGCCACCGGCACGTCGGCCGGCAGGTAGCGCGAGTAGTCCGACACATAGGGCGCGAATGCGATCTGCCACAGCGCCGCCAGCGACACCGTGGCCAGCCAACCGGACAGGTTGAAGCCGCCGCGGGTGAGGAAATCGTCGGTCTGGATGTGGGTCAGGATGTAGCCGAAGCCGACCATGATGCCGATCCCCAGCACCCAGGTGCCGATGCGGTTGAGCACGTGGATGAAGCGGTAGCCGATGATGCCGATGACGCCCGAGCCGAGGGCGCCGATCACGATGCCGACCGGCACCGGCACGCTGTCGGCCACGCCGTGCAGGGACTTGCCGGCCAGGACGATGTTGGAGGCGAAGAAGCCGATGTACATCACCCCGGCGATCACCACCACCAGCAAGGCGCCGAGGGAGCCGAACTGGGCGCGGCTCTGGATCATCTGCGGGATGCCCATCTGCGGGCCCTGGGCCGAGTGCAGCGCCATCAGCACGCCGCCCACCAGGTGGCCGACCAGGATGGCGACGATGCCCCACACCAGGTTCAAGTGGAACAGCTGCACGCCGAGGGCGCCGGTGACGATGGGCAGCGGCGCGATGTTGCCGCCGAACCAGAGGGTGAACAGGTCGCGCACCTTTCCGTGGCGGTCCTGCGGCGGCACGTAGCCGATGGTGTGCTTTTCAATGAGCGGTGCGGCGTTTGTTGCTGAGGTGGCCATGACGAACTCCAAGGCAAGGACGAGTACGTGGACGTACTTCGGTGAGCGCCGGCGCGGCCGGCGCATTTCTTGTCGGGTCGATCATGTGCAATGGCGCGGGGGAGATAAATTAGTAGATTTGTTGCTTCAGACCTTAAAAAAACTGGCCCCGCGGATCGGTTTCAAAGGCTCTGGGACGGGGCTTTCAGGCACGCAAACGACAACGCAGCCGGCCCCGGGCGGGGGCGGCTGTCGCTTGTCCGTCACGCGGTTCAGCCGCGCAGGGAGGCCAGCATCCGTTGCAGCATCGCGTCACAGGCGTCGAGCTGCGCGAGGCTGACGAACTCGTCCGGCTTGTGCCCCTGATCCATGCTGCCGGGGCCGCACACCACGGTCGGGATCCCGACTGCGTCGAACAGGCCGCCCTCGGTGCCGAATGCCACCGTGCCGAAATCCTCGCGGCCGCAGAACGCGGCGATCAGTTGCGCGGCCTGGCTCTTGGCGTCGGTGGCCAGGCCCGGATAGGCCGACAGCTCGCTGAAACGGATATCGCTCTGCGCGCTGACCGCCCGCATGCGCGGCAGCATCTGTTGTTCGGCGTAGGCCTTGAGTCGTTCGGCGACCTCGCCCGGATCCTGCGAGGGCAGGGCGCGGACCTCGAAATCGAAACGGCAGTCGGCGGGGACGATGTTCAATGCCTTGCCGCCGCTGATCACTCCGGCCTGCACCGTTGAGAAGGGCGGGTCGAAACGCCGGTCGTGATGCTCAGGCGCCTTGAGCCCCTGGCCGATGCGCCCCAGTTCGCCGATCAGCTCGGCCGCGCACTCGATGGCGTTCACCCCCTGCGGCGCATAGGCCGAATGGCAGGCGTGGCCGTGGACATCGCAGCGCATCGCCAGCTTGCCCTTGTGGCCGAGCACCGGTTTGAGTCCGGTGGGTTCGCCGATGATGCACAGCAGCGGTTTGACCGGGCGTCGCTCCAGCACCTTGAGCAGCGAACGCACGCCGAGGCAGCCGACCTCTTCGTCGTAGGACAGGGCGATGTGCACCGGTTTGCTCAGCGGCGCCTCCACCAGCGCCGGCACCAGCGCCAGCACGCAGGCGATGTAGCCCTTCATGTCGGCGGTGCCGCGGCCGTAGAGCTTGCCGTCGCGCCGGGTCAGCTCGAACGGCGGCACCGTCCAGGGCTGGCCGTCGGCGGGCACCACGTCGGTGTGCCCCGACAGCACGATGCCGGGCCGGTCGGAGGGCCCGACCGTGGCGAACAGGTTGGCCTTGCTGCGCTCGTCGTTGTAGACCAGCTCGCAAGGCACGTCGAAACGCGCCAGGTAGTCGCGCACGAAACCGATCAGTTGCAGGTTGGATTCGCGGCTGGTGGTGTCGAACCCCACCAGCGTCGCCAGCAGTTCGGCGCTGGCGCTCATCGGTCGTCTCCGGCCACGCCGTAGCCCGGCGCCTTCGCAGGATCCAGGGCGCGGTCGATGTAGTCCTGCAACTGCGGGCGATAGCCTTCCCACAGGGCCTGCAATTGGCCGATGGGGTCTTCGTCGGCCCAGTCCACCCGCAGGTTGACGATGGGCCAGGTCAGTTCGCCGACCACCACGACCGCCGCCGAATGCACCGGGCCCGCTTCGCCGCCCAAGGCCTGGCCGGCCTGCAACGCGCCGATCAGGCGGTCGGCCAACTGGCCTTCGCCGTCCTCGAACGCCCGCACCATGGCCTCGATCACCGAAGGGCCGGCGAGCATGTTGCCGGCGGCCACGCATTGCTCGCCCGCCACGGCGTTGTGCGTGCCCAGGGTTTGCCCGCCGCTGAAGTGCGCGGTCTGGCCGAGGTGGTTGATCGCGGTGATCTGGCGGTACTGGCTGTAGCCGTTGCGGGTCAGCGCCTTGTCCAGCGCGGCGTCCGGGGCCAGCCCCTGTTCCATCAGCGCGAGGACTTCAGGGCCCAGGGACGGCAGGGTGATGTTCTGGGTCGATACCGCGCCCACGCCCGGCAGCAGCCAGGGGCAGCGGGCGCCGACGGCGATGCTCGACGAGCTGATGGCGATGCCGAACTGGCCGGTCTCCGGGCAGCGGGCGGCGATGGAAAATGTCATGTCTCTAACTCCTGTTCGACTTGAGAGCGGGGGGCAGGCAAGCCCGCTCCCGCAGGGTTCAGCGGCGGGCGGGCAAGCGTGGCGGTTTGCTGCGTTACTCGGGGATCACCGCCACCACATCGATCTCCATCAGCCACTGCGGCTGCCCCAACGCCGAGACCACCAGCCCGGTGGAGATCGGGAACACGCCCTTGAGCCACTTGCCGACCTCCTGGTACACCGGCTCGCGGTAGCGCGGGTCGATCAGGTAGGTGGTGGTCTTGACGATGTGGCTCAGGTCGCTGCCGGCCTCTTCCAGCAGTTGCTTGACGTTGCGCATGGCTTGCTCGGCCTGGGCGCGGGGGTCGCCGAGGCCGATCAGGTTGCCGTCGAAGTCGGTGCCGACCTGGCCGCGCACGTACACGGTGTTGCCGGCGCGCACGGCCTGGCACAGGTCGTTGTCCAGGGTCTGGTTGGGGTAGGTGTCCTTGGTGTTGAACATGCGGATGCGGGTGTGGGTGGGCTGGGCCATGTGAAACTCCTGACGAAAAGGTGCCCGGCGCGACGGGCGCCGGGACGCGAAGGGAAGGTCAAGCGTCGACGGTGTCGGTGTTCTTGCGGGGGGCTGCCGCGCGCTGGTCGGCGTCGCGGTAGGCCAGGTACTTGCGCTGGGTGGCGATGTGGTCGGCCACGTGCTTGGCGTCGTGCCACACGCCCCAGATGAACGAGGAGCCACGGCGGGACTGCCACGGCAGGCCGAGGAAGTACACGCCCGGTTCGCTGGACACCCCGCGCTGGTGCTGCGGCTTGCCCTGGTCGTCGAACGCGGCGACCTTCAGCCACGAATAGTCCACGGCGAACCCGGTGGCCCAGATGATCGAGGTGACGCCGGCGGCAGCCAGGTCCAGATCCGCCAGCGGTTGCTTCACGCACTCGGGATCCGGATAGGATTCCCGGGCCTCGGGCTCCGGCGGCAGATCCAGGCCGTTGCGTTCGATGTAGGCGTCGGCGGCGTCGAGCAGCGCCAGGTAGTTCTCGTCGCCGCGCTTGAGGTTGTCCGCCAGGTCTTGCCTGAACGTCACCACGCCGTCCTTGAACGATTCGGTCACGCCCACCAGGGTCATGCCACGGTGGGCCAGGCCCCGGAAGTCGATGGTGCGTCCGCCGTGGGCGCCGCTCACGGCGATGGTCACGTGCTCGCGGCCCGGTTTCATGGCGGCCTGGTCCCACTCGCCGAGCACGCCCAGCCACCAGCAGAAATCACGGTTGCGGTAGGCGCGGGGCGGGCGGTCATGGGCGCCGACCGACAGGAACACTTGCCTGCCCGAACGCTGCAGCTCATCGGCGATCTGCACGCCGGAGGAACCTGCGCCGACCACCAGCACCGCGCCGTCCGGCAGTTGCTGCGGGTTGCGGTAGTCGGCCGAGTGGATCTGCAGCAGGCGTGCGTCCTGCGGGGCGATCGGCGGGATCACCGGGCGCTGGAACGGGCCGGTGGCGGCCACCACGCGGGCCGCCTCGATCACGCCCTCGGAGGTCTCGACGGTGAAGCCCGGCCGCCCGACATTGCGCACCACGCGCTTGACCTCGACGCCGGTGCGGATCGGCGCGTTGAATTTTTTCGCATAGGCCTCGAAGTAATCGGCCACGCGGTCCTTGTGGGCGAAACCGTCAGGATCGACATCGTCGAATTCCATCCCCGGAAAACGGTCGTGCCAGGCCGGGCCGTTGGCCACCAGCGAGTCCCAGCGGCCGGTGCGCCAGCGTTCGGCGATGCGGCTGCGCTCCAGCACCAGGTGCGGGACGCCGAGCTTGCCCAGGTGTTCGCTCATGGCCACACCCGCTTGACCGGCACCGACGACAAGCGTGTCTGTTTTTATTGTTTCAGTGGTCATCTCTCATCCCTTTTCACGAGGCAATTGGATTCAGGCGGCGTGCGGCCTGCTCTCTGTGCTTGGGATCAGACTAGGGTCGGGGTGGCCATCGGTAAAATATTATTAAGCTGGGATCTGAGCATAAATTGCTGATGCAACCGCCCGCCCGCCACGGCCCGGAACACCGAAAGCGTTCGGTGATCGACCGTTCGACGGGCCGCCGATTGTCGCTGCCGCCACGCCGGCGTACTGTGGACGGCATCCGTGAAAACCTGACAAGAACGAGTGCCCTCCATGGACAGCCGCCTGCTGAGCGAGCGCAGCAGCGTGTTTCACCACGCTGACCCGTATGCCGTGTCCGATTACGTCAACCGGCACGTCGGTCAGCATCTCATCGGACTGGCCAAGACCGCCCATCCCCAGGCCAGCCTCAACCACCGCAAGTTCGCCGAGCTGGACCTGTGCCGCATCAGCTACGGCGGCAGCGTGCGGGTCACCTCCCTGGCGCTGGAAACGGTCTATCACCTGCAAGTGCTGCTGCAGGGCAACTGCCTGTGGCGCGGGCACAAGCGCGAACAGCATCTGGTGCCGGGCGAACTGCTGCTGATCAACCCGGACGATCCGGTCGACCTCACGTACTCCGACGACTGCGAGAAGTTCATCCTCAAGGTGCCGGTCAGCGTGCTGGAGTCGGTGTGCGACGAGCAGCGGTGGCTGCGCCCGTCCGACGGCATCCGCTTCCGGCGCAACCACTACCGGCTCGACGACCTGGAAGGCTTCACGTCGTTGCTCGGCATGATCTGCCAGGAAGCCGAAGCCAGCGATCCGTTGCTGCGGGTGCAGGAGCACTATGTGCAGATCATCGGCAGCAAGTTGCTGTCGCTGCTCGACACCAATGTCAGCCGCGAACCCTTGAACGCGCCGTCGGCCAGCCTGGAGCGGATCCTGGCGTTCATCGAGCGCAACCTCAAGCAGGACCTGAGCGCCGAAAGCCTGGCCGCGCAGGCGCGCATGAGCCCGCGTTCTCTGTACGCGCTGTTCGAGCGCCAACTGGGCGTCACGCCGATGCAGCACATCCGCCAGCGCAAGCTGGCGCGCATCCACGCCTGCCTCACCGACCCGAGCTGCCCGGTGCGCAACCTCACCGAACTGGCGCTGGACTACGGCTTCCTGCACCTGGGCCGCTTCTCCGACAGCTACCGCCAGCAGTTCGGCGAACTGCCGTCCCACACCTTCAAGCGCCGCCACTGATTCCCCGCCCCCCTGAAACACCTGCCGCGCCGTCCTGCGCAAAACGGATAGCGATGTGCAGGAATCGGCTATTGCGCCCGCCGTCGCCTCCCTAACCTGACCTGAACAATAACAATGGAGGCCCTGGCCATGTCCCTGGGAATCGACTACCTCACTGCCTTGCTCGAAGAAGACAAGGAGCAGGGTGCCTACCGCTGCAAGCGGGAGATGTTCACCGATCCGCGGCTGTTCGAGCTGGAAATGGCGCACATCTTCGAAGGCAACTGGATCTACCTGGCCCACGAAAGCCAGATCCCGCGCAACAACGATTACCTGACCCTCACCATGGGCCGCCAGCCGGTCTTCATCGCGCGCAACAAGGACGGCGTGCTCAACGCTTTCCTCAATGCCTGCAGCCACCGCGGCGCCATGCTCTGCCGGCACAAGTCCGGCAACCGTTCCAGCTACACCTGCCCGTTCCACGGCTGGACGTTCAACAACAGCGGCAAGCTGCTCAAGGTCAAGGATCCCGCCGAGGCGGGCTACCCCGAAGGCTTCAACTGCGAAGGCTCCCACGACTTGACCCGCGTAGCGCGCTTCGAGTCCTACCGCGGCTTCCTGTTCGGCAGCCTCAACCCCGACGTGAAGCCCCTTGCCGAGCACCTGGGCGAGTCGGCGCGGATCATCGACATGATCGTCGACCAATCCCCCGAAGGCCTGGAAGTGCTGCGCGGTTCCAGTTCCTACATCTACGAAGGCAACTGGAAACTCACCGCCGAAAACGGCGCCGACGGCTACCACGTCAGCTCCGTGCACTGGAACTACGCCGCCACCCAGAACCAGCGCCAGCAACGCGAGGCCGGTGAAGAGATCAAGACCATGAGCGCCGGCAGCTGGGCGAAGAAGGGCGGCGGCTTCTACTCCTTCGACCACGGCCACCTGCTGCTCTGGACCCGCTGGGCCAACCCTGAGGACCGTCCCGCCTACGAGCGCCGCGACGAGCTGGCCCGGGATTTCGGCCAGGCCCGCGCCGACTGGATGATCGAGAACTCGCGCAACCTGTGCCTGTACCCCAACGTGTACCTGATGGATCAGTTCAGTTCGCAGATCCGCATCGCCCGACCGATCGCCGTGGACAAGACCGAGATCACCATCTACTGCATTGCCCCCAAAGGCGAGAGCGCCGAGGCCCGGGCCAAACGCATCCGCCAGTACGAAGACTTCTTCAACGTCAGCGGCATGGCCACGCCGGACGACCTGGAAGAGTTCCGCTCCTGCCAGACCGGCTACGGCGCCGGACGCGGCTGGAACGACATGTCCCGCGGGGCGGCCCATTGGGTGGAGGGCGCCGATGCCGCCGCCGAAGAGATCGGCCTCAAGCCGCTGCTGTCCGGGGTGCGCACCGAGGACGAAGGCCTGTTCGTGCTGCAGCACAAGTACTGGCAGGAAACGATGCTCAAGGCCGTGTCCGCCGAACCGCAGCTGATCCCCGTGGAGGCCGTGCCATGAACAGCCTCTACGACACCGTGCGCGATTTCCTCTACCGCGAGGCCCGTTATCTGGACGACGCCCAGTGGGACCGTTGGCTGGAGCTCTATGCCGCCGACGCCAGCTTCTGGATGCCGGCCTGGGACGACAGCGACACGCTCACCGAAGACCCGCAGAGCGAGATCTCGCTGATCTGGTACGGCAACCGCGGCGGCCTCGAAGACCGGGTGTTCCGGATCAAGACCGAGCGCTCCAGCGCCACCGTTCCCGACACCCGCACCTCGCACAACCTGAGCAACATCGAGATCGTCGGGCAGGGCGAAGGCCAATGCCAGGTGCGCTTCAACTGGCACACGCTGAGCTTCCGCTACCAGGTCACCGACAGCTATTTCGGCACCAGCTTCTACACCCTCGACCTGCGCGGCGAACAGCCGCTGATCAAGGCCAAGAAGGTGGTGCTGAAAAACGATTACGTCCGTCAGGTCATCGACATTTACCACATCTGACCGAGACGGCGCGGGCCTTGGCCGTTGGCCGGCCCGGCGCCGTGAGCGAGGTGCAACATGGGTTTTCGCATCGCATTGAATTTCGAGGACGGGGTCACCCGCTTCATCGAGGCCGACGGCCAGGAAACCGTCGCCGACGCGGCGTACCGCCAAGGCATCAACATCCCGCTGGACTGCCGCGACGGCGCCTGCGGCACCTGCAAGTGCTTCGCCGAATCCGGGCGTTACGCCCTGGGCGACAACTTCATCGAGGACGCCTTGAGCGAGGACGAACTCGCCCGGGGCTATGTGCTCACCTGCCAGATGCGCGCCGAGAGCGACTGCGTGGTGCGGGTGCCGGCCGGCTCCCAGGTCTGCAAGACCGGGCAGGCCAGTTTCCAGGCCACGATCAGCGACGTGCGCCAGCTCTCCGAGAGCACCATCGCCCTGTCGGTCAAGGGCGAGTCCCTCAGCCGGCTGGCGTTCCTGCCGGGCCAGTACGTCAACCTGCAAGTGCCGGGCAGCGACCAGAGCCGGGCCTATTCCTTCAGCTCGTTGCCCAAGGACGGCGAAGTCAGCTTCCTGATCCGCAACGTGCCCGGCGGCCTGATGAGCCGCTTCCTCACCGGCCTGGCCAAGGCCGGCGACAGCATGACCCTGGCAGGTCCGCTGGGCAGTTTCTACCTGCGCGAGATCAAGCGGCCGCTGCTGCTGTTGGCCGGCGGTACGGGGCTGGCGCCGTTCACCGCGATGCTGGAGCGGATCGCCGAGGAGGGCAGCGCCTACCCGGTGCACCTGATCTACGGCGTCACCCATGACTTCGACCTGGTCGAGCTCGACCGCCTCGACGCCTTCGCCGCACGCATTCCCGGCTTCAGCTACGGCGCCTGCGTGGCCAGCCCCGAGAGCCGGCATCCGCTCAAGGGCTACGTCACCCAGCACATCGAGCCGCGCCACCTCAACGACGGCGACGTCGACGTGTACCTGTGCGGCCCGCCGCCGATGGTCGAGGCGGTCAGCCAACACATCCGCGAGCAGGGCGTCACCCCGGCCAATTTCTACTACGAGAAGTTCGCCGCCGCGGCGGCCTGAGCCTTGCGCCGAACCTGAGCCTGATGCTGGAGAACACCATGAACAACAGATTCGCTGACAAGGTCGCGCTGGTCACCGGCGCCGCGCAAGGCATCGGTCGCCGGGTGTGCGAACGCTTGCTGGAGGAGGGCGCCCGGGTAGTGGCCGTCGACCGTTCGACGCTGGTTCATGAACTGCAGGGCGAACACGTCCTGACATTGACCGCCGACCTTGAGCAGTACGCCGATTGCGCCCGGGCGACGGACGCCGCCATCGATGCCTTCGGGCGTCTCGACATCCTGGTCAACAACGTCGGCGGCACGATCTGGGCCAAGCCGTTCGAACACTACGAAACCGCGCAGATCGAAGCCGAAGTGCGCCGCTCGCTGTTCCCGACCCTGTGGTGCTGCCACGCGGCGTTGCCCCAGATGCTCAAGCAGGGGCGGGGCGCCATCGTCAACGTGTCGTCGATCGCCACCCGCAGCGTGAACCGCGTGCCCTACGGCGCGGCCAAGGGCGGCATCAATGCGCTGACCGCGTGCCTGGCGTTCGAGAACGCCGAGCGCGGCATCCGCGTCAACGCCACCGCACCCGGCGGCACCGAAGCGCCGCCGCGGCGCATCCCGCGCAACGCCGCGCAGCAGTCGGCGCAGGAGCAGGCCTGGTATCAGGAGATCGTCGCGCAGACCCTCGACAGCAGCCTGATGAAACGCTACGGCACCCTCGACGAACAGGTCGGCGCGATCCTGTTCCTCGCCTCCGACGAGGCCTCCTACATCACCGGCGTGACCCTGCCGGTCGGTGGCGGCGACCTCGGTTGAACACGTTGAAACGGACATTGAAATGAACCCAATCCTGATCGAAAGCCTGGCGGCGGTGATCGTCGACCTGCCGACCATTCGCCCGCACAAACTGGCGATGCACACGATGCAGAACCAGACCCTGGTGATCCTGCGCCTGCGTTGCAGCGACGGTATCGAAGGCATCGGCGAGGCCACCACCATCGGCGGCCTGGCCTACGGCAACGAGAGCCCGGAAAGCATCAAGGCCAACATCGACGCGCACCTGGCGCCGGCCCTGGCCGGCCTGGACGCCTGCAACATCAACGCCGCCATGCAGACCCTGGACAAGATCGCCAAGGGCAACACCTTCGCCAAGTCCGGCATCGAAAGTGCCTTGCTCGACGCCCAGGGCAAGCGCCTCGGCCTGCCGGTCAGCGAACTGCTCGGCGGCCGGGTGCGCGACAGCCTGGAAGTGGCCTGGACACTGGCCAGCGGCGACACCGCCCGGGACATCGCCGAGGCCGAGCAGATGCTGGAAGCGCGCCGGCACCGTATCTTCAAGCTGAAGATCGGCGCCAACCCGCTGGAGCAGGACCTGGCCCATGCGCTGGCGATCAAACGGGCCCTGGGCGACCGCGCCAGCGTGCGGGTCGATGTCAACCAGTACTGGGACGAGTCCCAGGCGATCCGTGGCTGCCGGGTGCTCGGCGACAACGGCATCGACCTGATCGAGCAGCCGATCTCGCGGGTCAACCGCGCAGGCCAGGTGCGCCTCAACCAGCGCAGCCCGGCGCCGGTCATGGCCGACGAATCCATCGAAAGCGTCGAGGACGCCTTCAGCCTCGCGGCGGACGGCGCGGCCAGCGTGTTCGCCCTGAAAATCGCCAAGAACGGCGGCCCCCGCGCGGTGTTGCGCACCGCGCAGATCGCCGAGGCCTGCGGCATCGCCCTGTACGGCGGCACCATGCTCGAAGGCTCGGTGGGCACCCTGGCTTCGGCCCACGCGTTCCTCACCCTGCGGCAGCTGACCTGGGGCACCGAGCTGTTCGGCCCGCTGCTGCTGACCGAAGACATCGTCACCGAAGCGCCGCAGTACCGCGATTTCCACCTGCACATTCCCCGCACGCCGGGCCTGGGCCTGACGCTGGACGAAGCGCGCCTGGCGCGGTTCCGCCGTGCCTGAACCGAAGGAGAGAGCACCATGCTGTTCCACGTAAAGATGACTGTGAAGCTGCCCGCCGACATGGATCCGGCCCTTGCCGCGCGGCTCAAGGCCGACGAGAAGGAACTTGCCCGGCGCCTCCAGCACGAAGGCCTGTGGCGGCACCTGTGGCGCATCGCCGGGCACTACGCCAACTACAGCGTGTTCGACGTGCCCAGCGTCGAGACGCTGCACGACACCCTGATGCGCCTGCCGCTGTTTCCGTACATGGACATCGAGATCGACGGGCTCTGCCGCCATCCGTCGTCGATCCACGAGGACGACCGCTGACCCTGTGCACACCCGTCCCCCTGTGGGAGCGGGCTTGCCCGCGATGGCGGTGGATCAGTGACGGATG